>CALRMW020000010.1:0-98927 GCA_943369315.1 Synechococcus sp. UW140
ATGAGCGGCAGCAGTCCTGGCCAGGGCTGCATCAGCACCACATCAATGGGGCTCAGTGCAGGAAGCCACAGCTCGGAGCCGCCAGGGTCAGCCAGTCCGAAATTCGCTGCGATCGCTGGACCGCTGCTCTACGGGCAACAAACTCCTAGCCCCTCAAGGATTCCCTGAGATGCCGGTTCCAAAGGCACGCGGATAATCTCACGCTTGCTTTCGTAGTTGAAGTCGACCGCCCAGTAGTCGATCCAGTCAGTCCAGTGCTGGGTAAGAATCTCCTGCGTGAACTGACCACGGCTATCTTTGTTGATCTTCACGATTTGACCCTTGTCCACCACGATGCGGTTTCCAGCCTTCTTGCTGGCGGACAGACCAGCCTCGGCGAAGGCAATCGAATCCTGGGAGTAGAATACCGAGAAATCAGTGAGCTCGATAGCTAAGCTTGCACCAATAATGATTGGCTTGGCTTCGATGTATGCCACATCGTGGAACACTACTTGATGCTTTTCAACAGCACGCTTGTCAAACACATCGGCGGGGATGTACTTCGGAGAAATGTCGATACCCTTGGCGCGTGCTTCATCTAAGACGTTTGGGAATAAGCCCATCTCAAATTCAAATCCGAGTAGATCAACCTTGCTTAGGCGTTGCTTTCTGCACTCAAGTATTATTTCTTCTACGAAAAGCCGAGAGATTGGCAGGTTCACTGGCCCAATGGCCACAAGCCGGCCAGAGCGCTTGCCTTGGAAACAACCGAAGCCGCTGACTGGCTCAGACTGATAAGCCCTCAAGATCAAACCTATGAACTCGGCCTCTTTCTGACGAAGTTGCTCCTGTTGCTGTTCTTCGCGCAGATTTGGATTTATGCCAATGTAATGGGATCGTTCATAGCGTCCAAGGTTCAGGATCTCAAAGGCGCGATAGTTTCTGCCTTCTGCCTTTAGTTGACGCTGTACGCCAATCAATCGCTTGCGGGTGGTATGAATGGCAAACTTACCTAGATCGGTGGCGATCCATTTACGGCCGAGTTTTTCTGCCGCTGCGGCGGTGGTTCCAGAACCGCAAAAAAAATCACCAACGAGGTCACCTTCGTTACTGCATGAGATGATCAGACGATTGAGTAACGACTCGGGTTTTTGGGTGGGGTAACCCAATCTCTCTTCGCCGTTAATTCCACGCAGCATGCTGATGTCATCCCATAGATCTTGCAGAGGAATTCCCTTGCTCTCGTCTAAATACCGCTTCATATAAGGCATGCCCGATTTTGAATATACTATTCTTCCCGAGGCATCCATCTCGCACATTCTCTCAAATGAATAAGCCCAATATCTGCCAGCTGGTGGCTTGACACCTTTCCACTCATACTTTGTATCCCCTCCAGCCTTTCTGGCTGTGAGGTCTGCTTTATTGTACAGACGCCCCGTCTCTGGCTCTATGTTCCGGTACCATTTTTCTACTGTGGATTTGGGTAGCGGAGAATAGCAAGCATTCCAAGTGTAGGTCTTCGATTTTGAATAGACATAAATGAGGTCATGAATCTTCCCGCAAAACTTTGCGCCTTGCCCCGAATCGTTATGGGCATCAGATCGCTTCCATACAATCTCATTAATGAAATTGCCGGCGCCAAAGAGTTCATCCAGCACGCTTCTTAAGTAGCTGTTAACTCTTGGGTCGCAATGAACGAGAATAATGCCGTCGCTGCTGAGGAGATCTCTCATGAGTGCGAGCCTCTCGTAAATCATACTAAGAAAAGAGTCCGCCCCCTGGCCCCAGGTATCCCGATACGCAATTTCCTCGAGGATGTTTGGCTTCTTAGTGAATGTGTCCCCGCCAATCTCAATATCCATCGAAAAATCCGCCCCCACATCGAACGGTGGATCGATGTAAATCAACTTCAGGCCGCCTTGGGCTTCAATTTGTTGCCTGAGGGGTCCATTTCTGAGGGAGCTGAGAATGAGTTTGTTGTCTCCCCAAATTAGCTTGTTAGTCCATCCCTGTAGTTGGCGTCCGCGGGGATCCGTGCTAAACAGATCTGTTTGGCGCATCTCCATTGCGTCCGCCCTCTGCTCAGCACGCGGCTCATCTACCTGCTCGATCGTTTGAAACGGAAGTACTACATTACATACCGCATTGGTCTTGCCGTTCCACACCAGTTCCACCTGGCGCTTGTTTTCGAACAGCAGGAATCGGTATTTCTCAGGCAGAGGTTCGTCCGCGTCTAAGTAGCGTTGCACCTCTTGGCGTTCCTGGTCGCTCAGGCGGGGCATCCGTCTTAGGGAAGGGGTTTCATTATGCCCCACCCACTATTCGACTGGTGGTCAAGGCTTGACTGCTGAACACAACTCGTTCGAGCTCGACGAGCGATGGGCTCATTTCCGCATTCCACTGTTCCGCCTAACGCTCAAGATCAGCGGCGGGCAGCAGCTCAATCAATTGATCCAGCATTTCTGCTGCCGTCCGCTGAATCTTGATGTTAGGCAGCTCTTGCGTGCACAGGCACAGATATACATCCTCGATTAGCATGCATGGCAAATTTACACTCTCTGCAGACGTGGAGCCCACTTACGTAAGAGCAATTATGCCTAGGATTGACTAAAGAAGAGCCAAAGCCTTGTTGCGGACCTTTCTCGCAATGGACAAGCCTAATTTGAAAGTGTCGTCAGCCCTTTTCTCATCCGGCTGGCTACCATTTGCCACTATATATGAATCGAGCATCACATTATACAGATTGTTCAGCGTGTCAACATACGCGTCATCAATGGCCTCCTTGTCTTTGTCCATTTTGCTTCCTCCTGAATCACGAGTTGTATACCGTGATCCTACCTCAAGGAATGGCTGCAAAGAAGCACTGAGCCTGGTTTGCACGGATGAGGCGCCGAGTTGATCATTGTTACCGGCTTCGAAATCTCATGGGGCTCCATTAGTGAACGTCGTCCGCAGTCGGGGGGCCAGTGGAATAGCTAACGCTCGCCAGGCCTGGCATGTTTAGTGGCGTCAAATGTTTCATTTGCCATGGTCATAACGTTTAAGGTCGAAGAGTTTTCAATTGCAATTGCTTCTTCTACTCTCTCTACGAAAAGAGAAAATGCCTCTGGATCCGTGAGGCTTCGATAGCGCCCAACACGCGATTGAAAAAGGAATCTTTCGTGTCCAAGTAGCTGTTCGGTCGACCTATAGTTTTTCCACTGCTCTCTGTAGTGGAAGACGCTTTCCAGAGAGACACATATCACGACCAATAGACTGATGATTGTCACGATCAACTGAACAGCCGGAGTTCCAAAAAGCTTGTACTGCGAACTCACGTTTATAAGCACAGGCACCAGTCCTCCCCCTACGACCGAGAAGGCCCTCATTTGAAGATATCTGTTCTTGCACGTGACAGATTTGCCATCGTACCATTTTTGATACTGCTCTACACGGTTCTTGATGTAATCCTCTTCGGTCATCGGCATTTCTGCTGTTGGGTTCATTCATGGGTCAATAAGTAAAGCGTGAGCCGTATCTGGTTGTTCGACGGCATTGGTAGCTTACATTCTAGTGCATGCTGCAACTGTAAAATTAGAGATGATCCAATAAGGCTGGCTCGAGTATTCTATTGTGGGCTAGAGCATTGCCGCTCATGCCTTAAATACCGCCTGCTATGCACTGGCCAGTATAAGCCAATGCATCTAGCGAAGTGTTTTGAGTCCGCCTAACGCGCCAGATCAGAAGCGGGCCGGGACCTAGGCATTGAATCCACCACGCGCTCCCGTCTTCTGTATCTGGATGTTGGACAGCGAGGATTGGAGAGTTGACGTAATGCAGGATTCTTGCTACAGAGAAGCAAGAGGCTTAGACCAATGACAGAATCCCAGCACAGCACTGGTGAAGACAATAGCCTTTTCAGGTTACTCCTGACACAGTATCAGTTGCCCGTAGCAATTGTTGGCATGATTGGAACTCTTGCAGGATTACTCATACCGCGTGTCTTTAGTTGGATAGAAATACAGAATTTAAAGGCCAAGGGCGTAACGGGAATTAATGATGCGGCTCAGTTGCAAACTGCGGCAAAACAGAATGAGATGTGGAATAGAAACCAAGATTGCTTCGATCGGATTACTTCGGCTCGCTGGTTTGAATCTAGTCCAATTCGACTTGCTTCAATTGTATGCCCTAAGACCAATGACATACTGATTCAAGTCAAGTATGATGATCACACGCAAAAGCAGTTCTTGCACTGGATCGCAGTAGAGGAGCAGAAGGGTGATGGGACTCAGAGTCAGAGTTTAGGCATGGAATTGCCCGGCTTAATGGCGGCATATGCAACTTCATTGCCATCTATACCTTTACGTGGGCCTGAAAGAAATCTAATAGCATCAGAAAAGTTTAGCGTCATTACACAAATGAGATCTTCGACCACGACTATTACGAGGCTGACACGCAGCGGATCCGGAAACTGCTATAGTGAAATTATTAACACCTTCTCAGGCGCCATATCGAGAACGCCAAAGGGTAAATGCCCTTTGGTTTACATTCAATATGCAAACAATAAACAGTACGCTAAGAGCGAAGCTCTTCGGACTGCTCTTAATGGCGGTGGGTTTGCCGCACCTGGGGTTGAACACGTAGGAGACAATGTTGGTCCGAGACCCAAGATTCCGGCCAAAATGCAGATTCGCATTTCCAAGAATGATGATGTGTATCTCAAAAGAATAAATCAGATCTTAAGTTCCCTGGCACTACCAAAGCCAGATGTTGTGTTTCTGCCTAGCACTGTCAAAGCTATTGAGATCTGGTTTGGATTGTCTGATTAGAACGTTTAGATAAGTGTCTGTACAACGTTCGAGTTCACCCGGCCCGCGGAGGCAGGCGTTGTAAGCCCGGCGTGTGACGATGCTACCGCTGGCACACGCCGGGCTTACAACGCCTGCCGTAGCGGGTCCGGGGTGCAACGAGTGGTTAGGCCTCAGCGGGTTTGGCAGATGCTTGCCGCTCATGACATAGCTGCCCCAACTGCTTGGCGAACGGTGATTCCTTCAGGGTTGAAATCCTCAAGGCAGTTAACGTTGATACCGAGATTGTCGGGGGTTACCCGCTTCCGGTGGAATGGATAGATGCCACAGACTTTGCAGAAGAAGTGTCGTGCAGTCTTGGTGTGAAACTGGTACTCCGTCAGTGATTCGCCGCCCGCGAGTAGCTTGAACTTACTCTCGTGCACTTTGACCATGAGTGCATTCTTCTTTTTGCAGATTGAACAGTCGCACATCGTCAGTTCCGGGAAATCGGTCTCGATCTCGAACTGGACTGCGCCGCAGTGGCATGCGCCGCGGTAGGTTTGAAGTGGACGAGATTGCATAAGCGACGAGGGTGTTTGCTGAGGCCTAACGCTGCCCCTGAGTGGCAGGCAGGGTGAGTTAAGCGTAAGAAGCGATTACAGGGTGGCCTGTCCACTCGAGGGGTGTGTTCGAAGTGTCGCTTCAAAACAGATACCGCCTGCGGACATCTGCCTCACGAGTAGGAATCGGGGAAGCTTTACCTCCTGTCTGGCACTGGCGCTCAACTTTAAACCTAGGGCCGAGACAACCTTCGAGATGGAATCGAAGCTTGGGCTGCGATCAACGGAGAGTAGTCTTTTAGTTATATGTACCGCTTGTAGACAGATCCCTTTTCTGAGATTCGGACCTCATAGTTACCGCCCCTCTCTCCGATTCCGTACACCCGATCTGAATTGCCACAACCCCTCTTCAGTTTGTCTAACTCAAGCTCTACCTCAGCATCTCTAGGTTGTTGCCACTTCCGATAAACCTCCTCTTGCATTGCTTCGATGCGCGAAAGTTTCTCGTTGAGCTCTGCAATTCTAGCAACATCAATAGGATTTGAAAGCCTTACTTCGTCGATCACGCCTAAGGAATTGAGTATTTCAACTTTTTGTCTACAGAGAGAAGCGTGAAGATCCCTCAATCTTGCCTCTATTCTTTGGAGTTCAGCAAAATCTGCAGAGTGCATAACACCTAACCTACAAGTCTTTATCTACTAGTATGCCACAACTGAAAGCACGGCGTAAGCCGGCTTCACCTGCGATCCTTCGAACGCTCCAGATCAGAAGCGGACAGGGCCGCATCGCACCGATAAGCATCCCCTGACGCGCCTTCTGCATCTGGATGTTGGACGCCAGAATTGTACAAACCATTCTTTGTTCATCTGAGCACCTAAAAACAATCATATGTTGAACTTCAAGGGTGACGCATCGAATCAATATCTTTACAATGGCAATGCACAATTCTTTTCTCTTTCGTGATTTTCTAGCAGAAATGCTAGGGATTAAGAGTTACCGACCTTTGGCCGCCCCCTAAAACAAAGAAATCCCTTAATACACCGCCATTGGAGCTGCAACTTTGTGAATCGGGATAGTGTATTGAGTTCACATTCCTGCTGTTATAGGCAAATCTTCCTGACGGGTGAATGCAGAAACTCCCTCCTGATCCTCCCCATACCTGCCCATTGACAGACTCGGCCCTTATCCGCGATATTTTACCTTCTATCTGGCCAATTTCCCTGCAACCAGAGGGCCTTACATTGAACCAGCCCCTAGATAGTTTATAGTTATTAAACCCGTAAGAGCTTCTCTGGCTAATCTCTTCTACAACTGCAACGTCAACCGCTGAACGTGTGTTATTGCATATTGTGATTGCATTGGATTGAGGCGTGGGGGGAGGTGGCTGATGTTCAGGACTTTGTGTCTCCATTACAGCTGGACAACCTATACCAAATTTCCTGCAAGCCCAGCTTTTTGCATGGGCTGGAGATTCTATTAAAACAACAGAAATGAGGGTGTATGAAAAGAATAGAAAGGCATAAGCCAAAGGATTGCCTATAATGTTAGTTTTCAACTTGAGTCATTGGCATCTTCGTTATTCCTAGCATTTCACCCACTGCTTGTCAAGTATTAATTAAGGGTTGTTGCTTGCGAAAGTGCGCCCAACGCTAAGATCAGAAGCGGGGAGCAGCCTTGGCAAAGACAGCAACCTCCGCTCCCGACTTCTGCATCTTGATGTTAGACCCCTGGCTAGTTCTCGGAATCTTGGCTAGCAAGTCTCACGCTTCTCGCCTCAAGCATGACACTATGTCCAAACTGAGTTAGCCCCCAGAAAAGTGCTACTCCACCGCTCGTTAAATTCAAGGCCTTAACCGTAATAAGACCATGTGCAAGAAACTGAATCTTGATTGTGTCGAAAACTGAGTCTTCAATAGACGGGGTTCTGCCTGTCTTCCCTGACCGTGCAAGAAGGAGTTCAGCAAGGTGAATATTGACCTTGCGATCAACAGTAGCGATCAGCAGAGTTGGAGCTATTGTTGCAAATAGCTCTCGCCAAGAGAGGCGGGTCGACCAAGGCGACCTGCCATTCTGCGTATAGTAATTGCCTTTGACGGTTAATGATTCATCTAGAGGCGCAAGATCGGCAATGCTTGGTGTTCGTGAATCTGCTTTTCGTGCCTCTGCAAGCTCTGATTGCGCTTCAGCTAACCTCTTTCGTAAATCATTAAGTTCTGCCAGTGTCTCTGCTGAAGGAAAACTCGTGGCTTTCAGCCATCCATTCCTCGGATAAGTCTTTATTGTCTTATTGAGGCTTAGAGCTACAAGGCCGGGAAGAGAATCGGCACTCTTCCAAAAACGAACGAGACGGCCTTTCGCGACTTTGGAACGGAATTGAGCCAGCTTCTGCCGAGTTTCCGGATTTATCTCAGATCGTGCAACTGGAATCTCATCAGGATTCTCGTGCAAAAATCCCAACACAGGAAGACCTTGCTCAACAGCATAATCATATTCTTTCTCGGTATAGCTTATGCCTTCATCGGTTAGCGAACCATATCTTCCTCCAAGGATGAGTATATAGTAGTCGCAGTCGTCAATAACTTTCCGAATGAAATCCCATTGTTCCTCGTCGGCAGCAGGAAACAGCTCCATTCCAGCTGGGAAACAATCCAGCTCCATGACAGTTTGAATGACTTGCCGCCTCTCCTCTTGGAGATCTATAAACGTTGAGCTTACAAAGACTTGGTAACGTTTGTCCATTAGAGGTTCCTGGTGGCGTCTAACGCTTATTGGACGGTTTCCGAGAACCACGGCCCAAGCGCACCTCCCTTCCGTGAACCACTGCGAGCCCGCAGGTGGGAGTCCTTCGATATCGATTGCAGGGCATCGTGTTTCACCTCGGGTTGTCCACCATGAACATGTGGTTCTCGGACCCGTGAACCACATGTTCATTCTGATGCCTTGGCCAAGATCTGTTGCCACAGCTGCACCAGTGGATTCTTCCAATCCACTCGGCGGACCCGATCACACCCTGCCCGCCCAGCTACCTCCCCGCCGTGAGCCTGTGCAGGGCGCTGTAGTCGAGATCATCCAGCCCTGCAGCCGTGGCGCGCTCCAGCAGCGCCGCCAGCCCATCAAGGCCCGCCGTCTCCAAACCCAGTCCACGCGCCGCCTGCAGGAACAACTTCAGGTCCTTGCGCAGGTGGGCGGTGGGGAAGTTGGGGTTGGCGTAGTCGTCGGCCAGTTCCTTGGCCAGCTTCTTGTCGAAGGTGGGGGCGTAGAGGGCGCTGGCGCGCAGGATCGCCATGAAGGCCTCCACGTCCACCCCGGCCCGCTGCACCAGATGCAGGCTGAGGCTGAAGCTGTGGGTGAGGCTGGCGATCAGCTGGTTGAGTGCCAGCTTGGTGGTGAGCGCCGCCCCCACCGGGCCCAGCAGCCGCGGTTCACTGCCCAGCGCCGCCAGCACCGGCCGGGCCCGCTCCAGGGCCGCCGCGTCGCCGCCCACCATCAGTTGCAGGGTGCCGGCCAGGGCCTCCGGCCGGCTGCCCAGCACCGGCACCTCCAGCAGCTCCGCGCCCCGTTCCGCCAGCGCGGTGGCCAGCTCCCGGCTCTCCTCTGGCGCGATCGTGGCCACCTGCAGCACCAGTTGGCCCCCCAGGGCCGCGCCGGCCTGCTCCAGCAGCACGGCCCGCGTGGTGGGGCCGTCGCTCAGCACCGTGATCACCACCTCCGCGCCGGCCACCGCTTCGGCCGGCGTGGCGGCGACCCGCGCGCCCAGGGCCTGCAGCGGCGCGCAGCGCTCCCCGTGACGGTTCCACACCGTGAGCCGCTGGCCGCATTGCAGCAGCCGCTCGCCGATCGCCGCCCCCAGCAGGCCGGTGCCCAGCAGGCTGATCTCCATCGGCGCGGCCCTGCGGCGGCCGCCAACCTACCGGGGCCCTGGCTCCTCCCCGTCCGCCTCCAGTGGCTGCCAGATCAGCGGGCCGAAGCGGGCCACCACGGCCCGCAGGCCATCGAGTTCGCGGCCGCTGCGGCCGCTGAAGCCCAGCACCACGCTGTCGGCCGGCACCGTCCAGTCCACCGGGCGGTCGCCGGCATCGCCGCCGCCGCCGATGCGCTGGCCGTCGCTGCTGCTCAGGAACAGCCGGTCGACCCGGGTGCCGCTGAGGCCCTCGATGCGGCGGATCGTGACACCCTCCGGCAGCTGCAGGAGGCCCCGGTCGCCGCCGCCGCCGCCGCCATGGAGCTCCGGCTCGAGGGGATCGTCCTCGCCGGCATAGCGCAGCCGGATCTGATCCACCCGCGAGCCGGTGCGCAGTCCCACCTCCACCAGCCGCTGCCGCCGGCGGATCGCGTCGGCCCGCCCGGGGAAGGCGAAGGGGGCGCCGCCGTTGCCCCCCATCGGCAGCTCCTCGGCCAGGGTCACGTTCAGTTCGGGGCTGCCCGCCGCCAGGGATGGCAGAGCCGGGGCCTCCAGGGGGGAGGCGGCGGTGTCCCGGTAGGCGGCCCGGCAGGCGTCGATGGCCCGCCGATCGGCCGCGGCGGCGGCGCGCCGGACGGCCAGCGCCGGGTCCGGGGCCACGCCGTAGAGCCGGTACGTTTCCGCCACCCAGTCCATCTGGCGGATCAGCCCCACCACCTGCTCGCGACGCTCCAGCAGGCCGGCGCCCGAGGCGTCGCCGCTGAACAGCCGCCGGTTGGCGGCCACCGCCTCGAAGGCGGTGCCGATGGCCGGCACCGTCTCGTAGCCCCGGGTCCGCACCCCGATCAGCGCCGGCTGATCCAGCGGCAGCCGGGCGAAGTCGTGGGCGAAGGGGATCAGGGAGGCGGCGTCGGCCGGCGGCTGGGCCCTGGTGCCGATCACCTGCATGCGGAAGCCGAGGTTCACCGCGGCCCTGCGGGCCACCGCCGTCACCGTTTCCAGAAGGCCGGGGTTCAGGCTCAGGCCGCCGAGGCCCAGCTCGGCACCGATCTGCCGCTCCACCAGCCCGGCCTGCTCCCGCGACTGCGCGTAGAAGGTGAACACCCCATGGCACTCGCCGCCCACCTCAGCCGCCGCCACGAAGCCATCGCCGTGGAGGGCCACGAAGGCCTCGAGCTCGGCGGCGCCGGCCGGCACCGCCACCCCCTCCAGCGCCCAGGTCTGGCCCGCCTCCAGCGCCGCGCTCACCTGCCGGGCCCAGACCACCAGCGAGAGGCTGAAGGCGGTGGTCTTCAGGGAGTCGCGGAACGACCGCTTGGCCCCCAGCAGGCTCAGGGGTCCCAGGCCGACACCGAGGGAGGTGTCGTTGTGCAGCGATCGCACCAGCTCCTCGCTGCTGCGGCAGAGCTGCCAGCCCACGGTGCTGCCGCCGCCCGCCGCCAGCACCGTGCCGCCCACGGCCGCCTCGAGGGGCTCGCCCGAATCGGCGACGCTGTGGCGCCCCCGGAACAGGGACCCCCGGGCGACCTGCAGCGCCAGCTCCGACGGGTCAGCCATGGCGACGCGGGCAGAGGAGCCAAGCCTAGGCAGGGTCGATACGGTGGCCCCATGGACCCGCTCTGGTTGTCGGATCACCTGCTGCCCTGGCTCCGTTCCCCGCTGGGAGCGTTGGCCTTCGTGCCCCTCTATGCCCTGTGGGTCACCCTGCTGCTGCCGGGGGTCTGGGCCTCGATGCTGGCCGGTGTGCTCTATGGCCCCGTGGCGGGCAGCGTGCTGGTATTCACCGGGGCCTGCCTGGGGGCCCAGGCGGTGTTCCTGCTGGGGCGCGGCCGCTGGCGGGGCTGGGCCCGCCGCCGCCTGGCCGGAGCGCCGCGGCTGCAGGCGGTGGAGCAGGCGGTGTGCCGCCAGGGCCTGGTCCTGGTGCTGCTCACCCGCCTGTCGCCGGCCCTCCCCTTCAGCCTGCTGAACCTCGCTTACGGCCTCAGCGAGGTGAGCCTGCGGGACTATTCGATCGGCCTGATCGGCATCCTTCCCGGCACCGTGCTGTTCTGCGCCCTCGGGGCGGCGGCCGGGGATCCGCGGCGCTTCTCGGCATTGCTGGCCGGTCCGGCCGATGGGGCCACCTGGGCCTTGCGGCTGCTGGGGGTGGCGGCCACCCTGGCGGTGGTGCTGCTGGTGGGCCGCCAGGTGCGGCTGGCCCTGGAGGAACGCGGGGTAGCATCTCGCGTTGCGATGCAGGCCAGCGATGGTGACGGCCGAGACTCCCCCACGCCCCACCGCCGGCGCCTGCCCTAACTGCGGCGGCGAACGCCTCACCCCGGTGCGAAGGGTGCAGGTGAGCAAGGCCCGGGTGGCGGCTGACCTCGCCCACTGCAGCGACTGCGACTTCCTGTTCCTGGCCGATCCCACCTGGCTGGATGTGGCCTACGAGGAGTCCTTCTACGGCGACACCGGCTACGTCGACCGCAACCTGCACGCCTCGCGGCTGCTGCGGCTGCTGCTGGTGATCGGCCGGCTGGGCCGCTTCGGCGCCAGCGAGCCGGGCTGCGACCTGGGCACAGGCCTGGGCATGCTGCCGCGGCTGCTGCGCGACCACGGCTTCGATTTCCACGGCACCGACGCCTACGCGGCCATGGAGCTGATCCGCCCCTTCTGCGGCCCTCCCGGCGATGGCCCCATCGGCTGCAAGACCGCCTTCGAGGTGATCGAGCATGTGCCCTGCACCCCGGACTTCCTGCACCATGAGGTAGGGGCCACGCCCCTGTTCGTCTTCTCCACCCTGATGCGGCGGGGGGGCGAGATCCCCGGGCTGGACTGGTGGTACTACGCCTTCGGCAACGGCCAGCACATCAGCTTCCACAGCCGCCGCAGCTTTGAGGTGGCCATGGGCCGGGCGGGGATGGATCCGTCCTGGCTGGTCTGCATCGACGGCCCCGTGCATGAGCGGGCCCTGCATCTGATCGCCCCGGCGGCCCGCTGGCGGCGGGCCTTCCGGGTGGCCGGGTGGCTGGTGAACCGGGGGCTCGACGGGCTGCTGCTGCCGTGGCTGGAGCCGCTGGTGGGGCTGCGGCCGCGGATCATCCCCGACCACTACATCGCCATGGAGCGGCTCAGATCTGCCGCAGAGCGTCAGCCTTGTCCTTGAAGTCGCTGAGCAGCAGCTGCAGGTAGGTGACCTTGCGCAGCTTGACGTTGGCGGTGAGGGACATGCCCACCTGCAGCGGCAGCACCTTGCCGCTCTTCAGCTTCAGCTGCTGGGAGTTGAGCCGGATGTCGACCGGGAAGCGGTAGAAGTTGTCGATCTGATCCGGGGGCAGGGCATCGGAGCCGATGCGCCGCACCGTGCCCTGCAGCACACCGAAATCGGTGGCGGGGAAGGAGTCGATGCTGATGTCGGCGGCCTTGCCCACCGTGACGAAGCCGATCTCCCGGCTGGGCACCTCCACCCGCGCCTCCAGTTTGTCGAAGGGCACCACCTTCATCACCGGTTCGCTGGTCTGGGCAACGAAGCCGCGGGAGCGGGACTTGAGCTCAAACACCACCCCCGCCTCGGGGGCCCGGATCTCCTGGTAGCGGATGTTGACGTTGAGCTCGGTCAGCTTGCTGCGCAGATCGGCCAGCTCGCTCTGGATCTCGCGGACGCCCTGCTGCAGGATCGCCTGCTGGCGCAGCCGGTCGACCTGGGTTTCCTCCAGCTTGCCCTGCACCTCCTGCACCTTGTTGCGCTGGGAGAGGTACTGGAGTTCGGCGGTGGCGCCCTCCTTGTTGAGGGTCTCGAGCCGGCCGAGGACGTCCTTCTCCAGGGTCAGGCTCTGCCGCAGCACCCGCTGCTCGGTGTCGTTGAACTGCAGGTAGCGGTCGAGCTCCACCTGCTTGAGGCGTAGCTGCTGCTGCTTGTACCGGATCGTCTGCAGCAGGCTGCGGCGGCGGTCGAGGGTGGCCTCGGTGTCGAGGCGCAGCAGCACCTGGCCCTTCTCCACCCGCTCGCCCTCCTTCACCATCACCTCGTCCACCACGCCGCCGACCGGCATCTGGATGTCCTTGACCACCCCCAGGGGCTCGAGCTTGCCCGGGGCGGTGACGATCTCCTCGGTCTGGGCGAAGGCCAGCCAGCCGAGGCCGAACAGGGTGACCCCCATCAGCGTCCAGGTGATCGAGCGGGCCCAGAAACGGGACTGCTGCAGCACCACGTCGTCGCTGTCGGTGTGGATGCTGCGCTCGAGGCTGTTCTGGGCGCGCCGCAGCAGGCCGGCCGGGGTGGGCAGAGGGGGACGTGCCATCAGCCCGCCTCCTGCTGGCGATAGAGCGCGAAGTAGCGTCCCTTCAGGGCCATCAGTTCCTCATGGGTGCCGGTCTCGACGATGGCGCCCTGGTGCATCATCACGATCAGGTCGGCGCGGCGGATGGTGGACAGGCGGTGGGTGATGAAGAACACGGTGCTCTGACTCATCGCCTCGCGCAGGTTGTCGCACACCTGGCGTTCGGTGTCGTAGTCGAGGGCGCTGGTGGCCTCATCCATCACCAGCAGCTGGGGCTGGCTCAGCAGGGTGCGGGCGATGGCGATGCGCTGGCGCTGACCGCCGGAGAGGGAGGCGCCCCGCTCCCCCAGGGGGGTGCTGTAGCCGGCGGAGAGCTCCATGATGAAGTCATGGGCGCCGGCGATGCGGGCGGCCTCGACGATGGCGTCGCTGGGGGCCTCCGGGTTGGTGAGGGCGATGTTCTCGCTGATGGTGCCGGAGAAGAGCAGGGGGTCCTGGGGCACGATGCCCACCTGGCGGCGCAGGGAATAGAGCTCCACCTTGTCGATGTCGTAGCCGTCCACGAGGATGCGCCCCTTGGAGGGGGAATAGAGCCGCGGCAGCAGCTTCATCAGGGTGCTCTTGCCGCTGCCGCTCTGGCCCACGATCCCGGTGAAGGTGCCGGGGGCAACGTGGAGGCTGACGTTGCTGAGCACCTCCGGCCCGCCGGGGTTGAAGCGGAAGCTGAGGTTCTCGAACACCACATCGCCCTTCACCGGCGGCAGGGGGATGTGGCTGCGGTCGGCCTCGCTGGATTCCTCCGGGGTGTCGACCACGTCGGCGAGGCGCTCGAACGAGACCCGCAGCTCCTGGATGTTCTGCCAGATGGAGGAGAGCCGCAGCAGGGGCTGGGTGACATAGCCGCTGATGATCCGGAAGGCGATCAGCTGGCCCAGGGTGAGCTCCCCCTTGAGCACCATCGTGGCGCCCACCCAGAGCACCAGCAGCTGGGAGAGCTTCTGGAGCACCGAGCTGGTCTCGTTGAGGAAGGTGCCGGTGATCGTCTTCTCGAAGGTGCGGGAGATGTATTTGGCGTACATCTCCTGCCATTTCCAGCGGCTCACCATCTCCACGTTCTGGGCCTTCACCGTCTGGATGCCGGTGAGCACCTCCACCAGGTGGCTCTGGGTGCGGGCGTTCTCCTCGGCCGCCTGGCGGTACTGGCGACGGAACAGGGGGGCCCCCAGCAGGGTGAGCCCCACCTGGATCGGCAGCACCGCCAGGGCGATCAGGGTCAGCAGCCAGCTGTAGATCGCCATCACGATGATGTAGATCACCGAGAAGGCCGCATCCAGCAGTGTGATCAGGGCCTGGCCCGTGAGGAAGTTGCGGATCTTCTCCAGCTCGGCGATCCGGGTGCCCAGCTCGCCGACGGGGCGCTTGTCGAAATAGCCGAGCGGCAGCCGCAGCAGGTGGTCGATCACCTCGGCGCCGAGGCGCAGGTCGATGCGGTTGGTGGTGTCGGTGAACAGGAAGGTGCGCAGCGAGCCGATCACCCCCTCCATCAGGGTGACCACCACCAGGGCCATGCCCAGGATCTGCAGCGTGTCGAGGCTGCGCTGGGAGATCACCTTGTCGATGATCACCTGGATCAGCAGGGGGTTGGCCAGGCTGAACAGCTGGACCACGAAGGAGGCCAGCAGCACCTGGAGCAACATGCCCCGGTAGCGCTTCAGGGCCGGCCAGAACCAGCCCGGTCCGAAGGTCTGCTCCGGGGTGTCGATGCTGCGCTCCAGCAGCAGCAGCTCCAGCCCCTCCGGATACTGCTCGGCGATCTCGGCGGGGCTCAGCTGCACCCAGCCCTCCGCCGGCGAGGCCAGCCGCAGGCCGGCGGCGTTGCTGGCGGTGGCGATGGCGAAGCCCTCCTTCCACGGCACCAGGCAGGGGGTGATCAGCCGGGTGGCCGAGGCCGCCGGCACCTTGGCGCCGGTGACCAGCAGACCGAGCATGGCCGCGATCTGGCCGCAGAGCTGCAGATCCGGCGGCTGGCCGCGGCGCATCTTGTCGCGCAGGATCTTGTCCACCGCGTCGCGGCGGTAGGGCAGCTCCAGCAGCTTGCCGAGCATCTGGAAGCAGGCCAGGGTCTCCTCCAGCGGACCGTTGCCCCGCACCAGGGTGAGGTGGCGATCGGCCCGCTCCTGGCCCAGGTCGAGGCTGCTGATCTGGAAGCTGACGTCCGCGTCGGCTTCGGACGACAGCAGGCCGGCAGCGCCCAGGGTGGCGCTGATGGCGGCGTTGATGGTGGTGTCAGCGCCCGGGGCGCTGTATTCGGGGGCCTCTGCGGGGGCAGGGGCGAGGGCCACCAGGCGCAGCGGCAGCGGCGGGCGGGCCTGGGGCAGGGGCTCCGCCGGGTTGAGCACCGAGCCGATCGCCAGGTCGGGAACGTTGGCGCTGGCCAGCAGCAGGTCTTCCCCTTCGGACAGGGCCATGGCCCCATCGTCTGGCGACACCGCCCGTGCCCGCTGGCGCAGGCGTTCGAGCTTCTCCCGCCACAGGGCCGGATCGAAGCGGCCCGCGGCGGCCCCCTCGCGCTGCAGCAGCAGCCGGTGCAGCTCCGCTGTCCAGAGGTGGCGGCCACACCACTGGCGCAGGCCGTCTTCGGCCAGCAGCAGCTCGAGCATCACCGTGTCCGGGATCGCGGTCGCCAGCAGGTCGGAGGCGGCGCTCACCGGCTCGATCCCCTCCGCCCGCAGCAGCGACACCAGCCCCACGACGGCGCCGGGCCCGAGCCGCTCGATGGTGAAGGGCCGACCGTCCCGCTCCGCCAGCAGCCGCGCATCACCCTCAAGCAGCACCAGCACCCGGTCGCCGATGCTGCCGGCGCTGCTGAGGTCCTCGCCGACGCGGAAGCGGCAGGGCCGGGCCTCCGCCAGCAGGCGTTCCCGGCCGGCGGCGGAGAGGCCGTCGAAGGGGGGCAGGGTGAGCCAGTCGGTGCGCCCGGGAACGGTGGAGGTCATCGCCCCTGCCCCGGACGCAGCCGCAGGGCCACTTCCTGATCCACCCATTCCTCGAACAGCTCCCGTGCCATCCGTTTCTGCATCGCGTCGTCGAAGCTGGCGGAGCGCAGCGTCTCCAGCCGCACCACCAGCCACCAGCGGTCGATGCGCAGGGGCGGGTGCAGCTGGCCCGGGCGGCTGGTGCGCAGCAGTTCGGCCAGGGAGGGATGGGCCTGGAGCAGCGGCACTGGACCCACCACCCCCCGGGTGGAGCGCTCCGGCCCCTTGGCGTAGGTGGCGGCCAGCTCGGCGAAATCGGCTTCCCCCTCGGCGATGCGCAGGTAGAGCTCCCGGGCCAGGGCCCCGTCCTCCACCCGCAGCAGGCTGTAGATCACCTGGTCCAGCTGGTTCTTGCGGGCCAGGAAACGCTGTTCGGCCCGGTGCAGAAAGTGCTCCTGGCAGTGGCGCTCGATCCTGGCCGGCAGCTCGGCCTGCCAGAGCACGTCGGCCTCCGACAGCTCATGGCGCTGCAGGTGGGCCCGGAGGTCGTCGGCGGAGCGGATGCCGTGGCTGGCCCCCCACTCCTGCTGGGCCTTCTGGCGCTCCTCCTCCGCCAGGGTCACCGCGGCCACGGCCGTGGCGATCACGGACTGGCGCAGCAGGGGAAGCAGCAGCTGGTGGCGGGCCAGCTGGCGGCGCAGCTCCCCGGGGATCTCAGGGAGGGGCTCCACCTGCACCACCACTGGTGGTCCGGAGGGACGCACGGGTGGATCAAGGCTGATGTCGTGGTCCAAGGAAGGGGCGACGGCCACGGGATCGGCTAACACCCGGCCATTCTGGGGCTGAACCGGCGATTCCAGAGGTATCGGCGGGCGGATCGGCAGGGGGCACCGGGTCGGGGGGTCAGGAGCGGCGCACGATCGGCTCGGCCCGGACCACGCTGCCGAGGAGCAGGAACAGCGCCTCGATGCTCCCCACCCGTGTCACTTTCTGGAACCAGGCGTTCTCCCCGTAGATCAGCTGAATCAGGGCGGCCTCCGTCTCCTTGGGCGCCATCTGGAAGCTCAGCCCCAGCAGCGGCAGCTGGCGCAGGCGGCCGGACCGCATCAGGCGCACCGGCAGTTCCAGGTGGAACTGGGGCACCCGCAGCAGGCCCTCGGTGTCCGCTCCCGTGGGGGCGGCGGTGTTGAGCACCAGGCTCGCCCCCTGCTCGGACACGTCGTTGGTGGTGCCCCAGTACTCCTTGCCCCCCAGCTCCAGGCAGGCCGCCAGTTCCAGGGGGAAGCGGTCGGCCTGGCGGCGGACCGGTTTGTCGATGCAGGCCAGCAGGCAGATGAACATCAGCAGACTGTTGTAGAGGTTCCAGCCCACCATCAGGCCTTCCCCCTCGAAGACGGATCGGGACCAGCGGATGTCCAGCAGGGGCAGGCCGTAGTTCAGCACCAGCACACCCACGAACAGGAACAGGTAGGTCAGGAACGGCCAGGCGAAACGCAGATCCAGGGTCTGTTTCAGGCTGGTGACGTCCTTGTTGGTCACCAGGCTGCCCACGGAACGGAACGGCCGGAACAGAATCTGTGACAGCCTCTTCAGGGCCGGGAAGCAGAACAGGGCTTCATAGACTTCCGTCCAGAAATGGAAGTAGTGGCCGTTGGTCTGCCAGGAGGGCAGGAAATAGAGCATGATCACGAACGGCAGGCCGTAGGCCAGGTATTCCACCGGCGGAGCGGCGATCAGGGTGAAGCCGATCAGCATCGACAACAGCGGGAAAATGATGTAGACGGCGCGAAACAGGGGTGTCAGCAGGCTGAGCAGGAGATTCAGGTAAAAGACCTTCTGCCAGAAATTCAGCGTCTTCCAGATCGGCAGTTGCTTGGGAGATGTGAAGACCTGCACATTGCCCTGCATCCAGCGCAGCCGCTGCTCGAGGTAATCGCGGAAGGTGCGGGGCACTTCGCCCAGGCTCAGCACCTCATCGAGGTAGATCATGCGCCAGCCACGGGTGAGCAGTCGGGTGCCCGTCTGGTTGTCTTCGACGATGCAGTGGGTGACATAGCCGCCGATGGACTCCAGCGCTGATCGCCGGGCCAGGTAGGAGGTGCCGCAGCAGACCACGGCATTGAACGGATCCCGGATCACCTGGACGTAATGGAAGAAATAGTCCATGTCGTCCGGGACCAGCACATCCAGCCCGAGGTTGCGATTATGGAAATCGGAGTTGAAGTAGTGCTGCGGCGTCTGCACCAGGGCAACCTCGGGATCCTGGAAGAAGCCCACCGTGCGGTCGAGGAAGCGGCTGAAGGGAATGAAATCGCAATCGAAGACGGCGATCAGTTCGCCTTTGGAATGGGCCAGAGCGTAGTTGAGATTGCCGGCCTTGCGGTGCAGATTGTCGGGCCGGCTCAGATACTGCACCCCCAGCTCAGCGGCCAGGGCGGCAATGGCGGGCCGGTGGCCGTCATCGAGAACGTAGATGGTCTTGTTGGCGTACTGGATGTTGCTGCAGGCCATGATGCAGCGCCGGATCAGGCGCTCGGATTCGTTGTAGGTGGGAATCCACAGGTCCACACTGGGCTGCTGCTCTCTCGCCCAGGCCAGCAGCTGGTCCGCCTGGCGTCGCCGTTGCTGGGGCCTGAATCGGAGGGAGGGGTAGAACTGCAGCGCCGATGTCAGCAGGTAGGTCACCTCGCAGAGGAAGAAGACGAGGCTGAAGAACAGGCTGACCGGATGGGCCGTGTTGATGGTGGTGGCGCGCCAGATGAAGTAGCGGATCGTGAAGATCGACAGCACCACGTTCACCAGCAGATAGGTGGAGGGGCGCCGGGGCAGCAGATTCACCCCCAGACAGATCCCCATCGCCAGGGCCAGGGGCAGCAGCACGTCGATCCACACATCCCGCACCTGCCAGAGCTCGGGCAGGACCCGGAAACTCAGGGGATTGAGCAGCCCGATCGCCACCACGGACACCTGCAGGTTGGCCAGCAGCACCGCCAGCACCAGGGACCCCGCCGAGAGCAGCAGCACCATCCAGACCCAGGGCGAGATCCTCGAGCGGCCCTGGGAATCCGAAAACGAATGCAGGAACTTCATCGCTGGAAGCTGACCTTCGCCGTGAACCCCACGTAGCAGAACTCTCCCGGCGGCGCCGGAAAATCATTGAGGATGCGGATCTTCACCTCGCTTTCCCTGGCCAGGTTGATCGGCACCGGCTGGGGGGCCTCTTCGCCCAGCTGGGTACGGCCGATGCCGGAGCGGATCCCGACCACTTCACCCCGCAACTTGTCCCGGCTGCCCACCAGCTCGATCTTCGCCTTGCTGCCCAGGCGGATCCGGTTGAGGTCGTTCTCCGCCACCGTGGTCGTCAGCCAGCGCTGGCTGCAGTCGATCATCTGGATCACCGACTGCATCGCATCGACGGAGTCGCCCCGCTGGGCCCCCAGCTGCCAGATCACCGCCTTGCGGGGGCTGATCAGGCGGGCGCTGCTGCGCTCCTGCCATTCCTTCCGGGCCACGGCCACCTGCTGCTCCAGGCCACTCACCTGGAACGTCTGGGTGCGCACATCCCCTTCGGCGTTCTCCAGGGCGATGGTGGCCTCCTGGAGCCGGACCACCGGATCGGAGTTGCTGCGGTTGTTGCGCAGGGTCAGGTCGTTGCGGGAGGCCTCCAGCACCGCCGCCTGGCCGGCCAGCTGGGCTTCCAGGCCCCGCACCTCCCGGGCCCGCTGCAGTTCGGTTGTGCGTGCCCGGTCGACCACGTTCGCGGCCACGGCACCGGCCCGGAACAGCTCCTCCTGGCGCAGGGTTTCCCTTCGGGCGAAGGCCAGTTCCTTGCGGGCGCGATCCAGGGCGAAACCCAGGCTGTCACGGTCGCCCTGGTCGCGGGCCACCTCCAGGTTGCGCTGCTGCCGGGCGTCCTGGCTGAGCCGCTCGACGAGCTTCTGGCGCAGGTCGCGGCGCGTCCGCAGTTCCTGCAGCCGGCCCCGGGCGGTTTCCAATTCGGTCTCGAGGGCGGAGAGGGCATCCCGGGAGGCCCTGGGGTTGACGATGATCGCCAGGGTCTGGCCGGGGCGGACCTCCACCCCCGTTCCCACGTTGAGGCTCTCCAGGGTGCCGGTGACCGGGCTCCTCAGCACGATCGGGGTGGCATTGATGACCGCGTCGCGGGAGCGGGCGGTGAAGAAATTGATCACGATGGCCAGGGCCGTGATCAGCAGTCCCGCTGAAATCAGCAGGATGGTGAGATCGGCCCTGCGGGAACTGGGGATCGCGTCGTCGTCATCCGTCGCGGGGGCGTCAAGGATCTGGCCGGCCGACCCGGCGGATTCAGGCTCACTTGCGCCCGCGGCGGATGGGGGCATCCCAGCGTTGGATGGAGGACATTCCATTCTGCCAGAGGCGGATTTTTTTGCATGGGTAAGACCTATCGATTGGTCGTGAATCTGTCATCAGCGAGCTCTCCTGGGGCCGCCCATCTGTCCCACTCAGCGCTTGCTCAGGATCGCCTGAATCGTGGTGGTCGCCGGTTTGGGCCGGTTGTCTGCATCGAAGGGCAGGGGCCGTTGGGGCAGGCCATCCGCCCTCGGCATGAACGCATTCAGCCAGGTGGTGCGATCACTCAATCCCCAGGTGGTGATCAGTTTCAGCCGCGGTTCCGGCAGGACCGCCGCCAGGAAACCGCCGTACACCGCCGCCACGGCCCGGTCCCGCTCCGGGATGGCCGCCGGCAGTTCCCGGTCGTTCACGTCCAGTTCGGTCACGAGGATGTCCAGGTCCAGGGCCGCCAGCTCCCGCAGGAAGGCGGGCAGGGTGCGGAAGGTGGTCGGTCCGCTGCCGTTGGCATAGAGATGGGCCTGCAGGCCCACGGCATTCAGCGGGACGCCCCGCTCCCGCAGCTGCCGCAGGAGCTTCAGGAAGGCCTGCCGTTTGCGCTGCGTCTTGGCGTCATCGCCCTCCAGCCCGTACTCGTTGATCACCAGGGCCGCCTTCGGGTCGGCCTGGTGCGCCAGGGTCAGCGCCCGGGCGATGTAGTCGGGGCCCAGCCGCTCCAGCCAGAGGCTGCGGCGCAGGCCGGTGCCGTCGTCGGCGATCGGTTCGTTCACCACGTCCCACGACGGCAGCTGGCCGCGGTAATGGCCCACCACGGTGCGGATGTAGGTCGCCATGGCCCGATCCAGCTCCGCCGGCGGCAGGGCCTTCACCCAGGCCGGCAGCTGCTCGTGCCACACCAGGGTGTGGCCCCGCATCGCCAGTCCCTGCCCGCGGGCGAAGGCCAGCAGCCGGTCCGGGGCGCTGAAATCGAAGCGCCCGGGCGCGGCTTCCACCCCATCCCACTTCAGTTCCGATTCGGGCACGATCAGGCCGCTCTGCTCGCTCACCAGGCGGCGCAGGCCCGGATCCCGCAGCTGGTCATTGGTGACGGCGGTGCCCCAGCGCAGCCCGCGCGCCGCCGCCAGCTTCTGCAGGGTCGGGGCCGCTTCCGGGGGCAGGGCCCGGGCCACGCTCCAGCCCAGGGCGGCCACCACGGCGATCACGATCAGTTGCCGTCGTCGCATGGAGCGGGGGGAGGGGCGCCCCCGCCACTCTGGCCGGCCGTCCCGGCGCCGTCATCCAAACGGCAACAACGGGAGGCTCAGGCCGGATCCGCCGCCAGCAGCGCCCGCAGGCCGTCCTCGTCCAGCACGCTCACCCCCAGGTCCTGGGCCTTGGTGAGCTTGCCGCCGGCCTCCTCGCCGGCCACCACGTAGCTGGTCCTGCGGCTCACCGAACCGCTCACCTTCCCCCCGGCCGCCTCGATCAGGGCCTGGGCCGCGGCGCGGCTCAGGGAGGGGAGGGTGCCGGTGAGCACGAAGGTCAGTCCCGCCAGGGGCGTCGGCGCCGGCGGCCCCCCACCGCCGCCCGCCTCCGGCTCCGGCGCGGCGGCCAGGGAGAAGCCCAGCTCCCCCAGCTGCTCCAGCAACAACCGATTGGCCGGCGTGGCGAACCACTGCCGCAGGGACTGGGCGATCTCGGGGCCGATGCCGAAGACCGCCGTGAGCGGATCGGAGCCCTCGCCGTCGTCGACGGCGAGGGCGGCGGCCTCCAGCGCGCTGGCGCTGGGGAAGGCCCGGGCCAGGGCCTTGGCGTTGACCTCGCCCACGTGGTGGATGCCGAGGCCGTAGAGCTGCCGGTGCCAGGGCTGTTGCTTCGACGCCCCCAGGGCGGCCACCAGCTTGGCGGCGGAGGTTTCGCCCATCCGCTCCAGGCTGGCCAGCAGGGCGGCATCGAGCCCGTAGAGGTCGGGGATCGAGGCCACCAGGCCCCGGTCCACCAGCTGCTCGATCAGCTTGATCCCCAGGCCGTCCACGTCGAGGGCCCCCTTGCTCACCCAATGGCGCAGGGAACCCCGCAGGATGGCGGGGCAGCCATTGTTGACGCAGCGGGTGGCGGCCTCCCCCTCCTCCCGCACCAGTGCCGAGCCGCATTCCGGGCAGGTGGGCGGCAGCTCCAGCCGCCGGGCCCCCGCCGGCCGCAGCTCGACCAGCACCCGCACCACCTCGGGGATGATCTCGCCCGCCTTGCGCACCACGATCGTGTCGCCGGCGCAGAGATCCAGCTCCGCCAGGCGGTCGGCGTTGTGGAGGGTGGCGCGGCTGACGGTGGTGCCGGCCAGGGGCACCGGCTCGAACTCCGCCACCGGCGTGACGACCCCCGTGCGTCCCACCTGGCAGGTGAGGCGCAGCAGGCGGCTGGGGGCCTCCTCGGCGGCGTACTTGAGGGCGATCGCCCAGCGGGGCGCCTTCTGGGTGAAGCCCGCTTCCTCCTGCAGGCGCAGGTCGTCGAGTTTCACCACCACCCCATCGGTGGCGTAGGGCAGGCCGCGGCGCTCCTGCTCCCAGCGGTCGCAGAAGGCCTTCACCGCCGCCAGGTCGGGGCAGAGGGCGCAGTGGGGATTGACGCGGAACCCGGCCGCCTTCAGCCACGCGAGGGCCTGCCACTGGCTGCGGGGCCCGGCCTGCCAGTCCTCGCTCAGGTGCAGGGTGTAGGCGAAGAACGACAGCCTGCGGGAGGCCACCACCTTCGGATCCAGCTGCCGCAGGGTGCCGGCACAGGCGTTGCGCGGATTGGCGAAGGGGGCCTCGCCCCGCTCGACGCGCTCGGCGTTGATGGCGGCGAAGGTGGACTCCGGGATGAAGGCCTCGCCGCGCACCTCCACCCAGGCCGGGGGCTGATCGAGCTCGAGCCGCAGGGGAACGCTGCGGATCGTGCGCACGTTGGCGGTGATCTCCTCGCCCCGCTCCCCATCCCCCCGGGTGGCGGCCCGGACCAGCACCCCCTGCTCGTAGCTCAGGGCCAGGGCGTTGCCGTCGATCTTGAGTTCGCCCACCATCGGCAGGGCCGGAGGCGGGGATCCGGCCGGCGGCTCCCGGTCGAGCACCCGCACCAGCCGGGTGTACCAGACGTCGAGCTCGTCGTGGGAGAAGGCGTTGTCGAGGCTCAGCAGGGGGATCCGGTGGGCCACGCTGGTGAAGCCCTCGGCCGGGGCACCGCCCACCCGGCGGGTGGGGCTGTCGGGCCGGATCAGCTCCGGATCGGCCTCCTCCAGCGCCACGAGCTCCCTGTAGAGCCGGTCATAGACCGGGTCCTCCATCACGGGAGCATCGAGAACGTAGTAGGCGTGGGCGGCGCGGTTGAGCAGCCGCCGCAGTTCCTCCGCCCGGGCCTGGACCACGGCTCAGGCGGCGGCCAGCTTGGTGATGCGATCCACCCGCCAGGTCTCCTCCACCTTCACGAAGGTGAAATCGAGGGGCAGCTCCTCCTTGCCGTCGCTCTTCAGCTTGACCGTCAGGATCACCTGGCCCTCCTGCAGCCGGGGCCGGCCGGACTTGAGGTTGCGGTACTTGTTGAGCTGCAGCCCGGCCAGGAAGCGGATGAACTGCTGCCGGTTGACGTGGGAGCGGTAATTGCGGGTGGTGAGCAGGTAGGCGCCGTCCACCTGGCCGTTGGCCACCTGGGTGAAGAACTGCTTGATCAGCGGGTTGATGCCCCGGGCACTGAGCACCAGCCGCACCGCCGAGACGGTCCAGTAGAGCAGCAGGCCGCCGGCTCCCGCCAGCAGGAGCTTGGTGCCGATGTCGCGGGCCAGTCCCCAGTCCATGGTGATCCCATCCGTTCGCAGCGTTGCAGAGTCTGACGGACGACCCCACCAGAATGGGCCGATGCCCCTGGAACCGCTGCTGCCCCTGTTCCACCGGCTCAACCGCGAGCACTTCGACGGCCAGCTCACCCGGGACAACAGGCCGCTGGTGGACGTGCGCTGGAGCGACGGCCGGCTCACCCGCACCGCCGGGCTCTACCGGCGGGGGCGTCTGGCCGACGGGCGTGACCTCTGCGAGATCGTCCTCTCGAGGCCCCTGCTGGAGCCGCTGCCGCGGCAGGCCATCCTGGGCACCCTCTGCCACGAGATGATCCACGCCTGGGTGGACCGGGTGCTGGTGGCGCAGGAGGTGCATGGCCCCCGGTTCCGGGCCCGGATGGAGCAGATCAACCGGGCCCAGGAGGATTTTCAGGTGAGCCTGCGGCATCGCTATCCCCTGCCGGTGGCCGCCAGCCGCTGGATCGCCCGCTGCCCGTGCTGCGACAGCCGCACGCCCTACCAGCGCCGCCGGCAGGGCCTGGCCTGCCGCCGCTGCTGCGAGCGCCTCCATGGCGGACGCTGGGATGCGAGCTGTCTGCTGGTGTTCGAGCCCAACACCGCCTAGGTTCTGGCGCAGGTGTTGGGGCCGATGGCGACGTTTCTCTGGACCCTGGAATGGGGTGGCTTCACCATTGCCCTGGTGGGGATGGGGCGGGAGCACTGGCTGTCCGGTCGGCGCCGCTAAATTGGTTTGATGCATCCGATGGATCAGGGCTACGGCCGCGAACGGGATCCCTGGGACCGCGAACCTCCCGAGCGCGACTCCCGGGAGCGCGAGCTGTCCCGGCGTCCCCGTGGCGGCAGCGATCCCCTCGATCAGCGCGTTGATCGCTGGGTGACGGCCGGCCGGCAGTTCGTCGAGGGGGTGGCGGGGTCGCGGCCGGGGGGCCGACCCGCCGGGCGGGGGACCGACCGTCGCCCCCAGCTGCGGCCCCGGATCGACGAGTTCGGCCGGTGGGTGGAGGGCCGCCTCGACTGGCTCCTCGACGACGGGGACGACTGGCGGGAACCCTGGCAGGAGAGCGACCGCGGCGCCCCCGGGGCTCCGGTGGAACCATCCGTCCCGGGCCGTTCCCGCCGCCCGATGCTCGAGGCGGTCTCTCGCCGCGGCCGTTCCGGGCCGCCGCCATCGCCCGCCCCCGCACCCGCCTCGGCTCCCGCTCCCGGCTCCGGGGCGGACGACGACGGCGACTGGCCCGATGACGCCAGCTTCACCCTGCCCCGCTGGCAGCGGCCCGAAGGCTCCGGCGAGCCGGAACCGACCTTCACGCCTCCGCCCGCCGGCCGGCCGCTGCCCCGCTCCAGCCGCCGTCGTGCCTGAGCCTGTGACACCTCCATTTCGGCAGGAAGTGGGTTAGGACTACTTTCGTACTCGCGTGCATGTCGGCCATGAGCAGCCTGGTGGTGGTTGGGTTTCCGTCGGTGGCGGAAGCCGACCAGGTGCGGTGCCAGCTGGTGGAGATCCAGAAGGAGGAGCTGATCGCCCTCGAGGACGCGGTGGTCGTCGAGGCCGAGCCGGACGGCAAGGTGCGCCTGCACCAGTCGCTCAACCTCACCAAGGCCGGTGCCCTCGGCGGTGGCTTCTGGGGCACCCTCGTGGGCCTGCTGTTCCTCAACCCCCTGCTCGGTGCGGCCGTCGGCGCCGGCCTGGGGGCCGCTTCAGGGTCCCTGTCCGACCTGGGCATCAACGACAACTTCATGCGCGAGGTGGGAGAAACCCTCCCCCCCGGCAGCGCGGCCCTCTGCCTCTTGCTGCGGGATGCCACCCCGGACCGGCTGATCGAGCGGCTGCGGGTTCATGCGCCCCACGCCAAGCTGTTGCGCACCAACCTCAGCCATACCGACGAGGACCGGCTGCGTCAGATGCTCGAGCAGGCGAGCAAGCAGGCCCAGGCCCTGCGGCTGTCCTGAGTTTCGGGTTGACCCGGAAGCTGCAGCCCCGCTGACGCAGTTCCCTGTTCACCGGCTTCACCAGGTCGCGGGGCACGTCAACGGCCATCTCCTCGGCCGAGATGCTGATCGACGGCGAGCCGTTCTGCAGGGCGCTGAGCAGATCGGCCCACAGGCTCACCATGGTGCGCTGGGCCTGGGGCACCAGCCCCAGGCGCTCGAGGTAGGGCGCGCATCCCTGGTGCAGCCAGAGGCTGGAATGGTGATGGCCCGGCTGGGGCCGCATGGCCAGTCCGGCCGCCAGGGCTTCGGCGGTCGGTTCACCGCTGCTGCGGCGCAGGCCGGAGGCCACCAGCAGTTTTCCGGTGTGGACGGCGGAGACGCCGTAGCGGCGGCCCAGTTCGGTGAGGGTGAGCCAGTCCCCCCCCGGCGGGGTCTGGGCGCTGTGGCGGGTGGCCATGGTCCGGTTTCGAATGACCGAATCCTGGCCAGGGAGCCTGGAGCGTCAATTCGTCAACAGCAAACCGCCACACGGTGTTACTGAATTGATGAGTCTTTACGAACAGTTCCCGCCTGGGCCGGCCCCAGCCACCGCTCCAGCGCCGGGGAGAACACCTCCCGGATCACGGTGAGCTCCCGCCCGTGGCGAAAGAAGCGGTAATGCCGGCTCCAGAAGGGGCCGTCACAGCCGAAACGCTCCGCCAGCCAGGGCTCCTGCACCTGGCCGAGGCCATCCACCTCGCGGTACAGCTCCGCCCGTCCCGCCGAGAGGCTGCGCCAGATCGGCAGCCGGCGATCCTGCAGATGGGCTTCCGCCTCGGCCTGGTTCCACCAGCTCTCGGCCCAGCCCAGGGTCTGGGGCCCGCAGGTGAGCCAGACCTGTCGCCGCAGCAGCGGCTCGGCCAGCTCGGCCACCTCCGCCGGCGCGCCGGCGGAGACCCCCGGCTCGGAGGCCATGGCGATCAGCTCCACCTCCACTGGATGGCCGGTGAGGAGCTGCAGATGGCGCGTCGGGCTGCCGTCCCCGAGCAGCAGCAGCGTCCACGGGCCGCTGAGCTCACCGCCGACCGGCGGCTGTGGGCGCTCGGCGGCACTGGCCTGCCACAGGCACGCGGGGGACGGCAGCAGGCCGCCGGTGGCTTGGTTCATGGCGGGCCGGAGGGCAGGTCAGTAGCCGTTGCTGATCGAGATGCGCCGCACCTCGCCACCCCGTTCGATCATGGCGGTGTCGCCATCGGCGGAGCGAAGCCGCCAGCCGCTGGACCCGATCGCCTCGCCGACGCTGACGCTGGTGGAGCTGCCCCCCATCTGGAAGATCGCCGACGCGGGGCGCCCCGCCGAGCCCACCACCCCCACCAGTTCGGGCACGGGCCCGCCGGCCGGGGCGGCGCTGCGTTCGCCGTAGCCGTTGCCACCCCCGCTGCCGCCACCGATGGCGGGAGGGGCGGCGGCGGCCAGTTTCGGGCTCACCGGCACCCGCAGGACCGGCGCCCTCGACCCCTCCGGCTGGGGCAGCTGGGACAGCTGCTCGATCCAGGGTTCCTCCGGGGGCGGCGGCAGCTGGTCGCTGGCGAGCGGCAGGACGGACGGGCCGCCGGCCAGGCTGGAGCTCACACCGGCGGCCCCCAGCGGGGTCGGGTTGGCCGGGCCGAGGCTGCGCAGCCGCTCCACCAGCAGCAGGCTGCGTTCCTGGCTGAGGGCCTGCTGCATGCGGCTGGAGTGGGTGAGGTACAGCACCGAACTGGCGACGCTGACCATGCAGACCCCGCCCATCGCCGTGAGCAGCAGGGTGTTGCGATCGTGCCGGGATGGGGCCGGGGCCGGGGAGACGGGCCGACCCCGGAGCCGCCGCACCGGGGGGGCCAGGGGCAGGGGCGGGGGGGAATCGGCCTGGGAGGCCACATCGAGATCGATGGTGGCCTCCGGATCGAAGACCCGGTTCATCATCTGCTCGGCCTTCAGCTCCCAGTAGGCACGGGAGGTGGGGATGCCGCGCAGGGGACGCCGAGGGGAGGGGCTCATCTGCAGACCTCGGCGTCAGGCGTGCGTCACTGTAACGATGCTTCCACGGTCTGACGAGGGCCGGGCTGTCCCCGGCGCCGCTGCAGTTCCAGCCAGAGCAGCAGGGCGTTGACGTCGGCGGGGCTGACCCCGGGAATGCGGGAGGCCTGGCCCAGGCTGCGGGGCTGGATGGCCGCCAGCTTCTCGCGGGCCTCCGCCGAAAGGGTGCCGATGGCGGCGTAGTCGACACCGGCGGGGATGGCCCGGTCGAGCTGGCGCCGCACCCGCTCGATCTGCTGTTCCTGGCGCGCCAGATAGCCGCTGTACTTGATGTCGATCTCGGCGCCGTCGCGCACATCGACCGGCAGATCCGGATCCATGAGCCCCAGCCGCACCAGATCCTCGCCGTGCAGCCCGGGCCGGCGCAGCAGATCGGCCAGGGTGATCGAGCCGTTGATGCCGGCGCCGGTGGCGGCGGCCACCGCGGCGGCGGCGGGATCGGAGGCCTTGAGGCGCACCGTTTCCAGTCGCTGCTTCTCGGCGTCGATGGCCGCCTGCTTCTGCTCGAACAGGCGCCAGCGGCGTTCGTCGATCAGGCCCAGCCGGCGGCCCAGGGGCGTGAGGCGGCGATCGGCGTTGTCGCCGCGCAGCACCAGGCGGTACTCGCTGCGGCTGGTCAGCACCCGGTAGGGCTCCTTGAGGTCCTGGGTGACCAGGTCGTCCACCAGGGTGCCGATGTAGCTCCCCTCCCGGGGGAAATGGACGGGGTCCTGGCCCCCCAGCAGCCGGGCGGCGTTCAGCCCGGCCACCAGCCCCTGGGCGGCGGCCTCCTCGTAGCCGGTGGTGCCGTTGAGCTGGCCCGCCGAGAACAGGCCCCGCACCCGTTTGGTTTCCAGGGAGGGCTGCAGCTGGGTGGCCGGCAGGATGTCGTAGTCGACGGCGTAGGCGGGGCGCAGCATGACGCAGGCCTCCAGCCCCGGCAGGGTGCGCAGCAGGGCCAGCTGCAGGGATTCGGGCAGGCCGGTGGAGAAGCCCTGGACGTAGAGCTCGGGCGTGTCGCGCCCCTCCGGCTCCAGGAAGATCTGGTGGCTGTCCTTGTCGGCGAAGCGCACGATCTTGTCCTCGATCGACGGGCAGTAGCGGGGACCCTTGCTGTCGATGAAGCCGCCGTAGATCGGCGTGAGGTGCAGGTTGTCGCGGATCAGTTGGTGGGTGGCCGCCGTGGTGCGGGTGATGTGGCAGGCCATCTGCTCGCCGCTCACCCGGGCGGTGGGATCGAAGCTGAAGAAGCGGTCGGCGGCGTCGCTGGGCTGCTCCTCCAGCTGGTCGAGGGCCACGCTGCGCCGGTCGACGCGGGCGGGGGTGCCGGTCTTGAGCCGGTCGGTGCGGAACCCCAGGGCCTGGAGCGCTTCGGTGAGGCCTTCGGCGGGCTGCTCGCCGGCCCGGCCTGCCGCCATCGAGCGGTTGCCCACCCAGATGCGGCCCCCCAGGAAGGTGCCGGTGGTGAGGATCACGGCGCCGGCGCCGTAGACGCTGCCGAAGTAGGTGCGCACCCCGATCACCCGGGCCGGCGGGCCGGACGGGTCGTGGGGATCGCCATCCAGCTCCAGCCCTGTGACCATGGCCTCGCGCAGGGCCAGGTGGGGGGTGTGCTGCAGCAGCTGCAGCATCTGGCGGGCGTAGTGGCGTTTATCGGTCTGGGCCCGCAGCGCCCAGACCGCCGGGCCGCGGCTGGCGTTGAGCAGCCGTTTCTGCAGGGCGGTGGCATCGGCCAGCCGGCCGATCACCCCACCGAGGGCATCCACCTCATGGACCAGCTGGCTCTTGGCCGGGCCGCCCACGGCCGGGTTGCAGGGCTGCCAGGCGATGCGGTCGAGGTTGAGCGTGAACAGGGCGGTGGACACCCCAAGCCGGGCGGCGGTGAGGGCCGCCTCGCAGCCGGCATGGCCGCCGCCGACCACGATCAGGTCGAAGCGTTCGGTGGGGTCTGCGCTCAGGGCCATCCTTTGAATGTATGGCGTGGCAGGGGTGGGTGTGGCCTGCAGGCCTGGCTCAGGCGGCCGATGATGGGGCCCCGCGGCCGAGGTGCCCGCCCATGCGCACCGCCCTGGTGCTGATCGATCTGATCAATGACCTCATCCACCCCGGCGGGGCGATGCCCACCTGCGCCGCCGAGGTGGAACGGCGCGGCGTGCTGGCGGCGGTCAATCAGGCCCTGGAGGGAGTACGCGCCCGGGGCTGGCCCACGGTCCTGGTGAAGGTGGGCTTCCGGGCCGGCTATCCGGAGCTGCCCGCCCACGCGCCGCTCCTGGGCCGGGCCCGGGAATTGGGGGCCCTGCGGCTGGGCCAGTGGGGCACGGAGTTCCACGCCGAGCTGGCGGTGGAGCCCGGCGATCCGGTGCTGGTGAAGCACCGGCTGAGCCCCTTCCACGGCACCGCCCTGACGACGCTGCTGCGGGCCGGGGGCATCGAGCGACTGCTGCTGGGGGGCGTCAGCACCGCCTGGGCGCTGCAGGCGGCGGCCCGGGAGGCCCACGACCGCGACTTCCATGTGGTGCTGGTGGAGGACGCCTGCGCCGCGGCGAGCCTCCAGGAGCACGACCAGTCCATCGGGCAGCTGTCCCGCCTGGCCGCCGTGGTGCGGGCCGCCGATCTGGCCGGGCTGGACGACCCTTACTGAGGGCCCCGGCCTGGTCGTGTTCACGGCCCCGGTGGCTGCAGCGAGGCGGCGTAGGCGGGATCCTCGGTGCCGAACACCCTGTCCCAGAAGGTGAAATAGAGCCCGAAATGAAGGCCGTGGCGCCGGTGGTGCAGGGAATGGTGGGCCGGGCCGATCATCCAGCGCCCCAGCCAGTGATGGGGAAAGCTGAGCGGCAGCACCTCCAGGCCCAGGTGATTGACCACGGCCCACACCGTCATCGTGGTGAGCACCGCCAGCAGGGTGGCGAAATGCAGGGGAATCAGCATCACGATGCCGATCAGGAAGACGGCCTGAACGACGGCTTCGAGGGGGTCGAAGGCGAAGGAGGTCCAGGGGGTGGGCTGGCGTGATCGGTGGTGCCCGCGGTGAAACCAGGGGAAGAGTTTCGGCTGGTGGAAGAGCCGGTGGGTGGCGTAGAAGTACGCATCCTGCAGCACCAGCACGGCCACGTAACTGAGCGGCAGGGTCCACCAGGTGTCGGAATGAATCTGGCCATGCAGACGGGTCAGGCCGTGCTCCTGCAACGTCATCACCAGGGCGGTGGCCAGGGAGAAGATGGCGGCGGAGATGATGGACAGCTGGATGTCATTGAGGACGGAGACCCTGGCCTCCTGGCGCTGATACAGAAGCCAGTGGGCGAAGCCGGCCATGGCGAGATAGCGCGCCAGGATGATGGCGAAAAAGGCGACAACGTAAAACCAGAAGGAATGATGCTGCACGTATTGCTTCACGGGGCCTTGACCTTCACGCTACTGGCCCTTTCGCTGGAGCGATACGGCGGATATCCCTATGCGGCGACGCCGTGCAGCGAACCTATGCCGCCAGATTGCGGAAGCGGGTGAACTGCGGTTCGAACAGCAATTTCACGGTGCCGACGGGGCCGTTGCGGTGTTTGGTGACGATGACTTCGGTGATGCCGCGGTCGGCGGTTTCGGGGTTGTAGTACTCGTCGCGGTAGATCATCAGCACCAGATCGGCGTCCTGCTCGATCGAACCCGATTCCCGCAGGTCGCTGAGCATGGGGCGCTTGTTGGTGCGGGACTCGACGCCGCGGCTGAGCTGGGAGAGGGCGATGACGGGCACGTGCAGTTCGCGGGCCATGCCCTTGAGGCCCCGGGTGATGCGGGAGAGCTCCTGGACGCGGTTGTCGGGGGTGCTCCCCTCCATCAGCTGGAGGTAATCGATCACGATCAGGCCGAGCTCCTTGCCGGTTTCGGCCATCAGGCGCCGGCAGAGGGAGCGCATCTCGAGCACGCCCGAATTGGGCTTGTCGTCGATGAACAGGGGCAGCTGGCCGAGGCTGTTGATGCCCTGGCCCAGCAGGGGCCATTCCTCCTGCTGCAGGCGGCCGGTGCGCAGGCGGCCGCTCTCGATCCCCACCTCCATCGACAGCAGGCGGTAGGTGAGCTGTTCCTTGCTCATCTCCAGGCTGAACACGCACACCGGCAGCTGGTGCAGCTGGGCCACGTTCTTGGCGATGTTGAGCACGATCGAGGTCTTGCCCATGGCGGGCCGTCCGGCGACGATGATCAGGTCGCTGCGCTGCAGGCCCTGGGTGATGGCGTCCAGGTCGTAGAAGTTGACCGGGATGCCGGCGACGGCGGTGCCGAGGGAGCGGCTCTCGATCTCGTTGAAGGTGCTGGTGAGGATCTCCGCGGTGGGGGTGAGACCGGCGGTGGGCTTCTCCTGGCTGATGGCGAAGATCTTCTGCTCGGCCTCATCGAGCACCTGCTCCATCGGCAGGCTCTGGTCGAAGCCGAGGCGGATCACCTCGTTGGCCGAGCGGATCAGCTGGCGCCGCAGGTGCTTGTCCATCACCAGCCGTGCCACCTGGTCGATGGAGGCGGTGGAGAGGGTGCGCTCCACCAGCTCGACCAGCCGGGAGCTGCCGCCCACCTTCTCCAGCTGGCCGGTGTCGGCAAGCCAGGCGGCCATGGCCGTGAGATCGGTGGGCTTGCCCTGGCTGTGCAGCATCAGGGCGGTGCGGTAGATCTCGCGGTGGGCGCCGAGATAGAAGGCCTCGGGCCGCAGCACGTCGGCGACCCGGCCGATGGCGTCGGGATCCAGGAGGATGCCGCCGAGGACCGACTCCTCCGCCTCCAGGTTCTGGGGCGGGACCGAATCGGGCAGGGCCTCGAAGCCGGCCTGTTCGTCGCGCCGGGACGCCGGCCTCGGACCGTCGGGCCGGGGTGGGTCGGAACCAGCCAGGGGCACGCTCACCATGGACGGGACTCCAGAACGCGACTCACGGAACGAACAGCCGGATCGGTCAGGATCGGGCGCCGGTGAGGGGAATCACTCTGGCGCCCGGAGCGGAAATGATCGGTTCGTGGCTGGCCGATCAGTAGCTGACCACTTCCAGGTTGACGTCGGCGACGACCTCGGGGTGCAGCTTGACCTGCACCTTGTAGGAGCCGGTGCGGTGGATCTCGGGAACGGTGATGGCGCGGCGGTCGACCTCCTTCTTGGTGGCCGCTTCGATCGCCTCGGCCACGTCACCGTTCGTGACGGTGCCGAACAGGACGTCGTCGCCGCCGGTCTGCTTCTTGACGGTGAAGCGGCCGATGGTGTCGAGGGCGGTGCGGAAGGCGACCGCCTCGGCCTTCAGGGCCGCCTGACGCTCCGCCTCCTTGGCCCGGCGGTGTTCCACCTGGCGCAGCACCGCGGCGGTGACGGCCAGGGCCTTGCCGGTGGGCAGGAGGTAGTTACGGGCGTAGCCGGGAGCGACATCCACCAGATCCCCATCTTTCCCCAGGGAAAGGATGTCCTCGCTCAGGACCACCTGCACACGCTTCTTGACCATGACAACGCCCCGGCTGAGCCATCTGAAATCCGATCGGCAAGCCTACGACACGGACCCGGCTGGGGCCGCGGCCCGGGGCAGGCGGACCCGGGTGGCCAGGCCCAGGGCGCGCATCAGGCGGATGTGCTGCCAGGTGAGGTCGAACTGGCGGGGGCCGAAGCCGTGGCGGGCCGAATGGGGGTAGGCATGGTGGTTGTTGTGCCAGCCCTCACCGAAGGTGAGCGCCGCCACCCAGGGGTTGTTCTTCGACTTGTCGCCGCTGTCGTGGACGGACTCGCCCCACATGTGGGTGGCCGAGTTCACCAGCCAGGTGCACTGGTAGACGATCACCAGGCGCAGGGGGATGCCCCACAGCACCAGGGCCCAGCCGCCGGCACCGGTGACGGTGCCGATCCAGAAGAGCAGCAGGCCCAGGGGTACCTGGAGCAGCAGGAAGCTGTGGTTCAGCCAGCGGTAGTAGGGGTCGGCGGCCAGGTCGCCCGTGAGCCGGGGCACGGCGGCCATGGCGGGAATCTCCTCGAACATCCAGGCCATGTGGGACCACCAGAAGCCCCTGTTGCTGTCGTGGTGATCCGCTTCCGTATCGGAAAACTTGTGGTGGTGGCGGTGCAGGCCGACCCAATCGATCGGGCCGTGCTGGCAGCTGAGGGCGCCGCAGGTGGCGAAGAAGCGCTCCAGCCACTGGGGAACGCGGAAGGAGCGGTGGCTGAGCAGGCGGTGGTAGCCGATCGTGACGCCCAGGCAGGCGGTGACCCAGTACATCACCAGCAGAGCGGCGACGGCCTCCAGGCTCCAGAAGCGGGGCAGCAGGGCCACCACCGCCAGGATGTGGATCACGACCATGAAGCCGATCGTGCCCCAGCGGGTGCCCTTGGGGGAGACGCCCCGGGGTTCGCCGCGGCGCGGTTCGTGCAGGGCCCTGGCCCTGACGAGGGAATCGGGCCCCTGGTTGATGGCGGCGGGGCGGCGGGTGTGGCGGGCTTTGGTGCCGACATCGCGGCGGTCGCCGGATGGGGCGCCTGGCTGGATGCCGGGGCGGGAGAGGGGGGTGACGGCCATGAAGGACCGGGCTCCTGATGAGTGATTAAGATGGTAGCAATACGAATCCAGATCGAGTGGGGTATCGAGACGAACTCGTATCTGGCCGCGTCGCCTTCGCCCACCTGATCCGCGTCTGGCACGAGCGCAACGGCTGGTCCCACCGGGTTCTTCCGATGCTGGCCGAGGCCCTCGACCTTGGTCGGGTGCACAACTCCCAGCTCTCGATGCTGCGCAACGGCAAGCTGGCCTCCCCCGGTCCCGAGGTGTTCCTGGCCCTGGGCAGCGTCAACCTGTGGCTCGATGCCCAGGCCCCCGGGGGCCGGCTGGAGCCGGTCCCGGCCCGCACCCTCCTGGCGGCCCACCCCGAGCTGTTCGAAGCCCTCTGCAGCTCGGCCCTGCCGGTGCGCGACGAGCACCAGCGGGTGCTGGGGCCCGGGGCCCTGCTCGAGGTGTTCGTGGGCTTCCGCCAGCCGCCGGCCAGCTTCGATCTGCGCATCAGCGAGGCGGAGGCCGCGGGATTGAGTGGCGCCCTGGCCCAGCTGCTCACCGCCGGCCGACCCTGGCGGGACTGCCGCGACCGGCTGATGGCGGCCTATCCGGTGGCCAAGCGCCAGCGGCGGGAGCGCTTCGCCGAGGTGATCGCCGGCCAGCGCGACTACACGGCGGTGGAACTCGACGCCGAGCTGCCCGAGCTGCGCCGCACCCTGGCGGCCCTGGGGGCGGCGGGGGAGGAGGAGCTGGGCCCGGACCGCTTCCTGGAGCTGCTGCGGCAGCGGGCCCGCCGACTCCAGGGGGACGGCGCCGGCCAGGCCCCGGACGACCTGGCGGCCGCCATCCGCCGCGAGATCGGCACGGCGATTCCGGCCTCGGCGGATCCGGCCGAGCTCTGATTCAGGGATTCAGGCGGCCGCGTCGGTGCGGCGGCCGAAGACCGGGGCGATGCGCACTTTCCTGGCCAGGCCCAGGGCCCGCAGGGCGCGGATGTGCTGCCAGGTGATGTCGAACTCGAACCAGCGCAGCCCGTGGCGGGCCGAATGGGGGTAGGCGTGGTGGTTGTTGTGCCAGCCCTCGCCGAAGGTGAGCAGGGCCACCCACCAGCAGTTGCGGGAGCGGTCGGGGCAGTCGAAGTTGCGGTAGCCGAAGGCGTGGGTGGCGGAGTTCACCAGCCAGGTGACGTGATAGACGAGCACCAGGCGCAGGGGAATGCCCCAGAGCACCAGCCCCAGGCCGCCGCCATGCACCCCGGCCCAGTTGCCGTACCAGTAGAGGGCGGCGCCCAGGGGCAGCTGCAGCAGCAGGAACCAGCGGTCCAGCCAGCGGTAGAAGGGATCCTTCTCCATGTCGCCGGTGAAGCGATGGATCTCGGTGAGGGCCGGGATCTTGTGCAACATCCACTCGCTGTGGGCCCACCACAGACCCCGGGCGGCGTCGTGGTGGTCGTTGGGCTGGTCGGAGAACAGGTGGTGGTGCCGGTGCAGGCCCACCCATTCGATCGGTCCGCTCTGGCAGGCCAGGGTGCCCATCAGCACCAGCAACCGTTCCACCCAGCGGGGCGCCTCGAAGCCCCGGTGCGCCACCAGCCGGTGCAGCCCGAGCGTCACCCCCAGCACCGTGGCCCAGTAGAGGACCGCCAGCACGATCACCCCCTGGAGGCTCCAGAAGCGGGGCAGCAGGGCGAACACGGCACCCACGTGGATGGCCAGCATGAAGCCGGTGGTGCCGGTCTTGAACTTGCGCTGGTTCGCCGGCAGGGGCGGCCTGGGCAGCTCCATGGCCGCCAGCAGCTGGGCCTTCTTGCGGGAATGGGAGGTGTCCTGCAGGGGCACGCGCACGGTCCGGGCGCTCTGGCCCGATCGGGAGGCTTCGGATCGTGCGACCAAGCGGTTCTCCGGTGGAAGGGCGGGTGTGGTCTGGGGCTCGGCCTCCCATCCTGACCCACGGCAGCGATGGCAGAGTGACCCCTGCTGGCCCCAGGGCTTTGGAGCAGGTCTGTCCCGGCCCCGCTGACACCGTCGCCGCTGACACCATCGCCGCCGCCCTCGAGCGGCTGGCCCCGGTGGCCGCCGCCCGCACCGCCGCCGTGCGGCCCCGCCTGGCGCGGGTGCTGGAGGCCTTCGCCGCCGAGCGGCTGGGGGTGCATCACTTCGCCTCGGTCAGCGGCTACGGCCACGGCGACCTGGGCCGGGAGGTGCTGGATCGGGTCTTCGCCCGGGTGCTGCAGGCCGAAGCCGCCGCCGTGCGGCTCCAGTTCGTCAGCGGCACCCATGCCATCACCGCCGCCCTGTTCGGAGTGCTGCGGCCCGGGGACCGGCTGCTGGCGCTCACCGGCCGCCCCTACGACACCCTCGAGGAGGTGATCGGGCTGCGGGGCCGGGGCCAGGGGTCCCTCGCCGAGTTCGGCATCACCTATGACGAACTGCCACTCACCGCCGACGGCCGGGTGGACGAGGTGGGCCTGGAGGGCGCCCTGGCCCCTGAGACCCGGATGGTGCTGATTCAGCGCAGCTGCGGCTACAGCTGGCGCCCCTCGCTCCCGGTGGCCACGATCGGGCGCCTCTGTGAGCGGGTCAAGGCGCTGCGGCCGGACTGCATCTGCTTCGTCGACAACTGCTACGGGGAACTGGTGCAGGACCAGGAACCCACCGCCGTGGGGGCCGACCTGATCGCCGGCTCCCTGATCAAGAACCTCGGCGGCACCATCGCGCCGACGGGCGGGTATGTGGCCGGCCGCCGCGAGCTGGTGGAGATGGCCTGCTGCCGGCTCACTGCTCCGGGCATCGGCAGCGAGGGCGGCACCGGCTTCGACCAGTACCGCCTGCTGTTCCAGGGGTTGTTCCTGGCGCCCCAGATGGTGGCGGAGGCCCTGATCGGCGCCGATCTGGTGGCCGAGGTGTTCGCCGGCCTGGGCTATCCGGTGAACCCCGCCCCCGGCTCCGACCGCAGCGACGTGATCCAGGCGGTGCGGCTCGGCCATCCCGACCGGCTGATCGCCGTGTGCCGGGCGTTCCAGCAGGCGTCGCCGGTGGGGGCCTACCTGGATCCTGTGCCGGCCCCCATGCCCGGCTACGCCAGTGATCTGGTGATGGCGGGCGGCACCTTCATCGACGGCAGCACCAGCGAGTTCTCCGCGGACGGCCCCCTCCGGGAGCCCTTCGTGCTCTACGCCCAGGGCGGCACCCACCACGGCCATGTGGCCCTGGCGCTGGAGCGGGCCCTGGCGTCCCTGGCGGAGCTGGGGGCCGGTCCGCCTGCCGCCGCTCGGTCAGACTGAGGCCGCCTCCTCCGCATCGCACCGGCCTTGGCGCACTCCTTCCCCGACGACTGCCGCTACTCCGAGAGCCACGAATACGTGCGCCCGGAGGGTGACCTGGTGCGGCTCGGGATCAGTTCCTTCGCCGTCGATCAGCTGGGGGACATCGTCTTCGTCGAGCTGCCGGCGGTGGGGGCCGCCCTGGCGCGGGGCACCAGCTTCGGCAGCGTCGAATCGGTCAAGGCGGTGGAGGATCTGATGGCCCCTGTGAGCGGCACGGTGGAGGCCCGCAACGAGGCGGTGCTGGCCAGCCCCGAGGAGCTCCAGAACGATCCCTACGGTGAAGGATGGTTGCTGCTGGTGCGGCTGGGGGCCCAGGGCGAGCTCGACGACCTGATGGATGCCGCTACCTACGGGGCCAAGGTGCAGGCGGGCTGATTGTCCTTAGGATCCCGCCACCTCCACCCCGATCGCCCGTGTCCGCCTCCTTCCTGGTCCGGCATCTGGGTCCGGATTCCGAGGATCAGCAGCGGATGCTGGCGGAGCTCGGCCTCGGTTCCCTCGATCAGCTGGCGGCCGAGGTCGTCCCCGCCGACATCCTGCTGACGGCGGATGAGGCCGCGGTCGGCCTGCCGCTCCCCTGCCCGGAGGCCCAGGCCCTCAAGGAGCTGGGGGCGCTCGCCTCCCGCAACCAGGTGCTGCGCAGCCTCATCGGCCTCGGCTACCACGGCACGGCAACCCCGGCCCTGATCCAGCGCCATGTGCTGGAAAACCCCTGCTGGTACACCGCCTACACCCCGTACCAGGCGGAGATCGCCCAGGGGCGGCTGGAGGCCCTGCTCAACTTCCAGACCCTGGTCAGCGAGCTGACGGGACTGCCGATTGCCAATGCCTCCCTGCTGGATGAGGCCACCGCCGCCGCCGAAGCGATGGCGATGGCGGCGGCGGTCACGACGCGCCGCGGCGCCCGCCGCTTCCTGGTCGACCGGGCCGTCCTGCCCCAGATCCTCGCCGTGCTCCACACCCGGGCCGAGCCCCTGGGGATCGCCATCGAGACGTTCGACGCCGAAGCCGCCGCCGCCAACAGCCCCGAGGCGGTGCTGGGCGAGGACGTCTTCGGCCTGCTGCTGCAGCTGCCGGGGGTCGAGGGCCGGCTCTGGGATCCCTCGCCCCTTCTGGCGGCGGCCCGTTCCGGCGCGGTGATCAGCACGGTGGCCGTGGATCCCCTGGCCCAGGCCCTGCTGGCCCCGGTGGGTGAGCTGGGTGCCGACATCGCCGTCGGCAGCCTGCAGCGCTACGGGGTGCCGATGGGGTTCGGGGGACCCCACGCCGCCTTCTTCGCCACCCGGGAGGACTTCAAGCGCCAGATCCCCGGCCGCCTGGTGGGGCAGTCGAAGGACGCCGAGGGGAACCCGGCCCTGCGGCTGGCCCTCCAGACCCGGGAGCAGCACATCCGGCGCGACAAGGCCACCAGCAACATCTGCACCGCCCAGGTCCTGCTCGCCGTGATGGCGAGCTTCTATGCCGTCCACCACGGCCCCGATGGCCTCGAGGCCATCGCCCGCCGCCTGCTTGTCCTGCGCCAGGGCCTGGTGCTCGCCCTTGACTCCCTGGGGCTGCCGGCCGATCCGGGGGCCGCCTTCGACACCGTGGTGGTGCGTACCGCCGCGGCCCCCGCCCTGCGCCAGCGGGCCGTGGCCGCCGGTTTCAACCTCCGCTGCGGCGTCCGTGGCGACGACGGCCAGGACGCCCTGGCCATCAGCCTCGATGAACTCTCCACGCCCGAGGAGCTGGCGGCCCTGCTCACGGCCCTGGCGCCGGATGCCGCCGCCGCGGCGGCGGCCCAGGCAGCCCTGCGGGCCGGCCTGTCCACCCTGGAGGCCCGGCCCCTGGCCGAGCTGCTCGACGGCGTGCCCCTGCGGCAGCGCCCCTGGCTGCGTCAGGAGGTGTTCCACCGCTACCGCAGCGAGACCGAACTGCTGCGCTACATCCAGCGCCTGGTGAGCAAGGACCTGTCGCTCGTCCACGGGATGATCCCCCTCGGCAGCTGCACCATGAAGCTCAACGCCGCCGCCGAACTGGCGCCGGTGAGCTGGCCGGCCTTCGCCCAGATCCACCCCTTCGCCCCCGCCGACCAGACCGCCGGCTACGCCGCCCTGGTGGCGGATCTGGAGGCCTGGCTGGGGGCGATCACCGGTTTCGCCGGGGTGTCCCTGCAGCCGAACGCCGGCTCCCAGGGCGAGTACGCCGGCCTGATGGTGATCCGGGCCTGGCACCGCAGCCGGGGCGAGGGCCATCGCCAGGTGTGCCTGATTCCCACCAGCGCCCACGGCACCAATCCGGCCAGCGCCGTGATGGCCGGCATGCGGGTGGTGGCGGTGGCCTGCGACGCCCAGGGCAACATCGACATCGCCGACCTGGAGGCCAAGGCCGCCGCCCACGCCGCTGACCTGGCCGCCCTGATGGTCACCTACCCCTCCACCCACGGGGTGTTCGAGACCGGCATCCGCCGCATCTGCCAGGTGGTGCATGACCACGGCGGCCAGGTGTACCTGGACGGCGCCAACCTCAACGCCCAGGTGGGCCTCTGCAAGCCCGGCCTCTACGGCGCCGACGTCTGCCACCTCAACCTCCACAAGACCTTCTGCATCCCCCACGGCGGCGGCGGCCCCGGGGTGGGGCCGATCGGCGTGGCGGCCCACCTGGTGCCGTTCCTGCCCTCCCACCCCCTGGCCGCGGCGAACGCCGGCGGGGCGGCGGGTCAGGCCATCGGCCCGGTGTCGGCGGCGCCCCTTGGCAGCGCCGGCATCCTGCCGATCAGCTGGATGTACATCCGCATGATGGGCGGCGCGGGCCTGCGCACCGCCAGCCAGGTGGCCCTGCTGGCGGCCAACCTGATCGCCGAGCGTCTCGAGCCCCACTTCCCGGTGCTCTACCGGGGCCGGGGCGGCCGGGTGGCCCACGAGTGCATCCTCGACCTGCGGCCCCTCAAGCGCAGCTGCGGCCTGGAGGTGGATGATCTGGCCAAGCGGCTGATGGACTACGGCTTCCATGCCCCCACCGTCAGCTGGCCCGTGGCCGGCACGGTGATGGTGGAGCCCACCGAGAGCGAGTCGCTGCCGGAGATCGACCGCTTCTGCGCGGCCATGGAAGGGATCCGCCGCGAGGCCTGGGCCATCGAGACCGGCGCCGCCGACCCCCTCGACAACCCGCTCAAACAGGCGCCCCATACCCTGGCGGCGGTCACCGCCGACCGCTGGGATCGGGCCTACAGCCGCAGCGAGGCGGCCTTCCCCGCAGGGGAGAGCCAGCGGCAGGCCAAGTTCTGGCCGGCCGTCGCCCGCATCGACAACGCCTTCGGTGATCGGAACCTTGTCTGCACCTGCCCGAGCGTCGAGGAAGTGGCAATCGCCGAACTGGCCGCCTGAGTGTTCCTGCGGTACCTTTTCTCCCCGGGATGGCGCATCATTGCTGTGCCATCCCCGTAAGGCGATGGCAACCGCCTTTCATTGTCATGGGGTTCATGAACGGCAACGACAGTTCAGGCGGTGAGCCGGGCACGGGGATCCTTTCCCCGGATCTGCCGGAAGCCAGCCAGCGGGTGGACGGCACCAACGTGGTGCGGGTGCCCTTCGGGGTGCGCCGGGCCCGGCGCCGCCGTCCCGAGCGGCCCGACCACTGGGCCACCCTGGTGCTGCCCTTCCAGGCGGGCGGCGGCGGCTCGCCCACGCCGCCCCACGCGGCCTAGGCCGCCGGCGACAGGACCGACGCCGGACGAGGATCCGGCGGACCCTGATGGCGTCCGTGCACCCACCCCTTTCCCCGCGTCGGCGCGGCCTTGACGGTGGTGATGGTCTGCAGCCGATGGGCGCAGCTGGCTTCCGGCCTGCTGGGGCCGCCGCGCTGCTGGATGAACATCTCAGGTCGGCGAAACACCCCAACGTTCAGATTTTCCAGCAGATCTGTTTACAAGTTGATGCGTCATTGCTGCAGCCTTGCAGCAAGCATGGGGTATTGTGTCATCCTTGGGCCCAGGTGAAGGCTGAATGAGTATTGTCCCGAATGAGCCATCCCTTTTCCTTGATGAATCCCTCATCTCATCCGTTCTGGGTCAAAGCTGCGTTCGGATCCGCGGCTGTGGCTGCCTCCACCTTGCTGTCCACCTCCATGGCGATGGCGGCTCCCACACCCGTCGACCTGGAGCTTTTCCTCTCCGTGGACGTCTCTGGCAGCGTTGATAACATCGAATTCGATCTCCAGAAAACGGGGTATGCCAACGCATTCCGAGACATAGCCATTCAAGAGGCCATCGCCAGCAAGCCGAATGGTGTCGCTGTGGCTCTGGGCCAGTGGAGCTCAACCGCCAACACCCCCATCCTCGGCTGGTCCTTACTGAAAACGGCGGCTGATGCCGATGCGTTCGCTACAGCCATCGACAACATAACCAGGCAATCATTCGGCGGTACCTGCGTGGCCTGCGGGATCAATGCGGCGGTGAATGAAATTCAGACCAACGATTATGTTGGCACCGCCATCATTGATGTCTCTGGTGATGGTTCTGAGAACGTGTCCGCCACCAATGGCCCGGCGACCACCGCTGGGGCTCGCGATGCTGCCGCTGCACTGGGCATCAAGATCAATGGCCTGCCTATCCTTGGCAGTGAATTTGGCCTCGAGCAGTGGTACAAAGACAACGTCATCACCTCCGACGGCTTCACCATCGCAGCAAGCAGCTTCGCAGATTTTGATGCGGCTGTGAAGTTGAAGATTGAAAAGGAGCTCAACCCCGATACCGTTCCCGGCCCACTGCCCATTCTTGGCGCCGGTGTGGCTTTCGGTTTCAGCCGTCGCCTTCGCAAGCGCATCAATCTCGCCACCTTGGCCTGAGATGCCAGAGCAGCTCACCATCATCGGATGAGCTGATGCCATGGGACCCTTCTGCGAACGAGGGGTCCCGTTCTTTCGTATCTTCCATGGCCGCTGTCAACTCTTTCAGGAGTTGATCGTTTGGCCACCTGAAGCCCGCCGCTGCTCCAGCCAGCGTCGTTCAATCGCGATCGAGGCCCTCGGTTGCTTCATCCCGGAGGTTCACCACACGTTCCTGGATGGGAGCCTGTTGGGCGCTGAAGCAGAGTCACGGTAGTCTCATGCCGTTGCAGCAGGGTCTGGACAGGTCAACGATGTCCGTCAGATCTTGCCCATTGAGAATCGACGACCGGCCATTGCCGTTTGGGCTCCGACACGTCTGGAGTGGTCAATGTTCTGTCCTTGGCGAAGATGACACATCATCAGCAGAACCGCGCCCGACCTGCGGAGTCCAGTCCGTTGCGACTCTGATGGCGCCTGTCTTGCCATCTGAACTTTTTCGATGCCGTCGCGCGTGCATGGCATCCATCTTGCCGAGAAAATCTAGACTGCGCATTGAATGATCTGCTTCCGGTTGCCCGCGTGACAGACCCCACCGACTACTTCAGAGTTCAACAGGGTGTCTTCGCCCGGCGGCTTGGCGTCATCGCCATCGCACTGTTCGTGCTCTACACCGCCAATGTGCTGGCAAGGATCATCCCTTTTCGCGTGCTCCTCTCGAGCTGGCAGCTGGAATTTTCTGCCAGCCTGATCGATGCGGCCCCAATCGCCCTGCTCGGCTTGATCCTGGTGCATCTGGCTGCCTACGTTGACCCCAGCAATCCCATCCACAAAAGGCGGAAACAGCGGTTTTCACGTATGGCCTTGGCAGCCGTGCTCGGCTTCCTGCTCCTGATTCCTCTGAATGTCTATGCCGTCTGGACAGGCCTGGGCAACCTTCAAGCCACAAGAAGCAAGGTTGAAGTGGACGCTGTGCGCAGAATTGACAAGTTTCGGCAGATCGTCAGTTCGGCGACCACTCCAGAGGATCTGCAGCAGCGACTCGAATCCATCGGGGTCCCTGGGTTGAAGCCCTCCGAGCTCCGTCAGCCCCTGCCACGTCTGAAACAGCTGCTTCTTGAGAATCTTGATAAAGCGCAAGGAAGTCTGGAGGCAAAGAAAACCGGGGCTGGAGCTGTTCTGCGTGAGGGGCTCTGGTCATTGATCCAGAGTGTTCTGAAGCTGGTCGTTGCCTCCCTTACCCTTGCCCTGGCCTTTGCCGCTGGCGCACAGGGCCGCAACAGCGACATTTCCCTTCTGGATTCGTGGCAGCGAAGCTGGGACAGGAGATTTCGCAGGGGTGCTCGTAGACGATCAACTTCTCCCGTTGACGATGAAGACTACTTCCGTAAACTGAGTGACGGCGATAAGGCTCGGTGAGCGGCATCTTCGTTGACTGACCGTCGGCAAACCGTTGGGGAGTGCCTCGGTTCATCCATTTCTTCCGGCCTGATCATCCAACGACCCATTTTGTGATTCAGCCCTGCCTGCAGGGGCAAGCCTTCTTTGCCGCTTGCAAGCCTTAGGCAGGGGGGCGGGGAGCCATGTGAGGCCCAAGACCCACCACCAAGGCTGGCCGCTCAGTAGCTGGCGCCGCTGCGGCGCTGGTGCACGGCCGTCGTGGCGGCCGGATCCAGCAGGTCGCCGCTGAGGGCCTCGGCGTACAGCAGCCAGTGGTCGCCGCATTCCATCCGCTGGCTCACCCGGGCCTCCAGCCAGGCCAGCGCCTCCGGCAGCAGGGGCTGGCCGCCGGGGCTGGTCTCCAGCTCCAGTCCCGCCAGCCGGTTGGCTCCGGGGGGGAAGGGCTGCAGGAACCGCTTCATCGGGCCGCTTTCGCGCCCGGACGCCAGCACGTTGAGGGAGAAGGCATCCCCCACGTGCAGAAGGCTTTCGATCGCCCGGTCCTTGGCCACGGCCACGGTGAAGCCGGGGGGGCTGAAGCTGGCCTGGCTCACCCAGCTGGCCACCATCGCCCCACCGATGGCGTCGGCGCCGTCCCCCTTGCGGGCCAGCACCACGCACAGGGACCCCACCACCCGGCCGAGGGCCTGGATCGCCGGGTTGGTGCGGCTCTCGCTGAGACCGCCGCCGGTGCTGCGGCGCTGGGCCTGGCGATGCTGCTGGCGCAGGCGTCGGCCCAGAGCGGTGCCCGTTTCCTCCAGGGTCCGCATGGTGGCCAGATCCGGGCTGAACTTCACCCGGATCGGATCGAAGGCGAACTGGAAGCCGCCGTCGCGGAGCTTGGCTTCGAGCAGGTCGATGGCTTCGCCGCTCCAGCCGAAGCTGCCGAACACCCCCACCGGTTTGGCTCGGTCGCCCTCGGCCAGCACGGTGCCGAGGGCCGAGACGATCGGCGTGGGGGCATGGCCCCCCAGGGTGGGGGAGCCGATCAGCAGGGCGTCGCAGGAGTGGATCGCCTCCAGCAGCTGCTCGGCGGGCGCGAATTCACAGTTGATGCTCTCGACACGCACGCCGCTGCGGGCCACGCCCTGGGAGAGGGCGTCGGCGATGGCGGCGGTGTTGCCGTAGGCGCTCGCATACAGCAGGGCCACCGACAGGCTGGCCTTCTCCTGGCTCTCCCCCCAGCGGCGGTAGTCGGCCAGCAGGCTGCGCCAGCTCTGGGCGATGGCCGGGCCGTGGCCCGGCGCGATCGTGCGGATCGGCAGTTCGTCGAGCCGGTCGACCACCGTCTCCACCTGGCGGGCCATCGGCGCCATCAGGCAGTCGAAGTAATAGCGGCGGTCCTCCTCGGTGCTGGTGCGGTTCGCCTCGGCGAAGTCCTCGGTGCAGAGGTGGGCGGCGAAGAACTTGCCGCTCATCAGCAGCCCCGTTGTGGCCTCGAAGGCCATCAGGCCGCCGGGCCAGCGGGGGGTGGGGGTGGGCAGCAGGGTGAGGACATGGCCGTCGGCGAGGGTGCGGCTGGTCTCCTGCTTCACCACCTCGATCGTCGGCAGGGGCACGGCGTCGGTGGGGGCGGTGGCCTCACCCCCCGGGCCGGGCCGCTGCTGCTCCCAGAGTTCGGCGAGCACCTGGGCACCGGGATTGGAGGCCACCAGCACCGTGGCCGGCCAGCCCGTCGCCAGCTGCTTCAGCAGGGCGACCCGGTTGGGGTTGACGTGGCCCACCACCACCTTGAGGGGCGCGTCGGCCGGCACCAGCAGGGCCAGCTGCTCCAGGAAGGGGGCGGCAAAGGAGGCCCCCGGCGGATGCACCAGCACCGGGGCGCCGCCGGAGGCGCCCTGCTGGAAGAGGAAGCTGTTGGCGGTGGTGCCCCGCTCGAGGCCGTACTCGACTTCGAAACGCAGGCGGCGCGGGCTGAGCCCGCGCAGGCAGAGCAGGCCGGGTTCGACCGGCAGGGTGATGACGCGCCGATCGGACGCGGATGGGGAGGTGGTCATCAGTAGTGGTTGCCCACCTTGCGGTGATGCACGGCCGTGGCGGCGGTGGTGTCGGCCACGTTGCCCTCTTCCACCACCGCATAGATGATCCAGTGGTCCGGGCCTTCCATGCGCTGGGTCACCCGGCAGCCCAGATAGGCCAGGGCATCCCCAAGGACGGGCCCGCCGGCGGCCACCCCGTCGAGCACGTTCACGCCGGCGAAGCGGTCGGCCCCCGGTGGGAAGCGGCGCAGGAAGTGGCGCAGCAGGGGCTGGTGGTTGTCATCCCGCAGGACGTTGAGCACGAAGCGGTCGTCCACCTGCATCAGGGCCTCGATGGCCCGGTCCTTGGCCACCGCCACCGTGAGCCCCGGCGGATCGAAGCTCGCCTGGCTCACCCAGCTGGCCACCATGGCGCCGCTGCGGCTGCCGGCTTCGTCGTCCTGCCGGGCCGTGACGATGTACAGGCCGCCGCTGAGGCGCCCGAGGGCCTTGTCCAGGTCGCCGTCGATGGCCTTCATGGCGGCGATGGTCTTCTCCTTGGTGAGCAGCTGGCCCAGGTCGGTGCCGGCCTCCTCGCAGCGCTGGTAGTCGGCGCCGCCTGGAACCTGGCGGATGCGCAGGGGCTCGAAGGCCCATTTCTGCCCCAGGTTGCGCAGCTGGCCGGCCAGGGTGTCGATCGGTTCGTCGTTGCCGCCGAAGGCGTCGTAGCAGCCCACCCACTGCTTGGGATGGAGGGCCGCCAGCAGGGTGCCGATGGCCGTCTGCAGGTCGGGATCGGGGGAGGCGGGCCAGGTGGGAACCACCACGGCGCTGGCCTCACCGATCAGGGCGGCGAGCTCCTGGGCATCGGTGCCGCGCAGGTCGACGAGCTGCACCTGGCCGGAGGCCTTGCCCACGCCCCGGGCGATGGCCTGGCTGAGCCGGTCGCAGAAGCCGTACTGGCTGACATAGCAGACGGCCGCGTAGGCCTCGCCGGCGCTGCGCTGGCCGCTCCAGTCGCGGTAGTCACCCACCCAGAGGGGCAGGTGCTCCCGCAGCAGGGGTCCGTGGCCCACGGCGATCGTGCTGATCTCCGGCAGTCCTTCCATCCGCTTGAGGGCCTGCAGCACGCTGCGGGCATTGGGGGCCATCAGGCAGTCGTAGTAGAAGCGGAAGTCCGGAGCAATGGCGCCGGGGTCGACATCGAAGAGGTCGTCGGAGCAGTAGTGGAGGCCGAAGGCATCACAGGTGTAGAGGATGCCGGTGCCGTGGTCGAAGGAGAAGATTGTGTCGGGCCAGTGCAGGTTGGGGGCACTGAGGAAGCTGAAGCGATGGGCCACACCGCTCTCGGGATGGACGCCCAGGTCGAGCTCGTCGCCGCTCTTGACCGCCCGGCTGCGGAAGGGCCGGTGCACCTGGTCCTGGAGGAACTGGATCGCCACCTTGGAGCCGACGATCTCGATGTCCGGATGGCGGTCGATCAGATCCCCGATCAGGCCGGAATGGTCCGGTTCGGTGTGGGAGACGATCAGGTGATCGATCGCCGTGGGCTCGATCAGACCCTCAAGCAGGGGGATCCAGGTGTCACGGAACTTGGCGTGGCTGGTGTCGACCAGGGCCGTGCGCTCGCCCCGCACCAGAAAGGCGTTGTAGGTGGTGCCGTTGCGCAGGCCGAACTCGATGTCGAAACGGCTGCGGTCCCAGTCGAGGGAGCGGATGGCCGTGGTGTCGGCGGCGATCGGCTCGCACTGCAGGCTGAGCCGGGGGGCTGCGGCCTCCGGCGGGAACGGCAGGGTGGTCGGGGCGCTGGCGGTGCTGCTGCTCATCGGGTCAGACTCCTTCCGCAGACATAAGACTGTAGGCATCGCGGTATGGATTTCGGTCTGTTAGACCCAGCTTGGGTATCCCGAAGAACCCCGGAGAATGGTTAGAAGCAGTTCGAGGCCGAGTCGATAGGTGGCCACGGTAGACATGGAACGGTTTCGGGAGGCCTTTCTTCGGCTGGAGAAGCGCCTTGAGGAAGCCTCGCGTTCCGATCGTTACAAGCCCCCGACCGGCCTGGCCACGGCCCGACTCCATCTCGAATCGATGCAACCCGCCGAAGGGGTGTTCGCTGAGGTGCTCGACCTCAGCGCCGATGGACTGAAGATCGCCATCGAGGCTGGCCACCAGCCCGCCGTCGGCCAGCCCTGCAACGTGGTGGTGGGTGATGGGGAGGGAGAGACCTACGACCTCAGAGGCACGATCCGGTGGATCGAAGCCACCAGCTACATCTCGGTGATCGGCCTCTCCCTCGATTCCGCCCAGCGCCTCGAGGCCTGAGGGCCTCAGTCGGCCACCTTCACGCTGACCGTCGTCAGGGACTGCGCCTTGGGCGCCGTCACCGTCAGCAGGCCATCGCGGTAATGGGCTTCGAGGGCGTCCCGCTGGATGCCGCCGGGGAAGCGGAAGCTGCGGCTCCAGGTGCCGTAGCGGAACTCGCTCAGCAGTGGGGCGCGCCGGCGGCCTTCAGGGGCCGGGGCCTCGCCGTTGCCGGCCTCCGGGGCGGCGGCTGGGGCGGAGGGGGTGGCCGACGGCTGGCAGCGGCGCTCGGCACTGATGATCAGGGACCGGTCCGTGGCCTTCACGTCGATGGAGGCGCGGTCGACACCGGGGAGCTCAAGGGCGATGGTGTAGCTGTCCTCGGTTTCGTGGATCTCGGCGGCGGGAACACGCTCGGCCGTCTGCAGCTGTTGCTCCAGCCGGTCGAACAGATCGAAGGGGGAGGGATGAAGCGTGCGCATGGTTGGTGCTTCCGAAGGGAGCGACGGGGATGGTCGGGTGAGGAACCACCCGCCCGATCAATGTGGCCGCCTTGCCTGTGGGCTTGGAGGGGGAGAACCGACGGCCCAGGTTCGGTCCCCCCGACAGGGTTCGGCCCCTACGCCAGCGGGGGCGGAGAACCGGAACGGGGCGGCTCCAGCCACCACCAGCGGCCGAAGGCGGCCGCCTGGCCGCAGGGCTGGCCGCCTCGGTCCCGCAGGGTCCACAGCCGGGCGTTCTCGATCCGGAACCGGCGCCCGCCGCTGTCGATGCGGATGCCGCCGTAGCCCTCGAGGGCCTGGCAGAGCCGGGCCCGCTCCAGGGCGAGGGCGCGGCTCTGCCGTTCGGCCGGCTCCGCCGTGAGCCGCGAGGGCAGGCCCACCATGGCGTCCCAGGGACGGCGCCACAGCACCAGGGCGGCCCGGTTGGCGTAGATCAGCCGGGGATCGGCGCCGCCGTCGTGGGCCAGCACGACGGTGGCGGCCACGAACAGTTCCTGGGCCGCCTGCAGGGGCGAGCGGCCGCCCGAAACGCCGGCGAGCAGCGGCCGGCCGAAGGCGAGGCGGTGGCCTTCGATCAGGCGCCCGGCGGTGACGATGGCGGCCTGGCTCAGCCAGGGGGGTGGCTCAGGGCTCGGCATCCGCCCCGGTGGCCATCGCCCGCACCATCGCCTGCTGGGCCATGGCCGTCCCGTGGGCCTTGAGTCGGTCGAGGAAGAGCCGGTTGGCCTCCGGGAAGCGGGGCTCCTCCGCCAGGGGCAGGGGACCGGCGCCATCGAGGCCCGATTCCCCCTCCATGGCCGGGGTGATCACCACCAGATCGGGGTCGAGGGGGGCGTCGTAGCGCCACCAGCGGGCCGGGTCGGCGATGGCGGGATGGATCGGATGGGGGGCGTGCTCGAGGGGCGCCGCCACCCCCTCCCGGCGACGCTTGGCCAGGTCGCCCAGCAGCTGGCTGCGGGTGCGACCCCGCAGTTGGAACAGCACGAAGGGGTCCTCGCTGAAGCGGTCCCCCATCAGGTAGTAGACGGCGCTGATGTGCTTGCAGGGGTTGGCCTTGTCGGGGCAGCTGCACTCGCTGCGGACCTCCTGGAGCTTGAACGGGAACAGGCGCTTGCCGCTGGCGGCGAAGGCCCGCTCGATGTCGGCGGGCATGATCCCCGCCAGCAGCTGGGCCGACCAGCGGGCCTTCTGGCTCAGGGCCTCCAGCACATAGCCCCAGTCCTCGTCGTTGAGCACGTCGAGCCAGAGCTTCACCTTGTAGGGATCCGGGTCGGTACCCTGGACCCGGGCATGAACCCGCCGCCCCTCGAAGCGGATCGAGACGACGTTGCCCTCCCGCGCGTAGGTCCAGGCGCGCTCCAGGCGCTTCTTGAACCGATAGGAGTGGATCAGCTCCATCCACTGCTCCACCCACCAGGGCTGCTGCCCGAGGCCCTGCTGGCCCAGCTGGGTGGTGATGGCGCCGGAGGCGCCGGGGAAGGAGCTGGTCATGCCGCCGGCCTCACGCCGCCCATCCTGACGCCTGCCGGACCCACTGGCCTAGGTTGTCCCGACGCAGGGCGTGGAGTCCTTGAATCGCATCACGTTCGGCGCCGGCGACGGTTTTCACAGTCTTCTGAGGGCACGGGTTCACGAACACTTCGAGGCCACCGGACAGGAGCGGCGCGATGCGCCGGCCATGGTGATCAAAACGGCCGTGATCCTGGCCTGGTTCGCCCTCACCTACGGGCTGCTGGTCTTCCGCGTCGGCACCATCCCGGGGGCGATCGCCCTGTCGGCCCTTCTGGGCCTGGCGATCGCCGCCATCGGCTTCAACATCCAGCACGACGGCGGCCACGGCGCCTACTCACGCCACCGCTGGATCAACCGGGCCGCCGCCATGACCCTCGATCTGCTCGGCGGCAGCTCCCTGATCTGGGCCCACAAGCACAACGGGCTGCATCACACCTTCACCAACATCGCCGGCCATGACGACGACATCAACCTCGGGCTGATCGGTCGTCTCTCCCCCGATCAACCCCATCGCTGGTGGCACCGCTGGCAGCACCTCTACCTCTGGCCCCTCTACGGGATGCTGCCCATCAAGTGGCAGTTCTTCGATGACTTCGCCGATCTGGCCGGCCGCGGCCGGGGTGACCATTCCCTGCCCCGCCTGGGCCCCTACGACTGTCTGGTGCTCCTGGCCGGCAAGGCGATCTTCTTCTCGCTGGCATTCGTCATTCCCCTGCAGTTCCATCCCGTCGGTGCGGTGATCGGCTGCTACGTGGTGACGGCGATGGTGCAGGGTGTGGTGCTGAGCGTGGTGTTCCAGCTGGCCCACTGTGTGGAGGAGGCCGATTTCCCCATGGCCGACCCCATCAGCCCGGCCATGGGCCCCTGGGCCGACCATCAGCTGGCCACCACGGTGGACTTCAGCCGCTCCAACGGCCTGCTGAGCTGGTTGCTGGGGGGCCTGAACTTTCAGGTGGAGCACCACCTGTTCCCCCAGATCTGTCACGTCCACTACCCGCAGATCTCCGCCATCGTCGAGCAGACCTGCCGCGACTGCCAGGTTCCCTTCCGCACCCACCCGTCCTTCCTGGCCGGTGTGGCCTCCCACTACCGCTGGCTGCGCCGGATGGGCCAGCCCCCTGCGGCGCCGGCCCTGCCCTGGCTGCTGCCGGTGATCGGGGAGCGGGCGGGCCTCGCCCACCCCTCGGACGTCACCCTGGCCCGCCGCTGAGGCCCCACGCCGCGCCGCTCGCTCAGCTCTCCTCCAAGGCCACCAGGTCCCGCAGCTGGCCCACCTCCAGGCCACCGAGCCATTCCTCACCGCTGCCGACGATGTCGGCGGCCAGCCTGGATTTCTCCTCGATCATGCGGTCGATCTTCTCCTCCACCGAACCGCTGGTGATGAACTTGTGCACCAGCACCCGGTTGGTCTGGCCGATCCGGTAGGCGCGGTCGGTGGCCTGGTTCTCCACGGCGGGGTTCCACCAGCGGTCGATGTGGAACACGTGGCTGGCCCGGGTGAGGTTGAGGCCGACCCCCCCGGCCTTGAGTGACAGCAGGAACAGCTGCGGTCCGCGGGGATCCTCCTGGAAACGGTCCACCATCGCCTGGCGGTCCGTCTTGCTGCTGCCGCCGTGCAGGAAGGGCACGTCCTGGCGCCAGCGCTGCTCCAGGTAGACCTTGAGCAGGTGGCCCCATTCGGCGAACTGGGTGAACAGCAGGGCCCGGTCGCCCGCTTCGATCACCTCCTCGAGGATCTCCTCCAGCCGCAGCACCTTGGCGCTGCGGCCGGCGAAGCCGCTGTCGACCCCGCTCTCCTTGAGGGCCAGGGCCGGGTGGTTGCAGATCTGCTTGAGACGGGTGAGCAGGGCGAGCACCTGGCCGTGGCGCTGGCCCAGGGGGGCGCGGGCGATGGCGTCGAGGCTCTCGTCGACGGTCTTGCGGTAGAGCTTCGTCTGCTCCGCCGACAGGCCCACCCATTCGCGCAGCTCCACCTTCTCCGGCAGGTCGGAGATGATCGAGCGGTCGGTCTTGAGCCGCCGCAGGATGAACGGCCCGACCCGGGCCTTGAGGTCCCGCAGGGAACTCATGTCGCCGTAGCGTTCGATCGGCAGCCGGTAGCGCTGGCGGAAGAAGCCCTCCTCCCCCAGCACTCGCGGATTGAGGAAGTCCATCAGGGCCCACAGCTCGCTCACCCTGTTCTCGACCGGGGTGCCGGTGAGGGCGATGCGGAAGCGGCCCTGCTTGCCCGGACGGCCCAGGTCGCGGGCCGCCTGGCTCTGCTTGGCCGCCGGATTCTTGATCGCCTGGGCTTCATCGATCACAACCCCCTGCCAGTCGATGCTCTCCAGCAGTTCGCTGTCACGCTGCAGCAGCCCATAGCTGGTGAGCACCAGATCCACCCCGTCCAGGGCCTTGGCGAGCTTTTCGGGGGTGGAGGGCCGGCGGGGGCCGTAGTGCTCCCGCACCTCCAGATCCGGCGTGAAGCCCGCCGCCTCCCGCTTCCAGTTGGTGAGCACCGAGGTGGGGGCCACCAGCAGGACGGGACGCTTCAGCTCCTGCTCCACCTTGAGGTGCTGCAGGAAGGCCAGCAGCTGGACCGTCTTGCCCAGGCCCATGTCGTCCGCCAGGCAGGCCCCCTGGTCGAAGCGATGCAGGAAGGCCAGCCAGCCCAGGCCCCTCTCCTGGTAGGGCCGCAGCTGGCCGGCGAAGCCCTCGGGGGCGGGCAGGGGATCCGGGGCCTTCTGCTGGTGGTACTGCTCCAGGACGGCGTGCAGCCGGGGCCCGGCGTTGAACCGATGCACGGGCAGCCGCATCAGGGTGTCGCCGTCGCTGGCCGTCAGCCGCAGGGCATCGTCGAGGCTGAGGTTGGGATCGGCGGCGCAGAAGCGCTCCGCGTTCTTGAGATCGCTGGGCCGCAGCTCGATCCAGGCCCCCTTGTGCTGCACCAGCGGACTGCGCTTGGCGGAGAGGCGCTCCAGGTCCTTGAGGGTGAGCGTGACCCCGCCGATCATCAGCTCCCATGTCCATTGGAGGCTTTCCCCCAGGGAGAAGCCGCGGGAGCGCTCGGGCAGCTCGGCCTCGATGGCGAGGCCCAGCCGGCTGGCCAGCCCGCCGCTGAGGCTGGCCGGCAGCACCACGCCCACCCCCACGTCGCGCAGCTGGGCGGCGGCGGTGCGCACCAGCACGAAGGCCTCGGCCGGGGTGAGCTGCATGGTTTCCGGCGCCGCCGCATCCAGGCCCCGCCCGATCGGCTCGAACACCTGCAGGGCCCGGCCCAGGCCCTCCAGCAGCAGCTGGCCCGGCTCGGCCACGTCCACTTCCCCGAGCTGGAGCCGGCCGTCGCCCGCATTCCAGACCGTGCGTGCCGGCATCCGCAGGCTGGGATCGGCCTCCGCCTGCAGGGAGAAGCGCAGCTCCCAGAGCTCCTCGCCCTCCTCGGGGGTGAACAGTTCCAGACAGGCCCGGGCCGGGGCCACCCGTCCCGCCACCGCTTCGCGCCAGTGGTGGGTGGCCACCGCCAGCCGCTCCCGCTCCTCCTCGTCCAGTTCGAGCCGGCCGGGGCCGGGGCCGAGGGCCTTCTGCCAGGCCCCCAGCAGGGGATCGAGCCCCTCGGCAGGGGGGCGGAAGCCGGCGCGCAGCTGGCCGTCGAGCAACGCCTCCAGCAGGCTGGCCACCCGCAGCCGGCCGCTGCCGGGTCGGCGGCAGGCCAGCCCCCCCTCCCCCGGGGCTCCGGGGGCCATGGCGCAGGTGGCCACCTGGGGCAGCCGGATGGCCAGTTCCTCCAGCCGGCGCCGGTCCCCCTCCCGGTTGAGCAGGGGCAGCCAGCGGGCCCGGTCCTCCTCCACCTGGGGCAGCCAGCGGCCGCGGGCGATCAGGCTCAGGGCCCAGCGCTCCAGATGGCTCCACCAGCGCAGGTCGTCCGCCAGGCCGGGATCGTCGCCGGAGAGGGGAAGCCCGGCGAGCCATTCGCCCGCCCCCGCCGGATCGAGGGCCAGGCCCTCCACCCGCCAGGGCCACCACTGCACCTCCTTCGGGATCGGCTCGCCCGCCTGCAGCGGCAGACCGCTCCAGGCGGCCAGGCCCTCGCTGGCCGCCTTGCGGCGGCCCCGGGCCCCCTGGCTGCGGCTGGGCAGGGTGAGCTGGGCCTCCGCTGGCCGGAAGGCCTCCGACCAGAGGCCATGGTCATCCAGCCAGGCGCCCAGATCGTCGACGCTGAGGGACAGGGGGTGGTCGGAAACGGTGCGCAGGGGCGCCACCGGAGTGGCGACCCTCCAGGTGTCGGCCCAGAGCAGCAGCCGGCCGCCGGCCCCTTCCGGCGGAAACAACCAGGTGGCATGGAGCAGGCTCATGGCCGCAGGGCGGGCAGGAGGCGCTGGGCGGCCTGCAGCAGCAGGGCGCTGCCGATCAGGGGAAGCCAGAGCGGCAACCAGCCGCGCAGCAGCTCGAGGATCGTGCCGACCGCTCCGCGGGCCAGGGGCTGGTGCAGGAGGGCATGGATCTCCGGGACCGGCAGGGCCAGGGAGGTGACCGCCACGGGCCCCCCGAGGCTGCGGATGCCGCAGACCGCCCCCACCAGGCCGGCGGCCAGGTGGTCGTCATCCGGATCGACGCGCTGGAGGTGGAAGGCCAGCAGGCCGTAGAAGAAGCCGCAGCCCGCCGACCGCAGCCCACTCTCCAGGCCGGCCGGCAGGCCGATCAGGGCGGCGGCGAACCCCCCCAGCAGCGCCCACGACAGGGACTGCAGCCGCAGACGGGCACGGGAATCGTCGGACGCCTGGGTCAACGGCAAGGCCATGGCGATGGCCCGATCATGCCTGGCCACCAGCAGGCTTACATTATTCAGTGGCGCTGACCAGTGCAGCGGGTCAACAAGCACAACGCCTCTCCAGTCCTGCCGCTCGGCCACGGCCGCAGGCCGCTGTTGCCGCCACGGCCTTCCGGTGTTTCTCTGATTTCAGTCACGCTTCACTGCTGCCGGGCAGGGAACGGACCCCCACCACGGTTGGCCACCCCCTTGAGCGCCGCCCATCCGCCACCGCACGCCTCCGATGCCCACCAGGCACGGCGCGCGCTGCCGGAGATGCTGCAGATCGCGACCGCCATCAGCGGGGCGGTCAACCTGCCGGCCCTGCTGCGGCAGATCCTTTCCAGCTCCAGGGATCTCACCCTCAGCGACGCCGGCAGCATCTACCTGGTGGAGGAGGAGAAGGGGGAGAAGCGGCTCTGGTTCACCGCCTTCCAGAACAGCTCCCTGGCCGCCGGCGACACCGGCATCGACGCCAGCCTGCTGGATGTGCGCTTCCCGATCACCCCTGAGCGGCTGGTGGGCTGGACGGCCCTGCACGGCGAGGTGCTCAACCTGCCCGACGTCTACGCGATTCCCTCCGACCGTCCCTACCGCTTCAACGCCGAACTGGATCACCGCATGGGCTACCGGGCGGTCTCGATGCTGGTGGTGCCGCTGCGGACCATGGCCGGGGAGGTGGTGGGGGTGATGCAGCTGATCAACAGGAAGCGGGAGTCCTCCACGCTGCTCACCCCTGAAACGGCCCCCTCGCTGGTGCGTCCCTACGACGCCGGCGACCAGCAGCTGATCGAGGCCCTGGCCACCCTGGCGGCGGTCTGCGTCGAGCGCACCCAGGCCCTGGAGGGGCAGCAGCGGCAGATCGATTCCATGATCGCCCTGCTGGCGGGGGCGATCGATGCCCGCAGCTCCCACACCGGCCGCCACTGTTCCCGGGTGCCGGAGCTGGCCCTGCTGCTGGCGGAAGCGGCGGAGGCCACCCAGGACGGGCCGCTGGCCCCCTTCCTCTTCAAGGGCGAGGTGGAGCGCCGGGAGTTCCGCACGGCGGCCTGGCTGCACGACTGCGGCAAGATCGTGACCCCCGAGGCGGTGGTGGAGAAGGCCACCAAGCTGGACGCCCCGGCCAACCGGATGCACGAGATCCGTACCCGCTTCGAGGTGCTGCTCCGGGATGGACGCATCGCCATGCTCGAGGGGCTGCTGGCAGGCGGTGATCCAGACGCCCTCGAGCGGGAGTACGCCCGGCTGGAACAGGAGCTGCAGCAGGATTTCGCCTGTGTGGCCCGCTGCAACCTGGGCAGTGAAGGCACCGATCCTGAGGATCTCGCCCAGCTCCGGCGACTGGCGGAGCGCACCTGGTGGCGCCATTTCGACGACAGGATCGGCCTGGGCTGGGAGGAGCAGACCAGGTACAGCGCGAGCGGGCCGCCGCCACCCCTGCCGGCCCTAGAGACCCTGCTCAGCGACGCCCCCCACCACCGCATCCCCCGGCCGCCTGAGGAGGTACCGGAGGCCCGCTGGGGCTTCAACCTGGCGGTGCCGGAGCTGCTCTACAACCGCGGCGAGCTCTACAACCTCTCGGTGGCCAGGGGCACCCTCACCCCCGAGGAGATCTACAAGATCCGCGAGCACATGATCCACACGATCGTGATGCTGGAGAGCATGACCTTTCCCCCCTCCCTGGCCCGCGTCGCGGAGATCGCGGGGGGGCACCACGAAACCCTCGACGGCCGCGGCTATCCTCGGGGACTGGGTGCGGAGCAGCTGTCGATCCCGGCCCGGATTCTGGCCATCGCCGACATCTTCGAGGCCCTGACCGCCGCCGATCGGCCCTATAAGCGGGGCATGCCCCTGTCCCAGTCCCTGGCGATCCTGGCCGGTCTGCGGGATCGCGGCCGCATCGATGCGGACCTGTTCGAGCTCTTCCTGCGATCCGGGGTGTACCTCACCTACGCGGAGCGCTTCATGACCGCCGACCAGATCGATCCGGTGGATCTGGACGCCCTGCTGGTGCCCCATGGCTGAACAGCACCATTCCAACGTCATCCAGGAGCTGCTGGGCGAGCTTCACGCCTCCTTCGCCGGGGTCCGGGACGGGCGGGTGGCGGATTACATCCCCGAGCTGGCCAAGGCCTGTCCCGACGATTTCGGCATCGTCATCGCCACCTCGGGCGGGCGCATCTATGAAATCGGCGATACCAGGAAGGAGTTCACGATCCAGTCGATCTCCAAGCCGTTCATCTACGCCCTGGCGCTGAAGATGCTCTCCTTCGAGGTCATGGCCAGCAAGATCGACGTGGAGCCTTCCGGGGAAGCCTTCAACGCCATCAGCCTGGATCCGGACTCTGGCAAGCCGCGCAACCCGATGATCAACGCCGGGGCGATCGCCGCCTCCGCCCAGATCTGTGACGCCCACCCCAGCGGGGCCGTCGATCTGCTGCTGGAGTACTTCGCCGAGCTGGCCGGCCGGCCGCTGACGATCAACGAGGCCGTCTACCGCTCGGAAAAGGAGACGGGCCACCGCAATCGCGCCATCGGCCACCTGCTGCGCAACTTCAACATCATCGAGTCGGACCCGGAGCCGGCCCTCGATCTCTACTTCCGCCAGTGCGCCATCTCCGTCACCTGCCGCGATCTGGCCGTGATGGCCGCCACCCTGGCCTGCCAGGGCCGCAATCCCTTCACCGGCGGCCAGCCCCTCTCCCATGACATCACCGTGCGGGTGCTGGCCCTGATGGGCACCTGCGGCATGTACGACTTCGCCGGCCAGTGGCTCCACGACGTCGGCATCCCGGCCAAGAGCGGGGTCGCCGGCGGGGTCATGGCGGTGATTCCGGGACGGCTGGGCATCGCCACCTATTCGCCGCCCCTCGACGGCTTCGGCAACAGCGTCCGGGGGGTGGCCGTCTGCCGCCAGCTGTCGGCGGGGGTGGGACTGAGCCTGTTCAATCAGTACTACCAGGCCGATGCCACCATCCGCCGCTCCTACCAGGGCTCCCAGCGGAAATCGCGTCGCTGGCGCAGCGAGCGGGAGCTGGAGATCCTGGCGCCCCACCGGGATGAGGTCCGCATCATCCACGTCCAGGGGGTGCTCGATTTCGGCGGCATCGAGCAGCTGGCCGCCGAGCTGGTGCGGCTCAGCAGCGACGTGCGCATCCTCATCCTCGACCTGGCCCACGTGACCGAGTGCCCGATGGAGTCCTCGGGGCTGCTGGACCGCCAGCTCTGTTCCCTGGAGGATCAGGGCGTGGAGATCCTCCTGTCGCGGGCCGGCCGGCTGCCCCTGGTGTCCAGGGCCGGCTGGAACATCACCGAACGGATCGATGCCTACGAGCACCTGGATTCCGCCCTCGAGGCCGCCGAGGAGCTGCTTCTCAGCTGGTACGCGCCTGCGGCCGAGGCGGACAGCGACGCCGGGGACGAGCTCGCGGATCAGGGTGTCCTGGCCGCCCTGGGGGCGGACCACCGCCGGATCCTGGCGGATCGCCTGGTGAGGCGATCGTTCATGGCGGGGGATTTCGTGATCCGCCGGGGGGATCCCGGCGACGAGCTCTTCCTGGTGCGCTCCGGCTCCTTCGACATCGCCCTCGACATCAAGACCGGCGACGGGCACAGCCATTCCACCCGGCTGGCCACCTTCGGCCCGGGGCTCTGCTTCGGCGAGATCGGCTTCGTGGCCCAGACGCCGCGCACCGCCGACATCATCGCCACCCGGCCCGGTGAGTGCTGGGTGCTGTACCGCAACGCCTTCGAGGACCTCAGCGCCAGCCATCCCGACGTGGTGATCGCCCTGCTCAAGGCCCTCACCTGCGACATCGGCGCCAAGCTCAGCCAGACGAGCGTCCAGCTGACGCTGATGGAGCACTACTGAGGCCGGCGGAGCGACCCCGGGCCCCCGCGCTGGGCGATCATGCCTGTCCCAGGACCTCTCCCTGCGTTGTCGTGATGGCTGCCGATCCCACCCGCCCCAGGCCCCGCAGCGGAGCTGAGATCCGGGAGGCCTTCCTCGCGTTCTACGAACGCCAGGGGCACCGGCGGATGGCCAGCGCCTCCCTGGTGCCTGACGACCCGACGGTGCTGCTCACCATCGCCGGCATGCTGCCGTTCAAGCCGGTGTTCCTCGGCCAGGCGCCGCCGCCGGCTCCCCGGGCCACCAGCAGCCAGAAGTGCATCCGCACCAACGACATCGAGAACGTGGGCCGCACCGCCCGGCACCACACCTTCTTCGAGATGCTGGGGAACTTCTCCTTCGGCGACTACTTCAAGGACGAGGCGATCGCCTGGGCCTGGGAGCTCACCACGGAGGTGTTCGGCCTCGATCCGGCCAACCTGGTGGTCAGTGTCTTCCGGGAGGACGACGAGGCGGCCGCCATCTGGCAAGACGCCGTGGGGGTGGATCCGAAGCGGATCATCCGCATGGACGAGGCCGACAACTTCTGGGCCTCCGGCCCCACCGGCCCCTGTGGCCCCTGCTCGGAGATTTACTACGACTTCCACCCCGAGCGGGGCGATGACGCCATCGACCTGGAGGACGACGGCCGCTTCATCGAGTTCTACAACCTGGTGTTCATGCAGTACAACCGCGACGCGGCCGGCACCCTCACCCCGCTGGAGCGGCGCAGCATCGACACCGGCATGGGCCTGGAGCGCATGGCCCAGATCCTGCAGCAGGTGCCGAACAACTACGAGACCGACCTTATCTACCCCCTGGTGGAAACCGCCGCCGTGCTGGCAGGGGTCGATTACCGCGCCCTCGACAGCCGCGCCCAGACTTCCCTCAAGGTGATCGGCGACCACAGCCGGGCCATCACCCAGCTGATCGCCGACGGCGTCACCGCCTCCAACCTTGGCCGGGGCTACGTGCTGCGCCGCCTGCTGCGCCGGGTGGTGCGCCATGGCCGGCTGCTGGGCATCGACCGCCCCTTCCTGGCGGCGATGGGGGAGGCGGCCATCGACCTGATGGCCGCGGCCCATCCCCAGCTGCCGGAGCGGCGCGAGGTGATCCTGGCCGAGCTGGTGCGGGAGGAGGCCCGCTTCCTCGACACCCTGGAGCGGGGCGAGAAGCTGCTGGCCGAGGTGCTCGCCGCCCGGCCGGAGCGCATCAGCGGCGACGCGGCCTTCGAGCTCTACGACACCTACGGTTTCCCGCTGGAGCTCACCGAGGAGATCGCCGAGGAGCACGGCCTGACGGTGGACCTGGACGGTTTCGAGGCGGCCATGGAGCGCCAGCGGCAGCGGGCCAAGGCGGCGGCCGTGAGCATCGACCTCACCCTGCAGGGGGCGATCGAGCAGGTGGCCGGCGCCCTCGAGCCCACCGACTTCCGGGGCTATGAGGCCCTCGACCAGCCGGCCTGCGTGCTGGCCCTGGTGGTGAACGGGGAGCCGGCCACCACGGCCGCCGCCGGCGATGCGGTGCAGATCGTGCTCGACAGCACCCCCTTCTACGGCGAATCGGGCGGCCAGGTGGGCGACCGGGGCGTGCTGCTGGCCGGGGAGGGGGCCGCCGGGGTGGGGGCCGGCCTGATCGTGGCCATCGAGGCGGTGAGCCGCAACCGCAGCGTGTTCGTCCACAGCGGCCGGATCGAGCGCGGCCGTCTGGCGGTGGGCGACGTGGTGCAGGCCCGGGTGGATCGCAGCTGCCGCCGCCGCGCCCAGGCCCACCACACCGCCACCCACCTGCTGCAGGCGGCCCTGAAGCAGGTGGTGGATGACGGTGTCTCCCAGGCGGGCTCCCTGGTGGATTTCGACCGGCTGCGTTTCGACGTTCACTGCCCCCGGGCCCTGACCCCGGCCGAACTGGAGCAGATCGAGGACCTGGTCAACGGCTGGATCGCCGAGGCCCACCCCCTGGAGGTGGCGGAGATGGCCCTGGAGCGGGCTCGCGCCGCCGGCGCCGTGGCCATGTTCGGCGAGAAGTACGGCGAGGTCGTGCGGGTGGTGGACGTGCCCGGCGTCTCCATGGAGCTCTGCGGCGGCACCCACGTGGCCAATACCGCCGAGATCGGCCTGTTCCGGATCGTGGCCGAGACGGGGGTGGCGGCGGGGATCCGCCGCATCGAAGCCGTGGCGGGTCCCGCCCTGCTCCCCTATCTGCGGGAGCGCGACCGGGTGGTGCGGGAGCTGGCCGACCGCTTCAAGGCCCAGCCCGGCGAGATCCTCGAGCGTGTGGCCCTCCAGGGCGAGGAGCTGCGGGCCACCCTCAAGGAGCTGGCGGCGGCGCGGGGGGCCCTGGCGGCGGCCAAGGCCAGCGCCCTGGCGGAGCGGGCCGAAGCGCTCGGCCCCCATCGCCTGCTGGTGGAGCGCCTCGATGGCGTCGATGGCGCCGGCCTCCAGGAGGCGGCCCAGCGCCTGCAGCAGCAGCTCGGGGAGGGGGCGGCCGTGGTGCTCGGCGGCCTGCCGGACCCGGCGGATCCTGGCAAGGTGATCCTGGTGGCGGCCTTCGGTGGCGCGGTGGTGGCCGCCGGGCTCAAGGCGGGGGCCTTCATCGGCGGCATCGCCAAGCTTTGCGGCGGCGGCGGCGGTGGCCGGCCTCAGCTGGCCCAGGCGGGGGGAAGGGACGGCGCCGCCCTCGATGGGGCGCTGGCGGAGGCCCGTCGGCTGCTGGCCGGCCAGCTGGCTGGGGTCTGACGCTCGCTGGCTGAGGCTCAGAAGCGGTAGTTCACCCGGGTGTAGAGCCCCTGGCCCAGCAGCCAGTCGTTCCAGGGGCCCAGGTTGTCGGTGGTGGAGAAGGGCAGGGCCCAGCCCAGCTCCACCGACCAGTGGTTGCTGGCCAGCCAGCGCAGCAGGACACCACCGGAGCCCACCGTGTCGCCGAAGGTGCCGCCGCTGAAGCTGGTGCGGATGCCGCCGGCCCCGATGAAGGGGACGAGCTGGAGGGCACTGGTCTTGCTGTCCCAGAAGGTCCAGACCGTTTCGGTGCTGGCCAGCCAGCCGCTGTCGCCGCTGATCAGCTGGCCGGGCAGCCCGCGCAGCCCCACATCGGAGCCGAGGGTGAATTGCATCGACGAGGTCAGCGGGGCGAAGGCCAGCTGGGCGGCCGTCCGGAGGTTGACCTGCCAGCGGGGGGAGACCGTCCAGGAAGCGGAGAGGAAGCCGCCGATGGCGGTGGCCCGGCCCGCCGCGATGCCCGCTTCGGCCAGTTCCTGGCGCTGGACGGTCGGGGTCGCCGCGGCGACCCCCTGCAGCAGGTAGGCGCTGCCGCTCCAGCTGCTGCGGCGGCCGGCGCCGCTGCCGTTGACGCCGAGCCGCAGGTAGCCGCCGGCGGGGGCGCGGATGCTGGCGGGCACCGTTGCCGGCAGGGCGCTGCCCTGCTCGTAGATGTTGCTGCGGCTGTTGCTGTAGCCGGCGAAGAGGCTCCAGCGCTGGCTGAGGGATTCCCTGAACACCCACTCGAACTGGGCCAGGGCCTGGTACTGACTGGTGGAGAATCCGTCGGCCGGAGCCGGCAGTTCCACCAGGTTGCGGCGGCTGAAGCCGATGCCGCCGGTGAGGCTGAGGCTGTCGCTCAGGGGGTAGGTGTAGCTGAGGGAGGCGATGGCCGCGCCCAGCTCGGGGGTGTCGGTGGCATTGAGCTCGCCGTAGACCAGCAGGGTGTCACCGCGCCGCAGCAGGCTCGGTTTCAGCAGCGTGGCCAAGGCACGGAACTCCCCCGAGCCGCTGGTGCCGTCGTTGCGCAGGGCCAGATCCCCCTGCCACGGCTCCCGGGAGGGCTCCACGGCGACGCGGAACACCCCTTCGGAGGGATCGCTGCCCAGCCGCGCCAGGGTGCCCCGCACGCTCTCGATTCCCGGCTGCCGCTTGAGCAGCTGCAGCTGCAGCTCCACCGTGGACAGCCGCAGGATCTGGCCCCGCAGGGGCCGCAGCAGCCGGCCGACGCGACGGTTCAGCCAGGGATCGCTGCCGGTGACCTGGATGCCGACCACACGGCCTTCCACCACATCGAGATACCCCGGCGCCGGGTCGCTCACCACATAGACCCGGCTGCTGACGTACCCGTCGAAGACGAGCCGGGTGCTCAGGGCCACGGCGCAGGCCTTGAGCCGCTCGGCGGCAGCGGCGGTCCGGCTGCACTCGGCCAGGATCGTGCGCACCTGCTCCGGGCTGTAGAGCGTCAGCCCGCGGATCTCGGGCATTGAGGCCGGTGCCTGGGAGGTGGGGGGCTGGGGGGCCGGTTCCGGGGTGGCGGGACCCGTGCCGGCCGGCGGCGGTCCGCTGCCGTCGGGCTGGGGGGCGGGAGTCTCCAGGGGGCGGACGTCGACCGGAGGGGCCGGCTGGGGCTCGGCGGGAGAGGGCTGTTCGCGCTGGCGAGGCGGGGCCGGAAGGCGGATCGGACCCTCCTGCAGGGGAGGAGCCACCAACTGGGCGAGAAGGAGCAGCATCAAGGAAGGGCTTGTTCTCGCTTGGGAAAAAGAAGCTGGTAGGGTTCTTAGATGTTGATGAAATCGGGTGGAGTAGCACCTGATGCGTGAATGACGACCAAGGAAATGGTTCTGGCAGACACACGCAGCGAAGCTACTTGCCTGGTCGCGTTAAGGGCAGGACTTTGAGTAGCAACAGATACCGATTCCCCGGCGAGTTGGCTGGGAAGGCCCGCTCAGCAACGGCTCCTGTCAAGAAACCCACGCGTCGGCTCGCCCCCCTGCGGATGGTTGCTCTGCTGGGGCTGGTGACCTCACCTGTCGCCGCCGGTGAGATCACGGCGACGGGTGGTCCTTTGGGCCTTGGCAGCGTGGTCAACGGCCGCCCAGGGGGCAGCTGCTTCGGCGGTGCCTGTGCGATTCAGGGGGGCACGTCCGCCGGGGCCAACCTGTTTCACCGCTTCTCCGCCTTCGACACCCGCGGTGCGATCACCGGCGTCAGCCTCGAGGTGGGGGGGCACCGCAACGTCATGGTGGGGGTCACCCATCCTCTGGGGAGCTTCATCGACAAGGCCGTCACCCTGAGTGGCCCGGCCAACCTCGTCTGGCTGTCGCCCGGGGGGATCCGGCTCAGCGGTGCCGGCACCTTCACCAACGTTCAGCAACTCAACCTGACCACCGCCACCGGCCTCCGGGTGGGAGAGGGTCGTTTCGACGTGCACAGCACCACGGCCGCGGCCGCCGCCTCCCTGGCCGGAGCGCCCGCTCTGGGCTTGTCTGGTCTCAGCACCGACCCGTCCACCCTCAGCCAGCTTGGCCTTTCGGCCCAGGGGGATCTGGCCATCGAGGGGGGGCTGCTCACCGTGGATGGCGGACTGCTGCTGGATGCCCAGGGTGGCCATGTGCTGCTGGGGGGATCCCGGCTTCAGGCTCCTGGGGGCCAGGTGGTGCTGCAGGGCCAGCAGGTGGCGCTCCAGGACACCACGGTGGACGTCTCCAGCCCGGCCGGAGCCGGCGGCAGCCTCGCACTCTCCGGCGAGCGGGTCTCCCTGGCGGCCTCCAGGCTTCTGGCGACGGGCCGCACGGCGGGAGGGGTCGTCCACGTCGGTGCCGATCCCCTCGGGACCGTGACGGCGTCGACCACGACCGTGGATGCGGCCTCCGCCCTGCAGGCGGATGCCAGCGGATCCGGCCGTGGCGGGCGCCTGCTGGTGCTTGGCAAGGGCCTGGCCGAGGTGCATGGTGCCCTGAGTGCCCGGGGTGGTCCCCAGGGGGGCGACGGCGGATTCGTGGAGACCTCGGCGGGTTGGCTGGGCCTCTCCACCACGCCGGATCTGGCGGCACCCAGGGGACGCGCCGGCACCTGGCTGATCGATCCCCGTGACATCGAGATCGTCGCCGCCGGCACCGGGCGTGGTCCGCTTCCCGGCGGGCCGCTTGTGGTGCCTCCGGGCTCGGCATCGCGCATTGACGTCGGGCTCATCAACGCGGCCCTCAATGGCGGCCAGACGGTGATCGTCGACACGACCGATCCTCGGGGCACCCGGTCGGGGACCATTTCTCTCCTTGCCCCTGTTGAGAAAACGTCGGGTGGGGACGCGACCCTGGATCTGAGGGCTGACGGCACCATTCTGATCAACGTCGCGGGGGCTGACCCTGTGGCCTTCTCCAATACGACCGCCCGGCGAAAACTGGATGTCAACCTCTGGTACGAGAAGGGGGCAGACCCTTCCCTGTCGGCGGGATCCATCAGCTGGCAGAAAGGCGCGGTTGACATCAACACCGGGACGCTGCAGATCCTGCAGGGGGCGTCCCGGGTGGATGGCAATCTGGAGCTGACGGGCGCGGTTGAGCCGTTCAAACTGCTTTCCGGCACGGTCCGCACCGGAACGTTCGCCTGGAGTGACTCGAGTTTCGGCGCCGTGCAGTTGGCGGAGACCAACTCCCGTAAGCCGGCCATTCTGGAAGTCACCCGCCAGTACCTTCAAGGCCCTGGCCGACGAGTCGACGCTTTCGCAACTTCCCAACTGAAGATTGGCCCGTCTGCTCTGAAGAGTTTCATTGATAATGCTGTCTTCACAGATTCCACGACTTCCAAAGATACGCTCATCCGCGTTTCCAATGGCGCCACTCTTTCCCTTAATCAGGTCACCATCGATGGCCCCCTCCTGACTGTTGATGGTTTGGGCCAGCTGGAGCTTTCGGGTTCCAACCGTCTGTCGAATCTGAATAGTTCCGGATCGTTCCTGGTGGCACCCAATTCCACCCTGGAACTTCAGGGTGCAACCATTGCCCCTGGGGCCTCGATCGTTCTGCAGGGCAATGGTTCGGCCCGGCTGTTGATCGATGCTGTCTCGTTTCGGAATGAGGGAACCATCCAGGGTTCCGGTCTGATCGAGGTGAACGGTGGTCTGGGATCTTTCATCAATGGGCGATCCGTGCCACCGGGTGCAGCACCGGCGGTGGTGGATCCCATCGGATCGCTGCGCATCCGTGCCAGCAGCCTCCTGCTGGAAAGCAACAGCCAGTTGCTTTTCGATCTGTCGAGGGCCGACCAGTTCTCCGTCTTCGGTGACACCGTTCTTGGTGGGGGGCTGGAGGTGGTGTCGCCCCCGATCCTGGGCGTCGACACCCCCTACGACCTGATCCTGTCGCGCACCATCACGGGGGCCTTTGACCCCGGCCAGGTCTCCCTGCCCGCCGGTTTCACGCTCCAGGGTGTCGTCGCGAGCGGGGATCCGCTGTTGCCGGTCGCCTTCAGCGGGGCGGTGGCGGCCACGCCTCCACCCCCTCCGGCGCCGCCCGACCCACCCTTCACCCCCGACCCCCCCGGCCCACCCTTCACCCCCAACCCACCCTTCACCCCCAGCCCGCCCTTCACCCCCAGCCTGCCGGTCACGCCAGTGCCGCCGCTCACGGTGACGGCACCCCAGGACCCCGCACCATCCCCCCAGCCGACTCCGCCGCTCCTGCTCCCCGATCTCGGCTATCAGATCTTTCCCTCCTCCCAGACGACGCCCTTCGGCTCGACGGTCAGCACCAGCCGACGAGGGCTGGGCTCCGACGCCCTGGCGGTGAACCTCTCGGAGGCCGATTTCAGTCTGGTCGGTGGCGCGGCCCCGGCCCCGTCTCCCCTCACCACCACGACCGCCGCCCTGTCCGCGGACAAGGTGGCTGCGGCGCTCTCGGAAGGGGATCAGCAGCGCACCGAGGACGTGCGCCGGACTCTGGGGGATGTGGGAATGGCCGGGGATTCCGGCGGAACCCTGCGGCTGGATGAACTGCAGCAACTGCTCAGCAAGGCCTCCCAGAAGGGGGACCGGGATGACGAGCGCTTCAATCCGGCGGTGTTGATGGTGTCTTTCACCGAACAGAACCACGCGGCTGCCCAGGGGCAGAAGCCCGCCGCGGGCCAGGTTCCCAAGGCCGCCGCCGCCACCGGGTCGAAGCCGGCCAATTCGTTCCTCGATCTGATCCTGCTCAGCCGCAGGGGGGAGCCCGTCGGCAAGCGCGTCGAGCTCTCCAGGGAGCGCTTCGGGGAGCAGCTGCGGGCGCTCTACCGGCAGCTGGCTCGCCTCGAGCCCCTCCAGGTGGAGAACCCGGATTCCCCGTCCAGGCAGATCCACCGGGCCATGATCGAGCCCATCGCCGCGGAACTCCGGGCCAAGGGCATCACCACCCTGGTGATCGTCGCCGACCGGGGCCTCCAGGGCCTCCCCTTCGCGGCCCTCCACGACGGCACAAGCTATTTCGGTGATCGCTACGGCTTCTCGATCACCCCGTCCCTCAACCTCACCTCCTTCGGCCCTCCACGCCAGACCCGGGGGCGGGTGCTGGCGGCGGGTGCCTCAGAATTCGAGGGGCTGAGCCCCCTGCCCCTGGTGCCCGAGGAACTGGCCGGCATTCCGGAGGGGGTCGGGGTCGACCGTTTCCTGAACAAGAGCTTTTCCCCGGAGGTGCTGCTGAGCCGGGCGGCCGACCCGCGCTACGAGCGTCTGCACGTGGCCACCCATGCCGAATTCCTGCCCGGCGGCCCCTCCCAGGCGCGCATCTACACCGGGACCGGCTCGGTGAGCCTGCAGGACTTCGCCCAGCTGCGCCAGCAGCGCAGCGGCAGCCCGCTGGAACTGTTCGTGCTCAGCGCCTGCCGCACGGCCCTGGGCGACAGCGACAGCGAGCTCGGATTCGCCGGCCTGGCCCTGCAGGCGGGATCCCGCAGTGCCATCGGCACGCTCTGGTACGTCGACGATGTCGCCACCTCCGCCTATTTCCTGCAGCTCTATCGCTTCCTCGACCAGGGGATGCAGAAAGCCGAAGCCCTGCGGGCCACCCGCCAGGCCATGGCCACTGGCAAGGTGCGGCTGGAAGGCGATAAGGTCATCGGGTCCGATGGCGTCCCCCTTCTCACGGAGCTGACCCCATCCCAGCGGCGTCGGATTGCGGCAGGTGTGACCCATCCCTACTTCTGGGCCGGTGTTCAGTTGATCGGAACTCCCTGGTGAGGCCTCACCGACGGGCTCCATGGCCCGGTTCCCTCCCCCTGCCTCACCCGACGAGCCTCTCCGGTCATCCCGGTTCTTCATTCCGTGCCTGACCTTTCAGCCGTCTTCAACGTCTTTCTGATGCTGGCGATGGCCCATTTCGTCGGGGATTTCGGCCTCCAGAGCGATCGCATGGCTCGGGAGAAATGCCCCGGCTGCGGTGTCACCCTCGGCTGGGGTTGGTGGCTCACCTCCCATGCCGCCATCCATGGATGTCTGGTGGGAGCGATCACCCAGTCACCCCTTTTAGGTGTGGCAGAGTGGGTGGTGCATCTGTTGATTGACTTCGGCAAATGCCGTCGTCTCTGGAGCCTGTCGTTCGATCAGGCACTTCACATCATCACCAAGCTCCTCTGGGCCTGGCTGGCGATCCGGCAGGCATCGCCTGGGTTCTGGTTGTCATGAAACATTGCCGTTAACTGTGCTCATGAAGACAGTGTTTTCGCCGAAAGCGACCATGAAGCGATCGGCCGCCGGCAAGCTGCTGGCGACCGGCCTCCTCACCCTCGCCCCGCTGGCGGCGCTGGAGCCGCCGCAGGCGCAGGCCCAGAGCGATCTGCGCAAGAGCTTCCCGGGGCGCCGGGTCGGCGGAGGCACCCGCGGTGACTGCTCCAGCCGCCTGCTGGCCCACCTGGTGCCGGCCAATAGTGTCTTCGCCCCCGGCAAGGACCGCTTCCTCGGCCTGCTCGAAGGCCCCAGCGCCTCCCCCAGCCCGCTGGAGATCACCTTCCGCCCCCTGAGCGGCCGCGGTACCGCGGATGGCTCGATGGCCTCGGGGCAGCGCCGGGTGCTGCCGGCTTCCGGCCCGGGCATCACCTTGATCTCCCTCCCCTCGGTGAAGGTGCCGACGATGTGGGAGTCGAGCTACCTCTGCCCCGGGGCCGCGGCGACCCCCACCCCCGCCGATCCGCTGAACTTCGTGGCCGCCGAATCACCGCCGGCCCTCAGCCTGCTGGTGACCGATGCCTCCAAGGAGGATGGGGCCGTGCAGGCGTCCCTGGCGAAGCTGCGCCGCTCCTGCGGCGCCAGCGTGCCCCGGGAGGAAATCGGCACCGCCTTCGGTCTGTCCGACCTGATCACGGCCCAGTGGCCCGAGCAGATTCCAGTGCGCTGTCCCGCCTGAGGCCACCCCGCAGCTCCCAGATGCGCAGCGGCTCGGTGCGCCCCTTGACGTTGATCTCCCCCCAGTCGACCCAGTCCAGCGGCAGACCCTTGGGCAGCAGATCCACCGTGCTGGAGGACACCAGCACCCGGCAGAGATTGGTCTGACGCTGCTTGTCGAGGCTCTCCAGCCGGGCGGCGCAGTTCACGGCGTCGCCGATCACGGCGTACTCCAGCCGTTCGCTGCTGCCCATCGATCCGGCCAGAACGGCGCCGGAATGGACGCCGATGCGCAGCCCCATCGCCGGCAGACCCTCCTTCTCCAGCTCCTCATTGAGGCTGGCCACGGCCCGCTGGATGGCCAGGGCGGCATCGATGGCCGCCTTGGCGTCCGCCTCCTCGCCACTGCTCAGGGGGGCGCCGAAGACCGCCAGCAGGCCGTCACCGGTGAACTTGTTGACCATCCCGCCCCGGCGTGTGATCGCGGGGACGAACAGGGCCATGCCCCGGTTCAGCCAGTCGAGCAGCTGCCCAGGGGTGAGCCGTTCCGACACGCTGGTGAACTGGCAGGTGTCCGACATCAGCACGGTGACCGGCAGCTGGCGCCCCTCGAAGCGCCCGTCGCTGAGCAGCCCATCCCGCTGGTTCCAGAGCTGGCGGGCCACGGCCGGGGAGGTGGTCTGGCCGAGCAGCCGCTCGATCTGCTGGCGCTGCTTCTGGCTGGAGGCGCCCCGGCGCACCCAGCCCGCGCCGGCCATCGCGACCAGACCCGTGAGGGGCAGGCTCAAACCCACCCAGACGAAGTTGTAGAGCAGCAGCACGGCGCCGCCGACCATCAGGCTGGCCACCAGCCCCACCACGAGCACGCTGCGGCGCAGCAGCACGAAGGCTTCCCCCAGCACGATCCCCAGCACCACCGCCACCACTTCCGCCAGTCGCTCCACCCAGCCCGGCAGCGTGCGCAGGCGCCGCGGGTCGCCGGCCACGCTGCGGTCCATCAGGGCGGCCAGCCGGTGGGCATGGATCTCGACGCCCGGCACCAGCATCATCTGCGCCCCGAGGGCGGAGCGGGAGTGGGGCACCGGGAACAGGTCCCGCAGGCTCCGCGCGGTGCTGCCGATCAGCACGATGTGGCCGCGGATCTGGTCGGCGGGGATGGGCCGGCGGCCGAGCAGATCCTGGAGGTTCCAGAGGTGGAAGCTGCCGATCCGGTGGAAGGACAGCATCTGCTGGTATCCAGCGGCATCGAGCTGGTCGTAGCCCCCCGACGCCGGATCCAGCCAGGGGCCCGGTTCGCTCCCCTTCTCGAGCCTCTGCCGCAGGCTCCGCTGGCCCTTGCCCACCTCCAGCAGTCGCAGGGGCAGGGACACGGTGGCTTCGTCCTGCCCCGCCACATGCACCAGATCGCGGCGGAGCACCCCGTCGGCATCCAGCACCAGATCGTTGAACCCCTGGCGAGCGGGCGGGGTGCCCGGCACCGGGCCGATGGCCTCGGCCACGTTGATGATCGAGATGAGGCGAGGATTGTCGCGGAAGCGCTGCCGCAGGCAGGCCTGGTCGGGGCCCACGCCCTGATCGCGGTAGATGTCGAGGCCGATCGCCATCGCCCCTCCGGCGCTCAGGCGGTCGATCGCCTGGCACAGCACCCTGTCGTCGATGGGAAATCCGTAGGTGGCGAGGTCCGATTCGTCAATGCCGATGATCGTGATCGGCTTGTCTGTGCCCGGCGGCGCCGGGCGCAGGCTGGTGATCAGGTCGTAGAGCAGCAGGTTGAGGGTCTCGTTGACGGGGCTGCGCTGCAGCGCCAGCAGCAGCAGTGCGGCGGCGGCGTAGGGGACGAGCGAGCGGAGGCCATCCCCCAGGTGCAGGGGCCTCAGCCGGGCCAGCCAGGTCGCTGCCTTGGCGCCGGGCGGGGTTCCGCTGTCCATCAGCTGCCCTTGAAGGCGAAGAAGAGTCGCTTCATGGTGTCCAGCAGAGCATTGGAGCGTTCCGTGTGCTGTTCGCGGTCGAGGCTCTTGAGTTCCGCCTGGCGCTCCTGGACCATGGCGGCGAAGCGCTCCAGCAGGTCTGGATTCTCGTCCAGCAGGCCGCTGATGCTGTCCCGGTCCACCTCCAGCAGCAGGCATTCCTCGGTGGCCCGCACCGTGGCGCTGCGCGGGGCGTCGAGGAAGAGGGTCATCTCGCCGAACACCTCGCCCGGCCCCAGCTGGCGCACGCCCACGGTCTGGCCCGGCTCCAGTTCCTTGAGGATCTCCACGCTTCCCCGCAGCACGTGGAACATCGAGCGCCCCTCGGCCCCCTCCTGCACCACCGCCTCGCCGGGGCCGTAGGCCACCTGATGGCTGCCTTCCACAAGGGTCTCGAGCTGCTCGGCGCTCAGGTCGGTGAAGATGCCCACGCTGGCCAGGGTCTGGCAGCACACCTGGGGGGAGGGCCGGGCGGGGAGCTGGGGCCGCTCCCGGGAGCGGCGCGGCTGCAGCTCCCGCACCGGGAAGGGGATGCTCTGGCCTTCCCGGGCCAGGGCATACCAGATCTGCTCGAGCAGGTCGCTGCGCAGGTCGCCGATGGCCCCATCCCCCAGCTCCCGCTGCCACACCTGCAGCTCGTAGGCGATGGCGCTGTCCTGGAATTCCTTGACGCGGATGCGGGGGGAGGGCTCCCGCAGCACCCGGGGATGCTGCAGCACCACCTTCTCCAGCAGGGCCCTGGCCTGGGCGGGCGGCAGGTCGTAGTCGAGGCCGACGCTGAACCGGTTGCTGACGGCTCCGGAGCGGCCCAGGTTGCGCAGCACCCTCTCGGTGACGAGGCTGTTGGGGACGACCACCAGCTGGCCGTCCATGTTGCGGAGCATGGTGTCCCGCCAGCTCACCTGCACCACCACCCCGCGGACCCCCTGGTCCAGCTCCAGGAAGTCCCCTTCGGTGAAGTCGTCCCCCAGCTGCAGCTCCAGGCCCGCGAACAGGTCCTTGAGGGACTCCTGGGCGGCCAGGCCGATCACGGCGGTGAGCACGGCGGAGGTGGTCACCAGGCCCACCAGATCCAGCCGCGCCGACTGGCGCACCAGCACCACCGTGGCCAGGGCACCGCTGCCGAGGGTGAGCAGCTGCAGCAGCAGCTGCGGCGGCGGGCGCCACAGCCCCAGGTGGGCGGGCACCTGCAGGGTCGCCCACAGGGCCAGGAGGATGGCGGCGTAGGTGAGCAGCAGGTCGTCGGTGAGCAGCACCCACACCCGGTAGGCCGGCGGCAGCCCCTGCAGCGGCAGCGAACTCAGCAGGGCCCAGGCGGCGATGGCCAGCAGCGGCAGCCGCAGCGGCACGGTCGGAAGGGCCCTGTGGCGGCAGAGGCGGGCCAGCACCAGCAGCCCGGCCGTGGCGGCCAGGGCGCCGATCCAGATCTGCAGCAGGGCCAAGGCGCTCGCTTCGATCGCCCCATCCTGCCGCCGATCCTGGCGTTCGGCCCCGTGGGCGATCAGGCTGGCTCAAGCCGTTCTCCCTGCCATGCGCCCGATCGTCCTGCGTCCCCTCGCCGTCCTGCTGGGCCTGGCGGCGCTCGGCACCGGGCCCGGTGCCGCCGTCGCCCAGGTGCAGCTGCGCTGTGAGGGCACCCTGCTGGAGGCCAGGGGCAGCGCCGAACGGGAACGGCCCACCCGCCGGCTGTCGTTCTCCCTGGCCCTGGAGGCGGAGGCCGCCACGGCCGACGCCGCCCTGCAGGCCCTGCAGGAGCGGCTGGCGGCGGTGCGCCAGGCCCTGCAGCAGCTGCAGGTGGAGGAGCTGCGGGTCACCTCGCCGAGCACCTGGCAGCGCGAGGCCGATCGCCACCGGCCGGCGGCGGTGACGGCCAGCCTGCAGGTCAGCGGCCGGCTGCTTCCCCAGCGGCTGCAGCCCCTGATCCGGGAGGTGGGGGCCCTCCCCGGGGTGCGGCTGGCGCCGGTGGGCACCGAGGCCGATCGCACCCTGGACGCGGCGGTGCGGCGCCAGCTGCTGCGGGCGGCCTATCAGGACGCCCTCGAGCAGGCCCGGGAAGTGGCCGCAGCCGTGGGTCTCAGCCGGTTGGCCCCCCTGGAGGTGCAGGTGGACGGCAACGACCTGCGGCCAATGATGATGCGGGCGGCCGCCGCCGAGGCTGCTCCCCCCTTCGATCCGGCCGAACTGGCACCGCCGAAGGACCGGCTGGGCGTGATGGTCCGCTTCTGTGCCCGCTGAGGCGATTCCGGCGGCGTCGATGCGTTCCCGGCCCGGTTGAGCAGAATGGGCCATCCGCACCGGAGCCCTGAGCCCATGCGCCTCCGCCACCTGCCGAGCCTCTCGATGGTGCCGATCCTGGTGCTCCTGGTCGGTCCCGCCCTCGGCCCGCTGCCGGTGCGGGCCTCCGAGAGTGCCGTGGTGCAGGAGATTCTCGACGGCAACGAACTCTTCATCGATGGCAAGACGGCCAAGGTGAAGCAGAAGGCCGTCGCCCCCCAGAAGGTCAGCACCCAGAACAGCCGGGGCCAGATCCGCTTCGACAGCGGCGCCGCCGGCCGCCTCAACCGTTTCGCCCTGCTCAGGCTGGGCCAGGGCTGCTTCCTGATCGAGAAGGGTCAGATCCTGGTCTCCGGCAAGCAGAGCGGCTGCACCCGCTCCGCCCGCCTCAGCGTGCGGGGCACCAACTACCTCCTGGACGTCAGCGAGTCGGGGGAGGCGGAGATCTCCGTGCTGGAGGGATCGGTGGAGGTGGAACCCCTCGCCGACGGCGAGCCCACGGGCAAGCCCGCCACCACCGTGGAAGCGGGCCAGAAGCTGAGGCTTTCCCCCGCCGGGGTGGTGCTGGCGATCCTGGGTCTCAGCGTCAGCGACTACAACAGCATCCTGGGCGGCCCCCTGTTCCAGGGCTTCCGGGTGCCGCTGCCCGCCTACGGCTCCCTGGAGAGCTACATCCGCTCCCGGGTGCCGGGGGTGAACCTGCCGGTGCCGATCAGCCCGCCGTCGCTGCCCTTCGGCCTGCCGCGCTTCTTCTGAGCCGGTGATCCGACCCCACCGGCTTCTGTTGACGGCCCTGGCCTCAGCCCTGGTCTGGCCCAGCGGCAGCGTGGCCAGACCGGCAGCGTCGGCGGTCGTGCAGGAGATCCTCGATGGCCCGGAGCTGTTCATCGAACGCCGCCAGGCCCACGTGCAGGAGCGGGCGTTCACCCCCGAGCTGGTCCGTACCCAGAAGAGCCGCGGCCAGCTGGGCTTCGCCGGTGGGGCCGCCGGCCGCCTCAACCGCTTCACCCAGCTGCGACTCGGCAGCACCTGCTTCCTGCTCAGCAGCGGCCAGATCCTGGTGTCCGGCCAGCAGAACGGCTGCACCCGCTCCTCGCGGCTGAGCACCCGGGGGACCAACTACCTGATCACCCTGCTCGACGGCGGCGAGCAGGAGGTGGCGGTGTTGGAGGGCTCGGTGGAGCTCCAGCCGCTCGCCGATGGACGGCCCCTGGCCGGGGCGCCGATCCTCGTGGCCGGGGGCACCCGGGTGCGGCTCTCCAGCCAGGGGGCCCTGCTCGGGCAGCGACCCCTGACGGCGGACGACTACGCCGCCATCCTCCGGGGGCCCCTGTTCGAGGGGTTCACCGCGCCCCTGCCCGGCATGGCGGCGCTGGAGGCCTTCGTGCAGCGCCGTTTCCCCGGGGTGATCCCCGCCCCGACCAGGCCGTCGGTCAGCCGTGACCCTCTGGTGGAGACCATCAACCGCTACCGGGCCCAGGGCGGGCGTCCCGCCCTCCAGCCCCTGCCGGCGGACCTGGCAGCCCGGAACGCCGCCTATCTGGCCCCGGTGCTCGAGGGGGTGCTGGCCAGCCGCGACTGCGACCACGACCGCTCCCGCTGGGGGGCGTTCCAGGAGCGCATGGCGGCGTCGGGCATGCTCATGCCCACCAGTGAGGTGATCGCCTGCCCGATGCCGGCCGCCGCCTGGAACCCGGAGGTGATCGTGTCGCGCTGGATGGGCTCAGCCCTGCACACCCAGATCCTGATCAACCGTCCCAGGGCCCGGGCCATCGACTGCGTGCGCCTGGAGCGCTCCGGCCGGGCCGCCGCCATCTGCACGCTCTGGAGTCCGCTGCCGCGATGATGGCCCGACGCCGCACCTTCAGCGTCCTGGTGGTTGCCGTGCTGGCCTGGGTGGGGGTCAGCTCCGGCTGGCCGGGGCCCCGGATGCGGGTCTGGGAGCGGGGGGTGGAGCAGCAGCTGCTGCTGCTGCGCGGCCCGCGCCGACCGCCGCCGAAGGTGGTGCTGGTCACGGTCGATGACGCCACCCTCCAGCAGGGGGACTGGTTCGAGGGGGAGGGCCGGATCCCGGAATGGGCGAAGGGGGTCGGCAGCCTGCCCTGGCCCCGGGCCACCTACGGGATGGTGGCGGAGAAGCTGCTGCAGGCCGGCGCCGGGGCCGTGGCCGTGAATGTGGTCTTCGAGGGGCCCAGCGGCAAGGGGCCGGCCGATGACGATGCCCTGGAGCTGCGGCTGCGGCGCTACCCCGGCCGGGTCGCCCTGGCGGCCGAGATGCTCGAATCCAGCGACACCCAGGGAGCCGGAGCCCTCACCTTCGTACGCCCGGAGCGCTTCCTGGCGGCCATCGGCGGCACCGGGGCCCTGGGACTCACCAACATCCTCTCCGCCACCTCCAGTGAGCCGAGCCGCCACCCCGAGGCCTATGCCAGTGGCGTGCTACCCGCCCGCGGCGCCGAGGGCCACCGCGCCCTCTCCTCCACCCTGCTCCAGCTGGGGGGCCAGCGGAGCCGCCAGGACGACCGCCAAAGCGCCCTCAACTTCTACGGCCCGGAGGGGAGCTTCCGGCGCCTGCCGGCCTGGGAGGTGCTCGACCCCGAGCGCTGGCGGACCCATCCCCTGCGCAAGGACCTCAAGGGGGCGCTGGTGCTGCTCGGCCCGGTGGTCGCCCAGGGGACCGATGGCTACCCCACCCCGTTCGGAACCCTCTCGGGACTGGAGGTGCTGGCCACCGCCACCGCCAACTCGCTGCAGGGGGACGGGCTGCAGCTCTGGCCCCGCAGCGCGCCGGGACGGGCCCTGCTGGCCCTGGTGCCGCTGCTGCTGGTGCTGGCGGCGGCCCGGCGCTGGACGGACCTGCGCTGGCGCCTCGCCCTGGTGCTGCTGATGCTGGTCCTCCAGGGCGCCGTCGTCGTGGTGGCGCTGCAGCAGGCCAACCGCTGGCTGCCGCTGCTGGCGCCGGTCTCGGGCCTGGCCCTGCTGGGCCTGCTCTACGGGGGGGATGCCTACCTGCGGGAGGGGCAGGAACGGCGGCGCCTGCGCCGCACCTTCGAGCGCTACGTGGCGCCCGGCGTGGTGGCGGAGATCCTCTCCGACCCGGAATCGGCCCAGGGCATCCTGCGCGGCCGCCTGCTCGAGGTGACCGTGCTGATGACCGACATCAAGGGATTCACGGTGCTCACCAAGCAGCGCAGCGGCGAGGGCCAGAGCGAGCTGCACGTGCTCCAGCTCAACGAGTATCTGGGCGCGATGGTGGAGGTGGTGATGGCCCATGGCGGCACCGTCGACAAGTTCATCGGCGACGCGGTGATGGCCGTCTTTGGCTCACCGGTGAGTCGGGGGGTGGCCGAGGAGGCCAGCCAGGCGGTGCGCTGCGCCCTGGCCATGCGGGCGGCCCTGGCCGGCCTCAACGAGGACTGGGCGCGGCGGGGCATCGCCACCCTCGACAACGGCATCGGCCTGGCCAGCGGCCAGGTGATGGTGGGTCAGATCGGCAGTCCGCGGCGGATGGAGTTCACCGTGATCGGCGACACGGTGAACCTGTCGGCCCGGCTTGAATCAGCCACTCGCCAGGTGGACGCGGCGGTGGTCTGTGACGCGCAGACCGCCAGCCTGATCGCGGCCGACCCCGGGCTCGCGGCCCTCTCCCTGGGCCCCCAGCCGGTGAAGAGCCTGGGGGAGGTGGAGATCTTCACCGTCGCCCTGGCGGATCAGGCCTCCAGGGAAGGTCAGGCCTCCAGGTAAGTCGTCTGCTCCAGGCTGGCCTTCAGGTGGGCCATCAGGCGACGGGCATCGCTGATCGCCAGGTCGCCCCGGCCGATCGCCTGCTCGCTGGCCAGCCGCAGCCGCTCCAGCAGCAGGTCGGGGTCGTGCTCCATCGCTTCCAGCACTTCGGCGTTGGTGTTGCCCCGCACGACGTGGTCGACCCGGTAGCCGCCGCCGGCTGCCAGCCGGATGTGCACCGCGTTGGTGCTGCCGAACAGGTTGTGCAGGTTTCCCATCACCTCCTGGTAGGCGCCGCCGAGGAACAGCCCGATCCAGTAGGGCTCCCCGGCCCGCAGGCCGTGGAGTTCCAGCAGGGGCTTGACCTGGCCCCGGTCGATGAAGCGGGCGATCTTGCCGTCGGAATCGCAGGTGAGGTCGGCGAAGCTGCCCAGCCGGGTGGGCCGTTCATCGAGCCGGTGGATCGGCAGCACCGGGAACAGCTGGTCGATCGCCCAGGTGTCCGGCGCCGAGCGGAACACCGAGAGGTTGGCGTAGTACGTGCCGGCCAGCGCCGCCGGCAGGGCCTGCAGCTCCTGGGGGATGGCGGTGCCTGTGGGCAGGCCTTCGAGCTGGTGGGCGATCGCCTGACAGCTGGCCCAGGTGAGGCGCTCGGCCGTGGCCCGCTCCGGCAGGCTCAGGTAGCCGAGCCGGAAGGCGGTGAGGGCGTCCTCCTTGAACTTGAGGGCATCGTTCCAGGCCTCCTGCAGCCGCTCCACCACCGCCCGCTCACCGGCGTCGTCCGCCTCGAGGCCCCCCTCGGCGGCGATCGCCGTGATCAGGGCGTGGGTGTCGCGCAGGTTGCGCAGGATCAGCGCCTCCCCCTCGGCCGGCGGCGGCACCGATTCGCTGTGGCCGCCGGCCCCGAGCACGTCGAACACCAGCACGCTGAAGTGGCTGGCCAGGGCCCGGCCGCTCTCGCTCACCAGCGTGGGCGGGCGGATGCCGTGGGGCTCGCAGCACTCCCGGATCGTGGCGACGACGTCGTTGGCGTAGTTCTGCAGCGAGTAGTTGGTGGAGGCAGCGGTGGCGGTGCGGCTGCCGTCGTAGTCGATGCCCAGGCCGCCGCCCACATCCAGGAAGCCCATCGGCGCCCCCAGACGGGTGAGCTCGGCATAGATCTGCCCGGCCTCCTGCAGGGCGTCCTTGAGGACGGCGATGTCGTTGATCTGGCTGCCGATGTGGAAGTGCAGCAGGCGCAGGTCGTCGAGCAGGCCCGCCTCCCGCAGGCGTTCCACCGTGGTGAGCACGTCGGGGATCGAGAGGCCGAATTTGGCTCGCTCGCCCACCGAGCTGCCCCAGCGGCCGGTGCTGCGGGCCGACAACTTGGCGCGGATGCCGATGAACGGGGCCCCGCCCAGGGCGCTGCTGGCGGCGATGATCCGCTCCACCTCATCGGCCTGCTCGATCACCACCACCGGCTGGCGCCCCAGGCGCCGGGCCAGGATCGCCGTCTCGATGTAGCGCTGGTCCTTGTAGCCGTTGCAGATCAGCAGGGCGTCGGGATCGTCGAGCAGGGACAGGGCGATCAGCAGCTCGGCCTTGCTGCCCGCCTCCAGGCCGAAGTGCCAGCGGCGGCCGCTCTCCACCAGCTGCTCCACCACGTGGCGCTGCTGGTTGCACTTCACCGGGAACACCCCCTGGTAGCGGCCGTTGTAGCCGTACTGGGCGATGGCCCGCTCGAAGGCGCCATGGAGTCGCTCGAGCCGGTCCTCGAGGATGTCGTCGAAGCGGATCAGCAGCGGCAGGGACAGGTCGCGCCCCTGCAGCTCCCGCACCAGCTCCACCAGATCGAGGGAGCCGCCGCGGTCGCCGCGGGGCTGCACGATCACGTGGCCCCTGGAGCCAACGCCGAAGTAAGGCTCGCCCCAGCGGTCGAGCCCGTACAGGGCCGCCCCGTCGGCGGCGCTCCAGGCGTCGGATCGCCCGGCAGGAGCGGCGGGCGCGCCCGGCGGGCTGGACGGGTCGGCGAGCACCATGGCGCCTGGGAGGAGGGAAGCCGGTCGGAGCGAATCTAGGCGTGGCCTTGTGGCGGCCGCCCTGGCCTGGGCGTTGGGGCACCTTCGGGTCACCGGCGGGTGCCGATCCAGGAATCTGTACAGGCTGTACAGGTTCCGCGTCGCGCCTGCACAGGACGGGCAACCCCGGCACGGCCGACCGGGCGCCCGGCCGAAAGGGAGCGTGGTTGCTTGCCAAGCGGCAGCCCCAGCGCGGACGATGGCCCGAACACCTCTCCCTTCCCCATGGCCACCGAACGCACCTTCCTCGCCATCAAGCCCGACGGGGTGCAGCGGGGCCTGGTGGGCGAGATCCTCGGCCGCTTCGAGCGCAAGGGCTTCAAGCTGGTGGGCCTCAAGCAGCTGGTGCCGAGCCGGGACCTGGCCGAGAGCCATTACGGTGTGCACCGGGAGCGTCCCTTCTTCGCGGGCCTGGTGGAGTTCATCACCAGCGGGCCTGTGGTGGCCATGGTCTGGGAAGGCGACGGCGTGATCGCCAGCGCCCGCAAGCTGATCGGCGCCACCAAGCCCCTGGAGGCCGAACCCGGCACCATCCGCGGCGACCTGGCGGTGAACATCGGCCGCAACGTCATCCACGGCTCCGATGCTCCGGAAACGGCGGTCTTCGAGATCGGCCTCTGGTTCCAGCCCTCCGAGCTGTGTGAGTGGACGCCCGCCGACCAGGTGTGGCGGGTCGAGCCCTGAGCGGCCATCCTGGGGACCGTCGGGTCACCGGGCCATGCTGCTGCGCAGGAGCCTCCGGCCTCCCAGGCCGCTGAAGGCGGCGGCCGTGGCCGTTCTGGCCGCCACAGTCGCCGGCCTGGCTGTCGTCCTGCCCGCCGCGGGCCCCCTCGCCGGCGCCACCGCGGCCCCCCGGGTGCCCCGGGTGGTGGACGTGCCGTCCCGGCCGGCCTATGTGATGCCGCCGGCGGCGCCGGAGCGGCCGGCCCTGGTGGGCCAGGTGCTGCGGCCTTCCACCGTGCTGCGCACCGAGAATCCCGGCCGGCTGCAGATCCTGCTGGCCGATGGCCGCAGCTTCCGGCTCGGGGGCAACGCCCTGCTGCGGATCGAGCCGACGCTGCTCGATCTGGTGCGCGGCCGGATCATCGCCTGGATCGCTCCAGGGGCGAAGAGTCCCACCCCCCTGCGGATCCGAACCCGGGTGGGGACGGCCTCCATCCAGGGCACCACGGTCTTCATCGAGGACACCGCCGATTCCGTGCTGTTCCTGAGCTGGGAGGGGGAGGTGGAGGTGCGCGCCGATGACGGCACCGTCTACCAGCTGGCCAGCGGCCAGCGGCTGGAGGCCACCCCCGGGGGCTGGAAGGGGCCGCGCCGCATCGACGCCACCGAGGCGAGGCTGCGGCGGCGCAACAGCGAGCTGCTGAACGGTTTCGGGGCGCCGATGGAGACGCTGCCGGTGCTCGAGCGCGAACTCGGACTCACCCCCTGATGCCCCCCTGGCCCGGGCTGGGGCGCCGGCTCTGGTGGCTGGCCCTGGCCGCCCCCCTGCTGGCGGGCCTCGACCGGGCCCCCCTCACCCCCCTGGGCCAGGGGCCGCGGCTGCTCGACGACCAGCTCCTCCAGGCCTTCTTCCTGCTGCGGGGGGCCCGCCCCGCCCCGGCCGACCCGGTGATCCTGGCCATCGACGCCGACTCCCTGGAGCTGGGGGAGCTGCTGTCCCCGGGCGAGCGCCAGGCGTCGCCGCTGTGGCGGCAGATGGGGCCCTGGCCCTGGCCCCGGGCCCTGCAGGCCCGGTTGGCGGCCCATGTGCTCGAGCAGGGGGCGGCCCGGGTGCTGTTCAACATCGAGTTCAGCCAGCCCAGCCGCTTCGGCCCCGCCGACGACCGGGCCTTCGCCGCGACCCTCGCCCCCTGGCGCCAGCGGGTGCACCTGGCGGCGGTCTACGTCGTTCAGGAGGAGGGGGGGCTGGTGCAGAGCCGGCTGCGGCTGCCCATCCACCCGCTGGGTGCCCCCGGCCTCACCACCCTGCTGCAGTCGCCCCGGGGGGTGGTGGAGACGGTGCCGGGCCAGGACTGGATCGGTGCCCGGCTGGGCGATTTCCCGCCGCCCCTGCCCCGGCCGATGGCCTTCCTGGTGCGCCCGGCGCCGCCGCCGCCGGCACCGATGGGGCTCGACTATCCCGGTCCCGCCGGCACCATGCCCCGCGTTCCGGCCTGGAAGCTGCTGGAGGCACCGCCCTCCACCTGGCGGGGACGCACGGTGCTGATCGGCGTCACGGCCCCGGGCCTGGGGGACCTGCAGGAGACGCCCTTCGGCCCCATGGCCGGCACCGAGATCCAGGCGGTGGCCCTGGCCAACGTGCTGCAGGGCCGGGGGCTGGGGCGGCTGCCCCTGGCGGGGGACGGGCTGCTGCTGATGGGCTGGGGCGTCCTGGCGGGGCTGCTGCTGCGGCGCCCCGCCAGTGCCGGCGGCACCCTGCAGCTGGCGCTGGCCCTGGCGAGCGGGGTCCTGCTCGCCGGCTGGGCGGTGTGGGCCCTGGCCCTGCTGCGCCTGCCCCTGGCGGCCCTGCTGCTGGCCCCGGCGGCCGGGGGCGGGGTGCGGGCCGTGGGCCAGGGGCTGGCGGAAAGCCGGGAGCGGGCCTACCTGCACCAGGTGCTGAGCCGGCGCGTCTCCCCCACCCTGCTGCGCGACATCCTGCGCAGCCCCGGGCCGGTGTGGAACCAGGCGGTGGGCAGCCGGGCCCGCTGCGCCGTGCTGTTCAGCGACCTGGTGGGGTTCACGCCCCTGAGTGCGGTGCTGGAGCCCGCCGAATTGTTCGCCCTGCTCAACCGCTACTTCGAGGCCATGGCCGGGGCGGTGCTGGAGCAGGAGGGCCTGCTCGACAAGTTCATCGGTGACGCGGTGATGGCGGAGTTCGGGGTGCCCCGCAGCCGGGGGGATGCCCAGGAGGCCCGGGCCGCGGTGCGGGCCGCCCTGGCGATGCAGGAGCGGCTGGATGCGCTCAACCTTGAGCTGGCCGCGGCGGGCAACCCACCGCTGCGGCACGGGATCGGGCTCCATTTCGGCGAGGTGATCGCCGGCAACCTGGGCTCCTCCCAGCGGCTGGAGTTCACCGTCGTGGGGGCCAGCGTCAACGTGACCAGCCGCCTGGAGGGGCTGACGCGCCTGTTCCCCGAGCACCCGATCCTGGTCAGCGGCGACCTGCTGGCGGTGCTGCCGGAGGAGCTCGAGGTGCTGCCGCTGGGGAGCCACCGGATCAAGGGCTGGCCCGTGCCCCTGGAGGTCTATGCCCTCCAGGGGCTGCGGCCTGCGGCGGCCGGGCCTGGCTAGGCCGCCGCAGGGAACGGCCGGTCCCAGTGGAAGGGCGCCAGCAGGGCATGGCCCGCCGCGCCCGCTCCGGAGTCACGACCGGCCGCCGTGATCGCAGCAGCGATCCGCTCCGCCGTGATCGCCGCCAGCAGTACGCCGTTGCGGTGGTGGCCCGTGGCCAGCCAGAGCCCCTCGATCGGTCCGGGGCCGAGCAGCGGAGCGTCGTCGGGGGTGCCGGGCCGGAAGCCCCACCAGCGCTCCATCGGCGGCCACAGGGTCGCCTCCGGCAGCAGGGCGGCGATGCCGGCCTGCAGCTGCTTCTGGCCCTCGGGGGTGAGGCCGTCGTCGAAGCCGGCCTGCGGTTCGCTGGTGGCGCCCACCACCAGCAGGCCGTCCTCCCGCGGCACCAGGTAGGTGCCGGGCCCGAACACGACCCGCTCCAGGCTGGCCCTGGGGCCCTGCAGCGACAGCATCTGGCCCTTCACCGGATGCACCGGCAGCGACGGCAGCAACCGGCCGCTCCAGGCGCCGCAGGCGAGCACGGCCGTGGTGGCGGCGATGGCGTGCTCGCCCCCCTCGGCCCGGCGCAGCCGCACCCCCCGCAGGCACCCGCCGCCTGCGGTGAGCAGCTCCAGCACCTCGGTGCCCTCCTCGAAGCGCACCCCCAGGGCGGCGCAGGCCCGCTCCAGGGCGCGCATCAGGCGGCGGCGGTTGTCGATCTGCCCGTCCTGGGGGAACAGCAGGCCCGCCCGCCAGGTGGGTCCGATCCCCGGCACCTCCCGCTCTAGGCCGGCGCGGTCGAGGGGCTCGCCGAAGGGGGCCGTGGGGTAGGCGTCGCGCTCGGCCGCAGCGGCGAAGGGGACGACGATGCCGCAGGGGCGCAGGCCGCAGGGCAGGCCGCTGTCGGCCTCGATGCGGGCCACCCAGGCCGGAATGCGCTCCAGGCTGGCCTGGCCCAGGGCCAGCATCGGCCCGCTGAGCCCCTCGGCGTGGGGGGCCAGCATGCCGGCAGCCACGAACCCGGCCGCCTCGCTGCGGCGGCGGCTGAGCACGGTGGCGGAGCGGCCGAGACGGGCCAGCTGGTGGGCGATGGCCAGGCCCATCAGGCCACCGCCGAGGATCAGGACGGGTTCGGCGTCGGGAGGGGGGCCAGCCAGGGCGCGCATCTCCAGCTCGGAAGGCCCCCATTCAAGCGGCCGCCTGCCGCTGCCTAGGATCGCCCCCAGTGCCTCCGGCCGAGCGCGGGGGGCCGACAGCGCCGGCAGGACTCGCGACCATGGCTGAAGCAAAGGAACAGGGAGCCTGGGAGGCCGTGATCGGCCTGGAGACCCACGTGCAGCTGGGCACCGCCAGCAAGATCTTCACCGCCGCCTCCACCAGCTTCGGCGACGATCCCAACACCCACATCGACCCGGTGGTGTGCGGCCTGCCCGGCACCCTGCCGGTGCTCAACCAGAAGGTGCTGGAGTACGCGGTCAAGGCGTCCCTGGCCCTCAACCTGCAGGTGGCCGAACACAGCAAGTTCGACCGCAAGCAGTACTTCTATCCCGACCTGCCCAAGAACTACCAGATCTCCCAGTACGACCAGCCGATCGCCGAAAACGGCTGGATCGAGGTGGAGGTGGCCGAGAAGGGCAAGGAGACCTACCTGAAGAAGGTGGGCATCGAGCGGCTGCACATGGAGGAGGACGCCGGCAAGCTCGTCCACGCCGGCAGCGACCGTCTGGCCGGCTCCACCCACTCGCTGGTGGACTACAACCGGGCCGGCGTCGCCCTGGCGGAGATCGTCTCCAAGCCGGATCTGCGCACGGGCCGGGAGGCGGCCGAGTACGCCTCGGAGATCCGCCGCATCATGCGGTACCTGGGCGTCAGCGACGGCAACATGCAGGAGGGTTCCCTGCGCTGCGACGTCAACATCTCGGTGCGCCGCGGTCCCGACGCCCCCTTCGGCGTGAAGGTGGAGATCAAGAACATGAACTCCTTCTCGGCGATCCAGAAGGCCATCGATTTCGAGATCGCCCGCCAGATCAAGGCCTATGAGGCCGGTGAGCCGGTGGTGCAGGAAACGCGCCTCTGGGATGAGGGCAAGCAGCTCACCAAGAGCATGCGCAGCAAGGAGGGGGCCAGCGACTATCGCTACTTCCCGGACCCGGACCTGGGGCCGATCGAGGTGAGCCCCGCGCAGCGGGAAAGCTGGCGCTCCGAGCTGCCCGAACTGCCGGCGGCCAAGCGCCACCGCTATGCCGAGAGCCTGGGGCTCTCGATCTACGACGCCCGGGTGCTCACCGATGAGCGTTCGATGGCCGAATACTTCGAGGCGGCGGTGGCGGCCGGGGGCGACCCCAAGGCCGTGGCCAACTGGGTCACCGGCGACATCGCCGCCCACGTGAACGCCAACCGGCTGTCGATCGGCGAGCTGCCGCTGGGGCCGGCGCAGCTGGCCGAGATGGTGCAGCTGATCGAGGCGGGCACCATCAGCGGCAAGATCGCCAAGGACCTGCTCCCCGAACTGCTCGAGAAGGGCGGTTCGGTGGCGGCGATTGTCGAGTCCCGCGGCCTGGGCATGATCAGCGACCCGGCGGCGATCGCCGCCATCGTGGCGGAGCTGCTGGCGGCCCACCCCGAGGAGGTGGAGGCCTTCCGCGGCGGCAAGACCAAGCTGCAGGGCTTCTTCGTGGGGCAGCTGATGAAGCGCACCGGCGGCCGCGCCGACCCCAAGCTGGCCAACCGGATCCTCAGCGAGCAGCTGAAGGGCTGATCGTCGCCAGCTCCTGTCTTAGATCCAGGTGGTGATCGGCGGCTGAAGCAGCAGATCGGCGATGGTGCTGATCACCGCCGGGGCATCGAAGTAATCGCCATGGTCAATGGCGCGGTTGGTGAGCCGGGTGGCGTTGTAACCCGTCATGTTGGGGGGCGCCAGCGAAGGCAGGGGATTGAGGCCGAGGCTGCTCTCCCAACGCCTGGTGAGCTCGGGGCCCGTGAGCCGTTGCTTGAGGGCCTCGATCGGTTCGCGCAGGGCCTCCTTCTCCAGCACCGAAGCCTGAAGGGCGCTGTCGTGGCGGGAATAGAAGAGATGGGTGTGACCCACCAGATGCTTGAGTCCGCCGTAGAAGGGTCCGTTGTAGTGAAGTCGTCTGGAGCCGATCTCCACATTCGGACACTGGGTCACTTCGCGCCGTTCCACATCGGGGGCCAGCATGATGTACTGATCCACGAAGGATTCGCCGCCGTTGTCCTCCCGGCGCGACAGGCGGCCCGTCAGCCGCCGGCCGGCATCGTCACCGCTGAAGGCCTGCTTCGGCCAGCTCTCCTCGTTGAGCAGGCCGGCCAGCATGTTGCAGGTGAGGTAATTGCCCATGCTGTGGGCGATGATCGCGATGCCGGTGCTGGGATTCACCGTGCGGATCGTGGCGATGGTGTTGGCGAGGGCCGAGGCGGCCTGGATCGCTTCACTGCGATCCGACTGATAGGCCAGCACACTGCCATCCGAGGGCCAGGAAAAGCCGATGAAGGCAAGGTGATCCCGGCTCTCGTCGATCTCGCCCGGGCCCATCAGCAGGGAATGCCCCTGCTGGGCCAGTTGCTGCTGCAGCAGCTCCGCCAGCAGGGAAAAGGAGGTGATGGCGCCGTGCAGGGGCACGTTGAAGCCGTGAACGCCGATCACCACGGTGCGAATGCACGGCTTGGCGAGGAAGCTGGCCAGCACGTCTAGCTGGGAGGAGGAGACCACCGCCTCGATCGGGAGGCTGGAGGGATTGGTGCTGCCCAGGTACTGGGCCATGCAGATCTCTGTGTCGATCCAGTGGTAGCCGCCGCGCTGCAGCTTGATCCGCTGATCAGAATCGAATGCCCGCCCGAGCTTCTCGCGATCGCGATTGGTGGCGAAGTAACGAATGGTCCGCGACATTCCGCTTTCACCGGTTAACTGTCAGTGTCCGGTGATCCCAGGGGGGCTGGATTGCTTCCGGGAGACACCCGTGGAAATCTTTACGACGAAGGGGCCCCGCTTCGGGCCCCGGCGCTCATCCATCTCCTTTGGACCGAGGGCCATCCCGTTGCGCAACGGCGCCCGTTCGCGGCAGGAAAAGCATCAGCCAGGAGGGCCAACTCGTGGTGCTTCCCTGATGCCACCTGATGCCACCTGATGCCGCTTCAGGCGCCGCGACTCCGGCGCGGCTCAGGCCCCGGGCTGCTGGGCGGGCCGGAGCAGGGCCTCGAGCTGGCGGAGAAGCTGGCCGGTGCCGCGGGAATTGTCGATCAGCGCATCGGCCAGGGGCCGCTTGCGCTGCAGGGGCCACTGGGCGCGGATGCGGGCGTCCGCCTCGCTGGCCTCGAGGCCGTCCCGGCCCATGAGGCGCCGCCGCTGCTCCGTCTCGTCGCAGTCCACCAGCCACACCTCGCTGCACAGCCCCTCCAGCCCCGCCTCGAACAGCAGGGGGATCATCAGCACCACCACCGGGTCCCCTCGCCGCCGCTCCAGTTCGGCGGCGAAGCGGGCCCGCACCAGGGGGTGCACCAGCCCCTCCAGCCAGGCCCGCTCGGCCCCATCGGCGAACACGATCCGGCCGAGGGCGGCCCGGTCCAGGTCGGGCACGGGGCCGCCCGGCGCGTCAGAACCGGTCGGATGGGCCCGCACCCGCTCCCCGTACCGCGCCAGCACCGCCGCGGCGCCGGGGCTGCCCGGAGCGAGGGCCTCGCGGGCATAGCGATCCGCGTCCAGCACCGGCAGCCCGAATCGCTCCTGGAGCAGGGAGGCCACCGTGCTCTTGCCGGTGGCGATGCCTCCGGTGAGTCCGATGCGTCGCTGGGGGAGGTTCAGCGGGGCAAGGCGTCGCTGCTGTGCACTCTGAGCCCTGGCGCCAACGGTTGGACACCACCGGGCACGATCTCCAGGTTCCGCAGAAGGCTGCGGCGAGAACGGTGCAACTGTTCAGCGTCTGGTCCGAGCGCCAGGTGCATCTCCTTCGCTGGTTGCTGCTGGTGGTCAACAGCAGCCCCGTCGGCCTGGGACTCCCTGTCGCCCACGGCCCTGCTCAGCAGGCTGCGCTGGGGGGAGCAGGGCCGGCTGGCTCCGGGGGAGTCGCTGTTCGGCATCGGCGGCCAGGCCGATGGCTGGAGGCCGGTGCCCCTGCAGGATGACCCCAGCGTGAATCGGCCCCCATGGCGAGCGTCCCCGGCCCCTGGCATCCCATCGACGGCGGCGTCACGGCCCCGGAGGGCTTCCTGGCCGCCGCCGTCACCGCCGGCCTGAAGGCCTCGGGCCGGCCGGATCTCTCCCTGCTGCTGGCGCCGGTGGGGGCGGTCTGCGCCGGCACCTTCACCACCTCGCTGGTGCGGGCCGCCTGCGTCGACCTCTGCGCCGAGCGCCTGGCGGCCGGCGGCGGCCACGCCCGGGCGGTGCTCACCAACTCCGGCCAGGCCAACGCCTGCACCGGGGAGCGCGGCCTGGCCGACAGCCTGCGGGCCACCGCCGAGCTGGCCGCTCGCCTGGACCTGGCGCCCGAAGAGGTGCTGATCTGCTCCACCGGTGTGATCGGCGTGCCGATCCCGATGGAGCTGCTCGTGGCGGGCCTCGATCCCCTGGTGGCCACCCTCGGCCCCACGGGCGGCGGCGCGGCGGCTGAGGCGATCCTCACCACGGATCTTGTGGCCAAGGAGATCGCCCTAGAGGCCCAGCTGGGCGGCCGCAGGGTGCGGATCGGCGGCATGGCCAAGGGCTCGGGGATGATCCATCCCCAGATGGCCACGATGCTGGGCACCCTCACCTGTGATGCCGGCGTGCCGGCCGATGTCTGGCAGGACATGGTGAAGCGGGCGGTGGATCGCTCCTTCAACGCGATCACGGTGGACGGCGACACCAGCACCAACGACACGTACCTGGCCTTTGCCGCCGGTGAGCCCCTGGGCCCCGAACACTTTGAGGCGCTTGAGGCCGGCCTGACGGCGGTGTCGCAGCACCTGGCCCGGGCGATCGCCCGCGACGGCGAGGGCGCCACCTGCCTGATCGAGGTGCGGGTGGAGGGCGCCACCGATGACGCCGGCGCCCGCGCCATCGCCCGCACTGTGGCCGGCTCGTCGCTGGTGAAGTGCGCCGTCCACGGCCGCGACCCCAACTGGGGCCGGATCGTGGCCGCCGCCGGCCGCGCCGGGGTGCCCTTCGACCCCGCCGCCGTGGCCCTGTGGCTGGGGGACCACCAGCTGATGGCGGCCGGCCAGCCCCTTCCCTTCGACCGCCCGGCGGCGTCGGCCTACCTCAAGGCCCGCGCCGCCGGCGCCTATCTGGCCGACGACACGGTGGCGATCCGGCTGCGGGTGGGGGAGGGCCCGGGCAGCGGCCTGGCCTGGGGCTGCGACCTCTCGGATCAGTACGTGCGCATCAACGCGGATTACACGACGTAGGGAGGCGCTGGACCTTCGCAGGAAATCTCCATGACCCCAGGCGCGCCCATCAACACGCTGCACCTTGTGGTCGTGGCGGGTCCCGTCGGTGCGCCGTCCAGCGTGGCTGAATAAACTAGGTCGTGAACCAGCTCATGGCTCATGGACGCCAGCATCGGGGCCTTCGAAGCCAAAGCCCAGCTCTCCCGGCTCCTGCGCGCCGTGGAAAACGGTGAGCGCTTCACCATCACCGTGCGCGGAAAACCCGTGGCGGATCTGGTGCCCCACCGCAGCGATGCCGGCCAGGGGGTGGACGCGGCGGTCGCGGCTCTGCGGGCGTTCCCGCGCATTCGCGGTGTCAGTGCAGCCGATGTCGCCAGCTTCGTGAGCGAGGGGCGGCGGTGAGCGGGGCGCCCTCGACCCTGGTGATCGATGCGTCGATGGCCCTGGCCTGGGTGTTCGAGCGGCAGCAGCCCAACGAGGCGGAACGGGCCAATCGCCTGCTCAGCGCCTGCGGGACCGCTCCCTGGTGGGTTCCCGCTCTCTGGCATCTGGAGGTCAGCAATGCCCTGCTGGTGGCGGAACGGTGTTCCGTGCTGCCCCAGGCCGACAGTGATCTGTTCCTGGCCCGGCTCAACACCCTGCCGTTCCAGACCGACATCGGGCCGCCACCGGATCGCGGAGCCCGCCTGCTGGCCCTGGCCCGTACCCATGGGCTCTCCAGTTACGACGCCAGTTACCTGGAATTGGCGCAACGCCTCGATGCCACCCTCGCCAGCTTCGATCGCCAGCTGAACCGTGCCGCCGCCGCGATCGGCGTCGCCCTGTTCGCCTGGGCCTGAGCGGCCCCTCCGCGGCAAGATGGCAGCGATTGCGCGGACGTCGATGGTCACGGCCAGGCCCTCTTCCCCTCCCGGCGGTGCCCCTCCCCGGGGCGCGCCCCCCGCCGGGAAGAAGCAGCAGGCGGGGGGCCGCCCCGCCTGGGACTGGCGGGTCTGGTGGATCGTGGGTCTCTGCTTCGGGGTCGGCTACGCCGCCAGCCTCCGCCTGCTGAGCCTCGGCGGCCCGGAGGAAGGGGGCGCCAGCCAGCGCTTCGACGTCCAGCCCGCCCCGGGGACGACGCTCGATTCCCTGCGCCAGCGCTTCGGCGGCGACGCCCGCGAGATCCGCGGTGATCTGGATCTGCTCGAGCTGGAGCAGGAGCAGAAGCAGGAGGCGGCCGCCATCGAGGAGCGGCGCCGCCAGATGGAGGAGCGGGACGCCCAGGAGCGCCAGCGCCTGCTCGAGCCGGACGGGGAGTCCCCCCAGACCGAGCAGCCGGCCGCCCCCGGAGCCCCCGAGGTCGAGCTCCCGGCCGCTCCTGTCCTGCCGCCGCCGCGGACGCCACCGGCCCGCGAGCGGGAGGCCGCCGGTCCCGCGCCGATCGCCCCGCCTCCGGTGAGCGCCCCACCGGCCCCCGGAAGCCAGCCCTGATCTGCCACAGTTCGGTGACTCCTCCAGTCAGGTCATGAGCGCGCCGCAGTCCCTCGCCAAGGCGGCCATGAACCGCCTGGCCGCCCGCCTCGGCAGCGGCCTGGCCGATGCGGCCGCCACCCTGGCGGCCCTCGCCCAGGAGGCCCCCGCCAGGGTGCAGCAGGAGCTGAGTCTGTTCTGGGAGGAGGTGGCGATGGAAGCTGAACGGATCGAGAACGACCGCGACACCGGAGCCCCCGCGTCCCGGGGCAGCGCCGCCGAGGACTCCCAGGAACGCATCGATGCCCTGCGGGCGAAGGTGGCTGAACTCTCCCGGCGCCTCGACCGGATGCCCGCCGCCCCCGATGGTCCGCCGCGGTCTCCGGGGCAGGCCTGATGGCGGCCCTCTCCACCCCCGGGATCCTGCTGTCCCGCCTCTGGCGTTCGCTGCGCATCTGGCGTCTCGTGCTCCAGCTGCTGGCCGGCCTCTGGTGGGACGCCCGGCCCTGGACCTACCCGGGCGGACGCACCCCTGAAGCCCAGGCCGCCCGCCAGCGCCGCCGGGCCCGCTGGCTCACGGCCCAGTTCCTCGAGCTCGGTTCCGCCTTCATCAAGCTCGGCCAGCTGCTGTCGGCCCGCCCCGACGTCCTCCCTGCCGACGTGGTCGAGGAGCTGGCCCATCTCCAGGACCGGGTGCCCGCCTTCCCCTTCCCCGTCGTGGAGTCCCTGCTGGAGCAGGAGCTGGGGGAGCGGCGGGCGGAGATCATCGATCTGGAAATCGTGCCGCTGGGGTCGGCGAGCCTGGCCCAGGTGCACAGGGCCAGCCTGCGCAGCGGCCGCCAGGTGGTGTTCAAGGTGCAGCGGCCGGGGCTGGAGCGCCTGTTCCGACTCGATCTGGAGGTGCTGCAGCAGGTGGCGGCCGCGGTGCAGCGCCATCCCCGCTGGGGGGCCGGCCGTGACTGGGTGGGCATCGCCAAGGAGTGCCGCCGGGTGCTGCTGCGGGAGCTGGATTTCCGTCTCGAGGCGGAGCATGCCGCCCGGTTCCGCCAGCAGTTCCTCGACGACCCCGGCATCCGCATCCCGGCGGTGATCTGGGAGCTGAGCTCCCGGCGGGTGCTCTGCCTCGATTACGTGCCGGGCATCAAGATCAACGACCGGGAGGCCCTCGTCAGCGCCGGCATCGATCCGGCGTCCGTCGCCGAGAAGGGGGCGGCCAGCTACCTGCAGCAGCTGGTCCGCTTCGGCTTCTTCCACGCCGACCCCCATCCCGGCAACCTCGCGGTCGCCAGTGACGGGGCGCTGATCTACTACGACTTCGGCATGATGGGCCAGATCTCCGAGCGGCTGCGCAGCCGGCTCGGGCGGATGGTGCGGGCCGCGGCGGCCCGGGATGCCGCCTCCCTGGTGGACGAGCTGCAGCAGGCCGGGCTGATCGCCGCCGGCATCGACCAGGGGCCGGTGCGGCGGCTGGTGCGGGTGATGCTCACTGAAGCCCTCACGCCACCGTTCAGCGCCAACGTCATCGACAAGCTCTCCGGTGACCTCTACGAACTCGTCTACGGGCAGCCGTTCCGGCTGCCGCCCGAGCTGATCTTCGTGATGCGGGCCCTTTCCACTTTCGAGGGGGTGGGCCGGAGCCTCGATCCGGGCTTTAGCCTCATCGCCATCGCCCGTCCCTACCTGTTGCCCCTCATGACCGCCAGCGGCAACGGCCCCAACGAACTGTTCAGCGAGCTCTCCCGCCAGGCGGCCGAGGTGGGCAGCCGCGCCTTCGGGATCCCGCGGCGCCTGGACGAGAGCCTGGCCCGCATCGAACAGGGTGATCTGCAGGTGCTGATCCGCGCCGGCGAAACTGATCGCCTGCTGCGGCGCCTGGCCCTGGCCCAGCAGAGCGCCGGCCAGTCCGTTCTGATCGGGGCCCTGGCCGTCGCGGCCTCGGTGCTGGCGGTGAGCAGCCGCCCTGTGCTCACGGCGGTGCCACTGGTGCTGGCGGTGCCCCTCACCTTCGGCTGGCTGAAGATGCAGGCGCGCCTCAAGCGCGATGGCCGCCTGGATCAGCTGCCCGGTGTTTCGGCCCCGGCCCGGCGGGAGTGAGCGGGGCCGGGCGCGGCCTCAGGCCTTGCCCCGCGGCCCCCGGTCCTCCACGCCGGCGTAGACCGCCTGGCTGCCCAGCTCGTCCTCGATGCGCAGCAGCTGGTTGTACTTGGCGACCCGGTCGCTGCGGCTGAGGGAGCCGGTCTTGATCTGGCCGGCCCGGGTGGCCACGGCCAGGTCGGCGATGGTCACATCCTCCGTCTCGCCGCTGCGGTGGCTGATCACGCTGGTGTAACCGGCCCGGGTGGCCATGTCGATGGCCTGGAGGGTTTCGGTGAGCGAGCCGATCTGGTTCACCTTGATCAGGATCGAGTTGGCGATCCCCTGCTCGATCCCCTGCTGCAGGCGGGTGGTGTTGGTCACGAACAGGTCGTCGCCCACCAGCTGCACCGTGCCCCCCAGGCGCTCGGTCAGCAGGCGCCAGCCCTCCCAGTCGTCCTCGGCCAGGCCGTCTTCGATCGAGACGATCGGGAAGCGGCTCGCCAGGGCCGCCAGCTGGTCGACCATCTCGGCGCTGGTGTAGCTGCCGCCGCCGAAGGCGTAGCGGCCATCGGCATAGAACTCCGTGCTGGCCACGTCGAGGGCCAGGGAGATCTGGTCGCCGGGCCGGTAGCCGGCCTTCTCGATCGCCTGCATCAGCAGCTCCCCGGCGGCGTCGTTGCCGGCCAGGTCAGGGGCGAAGCCACCCTCATCGCCCACCGCCGTGGAGAGGCCCTGATCCTTCAGCAGCCCCTTGAGGGTGTGGAACACCTCGGCGCCCATGCGCAGGGCCTCGCGGAAGCTGCCGGCGCCGTGGGGCACCAGCATGAACTCCTGGAAATCCAGGTTGTTGGAGGCGTGGGCGCCGCCGTTGATGACGTTCATCAGCGGCACCGGCAGGAGGGTGGCCATCGGGCCGCCCAGGTAGCGGTAGAGGGGCAGGCCCAGGGCCTTGGCGGCGGCGTGGGCCGTGGCCAGGCTCACGGCCAGGATGGCGTTGGCGCCGAGGGCGGATTTGTTGTCGCTGCCGTCGAGCTCGTTCATGGCCTCGTCGACGGCGCCCTGGTCGAGGGCGCTCAGGCCGCAGAGAGCCGGGGCGATGCGCTCTTCGATGTTCTCCACCGCCTTGCTGACGCCCTTGCCGAAGTAGGCCTTCTCGCCGTCCCGCAGTTCGTGGGCCTCGTGGGCGCCGGTGCTGGCGCCGCTGGGCACGATGGCGCGGCCGCTGGCTCCCCCCTCCAGATACACCTCCGCCTCCACCGTGGGGGTGCCGCGGGAATCGAGCACTTCGCGGGCAACGATGGAGTCGATGACGAGGTCGAGGGAGTCGTACACAGGGGGTGTGCTGGTGGGCGAATCCTATGGGGGGCCCTCCACCCCTGCCTGTGTTCCCTGCGGCACCCCTCTCGTCAGAATGGCCCCAGCTGGTGCACCGCCGATGCGACTCCTCCACACCATGCTCCGGGTGGGCGATCTGGAGCGCTCCCTGCGCTTCTACACCGAAGTGCTGGGCATGAAGCTGCTGCGCCGCAAGGACTATCCCGGCGGCTCCTACACCCTGGCCTTCGTCGGCTATGGCGATGAGAAGGACACCACCGTGCTGGAGCTCACCTACAACTGGGACACCAGCGCCTATGAGATCGGCACGGGGTTCGGACACCTGGCCATCGGTGTCGATGACATCTATGCCACCTGCGCGGCGATCGCCGCCAAGGGCGGGCGGGTGGTCCGCGAACCCGGTCCGAAGCAGCACGGCACCACGGTGCTCGCCTTCGTGGAGGATCCTGATGGCTACAAGGTGGAACTGATCCAGACGTCGTCACGGTCCGATGCGCACTGACCCCCGCCTGCGCGACGACCGGGGGCCGGCGGCCGCTCCGGCCAGCCTCACCGGCGATCCCGACCGCTTCAGTGACGCCGCCTGGGATCTGCTGATCGCCTCCCAGGAGCAGGCCCGGCGCTGGCGCCACGGCGCCATGGACGTGGAGCACCTGCTGCTCACCCTGCTGCTGAACCGGCGCTTCGCCACCTGGGTGGACCCCCTGCCCCTGGACGAGGACCGGCTGCTGGACCGGCTCGAGACCTTCTGCGCCGAGCAGCCGGACGGCGGCGGCGGTACCCTGTACATCGGCGATGCCCTCGAGGACCTGCTCGAGGAGGCCGATCGCCGCCGTGCTGCCTGGGGATCGCGCCTGCTGGATGTGCCCCACCTGCTGCTGGCCCTGCTGGCGGAGCCCCGGATCGGGGCGTCCCTGCTGGCGGAGGAGGGGCTGAGCGAGGACCTGCTGCTGCGCCAGTGGCGCCCCCTGCCGGGAGCGGCCGAGGCCACGTCTGCAGGGCCCGCCATGGAGCCGGGGGCCCCCGCCCCGCCGCCGGTTGCGGCCCCACCGACCCCGGCGCCGCCACCGGTCCCCTCGCGGGCGGCCGCGGCTCCTGCCCCCCTGCGGCCACCGTCGGCGCCGGAGCCTGCCATGACCCTGCAGCGGGAGGGGGAGCCCGAACCCGGGGCCCTGGATCGCTACGGCCGCGACCTCACCGCCGCCGCCCGGGCCGGCGAACTCGATCCGGTGGTGGGGCGCGACAGCGAGATCCGCCGGCTGATCCAGGTGCTCTCCCGGCGCAGCAAGAACAATCCGGTGCTGATCGGTGAGCCCGGTGTCGGCAAGACGGCCGTCGCCGAATCCCTGGCCCAGCGGATCGTGGCCGGCGAGGTGCCCGATGCCCTGCGGGGCCTGCGGCTGGTGGCCCTGGATCTGGGGGCCCTGATCGCCGGGGCCAAGTTCCGCGGCCAGTTCGAGGAACGCCTGCGCAGCGTGCTGGCCGAGGTCCGCGACAACGACGGCGTGCGCGGCGAGGACGGGGAAGGCGGCCGGACGGGCGGGGTGGTGCTGTTCATCGACGAACTGCACACGGTGGTGGGCAGCGACCGTTCCGGCGCCGATGCGGCCAGCATTCTCAAGCCGGTGCTGGCCCGCGGCGACCTGCGCTGCATCGGCGCCACCACCCCCGAGGACTACCGGCGCAGCATCGAGAAGGATCCGGCCCTGGAGCGCCGCTTCCAGCAGGTGGTGATCCGCGAACCCGATGGCCCCACCTGCCTCGAGATCCTGCGGGGCCTGAAGGAGCGCTACGAGCTCCACCATGGCGTCACCATCACCGATGGGGCCCTGGTGGCGGCGTCCCGGCTGGCCTCCCGCTACATCAGCGACCGCTGCCTGCCGGATTCGGCCATCGACCTGATCGACGAGGCCGCCGCCAACCTTCGCATGGAGGCCACCTCCAAGCCCCAGGTGGTGGAGGCGGCCGAGGCGGAACTGCGGCGGGTGGAACTGGCGCTGCTGGCCGCCGAGGCGGCGCCCCTGGAGGAGCGCGTGCAGCTCCAGGAGCAGCGGCGCCTCGCCCACGAGCAGCTCGACCGTCTGCAGCGCCGCTGGGCGGGGGAACGGGAGCGCCTGGGGGAGCTGCGCGAGCTGCTGCAGCAGGACGAGGACCTGCGCCATGCCATCGCCGAGGCCGAGCGGGACGGGGACCTGGAGGAGGCGGCCCGGCTCCAGTACGACCAGCTGCACGGGGTGCAGCAGCGCCGGGCGGCCCTGGAGGCGGAACTGCAGAGCGATCCGATGCTGCGGGAGCAGGTGGAGGAGGGGGACATCGCCGATGTGGTGGCCCGCTCGACCGGCATCCCCATCCAGCGGTTGCTGGCCGGTGAACGCCAGAAGCTGCTGGAGCTGGAGCAGCGGCTCGGCGAGCGGGTGATCGGCCAGCCCGAGGCGGTGGCGGCGGTGGCGGCCTCGATCCGCCGCTCCCGCGCCGGCATGCAGGCCCCCACCCGGCCGGTGGGGTCGTTCCTGTTCCTCGGGCCCACGGGGGTGGGCAAGACGGAGCTGGCCAAGGCCCTGGCGGCGGCCCTCTTCGATGAGGAGGAGGCCCTGGTGCGGCTCGACATGAGCGAATTCATGGAGCGCAACGCCGTCGCCCGCCTGGTGGGGGCCCCCCCCGGCTACGTGGGCTACGAGGAGGGCGGCCAGCTCACCGAGGCCGTGCGCCGCCGCCCCTATGCGGTGCTGCTGCTCGATGAGGTGGAGAAGGCCCACCCCGATGTCTTCAACCTGCTGCTGCAGGTGCTCGACGACGGCCGCCTCACCGATTCCCAGGGCCGCACGGTCGACTTCCGCCACACGGTGGTGATCATGACCAGCAACCTGGCCAGCCGCGCCATCCTCGAGCGGGCCCGCTCCGCCCCCTCCCCGGGCGAAGCCGGGGATCCCCGCCCTGAGGAGGGGGAGCAGGCCCGGGACCGGAGCCTGGATCTGGCGGTGGAGGAGGCCCTCTCGCGCCAGTTCCGGCCGGAGTTCCTCAACCGCATTGATGAGGTGATCCGTTTCCGCCCCCTGGCCCGGGCCGATCTCGAGCGGATCGTGAGGCTGCAGCTGGCGGAGCTGGCCCTGCTGCTGCGGGAGCAGCATCTGGAGCTGGAGGTCGACGAGGCCGTCGTGGTGGCCCTGGCCGCCCAGGGCTACGAGCCGGAGTACGGGGCCCGGCCCCTGCGCCGGGTGCTGCGGCGTCGCATCGAGAACCCCCTGGCCACCGAACTGCTCGAGGATCACTTCACGGCGGCCAGGGGGGTGCGGCTGGAGCTCGCCGGCCCCGGCGAGGCGGGCTTCCGCTTCATCCCTCTGGGGGACGCCGGGGAAGGACGTCCGGTAGGGTGATCGTTTGTCGATGTCTGCCGACACCAGGGCAGCCATCGGAATCCACACCGTGGAACCCATTCCCCCCGCCACCACCACCACGAGCAGTCCCGACGGGCCCCTGGCCCGGGGGAACGGCACGTCCGAACCCGACGACGGTCCGGACGGCTTCCCCTCCGAGGAGAGGGAGCCCACCGGGTTCGTGGCGGTCACCCTCGCCGAGCTGCGCAAGGTCGTCTGGCCGAGCCGTCAGCAGCTGTTCAGCGAGTCGGTGGCGGTGATCCTGATGGTGAGCCTTTCGGCCGCGGCGATCGCCGCGATCGACCGCTTCTATCACTGGGGATCGACCCAGATCTTCCGTTGATGACCCTTCCCCTGTCTGCCGTGCCTGAGATCGAACCGGACGCCCCCGAGGTGCTGGAGCTCCCCGCCGAGGGCACCGACCCCGCTGTGGAGGGCACCGACCCCGCCGCCGAGGGAAGTGCCGAGGCGGCCGAAGCCGCCAAGCCCCAGGTGGCCCGCTGGTTCGCTGTCCAGGTGGCCTCCAGCTGCGAGAAGAAGGTGAAGGCCACCCTGGAGCAGCGGGCCGTCACCCTGGGGGTGAGCAACCGGATCCTCGAGATCGAGATCCCCCAGACCCCCGGCGTGAAGCTGAAGAAGGACGGCAGCCGTCAGTCGATCGAGGAGAAGGTGTTCCCGGGCTACGTGCTGGTGCGCATGGTTCTCGATGAGGACACGATGATGGCGGTGCGCAGCACCCCCAACGTCATCAACTTCGTGGGGCAGGAGGAGCGCCGCGCCACCGGTAAGGCCCGCGGTCACATCCGGCCCCGGCCCCTCAGCCGCCAGGAGGTCGACCGCATCTTCAAGCGTGCCGCCGAGAAGAAGCCCGTCCTCAAGGTCGACCTCACCGAAGGCGATCAGATCCTTGTCACGGCCGGTCCGTTCAAGGACTTCCAGGGCGAGGTGATCGAGGTCTCCGGTGAACGCAGCAAGCTGAAGGCCCTCCTGTCGATCTTCGGCAGGGAGACCCCGGTGGAGCTCGAGTTTTCCCAGATCAGCAAACAGAGCTGATCGATCGGCGGCCGCCTCCCTGCGGAGGGCGGCCCTGGGTGGTCCCCTCGAGGGCCGCCATCCCGCCGGGCCGGCCACCGCCCCGGCGATCCGCAACGCTCCCGCAACGGAGTTCCGTCCCTCACTCCCGCAAGGGAGTTTCGTCCCGCACTCCCGCAAGGGAGTTCCGTCCCCCAGCCCAGCCGATGGCCAAGAAAGTCGTAGCTGTGATCAAGCTGGCCCTCCAGGCCGGCAAAGCGAACCCGGCACCACCGGTGGGCCCTGCCCTCGGTCAGCACGGGGTCAACATCATGGCGTTCTGCAAGGAGTACAACGCCCG
>CALRMW020000011.1:0-94659 GCA_943369315.1 Synechococcus sp. UW140
TGCCGTCGAGGACCTCGAGGCAGGAGCCACCGGGGCGCGGGGTGGGATCGAGCAGGACCGTCTGACCGGCGGGCATGCGGACGGCGGAGACAGGGTCGTCAGGGAGGAAGCGGTAACGCATCGGGCGAAGGGAGGGGCCTTATTGCGAACGGCTCTCAACCTAGAGGACCCACCGGCACTTTTGCAAGCGATTCTCAATAGCAGCTGGTGGTTGCGAAGCGGGAGTCCCTAGCGTCGAGAGCTGCTTCCTGAGGCGCTGCCGTGATCCCCGATGCCCCGTGGCTGCTCGAACGGGAACGCCGCTGCCGCCGGGAGGGCAGTGGTCTGACGACGGCGGATCTCGTCGGCTGCTGGCGACTCGAGCGGATCTGGAACAAGGGGAGCCGGGACCCCGCCTCGGTGGCCGCCGCCCTGCTGCGGGGGCTGGCGGCCCGGCTGCGGCTGTCCGCGGATGGGGCGGGCACGGAGGGTGGGGACCTGCGGCTGGTCAACAGCGTGCGCCTTGGTGCTCTGGAGCTCCGCTTCGAGGGCGCTGGCCGTCTGGAGGGCCGCCGCCCCCTGCTGGTCTTCAGCTTCGAGCGCCTGCTGCTGCTGCTCGGTGGGCGGGTGCTGATCGAACGGGCCCTGCCCCAGCCCGATCCACGGCGCCGACCCTTCTTCGCCCTGATCGCCGCCGAACGCCCGCTCTGGCTGGCGGCCCGGGGCCGTGGCGGCGGCCTGGCCCTGTGGCTCCTGGAGGGGGACGAAGGGTAAAAATGAGGCTAGGGTGAATGAAAATTGAATAAATGGTTGGAACCATGGCTGAGTCAGCAACGGCCCTGCAGGACTGGCTGCTCCTGAGGGCACAGGACGGCAGCACGGCAACCCTCCCGGAGAACCTCTCGCGGGCCTTCCAGGCCAATGACTTCACCCTGCTGCCGGTGTTCGTGGCCCACGCCTGGCAGGAGCACCTCCGGGCGGAGGCCGAGCGTGAGCGGCGGGAAGCCAACGAGGCCGAGCAGCAGCACCGTGAGGCCGCTTTCCATGCCGAGCTCGGCCTCGATGCGGAGGCCGACGGCGACCTGGCCCTGCAGCTGGGCAGGGCGGTGGACTGTGGCCTCAGCGCCTGCCGCTGCGAGCTGCACCTCACGGCCCAGCCGATGCCGGATGGTCTGCGCTGGTTTCGCCTCGAGATCAGGGACAGCTGCGCCGCCCCCGGAAGCCCCCAGGAGACGGTCCAGGTCCTGCCCGTCGCCGGCGAGTCCCAGGCGCTGGCGATCCGCGCCGCCATCCACGCGGTGCTCGAGGCCCGCGGCTGGCAGGCCAGCGCCGAGCCGGGGCTGTTCCACCTCGAGGGTCCCCAGCTGGTGGCCCTGGTGGCGATCCTGAAGCGGCTGGCCGTCCCGGAATCCGAGGCCCTGATGGACCTGACGGCGCTGGCGGCCTGAGTTCCGGCCAGCCGGCCCGGCCCCCGGACGGCCGCGTCAGGGGACAGCCGGCGGGCCAGGGTCCTGCATCCGCTCGAGATTGGAGCCGAGGTCGGATTCGAGAAACTCCTTCACCACGTGGCCCATGCCGCTGAGCCCCGCCAGAGCCGACTGCAGGGCCGGCAGGCTGATGGCCACTTCCTCGTTGGGGTAGGCCCGCAGGAATCCCACGGCCGAGAGCGTTCCCGAGCCGGCTTCGATCCCCATGATCGTGGCCGACCGCAGGGCCACCATGCCCACCTGGGGCGCCTTCAGGGGATAGAGGATGCCGGACAGCCGTTCCAGGGCACTCTCCCCGAAGCGGGTGCTCAGCAGCCGGGTGGTCAGCGCCAGCGGCAGCGTCACCCGATGGTTCAGCAGCCTGCCGACCTCGGCGGGGTCCTTGCCGCCCAGCCGCAGGGCATCCCCCAGCAGGCCCACGGCCTCGCCGGTCAGGGCCAGCCGTTCCAGGTCGGCAACGGGGATCGAGCGGCGAAACGCCCCACTGACGAAGACCACCTGCTCGGCTGCCATGGCCGGCGACCCGGGCAGGATCAGCAGGCTGGCCAGCCTAGCGCCGGCCCACCAGGCGCGGGCTGTTGACGGGAGGGAAGGCAGGGGGGGCATCGATCGGGTGGCCGGATCCTTGGGCGCCGGATCAAGTGTGGGTCAGACGGCGGGCACCGGCGCTTCAGGGGTTCCAACTCGCCAGCCGGTCGGTCACGTCGATCAGGGAGAGGCCGTCATCCCCCCAGCCACCCGGGGGCAGCAGGGCCGGGGCTCCAGTCCCGGGGGCGACGGCGGGGCCGGCGGCGAAGGCCCCGTTCACCCAGGCCAGCAGCAGTCCCCGCAGGGGTCCGCCGCCCTGGTCATAGGGGGAGCCCATGTTGAAGTGATCACCGCCGCCCGCCAGGACGAGCCGATGGCCGGCGTTCCCCAGGCGGGCGACCCGGGCCATCGGAGCGATGGCTTCTGGACCGGGGGGCACCACCCAGTCGCGGCTGCCGCTCACCACCAGCACCTGGCCCTGGAAGACAGGGATGGCTCCGGTCTCGAACAGGAGCGACATCGGCGGACTCACCGCCACGGCGGCCTTCACCCGCGGGTCGGCCAGGGCGGCCTGGTCGATGGCGCCCAGGAAGCTGCACTGCAGCACCCAGCTCAGGTTGCGCTGGGGATCCTGCAGATCGCTGCAGCGTTTCTGCAGCTGCTGGGCGGTGGGTCGGGCGCCCGCCAGCTGCAGGGCCGTGGTGGCCCCCCAGGACTGGCCCAGCACCACCACCGAACCGGTGTTCAGCCCGCTTGGGAGCCCCAGCTTCCCGGCGGCCGCCGCATCGATCAGGGCGGAGATGTCGAGGGGGCGCAGGCGGAGCTCCGCGGGACCGGGCGGCGGCACCTTGCCGGAGAGCATGGCCTGTTGCTGGGTGCGGTCACTGCCGGGGTGGCGGGGCAGCAGCACCGTGTACCCGTGGCTGGCCAGGTGCCGTGCCCAGCCCTCGAAGCTCTCGGGCCCATCCCAGAGGCCATGGGAGATGGCCACCAGCCGGCCGGACGCCTGCTGGGTCGGGCGGATCACCACCACCTCCAGGGGCCGGGGCCGGTAGGCCACCGGCAGGTTAAGGGTGTCGCGCCGCACGGGCAGGGGGCCCGGATTCTGCAGGGCGGGGGCCACCGTCGCCGCCGTCCCCCCCTCCAGCAGACGGTTGGCCGACAGCAGCTGGGCGTTCATCCGCTGGAGCAGGAACAGGCCCTTGCCCACATCCACGCTGGCGGTCCGGCCCGGCACGGCCTGGAGCAGCCCCAGCATCGTCAGGGGGCCCCGGCCGGCGGCCCGGTCCAGCACCTTCAGCACCGTGTCGCTCGACACGTCGGCCGGCAGACCGTCGACCCCCCCGAGGGAGGAGAGCAGGAGCAGGGCTTGCTGGGCCAGGGGGGAGGGGACGACCTGGCGGGCCACGTCCAGGGCCTGCAGGGGCAGGGGGGCGTTGAACAGATCCACCAGGGAGCGGCCGATGGCTCCCCGGGTGGCCTGGTCGAGTTCGGCCAGGTCGCTGTTGCCGGCGAGCAGGGCCCGGGGATCGCTCAGTTCCGCCAGCCGGATCGAGAACGTGGTCTCGACCAGGGGCAGCTTCAGTTCGATCGTCTCGAGGGCCCGGGCCGGTGGCGAGGCGGCCAGGGCCGCGGACAGGGCCAGGCCCAGCCCGGCCAGGGACGGAGATGTCCGCATCACGAGAGCAACTCCGCTGTGGGGTGGCGCATCCTGGCAGAAATGAACGGCCCTGATCGGCCCCGTGGGCCTCATTCCACGTCGTCGTGGGCGAAGCGGTTGTAGAGGAAGTCGAGGGCGGTGTTGCGCAGCTCGTAGTACTTCGGATCCTCCATGATGTCCTCCCGGTTGCGGGGCCGGGGGAAGTCGATCGGCATCACCTCGCCGATGGAGGCGGCCGGACCGTTGGTCATCATCACCAGCCGATCGGCCAGGAAGAGGGCCTCATCGATGTCGTGGGTGATCATCAGCACGGTGCATTTCTGGGTGTTCCAGATCTGCAGCAGCTCCTCCTGCAGCTCCTCCTTGGTGATCGCATCGAGGGCCCCGAAGGGTTCATCAAGGATCAGCACCTCGGGGCGGATGGCCAGGGCGCGGGCGATGGCCACCCGCTGCTTCATGCCACCGGAGAGCTGGGGAATGCGCTTCTCCATGGCCTTCTCCAGGCCCACCATCGCCAGATGCTCCACGGCGATCTCGCGCTTCTCGCGGCTGGAGAGGTCGGGCTTCACCTCGTCGATGGCCAGGTAGACGTTCTCGTAGGCCGTCATCCAGGGCAGCAGGGCATAGCCCTGGAAGACCACCATGCGATCGGGGCCGGGCTTTTCGATCGGCCTGCCGTTGAGCAGCACCTGGCCGGAGCTGGGCCTGGCAAATCCGGAGACCATGTTCAGCAGGGTGGACTTGCCGCAGCCGGAATGGCCGATGACGCAGATGAATTCCCCCTGCTCGACCTGCAGGTTGATGTTGTCCAGCACCGGGTAGGGGCCGGTGGGGGTGGGATAGACCTTGCCCAGCCCTTCGAAACGCAGCAGGGGCTGGCTGGCGGTGGCAGCGGACTGGGGCTTGGGGGCCGTGGTGATCATGGGAGGAAGGGGCGGAGGGACGGCGAATCAGACGGTGATGGCACGGGGCTGGCCGATGGGGATTTCGGCGACGCTGAAGTCACGGTGCAGGGACACGTCGTTGAGGTAGCCGATCGGGTCCTCGGGGTTGAACGGCCGGCCGTCGAACAGCTCGATGGCCCGGCGCTGGTAGCTCACGTCGTCCAGGCCCAGCTCGCGGGCGGCGGTGCTGAACACCCCCACGCTGCAGACCCGTTCGAGGATCTCCACGTAGTTGCGGGGGAAGGGGATCTCGGCCCAGCGGGCCAGCTGGGTGAGGATCCAGAGGTGCTCGCTGCGGCTGGGACGGTTGAGCCCCGCCCCGTAGAACAGGTGGTGCGGTTCGCCATGGGGGGCGAAGGCCCCGGCGTCGCCGGGCTGGCCGCTGAAGCGGATCAGATCGGCCTTGATCCCGAGGTAGCGCCTGTCGCTGAGCAGCTCGCCCATTTCCGGCCAGTGGGCGGGATCGGCGCAGTAGCGGCAGGCCTCCAACAGCGCTTTGGTCAGGGCGATGTGGGTGTTGGGGTAGGCCTGGGCCCAGTCCTCGCGGGCCCCGAGCACCTTGCCGGGATGGCCCGACCAGATCTCCAGATCGCCAACGATCGGAACACCGTGACCGCTGCTGGCGGCCCGGAAGTTCCAGGGTTCACCGATGCAGTAGCCGTCGATGGAGCCGTCCTTGAGGTCGGCCAGCATCTGGGCCGGCGGCAGGGTCTGCAGGTGCACGTCCTTGTCGGGATCGATGCCGTTGGCCGCCAGCCAGTAGCGCAGCAGCAGGTTGTGCATCGAAGCGGGATGGACGATGCCGATCCGGTGCGGCTCCCGCTCGTGGCTGCCCAGCCAGGCGCGGTAGTCGTCCACCGTGCTGACGCCCTGCTCCGCCAACCGTTTGGCGAGGGTCACCTCGTTGCCGTTGCGGCTGATGGTGAGGGCGGTGACGATCGGCAGGGGCGGCCCGCCATGGCCACCGGCCGTCATCCAGGTGGGCATGCCCGAGGGCATCATCGCCGCATCGAGGGTCCTGTCGACCAGGCCGTCCACCACGCCCCGCCAGCTGGTTTCCCGCACCAGCTGCACGTCATCGAGGCCGTGCTTGGTGAAGAAACCCTTGGCTTCGGCCACCGCCAGGGGGGCGCAGGCGGCCAGGGGGATGAAGCCCAGATCCAGATTCACCTTCTCCAGGCCGTGGCGGGCCAGCACCTTGTGGGGGCGCGCCTGCCACTGCTTCACCCGCTTCTGGCGGTTGAGGAAATAGATGATCTCCGAGCGCAGGCTGTAGTAGCTGGGGTGGTGCACCACCGTGAGCCGTTCTCTGGGCCGGGGGATGTCCACCTCGAGGATGCCGCCGATCTTCGAGCCCGGCCCGTTGGTGAGCATCACGATCCGGTCGGAAAGCAGCACCGCCTCGTCCACGTCGTGGGTGACCATCACCGCGGTGAGCTCGTGCTCGTTGCAGATCTGCATCAGTTTTTCCTGCAGATTCCCCCGCGTCAGCGCATCGAGGGCGCCGAAGGGTTCATCCAGCAGCAGCAGCTTGGGCTTGATCGCCAGGGCCCGGGCGATCGACACCCGCTGGCGCATGCCTCCCGAGAGCTGGGCGGGGAGCTTGGTGGCCGCCTGGGTCAGACCCACCATCTCCAGATGCTCCTCGATCACCGCGTCCTTGTCGGCCTTGGCCAGGTCGGGCATCACCTCCTCGACGGCCAGGGCGATGTTCTGGCGAACGGTGAGCCAGGGCAGCAGGGAATAGTTCTGGAACACAACCATCTTGTCGGGCCCCGGACGTTTCACCGTTTCCCCCTCAAGGAGCACGGTGCCGGCGGTGGGAAGATCCAGGCCGGCGATCATGTTGAGCAGGGTGGACTTGCCACAGCCGGAGTGGCCGATCAGGGAGATGAACTCCCCCTTGCGGATCTCGAGATCGATCCCCTTCAGGGCCAGGTAGTTGCCTCCGCCTGTGAGGGGAAAGTTCTTTTTGAGATTCTGAACATCAACGAGTGCTGTCATGGCGGATCACGGTTGGGGAAGGTGGAGGACACAGAAGGCCAGGACCATGGCGGCCATGAGCAGGAGGCGACCCAGAAGAAAGCGGATCACGTTCTTCCTTTCGCTCATCCAGGCTTCGAGCCAGCCGAAGGGCTTGAGGGCGGTGGGCAGATTCATGGCTGGGTGTGCCTCACTGGCCAGGGGAGATGCGGGACTGGAGCCAGGCCATCAAGCGATCCAGCAGCAGGCCGATGCCACCGATCCAGATCACGGCCAGCACGATGTCGCTGACGTAGTTCTGCTGGTAGGCATCCCAGATGAAGAAGCCGATGCCGACGATGCCGCTCATCACGATCTCGGCAGCGATGATCGCCAGCCAGGCCAGGCCGATCGAGATGCGCAGGCCCGTGAAGATGTAGGGCAGCGCGGAAGGAATCAGCACCTTGGTGAAGAAGGTCTTCTTCGACATCTGCAGCACCAGCGCCACGTTGTGGTAGTCCTGGGGGATCTGGCGCACCCCTTCGGCTGTGTTGATCAGGATCGGCCACACCGCGGTGATGAAGATCACGAAGATGGCCGCCGGCTGGTTCTTCTGGAAGATCACCAGGGCGATCGGCACCCAGGCCAGGGGCGCCACCATGCGCAGGAACTGGAACAGGGGGTCGAAGGCCCGGTTGAGCGTCTTGTTGAGGCCCACGGCGATGCCGGCGCTGATCCCCACCACGGCGGCGAGGAAGTAACCCTGGGCGACCCGGCCCAGGCTGGCCATCGTCTGCCAGAAGAGGCCCTTGTCGAGGCCGCCCCGGTCGTAGAAGGGATAGAGCAGCAGTTCGCGGGTGCGCTGCTCGGTGAACAGGCTCAGGGGACCGGGCAGGCGGGTGAGTCCGAGGCTGGCGCTGAGTTGCCAGGCCAGCAGAAAGCCGGCGATGCCGAACAGGGGCGGCAGGATCAGCTTGCGGTTGCGCTTCCACCAGAGGAGGGGGCCCGCAGCGTTGCTGGTGGGGTTGGGGGATGTGGTCGTCATGGAAGGGGTTCGTCCTGGAAAAAAAGGGATGGAATCCGTCGGGAGGGATGACCCGTGACATCAGGTCACGGGTCCGGGCGGGAGCTGGCCGAAGAGGGATCGGCCTCTGGGCGATCGAATCAGCGCTTGATCTTCAGGCTGTCGAGATAGGCCTGGGGGTTCTCCGGATCGAAGACGATTCCGTCGAAGAAGGTCTCCTTGCCGCGGGAGGAGCCGGTGGGAATGTCCTTCGCGGGCAGCCCCAGTTCGGTGGCGGCCTGGCGCCAGATCTCTTCCCGGTTCACCCTGTCGACCAGGGCCTTGGCCTGCTCGATCGAGGTGAGCTTGCCGGGGTGCATGTTCCAGCGCAGCGATTCCACCAGGAACCACAGACTCAGGCTCTTGTAGGGATAGGAGATCACCCCCCGATCACTCATCCAGTAGATCGGGCCCAGCTTCGGATCGTTCACGGGTTTGCGATCGGCCCCCAGCATGTACTGGCCCTTGAGGGCAGGCTCCAGCACCTCCACGGGGGTGTTGAAGTAGGCGCGTGAGCTGATCAGCTTGGCCACCTCGCTGCGGTTCTCGGGCTTGTCGGCCCACTGCTGGGCCTCGATCAGGCCCTTCACCAGCGCCACCGCCGCCTTGGGATTCTTGTCGACCCAGTCGGCGCGGACCGCCAGGAATTCCTCGGGGTGCACCGGCCACATCTGGGCGGTGAGGGCGGCCAGATAGCCGATGTCATCCTTGACGATCCGGAACGGCCAGGGATCGCCGGTGCTGAACGCATCCATGGTGCCGTTGCGCATGCCCTGGAGGGTCTCGGTGGAGGGCACGGTCAGCAGTTCGATGTCCTTGTCGGGATCGACACCCCCGGCCGCCAGCCAGTAGCGGATCCAGAGGTCCTGGTTGGCGTTGGGGAAGGTGTAGGCGGCGCGGAACTTGCGGCCTTCCTTCTGCGGGAAGCGCTTGAAGACATCCACGGCCGGGGTCAGATCCAGCCCCAGGTTGTCGGCCTTGAGGCTGTTGGAGACCGCGATGCCATTGCCCTGGCTGTTCAGCTGGGCCAGCACCACCATGGGCACCTTCTTGCCGTCGGTGATGATCCCTTCGGTGATCAGGTGGGGCATCGGCAGCTGCCACTGGCCCCCATCGATCCCACCGCCGGCGGAGCCGAGCACCACGTTGTCGCGGGCGGCGGGCCAGCTGGCCTGCTTGGCCAGTTCCACCTTGATCCCGTGCTTGGCGAAGAAGCCCTTCTCCACCCCCACCACCAGGGGAGCGGCTTCGAGGATGGGGATGTAGCCCAGCTTGATGGTGCCCAGCTCCTGGCCGGCCGCGGGGCTGGCGGCCTGGGGGGCGGTGCCGGACCCGGAGGTGTCGGGTGGATTGCCGAGGCATCCGGCGAGCAGCAGGGAGGATCCAAGTGCTGCTCCGAACCGGGTGAGAAAACGACGGCGACTCGTCATGGCATTCAGGTGTGATGTAGGGAGTGGGAAAGGGTTGGCAGGAAAAGAAGAGGGGCTGCTCAAAGAACAGTCCCATGGGGCTAATCCGTGGTGGTCAGTGTCTCTTCAGCGTGACTTCAGCGTGGAGACTATGGCGAAGGGAGAGAGATGGAAACGGTGTGTGACTGGGTGGTTTGTAGCCCCGGATTTGGGGTCCGGCAACGTTAGTGGCTGATGTCTAATCCTGGGTGTCGACTTGAAGCAGACCTGCCAATCTCCTGAATAAAACTGGCTTATGCATCCAGGAATACACGGCTCTCAAAGCAGGTATTCGCAACAACATCAGCTGCGGAATGGCCTGGAGAGCCGACTACTCCTGCTGTTGGCGCATCCGTGCTGACACCTGAGCCTCCGGGTCGACGCCGGCGAAGGTGGGCGGCAGCCAGACCCGCACCACCATCAGCAGGGCCATGGTCATCAGAAACAGGCAGACGGCCAGGATCTGTTGCCAGTCCGTCTCCAGAACACCCCGGACGATGACTTCCCGAAGCACCGAGACGATGGCGATCTCCACCGCCACGCCGATCGACACCCGCTGCTCCTGCAGATAAATGATCAGCAGGCGGAACAGCTCCACCAGGATCAGGATGAAGAGGATGTCGGCCGTGACCTCATGAAACTCCGACGTGGAGAAGAGGGTCGAGAAGGTTCGCTTCAGCTGGAGCACCATCACGCCGAACAGGCCCAGGCAGAGGGAAATGGCGATCAGGTCCTGGACGGCCTCGAGGGACTGGACGATCTGGCTGCGGCGGAACTGCTGATGCCAGGGAATGGCGTCATGGGGTGCCGAAACCGGCGTTCCGGTGGGCGGGTGGTTCATGGCGAAGGGTTTTCGGGAACGGGAAGGGGGCCACGGGAAGGGGGTCTGGTTTTTCGCTTGGGGTCTGGGGGCTGGCGGCGCGAGGGACGAGCAGATCGGCCTCGCTGACCTTGACGACCTGTCCCTGGCTGCGGAACCGGGTCAGGGACTTCGTCACGGTGACCCTGGTCATGCCGGCGATGTCGGCGAGCTGGCGGTGGGTCAGGTTCATGTCCTCCAGCGAGAGGGTGGTGCCGCTGGTGCTGACCCGGCCGAAGCGGGCCCCGATCCAGTGCAGCAGGCGCAGCAGTCGGGAGTCGGCAGGCCTGACCCGGTGGATCTGCAGCAACTCGGTGGTCTGGGTGAACAGATCACGCATGAATTCCAGGGTCTCGCTTTCGCTCGGTTCCCACTCGACCACCACCACCCGGGTGAGGGAGATGAGTTCGTAGGGGGTCACCCCGCAACCGGTGGGGGTGATCAGCTCGCCGGGACCCCAGATGCCGAGGGTGATGGATTCCCCCTCCTCATTCCAGGTATTGGCCCGGATGTAGCCATCGTCGATGCGCCAGCTCAGATCAGCCGGCAGATGATCATCGGCCCGAAGAGTCAGGCGCAGCGGTCGGGCGGGCATGGCGAGTGTCATGTCACGGCGGATGGCATGGCGGATAGCTCCGGCGGGCGGCGTTGGAGGCTGCGGAAGAGTGGAGATGGTGTTGTGTTTTTCTGAGGTGCCCGAACCACCAGGGAGGACCTGGTGTTGGAGTCCGGGAACATTAATGACTGGATTCGGCTGGTGGGTGCTATCTCAACGCAGGATTGCCAATCCAGCCGATAAGTCCCGGTGATCGGATTGCCCCCCTTCGCCTGTCGCACCCCGGCGGCTTTTGCTGGCCGTCCGGTCAGCCTGGCCACCCGTCATGGCAAGGAGCGGCTGCTGGCCAGGCCCTTCCGCCATGGCCTCGACCTCAGCCTGGTCCTGGCCAGCGGCTTCGACACCGACCGGCTCGGCACGTTCAGCGGTGAACGGCCCCGTCCCGCGGACGCCCTCGAGACCTGCCGGCGCAAGGCGGAGGCCGGTATGGACGACACGGGTCTGGATCTGGGGCTGGCCAGCGAAGGCAGCTTCGGGGCCCACGCTGCCATCCCCTGGCTGACGGTGGGCACCGAGTGGCTCACCTTCGTGGACCGCCGGGCCGGTCTGCTGATCGTCGAGAGCCTGGTGGCGCCGCGCACCAACTTCGACCGCCGGCGGGTGTCGCTCCGGGATGACATTCAGGACTGGCTGCATCGGGTGGGCTTTCCCTCCCATGGCCTGATCGCCCGTCCCCATGGCGGCGACGCGGACGTCGACGGGACCGCTGCCGGCACCCCTGTGATCAAGGGCCTGCACACGGAAGCCGCCCTCGCCGGGGCCCTCAGCCGCTGTGCCCGGGCCTCGAGCGATGGCTCGGTCTGGCTGGAGACCGACATGCGGGCCCACTGCAATCCGACCCGCCGGGCCGCGATCCGGGCCCTGGCCTTCCGGCTCGTGCGGCGGATCGCCCGTCCCTGCCCGTCCTGCGGCGCCCCTGGCTGGGGCCGGTGCGAGGGGCTGGTCGGCCTTCCCTGCGCCTGGTGCGGCCAGCCCACCGAGCGCCTGAGGGCCGAGGTGTGGGGGTGCGTGGCCTGCGGCCACCGGGAGGAGAAGCCGCGTCCGGATGGGCGCCGCACGGCGGATCCCGGCGATTGCCTGCACTGCAACCCCTGAAGGAAAGGCACCGGGACCGGTGCGCTGCTCTGATGCAGGGTTGTCGCAGCTGGTTGTAGCGGCTACCGGCACAGGTGTCCCTCCGTCTACATCCATACCGGAAGAATCCTAGGTTTGGGTTTCTCCTGGAATCCGGTTCCGGTGGAGGCCAGGATATGGCTCTCCACCGGAATTTTCTTCTGGAAGACGTTGATGACGGAAAGATCGAAGCATTTAAGCCTCGAAGACCCGAAGCCACGAAGCCCCGAAGCCCCGAAGCCCTGTTGCCCCAAAGACTCGATGATCGCTTCAGCGCTCTCCCCTGGGTGCGGCTTCCTTGGCTGCGGCGATCTGATGCAGCCGTCTCGCCTCCTTCAGGCCTCGAGCGCCACCGCCTGTCCCTCGCTGGAAGCGTCCGTCCCGCATCGGTCGCGGCAGAGCCGATCAAGGGACGGCCGGCCGGTGATGGCCAGGCGCCAGCGGGCCCAGAGCCCGTACAGGGCATCCACCAGGGGCCGCAGCAGGGGCCAGCGGGTGGGGGCGTAGAGCCAGCCCAGGTTCACCAGGGCGTAGGCCTGGCGGAACACCTCCACATCCCGGATCACGGCGCCGTCGGCGCGCAGGGCGTGCATGCGGCCCATGGCCTCGGCGTAGGTGATGCCACTGTGGCGGGCCGGGTCGTAGGCGGGATCGTTCACGTCGACGAAGGCCAGCCGGCCCACCCCCCGGTCGCGGCGGCGCAGGGTGTTCACCTCCCGCAGGCACAGGGGGCAGCCGCCATCGAACAGCAGGGTGAGCTCGGCCATGGGGCTCCAGACGCCTGGTGAGCCTAGAAAGAGCTGCCGCCGCTGCGGTGGCACCTGTCCGGTGGCCAGACTCCAGCCCACTCTCCTGTCCCCCATGTCCGTCTGCCGCCAGGCCGCGCTGCACCGCTGGCAACGCCGGGACCCGGCGTTGATCCGTCGGCTGATGCCGTTCTGGGGCTGGTTCTACGAGCATTACTTCCGCGTCGTCTCCGATGGCTGGGAGCACATCCCCGCCGCCGATCCGCTGCTGTTCGTGGGCACCCACAACGGCGGGCTGGCGGCCCCCGACATGCACATGGTCATGTACGACTGGTTCCGCCGCTTCGGCCTGGAGCGCCCGGTGCTGGGGCTGGCGCACCCGAAGGTCTGGCTGGGCTACCCGCCGCTGGCGGATCTGGCCGCCCGCACCGGCGCCATCCCCTATCACCCCCGCCTGGCCCTGGCGGCCCTGGAGGAGGGGAACAGCCTGCTGGTGTATCCCGGCGGCGGGCAGGACACCTTCCGTCCCCACCGGGACCGGGGCCGCATCCACTTCGCCGGCCGTACCGGCTTCCTGCGCCTGGCGATCTGGCATGACCTGCCGATTGTCCCTGTGATCTCCTGGGGGGCCCACGACACCCTGGTGGTGCTGGAGGACCTCTACCCCCAGTTCCGGGCGCTGCACGAGCGGGGGATGCCCTGGCTGTTCGGCATCGATCCCGAGGTGATGCCCCTCTACCTGGGCCTCCCCTGGGGCCTGGCCCTCGGGCCCCTGCTCAACCTGCCTCTGCCGGTGCGGATCCACACACGGGTGTGCCCGCCGATCCGCCTGGAACGCAGCGGCCACGCCGCCAGCCGCGACCGTGCCTATGTGCAGGCCTGCTACCAGCGGGTGACGGCCACCATGCAGCAGGCCCTGGATCAGCTGGCTGTTGAGGCTCAGCGGTAGCGGGAGGGCGACACGTAGGACTGGGAGGGAATCGACTGCGGTCCGGTGCCGTTGCCGAGCCGCTGCGGCAGGCCATCCCGCTGGCGTTGCAGTTCCGCCAGGGAACGGGTCTCCCCCATGGCCAGGCCTGTCAGCACCGCCAGTTCCTGCTTCAGCTGGTTGGCGGGCCTCGGATTCACGAAGCGGAAGTTGAGCGTCGTCTTGTCACCGCCGCTGTCGTAGCCCACCACCGTGAAGTAGAGGTCCGCCGTCTTGCCGGCCTTGGAGCCGGCGAGGGCCCCGCCCACCATGCCCCCCACCAGGCCGATCGGGCCCAGCAGCAGGCCACCGGCGATGGCCCCGGCGGTGCCCCCACCCACAGCTCCGACCGTGCCGTTGGTCCTGTCGTAGGTCTCCTGCCCACCCGCGTACCAGCGGGCGATCCGGCCGATGGGGATGAAGCTCTTCCTGTCCCCGATGCCGTTGGTGTCGAGGTTGATGGTGCAGGGGGTGTTGCCGCAGAGGGCCTGAAAGGTGGTGGCCGCCGCCGGGGCGGGAAGCAGCAGGGCCAGGAGCAGGGGTGAGGCCTGGCAGGCGCGCCGTCGAAGCCGGGCTCGAGTGACGGTCATGGGTCGAGCGTGGAGGGCCATGTCAGTCAATCGGCGCTCGCCACTGACGCAATGGGACCGGCGCCACGGGGTGATGACCGGATGTGACCGGCGAGCCGGTACCCCCGTGGCTCCGATGATGGTCATTGCTCTGCCGGTGTCCCCGGGGCCCCCATGTCCCTGATCAACACGGCCGTCGGTCTGCTGGCCATCAGTTCGCCGATCGGTCTGCTGCCGGTGGTGGTGGAGGCCGGTGGGGGCAACCCCGTGCGGATCCGCCGGATCAGCCGCCTGGCCGTGCTCACCTTTCTGTGTGCCCTGATCGCCGCCTGCTGGTGGGGCCAGGGCCTGCTCGACCTGTTCGGCATCACCCTGGAGGCCTTCCGTGTGGCCGGGGGTCTGATTCTGCTGCCGATCGGCCTGCGCCTGATCGATGGGCGGGAGGTGAGCCACGGTTCCCTGGACGGCACCGAGGACAGTGCCGGCGTGGTGCCGATCGGCCTGCCGCTGCTGGCGGGCCCTGGGGCCATCTCCCTGGTGGTGGCCGATGCCCCCGCCGCCTGGCAGGGCAGGCTCGCCCTCAGCGGTGTGATCGGCCTGCTGGCGATCCTGATCTATCTGTTGCTGATCGCCTCGATGCCCCTGCGTCAGGCCCTGGGGGAACTGCAGGAGAAGGTGATCAGCCGCCTGATGGGGCTGCTGCTGAGCGCCATCGCCGTCCAGATGCTGGTCAGTGGCCTCAGGGGGTGCTTTCCGGTGCTGGCCTGAGGGCCGCGGCGTTGCCCCCCGGCTGCTCAGAGGCAACCGAGCCTCGGTGGCGTCGGCGGCCCCTCGAACGGGTCAATGGCCAGCTCCCGATCCAGCACGGTGAGGATGTCCTGGATCACGGCAGGGCGGGTGGCCACCCAGAGGAAACCCTCCAGGGGAGCGGCCGCGACAGGGTTCCACAGGCAGAACTGGGGGTGCTGCCGGTACATGCGGGTGGCCAGGGGCACCAGGAAGCGGGTCTTGGGGAACTGGTCCTCACCGTGATCGAAGGTGATGACGATGGCGAATTCCAGCTCGCCCTTCGGGGTGTAGCGGTCGATCCGGGTTTCCCCATCCGATCCGGGAAAGGGGGAGAGCCGGTACTCGACGTAGCGGCGATGGAAGGGATTCCTCTGCTCTTTCCAGGTCCTCGCCTCCACGCCCAGCTCCGTCGCCAGCTCGGTGAGCAGCAGATAGGAATGGGTGCGGAGGGTCTCGTGGAGCTCGCCGGTCCTGTTGCTCTGAAGCCGCCAGCGCTGGGCCAGCGCCTCATAGCGGTTCATCTGGGGCGGGTCCTGGGGGGTGGGTCCCGTGGGGCCAGTCACCGATGCTCTCCTCACTTTTTCAGTTTATCGGCGGTCGGCGGGAGGGCCAGGGGATGGCTGTGCCGCCACGGGCGAGGCCTGAGCCCGGGGCGCATCACCCCCCGAAAGGCCTGTAGGCGGCGGTTTTCCAGGTGCTTCGGCCCGATCGCGGCAGGGTTGCAGCAGCATGGCTGCGCTGACCATGGCCATGAGCAGTGACTTGGTGTACTCTTAAGGAGCAGTGAAGCGACGGCCATGGATCCTGTTAGCCCTGTAGCCCAGTTGGCAGTGGCCGCGATCAGCGGCGCCGCCTTCCTGATTTCGATGGTCGTGATTCCCTTCCCGGAGTCGAAGGCCGATTCCTCGGCGGGCATCACCCCGACCTCCCAGACAAGCGGCAGCATCCTCCGCACCCTTGATGCTTCCAGCTCTCCGCTCGTCAAGTAAACCTCCAGCGACGGACCCTCCGGCAGGTCCGTTCCGGCCTCCAGCGAGCAGCACCCGGCCCTTGACCCCGCCTGCCAGACATCCCGGCATCGATTCCAGCTTCGATTCCACCCAAAGATCTCAGCCACCCATCTGGCCACCGACCCAGACAGCGACCGTTCAGCCGCGAGACCCGATGCCGGCCCGCTGAACGACCGTCCTTCGTCGGGATCCCCTTGAAAACCAACGCCTGGTCGCGGCTCAGGATGGTCGGGCGCCGCTCGCCACAGCCATGTCCTCCGGCCCTGAACCTCCCCACGGGCCGCCGCTGGTGCTGGTCCACGGCCTGTTCGACACCCCACGGGTCTTCGACCGACTCGACCGCGAGCTGGCCGGGAGGCGCCAGCCCCTGCTGAAGCCGGCCCTGCCGCTCCGCTTCGGGGTCGCACCGATCGAGACCTCGGCCCAGCGGCTCGCCGCCGCGATCGAGGCGGCCTTCGGTAACGCGGAACCGCTCGACATCCTGGGTTTCTCCATGGGCGGCGTCATCGCCCGCACCTGGATCCAGCGGATGGGCGGCCATGCACGTACCCGCCGGTTCATCAGCCTCGGCAGCCCCCAGCAGGGGACCCTGACGGCCCAGCCCTGGCCCCGCAGGCCGCTCGCCGGCATCGCCGACCTCAAGGCGGGCAGCCCGCTGCTGCGGGAGCTGAATGCCGACCTCAGCCTGCTGCAGGGCATCGACTGCCGCAGCTTCGCCACGGTCTTCGATCTGATGGTGGTGCCGGGCTGGCGGGCGGTGCTGCCGATCGGGCCGCGGCGGATGCTGCCGGTCTGGACCCACCAGCAGTTGCTGCGCCACCCGGCGGCCCTCGATCCCCTGGTGGCGGATCTGCTGCGCCCCTGAGCCGGTTCAGGGCCCAGCATGGGGGTGGACGCCGATCCGCGAGGTCATGATGCCGAACGCCCTGGCCGCAAGGATCACCGCCTGGGGGTTCTCCTGGGCGGGCCTGCGGGACAACCGCCGCGGCGAGTGGTGGCTGATCGCCCAGATGGCCCTGATCGTGGCCCATCTGCTGCCGGCCACCCCCTCCCCCGCTTCCCTGGGGCTGGCCTGGCCGTTGCCGGTGCGCCTCGCGGGGCTGGCGCTCTTCAGCCTGGGGCTGGTGCTGGCCGGCCAGGGAGCCCTGAACCTGGGCGCCAGCCTCAGCCCCCTGCCCGAACCCATGGCCGGCGTCCCCCTGGTGACCACCGGGGCCTACGGCCGCTGCCGCCACCCTCTCTACCAGGCCCTGATCCTCTGCTCCCTGGGTGTCACCGTGGCCCTGGGCAGCCTGCTGCACCTCGGCCTGATGCTGGGGCTGGTCGTCGTGCTCGGCTTCAAGGCCCGCCGGGAGGAGTCCCGCCTGGTGCTGCTCCATCCGGATTACGGCGCCTACCGCCAGGCGACCGGCGCGATCGTGCCCGGGCTGCCCTGGCTGGACTGGCGTTCCGCCTGAGCCCACGCCGTCGCCGCCCGCCGCTGCCTTCGCCGCCCGCCCCTGCCGCTGCCGCTGACCGGTGGAGCGGTTAGAACCGACGCCGATGTCCTGTCCGGTCCATGGCCCTTCCTGCGTTTTCACGGGTCCTGCGGGCCTGCTGCCTGGCCGCCCTTCTGGCTCTGGCGGTGTGCGTGGCCGATCCGGGGCCGGCGCTGGCCGCCTTTTTGCTGCCGCCGCTGCCCTACCCGGTCGATGCCCTGGCTCCGGCGATCGAGGCCACCACGATGACGATCCACCACGACCGCCATCACGCGGCCTACGTGGCCAACCTCAATGCCCGGATCGCCGACCACCCCGAGCTGGAGGGGATGGCGCTGGAGGACCTGCAGGGCCGGATCTCCCGCTACCCGGCCGCCGTGCGCAACAACGGTGGCGGCCACTACAACCATTCCCTCTTCTGGCGGGTGATGGCGCCCCAAGGCCAGGGCGGTGCCCCTTCGGCGGAGCTGGGGGCGGCGATCACCGCCTCCTTCGGCTCGCCCGAAGCCCTGCAGCAGCGCTTCGCCCGGGCGGCGGCCGACCGCTTCGGTTCGGGATGGGCCTGGCTGATCCGGCGATCCGACGGCACCCTGGCGATCACCAGCACCGCCAACCAGGACAACCCGCTGATGGATCTGCCGGGCATCGAGCGGGGTGTGCCCCTGCTGGGTCTGGATGTGTGGGAGCACGCCTACTACCTCGACTACCAGAACCGCCGGCCGGACTACATCGCCGCCTGGTGGTCGCTGGTGAACTGGAACGAGGTGAACCGGCGCTTCGCCGATGGCGACGCGGCGACAACCGCGAGTGAATCCTGACAGCCGGGGTTGTCGGTAGCTGATACGACGCCCGCCCGGGAAAACGGTCGCGAAAGTTAACGATATTGCCGTGACCACCATGGCCCTGTCCCGAACCGTCGAGCTCGTCCCCGTCCAGCGCACGCTCCACGGAGACGCCCTCTTCTCTGCGCCCCGCACCAGCGACGAAACCCTGATAGCCGAGATCGCCAGGGGCGACGCCTTCGAACTCTTCTGCCACCGCTTCCAGACTGATCAGCTGCTGGTGCTGCGGGGGGCGATTGATCTGGTGGTGCTCCAGAACCGCCAGCTGCGCCGCATCCCCCTGCGGGAGGACGAGGCCACCTGGGTCTGCATTCCCCCCGGGGTGCCCCATGGCGCCATCAACCGGGGCCGGATCCCCGCCCTGCTCGTCAATGCCGTGCTCCGCCACGGACCAAGCGACCCGAGGGATTACGAACCCCATCCGGTTCCGCCCAGGTTCCGCAGCCAGTGGCGCCGGCTGGCGGTCGCCTGACCGCCGGTGCCGGCCGGCCCCCTCAGTTGTATTCCCCGGGGATGTCCTGCTTGGTCACCGTGACCCGACCGACCTTCTTCCCCGACAGGCGCAGCAACTCATCGCCTGAGAAGTCGAAGCCCCTGCCGGCGGCGATCTGGGCGACATCGTCGGCGGTGGCGGCGGCCAGCACCTCGGCGCGCAGGGCCTGGTCGTCCTGCATCCGGGCCAGGAAGGAGCGGGCCTGATCGAGGCTCATGCGCCGGAGGGGGTGGCGTGGCCGTCCAGCATGGCGCAGGCCGCTAGCGGCCCCACCACTTCTCCAGCTCCAGGTAGGTGACGAACACCAGGCTGACGCCCCCGCAGGCCGCCAGCTCGACGGCCGTCAGCGGGGTGACGCCGAAGAAATGGGCCAGCGGCGCCACGTAGAGGAGCATCAGCTGCAGGGCGGCGCTGGCCAGCACCGCCCCCAGCAGCCAGGGGTTCGCCGCCGGAGCGGTGCGCCACAGGGCCCGATCGCTGCCGGCGGAAAGGGCATGGCCCAGCTGGGCCAGACAGAGGGTGGTGAAGGCCATCGTCTGCCAGGGCCGTCCCAGCCGGGCGGCCACCACCATCAGCGCCACCACGAGGGCACCGAACACCAGCCCGATGCGCAGGATGGCGCCGCCCAGACCCCGGGCGAAGATCGATTCGCCGGGCTCGATCGGCGGCTGGCGCATCAGATCCTCCGCAGGCGGGCCCAGGGCGAGGGCCAGCGCCGGTAGTCCGTCGGTCACCAGGTTGATCCAGAGGATCTGCAGGGGGGTGAGGGCCAGCCCGAGCAGCGGGGCCGAGCCGATGGTGATCAGTTCCCCCAGGTTGCAGCCGAGGATGAAGCGCACGAAGCGGCGGATGTTGGCGTACACCTGCCGGCCCTCCTCCACGGCATTGACGATCGAGGCGAAGTTGTCGTCGAGCAGCACCACATCGGCCGCCTCCCGGCTCACGTCCGAGCCGCTGACGCCCATCGCCACACCGACGTGGGCCTGGCGCAGGGCCGGGGCGTCGTTGACCCCGTCCCCGGTCATGGCCACCACCGCGCCCGTTGCCTGGAGCGCACGCACGATGCGGAGCTTCTGCTCCGGCACCACCCGGGCGAAGAGGTTGGTCCGCCGCACCAGCGCTTCGAGCGCCGCCGCATCGAGGCCCTCCAGCTCCGGCCCCTGAACGATCGGGCTGCCCGGTTCCGCCAGGCCGATGGCCTCGCTGATCGAGCGCGCCGTGAGGGGATGGTCGCCGGTGACCATCACCGGCCGGATGCCGGCCCCACGGCAGCGGGCCACCGCGCCTGGCACCTCCGGCCGGGGCGGATCACGCTGGGCCATCAGGCCGAGCAGCACCAGGGCCTCCAGCCCGGCCTCCGGGCCCCGATGCCGGGGGCCGGCGGCGAAGGCCAGCAGCCGCAGCCCCGAGGCGGCCAGCCCGCGGGCCTGGGCCAGCCACCAGTCCCGCTGGGCCGCGCTGAGGGCCCGAACCCCCTGGCCGTCCAGCCAGCGGTCGCAGCGGTGCAGGATCGCCTCGGGAGCTCCCTTGGCGATCAGCAGCAGGGAGCCCCCGGCGGGGCTCCGGCCCGGGGGTGGGGGGCCCAAGGGTGCCGACAGGCGGGCGTCGGCGTCCCTCAGCCACACCGCCATCATCCGCCGTTCCGAACGGAAGGGACTCTCGGCGGCACGGCCGTGCCGCGCCCGCAGGCTGGTGGCCTCCAGGCCCGCCCGGGCAGCGATCTCCAGCAGCGCCACCTCGGTGGGATCGCCCATTCCCCCCTGCTGCCGTGGCTCGGCGTCGTTGCAGAGCACGCCGGCCTGCAGCAGCAGGTCGAGGTTGCCGGGGCTGAGCCCGGTCACGGCCCCGGGGGGCGGCGCCAGCTCGGTGGCCCGGAAGCCATGGTGGCTGCCGTCGGCCCCCCCGTGGTCCTCGCCGTCCTCGCCGGGGTGCAGGGCCAGGGTGCCGCAGCGGAGCTCGGTCACCACCTGCCGGTTCTGGGTCAGGGTGCCGGTCTTGTCGGTGCAGATGACGGTGATGGCGCCCAGCGCCTCTACCGCCGGCAGGTGGCGGATCAGGGCGGCGCGACGCACCATCCGCTGGGTGCCGATGGCGAGGCTCACCGTGATCACGGCCGGCAGGCCTTCCGGCACGATCGCGACGGCGGTGGAGAGGGCCAGCTCCAGCAGCGCCAGGGGAGAACCGCCGAGCAGCCAGCCCCCCAGCACCACCGCCGCCACGAGCCCCAGGGCCCAGGCCACCAGCCGGCGGGAGAGGTCCGCCAGCCGTTTCTGCAGGGGCGTCGGCTCCGGGCGGGCGGCGTGGACCAACGTGGCGATGCCTCCCAGCACGGTGGCCATGCCCGTGGCGGTCACCACCGCCAGCCCCCGGCCCCGCCCCACTGCGGTGCCGAGGAAGAGGCAGTTGCTGCGCTCCACCAGCGGCGTGTCCGCTGCCAGTGGTGGTTCGGGGCGCTTGCTGACCAGGTCGGCCTCGCCCGTCAGGGCCGATTCCTGCAGCCCCAGGTCGCTGCCCTCCAGCAGCCGTGCGTCGGCGGGCACCCGATCGCCGCTCTCGAGGCGGATCAGGTCCCCCGGCACCAGCTGGTCACCGGGGAGGCGCTGCCAGCATCCGTCGCGGCGGACGCGGGCCAGGGGCTGGGCAAGGTCCAGCAGGCTGCGCAGGGCCAGCAGCGCCCGGCTCTCCTGCAGGTAGCCGAGCAGGGCGGTGAGGCCCACGATCAGCAGGATCGCGATCGCATCCTTGGGGATGGCCTGCTCCACCACGGCCAGAACGGCCGACACCGCCGCCACCGCCAGCAGCAGGAGCAGCATCACGTTGCTGAACTGATCCAGCAGGATCCGCCAGCGGCCCGGGCCCGGCGGCAGATGCAGCCGGTTGGGGCCAGTGGTGGCCAGGCGTTCGGCCGCGGCGGCCCCGCCCAGCCCCTCCGTGTCGACCCCGAGCCGGCGCAGGCATTCCGGCCCGGACAGGGCCTGCCAGTCCGTGGCCTCGGGAGGAATCATGGCCAGCCACCCGGTGGCCCCTGAACCCTAGGTGCGCAGGCTTTCGCAGGCCTCCCCGTCGCCATCGGAGTCCAGGTAGCTGTGGCCCTGGCGCAGCAGCTCCTGGGCCCTGGCATGGGAGCCGATCCGGCTGCAGTAGTGGCGGCGGCCGTCGGGGGTGGTGCCATCGGGGATCCGGGCGGAGCGTCGGCCGCGCCGGAAGTCCCAGGGCCGGGTGATCCCCCCCGGCACCCGCCAGACACCGAGCCCCTGGCGGCGGGCCCGTTCCTCGGCCGCCAGGTAGGCCGCCCCGTCGCAGCCGACCAGATAGCGCCGGTAGGCGAAGGCCAGGCCGTCCTCCACCAGGGCCAGGTTGATGTTGGTGTCACGGATCACCTCGGCCACCGTGCGCCCGAAGCGGTCGGTGCTGTGGGGTTGGATCGTCACCGGCCTCCCCTCGGGCAGGCGCATCTGGAGAGCCTGTCGTGCCTGCTGGCCCCAGGGGCTCTGGGCCGTCTCGGGGGCATCGATGCAGGCCAGGCGGACCGTGATCCGCTCCTGGCCGTTGCGCACCCGCAGGGTGTCGCCATCGCCGATCGAGAGCACGGTGGCCCGGAAGGCCGGCGCCGCTGCGGCGGGCCCGGCCGGCATCAGGGCCAGCAGGATCAGCAGCGACGGCAGCTGTTGGCCTGGCATGGCGCCGGGGGTGAAGGGAGAGCGGCCCCTCAGCCTTGCATCGCCCGCGAGCGCACCTCCTCGAGGCTGCAGCGCCGTCGCAGCGTCCCGTTCTCGAACACGGTCTGGAGGCAGCTGGCCGGATGGGGCTCCGGTCGCTCCAGCACCACCGTCCGGTACCCCCTTTCGTCCCGGATCAGGTCGAGCACGCCGGCCTTGCTGGCCTTGGCGGGATCGGTGACCGGGCACTTGTGCACCGGCCGGATCCGGCCGGCCCGCTCCACCCACGACACCTTGTAGGCGAAGCGCTGGCTGTCCCGGTTCACCTGCTGCAGCAGGCCGCCCCCCATGCCGAAGGCCACGTTCTCGACGCTGAAGCCCGCCGCCAGGATCGCCTCGATGACGAGGGGCAGGCTGGTGACGGTGATGCCATCCCCCTGGATCACCCGCACGTGCTCCAGTACCCGGAAGCCCTTGCCGTTGAGCCGGCTGCCGAAACGGGCCTCCAGGCGGCGCAGCAGCTCGGGCACGATCGCCACCGGATCGCCCGAATCGGGCCGGATCACCACGGTGGCGCCCGAGGCGATCACCTGCTCCCGCAGCTGCTCGCCCCAGAGATGGTCGACGGCGTTCCAGAGGTCGTAGGCATCGGAGACCACCGCCAGCACGGCGCCGGGCCGGGCGAAGCGTTCGAGCATGGTCCGGTAGGCCTCCAGCTCGTGCTCCTGCCCCCAGGCCAGGATCGTGGAGTGCTCGGCGGCGGGAATCGAGAAGCCGGCCATCGGGCAGTCGTAGTGGCGCCGGCCCGCCACCAGGGCGGCCACGGTGTCGGTGCCGCGGAAGGCCACCAGGTGGGCCAGGCCGCCGATGGCCGCACTGGCGTGGCTCGAGACGCCGCGGGAGCCGAAGTCGTGCAGGCGGAAGGGGAGTTCGGCGGCCGGGTCGTCGGCGGAGCGCTCCAGGGCTGTCCGCAGGAGCTCCCGGAAGTGCCAGCTGCGGGTGGCGACGGTGGTGGGATACCAGAGGCGCAGCAGCAGGGTCTCCACCCAGGTGACCAGCCAGGCCAGAGCCGGATCGGTGGACTCCACCGTCATCAGCACGTGGCCGGTCGGCACCCGGCTGCCCTCGGGGACGGCCCGGATGCGCAGGGGCAGCCGGCCCCCGTGGACGCTGAGCAGGCGTTGCCAGCCCTGGTGGTTGAACGGCAGGCCATGGGCGCTCCAGAGGTCGGCGGCCTCCTCCACATCGCCCCGGGTGACGGGCCGCTCCAGGGTGTCCTGCAGCAGCATCTGCAGTCCGAAGAACAGGGTGTCGGGGTTTTCGCCGCCGCGGCTTTCCAGGTAGGCCCCCATGGCGGTCAGATCGGGGGGTACTGGAGCCAGTGGCTGCCCTTGTAGCTGTCGGTGTCGAGCAGAAGATTGAACTCCATGGTGTGCGCTCCGCACGGGGTGGATGGGGGGCCCCGGCCCGGTCTCCCCGGGCCGCAGGCGTTGATGGGCCGGCCGTCGGGGACGGCTGTCGGCGACGGCTATCGGGGACGGTGGCGGCGCTCAGAGTCGGGAGATGAAGTGCTGGATGATCTGAACGTGGTCCTCGAAGAAACTGTCTTCGTGGGCGTAGATGTCGGCCAGGGGCATCCAGAAGGCCTTCTCGGCATCGTCTCCCCCGCGGACGGAGGGCAGGGCCCCGCCCTTGAGCTGGATCAGGAAGGCGTGGGTGATCACCCGGCCGCGCTGGGAGCGTCCCGGAGCATCGAAGACGTGGTGATCCGCGATCGACCCCTCCAGCACTGGCCGGGGCACCTTCAGGCCCGTCTCCTCCCGCAGCTCCCGCAGCATGCCCTCCACCACCTGCTCCTGCTGGTTGAGGTAGCCCCCCGGCAGGGCGATCAGCCCCTGGCCGGGCCGAACCCGGCGGCGCACCACCAGCACATGGCCCGACTGGACCACCACCGCATCGGTGGTGACGAAGGTGGGAGGATAGGGCGCCACCGACCACAGCTGGCGGTAGCCGGCGATGTAGTCAGCCTCCTGGCGCAGCCAGCGGTAGCGGCCCGTGTCCCGGTAGGCCGTCAGGAAGGCCCGCACCGCCTCCGGAACGTGGGCAGCCCACTCCTGTGCATCCGCGTCGGAGAAGTAGGCCTGGCGAATGGCCGTGGAGTGGACATCACTCTTTAGGGGCACATCCTGGAAGTCCCACTGGGGAAACAGATCGAGGTAGTAACTGCTGCGATCCTTCCGGTGACCGATGAGCAGCACCCGTTCGTCTTCGGCCGTGACGGTGAGCACCTTCTGCTGCACCTCCGCCAGCCAGAGATTGTCGGAGTAGAGATGGTCCCGGATCGGGATCACCTCCAGCCGCCGCTTCCAGGCGGCCGGAAGGGCGGCCCGGATCATGGCCTCCCGTTCCTCGCTGCTCCAGGGGTTGCGGGTGTCCGGGGCGCAGCGGTGGCTGCCGAGCAGCAGAATCAGCCGATTGGCCCTCTCCAGTGCCGCTTCGATCAACCCGAAATGCCCCACATGGAAGGGCTGGAAGCGTCCGATGAGGACGGCGACATCGTGATGCATCGTGAACCTCAGAATCCCTGAGATGAAGCCCGCCTCAACGGCAGACCTGACAGTCTTAGCATGGAACCTGTGCAAGACCAGTCCATGCCTTGACATCAGCGGATCGGCCGCCCGATCGGTGACATCGGATCGGCAGGATGTGGGATCGGAACCGGCCCTGAGGTGATCGGAGGCGGAAGTTCGGTATAGAGGTACAGGCTGCGGCGTGCTTCCGGGCCGGAGGATCCAGTTGACCACCTCCTTGAGAGGAGAGCCCTTCACGTCTCAGGAATCTGAGCATCTTCACGGCTTCCGTTGTTTCTCTGTCCGGTGCATTCCAGCCATGGTGCTCTGGTATGGCGTTCAGTGGGAATCGCCCATTCCCAGGTGGAGGCCTGGCGTTGTGAGGCATTCCATCATCGCGGCGAATGAGACGAACGAGAAGGGCACGATGTCTCTCGCCATCAAGGCGCCAAAGGAGATCACGACCGCCAAGATCGCCGCCTCCGATCCGCAGGGATGGATCTCCATCGGCGGACCGCTCCACAAGCTTCTAGGACGAACGCACCATCGATCGACCGACGAGGCGAACATCGCCACCGACGTCTCCGTTCCGGATCCACGCTCTCAGCCTCTCCCCCGTGACGGACGACCCGTCCCCTCCCGGCCATAGAGCCCCGTCAGGGTGGCGGTCGCCAGCGCATGGCCTCCCATGGCCCTACGCACTGCTGGGGCGGTGGCCCCGGCCGGCAGATCAAGGCTTCGATCGAGGGCGCTGAGGGTGAAGCGGTAGCGATGGGGCGGACCCGGTGGCGGCAGGGGACCGTGGTAGCCGATCCGGCTGAAAGAGGTCACCCCCCAGCCGATGCCGTGGCGGGCGCCGTTCTCCAGCGTCCGGAGCGGGGGGACCCCGAGGGGCAAGGCGTGGTCCTGGCCAGGGATGTCGAACAGCACCCAGTGCACCCAGACGCCAGGCGGTGCGTCGGGGTCGTCCATGATCAGAGCGAAGGATCGGGTCGTCCCTGGAGCCTCCGACCAGGTCAGCGGCGGGGAGAGATCCTTGCCATCTCCGGTGTGGATCCGTGGCATCCACTGCCCATCCCGGAATGCAGGGCTCTCCAGTCGCATCGGCCGGCCTCAGGCGATCCGGCCGGGGGGGGGCTGGACACCGGCGGCGGCCTCGAGTGCCTCTTCGGTCAGTCGGGCGTCGTCCTCGGCCTCCTCGCTGACGGGCGCGAGGGGCACTCCGGTGAGCTCGGCGGCGAGGTCGTCCAGCGTGCGCTGCGGTTCGAGCTGATCGTCCGCGTCATCGTCCACGGGTCGCGGAAGGGTCGAGGCCATGGCTGTCTCTCGAAGGAAGCGGGAAACGGCACCGTCTACCCGAACCGTACCCCCCACGACAGGGATGGGCCCCAGCAGCGGCGGATGTGCTGCATCCGCCGTCGATGGCCGTGGCTAGCACGAAGGAAGGAGCGGGGGGTTGGGGTCGTGAGCGGCAGGACGACCATGCAGCGGGAGGTCAAAGTGGCGTCGAACGGGGCTGCGCTGGAAGGGGTCCTGAGCTTGCCGGTGCCGGCCGCGGGTCTGGTGCTCTTCGCCCATGGCAGCGGCAGCAGCCGCCTCAGCCGCCGCAACCGCTTCGTGGCCGACGTCCTGGTGGACGCAGGGCTGGCCACGCTCCTGTTCGATCTGCTCACCGCCGCCGAGGAGCGGATCGATGAGCTCGATCGCTCCCTGCGCTTCGACATCGCCCTGCTGGGCCGGCGACTGATCGGGGCCATCGACTGGGTGGGCCGCCAGCCGGACCTGGGCGACCTGCCGATCGGACTCTTCGGCGCCAGCACCGGCGCCGCGGCGGCCCTGGTGGCCGCGGCGGCACGCCCGGAGTCGGTGGCCGCCGTGGTGTCGCGGGGCGGACGCCCCGATCTTGCGCCTGCCGACCTGCCGCTGGTGGCCTGCCCCACCTGTCTGATCGTCGGTGGCCTGGACTTCGAGGTGCTCCAGCTCAACCGGCATGCCGCGATGCGGCTCACCGCCCCCCATGCCCTGCTGGTGGTGCCGGGCGCCACCCACCTGTTCGAGGAGTCCGGTGCCCTGGAGCAGGCCGCCCATCTGGCCCGCGACTGGTTCCTGGGCCACCTGGCCGGGACCAGGACCGAAGCCCTCGCCTGATCCGTCCGTCCTTCCCTGCCGCCATGGTGCTCCGTCCTCCCCTCTGGGCCAGTCGCCACCAGGCGGGCCTCGCCCTGGCCGATGCCTTCGCCGATCGGCAGGGCCACGGCGGTGACACCACCCTGGTGGCCCTGCCCAGGGGTGGGGTGCCGGTGGCGGCCGCGATGGCCTCGCGCCTGGGGCTGCCCCTGGTCACCTGGTCGGTGCGCAAGGTCGCCGATCCCAGCTGGCCCGAGCTGGCGATCGGGGCCGTCGCCGCCGGCGGGGTGGTGGTCTGGCGCAACGGGGAGGGGGCGCAGCGCCGGGCCACCACGGCAACGGAGCACGGCTGGCTGCGGGACCAGGAGCTGGAACTGGAACGGCGGCAGCGCCTTTTCGGGGACCCGCCCGGCGACCAGCTGCGCGGTCGGCAGCTGATCGTGGTGGACGACGGCATCGCCACCGGCATGACCGTGAAGGCGGCGCTGCTGTCCCTGCGCCGGGTGCGCCCGGCCTCCCTGTCCCTGGCGGTGCCGGTGGTCGATCGGGAGGTCGCCGGCGAACTGAGCCAGCTGGTGGAACGCATGGAGGCCCTGGCCGTCGTCGGCGACCTGCAGGCCGTGGGGATGTGGTACGAGCACTTCGAGCAGCTCAGCGACCGTGAGGTGCTCGCCCTGCTGCAGGGCTGCCGGGGCGGCATACCATCAACCGCACCTGCGCCACCGCTGAGCGGCCCATGACCCTGGGGGAATCCGACGGCGCCCTGGTCTCCATCGCCGAGGCGTTCGATCTTCCCGGACGGATCCGCAGCCTCGAACCTCTGGGCAGCGGCAACGTCAATGAGAGCTTCGTCGTCGTCTGTGAGGGCCCGCCCGAGCGGCGCTTCGTCCTGCAGCGCCTGAACCGTAGGGTGTTTCCCCGGCCGGACCTGGTGATGGCCAACATCCTCGCCCTCGGGGAGCATGTCGATCGGCGCCTGGCCCAGGGCGGCCCCCCCCTGGGGGAGCGGCGCTGGGAGGTCCCCCGGGTGGTGCGTTGCCGCGCCGACCAGCGGCCCTGGGTCGAGCGGGAGGACGGCTTCTGGCGCCTGATCACCTTCGTCGAATCCTCCCGGAGCTTCGATCTGGTGACCAGTGCCGACCAGGCCCGGGAGGTGGGCGTCGGTCTGGGTCTGTTCCACCACCTGATCAGTGACCTGTCTCCGGAGCGGCTGGCCGACACCCTGGAGGGCTTCCACGTCACCCCCAGGTACCTGGAGCAGTACGACGCCGTGCTGGCCGGCGCGCCGGCCGCGGCCGGGAGCGACGTCAGCCAGTGCAGGGCCTTCGTGGAGGAGCGCCGGGGCTTCGCGCCGGTGCTGGAGGCGGCCAGGGCCAGCGGCCGGCTGCGGCTTCGCCCCATCCACGGGGACCCCAAGGTCGGCAACGTGATGCTGGAGGCCGGCTCTGGCCGGGCCGTGGCCCTGGTGGACCTCGATACGGTGAAGCCCGGGCTGATCCACTACGACATCGGCGACTGCCTGCGCTCCTGCTGCAACCCCCTCGGCGAAGAGACGGCGGATCTGGAGGCCGTCCGCTTCGATGTCGATCTCTGCCGCGCGCTGCTTGGCGGCTACCTGTCCGCCGCCTCAGGCTCTCTCACCGAGGCCGACTACGACCACCTCTACGCCGCGATCCGCCTGATCAGCTTCGAGCTCGGCCTGCGCTTCTTCACCGATCACCTGGCAGGAAACGTATACTTCCGGACCGAGCGGCCCGACCACAACCTGCAGCGAGCCCTGGTGCAGTTCCGGCTGACGGCCAGCATCGAGGCCCAGGAGCGATCGATCCTCGCGGTGATCGACGAGCTCCGGGCCGGCTGCGCCAGCTGCCTCTGATGACCGGGACGCTCCGCCATGGCTTCGAGCTCCGCCCCTTCGGCGCCGAGCGCCCCGCCCCGGACCTGCGGCTGGAGGGTGAGGTCAGCCGGGAGGGGGGGCAGCTGCGGCTCCGCTACCGGCTGGGCGGCGCGATCGAGACGGTGCAGCTGCCGCCACCGGCGGCTTTGCCCACGCGGCGGGACGGGCTCTGGTCGGCGACCTGCTTCGAGTGCTTCTGGGGCCTTGAGGGGGAGCGGCCCTACTGGGAGCTGAACCTGTCCCCGGCCGGCCACTGGAACCTGTATCGGTTGGAGGACTACCGGCTGGGGCTGCGGCCGGAGCCCGGCTACGACGAGCCCCTCCACCGGGTCAGCCAGGGGGGCGGTGTCCTGTCGATGGAGCTGGATCTGCCGCTGCCGGCCCCGATTGCCCCCGATGCCCCCCTGCAGGTGGCGATCGCCGCCGTGATCGAGGACCGCCGCGGCCAGCTGAGCTACTGGGCCCTGGCCCATCCGGGGGCCGAGCCCGATTTCCACCGCCGGGACGCCTTCCTGCTGCGGCTCTGAACGCGGCCCGGTGGCTTCAGACGCCGGGGTCGGTGGCTTCGGCGTGGTAGCTGCTGCGCACCAGGGGACCGCTGCGCACCTGGGCGAAACCCATGCCGCGGGCGATGGCGCCCAGCTCCTCGAACTCCTCCGGTCGCCAGTAACGGGCCACGGGGATGTGGGCCAGGGAGGGGCGCAGGTACTGGCCCAGGGTGAGCCGCTGGCAGTCGACGGCCCGCAGGTGCTCCAGGGTGGTGACCACCTCGGCGGCGGTCTCACCGAGGCCCAGCATCAGGCCGGATTTGGTGGGAATCCCCGACGCCAGTTCCCGGGCCGTGGCCAGCAGGTCGAGGGAGCGGCGGTAGGTGGCGCCGCGGCGCACCTCCCCCTGCAGTCGCTCCACGGTCTCGAGGTTGTGGTTGAAGCACACCGGCGCGGCCGCCAGCACCGCGGCCAGCCGTTGCCGCTGGGCCCGTCGGCCCGCTTCGGGGTCCGGGTGTCCGCCCCAGAAATCGGGCGTCAGCACCTCGATCAGCACCCGGGGATCCCGGCGGCGGATCGCCGCGATGGTGGCCGTGAACAGGCCGGCCCCGTGGTCGGGAAGGTCGTCGCGGGCCACGGCGGTGAGCACCACGTAGCGCAGGCCGAGCTCCTGCACCGCCTCCGCCACCCGCTCCGCCTCGGCTCCGTCCAGGGGCATCGGGGCCCGGCCCTTGTCCACCTGGCAGAAGGCGCAGCTGCGGGTGCAGATCGGCCCCCCCAGCAGGAAGGTGGCCGTGCCGGCGGCGTAGCACTCGCCCCGGTTGGGACAGCGGCCCTCCTCGCAGATGGTGTGCAGCCGCTGGGCCTTGACCACCCCCTGCACCCGTTGGGTGGCCGAGGCCTCCCCCAGGGGACGGCGGATCCAGTCGGGCAGCCGCTCGGAGGGGGGGATGGTGCTGTAGCGGCTGGTGGCGGTCATGGTGTCGCGGTCAGGCGTCGGGGTTCATTCCATGCGCCGGCGTCCTTCGAACGCCCGGGCCAGGGTGACTTCGTCGGCATACTCCAGCTCCCCCCCCACCGGCAGTCCGTAGGCGATGCGGGTGACGCTGGTGAAGGGCTTGAGCAGCCTGGCCAGGTAGAGGCTGGTGGTGTCCCCCTCCACGCTGGGGGTGAGGGCCAGGATCACCTCGATCGCCCCCTCCCGGTCGACCCGCTCCACCAGGGGCTGGATCTGCAGCAGCTCCGGACCGATGCCATCCATCGGCGAGATCAGGCCGCCCAGCACGTGGTACTGGCCGTGGAATTCGCGGCTGCGTTCCATCGCCAGCAGGTCGCGGGAGTCGGCCACCACACAGATCTGACCGTTGCGGCGCTCCTCGTTGCGGCAGATCTCGCAGAACTCCTCGGCCGAGAGATGGAAACAGCGCCGGCACTGGCCCACCTGGCTGCGGGCCGCCAGCAGGGCATCGGCGAAGCTGCGGATCTGCTCCTCCGGCTGGCGCAGCAGGTGCAGGGCCAGCCGCTGGGCCGTGCGGGGCCCGATGCCGGGCAGTCGTTCGAACTGGTCGATCAGCCGGGCCAGGGGTCGGGTGAAACCGCTCAGCGAACCGGCTGCAGGTAGGCAGGAATCTAGGCGGCCCGCTCGCGGCGGGCGACGGCGCCGGGTGAGGATGGCCCCGGCTCCCGCCTGCTCCCCCGCCCCGCCCCGTGCCATGGGTTTCCCCGCCACCCACCAGCCCGTTGCCCCCTCCCCCGCCAGCCCCTGGCGCGCCCGGGGCGGCTCCCTGCTGGCGGCCCTGCTGCTGACCCTGATGCTGGTGGGCTGCAGCGCCGCCGCCGCGGGCCTGAACTCCTTCCAGAGCCCGGATGGCCGCTACGCCTTCCTCTACCCCACCGGCTGGACCCGGGTGCAGGTCAGCAATGGTCCCCAGGTGGTCTTCCACGACCTGATCAACAGCGACGAGACCCTCAGCCTGGTGGTGTCCGAGGTCACCCCCGACCGGGATCTCAGCCAGCTCGGCAGTGCCGTCGAGGTGGGCGAGACCCTGCGCCGCAGCGTCATCTCACCGCAGGGCAGCGGCCGCGACGCCGAACTGGTGGAGGCCCACGAGCGGGAGCAGGGCGGCCGCACCTACTACGACCTCGAGTACACGGTCCATCTGGCCGACCGGGACCGCCACGAGCTCGCCACCGTGGTGGTCGACCGCGGCCGGCTCTACACCTTCGCCGCCAGCACCAACGAAGCCCGCTGGAACAAGGTGAAGGACCTGTTCGCCGTGGTGATCGGCTCCTTCACCCTGCAGATCTGAGCGTGGCCGCCCCCGGCCGGCTGACCGTCATCGGGGGCGGGCTGGCCGGCAGCCTGCTGGCCCTGGAGCTGGCGGAGCGGGGCCTGGCGGTGACCCTGGTGGATGGGGGGGAGGCCACGGCCACGGCCCTCAGCTACGGCGGGGTGGCCTGGTGGGCCGGGGCTCCGGGGCCCCTGGGCCGGCTGCTGCGCCAGGCCCCCGCCCGGTGGCGACGGCTGCAGGCGCGCCATGGGCCGCTCGGCTGGCGGGGCTGCGGCCTGCGCCTCCACGGCGGCGGCTGGACCACCCCCCTGCTGCGTCCCCCCTTCGCCCAGGTGGATACCGCCGTGCTGATGGCGGCCCTGCCCAGGGTGCTGGCGGCGGCCGGGGTCGAGTGGCGGCGGGGCAGGGTGGTGGCGCCGCCGCGGCCGGTGGCCGGTGGCTGGCACCTGGAGCTGGAGCCGGGCGGCACCCTCGTGGCGGAGCAGGTGGTGCTGGCGGCCGGGGCCGGTTGCCGTGCCCTGGCCCCCGGCCTGCCGGAGCGCCATCGCACCAGCTGGGCCGGGGTGCTGACCCTGCCGGCTCGCCCGACCTTTTCATCAGGGTCCGCCAGCCCCTGGCTGGGGCACGCGGCCCGGCGCCGCATCGTGCAGCCCCGCCACTGGCAGCGACCGTCCCTGGAGGCCCGGGCCCCGGAGCTGCGGGAGGAGTGCTGGATCGTCGATGCCGGTTTCGCCCCCCAGGGGGAGGGGCTGCTGCTCGGACAGATCAGCCTGGTGCGGCCGGGCCTGGACGGCGGCGAACCACCCGCGGCGGTGGTGATGGAAGGCCGGCTGCGCCAGGCTCTGGCCGGGCTCGATCCGGTGCTGGCCGCCCTGCCGGGCCCCTACCGCCAGGTGCCGGTGGCTTTCGGCAGCGGCGGGCTTCCCCTGGTGGGGCCCCTGGGCGGCGCGGCGGGTCTGTGGGTGTTCAGTGGCTTCGGCGGCGCCTTCGCCCAGGTGCCGGTGCTCGCTCCAGTGCTGGCGGATCTGATCGCCGGGGTGGCTGATCCGGGAGTTCTGGCCGGACTCGGCATCCTTCCGGGCTGACAGGCGGCCTTCCATCCAGCATGCTGGCGGCGATGGCCACCTCCGCCCCCCCGACCGGTGCTGCCCCGCCTCGCCGGCCGGTGGCGGCCCTGCGCCGCCGCTGGAGTGGGCTGAGCGATCGGGGCCAGGTGGGGGCTTGCCTGGTCGCGATGGGGGGAGCCCTCGGGCTCTGGGTGCTGTTCTGGCCCGTGCCCACGGAGGTGATGGGGCAGGGGGTGCTGATCTACCCCGACACCGCCGGCCTGCTCGATGCCCGCGCCGGCGGCCAGGTGCGACGCCTGCGGGTGGCCGTGGGGCAGGAGGTGCGCAAGGGGCAGGTGCTGATGGAGCTCTATCTGCCGGTGCTCGACCGCCAGCTGCAGCAGCAGCGCGGCAACCTCGCCCAGCTGGAGCGCGACAACCGCGACCTGGACCGGCGCGATGCCCTGCGGCTTTCCAGCGAGCGGCTCAGCGTCGACACCGCCCTGGCCAAGCTGGCCCAGGATCGGCGCCGCTATGAAGCGCTGGCGGCCACCTACGCGGAGAAGGTGCGCAACCTGCGCTGGCTGACCAAGCGGGAAGTGGTGGCGCCCCTGGCCTCCGAGGTGGTGGCGGCCGAGCAGGGCCTGACCAGCACCAGCGTCAGTCTCGATGCAGTCAGGATCCAGGAGAAGGAGCTGCTGACCCGCTACGAGCAGGTCCGGCTGGACATCCAGACCCAGGCGCTGCGGCGCCGCTACCAGATCGACGACATGCGCCGTCAGATCCGGGTCACCGAGGCCCGTCTCGCCTTCGATGGCCAGGTGCTGGCCGACCGGGACGGCACCGTGCTGGACCTGCAGGTGATCCAGGGTCAGACGGTCGCCACCGGCCAGCGCCTCGGCACCCTGGGCCGGGCCGGCGGCGGCGGTGCCGGGGGGCCGCGGCTGCAGGCCGTGGCCTACTTCGCTCCGGCCGACGCCCGCCGACTGCCGGCCGGCCTGCCGGTGGAGGTGGTGCCGCTCTGGGACCAGCGGGGCCGGTTCGGTGGCATCGTCGGCAAGGTGGTGCAGGTGCTGGCCCTGCCGGCCACGGAGGATGACATCTCCACCACCGTCGGCAACCCCCAGCTGGCCCGGGACCTGCTCAAGCACGGGCCGGTGATGCGGACGGAGATCGCCCTGGAGCGGGACCCCACCAGCCGGGACGGCTACCGCTGGACCCTCTCCGGCGGCAGCGGAGTGTTTCCTGTGCGTGAGGGACTCACCATCGCCGCCCATGCCTATGTGGAGTGGCGCACACCGATCACCTACGTGATTCCGGGCCTGCGTTCCCTCACCGGCGGCTACCGCAGCCTGCGCATCGATCGGCTCTGGGACCGCCCTTCCCTGCGCCAGAGTGGATCTCCGCCATGAGTGATCGTCGCTGGTGGCGGATCCGCAATCCCCTGCTGCGCCAGGAGCTCCCCTGGCTGGTCAGTGAGGTGGTGCTGCTGGTGGTGCTGTGCAATGCCAACCCACCGGAACTGTGGTTCTGGCTGGTGGTGCTGCTGGTGATCCTGGGCTACAGGATCGAGCGCTGGTATGCGTCACGACCGGAATGACCTTTTCGCCAGGGGAATTCAGCCGGCCAGAGATGATCTCCTGCCCTTGAATCGTCGTCCTGGATAAGCTTTTCCTAAATTCCTGAAGCGTGGTTTCCTGAGAGGCCGACTATGGGAGCCATGGATGCCGGCTCCGTGCTGCAGCAGAGAACGCTGAGAACACTCAGAACGCGGAGTCGGCTGGCGTGGTTCCTGCTCGGCATGGTCGCCGTGGCCTTGATGGTCACGCTGACGAGTTGCTTCGGGCCGTCATCAACGCCCTTGCGAATCGGCGCCAACCTTTGGACGGGTTATGAAGCCCTCTTTCTGGCGAGAGACATGGGAGATCTTAAAGGCAAGCCCATCAGACTGATCGATTTTACCTTCCGGGACCGAAGAAGTCAGGGCCTACCGCAACAATGAAATCGAAGGCGCCGCCGGTCGATCGATCAGGGGATCAGGAAAAGATCTTCCAGTCTTTCGTGCAGATCGAGAGTGGCTTGAATCGCCAATTCACAGAGTCTGGCCTTTGCCTCTCGAGCGTCAAGCGAATCCTCCTTGTCCATGGCGGTGACATTCGGATGCGATCGAGCCTGGGGCATGGCACGCGCTTCAGCGTCCATCTCCCCATCTCGCTCGCCACAGAGACAGCCACGGATGGCTCGGATCCTGAAACGGGGCAGGGTGACTCGGCCGAGCCCGGAACCTGCGCTCGGATGGATCGGCCTTTGATCCTGCTGGCCGAGGACAGCAGGGAAGGCCGGCTGATGCATTCACACGATCTCAGCGCCAAGGGATACCAGGTGCATCAGGTGGTCAACGGTCAGGAGGCGATCGATTTCCTGCACGACCATGTTCCACAGCTGTTGATCATCAATCAATCGATGCCGAATGTGGATGGCTTTTCCGTCCGGCGCATGATCCGCTCCAGTGATTGGCCTGACCTGGCGGAACTCCCACCATCGTGCTGACGGCGCTGGCGATGTAAGGTAATCAGGATAAGTGACTGGCTGCCGGTGTCAATGCGTTTCTGGCCTAGCGCGTGAAACTCCAACAGCTTGACTAGACGATCAGGAGGATCCTTGAGACTGCTGGCCGGAAAGGATGGCATCAAGGACAATGACGACCGATCTAGTCAAGGTCTTTCTTCGCATGGCCGATCTGCCGACCGCCATCCATCTTGCTTCTGCCCCCGCTGGGAGTTCAGCCGGTACGCTCCTGCAGCTTGCTTTTGACGCCTGCCCAGGTGCTATCGGCTTCTGAGGGTACTGGCTCAGGCATTTTGCCGTCGCCTTGGTGAAAGGTTCGCAGCTTCTTGATCTCCTCCATCAGGGCCTCTCCATCGGCCAGCAATTCGACAATGGTTTCATGCCGTTCCGGTTGATAGGCTGTGATGCCGAAGGAGAATGAGATGGCATCACCCTTGTTCGACAGTCCGTTGTCGTGAGCGAGGGCCTTCTTGATGCGATGGACAACATTCTCCGCCTGCTCGCGGGTGGCGTTGATCAGCAGGACCACGAACTCATCCCCACCGAGTCTGGCCACCACATCGGAGTCACGGCAGACATCCATCATCCGATCCGCCAGGTTGATCAGGACGTCATCGCCAGCTTGATGTCCGAGTTGCTGATTGATGCGCTTGAAATCGTCCAGGTCGATAAAGAGAAGCGAAACAGGTGTGCCCTGGCGCGTGCAGAGTTGCAGGCTCTGCTGGGCGAGGGCGAGGAATCCGCGTCTGTTCTCAAGGCCCGTGAGGCCATCCCTGGTGGCAAGAAGCGTCGAGGTCACTTCCTGCTCCACGACCCTCGCCAGATCCTTCAGGATCTCGATCTGCTCCTTATCGAGGGTACGGGGTTCGTGATCGACGATGCAGAGGGTGCCGATCTTGCGATTGTCAACCGTCAGGGGACAGCCGGCATAGAAGCGGACATGGGGCTCCCCCAGGACCAGAGGATTGTCGTGGAACCGTTCATCCTCAAGGGCATCTGGAACGATGAACACATCGGAACCGAGAATGGCATGTCCACAGAACGAAACGCTTCTGGAGGCTTCAGAGCCATTCAGACCCGCGGAGGACTTCGACCATTGCCGATGTTCGTCGACCAGGCTGACCATCGCGATCGGGGCCTTGAAGATCTTCTGGGCCAACCTCGTGAGCCGATCGAATCGGGACTCCTGGCCTGTGTCGAGAAGGCACAGGGATCGAAGCTTCGCCAGGCGAAGCTTTTCGTCCTCAGGGGTCTCAGGCGGTTTCAATGGATCCCTCTTCGATGCTTGGTTGGACGACGGGAAAACGCATCAGGATGCGAGAGCAGTTCGTAGACCAGAGGTCTCCAAAACAACTTTAGCGTCTTCTTGCTTGCCCGTCCCGTTTGTCCTCCTTGGCTGTGACTTCAGGGGTGGTGCTCGCAGAGGAAGGGAACACGCTGAAATCCTCATCTTGCTTTCATCCCATCTGTCTCCCTGACTCCATGAATCTCAAGCCAGTGTTCCAGTTGCACGTCGTTCCATGTGTCCGTCTCTACCCAGCGCCCGATCGGTGCCGCCAGGCCGGCCACCAGCAGCAACCAGGGCAGCAGCGCCATGGTCCCGGCGATCTGCATCACGAACAGCGCGCAGAACAGGGGCGTGCGGCAGGCTCCGCTGAACAGGGCCGTCGCCCCGGTCCACACCAGCAGCTGACGTTCCAGGGGCGACAGGTCGCCCATCAGGGGTCCGGCCAGCAGCGCTCCGAGTGACATCGCGTCGTGCATCACTCCGCCCGGGGCGCCGATGGCGATGCTCAGCACCGAGGCGAGCAGCCGCCAGGGGAGGATCTCCAGCCCCGGGCGATCCTCGCCGTAGGCCATGCGCAGGATCAGCAGCTGACCGTCGTTGAGGCTCCAGCCATCGCTGGCGACGGCCGCCAGGCTGATCACCAGGGCGGCGAGCAGGGCCCACATCAGGGGCCTGGCCAAGGCCGATCCCCCCGCCTTGGCCGGCTTGGCGAGCCAGCGGCCCCAGCACCCCGCCATCCAGGCGGTGGCGGCGCTGAACACTCCCCCGAGCCATCCCGCCCCGAGGGTGAGCAGCAGGGCGGGTGCGATCAGGTGGGGGCCCCCGCCCACCAGCAGGCTGACGCCGGCATGGTGGGCGGGGGCCGCGTCCGGGGTGCTGGCCCAGAGGCCGGTGGCGACCCCCAGCGTGACGCCCGCTGCCGCGGTCAGCAGCGTTCCGTTGATGAGCGCCGCCGAGCGCCGGCGGCAGAGCTCCTCGACGGCATAGGTGACCCCCAGCAGGACGGAGTTGAAGGCGATGCCCAGGCCCGCCCCGGCGCCGGTCGCCAGCAGCACCGGCAGCGGCAGACGCCTCAGGGGGGCCACCCTCTCCCGCAGCGCCAGCAGGACGCTCGCCCCCAGGGAGGCGGAGGGGGACTCCAGCCCCACCGTCAGGCTGGCGCCGTGGGTGAGCAGCAGCAGCGGCAGCCGGGCCAGCTGGCGCCTGAGATCCAGGGAGGCGAGGGCTGCGGTGCGGGCGGGACCCTGGTGCACCCGCTCCAGCTGCAGGGCCAGCACCCCGGTGAGTCCGCCCCCCCGGCCACCCTTCAGGGGGCCGTTCGCCAGCAGGGTCAGCAGCACCGTGCCGGCGAACACCAGCAGCAGGCTGCCGCCAGGGATGCCCCCATCCCCGCCCAGGGGCCAGGCCTGCTGGAGGCGGAAGCCGAGGGCCGAGAGCCACTGGTAGGGCTGCAGCACCAGCAGCAGCGGCAGAGCGGCCAGGAGCAGGGCGACCACCTGCCCCAGGCGCAGACTGCCGTCGCGACGGGCATCGGCGGCATCGATCGCTTCGGGGGGAATCGTCATGGGGTCCATTGCAGGCGCGCCGGAACCGCAGCATCCGGGTCCGTCGGCATGGGCAGCAGTTCGCGCAGCAGCTGGGCGTAGGTGATGTTCACGTTCACGGTGGCCTCCAGCCGCTGGACCAGGCTGCCGATCAGCCGTTCCTGGGTGTTGGAGAGATCCAGCTCGCTGCTCAGTCCCGCCTGGTAGCGCAGACGGGCGTCCCGGAAGGCCTCCAGGCTCGCCGTCACGCCCCGCCTGGCGGCCACCAGCCGCGCCAGGCTGGCCTCGTGGCCCAGGAAGGCCTGCTCGATCCGCAGCCGGATGTCGTTGCGCTGGGCGGCGTACTGCTGGGCCACCGCCGCACCGCGGCGGGCCAGGGCCTTGGCCTGGCCCCGGGTGGTGCCGGCGTCGAAGAGCAGCCAGCTCACCGCCAGGCCCACCGACCAGTCGGTGCCGTAGGTGTTGAGGGAGGTGGCCACCGTGGAGCCGCAGCAGCCGCCGTCGGCGATGCGCACGTTCCAGTTGTTGGCGTTGGTGGCCCCGGCACCGGCGCTGGCGAACAGCGACAGCTTCGGCAGCAGCTCGGCGGCGACCGCATCCTTCTGGCGCAGCAGCGCCTCGCGGGTGGCCAGCAGGGCTTCCAGTTCCGGGTTGTTCCGGAAGGAGGCCAGCAGGCTGGCCTCCAGGTCCAGGGGCCAGCGCGGCTGCAGGCGGATCGGGTCGCTGGCGGTGGGGGTCAGCTGGGGCGGCAGGTTGAGCAGGGCCGCCAGCCGCCGGCGGGCGACCGCCCGTTCCGCCAGGGCCGCGATCAGCTGCTCCTGGCCCTCGGCTTCGATCGCCTGGCGCCGCAGCACGTCGAGCCGGGGCACCAGCCCGGCCTGCTTGAGGTCCAGGCTGTCCTGCAGGATCAGCAGGTCGTTGCGCACCACCGCCTCGCGGATGCGCACCAGCTGGTCGGCCCGCTGCAGCTGGTAGTAGCCCTCGCTCAGGGACAGCTGCAGCCGCCGCAGGGCATCGGCGTAATCCAGACGGCTGCCGCGCAGCCTTGCCAGGGCGGCCCGCGCCTTCGGCGTGCGGGCGAAATCCAGCAGCGCGTAGCGGAGCTCAAGGCCGGCGGCGACGCCGTTGGCGTTGTTGTTGAGGGAGCCCCTGCCGCCGGGGGGGATGAAGAAGGGGCTGGTGGGGGGGAACAGGGTCCCGGTGCCGGTGGGGGAGAAGAAGCTGGTGCTCGCCTGGTCGGTGCCGCCGGCGGCGTAGGCGGAGATCCGGGGCCAGTAGGTGCCCATCTGGCTCTGCAGCTCGGCCACGGCCGCCGCCACCGCTTCGCGGCGGGCCTGCAGATCGGGACTGTTGGCGAAGCCGATCGCCAGTGACTGCTCCAGGCTCAGGGCCTGAAGCTGGCCTGGGCGCAGGTTGCCCGCCTCCGGCAGCGCCAGGGGCGGCAGGGGAACGCTGTCCTGCGGTGGCCCGGGAACCGCGCTGGCTTCCGGAGGCCCCAGCAGCGCCTCCGGCAGGACCGGCCTGGCGGATCCGACCCCGTGGCGGGGGGCCGCCTCGGCGGGGAGCAGCTCATCGAGGGCACGGATCTGGCGATCCAGCTCGTTCCAGCGGCGTTCGAGGCGTCGCACGTCGCCGGGGCTGGTCGCCGGCAGGGGTTGGCCCGCAACGGGCCCCGATCCCAGGCCGAGACCCAGAACCATCCCGGGCACCATCCCGGTGAGGATCCACCTGGCCAGGGGCCGCCCCGTTCCGCTGCCCCCCATGGCCTCCCGTTCCCCCCATCCGGCGCCCAGTTTGCTCTACATCGGCCTCTCCGGCTCCTAGAAGCTGAAACCCAGCTGCAGGCCCGCCGCGAACAGGCCCGGCACGCGTCCGGCCCCCCCCGGATTGAGGATCCACTGGAGGCTGGGCTGCAGGTTGAAGGACTGGTTGAACCGGATCTGATAGCCCAGCTCCACCACCCCCTCGTGGCTCAGACCGGGCTGGGTGATCGGACTGAAGCCGGTGCGGGCCACGCCGAGGATCAGCAGGTCGAGGGGACGGCCGGGCAGCACCCCCTGGCTCACCAGACCACCGCTGATGTAGCTGGGCGTGGGATTGGCGGCGGTGTCGAAGCCCGCGGCAGTGGCGGCCCAGAGCCGGTGGTCGAGGCCCCAGGGCAGGGCCACGGGCACGGTGGCGCTGCCGTACAGGCCCCGGTTCGGCCCGGTCCCGGCATAGGCCGCCAGCTGCAGCAGTCCGCCGGGCAGCTGCCGTTCCACCGCCACCGGCCGGTCGCAGTCCCGCCCTCGTCCCCGGGCCCTGAAGCCACCTCCCTTGCGGCAGGCGGCGATCGGGGCCCCCAGCCGGCGGTTGAGCCAGGGGGCCGCATAGCTCCACTGCAGCTGGTGGGTCCAGCCCCGGCCGGGGGGAAGGCCGCTGGCGGTCCCCAGGAGCCTGGCGATGTCGTCAGTGGCGGCCAGGTCGAAGCTGGCCAGCCGCACGGTGGTGGCCGGGGTCGGCCGCAGCACCAGCAGGGCGCCCGGCGCCGCCACGGGAAAGACGGGAAAGTTCGGGATCGTGAACAGCACCGGGGCCCCGTTGAGGGCGTCGTGGACATAGAAGCCCTCGATCGGGGTGCTGAACAGGTCCGGATCCATGCCCACCAGGCCCGCTTCCAGGCTCCAGCGGCCGTCGTCGGAGCGGCGCTCCAGGCTGGCGCGGGTGGGCCAGAACCCCACCGGGTTGGCCACCTCCTGCAGGGGCAGTGCCGCCCCCAGCCGCTGGGCGTAGGTGGGGTCGCCGTTGTAGCCGGCAATCGCCAGGTGCATCGCCCATCGCTTCCATTCCCCTGCCGCGGCCTCGCCGGCGGGGGCCCGCAGGGTGAGGGCCAGGGTCGTCTGCTGGATCCAGCTCGCCTCCTTCACCAGACCGCCGACGGGGTTGGCCATCGGTTCGGCCAGGATCTCCAGATCCAGATCCACCCAGGCCGGCAGACCAAGGGTCTGCTGGAGGGTGCCCCAGCCCGGCTCCAGCCGGATCAGGGGCGGCTCCGGTGGCGCCGGGTCAGCCCCGGGGCCGGGGGCGAGCGGTTCGGCGTTGCCGGGTCCGGCAGCGGCCAGCAGCAGCAGCGCCTGCGCCAGCGCCGAGCCGCACCCGGGGGCCTGCGGTGGGGACGGGCGCGCTCCAGCCATGGCGTCAGCCGCTGGCCTCCCCCAGGGCCCGCCAGCTGTGCTCCGCCTGCTCGATGCTGCGCAGGGCCTGGCCGCAGAGCATCAGCCGGCTGGCATTGCGCTGCAGCAGGGTCAGATCGAAGCGGTCCAGGTCCGGATCATGGAGCGAGCGCTCCAGGTTCCCCCAGCGGGCCGGAGGGGTCATGGCCTTGGCGGGTGGCTTCGGCCGGTGGCGGTGGGGCACCTCGAGGCAGTGGCGCCATTGCTCCAGTCGCCCGGCCACGGCCCGCAGCAGTTCGGCCTGGGCGCCGTGGAGTCCCTCCAGGGGCCCCCGATCCGCCGGGGTGTGCTCGAGGAGCCGCAGCCCGTCGACCACGCCGACCAGCTGGGAGCCGGCCCCGTTGAGGAGCTGGAACAGCCGGAACGTGGCATGGCTGGTGGGGTTGTTGCCGAGCTCCTCGGCCACCGTCGGCATGGCCATGCGCAGCGCCACCAGCTGGCGTCGCAGCCCCTGGGCCGTCTCCAGCTCGCGCCGCCGGGCGGCCACCAGGGCCCCCGGCGGCGCCGGGACGGCCGGCGCCTCGAGGCGGTCGGCCTGGGCGATCAGGGCCCCGCCGAGCTCGGCCAGGAACCGGCGCAACCGCTGCCGGCTGCCCTCCACCGCCAGGTCGGGCCAGAAGAGCCGCAGGCAAAGAAGGGCCACCAGGATGCCGGCCGCGGTCCAGAACAGCCGCACCGGGACCCAGATCCCCAGTTCACCGTCGTGGACCAGCCAGCCCATCACGATGATGTTGCTGCCCACCTTGTACCCCACCTCCAGCCCCAGCGCCGCCCCCAGCAGCCGCATGGCGATCAGGGACAGACTCAGGCCCAGGGGCAGGGGCAGGTGGCTGAGGCCGGTGAAGGAGACCACCAGCACCACCCCCCCCACCACGGACCCCAGCAGCCGCTGGCGCCCCAGGCCGATGGAGCCCCCGTAGGTGCCGGTGCAGACCACCAGCACGGCCATCGGCGCATAGAAGCCGTAGCCCAATGGGGCCAGGGCGCCCAGCCCGTTCATCAGCCCGGCCGTCAGGGCCAGGCGCAGCTCGGAGCGGCGGATCAGCATCGGGCCACCAGGCTCAGGCTCCGCAGGCTGGCCAGCAGTGGATGCTGCTCCTGGGCCAGGGCCAGCAGCGGCAGCAGCGGCAGGGAGCAGCGCCGGGCCAGGGTCTGCCAGGGGGCGGGGTCGGGGGCCAGGACCGGAAGGGTCTCCCCCCGGAGCAGCGCCTCCATGCGCGCCATGCCGGCTCGCAGGGGATCGGCGGCCGGCCCCTCCACGTCCACGCTCTCCTCATCCTCTTCGTCGGTCACCGTGCCGGGGCGCAGCCGCTCGGGCAGGCCCCCCAGCAGCCGCTCCCACTGCACCCAGTGGTGCTGGACCGCGGCCCACAGCTGCAGCCGCTGCGACCAGTGCTGCCGCTGCAGGCGCTGGCCGTGGGGGCCGCGGCGCTCCTGGGCCAGCAGCTGCTCCATCGCCACCAGGTCGTGGCTGAGCCTGGCCGGGGGCAGGGGCTGGGGCCGCTCGCCCCGGCCCTCGAGCCAGTCCCGCTGCTGCTCCAGCTGGGCGGCATAGCCCTGGCGCAGCCCGGCCTCCAGACGCATCAGCCGGTCGAATCCCCGCCGGGGCCAGAACAGCAGGCCCACCACGATGGCGATCACGCAGCCGACGGCCGTGTCCAGGGTGCGGTTGAACACGTAATCCCAGTTCAGGGCCACATGGCTGGGGATCATCAGGAACATCAGGCTGACCAGCGTCGCGGTCCCGGCGGCCGACTGCCAGCCCAGCCAGCGCAGCAGGGGCAGCATCAACAGCAGCGACACCAGCACCCCCGGCCAGCCGGACAGCAGGGTGTGGACCAGGAAGGTGACCAGCCCTCCGGTGATGGTGCCCAGGACCCGCACCCTGGCGGCCTGGAGGCTGAGGTCGTCACCGTCCTCCATGACCGTGACCACGGCCAGCATCGGGTACCAGACGTAGGCGATCCGCTCGAACCAGAGCGAGAGGGCGGCGGTGAGGAAGGCGGCCACCCCGAGCCTCAGGCTGTTGCGAAGCAGGGCGGACCGCACGGACCTCGAGGCGCTGGGCTGGCAGGAGCCTATGGAGGCCCATGGTCCACGGCCATGCGTCGATGCGCCATGGTTGAACACCCCTCACCGTGCCGCGGACAGCCATGGTCCTCTCGCTGAGTCCGGATCTGGAGGCCCTTCTGCGGCTGGGGATGGCGGTGCTCTGCGGACTTGCGGTGGGCATCAACCGGGCGCACCACGGCAGCCGCGCCCACCCCAACCGGCTGCGGGTTCATGTGCTGGTGGGGATGAGTGCCTGCCTGATGGTCCTGGCCGCCGGCCCCGATGCCCAGGCTCGCAGCCGCGTGATCCAGGGGGTGGCGGCGGGCATCGGCTTCCTGGGGGCCGGCGAGATCCTGGTGCCCCCGGTGCGGCCGAAGCACGGCATCCCGGAGGTGCGGGGCCTGAGCAGTGCCGCCTCGATCTGGTTCACGGCGGCCCTGGGGGTCACGGTGGCCGTCTCCAGCCCGGTGCCGGTCCTGATGGCTCTCGGGCTGGCCCTGATCACCCTCTCCGTTCGCGACGATGGCCCCACCTCCGGCAACGGTGGTGACGGGGAGAAGCCGCCCGAAGAGATCAGAAAAGGAAACGGTGGCGGCCGTTCGTAGCGCTGGCCTGGCCCTCGTTGCCGGCCTCCAGGGGGTCGTTCTCCGGAGCCGGCCAGACGGCGTCCCAGTAGCTGATGCCGTCCTTGTAGAAGGGGCGGCCGTCCAGCCGCTCGGTGTCGAGCTGGGTGCTGCCCATGGCCGTGATCAGGCCCCCGAGCTCCATCGGCCCGAGGTCGGTCTTGATGTCCTTGCGGGCGGCCATCATCAGGGCCGGAAGCCGCACGAGGTACTCGGGCCGCGTGAGTTTGCGGAACAGGGACTTCACGGCCAGCTGCTGGCGGTCCATGCGTCCCAGGTCGCCGGTTTCGTCGTGGCGGAAGCGCAGGAAACCCTCCAGATCCTTGCCGCGCAGGGTCTGGACCCCGGGTTGCAGATCGATCGACAGCCCCTGGCTGCGGTCGACGTAGAGCATGCGCTTGGGAACGTCCACCTCGATGCCCCCAAGGACATCGGCCATCTGGCGGATCGAGGAGAGGTTGACCACCAGGTGGTGCTGGATGGGACGGCCGAGCCGCTGCGAGATCTCCCGCTTCACCGCCTCGATACCGCCCAGGCTGTAGAGGGCGTTGATCTTGACCGGGCCGAAACTCTCGGCCTCGATGTAGGTGTCGCGGGGGATCTGGGTGATGCTGGTGCGCTTGCCATCGATGCGCAGGGTGGCGATCACATCGGTGTTGCCACCGCCCACGTCGGTGCCCAGAATCAGGACGTCCTGACGGTCCATGCCGCCGCTCCAGGCGGCGAAGGGATTGGTCAGGGCCAGGTTGCCCCCGGCGGTGGCCCTGGCCGAGATCAGCTGCGCCAGGGGTCCGGCCAGCAGCAGGCCTGCCCCGAGACCGCAGACCACGGCGAGGAGCACGGGGGTGCGCCGGCGGGACGCCCTTGGCTTGGCTCCCTTCCTGGCCTGGGTCTCGTTCCTGGGTTGAGAAATCTTCATTGAATCCACGCTAAGCCCACCGGGATCAGCGCAGCGCCTCCTCCGGCCTCAGCCCCGTCTGCACTCGCCAGAGCGCCGCGTAGGCGCCGTTCCTGGCCAGCAGCTCGTCGTGCCCGCCGCTCTCGACGATGCGGCCCTGTTCCATGACCACAATGCGGTCGGCGTGGCGCACCGTGCTCAGCCGGTGGGCGATCACGAGGGTGGTGCGGGAGGCCGTGATCCGATCGAGGGAGCGCTGGATCGCCGCCTCGGTTTCGTTGTCGACGGCGGCGGTGGCCTCATCCAGCACCAGCACCGGCGGATCCTTGAGGATCGCCCGGGCCAGGGCGATGCGCTGGCGCTGGCCTCCGGACAGGCGCAGGCCACGCTCCCCCACCAGGGTGTCGTACCCCTGGGGCAGCGCCTCGATGAAGCCCGCCGCCTCGGCCAAGCCGGCCGCCCGTTCGATGGCCGCGCGCGTGGCGGCGAAGCTGCCGTAGGCGATGTTCTCGGCCACGGTGCCGTGGAACAGGAACACCTCCTGGCTGACGAGGCCGATGGCCCGGCGCAGGTCCTGAAGGGACAGCTGCTCGATCGCCACGCCGTCGAGCAGGATCCGCCCGCCCTGGATGGGGTAGAGCCGCAGCAGCAGCTTGACGATCGTGCTCTTGCCGGAGCCCGTGGCCCCCACGATCCCCAGGGTGGCGCCGGCGGGAATGTCCAGGTCGAAGGAGGAGAGAAGCCGCTCCCGGCCGGTGTAGCCGAAGTCGACCCCCTCGAAGCGGATCTGCCCGCGGACGTCGGCGATGGGGAGAGGCAGGTTGCCGCTGGGGATGGCGACGGGGGTGTCCAGCAGGTCCATCACCCGGTGGGTGGAGGCCATGGCGCGCTGGTAGTCGTCGAGGGTGCGGCCCAGGGTGGTGAGCGGCCACAGCAGCCGCTGGGTGATGAAGACGAGAAACGAATACGTGCCGATGGCGATGGCACCTCTCCAGGCCTGCAGTCCGCCGATCACGAGGATGGCGATGAAGGCGAAGAGAATCGCGAACCGGATCAGGGGGATGAAGGCGGCTGACAGGCGGATGGCCCGGCCGTTGCTGGCCCGGTAGGCCTGGCTCTGGGTGATCAGCCGCTGCTTCTCCCACGCCTCCGCGGCGTAGCTCTTGATGGTGAGCATGCCGCCGAGGTTGTTGCTCAGCAGGCTGGCCAGGTCACCGGCCCGCTCGCGCACCTCCCGGTAGCGGGGGGCCAGGCGCCGCGGGAAGCGGAGCGAGCCCCAGAGGATCACCGGGATCGGCAGGAAGGAGACGCCGGCCACCGTGGGGGAGAGGACGACCATGGCCCCGCCCACCGCCAGAACGGTGGTGATCAGCTGCAGGATCTCGTTGGCGCCCTGGTCGAGGAAGCGCTCCAGCTGGTTGATGTCGTCGTTGAGGACCGTGAGCAGACGCCCGCTGCTGCCGGCCTCGAAGAAGCCCATCTCCAGATGCTGGAGGTGGTCATAGGCCTCGATGCGCAGCTCATGCTGCACGGTCTGGGCGAGGCGTCGCCAGAGAAGCGCGTAGAGGTACTCAAACAGGGACTCGGCGCTCCAGATCAGGAACGAGAGCACCGCCAGCACCCCCAGCTGGCCCGGCACGGTGGTGAAGCCGAGCCCGGCCAGCCAGGAGGTGCGCTGCTGGACCACCACATCGACCGCCAAGCCGATGAGGACGGGGGGCGCCAGATCGAAGAGCTTGTTGAGGATCGAGCAGGCGGCCGCCAGGCCGACGAGCCTGCGGTGGGGCCGCAGGCTGCGCAGCAGGCGATGGAGCCCTGCCGCTGTCGGGGCTGGCCTGGGGGGGCCATCAACGGCCCTGACCGCCGCCGGACTCACCAGCGATTGCCGCCGCCGCCGCCGCCGTAACCACCACCGCCGCCGCCACCGCCGTAGCCGCCACCGCCGGAGCGGCCACCGCCGCCACCGGGGCGACCGCCGCCGCCGCCGTAGCCGCCGCCGGAGCGACCACCACCGCCGCCGCCGCCGCCACCCTCACGGGGCGTGGCCTTGTTGACACGGATCATGCGACCCATCCATTCGACGTCCTGGAGGTCGTCGATGGCCTTCTGCTCGGACGCATCGTCGGCGAGTTCGATGAAGGCGAAGCCGCGCTTGCGGCCCGTCTCACGGTCGAGGGGCAGGCTGCACTGACGGACCTCGCCGTACTGGCCGAAGAGATCGAGAAGGTCCTCGCGTTCGGCCTGGAACGAGAGGTTGCCGACGTAGATGGTCATTCAAAGAAAAAGCTGGAACGGATTCCTCCGGTGTCGGGAATCCCAGGGAAAGCAGGCGGTCGGGATGGAGCTCAGAACGGTCCCGGGGTCGGGTCCGGTTCTGTTGGGCCTGAGCCGTCGATGCGTGCCGAAGGGAGCCAGAGCGGCATGGAATTCCCGGAAGCCTACAACCGAGCCCCGGGGCTCCATGGCGAAGCTTGAAGCAGATGCGAAGGAAAACAAAAAAATCTCCCCACCCCCTCCCGGGACACTCCATTGTCAGCAAACCCTGATCCAGTTGATCCCATGAAAGCCGCCCCTGTGCCCTGGAGTCTCACCTGGCGTGAGGACGGAGAGCTCGGCTCCCAGGATCTGTTCGACCTGCTGCAGGTCCTGGTGGCCAGCGAAAGTCACGAGGTCCAGATGACCCTGATCGCGGCCGTGGAGCAGCTCTCGGTGAGCGAGCTCCAGGTGACGGCCTGTGAGCAGGTCACCCGCCTCTGCGCCTGAGGGCCTGCCCAGGCGCCTGATCGGACGTCAGATCGGGTAGCGCTTCGAGGTGGCGTCCCGGCAGCTGCTGCGGGCCGAGGCGATGCTGCTGCCGCTGGAGATGCGATCGGCCACGCAGTTGCAGGCGAAGCTGGCCATCCCGTCCGGGGCCTTCTTCCCGGACTGGGCCAGTTCCGTCTCGAAGGCGGAGAGGCAGATCGAGCGCACCACCTCGAGGATGGGGCCGGAGGCCGCTTCAGCCCGGCGCTCCAGCGACCCGAAGGCCGCCAGAGCCACCAGGCCGAGGATCAGACCGGCCTGGCCAGGCAGTCGCCGCCGGGAACGGAGGGAAGGGAAGGGGGGCCGCTGCTGGGAAGGCATGGGGGACTGGCGTGAGGAGCGCCGATGAGGGGATGTCAGGAGCCCAGTCGGGAGATCTGAAGTTCCTTATTCATCACCCGCAGGCGACGCAGGTCGGCGAAGACGTCGTCGGGCATGCCCTTGGGCAGGTCGACGGTGCTGTGGGCGTCGAAGATGCGGATCTTCCCGATCGATCGACCGGCCAGGCCGGACTCGTTGGCGATGGCGCCGACAATGTTGCCGGGCTTGACCCGATCACGCCAGCCCACCTCGATGCGGAACCGTTCCATGTTGTCTTCGGGACCGTCCTCGCCGCGTTCCTGGTGACGGTCGTTGAAGGGGCGGCGATCTCCGCCCCGCTCCCGTTCACTCCGGTCACGGTCGCGCTCCCTGGTGGGGGCGCCGGCACGGCCCTGGCCCCAGCGCTCCTCGCCCTGCAGCAGCAGGGGTTTGCCCCCCAGTCCGAGCTCGAGGGCGGCCAGGGCCAGCTGCTCGGGTGTGCAGGCCTGTTCCTGGGCCACCCGCTGCAGGATCTCGCCCAGCAGGGCCCGCTCCTCGGGATTGCAGGCGGGCTGCTGGAGGGCGGTGGTGAGTTTCTGGCGCAGGCGGTCGAGGCGATGCTGGTTGATGCTGGCGTTGCCGGGCACCTCCATCGGTTCGATGGGCTGGTTGACGGCACGCTCCAGACCCCCGAGGAAGCGCCGCTCCCGGGGCGTGAGGAAAAGGATCGCCTCACCGCTGCGCCCAGCGCGGCCGGTGCGGCCGATGCGGTGCACGTAGGCCTCCCCGTCGAAGGGGATGTCGTAGTTGATGACCAGGCCGATGCGGTCGACGTCGAGGCCCCGGGCGGCCACGTCCGTGGCCACCAGCACGTTGACGCGGCCGTCACGGAGCCGCTCGATCGTGCGTTCCCGCTGGGTCTGGGGAACGTCGCCGTTGAGCACCGCCACGTCGTAGCCGTGCTGCTCGAGAGACTCCGCCACGGTGAGGGTGATGGCCTTGGTGCGGGCGAAGATGATCACCCCTTCGCTGCCCTCGGCCTCCAGCACCCGTTCGAGCGCCTCGAGCTTCTGGGGACCGTTGACCACCAGGTGCCTCTGGCGGATGCGGCGGCCGTCGGCAGCCTTCTGGCGGATGGTGACCTCCGCCGGATTCTTCAGGTGGTTCTGGGAGATTCGTCGGATCTCCGGCGGCATGGTGGCGGAGAACAGCACCACCTGACGCTCGGCGGGAAGCTGCTCGAGCACCCACTTGACGTCGTCGATGAAGCCCATGCGCAGCATCTCGTCGGCCTCGTCCAGCACCAGGCTTCGCAGGCCGGAGAGGTCGAGGGTGCCCTGGCGCATGTGGTCCATCACCCGGCCGGGGGTGCCCACGACGATCTGCACGCCCCGGCGCAGCTGCTGGATCTGGTCACGGAAGTCGGCGCCGCCGTAGACGGGCAGCACCTTGACGCCCTTCATGCAGGCGGCGTAGCTGTTGAAGGCCTCCGCCACCTGCATCGCCAGTTCGCGGGTGGGGGTCAGCACGAGCACCTGGGGGGTGCGCTGGCCGGGATCGAGGCGCTCCAGCAGGGGCAGGCCGAAGGCGGCCGTCTTGCCGGTGCCGGTCTGGGCCTGGCCCACCAGGTCGCGGCCGAGCATCAGCTCGGGGATGGCGGCCTTCTGGATCGGCGAGGGCTCCTCGAAGCCGATGGCCGCCAGGCCATCCAGCAGCTCCCGGCGCAGGCCGAAGGCGGCGAAGGCGCTGACGGTGGCGGCCGGTTCGGTAGCGGCCGTTTCCGAAGCGGCGTCATCGGAAACGATGGCGGGCTGGGGAGCGGCTGATTCCGGTGCTTCGGGGAGGTTGAGGTCGGTGGCGCTCCCCAGGGAAACGGGGGACGACGCCATCACGGCCTCGCAAGGCTGCGCAAGGGCCGCCTGGGAATCGGCAGCACCGGTGAGGGTGCTGCCGTCAATGATCTGGGTCACGGGATGCGGGAGCCTGGTGAATCCTTTTCAACGCAGGCCGGCAGCGGACCGTTGGAGATGGGTGCCTTGCACCCGGGCTGCCTTGCCCTTGCTCAAAGGTTGAAATGAGACTTTACCACCCTGCCGTAATCGTCGTCGAAACGCTCGATGTCCTCCTCGCGCAGCACCTCGCCCAGCTGCACCTCGATGATCTCCAGATCGGTGGCTCCTGCTGAGGCCCGGTGCAGGCCGCCCCGGGGGACGAACAGGGTGGCTCCGGGGCAGGCGGTGATGCAGCCGCCGTCGGCTTCCATCACCCCCTCGCCCGCCACCACCACCCAGTGCTCGCTGCGCTGGCGGTGGCGCTGCAGGCTGATGCGCTGCTCCGCGGTGATGCGGAGACGCTTGACGAGGTAGCCGGGGCCTGTGGCGAGGGTCTCGAACCATCCCCAGGGTCGCCGGGTCCGCTCAGCCATCGCATCGCTCTCCCGGGATCGCAGACAGAGGGACGGTCAGCGGCACGGTCAGCGGGTCCGAATCGATGGCGGCAGGAGGGGGCGAGGGGGGATGGGAAAAAGACTGACCGGAACCACCTGGGGCCAGGGAATCCATGGGGTTGTCCCTGTCGACCTCGGGGCACCTGAAAGGATGGATCCGGTGGGGCCGGTTCGCTCCTTCTTGACGATGCAGGAGGGCATTCCTCCAGGGGGGACTGGAGGAATCAAGGGGCTCCCGAAAAGGGAGAGATCCCAGCGGTGGAGACTATTGGAGCAGGGGCTCCGGTGAGTTCGGCCCGGGGGAATCGCGCCGATGGACGAAGTATGGAACGGGGCTCGGAGCTCCCCCCGGGCGGTTCACTTTTCGTAGACACATTGCCGGCTGTGGCGATGAATGAAGAAGCCTTACGGCTCCTCTTCGGCAGCGGGCCCGTCCTCCCCGGCGCTGAGCAGCAGGGCCCCCTCACGCGCCCGGGTCAGGGCGGTGTAGAGCAGCCGCCCATCGCGGGCGGCGCCGCTGGGCAGCAGCACGATCACCTCCTCGGCCTCGCTGCCCTGGGCCTTGTGCACCGTCAGGGCCAGGGCCGGTTCGGCGGCGCCGCCCAGTTGGCCGGGATGGATCCAGAGCAGCTCCCCCTCCCCGTCCCCGAACAGCAGGCGGGCCGAGGGCCCGGGACCACCCACGAGCACCCCCACATCCCCGTTGGCCAGGTCCAGTTCCGGCAGGTTGCGGCGGCAGAGGACGGGGGTGCCCGTAGGGAGATCCTGCAGATCGCCGTCCCGCCGCCCCCCCAGCAGGGTCCGGTGGATCGCCTCCAGACCCCAGCGTCCCTGGCGCTGGGGGGCCATCACCAGCAGGCGGTCCCGCTCGGCCAGCAGGGCCCGGCATCCTCGGGGGGACCCCGGCCGGCAGCGCCCCGCCAGCCGGGCCAGTTCGTTCTGGTGGCGGCGCAGCCGCTCCAGCAGCTCCGGCGGCAGGGTCCGGGGGGAGCAGGGGCGCCACTGGAGGTTGTCGGTGCTTTCCAGGGCCTGCAGCAGGGGGCGAATGGCCGCGATCGGATCCGGATCCTGCGGGCCGGGGGCGGTTCCCAGCCCCTGGCGCAGGGCGGCGGCCATGGCGGCGATGGCCCCGGCGTTGCGGTAGGTGGTGGTCAGGGTGATGGCGGCGGACTCCAGCCGGCGGCGGTGTTCGGGCCGCTGCAGTTCCTGCAGCACGGCCCCGGGGGCGATCGGGGGCAGCTGGGCCGGGTCGCCCACCAGCACCAGCCGACAGGTGTTGGGCAGGGCCTCCAGCAGGGCGCCCATCAGGCCCAGATCCACCATCGAAACCTCATCCACCACCAACAGGTCGAGGTCGAGGGGCCGGCCGCGGTGGCGGCCGAAACGGTCGCCGCGGCTCTCCAGCAGCCGGTGCAGGGTCGTGCAGGGAAGGGTGCCCCCGGTGGCGGCCCTCAGCCGGCCCGCCGCCTTGCCGGTGGGCGCCGCCAGATGGACGCGGGCGTCGGGCTGGCTTGCCCGGTGGGCCGCGATCATCGCCGTCACCGTGCTGGTCTTGCCGGTGCCGGGTCCCCCCTCCAGCAGCACCAGTCCGTGGCTGAGCACCGCCGCCACCGCCTGCCGCTGCCGGGCATCGAGGGTCCGGGGGGCACCGGGCTCCGCAGCGCCGGGCTCCGTAGCGCCGGGAACCGCAGCACCGGGAACCTCGCTGACAACGCCCGGCTCGACGGCCCCGGCGCGAGCGATCAGGGCCTCGATCACCGCCTGGCGCTGCCGCTGCCAGCGGCGCCACTGCAACCGATCGTCCTCCAGGGCCAGGGGGCCGTCCGGGTCGCCGCAGAGCGGACTCGCCGCCAGGGCCCGGCGGTGCACCTCTGGCCAGGGTCCTTCGCTCAGCTCCACCGGTCTCGGGCCCCGCAGATCCAGCTCCAGCTCGCCCCGGGCCAGGGCCGCGGTGAGGGCGGCGATCAGCTCGGTGACCAGAGGATCGGGGGGGGTGCCATGGAGGCGGGGCAGGGCTTCGGCCAGGCTGAGGGCCAGGGCTCCCACCCAGGGCTGGGGGGTGGGGAGGAGCGGGTCTCTCATCGTGCCCCCTCGCCGGCGCCGGCTGCGGCATGGCCGCCCAGGGCCCCATCGAGGGCCAGGAGCCTGCCCAGGGGCGGGCGCTCCACGAACATTCCAGGAACGGCTCCGCCCGGGGCCTGCGCCCCCGCTTCCCCGGGCGCCCCGCGCAGGAAGACGTAGGCGTACCCCCCCAGATGGCGCTCGGGGTCGTAGCCGGGCAGGCGCCAGGCCAGATAGCGGTGCAGGGCCACCAGGTAGAGGTGGGCCTGGAGAGGGTAGTGGCTCTGGGCCATCAGGGCGGCCATCGCCTCCCGGCCGTAGTGGCGGGGGCCGCAGGCCAGGGGCCTGCCCTCGCCGTCCCGCCGGCCCAGCCAGTTGCTCTTCCAGTCGGCCACCCACCAGCGCTCCTCCCCATCGGCATCGCTGGCGGTGAAGATCAGGTCGATCGAGCCGGTGAGGAAGCCGCGGCTGGCCACCGGCAGGCTCCCCACGGTGGCGGCGTAGGCGGCACCGAAGGCGCCGCCGGGATGGTCCGCGAAGGCCGCCGCCAGCTCCGCCGCCCTGGCGAAGCCGAGGGTGAGGTCGAAGCTGAGTTCGTTGAGCCGGCGCTCCGCCCCCAGATCGGCCACCCGCAGGCACCCCAGCCCGCCGCCGAAGGGGGTGAGGCGCACCTGCTCCAGGCCCCGCAGCAGCGGCTCCACGGCTTCCGCCTCCAGCCCGGCCCGGCGCAGCTCCCGTTCCACCAGCTCCCGGCTGGCCGGCGTGTCGGTGGGAACCCGGTAGTCCAGCTGCTCCAGCATCCGGTGCAGACAGTCCCCGGCCCCCGGTCCGCGGGCGAAGCCGGCCAGGGGACCCTGCTCCGGCCACAGGGCCGCGTCGCCCCCTTCAGGGGCCTCGCCTTCGGGGCTGGGATCGCTGGTGTCGCGGCCCTGCTCGAGGGCCGCCTCCGAGACGCCGGACCCGTGGGCGGCGCGGGTCCAGCCCGTGTAGCTGCTGCGGCCCCAGCTCGTGTCCAGCGGGCGGAGGGGCACCGGTCCGCAGCGCAGGGCCTCCAGCGCCCCCGGTGCCGGCGCCAGCGTGCGCGGGGCGCCAGGCTCCGCGGCGGCCTGGCGCAGCTCGAGCTCCAGAGCCCGACGCTCGATCTCTGACCGCAGCCGTAGGAGCCAGTCCCCGTCGCTTCGCCCGCTGATGGGGCCATCGTCCTCGGGTTCGGGGAGGGGGTCGCCTGGGAAGAGCCAGGGGAACAGGGGGTTGGCCTGCTGACCCTTCGCCGGCCCCCAGGCGAGCAGCAGCAGGTGCTGGGCCCGGGTGACGGCCACGTAGGCCAGCCGCTCCCGCTCGGCCCGTTCCGCGTCCCGGTGCTGGCGGAGCGCCTGCCATCCCCGCCCCCAGGCGGGACGGAGGTGGAGGTCGAGGCGGGCGCCGGCGCCCCCGGCCGGATGCCAGCGGAGCCCCACCCGGTGGCCGCCGGCGGGGGGTGTGCCGGCCGCCTGCCACAGGTAGGGACAGATCACCACGGGGAACTCCAGTCCCTTGCTGCGGTGCACCGTGATCACCGTCACCGCCTCATCGGCCTTGTCGCTGTGGGCCTGGTGGGACTCCGGGGTGGTGCCGCTGGCCCGGGTCTGGTCGAGGCGCAGGCGCCGCAGCCAGTCGGCGGCGGCCACCAGTGAGAGCCGTTCGACGTGCAGCCGCTCCTGGAGCAGCTCGGCCACCTGCTGCAGATCGGCCAGCAGCCGGCCGCTGACGCTCAGCCGGGCCAGCCCTTCGCCGTCCACCAGTCGCGAGAGCACCCCGAGCGGTCCCTGATGGGGCAGGTCCCGGGCCAGGGCCTGGAGCCGGCCGGCCAGTTCGCTCCACTCGGCCGGTGCGGCTTCGGCGATCCGCCGCGCCGACCAACCGAGCAGGGGGGAGGCGGCCAGCAGCCGGAGGCGGCCCGGATCGGCCGGATCGGCGAGGGCATCGAGCAGTCGCTGCAGGGCGGTGGCGGCCGGGCTGGCGAACACGTCGGCCTTGCTCACCAGTCGGCTGGCGATGTGCCGCCGCTCCAGGGCGCTGCGCAGGTCCTCCGCCTGGCGGTGGTTGTGGACCAGCAGGGCGATGTCGCCGGCCCGCAGGGGGCAGGGCGGTCGCCCGTCGCCCACCGCAAGGGCGGGGGCCTGCTCCAGCAGCTCCAGGACGGCGTCGGCCACCAGGGCGGGCAGGCGGGCCTCCAGCACGCTCCGGCTCGGCAGGGAATCGCCCGCCCCCCGCTCGCCCCCCAGCCAGAGCAGGCGCACCGGCGCCATGCCCTCGGGTCCGCTCCGCCGTGAACGGGCCAGCACCGCCGGCACCGGCAGGTCGGAACGGGGCAGACCCGCCGGTGCCATCAGGCCGTTGAGGCTCCCGATCAGCGCCGGACTGGAGCGCCGGTTCTCCTGCAGCGCCAGCACGCGCGCCGCGCTGCGGCGGGCCAGCCGGTAGGTGTCCAGGTCGCCGCCGCGGAAGCGGTAGATGGCCTGCTTCGGATCCCCCACCATCACCAGCAGGTGGGCGTCGCCGGGGAAGGCCAGCCGCAGGATCCGCCACTGGACCGGGTCCGTGTCCTGGAATTCATCAATCAGGGCGGCCCTGTAGCGCTGCCCCACCGCCCGCAGCAGGGGGGTGGGGGCCGTGGCGTCCGGGCCGGGGTCGAGCCCCTCCAGCAGCTGGGCGAAGCCGATGCTGCCGCTGCGGGCCCGGCGCCGGGCCAGCTCCGCCCGCCCCCAGTGGCAGCCATGCAGCAGCACCGTCTCCGCGGGGCCCTCCCGCACGGCGGCCACCGCCTCCAGGAGCCCGTGGCCGGGCAGCCGGATCTCCCGCTCCGGTCCTTCCACCTTCCGGGCCGCCCGGCAGAAGGGCTCGGGGTGGACGTAAGCCCCCAGTTCCTTCTGGGCCATCAGGGCGGCGTAGCTGCCCCCCTCGGGCTGCTGGGCGAGCCAGGCGTCGACCAGCGCGCTGCGATCGCTTCGTGGCTTGACGGCATAGGGCGTGGTGGCGCTGGCTCCGGCGGCCCGCCACTGGGCAGCGGCGGCGCGGAAGGCCTGCTCCAGGTCCCGGCCCCCGGCCGACCAGGCCTGCCGGAACCGAGCCCAGGGCTGCTCCCAGAGCGCCGTCAGCTGCTCGGCCAGCGGTCGCTCCAGGCCCAGGCCCGCCGGCAGGGGATCGAGGGCCAGGCCGGGGTCGCCATCGAGCTGCAGCAGCAGCCGCTCCAGATCCCCCAGGTCGATGGCCGCCGCCAGCCCCTCCACCAGATGCAGGGGGAGGGCCAGCACCTGCTGCTGCCAGTAGTCGTGGGCGACCTGGCGCACCAGGTCGGCGGCGTCGGTCTCCAGCGTCAGCTCGGGGGGGCGGGCGGCTTCCATGGCGTGGCGCCGCAGGGTGCGCTGGCAGAAGCCGTGGATGGTGGTGATGTCGGCGGCGTCGAGCTCCTCGAGGGCCAGCAGCAGCAGGCCCTGAACCGTGCCGCGGGCGCCGGGCTCGCCCGGCTGGCGCTCCAGCCATTCGGCCAGCACCGGATCGGGTGCCGTCCAGCCGGCGGGGGCCTGGAGGCCGGTGAGGGCCTCCTGGAGCCGGCGGCCGATGCGATCGCGCAGCTCCGCCGCCGCTGCGTTGGTGTATGTCACCACCAGCACTTCCCGCAGGCCGAGCCGCTTCTCGGCCAGGAGCCGCAGCACCAGATGGGCCAGGGCGAAGGTCTTGCCGGTGCCGGCGCTTGCCTCCAGCAGCACCACGTCGTCCTCGAGGCTGACGTCGTTGGCCTCGAAGCGCTCGGGTCCGGAGGGGCCGTCGTCGGCGACGGTCATCGCTCCACCTCCGCCGCCAGCAGGGGGGAGAAGAGGTCGCTGGCCAGGGCCAGGACCTCCGGCGTCAGCAGATCGGCCGCCGGCAGGCCGGGACCGAAGCAGGCCTCCATCTCGGCCCGATCCCGTTCGCCGGCGTGGAAGCCGGAGCCCTCCCAGGTGCCGGTGGCCCGGGCCCGTCCCTGGCCCGGGCGCTTGCGCTCGCCCGCCACGTGGCTCCAGCCCGTTTCCGGCGGCACCGGCCATCCCCTAGTGCGCCACTGCCGCTGCAGGCCGGCCAGATGCTCCAGTTCGTCCCGTGCCGCCACCGGGTCCGGTGCGGTGAGCTCCAGCACCGGTACATAGCCATCGCCGTCCCGGGCGATCAGCACCCCCCGGCGCGGGGCGGGACCGGCGGCGCTGGCCAGCAGGAGCTGGAGCCATAGCTCCAGCCGGTGGCTGACCCGGGCCTGGGCCGTGTGGGCCAGCACGACGGCCTCGCCCCGCCAGGGGATCGCGGCCTGCCAGGGGCCCCAGTGGTGGCTGGGGCGCCGGGGCGGCCCGAGGGCCTCCAGGGCGTTCACCAGGCCCGTCCAGCGGCGCTGCAGGAGCTGCGCCTCCATCGGGCCCGCCGCCCCGGGCGGCAGCAGGCCCTGCCCCCGGTGCCGCTCGAGCCAGTCGGCGGCCTCCCGGGGGGCCTCTGCGCCGGGCTCCCCCTCGCTGCGCTGCAGGGTCTCCCGCAACAGGGAGGAGCGCTCCCTCTCCCCCAGGGCCAGGGACTCGAGGTCGTCGACCCGCTTCTCCCACTCCCCGGGCCGCAGCCCCAGGGACCGCAGCCAGTGCTTCTGGGGCGCCACCAGCCAGTCCCGCAGGTCGGCGTAGGCGTCGCCCTCGCCGACGGGGGGAGCCTCCTGGGGGGGCGCTCCGGCCAGAAGCGCCTGGGGGGGCGCCGGCCGATCGCCGGCCAGGGAGCGCACCGCCTCCAGCAGCCGCCGGTCGCAACTGGGGGCCTCCCGCCCGCGGGCGGGCAGGAAGTTGCGCCGGTCGAGGGGGTTGGCGGCGTGCTCCACCAGCAGCCGCCCCATGGCCTCCGCATCCAGGTGGCCGGCCAGCCACTGCAGCCACTGGCCCACCGGGCCGGAGGGGGGCAGGGCGGCGCCGGTGCGGTCGTCGCGGCAGCTCCAGCTCAGCAGCAGGTGGTCCCGTGCGGAGAGCAGGGCCTCCATCAGCACGTAGCGGTCCTGGTCGGCGGGGTGGGGATCGCCGAGCTGCCGCTGGCCCTCCATCAGGTGGAAGGCGGGTCGCTCGCCCGGCCGGGGAAACAGGCCCGCGTCCAGCCCCATCAGCACGATCACCCGGTAGGGGATGGCCCGCATCGGTTCGAGGGCACTGATGGTGAGGGAGCCGCTGCGGTGGCCGAAGCGGCCGCTCTCGGCCCCGATCAGCTCCCGCAGCGCGGCCGCCGCCACCGGTGCTTCCAGGGAAAGGGCGCAGGGACCGGCGGCCGTCTGCCAGCTGTCGATGGCCCCCATCAGCACGGGCCGCTCGCCGGCGTCGTCGTCCATGTCCCCGAAGAGGTCATCGATCAGCCGCCGCAGCCGCTCCGCCCAGACACTCACGCTGCCGCCCCGGCGCAGCTCCGCCAGCCAGTGGCGCAGCCTCCCCAGCAGGTGCAGCCAGCGCCCGGTCAGCTCCAGGGGGACCCCTGCCTCCCAGGGGGCGGTCTCCCCGGGCGCCAGGCCCGCATCGGCGGGCAGCACCAGGCCGAGCAGCAGCCGGTCGATCGTCCAGGCCAGGGTGTGGCAGGGCGGGTCCTTCTCCTGGCCGTCCAGGCCCCAGCGGAAACCCGCCTCCTGCAGCGCCTCCACCAGGCGGGCCGCCTCGGCCAGCTCGAGGCCGAATCGCCCCAGCAGGGGCCGGCAGCCCAGCAGGGTCTCCAGGCCGGTGGCGGTCAGCCGGGTACCGGCCAGCTCCAGCAACAACAGCAGGGTGCTGGCCATCCTCGCCCCGTCCTGCTGGCTGCGGTCGGTGAGGCGCCAGGGGAGTTCCACGCCCGTGGCGTGGGCATCGCCGAACACCGAGGCCACCAGGGGGGCGAACCCGTCGATGTCGGGCGTCATCACCAGGATGTCCCGCGGTTCGAGGCCGGGGTCGGCCGCCAGGAGCTGCAGCAGGCGGTCGCGCACGATCTGCACCTGGCGCAGCCGGCCGGGACAGGCGTGGAACTCCAGGGAGTGATCCTCCGGATCCATGGCCAGTGACGGGATCCGGTCCGCGTCGGCCAGCTGCTCCTGCAGCTGGGCCAGCAGGGGGGCCGGGGCGGTGCCGCCAGCGGGCGCGAAGAACAGGTCCCGCTCCTGCTCCTCCCCGAGCTGGGCCTCGCCGGTGCCCTCGAGCAGTTGCTGGAACTCTCCCCCCAGGCGACCGAAGCGGGCCTCCAGGCCCGGGGCCTCCAGCAGCCAGGCGGCATCGAGCGGCTGGCGCAGGGCCAGGGCGTCGCTGAGCTCCCGGCGGCGCTCGCCGCAGCGCTGCCAGAGATCGCGGCACGGCGTCAGCAGGTAGAGGTCCACGGGCCGGTGCCGGCTGAGGGCCTGCAGGAGCTGCACCTGGATCGGCGCCATGCTGCTCAGGCCGAAGAGTCGCAGGGGTGTGCCGCCCGCTTCGGGGCAGGGGCCGCCGCGGCGCAGCCGGTCGATCAGCTCCTGCACCCTGCGGCCGAACGGTTCGGCGCCCAGTTCGGCGAGCAGGGCCCGGTACAGGAGGGGCTGCCAGCACTGGCTGTCAGGCAGCGGCCGGCCGTGGCCATCGATCGCCTGAGCGCTCTCCCAGGCCCGCAGCAGCTCGGGCCGGTAGAGGGCGTAATCGTCGAAGGCATCTGCGATCGCCCGCCCCAGCTGCCAGTGGCCCAGTTCCAGCGTCGGCCCCGCCCCCCTGTCGGCAAGCCAGCGGCGCAGCGGCTCCCCTTCCGGTGCGGCGGCAACCGCCGGCAGCAGGCCCAGCAGGGGCCAGACGAGCCGGTCGGCACGCCAGGGATCGACCGTCCCGGCCGTGGGAGCCTCCCCGGCGGCGGCCAGCAGCTGGTCGACCAGCTGGCGCAGGTGGCTGCCCGGGAAGGGAAAGCGCAGGTTGGCGGCGATGCCGCCGAGGTGCTCAGCCAGCTGCTCGCCGAGCCAGCGGCTGGTGGGCCAGGTGTTGACCACCACCTGGACCTGCTCGAACGGATCGGGCGGGTACAGGCGAAGCTGGGTGGCCAGCAGGCGGGCCAGGACCTCGGCCCGGTTGCTGCGAAAGACCGTCAGCAAAGGGGCGGGCTCAGAGGGCGCGGCTCATCGCCGAGCCGGGGGATGGGGCCGCCATCGGCCTGCCCGCCGCTCCCCCGTTGCTGACCTGGCGGGTCTGCCGCGTTTCGGGGCAGTAGGCGGTGAGGTCGCCGCCGTAGCAGGCACCGGTGTCGAGCAGGACGATCGAGCCAACGCGCCGCAGGCCGGGACCCGGCGTGTGGCCGACGATCACCTCGCCGAAGCGGTCGTCGTAGGCCTGCCAGAAGGCCAGCCTGACGTTGAGGTCGGGCTGCCAGGTGCGGGGATCGAAGCCGGCATGGGTGGCGACCCAGCCCTGACCCCAGTAGGCGAGGGGCAGCTGGTCGAGGCGGTCGCGCCAGAGGCGGCAGCGGGCCGCACCGAGCTGGCGGTAGGTGTCGTTGCCGTTCAGGTCGGGACGGCCGGGCGCCAGGCCCGTGTCGAGCTGACGCACCAGGTCCCGCTCATGGTTGCCCTTGAGCCACACCGCCCGCTGGCGACGCACCAGGTCCCAGACCAGTTCCATGGCCTCCTCGATGCGGGAGCCGCGGTTGATGACGTCGCCGCAGAACACGAGACGATCGCCGGCTGGCAACTGGACGAGAAGGCGTTGCAGAGCCTCCGCACATCCATGCACATCACCGATGACCCAGTGGTGGGGTGGACGGTGATGGGGTGGACGCCTGTCCGGGAACGTCATCAAGAAGGAAGCTTCCCCCCAAGTGTTGCCTCTGGAGTGGGCTTCTGTCACCCCCGCCGGCGCCGGCGGGGCTCCAGCGCTGATACGGTGCGCCCGCGGTGCACCCCAGGAGGCAACGGGCGATGGACCTGAAGGATCTGCCGGTCACGCAGCGCGTCAACGCCCTGGTGAAGGCCCTCGACGGGGCCCGCCGCACCAACGAGGCCCTGGCCCGCTGCAGCGACGGCGAGCAGATGCTGGACGTGCTGCTCGATGCGTCCTCCCGGCTGGGGCTGGGTCTGACCCGCTGGGAACTGCAGAACACGCCACCGATCCGGGACTGGATCTGGTGGAAGAACAAGGAGGCTCCCCTGACCATCGGCGACAGCAAGCCGCGCTACCAGCAGGACGGTGGTCAGGGCAAACCCCGCCCCGCCGCCTCGGACCAGGACGGTCCACCCCGGCGCCGCTTCCTGGGTCTGTTCTGAGGGTCCGGACAGGCGCCCAACCCCCGCCCCTGGGTCAGTTCAGGGTGGCCAGGGGGTCGGGAATCGTGGTGCTGGGGGCCTCGAAGCTGCCCACGGCCACGAATTCCAGGCGCAGCTTCATGAAGGTGATGAACTTCTCGTCGGTGGACACCACCGCCGCCGCCGGCCGCGGCACGGCAGCCAGGCCGGCGGCCAGCTCGGGGGCCTCCAGGAAGGCGGGGCGCTCCAGGAGCCAGAAGTCGATGGCCTTGTCCTTCTCGGCGTAGTTGCGCCTGCGCTCGCGCAGCACCTCCTCCAGGGGTTCCTCCTCGAGCAGGAAGGCGCGGCTGGCGGCGACGAAGTGGTAGCGGGTCATGGCGGGAGGGGCCTCAGGGCTGGCGGTCGCCGAACAGCGGGTCGCGGCGGGGATTCTGCACCAGCGCCCGCATCTGGCGCACCGCCTCCTGGAGGCCGACCACCAGGGCGCGGGCCACGATCGTGTGGCCGATGTTCAGTTCCTCCATCCCGTCGATCGCGGCAATCGGTTCGACGTTGTGATAAGTGAGGCCATGGCCGGCGTTGACCCGCAGGCCGAGGCCCCGGGCGATGGCGGTGGCTTCGGTGATCCTGGCCAGCTGGAACGGCTGCTCCCCCCAGGGGGCCTCGGCATAGGCGCCGGTGTGCAGCTCCACCCAGCGGGCGCCGCAGTGACGGCTGGCCTCCAGCTGGGCGTCGTCGGGGTCGACGAACAGGCTGACGCCGATGCCCGCCTCCATCAGCCGGCCCACCATCGCAGTGAGACCCTCCCGCTGGCCGGCCACGTCCAGGCCCCCTTCGGTGGTCACCTCCTCCCGGCGTTCCGGCACCAGGGTCACCATGTCGGGCCGGACCCTCAGGGCGATCGCCTCCATCTGGGCGGTGGCGGCCATCTCCAGGTTCAGCCGGGTGCGGACGGTGGCCCGCAGCAGCTCCACGTCCCGGTCCTGAATGTGGCGCCGATCCTCCCGCAGGTGCACGGTGATGCCGTCGGCGCCACCCAGTTCGGCCAGAAGGGCGCAGCGCACCGGATCGGGCTCCACGGTGCGGCGAGCCTGCCGCACGTTGGCGATGTGGTCGATGTTGACCCCGAGGCTGGCCATGGGCGGCAGGTGGCTGAAGCGATCCTGATCGCACCGTATCGGTCGCCGGGGCAGCGGCCGCAGGGCCAACTGCCCGCCGCCGGCCGGCAAGGGGGGGATCCAGCCCCTAGCTTCGACGTCGACGTTCTGCCGGATCGAGAGTGTTGGCGGCGCAGACGCCCTCCGGACCAGGCCTTTCCCCGGTGATCAGCCCGCGGGAGAGTTCCCTCTGCAACGGCATCAGCCCCTGGCTGTCCCCGGTGGCGATGGTGGTCACCATCGATCTGGTGCTCCAGGGCTATTTCAGTGAGCTGACGGTGCTCGATCGTGAGCACCTGCCCCGCGACGGAGCGGTGCTGCTGGCCCCCACCCACCGGGCCCGCTGGGACGCGCTGATGCTCCCCTGGGCGGCCGGCCGCCGGGTCACGGGCCGGGACTGCCGCTTCATGGTCACGGCCGATGAGATGAAGGGTCTGCAGGGATGGTTCCTGCACCGCCTCGGCTGCTTCCCGGTCAATCAGGGGCGCCCCACCCTGGCCAGCCTGCGCTTCTCCGTGGAGCTGCTGGCCTGCGGACAGCAGCTGGTGGTGTTTCCCGAGGGCCGCATCCGGCGCGAGGACGGGCCGATCCGCCTGCACCAGGGGCTGGCCCGCCTCGCCCTGCTGGCCGCCAGCCAGGGGGTGGAGGTGCCGGTGGTGCCGGTGGGCATCGCCTACGGCCACGCCGATCCCCGCCCCGGCGACCAGGCGGCCCTCTGCTTCGGCCGTCCCCTGCGGGCGGAGGGTCAGGGCCGCCAGGCGGCCCTGGACTTCAGTGGCGAACTCGCGGCCGCCATGGAGTCGGCCGAGCAAGCGGCCCGCGCCGTGGTGGGTCGTCCGATCGGCTCCCCGTAAAGTTCGGCCGTTACCCGTCAGGCGTCGACGTGATCAGGCCTTCCGCCGTTTCTTCCCTTCGATCCGCCCGGCCATCGGGCCTGGCCGGGGTCTGCGGCAGCTGCCTGGCCCTGCTGGCCCTGGCCCAGCCTCTCCTGCAGCCGCCGGCCCGGGCCCAGGCCACCCCCCAGACGGTCCAGCCCGCCGGCACCGATCTCAACCTCTCCTCGGTGAAGACCCTCCTGTCGCGGGGCGACGCGGCGGTGGCCAGCGGCAACCTGGCCGAGGGCCGGCGCCTCTATGACCTGGCCCGCGATGCCAGCCGCCGACTGCTCGGCTTCTACCGCGACCTGAGCGGCTCCTTCCGCGGTCTCGACGCCCGCATCCCCCGGGAGATGGATGACAAGGGGCGGGAGGCCCTGACGCTGCTGGCCGAGTCCAACCTGCGGCTGGCGGCCCTGTTCCGCCGCCAGAACGAGCCGGAGGTGGCGATCCCGCTGCTGGTGGAGGTGGTGAAGATCATGACCCCCACCAACGAGGGCGGCCGCAAGGCCTACCAGCAGCTGGTGGAGCTGGGCTTCGTGATCACCCCCTACACCGCCCCGGGATCGACCGCCGGTGGGTGATCGTCCTTAGATTCCAGCCTTCCGTCATCTCCCCGATCCCCGCCGCCATGGTGCAACCGGAGCAGGTCAAGGACGCGATCCTGCGCGCGCTCCCCGATGCCGCCGTCGAGGTGGAGGATCTCACCGGGGGTGGCGATCACCTGCAGGTGAAGGTGGTGTCCGGTGCCTTCGCCGGCCTCAACCGGGTGCGCCAGCACCAGCTCGTCTACGGCGCCCTGCGCAGCGAGCTGGCCAGCGAGGCGATCCATGCTCTGGCGCTGCAGACCTCCCTTCCCTCCTGACGTTCCCCTTCGCGACTCCGACCATGGATGCCAGCACCCGTCAACGCATCGACGACCTGATCAGCACCAGCCCGGTGATGGTCTTCATGAAGGGCAACAAACTGATGCCTCAGTGTGGATTCTCTAACAACGTCGTCCAGATCCTGCAGTCGCTCGGTGTGCCTTTCGAGACGTTCGATGTCCTCTCCGACATGGAGATCCGCCAGGGGATCAAGGAGTTCTCCGACTGGCCCACCATCCCCCAGGTGTATGTGAAAGGGGAGTTCCTGGGTGGCTCCGACATCCTGATCGAGATGTACAACAGCGGTGAGCTGCGGGAGAAGCTGGAAGTGGCCCTGGCCTCCTGAGGCCCCCGACCGGACCATCGCGAAGGCGGCCCCGTAATCCGCGGCCCCGTAATCCGCGGCCGCTCAGTAGCGGCTGCGCTCCATCAGCAGGCGGGGCTGGCCGTCGGGCCCCAGGAAGCTGGACGGGTCCTGGATCCAGCGGTCGATCAGCTCCTCCAGCCGGCGCTGGGAATGGTGGTCCAGCACGGCCGTGCGGCGCAGGGCATGCAGGTAGCCGTCCGCGTACAGGCGCAGCTCGGAGGGTCCGTGGTGACGGTCGGACAGGGCCTGGCAGGCATCACACAGGGACTGGAAGTGGCGGATCGCGTCGGGGTGTTGGAGTGCTGTCATGGCTGGGGTCGGGCCCCTGGCGTCATTGTGGCGGCGAAAGCCGGCAGATGGCCCCATCCTGCCGTGCCGGGACCGTCATCCGGGAGCGGACAGTTGACAATGCATCGCCCGCCGCCGGCGTCTCCGCACATTTCCAGTTAGCGTTGACACACTCAATCGGCTGTCGGCACTTCCGCTTCTGATTTCATCGTGATGCCGAGGAGATGCCCGTGGCCCAGGACAAGCTGACTGATCCAGGAGGAACCCCTCGGAGAGTCCTCGTCGTGGATCCCCACGCGACCCTCCGCACCGTTCTCGCCCAGCGTCTGCGTCAGGATGGCCACTTGGCCGCCGCCGTCGCCACCGCCCGCGAAGCCCTAGAGATCTGCCAGGAGCAGTCCCCTGATCTTCTGGTGAGCGCCGAGCTGCTCGAGGAGACCTCGGCCCTGCGCCTCGCCGCCCAGCTGCACTGCCAGGTGATGGTGCTCACGGCCCGCTCCGGCTCGGAGCCCGTGGTGGCCCTGCTCGATGCCGGCGCCGATGACGTGCTGCGCAAGCCCTTCGGTCTCGAGGAGCTGGCGGCCCGCTGCCGCACCCTGCTGCGCCGCAGTGGTAGCGGCCTCCAGGAACGGGTCTGTGTGGGGCCCCTCGAAGTGCACCTGCTGCTGCGCCAGGTCACCCTGCGGGACCAGCCGGTGGAGCTCAGCCCGCGGGAATTCGCCCTGCTCTGCGCCCTGCTGATGCCCCCGGGGGTGGTGCGCAGCCGCCAGGAACTGCTGCGCATGGCCTGGCCCCCCTTCAGTGGCGGCCCCCGCTCGGTCGACACCCAGGTGCTCACCCTGCGCCGCAAGCTCGAACAGGCCGGCCTCGGGGAGGGCGGCGCCATTGAAACGATGCGGCAGCAGGGCTACCGCTTCAGCCTGGACACCCTGCCGGAGCTCAGCGAGGAGGCTGCTGGCGCCTCCGGCTCCGGTCTGCTGCTCACCTCCCCAAGCAGCTCCTCCCGGCTCAACTAGGGACGCTCAGACCGGCCGTAGGATCAGGGCCACGGCTTCGCCCGCCAGCAGAAGGCCGCAGAGCAGCGCCAGCAGCCGGTAGGTCCAGGGCGGGCTGATGCGGCCGATGCCCTCGGTGGCGATGCCCGAGGCGGCGCTGAAGCGCTCCAGGAAGTCCTCGAAGCGGGCCACCCGCTGGGGCAGCAGCCAGGCGGCGCCACTGCGATCCCCCTGCTCCCCCGCACTGCGCACGTAGTAGACCCGGCCCCCCTGGCTGGTGGTGACCGGGGTGATGGCGGTGATGCGATCCCATGGCAACTGCCAGCCGCGGCGCAGCAGCCAGGAGCACCAGGGGGGATGGCCCACCCGCAGCTCCCGCTCGTCGAGCTCCACCCGCTCACTGGTGATGGCGACCACCAGCACCAGGCCGGCGATCGCGGCCAGCAGCAGGGGCAGACGCAGGGGCCCTGGCGCCAGCACCGGCAGGGGCAGGACGAGGGCCAGGTAGAGGGCCAGCAGGGTGAACCGGATCAGCGGCGCCATCGGGTAGCGCTGGGCTGTCGGGGTGGGGCTCATCGGTCGTCGGGGGATCCGGGCAGGGGTTCGATGACCTGGGAGGGCTGGTAGCGGCCTCCGAACACCTCCGCCTCCCGCCCCTTCCAGAACTCGCCCAGCCGCATCAGGTCGGCATGGGCCTCGCCGAGCCGTTCGACGTACTCGTTGGGCTCCATGGTGTCCTTGGCCTCCTTGAGCTTGCTGAGCCGCAGCAGGTGCCACACCCAGGGCTTGCCCATCTCGCCGCGGGCCTCCAGGTAGCGCGCCAGGTCGGAGGAGTTGGGAGTCGGAGCCGCCATGGACACGCAACAAATATTTACATAGTTTACCGCCGCTCCTCCGCCGGCGTGGGCGGAGGCCGGGGTCGCGGCCTGGTGGGCGGGAGGTTTCAGTAGAGATCGGGCCGGAGGTCCTCGTGATAGCGGGTGGCGGCGGGGTGGGTGGGGCCGTACTCGCCGGGCCGGCAGTCGGCGATCAGCAGGGTGGGCTCGGGCCTGGCGGCCGCCAGCAGATCGCCATGGGGGCCGCAGATGACGCTGTTGCCCAGGTAGGCCGCCATCACGCGCCCCTTCACCGTCTCCTCGCCGCAGCGGTTGGCGTAGGCCACGAAGCAGCCGTTCTCGAAGGCATGGGCCGGGATCAGGGTGCGGGAGACGTCCGGGTAGGGCCGGTCGGTGCGCTCGCCGGTGCTCAGCTCGGCCCAGGCATCGGCGGCCGTGGGGATCAGCACCAGCCGGGCCCCCTCCAGCGCCAGGCGCCGGGTGAGCTCGGGGAACTCCGCCTCGTAGCAGTTGAGCAGGCCCACCCCCACCCCGTTCACCGGCTGCACCGTGAACGCCGTCCCCTCCTCGGGATGGCGGTAGCCGGCGCTCCAGCAGCGCTTCTCGTCCGGTCCCCAGAGGTGGGTCTTGCGGTAGTTGCGCAGCAGGCTGCCGCCCTTGTCGAACAGGGCGATGGCGTCGTAGAACCGCTCCTCGCCGGCCACGGTGGCCCGCTCGGCGTAGGGACAGGCCACCGCCAGGCCGTGGCGGCGCGCCGCGGCGGCCACCCGCCCCAGGCTGGGGCCATCCACGGGTTCGGCCAGCCGCCGCGCGATGGCGGGCGTGACGATGTAGCCGCTCAGATAGAGCTCGGGGAAGGCCAGCAGCTGCACCCCGTGTCCCGCCGCCAGCGCGCAGACCCGCTCCAGGCGCTCCAGGTTCTCTTCAACGGCCTCGGGGGTGCCGGCGCTGCCGCTGCCCTGCCAGATCCCCAGCCGCAGGCCCTCTCCGGCGGCCGGCGGCTGCGGCCGCACGACGCAGTGCAGGCGATGCTCGGGAACCATGGGGTGCTTCACGCCGGCAGGTTCCAGGGATTGAGGCCCAGGTCGGCGCCGATGCGGTGGGCGCAGGCGAAGCCGCTGAAGGCCACCGCATTCAGCCCCTGGCCGGGGAAGCAGGAATCCCCCACGCAGTAGAGATCGGGTATGGCGGTGCGGTTGAAGGGCATCGGCAGCAGGCCGGGCAGCCGCAGGGCGGGCACCGGCCCGTAGCTGCCGCCGTGGCGGCCCAGGAAGCGGCGGTGGCTGCGGGGGGTGCCGATCTCCCGGTGGGTGATCGCCCCCTCCAGGCCCGGCAGGATCGCCTCCAGGCGGCGGATCAGCCGGGTGGCGGCGGCCTCCTTGGCGGCCCGGTAGGCCCCCGGGGCCAGCCCCTGCCAGGCGGCCATCTCCGAGGGGGTGAAGGTGTGCACGATGTGGTGGCCGGCCGGGGCCAGGGAGGGATCCAGCAGGGTGGGGATCGAGACGAAGATCACCCCCTGCTCGGCCTCCATGTCCTCCCAGCGCTCCAGCAGCAGGTGGTGGACATGGCTGCCGGGGGGGATCGCCTCCGCCCGCACCCCCAGGTGCAGGGAGAGGAAGGAGGAGGAGGGCCTGTACCGCCGCCGCCAGGTGTGCTCGGCCGCCGGGGTGTGGGCCTCGTCCACCAGGGAGCCGAAGGTGTCCCAGCGGGTGGCGTTGCTCACCACCCGTCGGGCACGGATCTCCTCGCCACTGGCCAGCCGCACCCCCACGGCCCGGCCGTTCTCCAGCAGCACCTTGACCACCCGCGCCCGGTACCGGATTGCGCCGCCATGGCTTCGCAGGCCCGCCGCCAGCTTCTCGGCGATCACCCCGACGCCGCCCTTGGGGTAGTTGATGCCGCCGGCGTGGCGATCGGAGAACACCATGCCGGCGTTGATCATCGGCGTGCGATCGGCGGGCATCACCGACCAGCAGAAGCACTCCATGTCGATGAACTTGAGCAGCGCCGGATCGCTGATGTGGGCGCGGGCGACCGCCCCCACGTTCACCGGCAGCCAGCGGGCCAGCCCCAGGCAGGCCAGGGGCGCGCGGAAGAACACCTTCGCCAGGTAGGCGGGGTCCTCCAGCGACAGCAGGGGCATGGCGTCGAGGCAGCGGAACACCTGCCAGCAGGTGTCATAGAAGGCGCGGATCCCCTTCGCCTCATGGGGGAACAGGGCGGTGAGATCGGCCAGGAAGCGCTCGTAGTCACGGTCGACCGCCACCGACAGCCCGCCGGGCAGGTGGTAGGCCAGCTGGGCGGGGTCGGGGATCGTCTCGCAGTGCTCGCCGACGTCGGCCAGGGCGCGGGTGAGCAGGTTGGTGTGGCCCTGGGTGCCGAAGCCGAAGATCATCGAGGCGCCCACGTCGAAGGTGTAGCCCTCGCGGTGGAAGCTGCCGCCGCTGCCGCCGGGGATCAGGTAGCGCTCCAGCACCAGCACCGAGGCCCCCTTGGCCGCCAGCTGGCTGGCGGTGACCAGCCCGCCGATGCCCGAGCCGATCACGACGACGTCCCAGGGGCGGCCATCGGCCGCGGTGAGGGGGGCGGCGGCGGAGGAAGGGACGGTGACGGTCACCGGAACCAGGCGAACGGGAGCGGCCCGACCCTAGGAAGCGATCAGCCCGCCACGGCCACCGGCACGGCTCCGCTGGCGCCCGCCTGGCGCTGGGAGTCCCACGCGGCCAGATCCGCCAGGGCCCGGTCGCGGTAGGCGCCGTAGCGGCGGCGTTTGTCGCGGATGCGCTCAGGCAGCTCCGGCATCAGGCCGAAGCTGGGGGGCATGGGCTGGAAGCCCCCCTTGCGGGCGCTCTGGCTGCGCTCCGCATCCGAGATGAAGGCCAGCAGGGCGCCGGCCATGGTGGTGGCCGGCAGGCCCAGGGGCGGCAGTCCCCGGACGAGTCGGACGGCGTTGGTGCCGGCCAGCCAGCCGCCCGCCACGGCAGCGGCATAGCCCTCGGTGCCGGTGATCTGGCCGGCGGCCAGCAGGGTGGGCCGCTGGCGGAACTGCAGGGTGGGCCGCAGCAGTTCGGGGGAGTCGAGGAAGGTATTGCGGTGCATGACCCCGAAACGCACGAAGCTGGCGTTCTCCAGCCCGGGGATCATCCGCAGCACTCGCTGTTGTTCGCCCCACTTGAGGTTGGTCTGGAAGCCGACGAGGTTCCAGAGGCGGCCGTCCCGGTCCTCCTGGCGCAGCTGCACCACCGCGTGGGCCCGCCTGGCGCGGCGCACATCGCGGTCGTGCAGGTCGCCCCAGCGCGGATCCCAGAGGCCGATCGGCTTGAGGGGGCCGTAGCGCATGGTGTCCTCGCCGCGGCGGGCCAGCTCCTCGATCGGCAGGCAGCCCTCGAAGAAGGTGGCGCTCTCCTGCTCGAAATCCTTCAGCTCCGCCTTCTCGGCTTCCAGCAGGGCGGTGCGGAAGGCGAGGTACTGCTCCCGGTCCATGGGGCAGTTGATGTAGTCGGCGTCGCCCTTGTCGTAGCGGCTGGCCCGGAAGGCCACCGACAGGTCGATACCCTCCCCCTCCACGATCGGGCTGGCGGCATCGAAGAAATGGCAGGACTCCCGCCCGGTGAAGCGCAGCAGGTCGTCGGCCAGGGCGGCGCCGGTGAGGGGCCCGGTGGCCAGCACGGCGATCTCTCCCGGGTCCGGCAACGCCAGCTGCTCGCGGCGCTCCACCGTCACCAGGGGATGGGCCTCGACGGCGGCCGTGAGGGCGGCGCTGTAACGGCCCCGATCGACGGCCAGCGCCCCGCCCGCGGGCACCGCATGGACATCGGCGGTGCGGATCACCAGCGATCCCAGGCGCCGCAGCTCCTCCTGGAGCAGGCCGGCGGCCCGGTCGGGGGAGAGGGAGCCGAAGCTGTTGCTGCAGACCAGTTCGGCGAAATCGCCGCTGTGGTGGGCCGGGGAGGGGCGCACGGGCCGCATCTCCACCAACCGCACCGGAATCCCGGCTTCGGCGATCTGCCAGGCGGCTTCGGTGCCGGCCAGGCCGGCACCGATGACGACGACCATCAGGCGCGGGCGCGCTTGAGCATCAGTTGCAGCTGACCCACGGCGGCGCGGCCGATGTTGAAGGCGGCCCAACCCACGGCCAGGAGGATCGGAGCAGCGACGAGCAGCAGCCGGAGGTCCATGGCGGGAGCGGGAAAAACGTTGGCGGGATCCTAACGGAGTCCAGCGTGAACCTCCGCCAGCTGGCGGTAACGGCGGGCGTGCTGGCGCTGGGCTTCGATCGCGGCGGCATCGAGCTGGCGTTTCACCACCGCCGGAGCCCCCATCACCAGGGCGCCGGTGGGCACATCGCGGGTGACCACCGAGCCGGCCGCCACCAAGGCCCCGGCCCCCACCGTGACGCCGTTGAGCACGATGGCACCGATACCGATCAGGCAGCCGTCCTCCAGCGTGGCCCCATGGACAACGGCCCGGTGGCCGATGGTCACATCGGCGCCGATGGTCACGGGCTGGCCCGGATCCCCGTGCAGGACGGCGCCGTCCTGCACGTTGCTGCCCTCCCCCACAACGATCGCGCAGACATCCCCACGGGCCACGGCGGTGGGCCAGAGGCTGGCCCCCGCCGCCAGCCGCACATCACCGATCACCACAGCCGAAGGGGCCACCCAGGCGGCGGCGTCGATGCGGGGGGCGTCCCAGCGGCTGGGCCAGGCGTCGGGGCTGCTCATGGGTGGCGCGGCTGGCGGGCTTGGAGAGGGTCGCCGCCGGGTGATAGCTTCCCCAGCGACGGGTCGCTAGCTCAGCGGTAGAGCATTCGGCTTTTAACCGACTGGTCCTGAGTTCGAATCTCAGGCGACCCATCCCAACCACCGCAAAGCACACCATCCATACGCCGCTTTGCTGCAGCGTGCTGGGTTATCGGTAGGCCTCGCTCCGGTGGCTGACTCCGACCACCAGCACGACAAGCTGCTCATCTTCGATCAGACAGATCACCCGGTCGTCGCCAACCCGGTAGCGCCACAGTCCTGCCAGGTTGGCCGCGAGGGCCTTCCCTCTTTGCCGCGGATCCTCGGTCTCCTGCAGGAGCCGGTTCATGTACCGCAACAGGCCCTGAGCGGTTGAGCGATCCAGCTTTTTGAGCTGGCGCCTGGCCGTTTCAGAGATCCGAAGTGTCCAGGCCAAGTTCTTCCACCACCTCGTCGAGGCTGTAGGTCCTTTCCTGGCCTAGGCGCATCCGTTCCACGGCAGCGGCGCCGAGGTAGGCATCCTCCAAGTCGTCCAGGCCCTGCTCGATCAGCTCCCGCAGATAGAAGGCCTTGGTCCGCCCCGTTTCGGAGGCCAGGCGATCCAGCCGCGCCTCCGTCGCAGGGTCGAGACGAACGGACGTGGCCATGTAGTCATGAGAATACCTGTATTCAGCCTAGCTGGACCATCCCGCAGCGGACCCCCTTGAGCACGGCCTGCAGGCGGTTGTTGACGCCCAGGGTCTGGAGCAGGCGCTTGGTGTAGGTGCGGGCCGTGGCGTCGCTCACCACCAGCTTCTGGGCGATGTCCCGGTCGCTGAGGCCGCTGGCCAGCAGGTCGAGCACCTCGTACTCCCGCGGTGTCAGCCGCGGACAGCTGAGGTAGGGCAGCTTGCCGGAGCGCAGTGAGGGGCTGCGGTAGGAGTGATGCCCCATCACGGCCATCACGGCGGCCTGCAGGGGCCGCTGGTCGTCGACGATGTCGGCTTCGGCCACCACGGCCTCCAGCCAGGGGGCGTGCTCGTATTCAGCAGGAATCACATCGCCGAGGGCCAGCATCACCACCTTGAGAGCGGGGTACAGCGCCTTGGCCCGGCGGGTCAGCTCGAAGCCGTTGCCGCTCTCCAGGTGGTCGGTGCACAGGAGCAGGTCGTAGGTGTCCCGCTTCAGGTACTCGAGGCAGCCCTCCTCCTCGGTGATCGCGCAGCCGATCAGGCGGCGGTCGCTGATGCTCTCGCACAGGGCCCGCAGCAGGAAGCGGCCCTTCATGGCGATCGCCACCTTTCCTCCGGAGGCCACCGAGAGCAGCACCGCATCGAAGGTGTTGCCCTCCAGGCTCCCCAGGAACGGCGTGAGATCCATGGTGGCCAGGCCATCCAGGTCAACCTCATCATCCGATCCCGCTCACCGGTCGAGCAGAGCCAGGACCTGACGGTCAACCTCGGCCAGTCGCTGCAGGATCAGCTGCGCATCCCTGTCGCTGAGCTCGCCGTCGTCACGCCATTTCAGGCAGGTGCGTCCAAGGCAGGAGGCCCCTGTCCAGTTCTTCGGAGCGGCGGCGGATGGTGCTTCGGGAACCGATGGCTCCCTCTCCCTGGCGTCGATCATGACGTGCTCCTCCAGCGTCGTTCCCCGGTCCTTCTGGACGCTACCCATGCGATCCGGCCGATCCGGGGGAGTGTGTCGGCCTGATGCGGATCAGAAGCGGAAGGTGGTCTTCACCAGTCCGCCCAGCTGCCGGAACGTGGTGCCGGGGGTGGTGTCCTGCCCCAGGGGCCGGCTCAGGTAGAAGAGGGCCGGCGTCACGCTGATGTTGTCGGTCACCTGCCACTTGTACCACCACTCCCAGGCGAAATTGCCGTCCTGGGGCGTCTGGCCGTCGGCCAGGGCCGTGGCGAAGATGGGCTGGCCCACCGCCATGCCGAGGGCGTTGCCCTTGACGAAGGCGTCGTCCCACTGCAGGCCCACCATCCACGACTGGCTGGTGCGCAGGGCGCCGGGCGCCTGGGCGGAGTCGTAGCTGGTGCCGTTGATGCCCCAGCCGGCGCTGATGGAGGGAATCCAGCTGGAGCTGGCCGGTTGCCAGTAGCCGCTGACGCCGAAGGCATCGGTGCGGCTGTTGGGGTTGGCTTCGTAGGTGAGGCCGGTGAAGGGGGTGGTGCCCGGCACCCCCACGCCTGACTGGATGCGGGAGTAGATCGCCGCCAGGCCCCACTGCTCTTTCGCGTAGCCGATCTGCACCGTGCCGGTGCCGGCTGAGGCCACGGTGCCGATGCCGCCGATGTTGGGATCACCCACGTCGCCGTTGGCGGTCACGTAGTTGGCGCTGATGCTGAAGCCGCCCTGCTGCCACCACAGACCGGCCCCCGGCCCGAGGTTCTTGTTGTAGGCCGCCGGGGCACCGTTGAGGGTGAACAGGTTGAGGATCGTGTCGGAGGGGTAGGCGCTCGGCCAGAGGGCGAGCATGTCCTCCTGGCCCACCCGGCCGCCGAAGGTGGCGGTGAACTGGCTGCCGATCGGGAACTGGTAGAAGATCTTGTCGATCGCCACCACGTCGCCGCAGTCGACGCCGATGCCGCAATCCTCCTGGAACGCCGCCTCCAGGGTGGAGAGCCCACCGGTGGGACGGGCGCCGCCGAAGGCGGAATCGGCGAAGTTGCCGGCCCGCAGGATCGTGCGCAGCAGGTCCTTGCCGGTGAAGCTGGTGTCGAAGCTCAGTTGGATGTCGTAGCTGAAGGTGGTGGCCCCCACGGCGGCCCGGGCGGCATCGACGTTGCCGGTGTCGCTGCCCGAAAACGCATTGGCACCGATTATGAAGGTGGCCTGGCCGCTCAGCTTGGTGGTGGTGGAGAACCGGGTGGCTTCCAGCTCACCCACCTTGGCCTCCAGGCCATCCACACGGCCGCGCAGCACGGCGAGTTCCTTCTCGAACTCGTCCATCAGGCGCTTCAGCTCGTCGGTCACCTCGGTGATCCGGTCGAGGCAGGCGTTCAGCAGGGCCGCCGCCTCAAACCGGGTCATGGCCTGGCCGCCCTTGACGGTGCCGTTCGGGTAGCCGGCGACGCAGCCGTAGCGCTCGATCAGGTTCGAGAGGGCCTGGAAGGCCCAGTCGGTTGGCTTGACGTCGGAGAACTGGTTGATGCTGGTGACCTGCTCCTGGCTCTGTCCCGCCGCGGACCGGGCGTAGCGGTTGACGGCCTCCAGGTTCAGCTCGCCGGCGCTGGCGCCAAGTGGGGCCAGTGGGGCCAGTGGGGCCAGGGGGGCCAGCAGGCCGGCGGTGGCGAGGGGAATCAGGCGACGCAGGGGAACGGCCATGGATGGGATCACGTGGACGAAGGAACGGAACTGCGGCGTCGGAAGGACAGGCCCCTGAACCAACCTTGAGAACGATAATTGTTATCAGTGCGACGACCAGGGCGTGGGACCGGTTGTGCCGCCGTCCGGTTCAGCGCCGCAGCCCGCTGCCAGCCCGGCGACCAGCCCGGTGGCGGCCAGAAACAGGGTGAGGCTGATGCGTGGGCGAGCCATGGACGAACGGGGCCGGATGCTGCCGAATGTGCAAGCCCCCGCCAGGGCGGGCCGCCTCGAAAGGGACAGCCGACGGTGCCATCGGTCACGCCGCCGGGTGCCCCGTCGCCGGTCGCGTCGGGGCCGGCCGGTGGACAGTGCCGGGACACGCCTGCGGCCTGATCGTGACCCGAGCGCGCCACTTGACCCCATCGGCCCGTGCGACCCGCCGGCGCCGAACCCTCGCCCTGGGCCTGCCCCTGTGGCTGGGCCTGGCCGTCAGCGGCTGCGCCACCCGGAGCCGCGCCGAGGCGCCGACCCCGCAGGCGGTGGTGGAGAGCTTCGTTGCGACGGTGGTGCAGCCCAACGCCAACGCGCTGGTGGCGCAGACGGCGGCCCTCCAGCAGGCGATCGCACGCCTCTCGGACCAGCCGTCGGAGCAGCACCTCGAGGCGGCCCGCCAGGCCTGGCGCTCGGCGCGCCGGACCTGGGAGACCAGTGAGAGCTGGGCCTTCGGACCGGCGGAAACCCAGGGCTTCGACGGGGCGATGGACGACTGGCCGGTGAACCGCCGTGACCTGGCCTCGGCCATGGCCGGTGGCCCGTTCACGGCCACCACCTTCGCCGCCCTCAGCGACACCGCCAAGGGGTTCCACGGCATCGAATGGGTGCTGTGGGGTGGTCGCACCGGTACACCGCCCAGCGCCGCCCAGCTCGGCCCCAACGATCTGGCCTACCTGCGCCTGGCGGCCGGGGATCTGCACCGCCAGGCCGAGGGGCTGCGGGCCAGCTGGTCAGGGCCCGGGGGCTTCGGTGCCCGGATCAGTGCCCCCGCCGAGGCGGGCACGGCCGTGCAGGAGATGCTGCAAGGGGTGATCGGGCTGCTGCAGGAGGAGGGCGACGAGAAGCTCGGCGAGCCGCTGAAAACCCGGGATCCCCACACGCTGGAAAGTGCCGACAGCGGCAACACCCGCTCGGATCTGCTGGCCAATGTGGAAGGGGCCCGCCGCGTGCTGGCGAGCACCGGCCTGCTGGAGCTGATCCGCCAACGGGACGCCGACCTGGCTCAGCGGATCGACACCCAGACCGCCCGGGCGGTGGATCTGGCCCGGGCCCTGCCGGACCCCGTCAACGACCACCTCGACGATCCGGCCTCCCGCCGGGCGATGGAGGGCCTGATCAACCAGCTGCACAGCACCGCGGCGCTGGTGGAGCGCTCGGTGCCCCTGGTCTCCTGATGGGCCGTTCCTCCCGGTGGCTGCGACGGGTCCTGCTGGCCGCTCTGGCCCTGGCCGTGGTGCTGGGGCTTGGCCTGCGGCAGGTGTGGGGGGCCGCCGATCCCCGGCAGGCCGCCGGAGCGATGACGGTGGCCAACCGCACCTCGGCCTCCTTCGAACAACCCGCCGCCGGCCTCACCCCCGCGGAACGGGAGCGCCACCAGGCGGCCGATGTGCTCTTCGATCGCACCCACGTGCCCCTGGAGGGCGCCCCCGGGGCGGGTCTGGGGCCCCGCTTCAATGCCGCCTCCTGCATCGCCTGCCACGTGCGCAACGGCCGCGGCCGCCCGCTGATGGGGGAATCCCTGGTGCGGGTGGCGCTGCGGGATGGGCAGCCGGTGCCGGAGCTCGGCCGCCAGGTGCGGGACCGAGCCGTTCTTGGGGCCCGGCCGGATGCGGCCGTGAAGGTGGCCTGGCAGGAGCAGGACGGTTTGCGCCGGCCGCGGGTCCAGCTGGAGGCAGACCCTTCCCACGACCTTTCCGAGCGGTCGGTGGCCCGCTCCCTGCGGGTGGCGCCACCGCTGCTGGGCCTGGGTCTGCTGGAGGCGGTGCCGGAGGCGACGATCCTGGAGCACGCCGACCCCGACGACCGTGACGGCGACGGGATCTCGGGCCGACCCCACTGGCTGGAGGGGCCAGGGGGGACGCAACGGCTGGGGCGCTTCGGCTGGAAGGCGATCTCCCCGTCGCTTCAGGAGCAGACCGCGGCGGCCCTCCTGAATGACATGGGGCTGACCAGCCCGGGGGACATCGGCCGCCGGGAGCTGGAGCTGGTCACCTACTACAGCCAGACCCTGGGGGCGCCGCGCACCGCCCTGCCGGCCACAAGCCGGGTTGTGCGGCGGGGCCGGGAGCTCTTCGACAGCCTGCAGTGCGGCCGGTGCCACGTGCCGCAGCTGGCCACCGGCCGTTCACCGGCAGCGGTGGCCGGGGTGATCAACGGCCAGACCTTCTGGGCCTACACCGATCTGCTCCTGCACGACATGGGCGCCGGCCTCGACGACGGGGTGGCCGAAAAGGGGGCGCCGGGGCGGGAATGGCGCACGGCTCCCCTCTGGGGTCTGGGCCTGGCCCAGCGGGTGAATGGGTCGGTGGGGTTCCTCCACGACGGCCGGGCCCGCAGCATCGAGGAGGCGATCCTCTGGCACGGGGGAGAGGCCGCCCCCGCCCGGGAGCGCTTCACGGCCCTGGCCGGGGAGCAGCGCCGCTGGCTGCTGGGCTGGCTGCAGCAGCTCTGAGCCTCAGAGGGCGAACAGGGCGTCGTAGCGGCCATACTCCGGCTTGCTCAGGCCACCGGCCGCCAGCATCCGCCGCAGTTCGATGATCTCGGCGCGCTGGGCCACGATCACGTTCCGCGCGAAGCGCCGGATGGTGGGGTTCGTGCTCTTGGCCAGGGCGTCGTGGGCCATGATCAGCGCCCCGCCGTGGTGATGGAGCATCCCCTCCAGGAACCAGACGACGCGGTTGTCCGGGGTGGGAGCCTCGCCCATCATCCGCATGCCGTCGATCTGGGCCTGGCTCATGCGGGTGAGGCCGGCCAGGCTGTTGGGATCACCGCCTTTGGCCAGGGCCACCGGATAGACCGGCGCCTGGGGGTACCAGGCCTTGCGCCACAGCCCCATGGCCCGGATCTCGCTGGCCTGGTCGCGCCAGATCGTGGTGGCCAGGGCCCCCACCCCGGGCGACCCGATGCCGAAGACGAACTCGCTCATCCGCAGGGCGCCGGTGTGGTGCTGCACCATCCCGTCGATGAAGCGCAGGTCGTAGGTGGCACCGGCGGGGCCTACATCGTGGGCGTGGCCGGCATGGGCCGGTGCGGGGTGATGGTGGTGGTCGTGGTCCATGGCGCCCGGGGTGCTGCCGCCCGGCCCCTGCGCCAGGGCGGGGTGGCTCAGCGCCAGGGCGCCGAGGATCCCGAGTGCGGCGGCGGAAAGGCGGCGGTGGGGCATGGGGACGCGGGAGGAATCCCAACCGTATGGTCTCCCCCCGGCAGGAGAGTCAAGGAGCCGGCGCGCTCCCCTCCCCCGGGTCGCCGCCGGCCGCGGCCGCCGCGATGATCGCCCGGGTGGAGGCTTCCACCTCACCGGCCACCGCCGCCAGGGAGGGATCGGCCGAGAGGCCCGCCAGCATCACCCCGGGGCGAAGCATGCCGATGCGGGTCCGGCCAGCTTCGGTGTAGACCGAGATCCGGCAGGGCAGGGCCATGTTGAGCGCCATCGTGGTGGCGAGCACGGCGGCGGCCTGCAGGGGATTGCACACCTCGAAGATGCGGCATTCCTCAGGGAAGGCCAGGCCCTTGCCGCGCAGCGTCTGGCCCAGGTCATGCACGGCGAGCACGCCGAAACCGTGGTCCGGCACCGCCTGCTGCAGGGACGCGCAGGCCTCCTCGAAGGATTTCGCGGACTCGAGGATGAAGAACGGATCCATGGACGGGGCCTCGCGGGGGGTCGGGGGGCAGGCCGGCCGGGGCCGGCCTGGAAGGGGGTCAGAGCGTCCCGTACCAGCTCCGATACCACCCGGCCATCTGGGCGATCTCCTGGCTCTGGACCTTCACCATCGCCTGCTGCAGGGCCAGCAGCTCGGGATGCTGGCTGCCGCTCTGGGCCATCGAGGCCATCCTCACGCCCATGCGGTGGTGGGGAATCATCTGCTCGATGAAGGCGCGATCGACATCCGGGGCGTTCGCGATCAAGGCGACCTCGGTGCCGGTGCCCCCCATGCCCATGCCCATGCCACCCATGCCCATGCCCCCGCCATGGCCCATCGCTCCGCCCCATGCGGGCACATCACCACCGAACCAGGCGCGGTACCAGACCCGCATCTGGGCGTTCTCCCGCGTCTGACTGTCCTTGATGCTGCGGGCCAGGGCCCGGATCTCCGGCCGCTTCGCCCGGGTCAGGGCCAGGTCCGCCATGGCGATGGCGCCGTCATGGTGGGGAATCATCATCACGATGAAGTGCTGATCCATCGACGCACGGGCCCCCTGGCCCGGCCCGCCTGCGGGTGGAACCACCGAGGCCGGGGTGGCCGGGAATGCCGGAGCCCCCAGGGCCAGGATCAGCGCACCGAGGCCCGCGGCGGCGGCGGCGTGACGGGCCACCGGCTGGGTCCGGCGGGACGGGGAGCGGGAAGGGTCCATCGGCGCGTCTCCAGATCCGGGTCCTGCCTTCAGCATGGGCAGGGAATGGGGCGCTGAAGCGGCTCCGACCCAGGGCTTCACCGGCCATCGGGTGAGCAGTGCCGCCCAGGGTTCTCAGACGCGAAGGTTCGGGCAGATCACGTCGCTGTCCTTGGTCGGATGGCTCTGCCAGCCGGCCAGCAATCCCTGCAGTTCCTTCCTGAGCTGGCGCAGCTCCTGGATCTGGCCATCGATCCGCCCGATCTGGCGTTCCAGCTGCCTCTGGATGTCGCCGCAGGGCAGTTCACCGGCGTCGTGAACCGCCAGACAGCTCTGGATCTCCTCCAGGCTGAGCCCCAGGGTCTTGAGGCGGCGGATGAACTCCAGCCGCTGCAGGCTCTCCTCGGCGAACAGGCGGTAGCCGCCCTCGCTGCGGCCGATCGCCGGCAGAAGACCCAGATCCTCGTAGTACCGCAGGGTCTTGACGCTCATCCCGCTGCGGCGGGCCAGCATGCCGATCTTCATGCCGATGACCTGGATGCCGACCTTCATGCCGATGGCCTGCATAGATCCAACTCTCCATCGTTGGGGGAGAGTCTAGGCGGGTCGCCCCCGGGGCGGACGGCGTCAGCCCCGGGGCTCTCAACGCCGCCCGGGACCGCTCAGCCCTTGTCGTCGGCCAGTTTGGCGGCGGCATCACTGACTTTCCTGGCCACCGCCTTGGCGCCCTCCTTGAGATCCTCGGCCACATTCATGGCCGAGGCCTGGACCTGTTTGGCCTTGCCCTTGATCTGGTGGCCGGTGTCTCCAGTGAGATCACCGAGGGCTGATTCAAGTCTGCCTTCGGCATCCTTGGCGGCGGCGTCGTTCTTGTTGGTCATGGTTCCGTTGGTGATGGGTCTCGATGCTGTGCAGACCGTCAGGGACAATCCCGAGGGATGGTGTCGATGGCTGTCCTCCTCGCACCCCTGGAAGCTGCCTCTCCAACCTAGTAATTCCTGCGGGATCCGCGTGCCGCATGGTGCCCACCATGGCCTGTCGTACTGCCGGACCGATCCCGCCGATGAGTGCTGGCAGGGAAGGCCGGCCGATCACGATCGATGATGCTCCTGATGCAGTCTGCAGCAGTCTTCTGCATCCTTACGGCTTCGCTGCCTCAGCCGATTCTCCTTGCCATACCGCCTGCCGTTCCGCATCCATCCCGCCTGTCTTTGGTGCTGCAGAACAACGCCAGGTGGTGTCCCTCACTGACGCACGTCCTGTGAAAGAGTGGTCCCAGCGGGGCCTGAACCATGGCACAACCGTTGGTGCAACAGGGAATGGGGGCCCTTCCCTGTTCGGAAGGCGTGGCCTTCCGGGTCTGGGCACCCCACGCCAGCGGGGTCTCCGTCGTCGGCAGCTTCAACGACTGGGATGCAAGCGCCGATCCGATGCAATCGGAGCCGCGAGGGTACTGGTATGCCTTCGTTGACAGCGCCAGGATCGGCGACGCCTACAGCTACCAGCTGTCCACGGAATGGGGTGTGATCAGGCGCATCGATCCCTATGCCCGTGAGGTCACCCACTCGGCCGGTGACTCGATCGTTCATGACCCGACGTTTCCCTGGGACGATGCGGCGTTTTCCAGCCCGTCATGGAATGAACTGATCATCTACGAACTGCATGTCGGCACGTTCAATGATGATTCTCTCAGCCTGCCGGGACAGTTCACCTCCGTCACGGCACGGCTGGACCATCTGAAGCGGCTGGGGATCAATGCCATCGAGATCATGCCGGTTGGGCAGTTCGCCGGAAACCGCTCATGGGGATACAACCCTTCCCAGATCTTTGCCGTTGATTCCGACTATGGCGGCTCCCTGGGGTTGAAGCGCTTCATCCAGCATGCCCATCAGGCCGGTATCGCGGTGATCCTGGATGTGGTGTTCAATCACTTCGGCCCGAGTGATCTCGATCTCTGGCAATTCGATGGCTGGTCGCAGAACGGCAAGGGTGGCATTTATTTCTACAATGACCATCGTGCCCACACACCCTGGGGGGACACCCGGCCCGATTACGGACGCGGCGAGGTTCGTCAGTACATCCTCGACAACGTGCGCATGTGGCTCGAGGACTACCACCTCGATGGCCTTCGCTTCGACAGCACCGGCTTCATCCACTGCATCGGCGATGCCGGATCCGAGGAGATTCCCGATGGCTGGAGCCTCCTGCAGGCCATCAACGACATGGTGGCCCGGGATTTTCCCGGCCGGATCACCATCGCGGAAGACATGCGCAGCAATGCCTGGATCACCAAGGATGTCGGGGCCGGTGGCGCAGGCTTCGGATCCCAGTGGGATCCCCACTTCGTCCAGCCGATCCGGCAGGCCGTCATCACATCCATGGATGAAGACCGCGGCCTCGAGAGCCTCCGGGACGCGATCCTCCACCGCTACAACGACGATGCCTTCGAGCGCGTCATCTACAGCGAATCCCATGATGACGTGGCCAACGGACAGGCCCGACTGCCCCAGGACGTCAATCCGGGGGATCCCACCGGCTGGTATGCCCAGAAGCGCTCCACCCTGGCCGCGGCCCTGGTGTTCACGTCACCGGGCATTCCGATGCTCTTCCAGGGGCAGGAGTTTCTCGAGGGCGGCTGGTTCCGCGATTCGGTCCCCGTCGACTGGGATCAGCGGCAGGAGTTTCGCGGCATCGTCCGTCTGTACCGGGATCTGATCCGGCTGCGGCGCAACGGCGAGGGGGTGACCGCGGGCCTCTGCGGCCAGTTCACGCAGGTCTTTCACCTCAACGGCGAGCGCAGGGTTCTGGCCTTTCACCGCTGGAACCGGGGCGGTCCCGGTGATGACGTGGTGGTGATCGCCAACTTCTCCCACCAGCCCCTGGACGACTGCCGCGTGGGTCTGCCCGCCGCAGGGGTATGGAAGCTGCGCTTCAACAGTGACTGGCATGGCTACAGCGACAGCTTCGCCGGCCATCCGAGCGGTGACGTGGAAGCTTTTTCCGGCGACTGGGACGGACTCCCCTGCCACGCCACCTGCAGCATCGGCCCCTACAGCGCCCTAATCTACTCCCAGTGATCGGGGGCTCCCCGCTCCCGCGCCGACCACGCCAGGCTGGTGGTGGCAAGGATCCCTGGCCCGAGGTCGTCACGTTGCAGCACGAACCCCTGCTGGGGGCCGCAGATCCTCCGGTCTTCCGGATCGTCAACCCCGCCGGGCGCTCGGCGGTGCTGATCACGGCCGACCACGCCGGCCGCGCCATTCCCCGCTGCCTGGGGGATCTGGGCCTGAGCGATCGGCAGCGCGCCAGCCACGGGGCCTGGGATCTGGGCGTGGACGGGCTGGGCCTGCTGCTGGCGGCGCGGCTTGATGCCTTTCTGATCCTGCACAACTATTCCCGGCTGGTGATCGATGCCAACCGGCCGCCCCGGGCGCCGGATTCGATCGTCAGCCACTGCGAGCAGAGCGCCATCGCCGCCAACGTGACCATCGGCACGGCCGAGCGTCAGCGACGGATCGAGGAGCTCTTCCACCCCTACCACCGCCGCATCGCCGCCGAGCTGGAGGCGCGGCAGGGCCAGGCCCGGCCCAGCGTCCTGGTCACCCTGCACAGCTTCACGCCGGTACTGGGCGAGGAGGTGCGTCCCTGGCACGTGGGGGTGCTGCATGGCCGTGACGCCCGCCTGGCCAGCCGGGTGCGCCGGGGGCTCCAGCGCGAGCCGGGCCTGCGGGTGGGGGACAACCAGCCCTATGCCGTCAGCGACGCCAGCGACCACACCCTCGTGGTGCACGGGGAGGGACGCCGGATTCCCCATGTGGAGCTGGAGGTGCGCCAGGACCTGCTGGCCACCGAGGCCGGCCGGCAGGCCTGGGCGCAGCGACTGGCCGGGGTGCTGGAGGCCGCCCTGGCGGAGGGATTCCCGCCGCTCCCGGAGGGTCCGGCCTCCGTAGGGTGAACCATGGACATACCACCTTCCCCCTCCGCGCCGACGACCCACCCGATCGAGATCCAGGTGGGATTCGACGTGGTGCTGCGCTTCCCCGCTCCGACACCCCTGATCGTGACCCTGGGGGTGCACGAGAGCCGGGCCGGCGATCTGCTGGAGCCGGATCTGCTGCAGGTGGACCCCCCGGTGCCGCTGCATCCCTATGTGGACGCCTTCGGCAACCACTGCCAGCGGCTGGTGGCGCCGGCCGGCCCGCTGCGTCTGCACGGCCATGGGGTGGTCGCCGATTCCGGTCGGCCCGACCCGGTGCTGCCCACTCTGGAGCAGCGGCCGGTGCCGGAGCTGCCGGAGGACACCCTGCTGTTTCTGCTGGCCAGCCGCTTCTGCGAGTCCGATCTCCTCTCGCCCATCGCCTGGTCACGGTTCGAGGCGACCCCCGGCGGCTGGGGGCGGGTGCAGGCGATCTGCGACTTCGTCCACCAGCACGTGCGCTTCGACTACAACCGCTCCAGCCCGACGAAATCGGCGCTCCAGACCTTCGAGAGCCGGGAGGGGGTGTGCCGTGACTTCGCCCACCTGGCGATCGCCCTCTGCCGCTGCATGAACATCCCGGCGCGATACTGCACCGGTTATCTGAGCGATATCGAGGTGCCGCCGCCCCATTCGGCCATGGACTTCCATGCCTGGTTTGAGGCCTACCTCGGCGACGGCTGGCACGTGTTCGACCCGCGCAACAACACCCCCCGCATCGGCCGGATCCTGATGGCCCGGGGCCGGGATGCGGCCGACGTGGCCCTCACCACCAGCTTCGGTCCGTCGGAGCTGGTGTCGTTCCAGGTGTGGACGGCATGACCTATTGCGTGGCGGTGCTCCTGGAGAGCGGCATGGTGTTCGCCTCCGATTCCCGCACCAATGCGGGGCTGGACGATTTCGCCAGTTTCTGCAAGATGACTGTGTTCGAGCGCCCCGGCGACCGGGTGCTCGTCCTGCTCAGCTCCGGCAGCCTGGCCGGGACCCAGGCGGTGATCGGTCTGCTCCGCCAGCGCGCCGAGGCAGGCGACGGGGAGCCGACGGTGTGGACGGCCCGGACGATGTTCGATGTGATGGTTCTGGTGTCGGATGCGGTGCGGGCGATTGAGCAGCGCGACGGCCCCTATCTGAAGGCCTCCGGCTCCAGCTTCAATGCCTCCTTCCTGGTGGGCGGCCAGATCAGGGGCGAGGCGCCGCGGCTGTTCCGCATGTACGCGGAGGGCAACTTCATCGAGGCCGGCGAGGACACGCCGTTTCTGCAGACGGGTGAGGCGAAGTACGGCAAGCCGATCATCGACCGTGTCATCCATACCGACACGACGCTGGCGGAGGCCTCGAAGTGCGTGCTGGTGTCCTTCGACTCGACCATGCGCAGCAACCTGTCGGTGGGGATGCCGATCGACCTGCTCGTCTACGAGAAGGACCGCTTCGAGATCCTCCACCGTCGCCGCTTCAGTGAGGGGGACAGCTACTTCAAGGACCTCAGCGCCGAGTGGAGCGTGGGCGTGCGGAAGGTGTTCCGGGAGCTGCCGGAACTGGTCTGGTAGGTGGCCCCCGGCCCCGCGGGCGACTCCCCACCGCTGGTGCTGATCCACGGGATGTGGGACACGCCCCGGCTGTTCGACCCCCTGCAGCACCAGCTGGCGGGGCGCCGCGGTCCCCTGCTGATCCCCCATCTGCCCCACCGGTTCGGGCTCACGCCGATCGAGGAGCAGGCGGCCCTGCTTGGCCTCCACATCGAAGCGGCCTTCGGTGCCCAGCAGCCCATCGATCTGCTGGGCTTTTCGATGGGCGGGGTGATCGCCCGAACCTGGATCCAGCTGCGGGGCGGCCACCGGCGCACGCGGAGGCTGATCAGCGTGGGCAGTCCGCAGCAGGGCACCCTCACCGCCGGTCCCTGGCCCAGCTGGCCGCTGGCCGGCATCGCCGACCTCAAGGCGGGCAGTCCCCTGCTGGCGCGGCTCAACAGCCACCTGGCCACCCTGGAGCCCGTGGAGTGCTGCAGCTTCTACTGCCATCCGGACCTGATGGTGATGCCGGCCTGGCGCGCCGTGCTGCCGATCGGCCCGGGCCGTTGCCTGCCGGTGCGGTATCACCACCAGCTGATGACCCACCCGGCCGCCCTGCGGGCCCTGGTGGATGAACTGCTTCGTCCCTAGCTTGGAGAGACAAGCAGGCGTGCCGACCGTGGATCTGTTGGCCATCTCGCTGCTGGTGCGCTGGCTGGTCGGCTGGGCCCTGTGCCTGCGCATGCCCAGGCTTCCCGCCTCCAGGGTCCAGGGCCAGCCGACGGTGTCGGTGCTGATCCCGGCCCGCAACGAGGAACACACCCTGCCGAAACTGCTCGCCGCCCTGCGGCTCCAGAGCCTCACCCCGCAGGAGGTGATCGTGATCGACGACCACTCCGACGACCGCACCGGCGCCATCGCCGCCGCCGCCGGCGTCACGGTGATGCGTCCGCCGCCCCTGGCCGAGGGCTGGTGCGGCAAGACCTGGGCCCTCCACCACGGCGTCCGCGCCAGCCGGGGGGAGACCCTGCTGTTCCTCGACGCCGACACCGAACCCCATCCCGAGTTCCTGCAGCGCCTCGTGGCGACCCAGCAGGAGCTGGGCGGCCTCGTTTCCGTGCAGCCCTTCCATCGCACCGAGAAGCCCTACGAGCTGCTCTCGGTGCTGTTCAACCTCGTGGGGCTGATGGCGGTGCCGATGGGCCGGGGCTGCGGAGTGGCCTTCGGGCCTGCCATGGCCACCAGCCGCAGCGACTACGACCGCATCGGCGGCCATGCGGCGGTCGCCGGCAAGGTGGTGGAGGACTGGTTCCTTGGCCACCTCTACGAGCAGGCGGGGCTGCCGGTGAGCGCCTACATCGGCCAGGGGCTGCTCGACTACCGCATGTATCCCGGCGGCCTCCAGGACATGGTCGTGGGCTTCGCCAAGAACTTCGCCACCGCCGCCGGGGAGGTGCGCTGGCTGTGGATGCTCGGCGTGATCCTGTGGATCTCCGGCCTGTTCTGGGCGGCCTGGTGCCTGCCCGCCTCGCTGCTGGGCTGGCCGATGGTGGGGGATCCCGCCGTGCTGCCCAACCTGCTGCTCTACGTCGCCTTTGCCGTGCAGCTGCTGGTGGTCACCCGCCGGATCGGTGACTTCGGCTGGATCTGCCTGATTTTTCCGATTCCCGTGCTCTTCTTCCTGGGGGTGTTCGTTCTGGCGATCCTGAATCTCGAGCGGGGCACGATCGAATGGAAGGGCAGGCGGTTTCCGACGCGCTAGCGGTGCTGGCCTGCGCCCTGGGCTGGCTGCTGTGGTCGGTGCTGGTCGGCTGGCTGGCCCACCGGCTGCCCCCGCGGGCCCTGGATCACGACAGCTGGCTCACGGGACGCCGTCCCTGGCCGGAGAGCAGGAGCGGCTTCGAGAAGCGGCTCGCCATCCGCCGCTGGAAATCCCTGCTGCCCGATGCCGGAACGGCCTTCCCCGGAGGAGTGGCCAAGAACAGCCTGGTGGGCCGGGACCGCGCCACCCTGCAGCGCCTGCTGGAGGAAATCCGCCGGGCCGAGCTGGTGCATCTGGCGCTCTGGCCCTTCTGGATCGTCACGGCCCTGTGGCTGCCGCTGGCCGGGGTGCTGATCAACCTGGTCTTCGCGACCCTGTTCAACCTGCCCTGCCTCTGGCTGCAGCGCTACAACCATCTGCGGGTGGAGCGCGCCCTGCAGGCCCTGGTCCGCCGCCCCGGCGAGGGCTGAGGGCTCCCTCAGGGCCCCACCACCCCGCTCTCCAGTTCGAGGTCCACGCCGATGCCGGCGTCCTCGGCATGGCGGGCCACCAGCAGCCGGTGACGGCCGCCCTCCAGCGCGAACCCGTCGCGGGCCTCGTCGAACCAGGCCAGCCGGCGCAGTGGAATCCGGATCAGCAGCCGCTGGCTCCGGCCCGGCTGCAGGCTCACCCGACCGAAGCCCACCAAAGTGCGCTGCGGCCGCTCCACGGCCTCCCCGGGTGGCTCGACGTAGACCTGCACCACCTCGGCGGCCTCCACCGTGCCGGTGTTCGTCACGGTGACGGCCAGCTCCACCGCCGCCTCGGCCCCCGCCGCGGTGGGGAGCCACGCCACCGCCGGGTCGGTGTGGCGGAAGCGGCTGTAGGAGAGCCCGAAGCCGAAGGGAAAGGCTGCCGGCCGCCCGCTGCGGGCCAGCCGCCGGTAGCCGTGCCAGAGGTCGTAGGTGATCTGCCGGGCCCGGGGATCAAACGGCGGCAGGTGGCTGGCCTCGGTGGGTACCGAAAAGGGCATCCGCCCCGACGGGGAGATCCGTCCCAGCAGCACGTCGGCGAGGGCCGCGCCCCCCTGCTCGCCGGGGTACCAGAGCATCAGCAGGCCGGGCACCCGCTGTCGCCACGCCTCGCACAGGATCGCCCCACCGCCCATCAGCACCACCACCGTGCGCGGGTTGGCGGCGGCGACCGCCAGGATCAGGGCCTCCTGCGGCGGCGGCAGCTGCAGCACCGTGCGATCGCCGGAGGCGAAGGAGCCGCCGGCCCGGGCCGAACCGAAGCGCGTCGCGCTGGCGACCTTCGCCGCCACCGCCGTCCACAGCGGCAGCAGCCGGCGGCGGCCGCACAGGCGCAGCAGCCAGTCGGGGGGCGGCGCCTGGCACAGGATCGGGGCCAGATCGCCCGGGTGGATGTGTTCCCCCTCGTGGCGCCAGTCCAGGCCCACCACCACCAGGGCCGCCTCACTGCGAGCCGCCAGGGCCGCCGCCGCGGCCGGATCGTTGCCGTCATCGTGGTGCAGGCGCAGGTCCGGCGCCGCCGCCCTAAGTCCGGCCAGGGGCGTCACCACCGACCCCGGTGTCGGCCGGGTGTCGGAGGACCCCCGGTCCCCCAGGTTGGCGCTGTCCGCCAGCGGGCCGATCACCGCCAGCGACCCGATGCCGCTCAGGGGCAGCACGTCGCCGGCGTTCCTGAGCAGCACGATCGAGCCGGTGGCGGCGTCCCGCGCCAGCTCCCGGTGGGCGCGGCAGCCCCGCAGCGTCACCGGATAGGCGCCGGCGGGCACCGTGGCCTGGGCCAGCAGCATCCGCAGCACCGCCGCATCAATCAGGGCCTCCGGCACCCGGCCCCCCGCGACCGCCGCCGGCAGCGTGGCCTCGAAGATCATCCGGAACGGCATCTCCAGGTCCTGGCCGGCCTGGATGGCTGCCACGCCGTCGCGGAGGCCGAAGATGAAGTCGGTCAGCACGAAGCCGCGGAAGCCCCAGCGTTCCTTGAGGATCTCCCGCAGCAGATGGGGATGCTGGCCGCACCAGACCCCGTTGACGCTGTTGTAGGCGCTCATCACCGCCAGGGCGCCGGCCTCCACGCAGTCGCGGAACTGGGGCAGGTAGAGCTCCTGCAGCACCCGCTCACTGGCGCCGACATCGACGCGGAAACGGGCGCTGTCGATCGAGTTGAGGGCGAAATGCTTGACGCAGGCGATGGCATGGCGCTGCACGCCGCGGGTCGCCGCGGCCCCCATGGCGCCCACGTGCACCGGGTCCTCGCCGTAGGTCTCCTGGGCCCGGCCCCAGCCCGGATGGCGCAGCAGATTCACGCAGATTCCGCCGAACAGGTTGGCTCCGAAGCTGCGCGCCTCCGCCCCCATGGCCTCGCCGATCCTCTCCTCCAGTTCGACGTCCCAGCTGGCTCCGCGGCCGATGGGGGCGGGGAAGGTGGTGGCACCGCCTTCCAGCACCACCCCGCGGGGGCCATCGACGAAGTGCAGCCCGCCGATGCCCAGGCGCTCCACCACCCCGGCCGGCCAGGGGCGGCGGTGGGAGACGTCGTGGAGGGCGATGGCCGCCAGGCCCCCCCAGAACGGGGTGTCACCGTCGAGCATGCCGAGCTTCTCACCCAGGCTGAGCCGCTGCAGCTGGGCCCGGGCCTGCGTCTCCAGGCGACTCCAGTCGTGGCAGGTGGTCACGGATCCAGCCTAGGGGCGGGGCTTGACTCTCCAGCCCAGGGGAGCCCATACGGTGAAGCCCAAGCTCCCGGCCCGGGTCCGCCCGCGATGAGCATCACCACCCTGGGATCGCCCTGCTGCGCCGCTGAGTCGGCGGCCACCCCCCCGACGGGGATGGAGAGGGAGCTGGCGCAGGAGCTCACCGTGTTGCGCCGCCGCCTGTCGGTGGCGGCCGTGCTCACCCTGCTGGTGATGGTGGCCAGCCTGCCCCACATGCTCGGCGTCCACATCGGCTGGCTGCCGGCCTGGTTCACCAGCCCCTGGACCCAGCTGGTGCTGAGTACCCCGGTGCTGTTCTGGTGCGGGCGGGAGTTCTTCAGCGGTGCCTGGTCGTCCCTGCGCCGCCACAGCGCCGACATGAACACCCTGGTGGCCGCCGGCACCGGCATCGCCTGGCTGGCCTCGCTGGTGGCCACGCTGGCCCCGGAGGTGCTCACCGCCGAAGGGCTGCCGGCCGACGTCTACTACGAAACCGCCGCGGTGATCCTCACCCTGGTGCTGCTGGGCCGGCTGCTGGAGGCCAGGGCCCGCGGCCAGACCTCCGAGGCGATCCGGAGGCTGCTCCAGCTCCAGCCCCCCACGGCCCGGGTGCTGCGGGAGGGGATCGCCACGGAGGTCCCCGTGGCCACGGTCGTGGTGGGTGACCTGGTGCAGGTAAGGCCCGGGGAGAAGCTGCCCCTCGACGGGGTGGTGGTGGAGGGCAGCTCCTGGGTGGAGGAATCGATGCTCACCGGCGAGCCGACGCCGGTGGCCAAGGGCCCCGGGGACGGGGTGATCGGCGCCGCGATGAACCGCAGCGGCAGCTTCACCTTCCGCGTCACCCGGGTGGGTGACGACACGATGCTGGCCCGCATCGTCGCGCTGGTGCGCCAGGCCCAGAGCTCCCGCACGCGGGTGCAGCGCCTGGCGGATCAGGTGGTGGGCTGGTTCGTGCCGGTGGTCATCGCCATCGCCATCGCCACGTTCGTGCTGTGGTTCCTGGTCAGCGGCAACCTGGTGCTGGCGACGCTGTTTCTCGTCAGCGTGCTGGTGATCGCCTGCCCCTGCGCCCTTGGTCTGGCCACCCCCACGGCGATCATGGTGGCCTCTGGCAAGGGGGCCGAGAACGGCCTGATCTTCCGCAGTGCCGAGGCGCTGGAAACGGCCGGAGGCCTGCGCACCATCGTGCTCGACAAGACCGGCACCCTGACCATGGGCCAGCCGGAGGTGACCGATTTCGAGCGGCTCCATGGCGGCCGGATGCCGGTCGGGACCCTCCTGGCCCTGGTGGCGGCCGTGGAGTCGCGCTCGGAGCATCCCCTGGCGGAGGCGATCGTCGCCTACGCCTCCAGCCGCTGCGGCGATGGGGAGCTTCCCCTGTTGCAGAACTTCGAGGCCAGAGTCGGGTTCGGTGTGCTGGCCAGCGTGGCCGGCCAGGAGGTGCGGGTGGGCAGCCCCCGCTGGCTGCGGAGCTCGGGCCTGGATACCACCGCCCTTGATCCGGTGGTGGCGCGGCTGGAGCGGGCCGCCCGCAGTGTGGCCGCCGTGGCCGTGGCGGGGCGGATCGAGGCCTGCTTCGGCATCGCCGATCCGATCAAGCCCGAGGCCCATGCCGCCGTCGCTGCCCTGCGGCGCCTGGGGCTGGAGGTGGTGCTGCTCAGTGGCGATGCCCGCCGCACCAGCGAGGTGGTGGCGGCCGATGTGGGCATCGTGCGTGTGATCGCCGAGGTGCGCCCCGGCGACAAGGCGGCGGTGGTGCAGCAACTGCAGGAGCAGGGGCAGGGCCCGGTGGCGATGGTGGGTGACGGCATCAACGACGCCCCGGCCCTGGCCCGGGCGGATGTGGGCATCGCCATGGGCACGGGCACCGATGTGGCCATCGCCGCCAGCGACATCACCGTGCTCTCGGGCCATCTGGGTGGCGTGCCGGCGGCGATCGAGCTCAGCCGCCGCACCATGGCCACCATCCGCCAGAACCTGTTCTTCGCCTTCGCCTACAACGTGGCGGGGATCCCGATCGCCGCCGGGCTGCTGTTTCCGCTCACGGGCTGGCTGCTGAATCCGATGCTGGCGGGGGCCGCCATGGCGTTCAGTTCGGTGTCGGTGGTGAGCAATGCCCTGCGGCTACGTCGCTTCCGGCCCCGCCTGCGTCCGTCGGGGTCCGGGACATGACGCCCCACGAGGTCGCGCCGCTGTGGCGCACGATCCCCCAGCCGCTGGCCCTGCAGGTGCTGGTGGCGGCGGCCGGGCTGGCCCTGATCGCGGCGGAGCTCTGGTGGTTCCTCGGCCCCCATGGCTCCGGCGTGGCGGCCAGCGAAGCGGAGCAGGGGATGCAGGAGATCACGATCACGGTGCAGGGCGGCTACGCCCCGGCCCGCGTCCGGGTGAAGGCGGGCCGGCCGGTGCGTCTGCTGTTTCACCGCACCGATCCCAGCGGCTGCGTGGCCCAGGTGATCTTCCCGGACTTCCAGCGCAGCCTCGACCTGCCCCTGGGGGCCACCACCAGCATCGAACTGCTGCCCGAGCGGCCGGGCTCCTACCCGTTCCACTGCGGCATGAACATGGTGCGGGGCAGCCTGGAGGCGGAGTGATGGGGAGATACTGGGGAGCGGCTTTCGAGCTGGTTTGTGATCACCATGCTGCGTTGTGATCACCAACCTTGACAATTCTTCTGCTTGGTTGCTGCAGATCGCCAGATAAAAAGGGTTCGAAAGACCAATCCTGGTATTCTTGATTCCAGTGCTCGTGAACGTGTTCCAGGATTGATGAAAAGACGTTTCACCGGACTCTTCAGCCAGGCATCGCTGCTGTTCGTCACCCTGCCCATGGTCACTCTGCCCATGGCCGTGGCGGCGCCGGAGGCACGGGCCCAGGGCAATCCCTGGGGGGCCCCAAGCCAGCAGACGCCGGTGCAGACCACACCCTGGGGCGGTGGGGGCGGATCCGGGGGCGCCGGTTACGGCCGGCCCGGCAACAGGACCCTGTCCTTCCCGGCGCAGGGAGTGATCTGCGACAGCTCCGTGAGCGTCTGCTTCAACGCCAGCGGGGCCGCCTTGGCCGAGACGGAGCAGGAATTCGGACGCCGGGCGCGCCGCACCCTGGAGAACAATCTGGTCAACAATCCGATCGTCGACGTCACCTTCGCCGACGGCCGCTACTGCAATTTCAACCTGCGCGGCTGCTGGACGAACCGCCAGCGCACCAGCTTCGATCCACGGCTGAACCCCTGGGTGTTCGGCGCCGGTGCCGGTCCCGGCACCCCGGGCGGCCAGGGCACGGTGATCGGCGGTGCCGGTTCCACCTGGGGTCCGGGCGGCGGCACGGCCACGGGCCAGCCCCCCACCAACAGCTTCCAGGCGCCGTTCACCCGCACCCGCCAGAGCGGCACCTGCGCCTGGACCAACGCCGGAATCTCCATCTACAACGGCACCTGCCGCTACGAGATCGTCCAGAACAACGCCAACGGCTCCAAGACCCTGGCCTTCACCTTTGACAGGCTGCCCGTCTCGAACCCCTTGCGCACGCTCCGTTTCACCGCCCAGGGCAATGGTCCCTGGAGCATCCAGATGCCCAACGGCTCAGCGGCCGCCGTGCAGTCCAGGGTCAACGCCGACCAGTACCGCTCGGATATCCAGCTGGGCTGGGGCGGCGTCTTCAACCTGGGCTTCCGCAGCTCGACGACGGCCACCACGGCCCAGCTCAACCAGGCCCTCCAGCCCGTGGATGCCAATGGGCAGGTGGTGCAGGGCAGCGACAGCGAAGCCCTTGGGCAGGCCCTGGGCGGGCTGCTGCAGCAGCTGTTCGGGGGGGGGCGTTGAGGGGGGCCGGTAAGGCTGTCCCGCTCAGCCCGCGACCGGACCCAGACCCTCGCCGGCGTTGCTGAAGAAGCGGCGCAGGTTCACGCCCGCCTCGTGGGCGGCGATGGTGACCTGGAGCTTCTGCTCGGCGTCGAGGCCATCCCAGAAGGCGTGGAACAGGTCGAGGGAGGCCTTGGCCGTGCCCACCACCCCTACCAGGGCCATCGGCGCCGCCAGCCAGGGGAACACCAGCAGCACCACCGAGAGCACGGCCCCCACGGCCACGCCGGTCCGGGCCGATTCCAGGCTCGTGGCCAGCACCAGCCGCACCTGGGTCAGCCGGTCGATCTCGCCCCGCTTGCGCAGGGCTTCGGTGCGCAGGGCGCTGAGGAGGGCCTGGTAGGTGGCGTAGAGCAGCACCCCGCCGACGGTGGATTCCGAGACGAATTCACCGCCGCTGAAGGCACCGCCGTTCCGGTTCAGATCCACCGAGGCCAGCCCCGCCAGGGGGGCCGCTTCCCAGCCGGCGCGGGGAATGCGGAAGGGATCATGCTCGCGGGTCATGGCCATCGGGACGAATGGCTTCCAGCCTGCCGTCACCGGGGGGATGGGCGCAATGGCGGCTCACCCCGACAGCTGCGGCAGCTGGCCGGAGGTGGAGAACTGGTAGTTCCAGCTGCGGCTCCCGTCGAAGGTCTGGTTGGTGAACAGGTCGGTGTAGATGGCGTTCCAGTTGGAGATGCCGCCATCGCCCATGCCGATGGCCAGCACGTTCACGTTGCTGGCGCCGGCCCTGGCGGCCACGGTGTCGAGGGTGTTGTTGAGGGAGGTCTGGGCCTGGGCCCAGATGTCGACGCCGGCGGCCGTCGGCACCCGGATCGGGGTGCCGCTGCTGGTGTAGCGGAGTCCGGAGCTGAGGATCGGATCGCCGTTGAGCCAGGCGTCGGTGGGTAGCGGGACGTTGACCCCGCTCCAGCCCTGGCCGAAGTCGGGTCGGTTGTCCCACCAGGGGCGCCGCTCGGGACGGCCATCGGTGATCATCGCCACCGAGGTGAGGGTGTCGGTGGTGACGCCCGGCAGTTCCCTCTGGAGCAGCCGGTCGAGGGCGACCAGGGCGCCGAGCATCTCGGTGCCGCTGTAGCGGTTGCCGCTGGTGCCGGGGGCGGTGTAGGCGTCGAGGGAGGAAGGGGCGGGCAGGCCGCGGGCGATCCAGTCGGGGCTGGTGCTGGTGCCGTAGAGGACATCGGGTGTCTGGGTGAGCAGCACATCGCGGGCGAGAACTTCTCCGAAGCTGGGATTGCTGCCGGAGAAGGTGATGGCGGTATGGCTGACCAGGTAACCGAAATCGACCACATGGATGGTGATGTCACGGGCATTGGTGCTGCTGCCGTCCGTGGGATCATCCACCAGCTCGTAGTTGAGGATCTCGTTGGCCAGAGTCTGGCTGCTGGTGAGATTGGTGTTGTCGAGGAAGGGTTGGAAGGTGCTGCTGCCCTTGAGGGTGTAGCCGTAGCCGGCAGCGGCCAGGGCCGATTTGAGGGATTCGAAGGCCAGCCGGTTCTGGGCCTCGATCCGGGAGACCCCGCTGGGGTCGCTTCCCTTCATCGAGGTGGAGCTGTCGAGCAGCAGGTAGAAGTCGACGGGCCGTGGGACCGGCACGGGGGGGGTGGGCGTGATGGCCAGGTTGTCGTAATCGATGGTCACCGTGGCCGGATTACTGACCTCTCCCTGCTGGTCGCTGATCGTGTAGCGGATCGGGGTGGGATCGCCAAAGAAGCCGCTGATGGGGGTGAAGCGGATCTCCTGGGTGGCCGGGTTGACGCTCCAGGTGCCCTGACCGGCCACCACCAGCGGCTGGCCGGCGCCGGCGGTGCCGAGGATGGTGATCGAGTTGGGGTTCAGAGTCCCGTCGATGTCGCTGTCGTTGTCGGCGACCCTGACCGTCACGATCGAGCCGCCGGCAGGCCTGCCGAGGTTGCCGACGAAGTCGTCACCGGCCACCGGTGGGTCGTTCACCCCGTCGACGGTGATGGCGAGGGTGGAGGAATCGTTGAGACCGGAGCCGTCGGTGACGAGGTAGGAGATCAGGGGAACCGGGCCGTTGTAATTGGCGGCAGGGGAGAAGGAATAGGAGCCGTTGGCGGCGATGGTGAGGCTGCCGACCCCGGCGATGGAGATGGGGCTGCCGAGGGGGAAGGGCCCGCTCTGGCCGGCGATGGAGAA
>CALRMW020000012.1:0-93916 GCA_943369315.1 Synechococcus sp. UW140
GCGGTGCAGCCCCGGGTGCTGCTGCTCGATGAACCCTTCAGCGCCCTGGATGCCAAGGTGCGCAAGGAACTGCGCGCCTGGCTGCGCAATCTCCACGACGAGATGCACGTCACCACCGTGATCGTCACCCACGACCAGGAGGAGGCCATGGAGGTGGCCGATCGGATCGTGGTCATGAACGAAGGGCGGGTGGAGCAGATCGGTTCCCCGGCGGAGATCTACGACCATCCCGCCTCCCCGTTCGTGATGAGCTTCGTGGGCGCCGTCAACGAACTGCCGAGCGGCTCCCTGCCCCTGCGACGTGATGCGGTGCCGCCGCTGCCGGCGGACGGCCGGATCTTCGTGCGCCCCCACCACGTGCAGGTGCATGCCACCCCCCAGCCGGGCACCGTGCCGGCCCGCCTGCGGCGCCTCACCCACATGGGCCGCGACCTGCAGGCGGAACTGGTGCTCGACTCCGAGGAGGTGGTGGTGGCCCAGTTCCCCCGGGAAGAGGTCGACTACGCCAACCTCAAGCCCGGCGACCGACTGCATCTGATCAGCCGCCAGGCCCACGCCTTCGAGCCGGACTACTCAATCTGAGCCGCGGAGGCGCGGCGGCGCGGAGGTTCGGAATGAACCTCCGCCAGGCGGGCATCGGCGAGGTACTGGGCCACGGCCAGGGGATCCTGGTGGCGCAGCAGTTCACCGTTGCGGAAGACGAGGGTGAAGCGCTGGGGCTGGGGCTCATTGAGCCTGGAGCGGAAGTACTGGGCGGCCATGACGATGGGTATGGGTGAACGGGATGGGGGCTGAAAATGGGGCGCTGAAACGCGTCGGCGCGCTCAGGGGATGCTGACCATCAGGTCGGTGTCGCTCACCTGATGCAGCAGGCCGAGGCGCTTGAAATGGTTGAGGGTCTTGGTGACCGTCACCCGGGTGAGGCCGCAGATCTCCGCCAGGGCCTGATGGGTGAGGTTCATGTCCCGCAGGGAGAGGCGGTAGCCGCGGCTGCTCACCTGCCCGAAGCGGATGCCGATCCAACGCAGCAGCCGCAGCAGCCGTGAGTCGGCACCGCGGACCCGGTTGATCTCGAACAGCTCTTCGGTGTTGCGGATCTGGTGATGCAGGAAGGCCAGGATCTCGGCCTCGCTGGGATGGCCCTGCTCCACCACGACCGTGGACAGGCACTGGATCTCCACCGGACGCAGGGTGGAATAGGCGTTGGTCACCCAGTCACCCGGGCCCCAGAGGCCCAGGGTGAAGGATTCGCCGTCTTCGTCGTGGGAGGCGGTGCGGATGTAGCCGTCCTGGATCTTCCAGTGAAGTCCGTCGGGCAGGACGTCATGGGGCAGGAGCGTGAGGCGGAGGGTCTGGGGCGTGCGTGAGGTGGTCATGGCCGCAGGCGGACAGCGATGGGGTGGGGGGGTTCAGGGCAGAGCGGACGGCCAGCGTTCGGCTGGCGACAGGCATTCGCCGACAACAGCACATGGGGAGCCTGCGGGGACCCCAGAACCATACCTCACATTCCCCATCGGCAATGTGGTCTATTTAACGGTCCGGCGCGGCCCGCTCAGATGAAGTACATCGCCTGGGCCTGGGCCAGGTGATCGCGCTGGTCCAGCAGGTCCTGCAGGGTGGTGCCCGAGAGGATGCCGCGACGGGCCTCTTCGAGCCGTTCCTCCAGCCGGCCCAGCACTTCGAATTCAGGGGTGGCGCTCTCGCCGCCGGACCGGGGCGAGACATCCCCCTCCAGACAGCTGACGATGTCATCGATCCGGATCTCGGCCGGCGGCCGGGCCAGCTGGTAGCCCCCTTTCGGACCGCGGATGCTGCGCAGGATCTGCCCCCGGCGCAGGCTGGCGAGCATCTGCTCCAGATAGCGGTCAGGAATGCCCTGGCGCTGGGCGATCTCCGCCACCTGGAGCACGCCGCCGCGGGAATGGATGGCGGCCAACTCCATGAGCGAGACGAGGCCGTAGCCGGTTTTCGCGCTGAAGGCCAAGGGAATCCACGGTTGTCTTACGGGGATTGTGGCAGCCACCACCCCCGGGCCAGCCACCGGCCAGGCACCCAGGGGGTGTAATCCGCCCTACGTCGCGGCGGCGGCCCGACGGATAGTTTTCACCAGTTCACCCATCGGACAACCGTGCTTCATCCCTTCTCCTCGCCGGTTCCGCCAGCCGGTCGCCGCCCGTGGCATCCCGGCCTGGTGGCCGCCCCCCTGGCCGTCGCCGTCGCCCTGGGGGGTTCCGGCACCCTGCTGCCCCTGAACGCCCAGGCCCAGCAACAGGCGAAAAACCAGGAACTGCTGCTCGTGTCCTATGCCGTCACCAAGGCGGCCTACGACAAGATCATTCCCCGGTTCACGGCCGACTGGAAGAAGCGGACCGGCCAGACCGTCGTCATCCGCACCAGCTACGGCGGCTCCGGCTCCCAGACCCGGGCCGTGATCGACGGCCTGGCGGCCGATGTGGTGGGCCTGGCCCTGACGGCCGACACCCTGAAACTCGAGGAGGCGGGGCTGATCCGTCCGGGCTGGGAGAAGGAGAACCCCAACAACAGCATCATCACCAACTCGGTGGTCGCCTTCTTCGTGCGACCCGGCAATCCTAAGAAGATCCGCACCTGGAACGATCTCGACAACAAGAACGTGGAGGTGATCACCGCCAATCCCAAGACCTCCGGTGGCGCCCGCTGGAACTTCCTGGGCCTCTGGGGCTCGGTGACGGAAACCGGCGGCAATGAGGCCAAGGCCCGCGCCTTCGTGACGAACGTGTATCGCAATGTGGACACCCTGCCGAAGGATGCCCGTGAGGCGACCGACGTGTTCGTGAAACGCAACCAGGGTGATGTGCTGCTCAACTACGAGAACGAGGCGATCCTGGCCAGGAAGAGCGGCACCTGGAAAACCCCCTACATCGTGCCCACCACCAACATCCTGATCGAGGGGCCGATCGCCGTGGTCGACAGGAACGTGGACCGCAAGGGAACCCGCCGGGTGGCCGAGGCCTTCGCCAGGTATCTGTACAGCGAGCCGGCTCAGCGGGCCTTTGCCGAGGAGGGCTTCCGACCCGTCAACGCCAAGGTGAAGGCCGAGACGAGATCCCGATTCGCGCCGGTCTCGAAGCTGTTCACCGCCCGGGACTTCGGCGGCTGGGACACCATCAACAAGCGCTTCTTCGGCAAGGGAGGGCTCTGGGATTCGATCTTCTCCAAGTCCCGCTGATCCAGCAGCCGCCCCCCTGAGCGGGCGAGCAGCAGGCCAGAGGGAGGGGGAGGGGGCAGGCCAGGGGCACAGGGCGGCCTGGATAGCCGATCGGGATACCGGTGTATGCTCTGCCGGATTGTCGATCAGAAAACCGTGGTTTCCCCCTTCACCCGTTCCGCCGCCCCCCTGGCCATCACCGGCCTCCTGCTGGGGGGCCTGGTCCTGACCGGCTGCACCCCCCGGCCCGAGGGCGGCGGCAGCGGCGGCGCCGGTGCCGATGCCGGCGGCGCTCCCCAGGAGCTGCTGCTGGTGAGCTACGCCGTGACCAAGGGGGCCTACGACCGGATCCTGCCCAAGTTCGAAGCCGACTGGAAGGCCAGAACCGGTCAGTCCATCAACGTCAAGACGAGCTACGGCGGCTCCGGCTCCCAGACCCGGGCGATCATCGACGGCCTCGATGCCGACGTGGCCACCCTCGCCCTGGCCGGTGACGTGCTCAAGCTCCAGGAAGCGGGCCTGGTGCAGCCGGGGTGGGAAAAGGACCTGCCCGGCGGCGCGATCATCACCCACTCGGTGGTGGCCTTCGTGACCCGTGACGGCAACCCCAAAGGGGTACGGACCTGGGCCGACCTGGCCAAGCCCGGCGTCACCGTGGTGACGGCCAATCCCAAGACCTCCGGTGGCGCCCGCTGGAACTTCCTGGGGCTGTGGGGCTCGATCAGCCAGACCGGCGGAAGCGAGGCCCAGGCCAAGGCCTACGTCAGTTCGGTCTACCGCAACGTGGAGAACCTGCCCAAGGACGCCCGCGAGGCCAGTGATGTGTTCCTCAAGCGCGGCCAGGGCGACGTGCTGCTCAACTACGAGAACGAGGCGATCCTCGCCAAGCGCAGCGGCGATCTCAAGACACCCTTCATCGTGCCCGAGGTCAACATCCGCATCGAGGGCCCGGTGACCGTCGTGGACCGCAACGTGGATCGCAAGGGCACCCGCAAGGCCGCCGAGGCCCTGGCCACCTATCTCCAGAGTGAGCCGGCCCAGGAAATCTTCGCCGAGGAGGGCTTCCGGCCGGTCAGCCCGGGGGTCTGGAGCCGGGTGAAGGGCCGCTTCGCACCGGTGAAGCAGCTGTTTTCGGCCGGCGACTTCGGCGGCTGGAAGCAGATCAACGACACCTTCTTCGGCAAGAACGGTGTCTGGGATCAGCTGTTCAGCAGCTCCCGCTGATCCGGGCCTGCCCCGGTGGAGAGAATGGGGGCCTCGGTGGACTTCGGGTGATGTGTGAACTGCTGGCCCTCAGCGCCAACACCCCCACCGACATGCGCTTCTCCTTCCACGGCCTCACCCGCCGTGGGGGCGCCACCGGCTGCCACGGGGACGGCTGGGGGGTGGCCAGCTTCGACCCCGATGGCCGCGGGGTGCATCTCTACCGGGAGGACGCCCCGGCCGCTTTCTCGCCGATCGCCGCCCAGGTGGCCAGCCTGGATCTGCGATCCCATTGCTCGATCGCCCACATCCGCAAGGCGACCCAGGGGGTGGTGGCCCTGGAGAACTGCCACCCCTTCCATCGGCGCTGGCGCGGACGGGAATGGGTGTTCGCCCACAACGGCAACCTGCTGGGGCCCCTACCGCGGACGGAGCTGTTCGTTCCGGAGGGATCCACCGACAGCGAAGTGGCCTTCTGCTGGATCCTGGAGCAACTGAACGCCGCCGGTGCCGATCCGGCGGACCTGGACGCCATCTTCGACACGCTGGTGCTGTGCTGCCGGCAGCTGGAGCAGCAGGGCACGTTCAACTGTCTGATCAGCAACGGCAGCTGGCTGTTCGCCCACGCCAGCAGCCGGCTGCACCGCATCACCCGCCGGGCCCCGTTCGGCCGGGCCACCCTGGCGGATGACGACCTGAGCGTCGACTTCTCCGAGCTGGCCGGCGCCGACGACGTCGTGACGATCGTCAGCACCGAACCGCTGACCAGGGATGAGGAATGGCTGCCGCTTCAGGCCGGGGAAGCCGTCCTGCTGGTGGGGGGGGAGGTGGTTCGGCACCAACCCCCCGGGGCGCCCGTCTCCCCCGGCCCCTAGGCCAGGCAGAAGACATGGCGGTAACCCAGGTCGAGCAGGTCCTCCGCCAGCTGGACGGCTGAGGCCTGGATCGCTCCGCCACTGCCCCGTCCGAGGCAAAGCAGGGGCCAGGCCAGGTCGGGCAGCAGGGCACGGATTCGGTCCGGCTCCATGTCCGCCTCCAGCTGGACGGCTCCCTGGAGGGCGTCGCCGAGCGGATGCTTCCGCTGCACCAGGGTGGCTCCCTCCCAGATCAGGCGACGCACCTCCAGGGGCTGGAGGTCCTGGCGCTCGGCGCGCGTGAGGAACTCCCGATCGCAGAGGGAGTCCTGACGGTCCCGGAGCCCATCTTGGTCGTGGTGGTAGCCCATGCGGAACGGAGGAAAGGTCCTTGTCCCGTTCAGCATGGCTTGAGGCCAGGGGTGCAGCCTGTGCGTTCAGGCCTTCGGCCGTGTGTTCACAACCACGACCGGAACGACAGGAAAAGAGCACGATGTGGGGGTGCTCCGAAGGAGTGCGAGTAAGGGAATTCAAGGATTCTGCCGAACAGCAGGATCCTTTTTCATGGGCGGTGCTCAGGAACGGCATTCCTGGACGGCATCGGCACGTCTCTGATGGAAAGATCACTTTCAGCGGTTTGTTGCCCGGATTACCGTAGTTAAGGTCGTCGGGCCTGAAGATTGAGGCATCGCAGCACAGGATCCCCATGACTCCAGCCTTTCAACGACCAGAATCCACAGGCCTTCCTGGTGATCTCCTCTCCCCCCGGCAACTCCTGCGCCTGCTGGCGGGCTCAGGCCCGAACAGCCAGGATGCACCGGCACTGATCATCGACCTTCGCTCCAGGAGCCGCTATCGCCGCAGCCATGTCCCGGGGAGTCACAACATTCCCAGCGGCTGGCTCATCAGCGGCGAGCTCCCCGATGGTGACCTGATCCTGGTGGGCGAGAGCACCCGGCATTCGGCCACGACGATCGAACACCTCCAGACGCAGGGCCATGCCCGCCGCATCCGCCATCTCGCCGGTGGATTCGGGGCCTGGCAACACCAGGACCTGCCCGTGGCCGGCCGGCAACGCATGGGGTGGCCCCAGCTCCTCCGCCCGGCGTCACCGCAGGAGGCCTGACCTTGACGACCACCCGGACGAACCCTCGCCGCGGCCATCGGCAGGTCCTCGAGCTGTTCCGCGAGCAGCCGTTGCGGCTGGAATCCGGGGACACCCTGGGGCCGATCACGATCGCCCACGAGAGCTGGGGGCAGCCCGATGCCTCCGGCAGCAACGGGGTGCTGCTCCTGCATGGATTCAGCGGCGACAGCCACGCCGCCGGTCCGGCGGGCCCCGGCCACCCCACCCGAGGCTGGTGGGATGGGCTGATCGGCCCGGGCCGGGCGATCGACACCGACCGGTTCTTCGTGGTCTGTCCGAACGTGCTGGGGGGCTGCCAGGGCAGCACCGGCCCCGGCAGCCCGGCCCCCGACGGCAGGCCGTGGGGGAGCCGTTTCCCCGCGCTCACGATCCGCGACCAGGTGGAGGCGGAAGTGGCCTTCAGCGACAGGCTCCAGATCCGGCGGTGGCAGGCGGTGATCGGGGGCTCCATGGGCGGCATGCGCGCCATGGAATGGGCAATCGCCCATCCCGGGCGGCTGGAGCGGCTGGTGCTGCTGGCCACGACAGCCCGCTGCTCCGCCCGGACCAACGCCTGTCACCGCAGCCAGATCGACACCATCCAGCAGGATCCGGCCTTCCTGGGCGGCGACTACTACGACCATCCCGGCGGCGGGCCCCGGGCGGGACTGGCCCGGGCCCGAACCATCGCCCGGCTCACCTACGGGGGCATCGAGGACGGAGGCGTCGAGGAAGGTGGCGCGTTTCTGGAGCGCTTCGATGCCAACAGCTACATCGTTCTCACCCAGGCCATGACCGGCCATGACGTGGGTCGCGGACGCGGCGGGGTGGCCGCGGCCCTGGCCCGGATCAGCGTCCCCGCGGACGTGGTTTCGGTGAGCTCCGACCGGCTCTTCCCGCCCCACAGCCAGCGGGAGCTGGCCCGGGCGATCGGTGGGCCCGTCCGCTTCAGCGCGATCGACAGCCACCACGGCCACGACGGCTTCCTGGCGGAACAGGATCAGCTGGCGTCGATCCTGCCCCAGTCGCTGGCCTGACGCCAGCGGGCCAGGGAACGGGAGAAGGACGGCAGCGCCGGCGTTCCATCGGCCGAGCGCAGCAGGGCCAGACCCAGGACAAGGAGCGGCACCCCAATCAGCAGCGGGGCCGTCAGCAGGCCGAGGGCCAGCAGCAGGGTCGGGCCGAAGTTGTTGGGCACCGGAGGGAGGCTCTGCTGGTGAACGACAGGGGCTTCAGGAGAACCGTGTGAGAAGAAAGACTGTGACACGAATGGTGGTCAGCGACAACATCGTCCTACCGACAATCGACCGAGGGGAACGTCACTCGAACCACAGCGTGATGTGGGCCTGGATCATCGATCGATCAGCCAGCCGCAAAGCAGACAGAACGCCGCGATGAGAATGAACAACTGGGGGGAGAAGCCGATCACCTGGCCGACAAGCACACCCGCCAGCATCACCATCCAGGCCCGCCAGTTCGTCCACGGACTGAAAAAGGAGCCCCCACGGACAGGCTCGGGCGGCGGGTTATGCGGCTTCCATCCGCCAGCCCCTTCGCCAGCCCTTTCGCCGGCTCTGGAAGTGGGACCATCGCTCCCTGCCATCGCCATTCCTTTCTCTTCATCCTGCTGCCCCATCGTGGGCGGGATGTAACTGGAAACACATCCGATCGGCGACGGCCGGGGACATCCCGCTGATTAAGTTGTGAGCCTTCGCGGTGCCGATCGGTGCTGAAGGATCCGTTCAGCCTCACCACCGCCGCCCGCTTCTGGCTGCGGCTGGGGCTGGTCAGCTTCGGCGGGCCGGCCGGCCAGATCGCCCTGCTCCATGCCGAACTGGTGGAACGCCGGCGCTGGCTGTCGGAGCGGCGCTTTCTGCACGCGCTCAACTACTGCATGCTGCTGCCGGGGCCGGAGGCCACCCAGCTGGCCACCTACCTGGGCTGGCTGATGCACGGCCTGGGCGGCGCCCTGATCGCCGGCGGGCTGTTCCTGCTGCCCTCGGTGGTGGTGCTGCTGAGCCTTTCGGCGATCTACGCCCTCTGGGGCCAGCTGCCGTTGCTGGCGGCGGTGTTCTGGGCCCTCAAGCCGGCAGTACTCGGGATCGTGCTCCAGGCGGCCTGGCGGCTGGGGCGGCGCACGCTGCACAACCCCGCCCTGGTGCTGATCGCGGCGGTGGCCTGCCTGGCCCTGGCCGTGGGCCGGGTGCCCTACCCCGCCCTGATCATCACCACGGCCCTGGTGGGTTGGATCGGCGGTCGGCTGCGGCCGGCCCTGTTCCGGGGCCCCTCACCCCATACCCCCGCCGCGCCCGGGGGCGCCACCCCCCCGGAGGCCGCCCTCCACGACGACGACACCCCCACCCCCACCCACGCCCGCTTCCACTGGCGCCGCCTCGCCCTCACCCTGCTCGGGGGCGGGGTGGCCCTCGGCCTGCCCCTGACCCTGCTGACGCTGGCGGGGGGCTGGGACGGCCAGCTGGCCACCATGGCCCGGTTCTTCACCAAGGTGGCCCTGGTCAGCTTCGGGGGCGCCTATGCGGTGCTCCCCTTTGTTGCCCAGGGGGCGGTGGACACCTACGGCTGGCTGGACGCCGCCCAGATGGTGGACGGCCTGGCCCTGGGCGAGACCACACCGGGGCCCCTGATCAGGGTGGTGGCCTTCGTGGGCTTCATGGGCGGCTGGAACGGCAGCGGCACCCTGTCGGCCGGCGTGGTGGCCGCCCTGGTGGTGGTGTGGTTCACCTTCCTGCCCTCCTTCCTGTTCATCCTGGCCGGCGGCCCCCTGGTGGAGGCGAGCCGCGAGGACCTGCGCGTCGGCGCCCCCCTCACCGCCATCACCGCCGCGGTGGTGGGGGTGATCCTGAGCCTGGCGCTCTACCTGGCCGGACCGGCCCTGGCCCCCGGCGGCAACCTCGACGGCGGCGCCGTGCTGGTGCTGCTGGCGGCGGTGGTGGTGCTGGGCCGGGGACTGGGGGCCCTGCCCGTGATCGGCGCCGCCACCGCGGTGGGCCTGGGGCGCTGGTGGCTCAGTGGGGGCGGCTGAAGCCGTCAATCAGGGGATCATCCCGCAGACGAACAGCTTGTTCACCACCGGGCCGGCGACCTGGTCGATGAAGCCCTGACGCAGCTGGGGATCGTCGTTGAGCATGTCGAGCACGCGCTGCTCCTGGGACCCACGCCGCTCGCTGCGGGCGGCCCAGAGCTGCTCGCAGCTGGATTTCTGGTAGCGCTCGATCACCTTCTTGGCCACCAGGTTGACGACCGGGGACTGGGCGAGAACCGGGGCTGGGGTCAGCAGGCCTCCTGTGACACCGGCCGTGACGCCAACCGTGACACCGGCGGCGACACCCAGACGGGCCATCGGGCGGATCAGCATGGAGCGCCAGGGGAGAAGGTCCCCCAACGTAGAACCGTCCCCTCGGCCGGGCTCAGAAGACGTCGAGGGGCTCCAGGCTCGGCGGCTGGACGCCACCGGCGGGGAGGGCATCGAGGCGCACGCTCAGCGACGAGGCCTGGCGCCGGGCCGATTCGCCGCAGCTGCGGGGGGTGGGGAAGATCTTGCCGGGGTTGGCCAGGTCCGCCGGGTCGAAGGCCTCCCGCACCAGGCGCATGGTGGCCAGGTCATCGGGGGCGAACATCCAGTCGAGGTAGCAGCGCTTGTCGCTGCCCACCCCGTGCTCGCCGGTGATGCTGCCGCCCGCATCGATGCAGAGGCGCAGGATGTCGGCCCCCAGCGCCTGCACCCGATCGGTCACACCGGGCTCATCGGCCCGATAAAGGATCAGGGGGTGGAGATTGCCGTCGCCGGCATGAAACACGTTGGCCACCGGCAGCTCGTAGCGGCGGCTGAGCTCCTCGATCGCCGCCAGCACCCCGGGAAGGGCGCTGCGGGGCACGACGCCGTCCTGCACGTAATAGGTGGGGGTGATGCGGCCGACGGCGGCGAAGGCGGACTTGCGCCCCTTCCACAGCAGGGCCCGGTCGGCCTCGCTGGAGGCGCGCCGGATCGTGCGGGCCCCGGCCTGGCGGCAGAGCTCACCGGCGATCTCCACGGCCGCCGTCACCTCCCGCTCCTGGCCGTCCAGTTCGATCAGCAGCACCGCGGCCGCATCGCGGGGGTACTCATCGCGGCCGAACAGATCGTCGACGGCGTTGATCGTGAAGTTGTCCATGATCTCCATCCCGGCGGGCAGCACCCCGGCGGCGGTGACCAGACGCACCGCCTCACCGGCGGCCTCCATGGCGGTGAAATCGGCCAGCAGCACCGCCACGCTCTGGGGCGCCCGCAGCAGCCGCAGGGTGATGGCGGTGGCGATGCCGAGGGTGCCCTCGCTGCCGATGAAGACGCCGCGCAGGTCCAGCTCGGGGGTCTCGGCCAGGCCGCTGCCCAGGGTGGTGACCGTGCCGTCGGGGAGCACCACCTCCATCTCCAGGACGTGGTTGCTGGTGACCCCGTACTTGAGGCAGTGCACACCACCGGAGTTCTCGGCCACGTTGCCGCCGATCGAGCAGACCACCTGGCTGGAGGGATCCGGGGCGTAGTAGAAGCCGTCGCCGGCCACCGCCCGGGTGACCCAGCCGTTGATCACCCCCGGCTGGACGGTGATGCGGCGGTTGGCCAGGTCGACATCGAGGATCGAGCGCATGCGGCTGGTGGCGATCACCAGCGCTCCGTTCTCCGCCAGGGCGCCGCCCGAGAGGCCGGTGCCGCTGCCGCGGGCCAGGAAGGGCACGCCACGGCGGTGGCAGAGCCGCAGGATGGCCGCCACCTGCTCGGTGGTTTCCGGCAGCACCACCAGCGGGGGTTGGGCCCGGTGCAGGGTGAGGCCGTCGCAGTCGTAGGCCAGGAGCTCCTGGGGCGCCGCCACCACGGCCCGCGCCGGCAGCAGGGCGCGGCAGTCACGCTCCATCGCGGCCCAGTCGATCGTCACGGAAGGGGTCCGGTGGGCCGGTGAAGGGGGTGCCATTGCTTCCGAACTTACCGACGCCCGGCACCCCGGCACCCTTCTGGGTCAGGATGGGAAACGAATGCGTCCACCTTCCGCGGATCCCGCCTTGAGTTCGGCCACCCCTTCAGCGCCCGCCTCGGCCCCTTCCCTCCTCACCACCCGATCCGAGGAGATCTTCGCCGCCGCCCAGACACTCATGCCCGGGGGCGTCAGTTCCCCCGTGCGGGCCTTCAAGTCGGTGGGCGGCCAGCCGATCGTCTTCGACCGCGTCAAGGGGGCCTACGCCTGGGACGTCGACGGCAACCGCTACATCGACTACGTCGGCAGCTGGGGGCCCGCCATCTGCGGCCACAGCCATCCGGAGGTGATCGCCGCCCTCCACCAGGCCCTGGAGAAGGGCACGAGCTTCGGTGCCCCCTGCGTGCTCGAGAACGAGCTGGCCGAACTGGTCATCGCCGCCGTGCCGTCGGTGGAGATGGTGCGCTTCGTGAACTCCGGCACCGAGGCCTGCATGGCGGTGCTGCGGCTGATGCGCGCCTTCACCGGCCGGGAGAAGGTGATCAAGTTCGAGGGCTGCTACCACGGCCACGCCGACATGTTCCTGGTCAAGGCCGGCTCCGGGGTGGCCACCCTCGGCCTGCCCGACTCCCCCGGTGTGCCCCGCGCCGTCACCGCCGGCACCCTCACCGCCCCCTACAACTGCCTGGAGTCGGTCAAGCAGCTGTTCGCCAACAACCCCGGTGAGATCGCCGGGGTGATTCTGGAGCCGGTGGTGGGCAACGCCGGCTTCATCACCCCCGAGCCCGGCTTCCTCGAGGGCCTGCGTGAACTCACCAAGGAGAACGGCGCCCTGCTGGTGTTCGACGAAGTCATGACCGGCTTCCGCATCAGCTACGGCGGCGCCCAGGCCCGCTTCGGCGTCACCCCGGACCTCACCACCATGGGCAAGGTGATCGGCGGCGGTCTGCCGGTGGGCGCCTACGGCGGCCGGGCCGACATCATGGCGATGGTGGCCCCCGCCGGCCCCATGTACCAGGCGGGCACCCTGAGCGGCAATCCCCTGGCCATGACCGCCGGCATCAAGACCCTGCAGCTGCTCAGCCAGCCCGGCACCTACGAGCGGCTGGAGACGATCACCAAACGGCTTATCGACGGCATCCGCGCCGCCGCCGCCGAGGCGGGCATCTCCTTCTGCGGCGGCAGCATCAGCGCCATGTTCGGCTTCTTCCTCTGCGAGGGGCCGGTGCACAACTTCGAGCAGGCCAAGGCCGCCGACACGGTGCGCTTCGGCCGCCTGCACCGCGGCATGCTCGAGCGCGGCGTCTACCTGGCACCGAGCGCCTTCGAGGCCGGCTTCACCTCCCTGGCCCACAGCGACGCCGACATCGACGCCACCATCGACGCCTTCCGCGACGTCTTCCTGTCGCTGGCGTGAGCGTCGGTCGTCTGCTGGGGGTCGGCACCGGGCTGCTGACCCTGACCCTGCTGGCGGGCTGCGCCACCGACCCCGGTAGCCAGCCCGTCGACGTGGCCGGCGGCATCCCGGTGGGCGCGGTGCTCGCCCTGACGGGCAACGCCAACGTCTACGGCCAGGACCAGAAGATCGGCCTGGAGCTGGCGCTCCAGCACCGCAACGGCGCCGGCGGCATCAACGGCCAGCCCCTGAAGCTGGCCCTGGAGGACAGCGGCAGCGACGAACCGGGGGCCAACGCGGCCTTCACCCTGCAGATCAACCGGGGCGTGCTGGCCCTGATCGGCCCCACCCTCTCCCAGCAGGCCTTCTCGGCCGACCCGATCGCCCAGCGCCGCGGCGTGCCGGTGGTGGCCCCCTCCAACACCGCCACCGGCATCCCGGAGATCGGCTTCTTCATCAGCCGGGTCTCGGCCCAGAGCTCGGTGATCGCGCCCCTGGCCATCGAGCGGGCCCTGAAGATCCAGCCGGGCCTGAAGCGGGCGGCGGTGTTCTACGCCCAGGACGACGCCTACAGCACCGCCGAAACCACGATCTTCCAGAAGGCCCTCAAGGAGAAGGGCCTCGATCCGGTGACGGTGCAGCGCACCCAGCTCAACGACCAGGACTTTCAGAACCAGATCAGCGCCGCCCTGCGGGAGAAGCCCGACCTGATCGTGCTGTCGCTGCAGGCGGTGGACGGCGGCAACCTGATCCGCCAGCTGCGGGAGCTGGGTTACAAGGGCCTGATCGTGGCCGGCAACGGCATGAACACCCCCAACATCTACCCCATCTGCCAGAAGTACTGCGACGGGCTGCTGATCGCCCAGGCCTACAGCCCCGAACTGGACACCCCCGCCAACACGGCCTTCCTCAAGGCCTTCCAGGCGGCCAAGGGCGGCGCCATCCCACCCCAGCTCACGGCCCAGGCCTACACGGCCCTGCAGGTGATCGGCGAGGCCCTGGTGCGGCTGGACAAACACCAGCCCCTGAAAGGCGCCACCCTGACGGCCGCGCGCAAGGCGCTGATGGAGGAGATCCTGGCCGGCACCTACGCCACCCCCCTGGGGGAGATCCGCTTCACCCCGGAGGGTGAGGTGATCCAGAGCCAGTTCTTCGTGGCCCAGGTGCGCATGGATCCGGGCGGGCGCAGCGGACGCTTCGCCCTGCTCAAGTAAGCCCCTGGTGGACCTGCTCCAGATCCTGGTCAACGGTCTGTCGGTGGGGGCGGTCTACGGGCTCTTCGCCCTCGGCTACACCCTGGTGTTCTCGGTTCTGGGGGTGATCAACTTCGCCCATGGGGCGGTGTTCACCCTGGGGGCCTACTTCACCTACCTGCTGATCGGCGGCGGCGTGGGGGCCAACGGTCTGCTGGCCGGCTTCCAGCTGCCCTTCGCCCTGCCCTTCTGGGGGGCCCTGCCCCTGGCGGGGCTCGGGGCGGCCCTGGTGGCCCTGCTGGTGGAGCGGGTGGCCTTTCGCCCCCTGCGCCGCCGCCGGGCCGATCCGCTGCTGGCCCTGATCACCAGCCTGGGGGCGGGGGTGATCCTGGTGAACCTGATCCAGCTGCTGGTGGGGGCGGAGAGCTACGCCATCCCCACCGGCGCCCTCGGCGGCCTGCCGGCCTCCTTCCCCCTGCTGGGGGCCCGGGTGCGCACGGTCCAGGCCCTGCTGCTGGGGATCGCGGTGCTGCTGCTGGCCCTGCTCACCCTCTGGCTGGAGGGCAGCCGCAGCGGCAAGGGGCTGCAGGCGGTGGCGGAGGACGCCGAAACCGCCCAGCTCCTCGGCATCGACAGCGCGGCCATGGTGCGCCTGGCCTTCGGGCTCAGCGGTTTTCTGGCCGGGGTGGCCGGCGGCCTGGTGGGGCTGAGCGTCAGCATCGCCGGGCCCTACTTCGGCATCGGCTACGGCCTCAAGGGGCTGGCGGTGCTGGTGCTGGGCGGGCTGGGCAGCGTGCCGGGGGCGGTGCTGGGCGGCCTGATCGTCGGGCTGGCGGAGGCGCTGGTGCCGGCCGACTGGTCGGGTTACAAGGATGCGGTCAGCTACGGCTTCCTGTTCCTGGTGCTGCTGCTGCGGCCCCGGGGGCTGCTGGGCCGGCCGCTGCCCACCAAGGTGTGAGGGCCATGGACGCCGCCCTGCTCGAACAGATGCTGCTCGGCGCCCTGCTGGCACTCTCGGTCTACCTGCCGCTGCGCTGCGGCCAGCTGTCCCTGGCCACCCCGGGCTTCTATGCGGTGGGGGGCTACGTGGCCGCCCTGCTCTCCACCGGCGTCCCCGCCTTCGCCGGCAGCGGCGCCACCTCACCGTTGCCGGCCCTGCTGGCGGAGATGGCGCTGGGCGGGGCCCTGGCGGGCCTGATCGCCCTGGCGATCGGCGGTCCGGTGCTCCGGTTGCGGGGGATCTACCTGGCCATCGCCACCATCGCCCTGGTGGAGATCCTGCGGGTGCTCAACCTCAACCTGCCCTTCACCGGCGGAGCCATGGGGATCTTCGGCATCCCCCAGCCCTTCGCCCACGCCGAGGGCTACGTGCTGTTCACCCTGGCGCTGCTGGCCCTGGCCTGCTGGCTGTGCCAGCGGCTGGAGGCCCTGCGGCTGGGGCGGGCGATGGCCGCCATCCGCGACGACGAACTGGCGGCCGCCTGCGTCGGCATCGACACCCCCCGCACCAAGCTGATCGCCTTCGTGGCCAGCGCCGTTCTCGCCGGCGTCACCGGCGCGCTGGCGGCCCACTTCTTCAACTCCTGGAACGCCCGGGCCGGCAGTTTCGACGCCAGCATCACCACCCTGGCCTTCGTCGTCTTCGGCGGTTCCCGCCTGTGGCCGGGGCCGGTGCTGGGGGGGCTGGTGCTCACCGCCCTGCCGGAGCTGCTGCGGCCGGTGGGGGACCTGCGCCTGATCCTGTTCGGGGCGGTGATCCTGCTGGGTCCGTTGTTCTTTCCCCAGGGACTGGTGACGGCGGAGCGGCTGCGCTGGCTGACCGCCCTGCTCGGCCTGGGCCGCCATCGGGACCGCCAGGCTCCCCAGGCCCCATGAGCCGGAGCCCCGACGACACCGCCCCGGCGCCCCTGCTGCAGGTGGAGGCAGTCAGCTGCCGCTTCGGCGGCCTGCTGGCCCTCGATCAGGTGAGCCTGGCGCTGGAGGAGGGGGAGATCTTCGGCCTGATCGGCCCCAACGGCGCCGGCAAGACCACCCTGTTCAACGTGATCTCCGGCCTCACCCCCCCCAGCGGCGGCCGCTGCCTGTGGCGGGGGGCGCCCACCACGGGGCTCGGGGCCAGCGGCCTCAACCGGCTCGGCATCGCCCGCACCTTCCAGAACCTGCGCCTGTTCGAGAGCCTGTCCGTGCGGGAGAACGTGCTGGTGGGCCTGCACCACGCCGCCCGCGCCCCCCTGCTGGGGTCGCTGCTGGGCAGCGGCGCCTTCCGCCGGCAACAGGGGCTGCTGCAGGAGCGGGCGATGGAGCTGCTGACCCTGCTGGAGCTGGAGCCCCTGGCGGAGCAGCGGGCCGGAGACCTGCCCTACGGCGACCGCCGGCGGCTGGAGATCGCCCGTGCCCTGGCGACGGCGCCGCGGCTGCTGCTGCTGGATGAACCCGCCGCTGGCATGAACCCGGCCGAGAAGGACGACCTGCGGCGGCTGATCGGCACGATCCGCGAGCACTTCGCCCTGACGGTGCTGATCATCGAGCACCACGTGCCGCTGATGATGCAGCTCTGCGACCGGCTGGCGGTGCTCAACTTCGGCAAGCGCATCGCCCTGGGCAGCCCCGCCGCGGTGCGCACCGATCCGCGGGTGATCGAGGCCTACCTGGGGGGCTCGGGTAGCGGTTCGGGCCGGGCTGCCGGAGACGGCCGATGAGCGCGCCGCTGCTGGAGCTGCGGTGCCTCACCGTGCACTACGGCGCCCTCACCGCCCTGCGGGGCCTCGATCTGCAGGTGCGGGAGGGGGAACTGGTGGCCCTGCTGGGGGCCAACGGCGCCGGCAAGAGCACCACCCTGCGCGCCATTTCCCGGCTGGTGGGCGTCGCCGCCGGCCAGGTGCTGTGGCGCGGCGCCGACCTGGCGGGGGTGCGCACCCACCGCACGGTGCGCCTCGGCATCGGCCATTGCCCGGAGGGCCGGCGGGTGCTGGCCCGCCAGACCGTGGCCGCCAACCTGGAGCTGGGGGCCTGGCTGCGCCGCGACCGGGCCGGCATCGCCGCCGACCTGGAGCGCTGCTACGGCCTGTTCCCCCGCCTGGCGGAACGGCGCCGGCAACTGGCCGGCAACCTGTCCGGGGGCGAGCAACAGATGCTGGCGATCGCCCGGGCCCTGATGGGCCGGCCCAGCCTGCTGCTGCTGGATGAGCCCAGCCTGGGCCTGGCGCCGAAGCTGGTGGCCGAGGTGATGGCCGCCCTGGCGGCGCTGCACAGCGACGGGCTGTCGATGCTGCTGGTGGAGCAGAACGCCACCGCCGCCCTGGAGATCGCCGACCGCGGTGTGGTGCTGGAGGGCGGCGCCATCGGCCTGGAGGGCAGCGCCACCGCCCTGCTGGCCGATGAAGGCCTGCGGGCGTCCTACCTGGGGAGTGGGTAAGGGGCACCGCCCGCCTCTGGATCCGCCTCCGGCAGCGCTTCGCAGGCGACGTTCAACCGCAGCCACTGGACCAGGAACGGAAATCGGAACGTGCCGATCCGGTGCCGTCCGGCGATGAAGGCAAAGGTCCTGTCGGCGTCGGCCGTGAGCCGGCAGCCGTTGATGGCCAGAAACGTGAACGTGACAGCAAAGGCCGTGCGTTTGTTGCCATCCACGAAGGGATGATTCTGCGACAGGCTCTCCCAGAGGGCGGCGGCTTCCTCGATCAGGTCGGCGTAGTAGCCCGTCTGCGGTCGATACAACGCCGCTTCCAGCAAGCCGAGGTCCTGGACGCCCGAGGAACCGCCGTAGCGCTGGATCTGATCGTCATGGATGGCCAGGACCTCGATGACGCTCAGGTACGTCGTCATTCCGCCAGCTTCCGGTAGAGGGAGCCGAACGGCCCATGGCTGGCGTGGTACGCGGCCATGACGGAGTCGCGCGGCTTGCTTTGCCGGCGCTTCTCGATCAGATCGCTGAGCGCCTCATCGACGAGGGCCTGCAACTGCCGGCCCTCGCTCCGCGCCAGCTGGCGAAGGCTGGAGAGAAGCTCCGCATCGACCTGGGTGGCGAATTTCTCGCGGGACGGGGAGGACACGGCAACGCGCGGCGGGGTTCCGCCACCATCATGATCAATCTTGATGCTTCAAGAGATCGCGACCGTGCCTGCCCCGCTGTTGCTGCCCCTGCTGCTGGCCGGCCTGGCCGCCCTCGCCCTGGGGCTTGTGCACCTGGTGGGCCGTCCCTCGCTCGGCCGCACGATCCTCGAGACCGACACGCCCTCCGGCAAGGCCTTCGACGCCGTGCTGATGCTGGCGATCGCCCTCAGCGTGCTGGCGGTGGTGCTGGAGAGCGATCCGTTGCTGCGGCAGCGCTGGGCCGGCGCCTTCCTGGGGCTGGAGTGGGGCTTCACCCTGCTGTTCAGCCTCGAGTACCTGCTGCGGCTGCTGCTGGTGGCCGAGCCGCGGCGCTACGCCACCAGCTTCTTCGGGCTGGTGGACCTGCTGGCGATCCTGCCCACCTACCTGGGGCTGCTGATCGGCGGCGGCCAGCTGTTCCTGGTGGTGCGGGTGCTGCGCCTGCTGCGGGTGTTCCGGGTGCTGAAGCTGGGGGCCTACCTGCAGGAGGCCGAACTCCTCTGGAACGCCCTGATCGCCGCCCGCCGCAAGATCACCGTGTTCCTGCTGGCGATGGTGACGCTGGTGATCCTGATCGGGGCCTTCATGTATGTGATCGAGGCCGGCAACGACGGCTTCCGCAGCATCCCGGTGGCCATTTACTGGGCCTGCGTCACGATCACCACCGTCGGCTACGGCGACGTGGCGCCGGTGACACCGCTGGGGCGCTTCATGGCCTCGGTGGTGATGCTGATCGGCTACAGCATCATCGCCGTGCCCACCGGCATCCTCAGCGCCGAGATCGGCCTGTCGGTGCTGCGGCCGACGGAGCGGCCCTGCCCCGCCTGCGGCCTGGGCGACCACCAGGCCGATGCGCGCCACTGCCGGCATTGCGGGGCTGCGCTGGAGCCGGGCGGGGAGCCGTAGCCACGGGGCGGCCGCCCCCTGCGGGGGGATCGATCGGTGAGAATCCCGCACAGACCCCTGCGAGCGGCCCGTCATGGCGATGGAGGACTCCAGCCGCAGCGAAGAACTCAGGGCCCTCGGGTGGCCGGAGCCGGAGGTGCACCGCTACCGCCAGCTCTGGACCCATCGCAGCCGCTGGGGCGCCGCCAACCTGGATCGCGACGAGCGCCGGTTCCTGCGCCGGGGGGAGGACGCCCTGATGGCGGTCCGGCAGGACTGTTTCGTGGCGCTGGATTTCGAGACGGCCGATCAGGGCCGGGACAGCGCCTGCTCAATCGCCCTGGTGCGGGTGGAGGGGCGCCAGATTGTGCGTCGCGAGCACCACCTGATCCGGCCGCCGCGCCGGACGTTCCAGTTCACGTCCATCCACGGGATCACCTGGTCGCAGGTGGCCGATGCGCCCACCTTCGCCGAGCTCTGGCCGCAGCTGGCGGCCTGTCTGGATGGGGCGCAGTTCATCGCCGCCCACAACGCCAGCTTCGATGCAGGTGTGCTGCGGGCCTGCTGCGAGCAGGCCGGTCTGCGGCCCCCAGCCCAGCCCTTCGTCTGCACCGTGCAGATGGCCCGGCAGGCCTGGAATCTGCGGCCCACCAAGCTTCCGGATGTGTGCCGGCATCTGGGGCTGCCGCTCCGGCACCACGATGCCCTCTCCGATGCCGAGGCCTGTGCCGGCATCGTGCTGGCGGCGGGTCGGAGCGGTTCAGGCTAGGGCCGCCCTGCCCCGCTCTCGCCGCCACTGGCTGACGCCGAGGGCCATCAGGAACCCGAAGAACTGCACGATCACGACGCAGGGGCCCGAGGGCAGGTTGGTGAGGCCCGAGCCGAGCAGCCCCAGCACGGCACAACCGCCGCCGATCACCGAAGAGAGCACCAGGTAGGTGCCGAAGCGGCGGCTCACCAGCCGGGAGGCGCAGGCGGGGATCACCACGAAGGCGCTGATCAGCAGCACACCCACCGCCTTGATCGACACCGCCACCACCACGGCGAGCAGCAGGATGAAGGCGATCCGGTGCCACTGGCTGCCGACGCCGAAAGCCCCGGCCAGATCGGCATGCAGGGTGACCAGCACCTGAGCCCGGAGGCTCACCAGCAGATAGCCCGCCGCCCCCACCAGCAGCACCGCGATCAGGGCGAGGTCCAGCCAGGAGATGCCGAGGATGTCGCCGAGCAGCAGCTGCTGGATCCCGCCCTTGTAGGTCGTCACCAGGCTGAGGGCCACCACCGCGAAAGCCAGGGATGTGGAGTAGACGATGTTCAGAAGCGCGTCGGCGGGGAGCTGGCTGCGCTGCACCAGCAGGTTCACCAGCAGGGCGAACAGCACCGCGAAGGGGATCAGCACCAGGGTGGGGTTGAGCCCCAGAAGGATGCCCAGGCTGATGCCCAGCAGGGCCGAATGGCCCAGGGCATCGCTGAAGAAGGACAGCTGGCGCAGCACCGCGAAGCTGCCCAGCAGGCCGCCCAGGGCCCCGGTGAGCAGCCCGCCGACCAGGGCCCGCTGCATGAACGGCTGACCGATCACCGTGGCGAGATGGGAGACGTCCGTCATCCGATCCGGGGGCTGCCCATGGGCGCCTGGCGCCGGCGGCGGCTGGGAACGTCGGCCGGGTCGTAGAGGCGCTCCAGCTGGGCCCGGGACAGGGCCAGCTCGGGACGGCCGCTGCAGCGCAGCTGGCGGTTGAGGCACAGCACCTGGTCGCAGCTGCGCCGCACCATGTCCAGGTCGTGGGAGACCTGCAGCACGGTCCAGCCCTCACTGCGGCGCAGGTCGAACAGCAGGTTGTGGAACTGCTCGGTGGAGGGGGCGTCAAGGCCGGCCTGGGCCTCATCCAGCACCAGCAGGCGTCGGGGCCGGACGACGCAGAACGCCAGCAGCACCCGCTTCAGCTGCCCCCCCGACAGCTCGCTCATGAGGCGCTCGGCCAGGGGCCCGCAGCCCGTCTTGTCCAGGGCGGAGCCCACGGCGGAGCAGCGCGCTCCGCCGCCGCTCCAGGGCAGGCGCGGGCCGGGCGGATCCCAGCCGAAGCCGACGAACTCGGCCACGGTGAGGGGCAGGCGGCCCTGGAGCGGCAGGGCCTGGGGCAGGAAAGCCAGCTGGGCACGGACCTGGGCCGGCAGCTGGCCGGCGGGGCCCAGCCGGTGGCCGAGGATCCGCACCTCGCCGGCCTGGCGGGGGATCAGGCCGAGGATCGCCCCCACCAGGGAGCTCTTGCCGGCCCCGTTCGGCCCCACCAGGGCCGTGTCGCTTTCGGCCGCGAGCTGGAAGCTGACGTCGTCCACCGCCAGCACCCCATCGCGCACCACCCGCAGCCCCTCGACCTCCAGCACGGCCATCAGCGGAAGGCGCTCACCAGGTCGGTGACATTGCGTCGCATCACCTCGGCGTAGGTGCCCGGGTTGCGGGAAGCCTCCTCGGTGCCCGTCTCCAGGGGGTCGAAGACGCTGATGCGGATCCCCAGATCCCCCGCCAGGGCGTTGAAGGAGCGGTTGCCCTCCTGGGGCTCGCTGAGCAGGGCCCGCAGCTGGGTGCTCTTCACGGTCTCCGCCACCCGGGCCAGATCGGCCGGCGAGGGGTTCTGCTCCGGAACATCCACCAGGTATTCGGCCTTGAGGCCGTAGCGGTCGGCGAAGTAGGGGGCGAAGTCGTGCAGGACCACGAAGGTCTTGCCCCGGAAGGGCGTCAGCTGCTTCTCGAATTCCGTGTTCAGCTGGCGCAGCTGGCCGGTGAAGGCGGCGGCGTTGCGGCGGTAACCGTCGGCGCAGGCGGGATCGGCGGCGATCAGGCCGTCACGGATGTTGTCCACCTGCTGGGCGGCCCGCACCGGATCGAGCCAGATGTGGGGATTGATCGGGCCATGGTCGTGGCCGTGGTCGTGGCCCTCTGCCTTGGCCTCACCACTCGCCTCCGGGTTCTCCAGGGTGGGGATGCCGCGGCTGGAGTCGATCACCTTCAGGTCGGGGTTCTCGGCACCCTTCACCAGCTTGTCCAGAAACGACTCCATCTCCAGACCGTTCTTGACCAGCACCCGGGCGTTCTTCAGGGCCGCCACGTCCCCTGGCCTTGCCTGGAAATCATGGGGGCCGCTGGCAGCGGGGATCAGGGCCGTCACCTCGGCGCAGTCGCCGGCCACGGCCCTGGTGAACAGGGTAATCGGCAGGAAGGTGGTCACCACGCTGGGGCGATCGGCCCGGCCGGCCTGGGCTTCCGGTGCCTGCACCGCGGGGCGGCAGCCCAGCAACAGGGCGGACAGCCCGGCGGCCAGGGCCAGGACAGGACGACGGACGGGGGGCTGGATCATGGGGCGAAACCTCCGGAACGGGGTGGGCGGGAAGGCTGTGGGCGAGAACGGACGGACGGGGGCAGGGTGACCGGCCAGAGCCACCACTGGCCCTGGTCGCCGCCGGCGGCCAGGTGGCGGCCATCGGGTCGCCAGCTCAGGCAGGTGATCGCCTGGCCGTCACCCTCCAGCAACTGCTGCAGGCGGCCGCGGCCATCCCAGAGCGCCACCGTGCCATCGCTGGAGGCGGAGGCCAACAGACTGCTGCCGGGGGCAAAGGCCACGGCGTTGACGCGCCCTTCGTGCAGCACGAGGGGCTCCGGCTTCCAGCCCTTGGCGCCGTGATCCTGCTGGCTCCAGATCACGGCGATGTCGGTGGAGGCCACCGCCAGCAGGGGGGCCAGGCGCCCCGGCTGGTCACACCAGGCCAGGGAGCGCACCTTGCCGGGGAAGCCGCTGAACTGCCAGCCGCGGCCGGCCGCGCCGTCGGGCCAGAGCATCAGGGAGCCATCGAGCTGACCACTGGCCAGCAGGGTCCCCTGGTCGGACCAGCCCAGGGCCACCCCGGCCGAGCCGGTGGGGCAACGCTGGGGCGGCTCCCCGGGATCGTCCGGCCGCCAGAGGAGCACCTCGCCGTGGCAGGCGGCCGCCAGCCGATGGCCATCACGGCTCCAGGCCAGGGACAGCACCGTGCGCTCCAGCTCCTGGCTCTCTTCCCGCAGCGCGCGGCCGTCCCCGTCCCAGAGCCTCACCCGCCTGGCGGCCCCCAGCGCCAGCAGGGCGCCGTGGGGCCGCCAGGCGGCCACATCCAGCCAGCCGGCCTGCAGGGGCACGGGGTCGAAGGCCATCGGCCGTACCCCCGTGCCGCCCATCTCCCACAGCAACAGCTCACCGCCCTGGCCCGCCGCCATCAGAAAGCGGCCGTCGGGACTGAAGCCGAGCACATCGAGGCTGCTGTCCCGCTCCCCGCGCAGCAGCTCCTCGCAGCCCGCCAGGAAATCGAGCAGCAGCAGCTCGCCGCCCGCCGTGGCCATCGCCAGGAACTCGCCATCGGCCGACCAGGCCTGGGCGGTGATGGCGTTGCCGCAGATGCCGCTGAGCCGCTCCCGCACCAGGGTCTGGGGGGACGCCATGGCCGGATCAGGCGACACAGGCCTCGAAGCCGGCCCGCAGGGCGGGTTCATCGAGATCGCGGCCGATGATCACGAAATCGGTTCTGGGGGTTTCGTCCGCCCGCCAGGGGCGATCTCTGGCGCTGTCGACCAGCATGTGCACCGACTGGAAGACGTAGCGGTGGCTCTCGCCAGCGACCTGGATGATGCCCTTCATGCGGAACAGATCGGGACCCCGCTCGCTCACCAGCCGATCGATCCATTCGCCCAGCTTCTTGTAACTCATTGGCCGCTCTTCGATGAAGGCCACCGAGCTGACAGCATCGTCGTGCTCGTGGTCATGGTCGGAGGCGAGGAACTCCGGATCGATCTCCAGGGCCCGCTCAAGCTCGAAGGCCCCCACGCCCAGGATCTTGTCCATCGCCGCATCGGCCCGGCAGGTGGGAATCACCCGGGCCAGGGGATTGATAGCCCGGGTGCGCTGGCGGATGGCCTCGAGCGCCTCCGCCTCCACCAGGTCGGTCTTGTTGAGCAGCAGCACATCGGCGAAGGCCAGCTGCTCCTGCACCTCCTCGCTCTCCCAGTGCTGCTCCACATGCCGGAGATCAACGAGGGTGACGACGGCGTCGAGCCGGAGCTGGTCCCGCAGGTCCTCATCGACGAAGAACGTCTGGATCACGGGGGCCGGGTCGGCCAGGCCGGTGGTCTCGATCACCAGGTGATCGAAGCGGTCGCGGCGCTTCATCAGGTTGCCGATGATGCGGATCAGATCGCCACGAACGGTGCAGCAGATGCAGCCGTTGTTCATCTCGAAGATCTCCTCATCGGCATCGATCACCAGCTGGTTGTCGATGCCCACCTCACCGAATTCGTTGACGATCACCGCCACCTTGAGGCCGTGCTCGTGGGTGAGGATCCGGTTCAGCAGCGTCGTCTTGCCGGAGCCGAGATAGCCCGTGAGGACGGTGACGGGCAGGCGTTCCCGATCAGGGGCCATGGAAGGGGCCGAGAGCATCGGAGCAGAACCCGAAGGTCCGGACATGGGAATCATTTTCAAGCTAGCAGTCCCGGTCCCCCGTGGGCGCCCCTGCCGGTCATGCCGATGCCCCGTCCGCCAAACCGCTTCCGTCACTACCGCCCCGCCGCGACGGGCTGCCTACGGTTTGCTCCTGAGGATCAGCCCGATGGCCCCGGAACGCTTCTTCCTCGAGCTGGATCCGCCCCACGGCGCCATGGCCGACTGGCCCCATGTGGTGATCGTGGGCGGGGGCTTCGCCGGGCTCAAGGCCTGCCATGTCCTGGCGGGACAGCCGGTGCGCGTGACCCTCATCGACAAGCGCAACTTCAACCTCTTCCAGCCCCTGCTGTACCAGGTGGCCTCCGGTCTGGTGTCGGAGGCGGATGTGGCGTCCCCCCTGCGGCAGATGGTGGGGCAGGCCCCCAACATCCAGATCCTGCTGGGCGAGGTGGTCGACATCGACACCGAGGCCAGGGAGGTGGTGTTCAACGACCACCGCTACGCCTACGACCACCTGATCCTGGCCAGCGGTTCGGGCAGCACCTACTTCGGCCACGAGGAGTGGCGGCCCCTGGCGCCGCCGATGAAGATTCTCGAGCACGCCGATGAGATCCGCCGCCGGCTGCTGATGGCCCTCGAAGAGGCCGAACAGACCAGGGATCCCGAGCGGCGCCGCTTCCTGCAGTCGGTGGTGGTGGTGGGGGCCGGGCCGGCGGGGTGCGAACTGGCCGGCTCCCTGATCGAGCTGATGCACCGTGCCGTGGAGCGGGACTTCAAACAGCTCGACCGTGCCCAGTGCCGGGTGATCCTGCTGGATGCGGTGGATCGGGTGCTGCCGGCCATGGCGGCCGAACTCTCCGCCGAGGCCGCGGCCTACCTGGAGCGGGCCGGCGTCGAGTTGCGCCTGAACACGATGGTGGCCGCCATCGAACCCGGCCGGGTGATCCTGCGGCGCCCCCCGGACGCCGCCGGCGCGGCGGACACCGGCGGCGACGGTATCAGCGACCTGGAGGCCGCCACGATCTGCTGGACCGCCGGGGTGCGCGCCTCCCGCCTGGGCCGGCTGCTGGCGGAACGCACCGGCGCCCCCGTGGATCGCGGCGGACGGCTGCAGGTGGAGGCCGATTTCTCGCTGCCGGGGCACCCGGAGATCCGGGCGGTGGGGGATCTGTGCCACTACGCCCACACCGGCGACGGCCGGGTGCTGCCGGGCATGGCGGGGCCGGCGGTCCAGATGGGCGGCTGGGTGGCGCGTGACATCCTGGCGGGCCTGGAGGGGCGCCGCAGCGCCCCCTTCCGCTGGTTCGACCTCGGCAGCATGGCCGTGATCGGCCCCTGGTACGCGGTGGCGGATCTGCGCGGGCTGCACGTGAGCGGTCTGGCGGGCTGGATCCTGTGGGCCCTGGCCCATCTGGCCTTCATCCCCGACACCGAGAACCGCATCGCCCTGTTCAGCAAATGGATGTGGCAGATCGCCACCCGCCAGCGCACGGCCCTGCTGATCACCGGCCGTCCCGATCAGCACATTGGTGTGGATGTGGGCCTCGAGCGGGCCGTGCCGCCGGATGGCGTGGCTCAGTCGCCGGAGGCGCCCCCCTCCGAACCCTTGAACCGATTGATCAGCACCCCCAGGATCACGGCGATGTAGAGCGGCCCGGCGATACCCAGCACCACGCTGGCCATGCGCGCCGGAGGCAGGGCCGGGGTGATGTCGCCGTAGCCGGTGGTGGTCAGGCTGACGAAGGCGAAGTAATTGATGCGGGCGAAATCCAGCTCCCAGACGCTGTGGGCGGCCACCCCCGCATGGGAGCGAACGATGGCGGCCTGGCCATCGGCGGTGTTGGCCAGGAAGCTGCCGGGCTGGATCGTTTCCAGCACGCTCAGCACCAGGCCACCACTGAGGCCGAGCAGCAGGTAGCCGGCCACCGCCCCGACCACCACCGGCCGGGTGGCCCGGGGCTCCCGGCCCAGGGTCCGCACCAGCCGCACCAGGCTCCAGCCGATGAACAGCGTGGTGATCAGCAGCAGGGGCACCCCGGACAGGCGCCGCGCTTCGGGGGTCAGCAACCAGTACAGCTGGGCGACGAGGTTGGCGCCTCCCAGCGCCAGGTACAGACGGTCACCCCAGTCCCGCGCCACCGAGCCGGCGAGGAAGCCGCCCAGCTCGACGGTGGTGAGCAACGTGATCAGGAAGTAGCCCACCGATCCGGCCAGGCGCAGCGTCTGGGGAAACGCCAGGCTCAGCATCACCAGCAGGCACAGAAACAGCAGCCGGCGATAGAAGCGGTGCCGTCGCCGCAGCAGACCTTCCGGCGTGGCCGGCGCCGCCAGAGGTCGGATCACGGAGGCGATGGATCGGAACCGACAACGTACGTCGGAGTCTGCGGCGGCCGGCGGCCCCGTAACGCGGATCCGTTCAGCACATGGATACTGGAAACACCCATAAGGAGCCCCATGGCCTTCCGTTTCCGGCCCGCCACCCGCCTGCTGCCCGCCGCCGCGGGGCTCCTGCTGGCGGTGGCCCCCCTGGCCCCGGCCCTGGCCCAGGGGATCCCCTTCAACGAGATCCGGGCCCTCAACCTGGCCCGCAACGCGGCCGTGCTCAGCAACGGCGGGCTGACGGTCTACACCCCGGCCAACTGCATGTTCAGCACCTCGGCGGCCACCAACCCCTGCCTGGTGCGCAACGACGCCGACGGTTTCGTCTACCGCTTCCTGGGAGGCCCCCCCGGCTGGGAGGCCAAGGGCCTGCCGGCCACCACGGAAACGGAGATCAAGATCGCCCCGGACGGCCGCACGGTGGTGGCGATCCTCTACAACGGCCCGCCCCGCACCCGCTGAGCCCGGCGGTCGGCCCGGGGAAAGCGGCCTAACCTCCCACCAGCCTCCCCAAGCCCTTGTCCGTCCCCGCTTCCCCCACCCTGCGCTGGGTCACCGCCGGTCTGCTTCTGGTGGCGGCTGTCCTCTGCCTGGCGCTTCCCTTCGTGTCGGCGACCCTGCTGACCATCGCCCTCGGTGGGGTGGCCGTCGCGGCGGGCGCCTCCCAGCTGCTGCGGCTCACCTCGGCCGATGACACCCGCAGCAAGGTGTTCCGCGCCATCTCCGGGGTCCTCTACGTGGTCGGCGGCATCGGCCTGGTGGCCTTCCCGGTGGCCAGCACCGTCAGCCTGACGCTGTTCATCGGCGTGCTGCTGGCGGTCGAGGGGGTGATGGAGCTGGCGGGTGCCGCCGCCGGCCCCGGGCCGGCCCGGGGCCTGGTGCTGCTCGATGGCATCGTCACCGTTGTGCTGGGGGGGATGCTGATCGCCGAGTGGCCCTCCGACAGCCTCTGGGCCATCGGCACCCTGTTCGGCTTCGGCCTGGCCTTCTCTGCCTTCAACCTGCTCACAGCCCCAACGGCGCCCGAGGGCTGAGGCTCATTCCGCCACGGCCGGACCTTCGGCCCGGCGCGGATCCACCGTCCCCAGGCTGCCGCCCCCCGCCAGCACCTCGACGCTGTTGGCCGCCCCCATGGCCGGGGCCTGGCGGACGCTGTGTCCCATGGCCTCCAGCAGGCGGCGGCTGTCGGGGCTGAGGCCCTCCTCCGCATCGATCCGGTCGGGCCACAGCTGGCTGTGGATGCGGGGGGCGGCCACGGCACCGGCCAGGTTGAGGCCGTGCACCATCCGGTTGAGCAGCACCTGGAGGATGGTGGTGATGATCCGGCTGCCGCCGGGGCTGCCGGTGGCGATCCAGGGGCGACCATCGGGGCGGAATACAAGTGTGGGGGCCATCGAGCTGAGCGGCCGCCGGCCAGGGGCGATGGCATTGGCCGTCCCCTGGCGCAGGCCGAAGGCGTTGGCGCTGCCGGGGAGGGCGGTGAAGTCGTCCATCTCGTTGTTGAGCAGGAAACCCATCCCCGGCACGCTGATGCCGTTGCCGTAGGGGAAGTTGAGGGTGGTGGTGAGGGCCGCCAGGCCGCCCTGCCGGTCGGCCACCGAGAGATGGGTGGTGTTGGTGCCTTCTGTGGCGGCGGCCGCCTCCAGCGCCGGGGCCGGGGTGTGGCGCTGCGGATCGATGCGGCGGCGCAGGCCATCGAGGTGGGCCGGCGACAGCAGCCGTTCCACCGGCACCGGCACCTGGTCGGGGTCGCCGAGCAGGGCGTTGCGGTCGCGGTAGGCCAGGTTCATGGCCTCGGCCATGGAATGGAGGCTGGCGGCGCTGTTGAGACCGGTGGCCGCCAGGTCAAAGGGTTCGAGGATCCCCAGCAGCTGCAGCAGGGTGAGCCCGCCCCCTGGCGGCGGCATGGTGAGCACCGGATGGCCGCGGAACTGGCGCCGCAGGGGCCGCACCAGGCGGGCGCGATAGGCGCGCAGGTCGTCGTGGCGGATGAGGCCGCCGCCCCGCTCCATGGCGCCCACCAGGGCGTCGGCCACCGGCCCTGTGTAGAAGCCCCGCTCCCCCTCGGCGGCGATGCGCCGCAGGCTGGCCGCCAGCTCGCCCTGGCGCAGCAGCGTGCCCGGCGCCGGCGGCGGCAGGAAGAGCCTGCGGGAGGAGGGGTCGGCCTGCAGCCGCGGCGCGGCGGCGGCCAAGGAATCGCGGAGGTCGCGGCTCACCGGGAAGCCCTGGTCCGCCAGCCGAATCGCCGGCGCCATCACCTTCTCCAGCGGCAGGCGGCCGTAGCAGCGCTGGGCCAGGGCGAGGCCGGCGACGCTGCCGGGCACGGCGGTGCTGAGCAGGCTGCGGGTGGCGCGGGTCCGGTCCACCTGGCCGTCGGGGCCCAGGAACATGGTGGCCGTGGCCGCCGCCGGGGCCGTCTCGCGGAAGTTCATCGCCACAGCGGTGCCGCCACCAATGGCCAGTTCGGGCCCGGCCGCCGGGTTGCCACCGGGTGCCCGGTCCAGGCAGCCCCGCTGGCGGGCCGGCGAGGGGCCGGGCAGCCAGAGCAGCAGGAAGCCGCCGCCACCCAGGTTGCCCGCCTGGGGCAGGGTGACCGCCAGGGCGAAGGCGGTGGCCACCGCCCCATCCACCGCGTTGCCCCCCTGGCGAAGGATCGCCGCCCCCGCCGCCGAGGCCAGCGGCTCCTGGGCCGCCACCAGCCCCCGGGCCGACCACTGGGGCCGGAAGCGCTGCTCGCCCTCCAGCAGCACGTTGCTCTCCGCGGCGGCGGGCGGCGCCACGGCCTGGGCCCGCGCCGGCGGCACCGGCAGGGCACCCAGTCCCACCAGCAGCACCACCACCCCGGCGCTCCCCCAGCGGCGGGCGCTCACAGCAGGGCTCCCGCGCCACCGGCATCCGGGGCGCCGAAACCGCCGCCGCCGGGGGTGGCGATCTCCAGCAGGTCGCCGGGCTGCACGGCCACCTGGGCGCAGCCGGCCAGCTCCTCCAGCCGGCCATCGGCCCGCTCCAGCCGGTTGCGCCCCACCGTGCCATCACCACCACCGGCCAGGCCAAAGGGGGGCACCCGCCGGGAGCCCGACAGGATCAAGACGGTCATCGGCTCCAGGAACCGCAGCCGCCGCACCACACCGTCGCCGCCGGGCCAGCGACCGGTGCCGCCGCTGCCCCGGCGGATGGCGAAGCGCTCCAGCCGCACCGGGTAGCGGTCTTCAAGGATCTCCGGATCGGTGAGGCGCGAATTGGTCATGTGGCTCTGCACCGCGCTGGCGCCGGCGAAACCGGTGCCATCCGCCAGCACCCCGGCGCCGGTGCCTCCGCAGATGGTTTCGTAGTACTGGCGTCGCGCATCGCCGAAGCTGAGGTTGTTCATGGTTCCCTGGGCGGCCGCCATCACCCCCAGGGCGGCGAACAGGGCATTGGCCACCGCCTGGGAGGTTTCCACATTGCCCGCCACGACGGCCGCCGGCGGCAGGGGATGGAGCAGACAGCCGCGGGGCACCACCAGCTCGATCGGATCGAAGCAGCCGGCGTTGAGCGGAATCGGCTCCCCCACCAGGCAGCGGAAGCCGTAGAGCACCACGGCCCGGGTGATCGCCAGGGGGGCGTTGAAGTTGCCCGGCTGCTGGGGAGAGGTGCCGCTGAAGTCCACGGTGGCGCGGCGGCCGGCCCGGTCAATGCGCACCGCCACCATGATCCGGCTGCCGTCGTCGAGCTCCACGCTGTGGGACCCGTCGACGAGCCGGTCGATCACCCGCCGCACCGCCTCGGCGGCGTTGGCCTGCACGTGGGCCATGTAACGCTCCACCTCCGGGAGCCCCTCGCGGGCCACCAGCCGCCCCAGCTCCTCGGCCCCGAGCCGGTTGGCGGCCACCTGGGCCCGCAGGTCGGCGAGCAGCTGATCGGGATTGCGCACCGGGTGGGGACCGGCCGCCAGCCGCTCACGCCAGGCGGCCGCATCGAACTTTCCGGAGCGCAGCAGGCTCACGTTGTCGAGCCGCAGGCCCTCCTCCTCGATGGAGCGGCTGAAGGGGGGCATCGAGCCCGGGGTGATGCCGCCCACGTCGGCGTGGTGACCGCGGCTGGCCACGAAGAACGCGGGCCTGCCCGGGCCGGCGAACACCGGTGTGATCACCGTGATGTCGGGCAGATGGGTGCCGCCGCCGTAGGGGTCGTTGCCGGCGATGGCATCGCCGGGCTCCAGCGGCGGCAGCGTCCCGGCCGCCACGGCCCGCAGCAGATGCACGACGCTCTCCCCCATCGAGCCCAGATGCACGGGGATGTGGGGGGCATTGGCCACCAGCCGGCCCGCCCCGTCGAAAAGGGCACAGGAGAAGTCGAGCCGCTCGCGGATGTTCACCGAACGGCTGCTCTGCTGCAGACGCACCCCCATCTGCTCGGCGATGGCGGAGAAGCGGTGGTTGTAGAGCTCCAGGCGCACCGGATCGGGCTCCGCAACCGTCGCGGCCGACTCCGACGGTGCGACGCCGCTGCCATCACCGGCCCACCGTTCCAGCCGCAGGGCACCATCGGCCAGCACCTGGGCGCTCCAGAGCGGCTCCAGCAGGGTGGTGCCGGTGGGATCCATCACCAGGGCGGGGCCCTCCAGCCGCTGGCCCGGCCGCAGCTGCTCGCGGCGCCAGAGCGGCACCGGCCGCCAGGTCATGGTGACCCCTCCGGTGGTGGGGTCCGCCTCCGGCAGGCAGAGGGGCATGAGCTCCGCAGCCGCGGCAGGGTCAAGCGGCGCGCCGGAACCCGGCTCAGGCGGTGGCTCCGGCAGCGCCTCTCCGCCGCCGGCGGTGAGCTCCTGCATCAGCCGTTCCACCACCAGCGGCTCGTCGCCCACCCCGTGGCCGAAGCGGCGCTGGTGCTCCGCCTCGAATCCGTCCCGCAGGGCCCGGGTCAGAGCCTCCGGATCCGCCGCCGGGGCCGGCCAGGGCAGCTCCAGCCCATGGTCACTGCCGGCGGTGCGCAGCTCCAGCGACGCCCGCCTCAGGCCGGAGCTGCCGGCCGGGAGATCACCCGATGCAGCCAGCAGGGCGCCCATCTCCCCGGCCAGTGCTTCAAAGCGCTCGGCCAGCCGGGGCATCAGGGCCGGCGCCAGCGGCTCCCGGACGGGCTGCTCCCGCAGCAGCCCCTGGGGGGCCAGGCCGATGCCGTAGGCCGAGAGCACCCCGGCCAGGGGATGGAGCAGCACGGAACGGAGGCCCAGCCGATCCGCCAGCCGACAGGCGTGCTGGCCGCCGGCGCCGCCGTAGCTCACCAGCACAGCCTGGCGGATGTCGTGCCCCCGCTGGATCGAGATGCGCCGGATCGCCTCGGCCATCCGCTCGATGGCGATCTCCAGGGCCCCCTGGGCCAGGGCCTCCGGGCCGAGGGGCTGGGACGTCAGCGCCAGGACCAGCCGCTGGAAGCCTTCCTCCACTAGGGCACGGTCGGCGGGCTGATCCCCCCCGGGCCCGAACACCCCGGGCAGGGCCGCGACCGGCAGACGGCCCAGCAGCACGTTGGCGTCGGTGACGGTGAGCGGACCGCCGTTGCCGTAACAGGCCGGACCCGGATCGGCGCCGGCGGAGTGGGGCCCCACCTGCAGGCGGCCGCCATCGGCATGCAGCACCGAGCCTCCCCCCGCCGCCACCGTGTGAATCGGCAGCATCGGCGCCTGCAGACGCAAGCCGACGATCTCGGTCTCGCTGCTGCGCTCCCAGGCCCCCTCCCCCCGGGAGGCATCGAAATGGAACACGTCGGTGGAAGTGCCGCCCATGTCGAAACCGATGATCGGGGCGCCATCCAGGCCCGCGGCGCGCGCCACGGCCACGGCCCCCACCATGCCGCCGGCCGGCCCCGACAGGATCGTGTCCTTGGCCAGGAGCTGGGCGGGGGCCTGCAGGGCACCGCTGGAGGTCATCACCCGCAGTTGGGTGTGGGGGCCGAGGGCCCGCTCAAGGGCGCCCAGGTAGCGCCGCAGCACCGGCTGCACCGCCGCCTCCACCACGGTGGTGGCGCAGCGGGGCACCAGCCGGGGCTGGCGGCTGACCGCGTGGGAGAGCACCACCGGATCCACCCCCAGCTCCGCCAGCCAGGCACCCAGCCGCCGCTCGTGCTCCTGTTGGCGGTAGCTGTGCAGCAGGGCCACGGCGCAGCTGCGGTAGCCATCCGCCAGGGCCTGGCGCACCCGATCGGCCAGGTCGTCGGTGAGCCCCAGCGGTTCCAGTTCGGACCCATCGGTCGCCAGGCGCCCCTCCACCTCGATCACCCGCACCTCCAGCGGCCGGGGGGTCTCGATGCGGAGGGCGAACAGATCGGGGCGGTGCTGGTCGCCGATGCTGGGCAGGTCGGCGAAACCCCGGTTCAGCAGCAGCAGCACCGGCTCGGCGCGGTGCTCCAGCAGGGCGTTGGTGGCCACGGTGGTGCCCAGGCGCACCGCCGCGATCCGGCCGGGGGGCAGGGCGTCGCCTGGGGCCAGCCCCAGCACCTCCCGCAGGGCCGCCAGCACGGGGTCGGCCGCCGCCGCGGCAGCATCGCCGGCGCGCTGAGAGAGCACCTTGCGCACCACCAGATCGCCGTCGGGGGAGCGGCCCACCAGATCGGTGAAGGTGCCGCCCCGGTCGATCCAGAACTGCCAGCCGTCCGCCATGGGCGTCAGAGGCGGCTGAGCAGCTCGGCCTTCTTTGTGGCGAACTCCTGCTCGGTGAGGATGCCCTTCTGCATCAGATCGCCGAGGCGCTCGAGGGTGGCGAAGACGTCGGTGGCTGGCTCGGCGGCAACGGGTTCAGTCCTGGCAGGAACAGCGGCTGGGGGGGTGGCTGCCGGCGCGGGTTCTGGAGGCGCCACCGGAGCACCCACCGCCATGAGGTGAGCCAGGCTGATGCTGCCGTCCCCGGTGCTGAACACCAGACCACCGCCGGCGGACTGCTGCTGGGAGGAGATGCCGGCGATCTGATGGCCGCTGGTGTCGTAGACGCTCACCTGGCCGTTGACCTCCACCGCCAGCCGCCCGGCCGCGGGGAAATAGGCGTAGCGCACCTCGTTCTGGGCACCGCTGGAGCTCGGAGTCCCCAGTTCAGGGGGCCACCAGGTGTCGCGGGGATCGGGGGTGAACAGGGGAGCCATCGGCGCCATGCCGCCGCTCACCTGCATCTGCTGGCCACCACCGCTGGCTTGCTGCTGCAGGCCGGCGCCCCCCACCAGCACCTGATAGCCGCCGCCGCTCTGGCTCTGCGACTGAAAGCTGCCGCATGGAAACAGCTCGGGCTGGCTGGCAATCGCGGCGGCGAGCTCCCGGCAGACCCCGTCCACCCGGGTCTTGAGCCCGTGGTTGAACATGTCGCCAAGCATCATCATCCCGCCGTTCATCCACTGGCCGGAGCCGGCGAGTTCCGGGTGGTTGAACTGGGCCATGCCGCCACGGCCCTTGAGCACGGCGAAGGTCAGATGCAGCACGGCGTCCTGGCTGAAGCCATACCGCTGGGCCAGGTCGTTGACGACCTCGAGCCCTTCGGCCGTGAGTTTTTCCATTGCTATGTCCTGTCGGAAGCCATGTCCGATGCAGAACCGGACAGAAAATTTTTTGCCATCTGAAAAGCTACCACCAGCAAACCCCATCACCATCGGCCAACGCCTTGGTCGGATCGGTCGGCGCCTCAGGGCCAGACGAGCACCGTGGGTCCATATCGCCGCAGTTTGTCGTCGCAGCTGAGCAGCAGCAGCGGTTCCACCCGGCTCTGGCACACCAGCAGCCGATCAAAAGGATCTCGATGCTGGTCGTCGCTTTCCAACGTCGCCACCGCCAGCAGATGACTGTTGCGAATCGGCAACCACTGGAAACCCTGCAGCGGCACCTGCCTCTCCAGCTCCAGCAGATCCACCTGCAGACGGCCGAGCGAGCACTTGATCGCCATCTCCCACAGGGAGACCTGGCTCACAAACACCTCCGCATCCCTGGCCTGGACACGCTCCAGCACACCCTGTGGCAGCCGCGGATCAGCATCAAGCCACCACAGCACCAGGTGCGTATCCAGCAGCAGCCTCGTCACTGGCTCTCGGTCGGGCGTTCAGCCCCGGCCAGGTCTGCGAACAGACCATCGAGCGGCGCATCGAAGTCAGCCGCCATCACGATCTGGCCGCGCATGGCCCCCGGTGCCGCAACGGGCAGCGCCTCCGGCCTCCAGGCCACCAGGCGGGCAATCGGCACGCCCGATCGGGCGATCACCACCTCCTCCCCCTGCTCCACGTCCTGCAGAAGCTGGGAGAGATGGGTCTTGGCCTGGTGAACATTGACCATGGCCATGGCTGCTGACATAAACTAAGCCTAAGTTTAGTCGAGAAAGGGAACCCCAGCCTCAGCGCTCCAGGACAGCCCGGTCCCACCCGGCGCCATCGGCGGCCGCCTCGTAGGTGCTCTGCAGAAATTCGAGCAGCAGCGCGTCGGGCGAGGCGGCACCCCGTACCTCCCCATAGGGCAGCAGGAATTCCCCCAGGGCTGGCTCCCAGAAGGCCCCCTCCGGCCTCACGGCGGCGGATGCGAAGCCCGCAGGCGCCGGATAGGCATAGGAATAGAAGGCCGGATAGGCGATGCCGCCGCCACCGGGCCAGAAGCCGGCACTACTCACCTCATGGGAATAGGCCTCCCGCGCCACCCAGTCGGGGAAGTTGGGAATACCGCCGGGATGGGGAGGTGCCGACCGGCCGGAGAAACGGGTCACCGCCAGATCGAAACTTCCCCAGAAGAAATGCACCGGGCTGCACTTACCGAGGAACCTGGCCCGGAACTCCTTGAACACACGATCCGCCTGGAGCAGGGCGCGCCAGAAGCGCTGGGCCGCCTCCGGGTCGTAGTGATGGTGCACCGTGTCCAGCTCGAAGGGAATCGCGTCAGCGATTTCGCTGGGAGTGGTGTGGATGGACACCTCAAGCCCAAGCTCCTGCAGGGCACGGAACACAGCCCCATGAAAGTCGGCCATGCTGCGGGGCTCAAGGGCCACCAGGCGGCGGCCGCCGTCACTCACCTGGATCACCAGCTGATGATCGAGGAAATCAAAGGTCAGCTCGAACAGCCTGCCGTTGCAGGGAATCGGCGAGGTGGTGAGCCCCCGGGCCGTGAGATAGAGCGGAACATGCCAGGAGTGGTTCGTCCAAGGCGTCTGCACCAGACGGATCTTGCCAACGATCTGCGTCCACAGGTGCAGGGTGGTGGCCGTGTCCGACCAGTCGCCGTAGGGAAGGTCGGGCCAGTCGGCGGGAGTCGATCGATCCGGCGTGGTCATGGGAATCGGCACACCATGGTTTCACCGGTAATTCTCGAACTGCAGCGGCACCTCCAGGTCCTCGGCCCGCAGCAGGGTGATCACCTGCTGGAGGTCGTCCTTGTTCTTGCCGGTCACCCGCAGGCTCTCGCCCTGGATCGCCACGGTCACCTTCTTGACCTGGTCGCGCACCAGCTTGCTGAGCTTCTTGGCCAGCTCCTGGCTGAGGCCCTTGCGCAGCTTCACCACCTGCTTCACCCGGTTGCCGCCCACCGGCTCGGGGGTCTGTAGATCGAAGATCTTCAGCGACAGGTTGCGCTTGGTGGCCTTCTGGCGCAGCACATCGACCACCGCGTCGAGGGTCATGTCGCTGGCGGTGGTGATCGTGAGGCTGGCCTCCTCCACGTCGATCTCGGTGTTGGAGTCCTTGAGGTCGTAGCGCTGGCCCACCTCCCGGCGCACCTGGTCGACGGCGTTCACCAGCTCCTGGCGGTCGAAGTCGGAGACGACGTCGAAGGAATAGCTGTCGGCCATGGCGCAGGCGAAGGCAAGGCAGCGCCAGCCTAGAAAAGAGACCCCAGCCGCCCTGTCCCGATGGCCACCTCCCTGCTCAGCCCCCTCCTGGCGGCCAGCGTCGCCCTGCCGGTGCTGCCGGCCGCCGCCGGCGGGCCCTTCGCCTGGTCCCTGGTGCTATCGGGCGCCGTGGTGGTGCTCAGCCTGATCCCCCTGGGCGCCGCCCGCTCCCAGGCCGACTTCACCCCCTCCGACCTGGCCGCCCCCCGGGCGATGTTCGAGCGACTGCCGGCCTGGGGCAAGCGGGCCAACTGGGCGCACCAGAACAGCTTCGAGGCCTTTACCCTGCACGCCCCCGCCTGCCTGCTGTGCCTGCTGGTGGCCCCTGGCGTACTGGCGGCCGCCCCGTGGGCGCCCCTGGCGGCCTGGTTGCACCCGCTGCTGCGGGCAGGCTACCTGGGGGCCTATGTGGCCAACCTGCCGCCCCTGCGCAGCCTCTGCTGGGCCGGCGGCATTCTCTGCACCGCCCTGCTCTACAGCGAAGGCCTGCGGGCGGTGCTGCGCAGCTGAGTCAGCTGCCGCCCTTCTCCTGCAGACCCTTGAGGGCCGCCAGCAGCGAGGCCGGGCTCTGGGGATCCACCATCAGCACCGATCCGCCGTGGGCGGCGGCCATCTGCTGGCCCATGGCCATCCAGTCCTTGGCAAGCAACAGCCGCAGTCCCTCGGCCGCCGCCGGATGGGCCTCGATCACCGCCGCCAGCTGGGTGGCCGACTCGGCCCGCGCCTTCGCCAGCAGCAACTGCTGCTTGGCCTGGGCATCCGCGTCGAGCAGGACGGCCTCCTGCTTGGCCTTGGCATCCAGCACCAGGGCCTCGGCCCGGCCCCGGGCCGCGTTCACCTGGGATTCCCGTTCCCCCTCGGAGCGCAGGATCGCCGCCCGCTTCTCCCGCTCGGCGGTCATCTGCTGCTCCATCGCCTGCTGCACCCCCTGGGAGGGCTGGATGTCGCGCAGCTCAACCCGGGTCACCTTCACGCCCCAGGGGTCAGTGGCCTGGTCCAGCTCCTTGAGCAGGGTCTCGTTGACCTCGCTGCGGGTGGTGAAGGTCTGGTCGAGGTCGAGCTTGCCCATCTCGGCCCGGATCTGGGTGAGCACCAGGTTGACCATGGCCGCCTGCAGGTTGTCGACGCCGTAGTAGGCGCGGGCGTGCTCCAGGAGCTGCCAGTACACCACCGCATCCACCTCGATCGAGACGTTGTCGCGGGTGATGCACTGCTGGGGGGGGATGTCGAGCACCCGCTCCTTCAGCGATTCGTGGCTCACCACCCGCTCCAGGCCGGGAATCACCAGGGACAGGCCGGGGCGCAGTTCGCGGTCGTACTTGCCGAGGCGCTCCACCAGCATCGAGCGGCTGCTGCTGGTGACCTTGACGCCGCTGATGCCCAGTCCGGCGAGCACCACGAGCACCGGGATGAGGAGCGCTTCCATGCAGGCTTCTTCACTGGCGCAACGCTAGGCAGGATGGTGGCGATGGCCAACGGTCCCGTCGGTTTCGTTGTCCTCGCCTCCGTCCCATCGCCCCAGGCCGATGCCCGCACCCCCGATCCTCTGGCTCGCCCTGGCGGGGGTGCTGCTGCTGCTGGAGCTGGTGGGCGCCGACGGGGACGGCCTGCTGCTGATCGGTGCCGTGGCGGCCCTGCTGCTCACCCTCGTCGCCATCCTGGCGCCGGTGGTGCCGCCCCTGGCCCAGCTGCTCCTCTACGTCGTTCTGGTGGGCACGGGCTACGTCTGGCTGCGGCGCTGGTCGGCCCGCCGCCAGGCCCGCACCATCCCCCCCGGCGCCCGCGCCGAACTGGCGGAGGTGACCACGGCCTTCGATGCCAGCGGCGAGGGCCGGGTGCGCTGGCAGGGCCAGAGCTGGGCGGCCCAGAACCTGGCGCCCGACCAGCTCCTGCCACTCGGTGCCCAGGTGACGGTGATGGGCCGGGAGGGAACGCGGCTGCAGGTGCTGCCCCGCCAGGAGAACCTGCTGGGCTGAAACCAGGCTGGCTCAGTCGAAGAACATCAGACTGACCACCTTGCCCATGTCCTCGGCGGTGCGGCAGCTGGAGAGCAGGGTCTCACTGTCGTGAAAGGCGTAGCAGATCAGCTGGTCACAGCGGTTGATGATCTCCTGGTTGCAGAGGCTGCTGGCCATCGGCAGGGGCAGTTCGTCGTGCTCGGGCTTCTCCACCAGGTGCAGCACCCGCTCCAGCTGGCTGCGGGATTCGCCCGGCTGGCGCTCCAGGCTCTGGGGCAGCAGCACCGTGAGCCGGGCCGGATCCACCTCCAGCACGCTGCGGATCACGGCCGCATTGACCCCCTGGGCCCCGGAGGTGATCAGGTTGTGGCCCTCCTGGGCCAGGGAGCGGGCCACCAGCTCCACCAGATGGATGGACACCACCGGCACATGGCGGCTGCCGAGAAAAGCGATTCTGCGTTTGCCCCGGTCCTGGAGCATGGCCAGCTCCTGGGCGAGCGTATCGATCCGGTCCAGGGCCGGAAGATCTAGGGACCGGGTCACCCGTTATCGACAACCAACGAACTGAAACTAGCAGCGCCCTCAGGCATGGACCGCCAGGCGCAGCCGGAGGAACAGCCGTTCGAAATGGCAGTTCTCTTCCACCAGGCGGATCGCATAGGTGGCCTTCACCGCTTCGTGCAGCCGCACATGGCCGATGGCGGCGTCGATCACCTCGACGGTGGTGAGGGTGTCGTGGTCGACCTTGAGCACCGGCACCTCCAACTCCTCGGCCCGGCTGATCAGCTGGGGCAGCGGCTCACCGGCCCCGGTGAGGATCAGGCACTGGGTGGAGGCCTCCAGGGCCGCCAGCTGGATGTCGGTGCGGTCGGCGCCGGTGACCACGGCCATGTTGCGGCGGCGGCGGAAGAACTCCATCGCCGAATTGACGTTCATGGCGCCGATCGACAGGGTCTCCACCAGCAGGTCGAGGCCGTCGTGGCAGCAGAGCACGGTGGCCTCGAGCCGGCGGGCCAGCTCCTCCACCGTGACGCTGCGCAGCAGGGGGCTGCGGGGCATCACGCCCAGCACCGGGATGCCGAGCCGCTCCAGGGCCGGCAGCACCGCCTCACGCACCTCCGGCACCACCTCGGGCAGCACGGCGTTGAGCACCACACCCGCCAGCAGATCGCCCAGCTGGTGCCGGGCCTCCAGCAGGGAATCGACGCTGCGGCTGTCGCTCCAGGGGTGCACCAGCAGGACCGGAGCCTGCAGGGCCTGGGCCAGCTGCACCAGGCCCAGGCCGTAGAGCTGGCCTTCGCTGAGGCTTCCGGCCCCCTCCAGCAGCACCAGCCGGTCGGCGTCGTCCTGGATGCGCCGCTGCAGCAGCGTCAGCCCCTCACCCGGAGCCAGATCCCCGGCCAGCAGGCGGGCCCGGGCGGCCGCCGGCTCCAGCACGTCCAGCGATGGGATCAGCTGCTCCGGCTCCAGTCCCAGGGTGGCGCCGATGAAGCGCACATCGGGATCCAGCAGCGGGTTGCCAGGCGCCCCATCGGCGGGAGCGTCAAGGGGGTCGTCCATGCAGGTGGCCAGCGGCTTGCCGAAGGCGAGCGGCACGCCCTGGCGGGCGAGCTGGCGGCCCAGACCCAGCACCACCGCCGACTTGCCGCTGAAGGGTTCGCAGGAGCCGATCAGCAGGGGGATGGACATGGTGCGACCTCGCCGGGACCCGCAGGTGCCCGGCAATCTAGGCAGCACGACCACCGCAGGCCCATGCCGGACCCCTCGAACGAAGCGCTCACCGTGGCCGTCACCGGTGCCAGCGGCGCCCTCGGCCAGGCCCTGCTGCGCCGCTGGCATCGCCGCGGAGCCCGGCTGATCGCCCTCTGCCACGGCTGCGCGCCGCTGCAGCTGGCCGGCCCGGACGGGCAGCCGATCCCCCTGCGCCAGGTGCACTGGCAGGTGGGGGAGGAGGCGGCCCTCGAATCCCTGCTCGAGGAGGTGGACCTGCTGGTGATCAACCACGGCATCAACGTCCATGGCGATGGCAGCGCCGAAGCGACCGGCCGTTCCCTGGAGGTCAACGCCCTGAGCGCCTGGCGGCTGCTGGAGCTGTTCGCCGTGGTGGCGGCGCGGCGGGACCCGGCGGAGCGCGACGGGCACCGGCGGCCGGAGGTGTGGGTAAACACCTCGGAAGCGGAGATCCAGCCGGCCCTGAGCCCCCTCTACGAGATCAGCAAACGGTTGCTGGGCCAGCTGCTCAGCCTGCGGGCCCCGGCCCTGGCCCCGACGCTGCGACTGCGGCGCCTGGTGCTGGGGCCGTTCCGCTCGGCCCTCAATCCGATTGGCGTGATGGGCGCCGACTGGGTGGCCGGCGAGATCCTGCGGCAGGCCGACTGGAACTGGGGCCTGATCATCGTGACGCCCAACCCGCTGACCTTCGTGCTGATGCCCCTGGCGACCCTGGGCCGCTGGGCCTACTACGGGTTGCTGCGGCGGCCGTGAGTGCCGGGATGGCGGGGTCGGCCGAGCCTAGAAGTCGCGGTCGGTGAGGATGTCGCAGCCATCGGAGGTGACCACGATGGTGTGCTCCCACTGGGCCGAGAGGCTGCCATCCACGGTCACCACGGTCCAACGGTCCTTGAGGGTGCGGCAGGCCTTGCTGCCGGCGTTGAGGATCGGCTCCACCGCCAGGGTCATGCCGGCCCGCAGCTGCATGTTGGGCAGATCCCTGGTGCGGTAGTTGAACACCGAGGGCTCCTCGTGCAGGTTGCGGCCCACGCCGTGGCCTGTGTAGTCCTCGACAACGGCGTAGCCGTGGGCTTCGACGTGGTCCTGGACGGCACCGGCCAGCTCCAGCAGGGTGCTGCCGGCCTTCACGGTGGCCAGGCCCTTCATCAGAGATTCCTGGGCCACCCGGCTGAGGCGGCGGGCCTCCTCCGGCACCCCCTCGCCGACGCAGAGGGTGACGCAGCTGTCGCCGTGGAAGCCCTCGAAGTAGGCACCGGTGTCGATCTTGACCAGATCACCGGCGTTGATGACCCGTTTGGCGCTGGGGATCCCGTGGACCACCTCGTTGTTGATGCTGGCGCAGATGCTGGCCGGAAAGCCGTGGTAGCCCTTGAAGCTGGGGGTGGCCCCCATGGCGCGGATCCGGGCCTCGGCGTGCCGGTCGAGGTCGCCGGTGGTCATGCCCGGGGCGGCCATGTCGATGATCTCCCGCAGCACCGTGGCCACGATGCGGCTGGCCTGGCGCATGATCGCGATCTCCCGCGCCGACTTGACCTCCACCCCGCGGCGGCCCTTCTGGATGCGGGGGCCAGCCTGGGTGAGAGGGGTGCCACCGCCCTTGACGCCGTTGGTGCTGGCCAGCAGATCGGCGAACAGGTTCATGCGGTGGGAGTTGGAGCCGGACATTCAAGTTATCAATGGCGTCCCTCCCACCGTCGTTTCCCCGTGTCCGGCCCCACCCCCAGCGCACCCCCACGGCCCGCCACACCGTCCTGGGGCGCCCGCCTGCGGCAGGCGCACGCCTGGATGGCGCCGCTGGTGCTGGCGCCCCTGCTGCTCTCGGCCGTCACGGGTGTGGGTTACCGCCTGCTGCGGGACTGGGGCGGGCTGGGCCGGGACCAGGTCCATCCGCTGATGGTGCTGCACGAGGGCGAATGGCTCCAGAGCTGGCTGGGCCCGGCGGGAGAGACGCTCTATGTGCTGCTCAACGGCCTGGGGCTGCTGTGGATGCTGGTCACCGGAGGGGTCATGGCCTGGGAGCGGCTGCAGCGGAGCTGGCGGCGGCGCGGGGGGAAAGGGGTCACCTGAGGCGGTAAGGTGTTGGTTTGGCCAGGCGCTCCGAGAAAAGGGATGGCAACCGAGACCGATCCGTCCACCGAAGTGGACCTGCAGACCGTGGACCAGGTGACCCCTGACGTGGAGTCCCAGCCGGCGGAAGCCGTGGCGGCCCCTGCCACCGTGACCGTCACCACCGGCAAGCTCAGTGCCCGTGCCCTGATCGAGGAGTTCGAGGCGGCCCAGCTGAAGAGCGACCTGCCCGAGATCTACGTGGGCGACACCGTCAAGGTGGGCGTGCGCATCCGGGAAGGCAACAAGGAGCGGGTGCAGCCCTACGAGGGCGTGGTGATCGCCAAGCGCCACGGCGGCCTCAACCAGACGATCACCGTGCGTCGCATCTTCCAGGGCATCGGCGTGGAGCGGGTCTTCATGCTGCACAGCCCCCAGGTCGCTTCCGTCAAGGTGGAGCGGCGCGGTAAGGTGCGTCGGGCGAAGCTCTTCTATCTGCGTGACCGGGTGGGTAAAGCCACTCGCGTCAAACAGCGCTTCGATCGCTGAAGCCTGGTTTCACGGGATTTCATTGCCCGCGTTTCCCTCTCACGCTTTCCAGGGGCCATCGGCCATGCGCCGTTAGTTCAGTTGGTAGAACGCAGGTCTCCAAAACCTGATGTCGGGGGTTCAAGTCCTCCACGGCGCGTTCGATGGTCCCATTTGCAGTCTCGTGGTTCCGAACATGGAGTTGGATCTACAACCCGGTGATGTGGTCAAGGTGCTGGAATCGGCCGCCCTTGGCTGGGTCCGGGCCCGGGTCATCCGGGTCAAGTCCGGAGGTCGGGTCGTGGTCCAGAGCGACCAGGGGCGGGAGTTCACCGCCCGTGGCAATCAGGTGCGTCTGATCGAACCCGCCGGCTTCCGCCCCTGAGCCCAGCGCCCCTCGGCGTCCCCTTTGGTCAGCGCCTGCCCCGTGCTCCGCACGGGGCTTTTTGTGTGGCCCATCACCCAGCCCGCCCCCTGCCCGGCCTTTCCGGGCGCCGTTGACGGACCGCGTTGACGGAGGGACCGGTGACGATGGATACTTCCTTGGTCGGCGTCCGCGCCGTCGCGATCGCCCATCGGCGCCGCATCCACCCCCCAGGGCGGATCGAGGCTCGAATGTCGGTCTGGGACTGTAGTTCAATCGGTTAGAGCACCGCCCTGTCACGGCGGAAGTTGCGGGTTCGAGCCCCGTCAGTCCCGTTCTCACCACCTGGAGCCGATTCCGTGGCCGCAGCGGTTCCCGTACGCGTTCGGCTGGCCCCCAGCCCCACCGGCACCCTCCACATCGGCACCGCCCGCACGGCGGTGTTCAACTGGCTGTTCGCCCGCCACCTCGGGGGCGCCTTCCTGCTCCGCATCGAGGACACCGACCGGGAACGGTCCAAGGCCGAGTACACCGAGAACATCCTCGATGGCCTGCGCTGGCTCGGCCTCACCTGGGACGAGGAGCCGGTGGTGCAGAGCCAGCGCATCGAGGCCCACCGGGCCGCCATCGAGCAGCTGCTTGAGCGCGGCCACGCCTACCGCTGCTACGCCAGTGACGCCGAGCTGGCGGCGATGCGGGAGCGCCAGCAGGCCGAGGGCCGGGCCCCCCGCTACGACAACCTGCACCGGGACCTCACCCCCGAGCAGCAGCAGGCCTACATCGATGAGGGGCGCGAGGCGGTGATCCGCTTCCGCATCGACGACGGCGCGACGATCACCTGGAACGACCTGGTGCGCGGCGAGATGCGCTGGGCGGGGAGCGACCTGGGGGGCGACATGGTGATCGCCCGCCGGGCCCCCGCCGATGCCATCGGCGACCCCCTCTACAACCTGGTGGTGGTGGTGGACGACGCCGCCATGGCCATCAGCCACGTGATCCGGGGCGAGGACCACATCGCCAACACCGGCAAGCAGCTGCTGCTCTACGACGCCCTGGGGCTGAACCCGCCCCTGTTCGCCCACACCCCCCTGATCCTCAACCAGGAGGGCCGCAAGCTCTCCAAGCGCGACGGCGTCACCTCCGTGGGCGAGTTCCGCGCCATGGGCTACACCGCCGAGGCCCTGGTCAACTACATGACCCTGCTGGGCTGGTCGCCGCCGGAGGGGATCGGCGAGCGGTTCAGCCTCAAGCAGGCGGCGGCGGTGTTCTCCTTCGAGCGCGTCAACCGGGCCGGGGCGCGCTTCGACTGGGACAAGCTCAACTGGCTCAACGCCCAGGTGCTGCACGGGCTGGCGGCGGGCGAGCTGCGCCAGCGGCTGCTGCCCCTCTGGCAGGCCCGGGGCTGGGGAGAGGGAGCCGCCGCCGACGCCGGCTGGCAGGAGGATCTCTGCGCCCTGCTGGGGCCGTCCCTCAGCCTGCTGGCGGACGGGGTCGACCAGGCCGCCCCCTTCTTCGAAACGCCGCAGCCGGACGAAGCCGCCCTGGCCCTGCGGACCGACGCCGCCAGCCGCGCCGCCCTGGCGGCCCTGCTGGAGCAGCTGCCGGAGGGTCCACTCGAGGCCGAGACCGCCCAGGCGCTCCTGGGGGCCGCCGCCACGGTCGCCGGCGTCAAGAAAGGGGTGCTGATGAAGGGCCTGCGGGCCGCCCTGCTGGGCAGCCTCAAGGGGCCCGACCTGCTCACCACCTGGCTGCTGCTGCACCGGCTCGGCAGCGACCGGGAGCGGATCGCCGCCGCGCTGTGACCCGGGGCCCCCGGGCCTCAGTCGTCGAGGGCGCCGTAGATCGGCTCCACCCGGATCGCCTGGACGCTGCCGGCCCGCAGCACGAGGAACTCGCTGGTCAGGTCGCTGATCGGCACGTTCACGAACGTGTCCAGAGCCGCCGCGTTCAGCACCCCGCCGTACCAGTTCTGGAAGTCCTCCAGGGTGTTGAAGTGCACCTCCTGGTGGTGGCCGCCACTCAGGAACAGGTGGATGGCGTAGCGGCGGGGGGTGCGGGCCATGGGGCGCGGACGGCGGCGGCGGAGTGCCCACAGGATGCCCCAAATGGCCGCAACAGGCTTGTGGCCGGCCGGTAGAGGGGATGGAGCGGGGCGCCGGAGGCGGTGAGGCCGAGACACACCAGCCGGGAGCGGTGGGGGATCAGCAGCTCCAGCACCCGTTCGTCCTGACCCGAGCGGCGGCCGCCGTTGCCCCACCCCAGCCAGATCAGCGACGGCGCTCCAGCCCGCAGCCGCCGGCGGATCCAGGCCGGGTTGGCGGCGCCCACCGGATCGGCGGCGAGGGCCAGGGCGGCCGGGCGGGGGCTGATGCGGGCGAAGAGGTTCAGCACCTCCAGGCCGCCGTAGCCCCAGCCGGAGGCGAAGGCCATCAGCCGCCGCAGGGTGGGGTCGTCGCGGCGGTGGTCGGCGCGGGAGGGGTTGAGGCCGATGAACAGCAGCCGGCTGCCCTGCGGCTCCCAGACGCGCTCCAGCCACCAGCGGTAGTTGCCGCAGCGGCTGAAGACGGCCCGGCCGGAGGCCGTCACGGCGCTTCCGGGCCGCCGGATGGCAGGCTGTGGCGGACGGCGGACGGATCCCGGGAACGGCCATGGAGCGGGACAAGCCCCTGTTGCTGCTGGTGGACGGCCACTCCCTGGCCTTCCGCAGCTTCTACGCCTTCGCCAAGGGCGGCGAGGGGGGACTGAGCACCAAGGACGGGGTGCCCACCAGCGTCACCTACGGCTTCCTCAAGGCCCTGCTCGACAACTGCAAGGGCCTGGGGCCCCAGGGCGTGGTGATCGCCTTCGACACGGCCGAACCCACCTTCCGCCACGAGGCGGACGCCGCCTACAAGGCCCACCGCGAGGAGGCGCCGGAACACTTCTTCGCCGATCTGGCCAACCTGCAGGCCATCCTCAGGGACTGCCTCGACCTGCCCCTGTCGATGGCGCCGGGCTACGAAGCCGACGACGTGCTCGGCACCCTGGCCAACCGGGCGGCGGGGGAGGGCTGGCGGGTGCGGATCCTCTCCGGCGACCGCGACCTGTTCCAGCTGGTGGACGACGAGCGGGACATCGCCGTGCTTTACATGGGCGGCGGCCCCTACGCCAAGAACAGCGGGCCCACGGAGATCCGCCGGGCCCAGGTGATCGAGAAGCTGGGGGTGCCGCCGGAGGGGGTGGTGGACCTCAAGGCCCTCACGGGCGACAGCTCCGACAACATCCCCGGGGTCAAGGGGGTGGGGCCCAAGACCGCCCTCACCCTGCTCAAGGCCCACGGCGACCTGGACGGCATCTACGCCGCCCTCGACCAGCAGAAGGGGGCCCTGAAGACCAAGCTCGAGACCGACCGGGAGAACGCCTTCCGCTCCCGGATGCTGGCGGAGATCCTGGTGCAGATCCCGTTGCCCGAGGAGCCCCGCCTGGCCCTGGGGCGGGTGGACAGCGAGGGGCTGGGGGCCCGCCTGGCCGAGCTGGAGCTGTTCAGCCTGGTGAAGCAGACCGAGGGCTTCGCCCGCCTGTTCTCGGCCGAGCCGCCCGAGCCCGCTGTCAGCGCCGTCGCCCCGGCGCCCCCAACCGCGGCCGCGCCGGAGGCCCCGGAACCCACCGGAACCCCGGAGGACGGGGGGGATCCGGCCCTGCCCGCCCTGCGGCCGGAGCTGGTCACCACCCCCGAGGCGCTGGCCGCCCTGGTCGAGCGGCTGATGGGCTGCACCGATCCGGCGGCGCCGGTGGCCCTCGACACCGAGACCACCTCGCTCAACCCCTTCAAGGCGGAACTGGTGGGGATCGGCGTCTGCTGGGGGGAGGGGCTGGCGGATCTGGCCTACGTGCCCATCGGCCACCACAGCCCACCCGCCGCCGACCTGCTCACCGAGGCGCCGCCGGCGCCGGACCAGTTGCCCCTTGATGCGGTGCTGCTGGCCCTGGGGCCCTGGCTGGCCAGCGCCGGGCACCCCAAGGCGCTCCAGAACGCCAAGTACGACCGCCTGATCCTGCTGCGCCATGGGCTGCCCCTGGCCGGAGTGGTGATGGACACCCTGCTGGCGGACTACCTGCGGGATGCCAACGACAAGCATGGCCTGGAGGCCATGGCGGAGCGCAACTTCGGGCTGCATCCCACGGCCTACGGCGATCTGGTGGCCAAGGGGCAGAGCTTCGCCGACGTGCCGGTCGAGGCGGCGGCCCTGTACTGCGCCATGGACGTGCACCTCACCCGGCGCCTGGGGGCCGTGCTGACGGAGCAACTGGCGGCGATGGGGCCCCAGCTGCCCCTGCTGCTCCAGCAGGTGGAGCTTCCCCTGGAGCCGGTGCTGGCCCAGATGGAGGCCACCGGCATCCGCATCGACGTGCCCTACCTCAGGGAGCTGGCAGAGGAGCTCAGCACCACCCTGGCCCGGCTGGAGCAGGAGGCCCAGGCGGCAGCGGGGGTGGACTTCAACCTGGGCTCCCCCAAACAGCTCGGGGAGCTGCTGTTCGACACCCTGGGGCTCGACCGCAAGAAATCGCGGCGCACCAAGACCGGCTGGAGCACCGATGCGGCGGTGCTGGAGAAGCTGGAGGACGACCATCCGGTGGTGAAGCTGGTGCTGGAGCACCGCACCCTCAGCAAGCTGCTGAGCACCTATGTGGAGGCCCTGCCGGCCCTGGTGGAACCCGAGACCGGGCGGGTGCACACCGATTTCAACCAGGCGGTGACCGCCACCGGGCGCCTGTCGAGCAGCAACCCCAACCTGCAGAACATCCCCATCCGCACCGAGTTCAGCCGCCGCATCCGCAAGGCCTTCCTGCCCCAGGAGGGCTGGCGGATGATCAGCGCCGACTACTCCCAGATCGAGCTGCGCATCCTCACCCACCTCTCGGGCGAGCCGGTGCTGGTGCAGGCCTACAACGAGGGCGACGACGTCCACGCCCTCACCGCCCGGCTGCTGCTCGAGACCGACACGGTGACGCCGGAGGAGCGGCGGCTGGGCAAGACGATCAACTTCGGGGTGATCTACGGCATGGGCGCCCAGCGGCTGGCCCGCGAAACCGGCATGGGCCAGGCCCGGGCCAAGGAGTTCCTGAGCCTCTACAAGCAGCGCTACCCGCGGGTGTTCCTGTACCTGGAGCTGCAGGAGCGGCTGGCCCTCAGCCGCGGCTATGTGGAGACGATCCTGGGGCGGCGGCGCCCGTTCCACTTCGACCCCGGCGGCCTGGGCCGGCTGCTGGGCAAGGACCCGCTGGAGATCGACCTGGAGGTGGCCCGCCGCGGCGGGATGGAGGCCCAGCAGCTGCGCGCGGCCGCCAATGCCCCGATCCAGGGCTCCAGCGCCGACATCATCAAGCTGGCCATGGTGGGCCTGCAGCACGCGCTCACGGCGTCCGGCCTGCCGGCCCGGCTGCTGCTGCAGGTGCACGATGAACTGGTGCTGGAGGCGGCCCCGGAGGCGCTCGAGGAGGTGCGGGAGCTCACCCGCCGCACCATGGAGCAGGCTGTGCAGCTGCTGGTGCCGCTGGCGGTCGACACCGGCATCGGCCCCAACTGGATGGAGGCGAAATAGCCAGGCGAAGGTAGGCTGCGCCCGAGCCACGACCCCGCCATCGATGCCTGAACCGGTGCGTGTGCTGCTGACCGGCCGCCACGGCCAGCTCGGACAGGCCCTTCTGGCCAGTGTCCCGGCCGGCATCGACCTGATCCCGACGGGCCGGGATGAACTGAATCTTGCCGATCCGGCCGCCTGCCGGGCCGCGGTGACCCGGCACAGGCCCGACTGGGTCCTCAATGCCGGCGCCTACACCGCCGTCGACCGGGCCGAGGCCGAGCCGGAGCTGGCCGAGGCGGTCAACGCCGGCGCCCCCGCGGCCTTCGCCGAGGCCCTGGCCGAGTCCGGCGGCCGGCTGCTGCAGGTGAGCACCGATTTCGTCTTCGACGGCGAACAGGGCCATCCCTACGCCCCGGAGCAGGCCCTGGCCCCCCTGGGCGTCTACGGCGCCAGCAAGGCCGAGGGGGAACGGCGGGCGGCGGCCGCCCTGGGCGCCGATCGCCTCTGCCTGCTGCGCACCAGCTGGGTGTACGGGCCGGTGGGGGCCAACTTCTGCCTCACCATGCTGCGCCTGCACCGGGCGAAAGCCGCCGCCGGCGAGCCCCTCAAGGTGGTGGCCGACCAGGTGGGCTGCCCCACGGCCACCGCCGGCCTGGCGGAAGCCTGCTGGCGGGTGATCGGCCGGGGGGTGAGCGGGCGGCACCACTGGAGCGACTGCGGTGCCGCCAGCTGGTACGACTTCGCCGTGGCCATCGGGATGCTGGCGGCGGCCCGGGGGCTGCTCGACACCCCGGCCCGGGTGCTGCCGATCACCACCGCCGACTACCCCACCCCGGCCCGCCGCCCCTCCTATTCCCTGCTGGATGGCACCACCACCCGGCACGCCCTGGACCTGGAGGGGCAACACTGGCAGGCCGCCCTCGCCGAGGTGCTGGCGCGGATTCCCCTGCCCCAGGCCTGAACACCCCGACCCCGTCTCGCCCCACCCCGATGGATCCCTACCCCTCCCTCGACCTGCCGCTGCTGCTCGCGGGCCGTCGCCGCATCCTGGTGACCGGCGGCGCGGGCTTCATCGGCGGGGCGCTGGTGCGGCGGCTGCTACGGGACAGCACCGCGACGGTGTTCAACCTCGACAAGATGGGCTATGCCAGCGATCTGCTGGGCATCGTCAACACCGTGGCGGCGCTGGGGCCGGCCGCGGAGCGGGCCGACGGGCCGCGGCACCGGCTGCTGCAGGTGGACCTGGCCGACGGGGAGGCCACCGCCGCCGCGGTGCAGCAGGCCGATCCGGACCTGGTGCTGCACCTGGCCGCCGAAAGCCACGTCGACCGCTCGATCGACGACCCGGGCGCCTTCCTGGTCAGCAACGTGATGGGCACCTACCACCTGCTGCAGGCGGTGCGGGCCCACTGGGAGGGGCTGCCGGCGGAGCGGCGGGAGCTGTTCCGCTTCCACCACATCAGCACCGATGAGGTGTTCGGCTCCCTGGGGGCCACGGGCCGGTTCTCCGAGACCACCCCGTACGACCCGCGCAGCCCCTACTCCGCCAGCAAGGCCGGCAGCGACCACCTGGTCCAGGCCTGGCACCACACCTTCGGGCTGCCGGTGGTGCTGACCAACTGCAGCAACAACTACGGGCCCTGGCAGTTCCCCGAGAAGCTGATCCCGGTGGTGATCCTCAAGGCCGCCGCCGGCGAGCCGATTCCCCTATACGGCGACGGGGCCAACGTGCGCGACTGGCTTTACGTGGAGGACCACGTGGAGGCCCTGCTGCTGGCCGCCACCAGCGGCGAGGTGGGCCGCAGCTACTGCGTCGGTGGCCATGGCGAGCGTACCAACAAGGAGGTGGTGCAGGCCATCTGCGCCCTGCTCGACGAGCTGCGGCCCGACGGTGCCCCCCACGCCGGTTTGATCACCCCGGTGGCCGACCGGCCGGGCCACGACCGCCGGTATGCCATCGACCCCGAGCGGATCAGCACAGAACTGGGCTGGCAGCCCCGCCACAACTTCCAGCAGGGCCTCAGGGAAACGGTGCGGTGGTACCTGGAGCACGACGACTGGTGCACCAACGTCCGCAGCCGGGCCGGCTACGGCGGTGGCCGCCTGGGCCAGGCTCCGACGGGAGCGGGCCATTGACCCTGCGGCTCACCAACACCCTCACCCGCCGCTGCGAGACCTTCGAGCCGCTGCAGCCGGGCAGGGTGTCGATCTACTGCTGCGGCGTCACGGTCTACGACCTCTGCCACCTGGGCCACGCCCGCAGCTACATCGTCTGGGACGTGCTGCGGCGCCACCTGGTGTGGAGCGGCTATGCCGTCACCTTCGTCCAGAACTTCACCGACATCGACGACAAGATCCTCAAGCGGGCCGAAGAAGAGGGCAGCTCCATGGAGGTGGTGAGCGAGCGCAACATCGCCGCCTTCCAGGCCGACATGGCCGCCCTGCACATCCTTCCCCCCGACCGGATGCCCAGGGCCACCCGCAGCCTGGACGCGATCCGTGCGCTGATCGGCGAGCTGGAGGCCAAGGGGGCGGCCTACTCAGCCGACGGCGACGTGTACTTCGCCGTGATGCGGCAGGCCGGCTACGGCAAGCTCAGCGGCCGCACGCTGGAGGAGCAGCAGGAAGGGGCCAGCGGCCGCACGAACGAGGTGGAGGAGGCCCGCAAGCGCCACCCGTTTGATTTCGCGCTGTGGAAGGGGGCCAAGCCGGGCGAACCCAGCTTCCCCTCGCCCTGGGGCGCAGGCCGGCCCGGCTGGCACATCGAATGCTCGGCGATGGTGCGCGAGGAGCTGGGCACCACGATCGACATCCATCTGGGTGGTGCCGATCTGATCTTTCCGCACCACGAGAACGAGATCGCCCAGTCGGAGGCGGCCAGCGGCCAGCCCCTGGCGCGCTGGTGGCTGCACAACGGCATGGTCAACGTGGGCGGCGAGAAGATGTCCAAGTCCCTGGGCAACTTCACCACGATCCGCGCCCTGCTGGAAAGCGGCGTCAGCCCGATGACCCTGCGGCTGTTCGTGCTGCAGGCCCACTACCGCAAGCCGCTGGACTTCACCGCCGAGGCCCTGGCGGCTGCCGCCACCGGCTGGAAGGGGCTGGACGCCGCCCTCGGCCTGGGGGAGCGCCACGGGGCGGCCCTGGGCTGGGGGACCGCAGCGGCGGCCGGGTCCAGCCCGGAGCCAGGCCGCGAGGCCGCCGGCCCGCTGGCCGGGGCCCGGGAGCGCTTCGCTGCCGCCATGGACGACGACCTCAACACCTCGGCGGCCCTGGCGGTGCTGTTCGAGCTGGCCCGGCCCCTGCGGGCCCTGGCCAACCGGCTGGAACGGGGGTGGAGCGACGCCGAAGCCGCCGGCGAGGCGGCGGAGCTGGAGCCCCGCTGGCGGCTGCTCCTGGAGCTGGCCGGGGTGCTGGGGCTGGAGGCGGAGGCGGCGAGCGCCGCAGCGGTCGGCACCCCTGCGGAGGCGGCGGAGGCGGAGACGGCGATCCAGCAGCGGATCGAGGAGCGCCGGGCCGCCAAGGCCGCCCGCGATTTCGCCACCGCCGACCGCATCCGCGCCGAGCTGGCCGCCGAGGGCATCGAGCTGATCGATCGGCCCGGCGGCGTGACCGACTGGGTGCGGAGCTGAGCCGATGGCCAGCGTCTCGGTGGTGATCCAGTTCTTCGAGGACTTCGATTTCATCGAGCGGGTGGTGGAGCGGCTCGCCTGGGTCGACGAGATCGTGGTGAACGACGGACCGTTCCAGTTCACCCGCGAGCTGCTCGAGCCGCTGGTGGGGCGGGATCTGGAGCAGCCCAGCCCACGGGCCGCCGGGCTGTTCGCCGGGCTCGCCCGGCGGCTGGGGGTGCCGATCCACTACCACCACGGCGTGTTCGCCGGCGAGCGCGAGAAGCGGATCCACGGCTACGGGCTGGCGGCCGGCGATGTGGTGCTGTCGGTGGATGCCGATGAACTGCTGCTGCTGGATCGGGAGGCGGTGGAACGCTTCTGGGCCTGCCCGGCGGTGGTGGCCAGCTTCGACTGCGTCAATTTCACCTACCTGAATCTGGTGTGCGGCAAGCCGGGCAGCCCGCTGGTGGCCCGCAAACCCTTCGCCTTCAAGCGCGGGGCGATCACGGCCGAGCGCCACCTCGACTACCTCTGGCTGGTGGGAGTGGAGCAGGCGGCGGTGGCCAGCGAGGACTTCCTGCCGGAGGCCCTCTGCGGCGGAGCCCACCTCACCACCGTGCGCAGCCCCTATGGGGCCAGCATCAAGTTCGGCTTCTACAACTGCCTCTACTTCCACCTCCACGGTGGCGAGGGACTGCAGGGCAGCTTCCAGGCGGCGCGGCAGTTCTTCGCCCAGGGGGACTTCGACGCCCAGGCCCAGGCGGAGGTGTACGGGCGGGCGATGGCCGATGCGATCGGCTTCCCGGACCAGCAGTTCTTCCGCGCCGCCGACCCCGCCCGGGTGCCCGAGGCGATCCGTCATCTGTCGGAGGAGACCTGTGGGCCCCACAACCACGGACTGCCCCACCGGCGTCTGAGCGGCCGGCTGGTGCCGGGCGTGCCCCTCTATGCGCTGCTGGAGCCGGGGAGCGGCTGGCGCGTGTCGCTGTCGATCGCCGGCGAGGCGCGGCTGCGGCTGTTCCCGCTGGTGTTGGACGGCCCACCGCTGGAGCTGGGACGCTCCGCCATGGAGCAGCGCTGGACGGCGGAAGCGCTGAAGCCCCACGCGCTGCAGTTGGAGCAGCCGCAGAAGGACCTGGCGGGTGAGCGGATCGGCGATCTGGTGGAGCTGGTGGTGTGGAGCGGAGCCGAGGCGGTTGCGGCCTGGGCACGGGCTTCGCTGGCGCCCCAGTTCAGCCTGCAGGTGATGGATGGTGATGGCGGCGGGTGAACGCCAACATTCCGAGCAGGCGTCAGTTCAGTAATTCACGGTACTCGTCGTCAGAGCTGAACAGCACCTTCCTGGCGAACAACCGATCGGCGAGGTCCTGTTGCCTGAGCTCCTCAACGGACGTGAAGACATAGGGCTTGGGATCTCTGGCAAAGTCATCAAACATCGGGTGGGGTAACACCTCGGCCGAGGGGAAGCTCAATCGGAATAGGGTCTGAACATAGGTTTCATCAGGCACGGCCGAGTACCGAAAGGAGTCGCGCAGCAGCACATTGGACGTGTGCACGGACAGGATCATTTCGCATTCCTTCCTGGGGAGAACCCACCATTGCTTGCCGCAGTAAAGATCCTGCAACGGGTGCTTGCCATAGGTCATGATGGCGCGCAGCCGATTCAGCTCCTCCAGTTCGGCCTCGCCAACGGATCGCTGCTCATTCAGGAACCATCGGGGGTTACTGAATTTGGAATCCATGAAGAAGAACTTGTCGTAGCGCTGGCGGAACAGATGGTCGTCAGGAACTCTCCAGGTGTTGATGCGGGGCAGCCCACTCTCCTCAATGCTTGAGACCAGTCGTTCAGCCTTGACGAGGGGATAGGAGTCATCCGAGATCAGGGCAAAGAAATCGGCATCCGATGCCTGCAGGGCCAGCTTCAGGAGACTGAAGGTGGCTTCGACCATGGAAAAGCCAGCCCAGTAGACATCGGTTCGGGTATCACACAGGGTGATGTTGTCAGGCAGTTCATCGCCCAGCTGCTTCCGGTAGGCAGCCAGATCAGCCTTGGCATCGACATGGACGAACAGGGAGATCTGTGGAGAGGCCGACAGTGCTCTAGCCGTAGCCGCAAGGGTGCTCGGACAGCCATGGGCCAACACCAGAATTGCAACAGACATAAACCACAGGGGAGAACGGAGAGGGCAACCAATCCCATCCGCTAAGCAGGCTGGTTGGTGGTCAGGTAGCTATCGTAATCGGAGTGGAATGTGACGAGATCAGACGGAAGCAGGCCCCGCTCGAGGATCGGCCTCAGCACAGCATTCAACTTGCCATAGTTGTTTTCTATGGCATGCACCGGGCCCTTCGTGAGCAAGCGACCAATGACAACGTGCAGGCGATCGCTGACAACCGAGTCAAACAGGGAAAGCGTTGAAAGGAACAGGGAGGCTTGCGTCAGGATCGAAGACTTCACGCTTCCCACGGCACCGACGACCACGGAGAGGTCGACGTTATCTCGCGGCAGGGAGCCCGCCTGATGCTGGCTCTCGGAATCCATGCGTAAGGCCTTGAGGACGTAGGTGCCCTGCGGGCAGGCAGACCTGGCGGCTGCCCTCAATGGAGCGATGCTGTTGAGTCCGAACTGGGTCATGTCCACAGCGGTGGCCATGTCAGCAGCAAAGTGGACGGGGATCCCTGTGTGACAACTGGCGAAGTCGCAACTGGCCTGATCACGACAAAAAATGATGCCACTGGTCAGGGCACCGAGAAGATCGGGGTGCGATCGGATGGTGTGGGGGAGGATGACGACGGGTTTGCCGGAGGCGGCCGCCTTCTTGAGAAACTGGGCCGCACCGTCATAGTTTGGCACCAGATTGCCGCCGCCTCCGTAGATCAACACATCAAAGCTGGGAGAATCCAGTGGCCGGCCATTGAGCATCGACCACTGCACACCACTTTGGTCCAGAGCACAGATGCAGCCTGCGGAGATCAGGATGTCACCCAGATTCCCCCCGTTCGGTTCGAAGGCATAGCGTGCATTCCCATAGGTCTCCAGGATGGCCTGAATGACCTGGCTTGGAGCGAGAAGAGACGTCATGGGGGGAAGCTTGCGAATGGCTCTGGTGTGGCTCTGGAGTGGCTCGGGTCGGATCAGTCACCGTGGCCAAACAGGATGGCCAGGGCCTCAAGCCTCGAGGGCGTGGCTTCCTTCAACACCAGCAGGCGATGCAGCTCCCGGCGAACGGAATCGACCGGGGGCGACAGCTGCCTGATCAAGGGTTGGGCTTCCTCGCTGAAGCTCCTCCAGCAGGAGGTTTCGATCGAAACTCCGGATTGCAGATAAAAGCTCTCAAGGCGTTGGAACGCCGCACTGGAGTGCTGAAAGAATGCCGTGGCATGCGGAATGATCTGCGTGGGCGTATATCCCGCTGAGACAATGAATTCGGCGAACTCGATGGTGGCATCCAGTGCCGTGCGGATCATGCCGATGCCTTCCTGCCAATCCATGCCGGCAGGATTCGACTGGCCAGTTGGGCGATCCGGAACAAAGCTGTCTTGCAGGCTCTCCACCTGCCTGCTGATCCCATCCGGATCGGCAAGCAGGCAAATCGAACTGGCACTCTCCGCCAACCGTTTCCAATAGGGTGGTGGGTAGCGATAGCCAATCACAAAGTGATGCTGATGGCTACTTTTCATTGCCTCAATCCAGGCACCGGGATCGGGTTCATCCAACTGCTGCGCCGGGGGATCCACACAGCCATGGCCATTCTGCAGAGCCAGACGCTGGATGAAGCTGAAAAACACCGAGTCAATGCCCATCGGCTGGGCCACCGTGAGGTGAATCATGCCGCCCCTCCAAGCGCAAGTGCCTTGGAGTAACTCTCCAGAGCCCGGCGTGGGTTCAGTCGGCTGGCGGTCTGATGGGCAGCGTGGGCCATGGCCAGATATCTGTCCTGCTCCATCTCCAGAAACAGCGCCATCTTGGCGGCCAGATCGGTGGAGTCCCTGGCCACGAAGTTGAAACCATCCACACCGTGCTGCACGCGCTCCGCCAGACCACCGATGGAGGCGGCGATCACCGGCTTGTAGCAGGCAAAGGCTTCGGTGACCACCAGGCCGAACACCTCGGGCCAGGTGGAAGGCACCACCACCACATCCACACCGGCCATGCGGCGGATCAGCTCATCATGGGTGTAGCCCCCCAGTTCCACCACCTCGCCATGGTCCCAGGCATGGCTGTCGGTGATCAGGGCATCCACCTTTCTCTGGTAGTCGCCGGAAGCGAAGTTCTTGTTGCCACCATTGATGACGATCTGGAAGGGACGCAGGGGCTGGCTGCGGTTGAGCAGATCACCGGCCTTCAGCAGCACATGGATCCCCTTGTTGTCGACGAACTGGCCGAAGAACCCGAAACGGATCGGCTTCTGATCCGAGGCATCCGGCGCTGGCGCCTCCGCCGGATAACGCTCCAGGTCGATCGGATGGTTGATCACATGAACGCGCTCTGCATCAATGCCCATTTCCTTCACCAGCACACCACCGAGATGCCTGGCCGGCACGATGTAGCTGTCGGCCATCTGGAGCAGGTCAACATTGTACTTGTGCCGGGCCATGAAGGTGTCGGCGGTGATGTGGGGGAAGCACATGGCACAGAGTTCCGGTTCGGCCTTGCTGCAAAGCCCACCGTTTGTCTTCTTCACCATCTGCCCATCGGCCAGGCAAGCAAAAAGCATCTCATGCAGTCCCACGCTGATGTACACCTCGGGAAGGGCGAAGCGCAGCAGACCCAGCAGATCGATGCCGATGTGCATGTAGTGGGAGAGAAAAATGGAGCGTGGCTTGAGCTTGCGCAGGAACAGGGTGAGGTCTTTGATCGCCCGGGAATCGACACAGTTGTGCCAGAAATAGTCGTATTCACCGGTGAAGAAATAGTATTCATCCTCCGCACCGGGCACCTTGCGCAGATAGGCCGAGGCCTTGGTGTGCAGGTTCGTCTGGGGGGAGGTGGCACCAATGAAGCACACCCTGAGATCCGAGTATTTTCGCAGATTCAGGAACAAGTCATAGGCACACTGTTGTGCGCCGCCAGGCACCACCTTGGGATGGAAGAGGCTCAGAATAACCAGATCGTAACGGCTCATAGTGAATACTCCACCGGCAGCTCCATGCCCTCAAGCACCCGCCGCCATTTCAGGGAGAACAGCAGCCGATTGATGTGGCTGGTGGTGCCGCTGAGGTGATACGGCGCCACCGAGCCCGTACCTTCCGCGTGATAGAAGGTGATGTCATCCCACACCCGCACGGGGATGCCCTCCTGACGTGCCCGGAGACAGAGATCGAAATCCTCGAAATGGGCATACACGATCTCCTCACTGAACCCCCCCAGGTGATGGAATAACGGTGCGCTGATCGCCATCAGCGATCCGGAGCAGGCGATCACTTCGGCCCGCGTCTGATTACGGCCCACCGAGAACCCATTGAACAGCGGAATCGCTCCCGCCTTGGCGGTGGTGAGGCGGGTGGCGGTGAGACCCTCCTGCATCAGGGTGCCATCGGTGAAGTACTGGAAGGCGCTATGGATGGCATTCGGTTCGCTCAGCGCCCGGGCGACCAGCTGCTGGTAATCCCCCACGGAATCTGCGAACAGGTCGTTGTTGTGGAAGAGCAGGCATTCACCGCTGGCATGCTCCGCCCCGAGATTGCATCCTGCCGAGAAGCCGAGGTTCGTGGCCCTGTTCAGGATGCCGATCCGAAGATTGGGACGAATGTCGGCAAAGCGATCGAGAATGTGGAAGGTTTCCGAGAACAGCTCGGGTGAATTGTTGACGACGATCAACTCCAGGGGCAGGCCGGATTTCGCCAGCTGCAGGATGGCCGGCTTGGCGGCCAGGAAGGAGCCCAGCTGAACGAAGATCACCGAAGCCAACGGCGGCTGATCCAGGGGTGAGCGCGTCAGCCAGTGGACCTCCACGTCGTCGCGTTCGGCGGCCACGTGGCGGGCAAACAGCCCGGAGGCCGCCACGGCCGTCTGGGGGGTGAACAGGCGCAGGGAGTCCGGCCAGCGGTTGCCGCTGTCGATCGACACCCGGAACACACCGAGCGCCGCTTCGAAGAAGCGCGGTGCGCTGGTTTCCTCCGCCACGTCCGCCAGGCAAAGTTCCACCGAGGTGGCGCGTGCCTTGCCGTCCCCCTCGGGTTCCACGATCAGTGGCAGCCGGCCCAGTTCCGACCAGCGCCGGAAGCCGGAGCAGTCGATCAGGGCAGCAAAGCCGTGGTGCTGATGCTCCGGCAGGCCCAGGGCCTGGCACACATCGGGGCGGTGATAGAAGGTGGCCGATCCCACGGCATGGGCGCCGGGCATCAGCGGGTCGCTCAGGCGGAACAGGCTGCCGCTGCCGAAGGCCTCCCGGCACCAGCCGATCAGCAGCAGCAGGGAGCCACAGCGCAGGCTGCGGTCCAGGTGCACATCAACGGCGGCCCCGGTCTCGCAGACCTGGGCCGTGATCGCATCGAGGCGGCCGAGGGGAACATCGCCCTCCGCGGTGGTGCGGTCGGCCTCGATCGAGGCCCAGGTGAAGGTGGGCTGGATCCCCCTGGCCTCACGGAAGCAGAGGTAGGCCTCATCGGGCTGGCCCAGGGCCTTGTGGATCAGACCGAGCTCGAAGGGAATCCACGGGCTGGTCGCCTGCTCCCGGAACGGCCGCAGGATCGCCAGCGCCTCTTCGGTGCGTCCACTCTGGCGATAAGCGTGGGCGCGGATGAACGCCAACATCGGATCCGAAGTGTCCTGTGCCGTGCATCCCATCCAGCCATCGATCAGTGCCATGGCCTCGCTGAACTGGCCTTCATCCACCAGCTGCTTGGCCTTCCGGAAGATCGCCTCCGAACTCAACTGCTCGATACCGGGCTCGGTGAAGACCCTGGTCGCCGGAGGACTGGCCGTTGGCTCCGACTGCGTTGGGGTCCCCGACGCGCTCAGGGGCACCGGAGCCTGCAGAACTGATGAACGATCGGAGAGCTGATCCTTAGTGCGATGAGGCCCGGAATAGGTACCCAGACGATCCCAATCCTTCAGGGAGCCTGGATTGCACAAAAGACTGATCTGAAGTGCTTTGCGATCGGGCAAGTCAAGAGGCACAGTTCAGAACAAACCAACAGATGGCTGGCATGAATAACTAAATTTACACTAGTCGATTCTACCTGAATCGTCACCTGTTTCCGGCGGTTCATCAGATGTTGAGCGGATGATCCGGCGCTTAAACTTGCATGAGAAACATGTTAACGATGGAATCGGATCCGCTGCGGGTCTACCGCTGTGCCTCGATTACCAGCACCCCGGGGAGATCTGATCCGAGCACCCCATACTTCCAGCTGGCCATGTGGTGAATCCTTGCCTCGGCGAAGCCCGCGGCCCGCAACTGATCGAGCACCTCCCAGCCAGGAATCCGGTACACGAGCGAGCCGCCCACCGGTCGGATCGGGTCGCCGTGCCGTTCGGGCTCCCCGATGAGTTCCGGCAGACCCGTTTCCGGGTTGTGCCGGGCCTTCACGATCGACTCCCGCTGCCCGAAGGCCAGCGGGCAGGTGGCCAGCAGCCGCCCACCCGGCCGCAGCACCCGGGCGATCTCCTGGAAGGCGACCTCCAGCCGGGGGACGTGCTCGAACAGCTCGTTGCAGAGCACCACGTCGAAGCGGGCCGCTGGGAACGTCAGGGCGCTGAGGTCCTGGTGCAGGAGGTCGCTGCCGGCCAGCTCCGCGCCCTCCAGGTACTCGCTGCAGGTGAGCGACTCCATCCCCAGCCGGCGCTGCAGCCACAGGGCAAGGCCGCTGAGCGCCTCCGCCAGGTAAATGTCCCGCCGGGCCAGCGCCTCCAGCGATCCGCAGGCCTGCTCCAGCACCCGAAGCACGGCACGGTTGCGGCTCAGCAGACCGTTCGCCACGAGGGACTCCCGATAGTTCGGCCCCTGGATCTGGAGCGCCTCCGGCGGGATGTGCTCGCCCGTGAGGGGTTCGAGAAGTCCCAGCGTCTGCGTCACGGCGATGCAGTCGTCCAGCAGGCTGCCCTGCTGGAGCAGGTCGGCCAGCTCCGGCTGAAACGCCTCGAAGCTGGTGTAGCAGCGCTGCAGATCATGCAGGGCGAGCACCTTCTCGCCGGGCATGAGCTGCGGGCGGATTCCGGCCTGCACCAGGGCTCTTTCGCCAATATGAACTGAAGGCTAGGGAGGAGTTGCCGGTGGCGCCATCATCCCGTTCCCCCGTTCTTCCCCTTGCTCCGCCCAGCGCCCGGTGCCGATGATCCTCCCCGGTGGTTCCCGCCTCACCTGGCTCTGGGCCCTGGTGATCGGCCTGTCCGTCTTCCATGGAGCCAGTCCCCTCTGGCTGCCCCCGGGGGCGCCCCTGCATCAGCCGCTCTGTCGTGTGATGCCGGGGCTGACCACCTGTGGGGGCTGAGCAGCGGATCTGGGAGGTGCGTCGTTCCTGGCTCGAACGGCTGCAGACCGATGGCCTCCCGTCGCGACAGGTGCGGGCCTGCCTCAAGTTGGCGCCAAACAAATCCGTACAGGCTGTACACAACCCGGAACCACTCCCAGCCCGAACACCGCTGGCCCGATCAACGAACCCGGGCGTAGCTCGCCGTTCGCGACCCCGGGGACGACCTGCTGCTGCACGAGCGGCTCCTGGACTGCCCCCGATCCGGTAGGCATCCCCTGTGGCTGTGCCGTGCCGAAACGGTTCCTGGCGTCCTGAGCGGCCTGTTTCCCCATCTGCCGCTCGAGCCCGCAGGAACACCCCAGACCTCAGGCCGCCGTTCGCAGGCCTTCAGCCCCACCCGGTAAGGCGCCGCAGCGCCGCCGCCGCCGCTGGGGCCCCGGCCAGCTCCAGGCCCTCCGACAGGCTGAGCAGCGTCGCCTGCCGCTGACTCAGGGCCACGGCCTCCTTGGCCGCCCCCAGCGCCTCGGCGTGGGCGAAGGCCAGCCCCACCTGCTGCTGCTGCTGCCGCTCCTGGGCCGAGGGCTCGATCCGCTGGCTGAGGGCCACCCCGTAGCGCAGCCACTCCGCCGCCTCATGGCTCTCCAGCGGGTGGGCCGCGATCACCGCCTGCCAGTCGGTCGTCAACCCGGTTGGGTCACTGCCAGTTGGGTCACTCATGGTCTGCGGCCCTGTGATGGCGGCTGACTCAGATTAGGAGCCGCCCACGGGCTGGCCCTCCAGCCACTCCACCAAGGCGGAGGACCCGGCCACCGCCAGCACCCCGAAGCGGCCGCCGATGGCCTGGGCCAGGGGCAGGCGATAGGCCCCACCGGTCGCCAGCAGCACCGTGAACGGCCGCTCCCGGTAAAGCGTCTCCACGTCCGCCAGCAGCGCCTCCAGGCTGTACTCGAAACCGGCCGCAGGCCGGTGGGGGTGGCGGCTCTCCGGCACCTCCAGACAGCGCAGACCGAAGGCCCCGCCTGCAAACAGGCGGCCGTCCCGGTGGGCCTCCAGCAGGGCTTCGCAGCCGTGCCCCACCAGCACCACCTCGGCCCCGCCCAGGAGCTCCAGCAAGGCGGAACCCTGGGGTGGTTGGCGCAGCCGGCCCGGCCGGCCCTGCAGCGCCCAGGGCAAGCACAGGCCCTGGGTCGCGGGATCGGCACTCCACACCTGGGCCTGCAGCAGGGCCTGCAACGCCGGCCGGGCCCAGTGGCGCAGGCTGTCGAGCGGCGCCTGGGTCGTCGCGTAGAAGCCTCCTTCCAGCTGGAAGCGCCGCAGCACCTCCAGCGCCCCGGGCAGGGCCGCGACGGCCTCGGGGAGTGCCGCGGCCCAGAAGTCGCCGTCGTGGTGGCGGCGCCGCAGCTCGGCCAGCGCCTCCTCCAGGGGCTCGGCGGCTCCTCCGGCGTGGTGCAGCACCATCAGCTCCAGCGGATCCAGCTCCACCACCAGCCCGCCGGGGCGCCACTCCATCTCCGGCAGCGGGGCAATCTGCTGCCCAAGCCGCTCCTGCCAGAGCGCCGCCGCCCGCCGCAGCACCATCAGGGCGTCATCGCCCGGCGGCAGCCCCCCGTCCCCCAGGCTCTCCACGAGGCTGGCGATCGGATGGTCGGCCGGCCGGCCGCTGTCCTGCCAGGGCTCCAGAAACGCCTCCAGGGCCGCGGTCGCCCCCTCCCCGTCGCCCGTGAGGAAAGGTGCCAGGGAAAACACCTTCCGCTCCTGCGACGGATCGGCCGCCGTCGCCACCAGCCGCAGGGGCGGCAGCGCCGCGGCGGCGCCACCCCCGTCCTCGTCATCGTCGAGCCACTCCGCCTCCAGCACCTCCACCCCATCGCTGGCGGTCGGGCCCGCTGCGCCGCGGCCCTGTTGCAGCAGCTCCAGGCTGAAGCGCGCCCGCAGCAGCGACGCCTCGAAGGCCGGGCGTCGCTCCGCCGCCACCGGCAGCCGGCCCACCCGCGCCACCAGCTGGGCCAGCTCGCCGGCGCTGATCGCGGCGGCTCCCGGCAGCGCGTCGACCACCAGGGCCATGGCGCTGCGGCAGCCCTCGACGACCCAGTCCGGCAGGGGATCCAGCAGCCGGCTCAGCCGCAGGAACAGATCCAGGCAGGGCCCGGCGGCGGCCCCATCCGTCCCGATCCGGTGCTGGAAGGCCAGGGCACCGTGCTGCACCAGCTGCTGCTCCAGCACGGGCAGCCAGTCGGGCACGGGCCAGGGGTGGGGCGCCCCCCGCTCCAGCACCTCCGCCATCCGCAGGCAGAGCGGCCCGTCGCCGGCCCGTTCGGGGGCTCCGAAGTCGGGCGTCTGCCCATCGCGGGGGATCACCTGCCCATGCACCTGCACGGTCAGCTGAACCAGCAGATCCCCGTAGCGCTGCCACAGCACCGCCGCCACCTCCGGCCGCGCCACCGCCATCTCGATCACGTGCTCCAGCAGGTGGTCGTGGGCGGCCAGGGCCGCCTCCGGCTCCTGCCGCTCGAGCGCCTCCCGCAGGGCTGAGGCGCTGAGCTCGGTCAGTTCCGCCAGCAGGGGATCCTCCGGGGCGCTCGCCGCCGTTTCGGCCCGCAGCGCCGTGATCAGTCGGTGGTGCGCGGCAGGGGGCAGATCCAGCTGCCGCAGCACCCGCAGCGGCACCCAGACACCAGGCTCACCGCCACCGCCGCCAGCACTGTCCATGGCGACACGAGACAAAGCGGTACGGCGGCAATAACGTTCCGCCAACGATTCCAGCATGGCTGCGATGCTCGCCGAGCCGCCCGGCACCCTGGAAGATTCCACCGCCTCCCTTGCGGAGCTGCGCCGACCTGGGCTGGTGGGCCGGCTCGAGGGCTGGAGCCCCGAGGGCGGCCTCAGCGGCTGGGCCTGCCCCTGGCCCCTGCACGACCAGGCGGCCCCCCTGCGGCTGCATCTGGTGCTCGAGGATCTGCTCGATCCCGGCCAGCGAAGGGTCATCGCCGAGCTGATGGCCGTCCAGGCGCGGCCTGATCTGCTCGCCCTGGGCATCGAGCAGCCCTGCGGCTTCCGCTTCTGGTGGGGCCCCAGCCACCCCCTGCCGCCCTTCTCCCAGGGGCTGGTGCTGCGGGTGGTCGCCGACGGGGCCGGAACGGAGCTGCCCGGCAGTCCCCTGCGGCTGGATGCCGGCACCCACGGGCGGATCGAGCACCAACGCCGCCACGGTCCCATCCGCGAAGGCGCCCTCACCCAGCTGCAGATGCCGCTCCTGCACGGCTGGGGCCGCGGCCCCGAGCCCCTGCAGCTGCGCCTCGACGGCGGCACCTGCCTGCCCATCACGCCCCCCGAGCCCTTGCCGGAGGGTCCCTGGCCGTTCCAGCTGCTGCTCCCCGCCGCCCTCGCCGACGGCGCCGTGCACCATCTCCAGCTGGAGACCGCCGCCGGCCTGGTGCTGGACCAGCGCTTCGAGCTGCTCCCCTTCCACCTCACCCCCTGGCCGGCCCTGCAGCGGCACGCCCGCCCCCCCTTCCCCGACGAGCTCTCCCCCCTCGCCCGCGAGCGCTACCGCAGCCTGCGCACCTGGCTCGCCTGGGCCGACTCAGGCGGCACCCCCCTGCCCCCCGACCTGCCCCTGCTGCAGCGCCTTCTCGAGTTCCCCCTGCCCCGAAGCGAAGGGGCGCCGTCAGCCATTGGCCCCACCGAACCGGGACCCGACGGCAGTGCCACGGTGCGCCAGCCCCTGCGGTTGCCGATCGCGGCGGATCCGCATGTGTCGATCGTGATCCCGGTGCACAACCAGTACGGCCTCACCCGCCGCTGCCTGGCGGCCATCGCCTACGCCCCCACCCGCATCCCGTTCGAGATCGTGGTGGTCGACGACGGCTCCAGCGACGGCACCGCCGAGGCCCTGGCCGCCGACGCCCCCGGGGTGCGCCTGATCCGCCACGACTTCGCCCGCGGCTTCAACCAGGCCTGCTGCAGCGGCGCCGCCGCCGCCCGCGCCCCCTTCCTGGTGCTGCTGAACAACGACACCGAACCCTGCGCCGGCTGGCTGGAAGAGCTGCTCGCTCCCTTCGAGTGCTGGAGCGACACCGGGATGGTGGGGGCCCAGCTGATCTACCCCGACGGCACCCTGCAGGAGGCCGGCGGCATCGTCTGGGGCAACGGCGAACCCTGGAACTACGGCCGTGGCGGCAACCCCCACGACCCCCGCGTCGCCTACGCCCGCCAGGTGGACTACGTCAGCGCCGCCGCCCTCGCCATCCCCCTCGAGCTCTGGAAGCGGATCGGTGGCTTCAGCCCGGAGTTCTCCCCCGCCTACTACGAGGACACCGACCTGGCCTTCAAGGTGCGCCAGGCCGGCCACACCGTGCGCTACAGCCCCCTGGCCCGGGTGATCCACCACGAGGGTCTGAGCTGCGGCACCGACACCCAGGCCACCAGCGGGCTGAAGCGCTTCCAGGCGGTCCACGGACCCGTCTTCCAGCAGAAGTGGGCCGCCGCCTTCGAGGGCAGCCGCGAGCCCGGCCATGCCGCCGCCGAAACCATCAAGGACCGCGGCATCCTCGGCCGCGCCCTCTGCCTCGATCAGGAAACCCCCCGGCCCGACCGCGATGCCGGCAGCCATGCGGCCCTGGTCGAGATGGGCCTGCTCCAGGACCTGGGCTGGAAGGTCACGCTCCTGCCCCTCAACCTGGCCTGGCTGGCCTGCTACAGCGAGGAGCTCCAGCGCCGCGGCATCGAGCTGATCCACGCCCCGTTCGTGCTCTCCCTGGAGGCGTTCCTGCGGGAGCGGGGCCGCGAGTTCGAGCTGATCTACCTGACCCGCTACACCGTGGCGGCCCAGGCCCTGCCGCTGATCCATCGGTACGCCCCCCAGGCCCGGCTGATCTTCTGCAACGCCGACCTGCACCACCTGCGCCAGCTGAGAGCCGCCCGTGCCGAGGGCCTCGACGGCGACGCCGCCCGTGCCGAGGGCCTCGACGGCGACGCCGCCCGCCGCGCCCTCGAAGCGGTGGAGGAGGTGAAGCGTCAGGAGCTGGCGGTGATGCGCGAGGTGCACCTGACCTTCAGCTATTCGGAGGTGGAACGGGCGGTGATCGAGGCCGAAACCCTCGGCGAGGCCGCCACCGCTCCCTGTCCCTGGGTGGTGCAGGGCCCGGAGGATCCCGCCCCCCTCGAGGGCCGCAGCGGCCTCGCCTTCCTGGGCAGCTACGGCCACCCCCCCAACCGCGACGCCGTCGAGGCCTTCCTGGTGCAGGTGTGGCCCCTCCTGCTCCAGCGGCGGCCCGAGCTGCGCCTCCATCTGTACGGCAGCGGTCTCGACGCCACCGTCGCCGCCCGCTGGGGCGCCGAACCCGGGGTGATCGTCGAGGGCTGGGTCGCCGATCCCGCCACCGTTTACGCCCGCCATCGGCTCTTCGTGGCCCCGCTGCGCTCCGGCGCCGGCCTCAAGGGAAAGGTGGTGGCCGCCGCCGCCCACGGCATCCCCCAGGTGCTCAGCCCCCTGGCCGCGGAAGCCACCGGCCTGCGCCACGGCCAGGAGGTGCTGATCGCCCGCAACCCTGACGACTGGTGCCAGGCCGTGCTCCGGCTCGACGGGGACGACGAAGCCTGGCGCGCCATGGGCGCCGCCGCGTTCGCCTATGCCCGGGACACCTGGAGCCGGGAGCGCGGCCTGGCCCTGATGGCCGACGCCCTGGCCCGCCTCGATCTGCCCCACCGGAGGCCCACGTGATGAGCACCGCCCGCGACACCCTGCCCGAACCCCTCTCCGGCCTGCGGGAGGCCGCCGTTGTGGAGCTGCCCCCCGGCCGTCCCTGGCTGGCCCTCTCCGAACTCAACCGCCTGATCCGCCAGCAGGGCCAGGCCCGGCCCCTGGCCCGCGCCTGGGTGCTCGACCAGCTCGTGCACGCCATTCCCCTTGCCATCGAGGAGGAGAAGGCCCTGATGGCGGCCTTCCTGGAGCGCCGGGGCATCACCGACGACGACCAGGTGCCCGGCTGGCTGCAGGAGCGCGGCCTGGTCTTCGACGACCTGCGCATGCTCGCCACCCAGAAGCAGCGCCTGCAACGCCTGGTGCGCAGCCGCTGGAGCGAGGAGGTGGAGGTGCGCTTCCTGCAGCGCAAGCCCGAGCTCGACCAGGTGGTCTATTCGCTGCTGCGGGTCGAGAGCGAGGACCTCGCCGCCGAGCTCCATCACCAGATCGCCGAAGGGGAAGCCGACTTCGCCGATCTTGCCCCGCTCCATTCCAGCGGACCCGAGCGCCACTGCCGCGGCCAGATCGGCCCTCTGCCCCTGGCCACCGGCCACGAGAGCCTGGTCAGCCGCCTGCGTCGCGGCCGCCCCGGCCAGCTGTTCGACCCCTTCGAGGCCGGCGACAGCTGGGTGGTGCTGAGGCTGGAACAGTTCCTGCCGGCGGAGTTGAACGCCTCCACCAGGGAGCGCATGATGGGCGAACTCTTCGAGGAATGGCTCGAGCAGCGGGTGCGGCTCCTCCTCGAAGGCCAGCCGCTGCCGCCCCTCGACGCGATGCTCGCCCTGCTGCAGGAGGACGGCACCCCATGACCTCCTCCCCCGGGGCCATCAGCGGACTGCTGAACGACTTCACCCCCTTCGACCGCCTCCCCCCCGCCCGCCGCGACGCGATCGATCCGCTGCTGGAGCCCCTGCGCTTCCGCATCGGCCAGACCGTCCTGCGGCCGGACGTGCTGCCCGAGGGCCTGCTGCTGCTCTGCAGCGGCCAGCTGCGCAGCCTCGGCCCCCGCCCCAACGGCCGGGGGCTGCGCACGATCGAACGCCTCGGCCCCGGCTCCCTGGCGGGCTGGGCCGGCCTGCTGCGCCGCGATCCCTGCGAACATCTGCGCGCCACCACGGAAGTGGAGGTCCTGCAGCTCCCCGCCGCCGCCTTCCGCGACCTGCTCGAGGGCCATCCAGACTTCGCCGCCTGGTTCGCCAACCAGCCCAGCGCCGCCGAGCTCCACACCCTGCTGCTGGCCCTGGCGAAACGGGATCCCCTCGGCGAAGCCCTCCTCGACGACTGGCCCCTGCCCGCCGACCAGGTGCGCCTGCGCAGCCTGCGGCCCGGCGCCCCCACCGAACTCGGCCTGCCCCCCGGTTTCCGCTGGTACGCCAGCAGCGGCCTGCCCCTGGCCGAGCCCTGGTCGGACCGGCCCCTCGCGGCCCCGGGCCCCGAGGCCCCCTGGCTGCGGCTGGTGGGCCTGGCGATCCCCCGCGAGGCGGAAGCCCCGATCACCCTCGGCGCCGACCCCCTCACCCCGACCCTGCTCCCCAGCGTGGAGGGGGGCGGTGCCAGCTACGCCCCACCGCTGGAGCCCCCACCCCGTCGGGCCGCCGACCGCAGCGGTCAGCTCGCCCTGGGACGGGCCAGCGGCCCCCGCGCCGTACCCATCGTCCTCTGCCAGGCCCTGGCCGATTACTTCGGCCTGCCCCTCAACCGTGACGCCCTGGCCGACCAGGTGGACGCGATCCTGCAGCGCCAGGACCAGCTCAACCTGGTCAACATCGGCCAGATCATGGACACCCTCGGTCTGCGGGTGGTGCTCTCGCGGGTGCCCGCCAGCCGCCTGGGGCGGGTGCCCGCCCCGGCCCTCCTTTATCAGAACGGCCATTTCGGCCTGCTCGACGGCGTCGAACCCGATGGCCGCGCCCGCCTGCTCGAGGCCGAACTCGGCGCCCTGCTGGTGCCGGCCGAGGAGCTGGTCACCCACGAGGGGGGCCTGGTGGAGCTGCTGCTGTTCGACCGCAAGCCGGATGCCAAGCAGCGCCGCTTCGACTGGAGCTGGTATGTCCCCTTCCTGCGTCAGCACCGCCGCGAGCTGATCGAGGTGCTGGTGGCCTCGGTGGTGATCAACGCCCTGCGGCTCGTCTTCCCCCTCGGCCTGATGGTGCTGATCCAGAGCGTGGTGGCCAGCCGCAACATCGGCGCCCTGGTGAGCATGGCCAGCGTGATGCTGCTCGCCGCGCTGGTGGAGAGCATCTTCAAGACCCTGCGCAGCTTCCTGTTCACCGATCTGGCCAACCGGATCGATCTGGACGCCAAGGCGACGATCCTCGACCACCTGGTGCGCCTGCCCCAGGGCTTCTTCGATTCCCGCCCCGTTGGCCGGATCACCTTCTACTTCTCCCAGCTCGACCGCCTGCGCGATTTCCTGCTCGGCCAGACCCTGCCCACCCTGGTGGACTTCGCCTTCAGCCTCATCTACATCGCGATCCTGTTCGCCATCAGCCCCCTGCTCACCCTGGTGACCCTGGCGACCCTTCCCCTGATCGCCGCCGTGGGTCTGGTCAGCAATCCCCTGGTGCGCAGCCAGATCAACCGCACCATGGCCCAGGCCGTGCGCGCCTCCAGCTTCCTCACCGAGGCGATCACCGGCATCCAGACGATCAAATCCCAGAACGCCGAACTCAAGACCCGCTGGGAATTCCAGAACCGCTACGCCGCCTACATCGGTGAGGATTTCAAGCTCAAGGTGACCCGCGAATCGATCGCCAACCTCTCCAACTTCCTCAGCAACATGGGGCAGCTGGTGGTGATCGCCGTGGCGATCTGGCTGATCATCAAGGGCGAACTCAGCCTCGCCGCCCTGTTTGGCTTCAACATCCTCTCCGGCTACATCCGCCAGCCCCTGGTGCAGCTGGTGGGCACCTGGCAGGACTTCCAGTTCAACACCCAGGCCCTGCGGATGGTGGCCGACGTGGTCGACCGCGACACCGAGCAGACCCGCGAGCAGGCCAGCAACATCCCCCTGCCTCCCCTCCAGGGGCGGGTCCAGTTCGTGGATGTGGGCTTCCGCTTCAGCGACCAGGGCCCGATGGTGCTCGACGGGGTGGATCTGGAGATCCCCGCCGGCTCCTTCGTCGGCCTGGTGGGCGGCTCGGGCAGCGGCAAATCCACCCTGCTCAAGCTGCTCTCCCGCTTCTACCCGCCGGAGCGGGGCAGCGTCCTGATCGATGGCCTCGACATCGGCAAGGTGGAGCTGTATTCCCTGCGCCGGCAGATCGGTGTGGTGCCCCAGGATTCGCTCCTCTTCGACGGCACCATCCGCGAGAACCTGCTGATGGTGAAGCCCGATGCCACCGCCGCCGAGATGATCCGCGCCGCCCGCATCGCCTGCGCCCACGACTTCATCATGCAGATGCCTCAGGGCTACAACTCCAGCGTCGGCGAACGGGGCGCCGGCCTATCCGGCGGCCAGCGCCAGCGCCTCGCCCTGGCCCGGGCCGTGCTCCAGAACCCCCGGATGCTGATCCTCGACGAGGCCACCAGCGCCCTCGATGCCACCACCGAGCGCCAGGTTTGCATCAACCTGTTTGAGGCCTTCCGCGGCCGCACGGTCTTCTTCATCACCCACCGCCTCTCCACCGTCCAGCCCGCCGACCTGATCGTGCTGATGGACCGGGGCGCCGTGATGGAGAAGGGCAGCCACCGCCAGCTGATGCAGCTGCGCGGCTGGTACTACGCCCTCTACCGCAGCCAGAACCAGGAGGGACTCAGCTGATGGCCACCCCACCCCGCTCCGCCGATCCCGCCTCCCGGCTCGTGGCCCTGATGGAGGACTGCGTCGGCTGGCTGCGCTCCCCCCGTGCCAGCCGCCGGCCGGTCATGCCGGTGCGGGTCGATCTGGTGGGCCAGAACTCGCCGTCCGGCACGGCCCCGCCCGCCGCTGCGGCCCCGCCCGCCGCTGCGTCCCCGCCGGCGGCCCCGGCCGAGGGGGTCCCCGTTGCCGCCCCGGCGGCCGGCCACCCCTTCGGGGCAGGCCTCGCGGCCGCCGAGGGCGACGCACCGCGTGAATGGTCGTTCCGCGAGACGGTGGTGCTCCGCAAGAGCCGCCGCAGCTCCAGCCTGCTGGTCTGGGCCGGGGTGGGGGGCGTGGTGGCCCTGGGCCTGTGGAGCGTCACCGCGCCGATCGCCGAGACCGTGGCGGTCCCTGGGAAGCTCGAGCCCTCCACAACCGTCAAGGACGTGGATTCGCCCGTCCCCGGCGTGGTGGAGGCCGTGCTGGTGAAGGAGGGCCAGTCGGTGAAGAAGGGTCAGCCCCTGATCCGCTTCGACCTGCGCGAGCCCCGCAGCAAGCTGGCCGCCGCCGAGAGCATCCGCGAGCGGCTGCTCAACGAGAACCTCGTCGCCCGCGCCACCCTCGGGGAGGACGCCGCCACCGCCGGCCTCACCGCCAACCAGCGCAGCCAGCTGCGTGATCGCACCCGGGAGCTCAGCAGCCGCCTGGAGGCCGCCCGCGAGGAGCTGGCCAAGAGCAGCACTCGCCTGGCCGGCTACCGGGATTCCCTGCGGATCTACAGCGACATCGAGCGCCGCTACCAGTCCCTGGTGCGCGACGGCGCCGTCAGCGAGGTGCAGCTGCTCGAAGCCCGCAACCGGATGCAGGACCTCCAGACCAGCGTGGCCGAGGAGGAGCGGGAGATCGCCCGGCTCCGCTCCCAGCTGGTCAACACCGGCTCCGGCACCGACGTGGAGCTGCGCACGACGATCGAGACCAACCTGCGTCAGATCAGCGATCTCGACGCCCAGATCCGCCAGGCCCGCCTGCAGATCCAGTACGGCGTGCTCACCGCTCCCACCGATGGCCTGGTGTTCGACGTCGAGGCCAGTGCCGGCAGCGTGGTCGGCGCCACCGAGACCACCCCGCTGCTCAAGGTGGTCCCTCAGGACTCCTTGCGAGCCAGGGTCTATCTGCCCAACAAGGCCATCGGCTTCGTGCAGGTGGGCCAGAGCGCCGACCTCTCGATCGAGACCTTCCCCGCCAACAGCTTCGGCTACGTGCCGGCCACGGTGGAACGCATCGGTTCCGATGCGCTCACCCCCGAGGAGCAGACCCAGGTGCTCGGCACCCAGGCGGAGGGCCTCCACTTCCCGGTGATCCTCCAGCTCCGGCGCCAGACCATTCCGCTGCCCGACAAGGGCAGCGTGCCGCTCCAGGCCGGCATGGCCCTCACCGCCGATATCAAGCTGCGGGAACGGCGCGTGATCAGCCTGCTCACCGGCCTGTTCGAGGATCAGCGCCGCAACCTTCAGCGCCTGCGATCCAATTGAGCACCAGGCCCCAGGGCGACTGGTGGCGCTTCGTGCCACCCGAGCAGCGCCGGCGCCGGCGCTTCAAGGCCTGGCGGCTGCGCTGGAAGGAGCGGCTGCGCCAGCGCTGGCTGGCCATCGCCATCGCCTTCCTCGCCTACGGGCTCGTGCTGCTCTGGCTGCTGCTGCACCTGCCGCCGGTGGTCACCCTGCTCGCCCTGGCGCCGATGCTGCTGCTGCCGCTGCTCGGTTACCTGACCTACTGGCTGCTGTGGAAGGAGTTCCACGAATAAGGCCAGCGGGCCAGGGTCCCGCCGCCCTCAGCTCTTCACATAGAGGCTGGGCAGGGCCCCCAGCAGCCACTGGGGCATGTACTGCTCTCCGCCGGCGAAGCCGATCTTGCCGGGGGGGTAGAAGGGCAGGACCGCCAGCACCACCTGGGTGGCCTTGGGGCGGGTCATGTTGCGTACGTAGTGGGCCAGCTGGGAACGCAGCTGCCGGTCTTCCTCCGCCAGGGGGGTGGCGGCGTAGCCGCTGCGCAGGAACTTGCGGTAGAGGTCGCCGAAGGAGCTCTCGAACAGGGGCTGCAGCCGCTCCTCGGGGGTGTCCAGCCAGATCTGGCCCAGCTGGCGCCGGAAGCTGCCCAGTTCCTGGCGGATGGCGCCATCGTCGGGGTCGATCTCGAACAGGTTCACCAGCCCGTTGAGGCGGGTGAGGAATTCCTCGCTGCCGGTGAGCTGGAGGGCCTGGGCGCCGGTGAACGACGAGAGCTGGGGCAGCGGCGGCGGTGCCTCCGGCTCCGTAGCGACCGCACCGGCAGCAGCTGCTGCCGGCATCGCCCGCACCGCCCCCGCCGGGGCCAGGGCCTTGCGCTCCAGGGGGCTTGGCTGGCGCAACCGGGGCAGAAGCTCCGGCTCGAACAGGCTGGCGTAATCCTCCAGCAGCCAGGTGGGCAGATTCTGTTCGCAGTTGCGCACTTTCATCTTGCCGCGACGGAAATAGGGCATCACCGCCAGCAGGATGTTGGCCATCTCCGGGCGATCGAAGCCGCTGAACAGGCGCTCGGAGAGATGGTCCCTCCAGGCCTCCTCATCGCGCAGCAGCGGTTGGCTGGCCAGCTCACCGCCGATCATCTGGCGGTAGCTGTCCCCGACCGCGGAGCCATAGAGAAGCTCCAGGGCATCGATCGGGGCATTCAGCCAGAACTTCGACAGGCACTGGCGTGCCAGGCGGGCCTCCGCCAGCCGGGTGGGGCTGGCTTCATGGGCGAAATCCATGAAGATCGTGCCCAGCCGGGCCGCCGACCATGGCGTGATCTGGGGCCGGCGATCCATCTCCATCGGGACGGTGCCGGGATCACTCACCAGAGTATCCAGAAGACCACCATCTTTTTCAGGCTTTCTTTCACCCCAGCTCACCGTATCTCGGCGTCCGAACAGACGGCTCCAGAGCGACATGACGCAGGTCAGGTACTTGCAGCGGGATTGTAATAGCGTTGTCAGATGGAACTGTTGCTGATCCATCAGAACCATCCCGGCCAGTTTCGCGATCTGACTCCCGCCCTCGAACGCCGCGGCCATCGCGTGCTCGGCCTGGGCGCCACACCCCGGGCCGGTGTCCACCGGCTCCACTACGACTGGCAGGCGCCGGTCCTCCCCGCCGGGCTGTCCGACCCGCTGCTGGAGGCCAACCTGCGCCGGGCCGTCCGTGTCCAGGAGCGCTGCCTGCAGCTGCGGGAGCAGGGCTACCGCCCCGACGCTGTGATCGGCCACAGCGGCTGGGGTGAGCTCCTCTACCTGCGCGACATCTGGCCCGAGGCGGTGCTGATCGCCTACCCCGAGCTCTATGCCACCCCGCTGCTGCTCGGCTACGGCTTCGATGCCGACCTGGGCGAACCCTCCCAGGCCCTGCGGGCCCAGTGGCGCCGGGGCAACCTGATGGGCCTGGCGGCGGTGTCCGATGCCGACGCCTGCATCGTGCCCACCCGCTTCGCCCGCGACACCTTCCCCCCGCACCTGCGCGGCCGCTTCCAGGTGCTGCACGAAGGCATCGCCCTGCCGGCCCCCACCACCCGGGCCATCAGCCTGCGGCTGAAGGGCGGCCCGACCCTGACCAAGGGGGATCCGGTGATCACCTTCGCCAGCCGCAACCTCGAACCCCTGCGCGGCTTCCGCAGCGTCCTGCGGGCCCTCCCGGCCGTGCTCACCGCCCGGCCGGACGCCCGGGCGGTGATCGTGGGGGGCACCGACAGCGGCTACGGGGCGCCCTCATCCCATCCCGACGGCCACAAGGGTGAACTGCTGGCCCTGCTCGGCCACCGGCTGCCCCTCGACCGGGTCCATTTCCTGCCTCCCCTGGCACATCAAGAGCTGCTGGCCCTGTTCCGCATCAGCGCCGCCCACGTCCACCTCTCCTACCCCTATGCCCTTTCCTGGAGCGTGCTGGAGGCGATGGCCTGCGGTGCCCTCGTGGTGGGCTCCGACAACCCACCGCTGAACGAGGTGATCCAGCACCGCCACAACGGGCTTCTGGTGCCTTTCAACGAACCCGACCGCCTGGCCGAGATGTTGCTGGCCGTGCTCGCCGATCCGACCGCCTTCGCGGCGATGGCCGAAGCGGGCCGCGCCACCGTCGCCACCCGCTACGAGGTGAACCGGGCCGCCGAGGCCTTCGAGGCCCTGATCCTCAGCCTGCGGCTGCTGCCCTGAACACCGCCGCCCCCTCCTGCAGCACCGCCGCCACCACCGGGAGCCAGTCCCGGTCCTCGCCCTGGCGGAACAGGCGCAGGCTCGGGTACCAGGGACTGTCCTGCCGCTGCCGCAGCCAGCGGGGATCGGCGCTGAAGGGCAGCAGCACCCAGGCCGGGTGGCCCATGGCGCCGGCCAGGTGGGCCATGGCTGTGTCCACCGTGATCAGCAGATCGGTGCTGGTCAGCATCTCAGCCGTGGCGAGAAAGTCGCCGTCGGGGGCAATAGCATCGCCGAACCGATGGGCCACGGGCTCCGCCATGGAGCGGTCCTCCCCCTGCTGCAGCAGCACCGGCTCCCACCCTTGCGCCACCAGCCCCTCCACCAGCCGCACCAGGGCGGCCGCCGGCAGGGTGCGCTTGCGGTACTCCCGCCGGGTGAAGCCGTCGGTGAGCTTGCGGCCGCTGGCCCAGGTGAGGCCGATCCGTGGCGGGCGGCCCCAGCCGTCGGCGGGCGCGGCCGGGGCCACCCCCCTCAGATAGCTGCCCCGGCCATCCGGCCCCGGGGGCTGGGGACAGGGGGCCCCGCCAAGGGCCGCCGGCAGCGACAGCAGGCTCACCACGTCCCCGGCAGGGGCTGGCCCCGACCCGTCGCCGCCCGGATCGTCACCGCCGGGCCCGGGCCTGGCGCGCACCTCCGGCGGCTGGGGCAGCCAGGCCAGGCCCAGGCGCAGCAGCGCCACCAGCGACGGCTCCACCTCCAGCACCACCGACTGGCCCCGGGCCGTGGCCTGCTCGAGCAGCGGGGGGATCCAGCGCAGGTACTGCAGGCCATCACCCAGGCCCTGCTCGGTGCGCACATGCAGCACCTGGGCGCTCGTTACCACCGCCGCCACACCACCCTCCGGTCCGGGGCCCATCCCGGGCAGCTCGAAGCGGCGTTCGGCCAGGGCATAGGCCTCCCCGTAGGACTCCAGCCCGATCAGCAGGGCGGCATGGTTGCAGGCCAGGGCCGGGCCATCCCCCCGCTGGCGGCTGGCCCGGAAGGCCCGATCGGCCGCTTCGAAGCGGTTCAGATCCCGCAGGCTGTTGCCCAGACCCATGAAGGGGGCGGGACTGTCGGGCAGCAGCAGGGACGCCCGCCGGTAGAGCTCCAGGGCCTCCTCCGGCTGATCCGAGAGCCAGAGGGCATTGGCAGCCCGCAGCAGCAGCGGAGCCGGCGCCGCAGCGGAGCCGACCAGCTCCTGATAGATGCAGGCGGCTTCGCACCATTCCTGCCGGCGCTCCGCCGCCTCCGCTTCCTGAAGGACCTGCCCGAGGTCGAAATCGCCGGAAAGGTCTGACATGACAGGAATCCTGAACCGGCAAGCAGGCTGCGGAAGCAATGTATCTCCTGAAGGCCTTGGTGCAGACAGCATTGATACAACAAAGGCTGGACAAAGTCGGATTTAAGGTTTCGCACTTTCGTGGTGAATTGTTCAAGAATTATTACGGAAAACGAAGCCTGGGATACACATAGCCCCCAAACCAGCCCCCTAAGGTCTCGATCAAATAAACGACATTTCCTGTCGAATGGCTTCCTCCGATACGCTTTCGATTTTCGTGCCTGATCCCGGCACGACGGTCACCCAGACCACCAGCAGCGGCGCCAGGGTCTTCACCAGTCAGACCGGTGAGGTCACCAACTCGCGGGTCTTCCCCAACAAGGGCCGCAGCATCGATGACGTCGGCATCAGGGAGTCCGCCTCCGGCGACACCCGCACCACCTTTTCGGGCGCTTCCAAGGACACCTCCTACCTCGGAAACGCTGATGACAACACTGTTATGTTCACTGGCGACGCCAGAAACATGACGGTCAGCACCGGGGCTGGTGACGACACCCTGATCACCACAGACATCAACAGAGGCACCATTTCTCTGGGCAGTGGTGACAACACCGCCATCACCGGAGCGCTGAAGAGCACCACCTTCACCGCCGGCACAGGCGCCGACAGTTTCACCATCACCGACAAGGCCGAATCCGTCAGAATCAGTGCCGGTGCCGGCGACGATACCTTGATCTTCGGGGGCAGGGTCAGCGACTCCACCGTCCTGCTGGGCCAGGGCGCCGATGTTCTCGACTTCTCCGCCCGGGTGCAGAACACCTGGATCGATCTCGGCAACGATGCCAACGTCGATCAGGTCTCCTTCTTCAGCAAGGGGGACATCGGGAGCGGCACCCAGATCTTCGGGGCAGGCGATGGCGATCTGCTCATCATCGGCGGCGAAGAGTACACCTTCGACACCAGCCAGACGGCCTTCATCTCCACCAAAGGCGACTCCATCACCTTCGGCTGATGACCCCAGCCACCCGTGGTCACCTTGGAACAGGCCCGCTTCGCCCGTAACTACGTCACCTGCCTGCAGAAGGGGGACCTGGCCGCCGCCAGGTCCCTTCTCCTTCTCTGGAGCAAGACCTACTTCTCCGACCTGCCGGCCTCCCCCAGCCGCCGCGATCTCACCAATCCCGACCTCTGGGGCTGCCTGGCCCAGTACGCCTCCCTCAGCGGAGACCGTTCCCCCGTCGACGACTTCTGGCGGCGGCTGGATGGCGTCACCCCCCGCAGCACCACGACGGGCGCCATCCCCCTGCTGGGGATTCCGATCCTCAACCGCCCCGATCTGCTGCAGCGCCTGCTCGACAGCCTCGACCACCCCGTCGAGACCCTCGCCATCGTCGACAACAGCATCGGCTCCGGACTCGCGGACAGCGATGCGCTCCAGCGGCTGCTGGCCCGGCTGGAGCAGCAGCCCCCCGCCGGCGTCGCCAGGGTGCGGGTGGCTCGGCCCTTCGGCAACCAGGGGGTCGCCTCCAGCTGGAACACGATCCTCACCTCCTTTCCGGACGCCGGCTTCGCCCTGCTGGTCAACAACGACGTGGTCTTCGCCCCTGGCGTGCTCGCGGAGGTGGTTGGGCGCATTGACCCCTCCCGTCCCCAGTTCCTGCCGCTGTTGCCGGCGCCCCAGGAATTCTCCGCCTTCGCCCTCACCCCGGCCGCCTGGAATCGGGTGGGCCTCTTCGATGCCAACTTCCATCCGGCCTACTGCGAAGACCTCGACTACGCCGAGCGCCTGCGCGACTGCCCCACCATCGAGTGGATCGCCCCGGAGGCCCTGCAGCGGCTGCAGCAGCAGGCCAACCACCTCGCCAGCGCCACCATCGGCAGCGACGCCCGGCTGAAGGCCTGCAATCGCACCACCTTCCTGCTCAACAGCCTCTGGCTCCACAGCCGGCGACGCCTCGAGCAGCCCCATCGGGGCACCTGGATGCGCCGCTGGCTGAGCCAGTGGGACCTGGAGGCGGCCCCCGCGCCGGCACCTGAACCCGTCGGCCCTGTCGGCGCGGGGCGGCCATGAACACCCTTCCCCGCCTGATGCGCCGCTTCCGGGACGAGGAGCTCGGCCCACGACCCCGGATCGTGGTGCTCGGTGCCGCCAAGCTGGGCAACTACGTGGTGCTCCAGCCCCTGCTGCGGGGCCTGCGCCGCAAGTATCCCGACGCCCTGATCACCTACGTGGGCAGCCAGCGCACCCGGGAGCTGGAGCGGCTCAATCCCTGGATCGACGCCAGCCTTCCCCTGGCGGAGCAGGGCCCGGCGGCCCTGCCGGCCCTGCACCAGTGGCGCCGGACCCTCGCGGAGCAGGGACGGGGCGACGGGGTGGATCTGGTGATCAACGCCGACGGCCACGCCCCCCACAGCCCCGCCTGGGCCCAGGCCCTGGACCCGCGCTTCGTGGTCGGAGCGGCGCCGATCCCCGCCGGCGACCACCCCCTCCACGCCCTCGCCCTCGATCCCCACTGGGCCAGTCCCTCCCTGGTGGAGCGCTACCGGGGCTGGATCGGCAGCAACAGCATCCGCGAACTGCACTGCCGCGTCGCCTGGGTGGAGACGGACTTCGAGCGGGTGGAGCTGCCCGCCGAGCCCGCCCCCCCCGGGCTGCCGCCGGTGCTGATCGCCGTGAACGGCGAGCGGCCCGCCAAGCTCTGGCCCCTGGAGCACTGGCTGGTCCTGCTCGAGCGCCTGGACCGGGAGATGGGCCTGCCGGCCGGATCGATCGGCCTGATCGGCGGCCCTCCCCCCGCCGAACCGCGCCGGCCTGGCGACCGGCTGGAGCGCGCCCTGCTGGCCCGCGCCGGGGTGCGGGATCTGCGCGGCCGCCTCAGCCTGCCTGCGCTGGTGGGCGCCCTGGCCCGCAGCCGGCTGTGCATTGCCGTGGATTCCGGCCCGCTGCACCTGGCCGCCGCCGCCGGCTGCCCCACGGTGGCCCTGTTCGGCACCGACGCCGACGGCATCGGTGCCAGCCCCCGGGATCTCTGGGCCCCCCGGGCCGACCACGTCTGGGTCAGCCGCAGCCGGCAGCGCTGCGGCGGCTGCCTCCAGGTGCGCTTCGAGAATCCCGCCTGCCCGCTGGAGCAGCACGCCTGCATGGACGGCCTGCCGCCCGACGCGGTGTGGCCCCTGGTCCAGCAGGCCTGGCATCGGAACCGCACCGGGAACGCAGCCCCCTGCGACACGTCCGGCTGAACACCGCCGGGCCCTCACTCAGGCTGCTTGCCCGCCATCAGGGTTTCGATCTTGCGGATCCGCTGCAGGGTGGTCTGCCACACCTCCAGCTGGAAAGCCCGCTCCCCCTCGCCCGCCGCCACCGCCCGGCGGCAGTCCTCCACCAGCGCCTCCAGGTCCTCACGGCGCTCGAAGGCCTCCCAGAGCTGGCGTTCGATCCGGGCCCGCTCGATGAAGTTCCAGCGCTGCAGCCACGACATGGGAAGGGATCGGTGTGGCCCCAGTTAAGCCAGCGGGGACGGCGGCCGGGGATGGGACACTGGGAGCCCACGAGCCCGATGGGGGAAGCCGCGCGTGAAGGCCATCAGCGTTCTGGGCTCCACCGGGTCGATCGGCACCCAGACCCTGGAGATCGTCGAGGAGTTCCCCGACCGCTTCAAGGTGGTGGCCCTCACCGCCGGCAACAACCTGGATCTGCTGGTGGAGCAGATCCTGCGCCATGCCCCGGAGGTGGTGGCCCTGGCCGATGCCGACCGGCTCGGCGAGCTGGCCGGCCGCCTGGCCGACCTGGAACCGGCCCGGCGTCCCGCTCGCCTCCCCGAGCTGCTGGGGGGCTCCGACGGCCTCTGTGCCGCCGCGGCCTGGGCCAGCGCCGATCTGGTGGTCACCGGCATCGTCGGCTGCGCCGGCCTGCTGCCCACCCTGGCGGCGATCCGGGCCGGCAAGGACCTGGCCCTGGCCAACAAGGAAACCCTGATCGCCGCCGGCCCGGTGGTGCTGCCCGAACTGCAGCGCAGCGGCAGCCGGCTGCTGCCCGCCGATTCGGAGCATTCGGCCCTGTTCCAGTGCCTCCAGGGCACCCCCTGGGCGGACACCGCCCGCCTCTCCACTGGCGTGCCGACCCCTGGTCTGCGGCGGATCCAGCTCACCGCCTCCGGCGGCGCCTTCCGCGACTGGCCCGCCGCCGATCTGGCCAAGGCCACGGTGGCCGATGCCACCAGCCACCCCAACTGGAGCATGGGACGCAAGATCACGGTGGATTCGGCCACCCTGATGAACAAGGGGCTGGAGGTGATCGAAGCCCACTACCTGTTCGGCCTCGACTACGACCACATCGAGATCGTCATCCACCCCCAGAGCATCATCCACTCGATGGTGGAGCTGGCCGATTCGTCGGTGCTGGCCCAGCTGGGCTGGCCCGACATGAAGCTGCCCCTGCTCTACTGCCTCAGCTGGCCGGAGCGGCTGGAGACCCCCTGGCGCCGCCTCGATCTCACCGCCGTGGGCCAGCTCACCTTCCGCGCCCCCGACCGTGAGAAATACCCCTGCATGGCACTGGCCTACGCCGCCGGCCGGGCCGGCGGCACCATGCCCGCCGTGCTCAACGCCGCCAACGAGCAGGCCGTGGCCCTGTTCCTGGAGGAGGCGATTCCCTTCCTGGCCATCCCCGAGCTGATCGAGCGGGTCTGCGACCGCCACCGCGCCGATCACCACGGCACCCCTTCCCTCCACGACGTGCTGGCGGTGGACGGCTGGGCCCGCCAGGCCACCCGCGAGGCCGCCGCCGCGCTCCGCAGCCATCCGGCGCCGGCCCTGCCGGCGTGAGCGGCATCCAGCACCACCTGCTGCTCTGCGCCACCCCCACCAAGGCGCTCTGCGGCGATCCGGCCGTCGGTGCGGCCAGCTGGAACCGGCTCAAGCAGCTGGTGCGGGAGCTGGGGCTGGAGGATCCGGGCCGCCCCCAGGGGGTGGTGCTGCGCACCAAGGCCGACTGCCTGCGCGTCTGCTGCGAGGGCCCGGTGCTGCTCCTCTGGCCGGAGGGGATCACCTACGGGGGCGTCACTCCCGAGCGGATCGAGCGAATCGTGCATGAGCACGTGGTCGGTGGGGTGCCGATCGAGGAATGGATCGTGCGACGCACCCCCTTCAGCCGTCCCCTTCCCCCCGGCTGAGGCGGCGCAGCCAGGCCACCGCCAGCCGGTCGGCCCAGCAGGCGGCGGGCCCGTCGCCGGGGGCGTGGAAGCCGTTGTGGCCGCCCCGGGGCGTGATCACGATCCGGGGCGCCACCTGGGGTGCCGCGACGTCCCCGCCGGTGCTGGCGGCAGCCAGCTGGCGCAGCGGTCCGACCGGAACCCAGGGGTCGTCGCCGGCATGGAGCAGCAGGGTGGGGGGCAGGGGCTGGCCCGCGATCAGGGGCGCCAGGGGGCTGGCGGCGTCGTAGTAGGCGGCCACCGAGGCGAAACCCCAGCGCGGGGCGGTGATGGCCGCATCGAAGGCCCGGATCGTGCGGGCCCGACCGGGCCCCGCCAGCGCCAGGCGTTCAGCCTCCTGCAGCCCGCCCGGATCGGCCAGGGTCTGCTCCCGCAGGCGCTGCATCAGCCAGCGCTGGTACACCCGGTTGCGGCGGCGCTCGAACTGGACGGCGCAGACATGGAGCTCGAGCGGGCTGCTGACGCAGACCAGGCCATCGAAGGCCAGCCCGGCCAGGCTGCCGTTGAGCAGCACCGTGCCGCCCAGGGAGATGCCGGCGCCGAACAGGGGCCGGCCGGCGGCCAGCTGCCGGGCCAGGGCCACGGCGGGACGCAGATCCTCGCTGCAGCAGGCGCAGTAGGTGCCCCGGGCGAGGGGCCGGCCCCGGCCGGCCCCTCGCAGGTTGAGCCGGAGCACGGCAAACCCCTCGGCGACCAGGGCCAGGGCCAGCCGGCGGGGGCCAGGACCGTCACTGGAGCCCCCCAGACCATGCAGCACCAGCACCAGGGCAGAAGGCTCGGCGGCGGGGCGGTCCAGCAGCCCCAGCAGCTGACCGCCATCCACCAGGGGGATGGTCAGCGGCTCGGCCCGATCGGGGGGGAAGCGATGGGGACGCAGGGTGTCCCGCAGGGTCTGCAGATCCCCCCCGATCCAGGGCGAGCGCTGGCGGAAGGGGGTCAGGCCGAGGCGGTCGGGGAGGTGGGACACGACCGGGGCCCCACCCTCAGGCCGCCACCTTCACCTTGCCCACGCCCATCGCGCGCAGCTCGCTGAGCAGGCCGTTGAGCACCGCCTTGGCATCCCCGAACACCATGGCGGTCTGGGGCATCTCGAACAGGGCGTTGTTGATGCCGGCGTAGCCCGCGCCGAGGCTGCGCTTGACCACGAACACCTGGCGGGCCTGGTCCACCTCCAGCACGGGCATGCCGTACAGGGGGCTGGTGGGGTCGTTCTTGGCCTGGGGATTCACCACGTCGTTGGCCCCCAGCACGATCACCACGTCGGTGCGCGGGAACTCGGGGTTGACCAGGTCCATCTCCAGCAGTTGCTCGTAGGGCACGTCGGCCTCGGCCAGCAGCACGTTCATGTGGCCGGGCATGCGTCCCGCCACCGGATGGATGGCGTAGCTCACCTCCACCCCATGGCTCTCGAGCAGCTTGGCCAGCTCCCGCAGGGAATGCTGGGCCTGGGCCACGGCCAGGCCATAGCCCGGCACGAACACCACCCGTTCGGCCTGCTCCAGGGCCATGGCGCATTCCTCGGCGCTGCAGCTGGTGATGCGGGTGTAGCCCGCCTCGCTGCCGCCGCCGCCCACCGCCCCGGCGCTGGCCCCGAGGGCGCCGCCGAAGAGCACCGACACCAGGGAGCGGTTCATGGCGGTGCACATCACCTGGGTGAGGATCAGGCCAGCCGCCCCCACCATGGCGCCGGCCACGATCAGCAGCTGGCTGCCCACCACGAAGCCGGCCGCCGCCGCCGCCACCCCGGAATAGGAGTTGAGCAGGGAGATGACCACCGGCATGTCGGCCCCGCCGATGGGCAGGGTGACGCCGATGCCCAGCAGGGTGGAGCCCCCGATCAGCAGCCACAGGGGCAGGCCGCCGGGATCGCCGGGCAGCAGCAGGGCCGACACCAGGCAGAGCACCGCCAGGGAGATGTTAACGCCGTGGCGCAGGCGGCTCTGGGTCCAGCCGGGGGTGTCCAGCCAGCCCTGGAGCTTGGCCATGGCCACGATCGAGCCGCTGAAGGTGATGGCGCCGACGAACACCGACACGGCGATCGACACAAGGGCGACGATGTCCGCATCACCCGTGTCGAAGATGGCCACGCCCATGGCCACCAGCAGGGAGGCCATGCCACCGCAGCCGTTGAACAGAGCCACCGTTTCCGGCATGGCGGTCATCGGCACCCGGCGGGCGGTGGCCAGGCCCGCCAGACCGCCGGCGGCGCTGCCGGCGGCGATCCAGAGCCAGGCGATCGGATCGGGCCGGATCTCGATCAGCAGGCCGACCACGGCCAGCCCCATGGCCAGGGCGGCCAGGCCGTTGGCCCCTCGGGCCGAGCTCACCTTCGAGAGGCCCTTGATGCCGAGGGCGAGCAGGAGAACGGCCGCCAGATCGATGCCGGCGGCGAAAGCATCCATGGAGAACGTCATCGGCTGTCACCCTTGCGGCGGAACATGGCGAGCATGCGATCGGTGACGAGGAAGCCGCCGATCACGTTGTAGAGGGCGAAGCCCAGGGAGAGGGCTCCGATCACCAGCAGGGCCGTGTTGTCCCCGGCCTGCTGGATGAGGGTGAGGGAGGCCAGCACGGTGATGCCGCTGATGGCATTGGCCCCCGACATCAGCGGGGTGTGCAGGGTGGGGGGCACCTTGCCGATCAGTTCCAGCCCCAGCAGGCTGCCCAGCAGGAGCACCCAGAGGGACTGCGTCAGAAGGCTCATGAACGGGCTCCGATGGGGGACAGGCCGGCGGGCTGGACGATGTCGTCCCGGCGGCAGACACCGGCGTGGGTGAAGAGGCAACCGTCCAGGATCGGATCCTCCGGATCCAGCCGGAAGCCGTCCTCCCCGAGCACATGCTCGATGAGGGCGGCGATGTTGCGGGCGTAGAGGGCACTGGCGTGGTTGGGCACGGTGCTGGGCAGGCCGTCGGCCCCGATCAGCAGCACGCCCCGGCGCTCCACCGTGGCCCCGGGGATCGTGCCGAAGCAGTTGCCCCCCTGGGCCACGGCCAGATCGACGACCACGGCGCCGGGCCGCATGCCGTCGAGCATGGCCTCGCTGATCAGGCGGGGCGCCGGCCGGCCGGGCACCAGGGCCGTGCAGATGACCATGTCGGCCAGGGCCAGCTGGTCGGCCAGCTGCTGGCGCTGGGCCGCCAGGAACGCCTCGCTGGCCTGGCGGGCGTAGCCCCCCACCTCGGCCGGGGCCTCCTCCAGTTCCGGAGGGTCGATGAAGCGCCCGCCGAGGGACTCCACCTGCTCCTTGACTGCCGGCCGCACGTCCGAGACATAGACCACGCCGCCCAGGCGGCGGGCGGTGGCCAGGGCCTGCAGACCGGCGACGCCGGCCCCCAGGATCAGCACCCGCGAGGGCTGGATCGTGCCCGCCGCCGTCATCAGCATCGGCACGTAGCGATCGAGGGCCGCCGCCGCCAGCAGCACCGCCTTGTAGCCGGCGATGTTGGCCTGGGAGGAGAGCACATCCATCGACTGGGCCCGGGTGATCCGCGGCAGCAGCTCGAGGGCGATGGCGGAGGCCCGCCGGTCGTTGAGGGTGTCGACCAGAGCCGTGGCGCCGTAGGGGGCCAGCAGCCCCACCAGCAGGGCCCCGGCCTGGAGCCGGGCCAGCGCCTCCGGACGCGGGGGCTGGACGCAGAGCACGGCATCGGCCGTCTCCCAGTCCCTGGCCTCCCCGTCCCACAGCTCGGCGCCCACGGCGGCGTAGTCGGCGTCGAGGAAGCCGGCCGCCTGGCCCGCCCCCCGTTCCACCTGCAGGGTCGCCCCCTTGGCCACCAGCCGTCTCACCGTCTCGGGGGTCGCGGCGACCCTCCGCTCACCGGGAGCCGTCTCCCTGGGAATCAGCAATTTGACCAACGCGAGGCCACCCACACTTCTTCCGCGATAGACAGACCCGCCGATGACGGCAAGCAACCGTCAGCCAATGTGCGGACACGCCCACCCGGCCCTGGACGGCCCAGCAGAATCGATGGATGGCGCCACCGTCCTTCGATCTGGGTCTGCGCCGCCAGGCCGGGGCTCCCGGCCCCTCGCCGGCGGCCGGCGGCCCCGAACCGCGGGCCTGGCAGCGGCACCTGATCCAGCTGCTTCGGGCCCGGCTGGTGGCGGCGAGCCCCGGCGGCCAGGACGTGCTGCTCCACGCCGGTCCCGGAGCCGGCAAGACCCTGGGGGCCCTGCTCGCCTTCCGCCAGCTCCAGCGGGAGGGGCGGCTGGAGCGGTTCGTGGTCTTCTGCCACCGCAGCGCGATCGGCCGGCAGTGGGTCAACGCCGCCGCCCGCCTCGGCCTGGACCTGCGGGAATGGGACGCCCCGGGGGGAGCCCCCCCGTCGCCCGGCGGCCAGGGCCTGCTGCTCAGCTACCAGGCGGCGGCCCTGCACCGCCTGCGCCTGGAGCGGGAGCTGGGCAGCCTGCTGAAGGGCCGGCCCTGGCTGGCGATCGCCGACGAGGTGCACCACCTGGGCCTCGATCCCCTGGAACCGGAGGCCACGGCCTGGGGCCACGCCTTCAGCAGCCTCAGCGGCGGCGCCCGGTTGCGGCTGGGGCTGACCGGCACCCCCTTCCGCGCCGACAACCTCGGCTTCTGTGCCGCCCGCCGGATCCGGATGCACGACCAGGACGGGCCGGCCGAGCGGATCATCCCGGACCTCTGCGTAGAGCCCCGGGCCCTGATCGCCGCCGGCGACGTCCGGCCCCTGGAGTTCCGCTTCCAGGACGGCTGGGTGGAACACGGGCGCCCGGAGGACGGCCACGAGCGCGAGACCTCCCCCCTGTCGGCGGAGCAGCGGGAGAGCTGGCGGGCCCGCAACCTGCGTCGGGCGATCCGGCCCGGTGATCGGGGCGGGATCGCCCTGCGGCTGCTGCTCCAGGCCCGCCGCCGCCTGGAGCGGGTGCGGCTGGAGCACCCGGGGGCCGGCGGGCTGGTGGTGGCCCGCGACATCGGCCACGCCGGCGCCATCGCCGACCTGCTGGCCCAGGAGGGTGACCGGGTGCACCTGGTGCACTCCCAGGATCCGGAGGCGGCCCAACGCCTGGCGGCGTTCCAGGCCGGAGACGCGGACTGGCTGGTGAGCATCGACATGTGCGCCGAAGGCTTCGACGCCCCGCGGCTGCGGGTGGTGGCCTACCTCACCACCGTGGTCACCCGCAGCCGCTTCGTGCAGGCGATCACCAGGGCCGTGCGCATGGACGGGGATCGCTCCGGTCAGGAATCCATCCCACGGCGACCGTCCTATGTGTTCGCGCCGGCCGATCCGCTGCTGATCGGCTACGCCCGGGGCTGGACCGTGAGCGAGCCCTACGTGATCCGCCCGCGCCCGCCGGAGACGGCCGCCGCCGGGGGCAGCTCACCGGGCAGCGGCGAGCACCTTCCCCTGCAGGCGCTGGCGGACGACGCCGGGCGGATGATCAGCGTCAGCGGCCCCGTCCTGCCGAACCTCGGGCGCCGGTCGGCCTGAAGTCGCCGATCGACTTAAAATTCCCCCTGCTTTTGCCTGTTGCAGGCGCATTTCCTGCAACGATGTGACAACCAACACCGTCGTTGTGCCCACCAGCCGCCAACGTGGGCACCACAGGACATCCACCGAGATCTCCCCGATGGACAGGCCAAGAGACGACGCCAGCGATCACGACGGTTCCTCCGAATCCCCCCTCGATGCGGCCGTTCATCGACGTGTGACCGTGGCCGTCTGCTGGGCCCTGGCCCGGCGGGCCGCCCTGGACGGCCGTGAGCTGTTCGAGGACAGCTACGCCATCAACGAGGAGTTCCGTGAGTGGCTCCTCACCCTTGAGGATCACCCCGAACTGCTGCAGGCCAATGTGCTGATGGTGCCGAGGGACCTGCACCTGGATCGCCGTCCGGAAACCGACGGCTTGCTGGAGATCTGAGGTCTAGGAAGCTGTGTGATCCCCGGAGCCGGGTGGGCCGGCCCGGCTCAGCGGCGCCGGGGACCGCCCGGGCGGTTGCCGCCGGGCCGGGGGCCGGTGGCCCCGGCATTGCGTTCCCGGTAGGTAATGCGGCCCCGGGTCAGGTCATAGGGGCTGATCTCGACCAGAACCTTGTCGCCGGCGAGAAGCTTGATGCGGAACTTGGTGAGCTTGCCCGCCGCCCGGCAGAGGCACTGGTGACCGGCAGGCTGCTCAAGGGTGACGAGGTAGAACCCGTTGCCCTGTTCCTTTTCGATCACACCGGACGTTTCGATCATGCGGGAAGGCTGGCGTAAGGACAACAACAGTCCACCAGCTTAGGCGCCTAACGTGCCCCACCCCGCCGCGCCAGCCCCGACGCCGTGGCGACCCGCGCCACACGCAGGCGGGCGCGGAGCGATAGGGTCGGCCGGCCGCCTTCCTCCGGACCCCCATGATCCTTCCCCCCATCGCGATGGATCTGGGCCTGCTGCTGATCTCGATCGGCGTGGTCAACCTCTGGCGGGCCAGGGAAAGCTCCTGACAGCGGAGGCGGTGAGCACCACCCTGCTCTTCCACAAGCCCTACGGGGTGCTGAGCCAGTTCCGGCCCGAACCCGGCAGCGCCTGGGGCACCCTGGCGGACCACATTGACCGCCCCGGCGTCTACGCCGCCGGCCGGCTGGATGCGGACAGCGAGGGACTCCTGCTGCTCACCGACGATGGCCGGCTCCAGGCCCGGCTCACCGATCCGGCCCGGGGTCACTGGCGCCGCTATCTGGTGCAGGTGGAGGGTGCCATCACCGAGACGGCCCTCGACAGCCTCCGCCGGGGGGTCATGGTGAAGGGACGCCGCACCCTGCCGGCCCGGGCCAGGGCGGTGGAGGACCCCGCTCTGCCGGAGAGGGATCCGCCGATCCGGCACCGCCTGCGGGTGCCGACCGCGTGGCTGGAGGTGGAGCTGCGGGAGGGGCGCAACCGGCAGGTGCGGCGCATGACCGCGGCGGTGGGCCTGCCCACCCTGCGCCTGCTGCGCACGGCGATCGACCTCATGGATGGGGGCCCGCCGCTGGATCTGGCCGGGCTGGACCCGGGGGTCTGGCGGGAGGTGAGCCCCGGAGAGCGGCAACGGCTGGGGGCGCTGCTCAGACCGTCAGGGCGTCCTTCAGCTCCCTGACGGTCTGCAGTTGGCCGTAGTAGTAGTTCGCCCGGGCACGGCGGTCGGGATCCTCGAGGGTGTCGAAGGCATCGAAGCCCAGGGAGGCCCAGAGCTCATGGCCGCAGGCGCGGGTGAGCTCACCGATCGCCTCCTCCTCCAGGTTGGCCAGACGCCGCTGCAGGTTCTTGATCTGGGAAATCGCCATGGCCGCCGCCAAACGCTGCAATAGTACACACGAACTGGCGCGCCGGGGCGCTCAGAACGGCAGCTTCTTCTTGGCCTCCTTGTCGAGGTCCGACTCCATCTCCCGCAGGCGCCGCAGGATCGTGTCGTAGTACTCCTTGAGGTAGTCCTCCAGCCGGGTGGTCTCGGCCGCATCAAGGCCGAAGGCGGCGTAGCTGGCCTCCATCGGCGCCGTGAGGGCTTCGCCGCCCCCCACCACCTCGGCGAAGGCGAGGCGCTCGGCCACGTTCAGGCTGGCCTCGAAGAAACCCGTGATCGCCTGCATCAGCCGCAACAGCACCGGTGGCACCCGGAACACCCGGGCCTCACGGCCGCTGTAGCGCTCGCAGAGCTGGGTGATCTCCCCGGTGGTCCAGGCCCGGGGACCGACGACAGGGAACGCCTGCCGGACCGTCTCCGGACGCTCCAGGGCGGCCACGGCGAAGCGCGCCACATCCTGGGTGTTCATGTAGGCGATCGGGGTCGGGGCGCCGCTCACCCAGACGGTCTGGCTCTCCAGCACCGGGATGGCGAACTGGCTGATCAGGCCCTGCATGAAGGCGACGCAGCGCAGGATCGTGTAATCGAGGTCGGAGGCCTCAAGCCAGTCCTCCGTGCAGGCCTTGATGTCCATCAGCGGCACGCTGCGGTGGCGGGCCGCATCGAGCAGGGAGACGAACACCAGCCGGCGCAGACCGGCCCGGCCACAGGCCGCGAACAGGTTCTGCTTGCCGGCCCAGTCGATGTCGTAGGCGCTGCCGCCATCGGTGGCCCGGGCCGTGGCGGCGTCGATCACCGCCTCCTGGCCCTCGAGGGCGTAATCGAGGCTGTCGGGCTCGAGCAGGTCACCCCGGGTGAGGTCGCAGCCCCATTCCTGGAGAAAGGCAGCCTTGCGGGGTGATCGCACCACGCAGCGCACGACGTGGCCCGCATCGAGGGCGCGACGGGCGATCTGGCGACCGAGGGTTCCTGTTCCGCCGATGACAAGAACCTTCATGGACCCCAGCAAAGGAAGCGGGCTGAGCCTAGTGGTGCGTCCGGCGCCGGCGCGATCCGGGGCTTCAGTCGTTCAGAAGCTTGAGCAGCAGGGCGCCGCCCGCCAGTCCGACGGGGATCAGCACCCAGAAGATGGCGGCGGTGCCGAAGATTTCAGAGGCCATGGCCCGGACAGGGGGGAACGGGGTACCTATCTAGCAGCCGTCGCGGCCACCAGGCCCCGGGCCGTGGCCACGATCACCGGCCAGGGGGCCTCGCTGCGCAGCTGACCGGCCATCACGCCGCTGGCGGCGGCGGCGAACCCCTGGGCCGTCAGTGCCGCCACCAGGTCGGCCAGCGGCGGGGGGCCCTGGCCCAGCCGGCGGGCGATGGCATCCACGGGCCAGCAGCGGGGGGTGGTGGCCGGATCGGCCCGGAGCCGATCCAGCAGCCGCCGGCCCGGGCGGTCGAGGTGGGCGCCGTCGGCCTCGGCCTCCTGGAGCATGGTCGTGAGCGTGGCGGGATCCTGGAGGGGGCCGATCCACAGGGGGCCGCTCACCGCCAGGGGCGGAACCTCACCGGATGGCGCCCCGGGGCAGCCGCAGGGCCGCCACCGCCCCAGCCGCCCCAGGCTCTGCACCTGCTGGTCCCCGCAGCTGTGGCAGTGGGCCACCAGGCCCAGATGCCCCTCCTCGCCGCGGCCGGGATGGCGTTCCAGCCGCAGGGCGGTGCGGAAGGCCCGTCCCTCACTGAAGCTCAGCAGAGGGGTGATCCCGCGGCCCATCGCCCAGGCGCTCCGGGCCAGCAGCCCCAGCTGCAGGCGCAGGGCGATCTCCCAGCTGGCGGGGTGGGCCCGGGCGGCGGCACCGAAACGGCGCAACGCGGCCCGGCGGTCGTGGCCCGTGGCCGAGCGTCCATCGGTGCTGGCCAGGTAGAGCACCCCGCCGAAGGCCACCGCCTCCAGGGCCAGGGGAACCAGGGCGGCGGGACAGCCGAAGGCGTCCAGATCCACCAGCTCGAAGCGGCGCCCCTCGACCAGGCAGCCCGCCAGCAGTTGCTGGGCCGTGGCCGTGCCCAGCTGCCGTTCCACCGCCGCCGGCAGCCCGGCGAGATTCCGCTCCAGCAGTGGCAGCCGGTCGGGGTCGGCGTCGTTGGCCCACACCGCCGTGGCGCCACCTTCGAGGCCATAGCGGAGGGCCCGGATGCCGCAGCCCGCCATGCCGTCGAGCACCCGCACGGGCCCGGCCGCCCCCCCGGCGGCAAGGCAGCGGACCAGCAGCACGCCGAAGTCCCTGGCCGGCCGGGAGGCGGGCCGGAAGAATCCGTCACCGGTCTCCAGCACGGCCGCGCCTTCGCAATAGTGATCAGGTCCGCTCACGTCCGGATCCTTGCCGCAGCCATCGGTGTCGTCCGCCGACCCCCAGCCTGCCTCCGGGGAGGCCCCGTCGCCGGAGGGGGCCGACTGGGGGGAGCACGCCCTCTGGCACTGGAAGGGCCACGGCTGCCACTGGCGCCGCCTGGGGGACAGCGGCCGGCCGGCCGTGGTGCTGCTGCACGGTTTCGGGGCCGGCAGCGGCCACTGGCGACGCAATGCCGGTGCCCTGGCGGCGGCGGGCTGGTGTGTCTACGGGCTCGACCTGATCGGCTTCGGCGCCTCCAGCCAGCCGGGAACCCATCGCCATCAGGCCCTCGACAACCGCCTCTGGGCCCGCCAGGTGCAGGCGTTCCTGGCGGAGGTGGTCGGCGGGCCGGCGGTGCTGGTGGGCCACTCCCTCGGCGGCCTGGTGGCCCTCACCTGCAGCGTGTTCTTCCCCACGTGGGTGCGGGCCGTGGTGGCGGCTCCCCTGCCCGACCCCAGCCTGCTGATGGCCCAGCGGCGTCCGCCCCGGCGACGGCCCTGGCGGCGGCGGCTGAAGCGGCAGGGGATCCAGCTGCTGCTGCGGCTGCTTCCCCTGGAGCTGGCGGTGCCCCTGCTGGCCCATTCCCCCCTGCTCGACCTGGGCATCCAGTCGGCCTACCACCACCCGGTGATCGGTGACCAGGAGCTGCGGCGGGTGATCGCCCGCCCCGCCAGGCGGCCCGGCGCGGTGCGGGCCCTGCGGGCGATGAGCATCGGCATGGGCCTGCGGCCGCACCGGGCCACGGCCGTCTCCCTGCTGCAGCGGCCGGGGCGCCCCACCCTGCTGATCTGGGGGGGCCAGGACCGGCTGGTGCCGGTGGAGGTGGCGCGGCAGTGCCTCGGCCTGCGCAGCGACCTGGTCCTGCACGTGATCGCGCAGTGCGGCCACTGTCCCCATGACGAGACCCCCGCCGCCTTCCACGGCGTGGTGCTCCCCTGGCTGGAGCGTCTGGGGACCGGTTGACGGCAGGGCTCACCCCGGCGCGTAGTTTTGGGAGGACCATTCCGGTCGCCGTTCCGGTCCCCCGCCGCACCCCGCTCCCGACCCCGACATGAAGCACACCCTCTCGGTGCTGGTGGAAGATGAATCGGGGGCCCTCAGCCGCATCTCCGGTCTGTTCGCCCGGCGCGGCTTCAACATCGAGAGCCTGGCGGTGGGGCCGGCCGAGCACCGCGGCATGTCCCGGCTGACGATGGTGGTGGAAGGGGACGACCGCACCCTCGAGCAGATGACCAAGCAGCTCAACAAGCTGATCAACGTGCTCGGCGTCATCGACCTCTCCACCATTCCCGCCGTGGAGCGGGAACTGATGCTGCTGAAGGTGGCGGCGCCGGCGGAGAACCGCGGCGCCATCTTCGACCTCGTGCAGGTGTTCCGGGCCAAGGTGGTGGATGTGGCCGACGACGCCCTCACCCTCGAGGTGGTGGGAGACCCCGGCAAACTGGTGGCACTGGAGCGCCTGCTCGAGAGCTACGGCATCCTCGAGATCGCCCGCACGGGCAAGGTGGCGCTGGAGCGGGCCTCGGGGGTGAACACCGAGCTGCTCAAGGCCACCGTTTCCGACAAGCGGGTCCCGGCCTGAGGGCAGGCCGGAACGGTGGCGCCGCGGGGGGGCCTCAGGGCTTCCTGTTCTGCACCAGGGTGCCGCCTTCGATCACCCGGGCCCGGATCAGCTTGTCCCCCTGCTGGATCCGGTCGATCACGTCCATCCCCTTGCTGACCCGGCCGAACACCGCGTAGCGGCCATCCAGCTCGGGCAGTGCCTGCAGGGCCACATAGAACTGGGCGCTGGCCGAATTGGGATCGTTGGATCGGGCCATGGCCACGGCGCCACGCTCGTGGCTGAGGGCTAGCTGGCGGGTGACGGTCGGGGAGGTGATCTCCTCCCCGTAGCGGGGTTCCTGTTCGCCGTCGAGCCTCAGCTCCAGGGGAATGCGCCTTGACTCGCCACTGGCCGGGTCGACGAAGCCGCCCGAGCCGTAGTCACTGGCTGGCACCTTGGGATCGGCGCTGCTGGGGTCACCGCCCTGGACCACGAACGGGACCGGTTCCTTCACCACCCGGTGGAAAACCGTGCCGTTGTAGACGCCGCGGCGGACGAGATCGACGAAGTTCCCGGCCGTGAGCGGCGCCGCCGCCCCATCGAGGGTCAGCTCCACCGGCCCCTTGCTGGTTTCCATCGCCACCACGGCCGTGCCCTTGAGGCAGGGGGTGGTGGCCGCCTCGCAGCCCATGGGTCGGTTGCCGGTGTCGGCGGCGCAGGCCGCCAGGCCGAGGGGCGTCAGGCCCAGCAACACCAGAAGCAGCAGGCGCCAGCCGAGGCCGGCGGCTTTCGTGGCGGAGCGCATCGTCAGAGTCCCTCCAGGGGGACGCCCAGGAAACGGGCCAGGCGGGCACCGGCCAGCTCCAGATCCGCCAGGGGCATCGGCTCACCCACCCGGGTCAGGGGCATGTCCCGCCGGCCCTGCACCCGCAGCGCCAGGCGTCGCTGGGGGCTGAGGCCGTCGCGCACCTCCACCTTGACCGCCTGGATCTCCCGCAGGGGGATCACCACCTCGATCAGCTTTCGGAAGCCGCGGCGGCTGATGCGGGCCTCGCCGGCCTTCCGATCGAAACGGTTGAGGCCAGAGCCCACATCGATGCTGATCACCAGCCACAGATAGGTGGCCAGCAACAGGGCCGCCACCCCGTAGAGGCCCATGACCAGCCCCTGGGGCACCCAGACCAGGGCGGCGGGGTGGCCGATGGGCAGCAGGTCGCGGCCGAACCGGCTGGAGGCGCTGGTGAGCACGAAGCCGATCCCACCGATGCTCACGGCCAGGGCCACCAGCAGGTTGGAGAGCCGCCGGGAGCCGAGCACCGGCTGCTCCAGCACCTGCTCGTCGGCCGAAGGGGAAGCGACGCCGGGCGAAGCCATGCGGGAAGAGGGGGCGATGGGCCGCCATCCTGCCGCGAAGCGTGCCGGAGGCGTCAGTTTCAGCCCATGTCGCCCGGCGCGGGAGGCGGATCAACGTTGTTACCATCCCCCGGTAACCCACAGCCCTGCGGGTCATCCGCACCGCTTTCACCCATGACGATCGCCCTAGGGCGTGCTCCGGCCACGCGTGGATGGTTCGACGTCCTCGACGACTGGCTCAAGCGCGACCGCTTCGTTTTCGTGGGGTGGTCCGGTCTGCTGCTGTTCCCCACGGCCTATCTGGCCCTGGGCGGCTGGCT
>CALRMW020000013.1:0-90995 GCA_943369315.1 Synechococcus sp. UW140
CCGCCGCTGGAGCCGCGGAACCCGATGCTGGCGTCAGCCGAAGGTGGTCTGGATCAATCCACCGCGTCCAGAAAACGCCATTGATCCAGCTACCTTGGTCATGGCCGCCTGATCAGCGGCAGGGGCGTCATCTTTCCTGGCAGTCACCGGGCCAGCGCGCAGACCCACGGCGATGCGATAGGCACACGAGGCCGCCTGCAGTGGCGCCAACGGATTCTCAGCGTCCGTGTCCGCCAGCCAGGTCATGCCCTGCTCTTCGGCCAGATAACCTCGGCGCATGAGCAGCTTCATCAGCCGCGCGACGATCTGCTCGAGCAGGCCCACGAGCTCAGCGCCTGGGGGGCTGGCGCCTGCTCGAAGGTGGGCTCTGTTTCGGTGCGCCGAATCACCCCGTCGAGCACCAGGCAGTGCAGGTTCAAATCATGATTCGTCGGCAAGCCGAGAGACTGAATTTATGGCCCTAAGGCTATGATTTACATAGAGCTCCGCACGGCATTCTCTAAGCGATGACCCGATCCTTCGAACGCTCGCCATCACCTGGCCGCAAGTTCTGTTCAGTTGAGAAGACACCCATGAGGTGGCGGCTCAGGTGAATGGCGGTGTTGGAAGGTGACTTAACGTATGCGGAAGGAGTTTTTGTCCATTTTTTGCTGCCCAGGAAATTCAGACTATTGTATCAACCACAAGATAATTCATCAGGGATGAACATAAAGCTGTAGCAATACCACTCTAGTCAGAACATCCGCCTCCACCACCATAGTTAGAGCATCCGCCTCCACCAGCAGCTCCCCCTTCGTCTCCTCCGCCCCACCAAGACCAGGACGAATCTTTTGGTCTTGCTAAATCGAGGTGAAAGGATTGCTTCCCAATCACAGCCAGGAGCTCTTTCCGATAAGTAGTTACATCTTCGATCGATAAGTGGATGCCATAATGGCTGGCCACTCTGATTGCCGCTTGAATGCTATTAGCTTTGGTAAACAGCGAGAGGAATAGTGGGTCTTGAGCTAACTTTTCCTTGAGAAGAAATAACTCACTCATGGCTGAAGATTGGTGAACGTGGCTCAGTCCAAAGCATAGTAGAAGTATTCCAGAAACCGATCCAAGTTGAAGGGTTAAGCCCACTCATATAGGCTCATTGCTCTACCATACCTCGGCTTGTGGAGATTCGGGGCATCCTTGCAAGGCATCCCACAAGTGCTCGACAAGACTATCAATTCGACGAGTCTGGCAAGGGGAAGAGGGCTGAGTATCACTAAACACTTTCATGGCCCGTTAATCTTGGTACATCCTGCCAACGCTCAAGATCAGAAGCGGGCAGTGGGCTCAGTCATCGTAAACAATCTCTGCTCCCGCCTTCTGCATCTTGATGTTAGGCGACCTCAAAGGGGCCAGGCTTCATGTTGCCCGCAAGAATAGCATTCTCGTAGCCTGCATCTTCGATATTCAACTTAAACGTTTCCACGTCCAACCCATTCTGAGAAGTTCTTGTAAATAAAGAGCACTCGGGGAAACCTGATGTCGTACGAAGGGAGATAAGGTAGAAGGATGTTGCCGAGGCCCTCCCAACAAGGTGCTCATTCATCAATGCAACAAGTTTTCTGTGCCATCGGAGAACTTGCTCTATGTGACTTTGACCGAGCGGCCCAGCATCCTTAATTGAGCGTATAGAGCCACGGTGAAGATGCCTACCGCATTCATTATAGAGTGATTTAAACTCGGAATAAGTGAGTGCATCTGAATCATGGTTGACCTTGATCCCCCAACCGTGATCGCTCTTGACTCTCATCACGCACTGCGGAAAGCAGCCGGAATAGTTCTTGGATAGAAGATTCATTATCTTCTGTGCATTCCATTCTGACTTTATTGATTTCGAGGAAGAGATGGGCAGATCTCCATGCAGCTGAAGACAGCCAAGTGCTATGAGCTCGCACATATACCTAAACTGCAAGTAGACAAACTCCCGAGCATAGGGAAAGGGTATGTCATAGTCATTATTGCAGATACGTCCAGCGAGTGCAATTCTTGTTGCAAGTTCATGCATCAGCGGAAGATATGAGCGTATTGCCTTGCTAGCTGAAAATGAGCTTTGATTTTGAGAGGACATCTTTAGTGCTCACTGTATCTAATGAGGTTCGCCTAACTACTAAATAGGTGGTTCCGTGATGCACGCAAAGGGCTTCCCAGGTTGCCGCCTATGCAGAGGACTGTTAGGCCGTACGTCGGAGCGGGCTTGGCCGTGACTGGGTGCCTCGCCATCCTTGCTCGTTGACCTGCATGCATCTCGTAGCCGTTATGCACCCAGAAAGGCTCCTTGGCAATGGTTAGGTGCCTCTGGTGGGTCCAAGCGCTGGCCCTCCGTCTGGAGCGGGTTGATGTTCTGCTGCCCATGCAGCCACCAGTCGCCGTGGATGTCCTTCAAAGCGGTTCCCTGGTCCCTTTTTCGGCGTCCCCGGCATGGTGAGTGGCGTGCTCCATGGCTCCGGCGATGCACCTTGCTAGTCCTGGAGGTGGGTTGCCGCAGCGCACGGCAGCGACGTCCGGCTCACAGCAGGTCGGCGGGGCTGCGCACGCCGCAGGGGCCGCGGTTGAGCACGTGCGTGTAGATCATCGTGGTGCGCACGTCGTTGTGGCCGAGCAGCTCCTGAATGGTTCGGATGTCGGCGCCTCTCTCCAGAAGGTGCGTGGCGAAGGAGTGGCGGAAGGTGTGGCAGCTCACCCGTTTCGGGATCCTCGTGGCCTGCACCGCCCTGCGCACCTCTTTCTGCACGATGGAGGCATCGAGGTGGTGCCGTCCTTCCCTTCCATTGGATGGATCCCGCCAGCGGCGGCTCTGGGGGAAAACCCATTGCCAGCCCCATTCCCTTGCCGCATTTAGATACTTGCGCTCCAGGGCATGGGGGAGCAGCACACTCCCCCAGCCGGCGGCGAGGTCGTCGCCATGCACCTGGCGCACCTGCTCCAAGTGCACTCCCAGAGGAGCCACCAGCCGCTCCGGCATCAGGGTGAGGCGGTCCTTGTCGCCTTTGCCGCTGCGCACCGTGATCTGCCGGTGGCCGAAGTCGAGATCCTGCACCCGTAGGCGCAGGGCCTCCATGAGCCGCATCCCGCTCCCGTACAGCAGCGACACAACGAGGCCCGTGGTGCCTTCCAGCTGGCTCAGCACCAGCTGCACTTCCGCCGGCGTCATCACCACCGGGAGCCGCCGTCGCACCCGGGCGCGCACCACCCCAGATAGGTCGCCCGGATCCGTCCCCAGCACGTGCCGATAGAGGAACAGCAGTGCCGAGAGGGCCTGGGTCTGGCTGGAGGCGCTCACACCCCCCTCCACCGCCAGGTGCGTCAGGAACGCATTGATCTCCTCCTGCCCCATCTCCCGGGGCGGCCGCAGTTTGTGGAAGCGCAGAAACCGTCGCACCCATTGCTCGTAGGTCCCTGCGGTGCGGCGGGCGTAGTGGCGCACGGCCAGTTCCTCCCGCAGCTTCTCCAGCAGGCGCGGCGCTCGTCGCGGGGTGGTGGTGGGTGGCGGCTGAATGGCTCGGTGTCGGACCCTTGGGGCAGCATTCCCTGGCCCGGACGCTGCTCCCCCCATGGCTGATGCCACCACCTCCGCTGGCTCCGCCCTGGCGATCGAGCCCCTGTTCCCGATGGCCCTGGGCCGGGTGCAGCTGGCCCCCGATCCTCTCGACACCGCCCTGCTGCTGCAGCGGGCCCTGGAGCTGCGGGAGCGGGACCCCAGCGAGGAGGGGGTGGCCTGGACCGGCGATGTGCGCGGCGCCGGGGAACTGCACCGCGACCCCCTGTTCGCCCCCCTGATCGACCGGCTGGCGGGCCATGCCTGGGCGTATCTGGCCGCCCTGGGGTTCGATCGCCGGCGCCTGGCCCTGCATGTGCAGCGCAGCTGGCCGGTGATCAGCGAGGCCGGCGAGCAGGTGGGGCGCCACCACCACCCCAACGCCCACCTCAGCGCCATCTATTACCTCAATGGCGACGGCAGCGGCCACAGCGGCTGCCTGCGCCTGTTCGCTCCCCGCCAAGTCAATGAACTGGTGCCGGGGCTGGCGGTGGGCCAGGACGGGCCGATCGGGGCCGATGCCGCCCTCAACCGCCCCTGGCACGACGTGGCGCCCCGGGCGGGGCTGCTGCTGCTGTTCCCCTCGTCGGTGGACCATGCGGTGCTGCCCAACGGGGACCCGGAGGACACCCGCTTCTCGCTCAGCATCGACTTCGTGCTCACGGCCCCGGCGAACGCGCCCGATCCGGGCGAGTACCTCGCCCCCCACCCCGGTCGCTGGCTGGCGATCGGGGAAGATGGGACCGAGCCGGGAGCCTGAGCCGCCCTGCCAACGCCGCCCCTCCCCGACCCCCATCCCCCGTGTCCGAGACCACCCCAGCGACCACCCCGGAGCTCCCCGTCTTCCAGATCAGCGCCAGCCTGGATGGCACCGCCTACAGCTTTCCCTGCCGCAGCGACCAGACGGTGCTGAGCGCCGCCGAGGCCGCCGGGGTGCCCCTGCCCAGCTCCTGCTGCTCGGGCGTCTGCACCACCTGCGCCGCCCTGCTGCGCAGCGGCACGGTGCACCAGCCCGATGCCATGGGCGTGAAGGCCGAACTTCAGGCCAAGGGCTATGCCCTGCTGTGCGTCTCCTATCCCCTCGCCGACCTCGACCTGGTGGCCGGCCAGGAGGACGCCCTCTACGAGGCCCAGTTCGGTCAGTTCCAGAAGTGAGCGCCCTGGTGCCCCTGGAGCTGTGGCTGCAGGCCTGCCCCGGTCCGCTGCTGCCCCAGCTGCGGCAGGGGCTGGCGCTGGAGGCCCGCCGCCTGGCCGGTGAGGGCGCCGAGCCCCTGCGCTGGGCGATCACGGCGGTGGATCCCCGCCGCGGCCTGCGGCTCGAGGGGATCGTGGTGGCGCCTGCGCCGGCCCCCGCCCCCGGCCCTTGAGCGCGCCGGCCCCGCCCCTGCCCACCCTGCTGGTGATCCCCACCGGGGTGGGCTGCGCCGTGGGCGGCTTCGCCGGCGACGGCCTGCCGGCGGCCCGGCTGCTGGCGGCGGCCAGCGGCTGCCTGATCACCCACCCCAACGTGATGAACGCCGCCTCCCTCTACTGGAGCGACCGGCGCCTGCACTACGTGGAGGGCTGGAGCCTCGACCGCTTCGCCGCCGGCGAGCTGGCCCTGGCACCCGTGCCCTCCCAGCGGGTGGGCGTGCTGCTGGATGCGGGCATCGAAGCGGAGCTGCTGCTGCGCCACCGCCAGGTGATCGACGCCTGCCGCGCCAGCCTGGGGCTGACGATCGGCCCGGTGCTCAGCAGCGACGTTCCCCTGGAGGTGAGCCTCTCGATCGGGCCCAGCGGGAGCAGCTGGGGCAGCCTGGGGCGGCCTGATGCGCTGCTGCGGGCCGGTGAAGCGCTGCTGGCGGCCGGGGCCACGGCCATCGCCGTGGTGGCCCGCTTCCCCGACGAGCCCGGCAGCGACGCCCTGGCGGCCTACCGCCACGGCTCGGGGGTCGACGCCCTGGCCGGGGCGGAGGCGGTGATCAGCCACCTGCTGGTGCGTCACCTGGGGGTGCCCTGTGCCCATGCCCCCGCCCTGGCGCCGCTGCCGCCCGACCCCGGGCTGGATCCGCGGGCGGCGGCCGAGGAGCTGGGCCACACCTTCCTGGCCTGCGTGCTGGTGGGCCTCAGCCGGGCCCCCTCGCTGCGGCCCGAGCCGGCCAGCGGCAACGGGCTGCTCCACGGCGCCGATGTGGGGGCGGTGGTGGCGCCGGCGGGGGCCCTGGGGGGGGAAGCGGTGCTGGCCTGCGCCGAGCGGGGCGTGCCCGTGATCGCCGTGGAGGGGAACCCCTGCCTGCTGCAGGTCAGCGGCGACGCCCTGGGGCTGCCGGTGATCCCGGCCGCCAGCTACGCCGAGGCGGCCGGAATCGTGCTGGCCCTGCGGGAGGGCCTCGATCCGGCGGCCCTGCGGCGGCCCCTCCCAGACGCAAGGGGAGGGGGCTGAGGGGGCTCAGGGCTCGCCCAGGAAGTCCCGCTTGCCCAGCTCCACGCCGTTGTGGCGCAGGATGTCGTAGGCGGTGGTGACGTGGAAATAGACGTTCGGCAGCACGAAGAACAGCAGGAAGCTCTGGCCGCTGAAACGGAGCGTCTCGCCCCGGATCGGCAGTTCGATCGGCTTGGTTTCGGTGCCGTCGATCTGCTCGGGGGTGATGCCCTCCAGGCTGGCGAGGGTCGTCTCGATGCGGCCGATGAGGTCGTCGAAGCCGGCTTCGTTGTCTTCCATGGAGGTGCTCTCCACCCCGGCCAGCCGGGCCAGGCCGCGGCGGGCGATGTCGGTGGCGATCTGCACCTGGCGTACCAGGGGGAACATGTCGGGGTAGAGGCGGGCCTGCAGCAGCACAGCCGGATCGATCCCTTTGGCTTCGGCGTGGGCGGCCGCCTTGGCCAGAATCGCCGCCAGGTTGCGCAGGCTGCGGGCCAGGGGCGGAACGGCCGCCTCGAACATCGAGAGGGTCATGGCTGGGGCGGGGGCCGGGGGCAGGCGAAGCGGACTGTAGGCCGGTCGAGCGGGTGGTCCGGGAGCGGCGATGAGCAGAAACACTCAGCCGGTTTCCCCCCTAAGGCGGACCGATTGCGAGTTAAGCTCTCTGCGATCGCTGCTCCGGGCGGCGCGTCGTCAAGTCGTTCTTCACACATTCACATGGCTGTCATCGAAAAGGTCCCCAGCGTCGTCTTCAAGACCCGTGTGCGCGATGAATCCGTGCCCGGCCCCAACCCCTTCCGCTGGCAGGACCTGACCACCGACGACATCTTCAAGGGCAAGAAGGTGGTGGTCTTCTCCCTCCCCGGTGCCTTCACCCCCACCTGCTCCTCCAACCACCTGCCCCGCTACGAGGCCCTGTACGAGGAGTTCAAGGGCCTGGGTGTGGACAGCATCGTCTGCGTTTCCGTCAACGACGCTTTCGTGATGTTCCAGTGGGGCAAGCAGGTGGGCGCCGACAAGGTGTTCCTGCTGCCTGACGGCAACGGTGAGTTCAGCCGCAAGATGGGCATGCTCGTCGAGAAGGACAACCTGGGCTTCGGTGCCCGCTCCTGGCGCTACTCGATGCTCGTCAACGACGGCACCATCGAGAAGATGTTCGTGGAGCCCGGGCTCGAGGACAACTGCCCCACCGACCCGTTCGAGTGCTCCGATGCCGACACGATGCTGGCCTACCTGAAGGGCACTGCCCCCGCCGGCGTCTCCGCCCCCAGCCGCGAGTTCGTCGGCTGAGGCCACCCCAGAGCTGAGCTCCTCACCCCCGTTCCGTCCGCGGATCGGGGGTTTTCTCGTTTCGAGAGGATGCCTTGCCGACGTCGCCTCGCCAGCATGGGCCCAGCGGACGATGGCAGGCGAGGGGGTGGGCGAGGCGGTGAGGAGTGACATCGGCACCACCACCACCTTCCGTTTCCGGCCCCAGGGTCCCGGCAGATTTTTCGTGGCGGCGTTCCTCTCGTTCTGGCTCTGCGGCTGGCTGGCGGGGGAGGTGTTCGCCCTCTGGGTTCTGTGGAGGATCCTGGGCGAGTTTCTTGCCAGCGGTGAAGGGGTGGCCCTGCCGGTGGCCCTGTTCCTGCTGGTGTGGCTGAGCCTCTGGACCCTCGGGGGTGCGGCGGCCCTGCGGGAGCTGCTGCGGGCGCTGTGGTCGGAGGACCGGTTGACCGTTGCGGCGGATGGGGAGGTGGAGCGCCTGGCGCAGCGGGGACCCTTCCGCCGCCGGCGGGCCCTGAGCGGCCGGGAGATCCGTCGCTTCCAGGTGCGCGGCGCGGGCGCCTGGGGTGGGCCGCTGGTGGTCGAGCTGTCCGGTCGCAGCCTCGAGATCACCCGGCTCGGCAGCCTGCGGCAGCGGCAGGAGGCCGCCGAGCAGCTCAACCGGCGGCTCGGCCTGCGCCCCGTGGCCGAGGACCCGGCCCAGGCCCCAGGCCAAGACCGGATCCCGGCGGCGGCGGTCCTGCCGGCGGGCTGGCAGGAGCTCACCCCCTCCTTCGGCAGTCCGCTGCTGGTGCCTGACCAGTCCCTGCGGCGGCAGCAGCGCCGCGTGATGGGCCTGGTCAACCTGGTGCTGTGGGGGCTGCTGGCCCTGCTGCTGCGGGGCGGCCCCGCCTGGCCGGGGTTCTGGGTCCTGGGGATTCCGCTGGCGCTCCTGGCCCTGGCCGGCGGCTGGGGCCAGCTGTGGCTGGCCTTCGGCCGCCTGGAGTGGCGGCTGGAGCCACGGGTCCTGGTGCTCCAGCGCCGTTTCGGCCATCACCTGCGCACCCTGGGGGAAGCCCGGGCCCTGGAGCTGGTCGAGCGGGTGGATTCCGATGGCGACCGCTCCTACCGCCTCCAGGCCCTCCGGCCCCCCGATCCGCCCCTGCGGGTCGACGACCATGCCGCCGATCCGACACCCCTGCGCCACCTTGGGGCCTGGCTGGCGGCGCGCTCCCACGTGCCCTTCGACGACCGGGTGCCCAGCGAGGAGCAGCGGCGCCAGCAACGGCGCGCTGAGATGGAGCGACTCCGCCAGCAGCTGGCCGGCTCCGGGCGGCTGGGGCGCTGGGCGGCCCGGCAGCTGGAGCGGGCCGAGGCCGCCGGGGCCGAAGCGGCGGCGCGGCGGCCGGAAACCTGATGGGGCCGGATCCGGCGGGGATGAACCATCCGCTGGCCCCAAACATCTACCGGGGATCCATTGCTTCTCCCGGTGCCATCGGCGGTGCCGTCACGCTGCCTGAAGCGGGAAAGTCGACTAGCATTTTTTGCGTGATCTCTGCAGATTTTCCGCAGAAACGCTTCTTCATCCCAGTGCTTCTGCCCCGGATCTGCATCACGCCCCATGGAGATGGTCAACGGTTTCGATGGGCTTTTCTGACACGTTTCCTTTCCTGCATCCGGTTTCCCGGCAGAGAAAACGCAAAAATGTGATCAGCGATACTGCCGGTAATTGTGAACCTCTTCTGGAGAGGTTGACGGCGATTGCTGAGCCCCAGACGTCTCCCCTTCCGGACATCCCCATGGCGGCTGTGGGTGCGGCGGCCGGCCTCCAGCCGATCCTCGACGCCCTGCCGGATCCGTTCCTGCTGCTACGGCCCGAGAGGGGCGCCGGCGGCACCATCCGCGATTTCATCTGCACCTATGCCAACGGGGCGGCCTGCCGCTTCCATGGCCACCAGCTCGACCGGATCGTGGGGGGTCGGCTGCTGGATCTCCATCCGTCCCCGTGCTCCAGCGGCCTGTTCGAGCACGGTGTCCGGGCCTTCGAGGCGGGCCACACCGTGGAGGTCCCGGCCCCCGGCCGCCCGGGTGATGCCCCGGTGGCGCCACGGACCCTGCGGATGTTCCCCGCCGGCGGATGGCTCTGCTGCCTCTGGAGCGGGGCGAGCGAACCGGCCGACCTTCGCCGACGGCTGTCGGAGCTGGAGCGGCGCCATCACCTGCTGGCCGGCCATGCCTCCGATCTGGTGATCGAGGTGGATGCCGATCACCGGATTCTCTGGGTCTCGGAATCGGTGGAGGCGTTGTTGGGCTGGTCTCCCCCTGCCCTGGTCGGCCGACCCGCCATGGCCTTCGTCCACAGGGACGACCGCTGCCGGGCCCTGCGCGCCGGCCTGGGCCTGCACGACCGGGGCCGCTTAGAGGGCGAGCTGCGGATCCGCCGCGCCGACGAGGGCTGGTGCTGGATGGGGGGCAGCGTCCGGCCGGCGCCGGATGGGAGCGGCGGGGCCTGGGTGCTCAGCCTGCGCGACATCCAGGACCGGGTGACGATCCGCACCGAGCTCGACCACAGTCAGCGCCACGACGCCGTCACCGGCCTAGTCGTCCGCAGTGTCGCCCTGGCCCGGATCCGCCAGGCCCTCGATCGCCAGGCGGGCACCGGCTCGATCCTGGCGGTGCTCAGCATCGGCGTGGACGGCCTCACCCCGGTGAACGATGCCCTCACCCATGCCGGCGGCGACCAGCTGATCGCCTTCCTGGCGGGGCGGATCGTCCGGGCGGTCGGCGAGCCGGACCGGGTGGGCCGGGGCACTGGCGATGAATTCATCGTCCTGCTGAGCGATCTGGCCTCCGCGGACGAGGCCGCCCACAGGGCCGAGAGGATCCTCACGGCTTGCCGGGTGCCGATCACCATCGGTGGCCAGCCCATCGATCCCACCGTGAGCATCGGCATCGCCACCACCGCCGCCGGCGCCCTCCCCGACGAGCTGCTGCGGGACGCCAGTCTCGCCATGCGTCAGGCCAAGGCCCGGGGCCGCAACTGCTTCGCCCTGCTCGACGACGCCCTGGCCACCGAGGCCCACACGCGCCTGTTGTTCGCGGCCGAGATCCAGCGGGGACTGGTGATGGAGGAGTTCGCCGCCTGGTTCATGCCGATCGTCTGCTTCGAGAGCGGCGCGGTCACCGGCTACGAGGCCCTGGTCCGCTGGGTGCGTCCCGATGGCCTCGAAGTCACTCCCGCCGAGTTCCTGCCCTGCGCCGAGCGTCGCGGCCTGATCGTCCGGATCGACCGCCTGGTGCTGCAGCAGGCCCTGGCGGCTCTCTCCCGGATGCCCGAGGGGCTCACGATGGCGGTGAACGTGTCCGCGGCCACCCTCGCCCAGCCCGATCACCCCCAGCTGGTGACCGAAGCTCTCCAGGCCGCCGGGGTGACTCCGGAGCGGCTGCACCTGGAGGTCACCGAGACGGCCCTGCTCACCGTCACCGACCGGATCCGGCAGCAGATGCAGCAGCTCGCCGGCCGTGGCGTCCGCTGGTACGTGGATGATTTCGGCACCGGTTACTCCTCGGTCAGCCATCTCCGGGATCTGCCCATTGCCGGGCTGAAGCTGGACCGGTCCTTCACCTGTGCGATGCGGGCGAAGGACACCAAGAGCCTGCGGCTGTCCCAGGCGCTGGTGGGGGTGGCCGAAGGCCTGGAGCTCGACACCGTGGCCGAGGGGGTGGAGACCATCGAAGAGGCCCGTCTGCTCAGCTCCCAGGGCTGGCTGCGGGGCCAGGGCTGGCTCTACGGCAAGGCGGCTCCCCTGGAGCCGTAGGCCTCCGCCTCAGCCCAGTTCGGCGCAGCAGGTCGCGAAGGCCGCCGCGGGATCGGCGGCGCCGCTGATCGGGCGCCCGATCACCAGCTGGCTGGCGCCGGCCGCCACCGCCTCCGCCGGTGTCATCACCCGCCGCTGATCGGACGTGTCACTGCCGGCGGGACGGATTCCGGGGGTCACCAGGGCGAAGGGCAGGGGATGGGCGGCCCGCAGCCGGGCCACCTCCAGGGGGGAGCAGACCGCTCCCGTGAGGCCCGCCGCCGCCGCCAGCGCCGCCAGCTGGCCCGCGTAGGCCTCCAGCGGTGCTTCGATGGCCAGCTCGCGGCGGAAGCGGTCGGGATCCCAGCTGGTCAGCACGGTCACCGCCAGCAGGGTGGGGGCGCCCAGTCCCTCCTCGGCGGCGCCCTCCACGGCCGCGGCCCGGGCGGCGGCGAGGGCCTCGCTGCCGGCGCAGGCGTGCACGGTGATCAGCTCCGCCCCCAGCCGGGCGGCGCTGCGGCAGGCGCCGGCCATGGTGGCGGGGATGTCGTGGAACTTCAGATCCAGGAACACCCGCAGGCCCCGCCGCCGCAGCTCCCGCACCACACCGGGTCCGGCGGCGGTGAACAGCTCCAGGCCCACCTTCGCCCAGCGCAGCTCCGGGACCGCCGCCGCCAGGGCCAGGGCCGCCTCGGCGTCGGGGCGGTCGAGGGCGAGGATGATCCGCTCTGCCGGGTCAAGGGTGGGCTCCATGGCCGTGGCGGGGCATGCGGCGTCCGCCATCAGGCCACCAGCCGCCGGAAGGTTTTCTTGCCCAGCTGCAGCACCTTGCCGTCCAGTTCTTTGGCGCTGGCGAACTCCTGGTTGGGGTCGCTGAGCTTCTCGCCGTCGAGCTTGACGCCGCCCCCCTGGATCTGGCGCCGCCCCTCGCTGCTGCTGGCGCACACCCGCAGGGCGCTGAGCAGATAGAACGCCTTGAGGGGGAAGGCCAGCCCGGCCAGGGAGGCCTCGGGGACGCTGTCCGCCTGGAGTCCGTCCCCTGCCCCCCCCGCTCCGGCGAGGCCGGCGCCCACCAGCCCGGCCGCATCGGCCTGGGCCTGCAGGGCCGCGTCGCGGCCATGGCGGCTGGCGGTGACCTCGAGGGCCATGGCCTTCTGCCGCTCCCGGGGGTTGGTGGGCAGCGCCGCCGTGTCCAGATCGGTGAGCAGGGTGAGGTAGTCCTCCACAACCGCGTCCGGCACCTTCTCGAGCTTGGAGTACATCGACAGGGGGTCCTCCATCAGCCCCACCGTGTTACCCAGGCTCTTGCTCATCTTCTGCACCCCGTCGAGGCCGGGCAGGATCGGCAGCAGGAGCCCGAACTGGGGCCGCTGGCCGAAATGGCGCTGCATGTCGCGCCCCATCGCCACGTTGAACTTCTGGTCGGTGCCGCCCAGCTCCAGGTCGGCCGCGACGGCCACCGAGTCGTAGCCCTGCAGCAGGGGATAGAGGAACTCGTGCAGGCTGATGGGGGTGCCCGAGCCGTAGCGGTTGGCGAAGTCCTCCTTGGCCAGCATCTGGCCCACGGTGCTGATGCCCAGCAGCTCGATCACCTGGGGCAGCGCCAGGCCGGCGAGCCACTCGGAGTTGCGCCGCACCTCCAGCCGGCCGGGGGTCTCGAAGTCGAGCAGGGAGCGCTCGGGGGGCTGGCCCTGGCCCAGCTGGGCCAGGTAGGTGGCGGCATTGGCCTCCACCGCCGCCGCATCGAGCTGCACGCGGGTGCTGCTCTTGCCGGTGGGATCACCGATGCGGGCCGTGAAGTCGCCGATGATCAGCACCGCCGTGTGGCCGGCGTTCTGGAAGGCCCGCAGCTTGCGGAACAGGAGGCTGTGGCCGAGGTGGATGTCGCTGCCGGTGGGATCGATGCCCAGCTTCACCCGCAGGGGCCGGCCCTGCCGTTCCGCCTCCGCCAGCCGGGCCTCGAGCCGCTGGTCCGGGTCGGGATCCCTGCCGGCGGGGAACAGGTCGGCCATGCCCCTGGCCAGGGCGTCGGCCAGGGGTGGCAGCGTCAGCGGGGCTCCCAGCGGCGCCGCCTGATGTGCCGCCTGATTCGCGTGCTCCGCTTCCCCCATCGACACCAACCGCCTGCCTCGGGGGGATGGTAGGCAGCCGGGGTGCTCCGGCTGCTCAGCCCAGCAGGGCCACCACATCGGCCGCGGCCCGCTCGCCGCTGGCCACCGCACCCTCGAAGAAGCCCGGCCAGCGCTCCGCCACCTCCGTGCCCGCCCAGAACACCCGGCCGTGGGGCCGCAGCAGGGCGTCGCCGCTGCCGGTCCACAGCCCGGGGGGCATCCATCCGGCAAAGGCCCCGCCGACGAAGGGCTCCCGCGGCCAGTCCTTCTCCACGACATCCAGCGGCTCCAGCGCCATCGGACCGAAGTAGGCGGCCAGATCCCCCAGGACCGCCGCCCGCCGCTGCTCCGGCCCCAGGGCCGACCAGCGCTCCTGTCGGCGCCCCGCCACGAAGGCGGCGATCACCCCCAGACCGGTTTCGGGATCGGAGCTGTCGGCGCAGAGTTCCACCCAGGGACGATCGCCGATGCCGATGCCGGCCAGCCCGGCCTCCCGCCACCAGGGGCGGTCGTAGGCGACCAGCACCTTGGTGCAGCGGCCCATGGCCATGCCCTTCTGGAGGGCGAGGCGATCGGCCGGCAGCTCCGGTGTGAAGCGGATCGCGGCCGCCACCGCCGGTGGCATGGCCACGATCACCGCTCGGCCGTGGTGGCTGCCGTTGTCGGTGGTCACCGTGATGGTGCCCCCGGGATCGGGGCCGGAGGGGCCCTCGGGCTGCTCGATGGTCCGCACCGGCTCCCCCAGCACCAGGGCGGCCCCCAGGCCTTCGGCCAGCAAGGCCGGCAGCTGGCCGGCACCGCCGTGGATCAGCTCCTCCTCGGGGTGGTCTCCCTGGGAGGCCGTGCGCTGGCCCCAGGCCACGTGCAGCAGCGACACCTGGTCCGGCTCCGCCGGCCCGAGAAAACCCACGGCGCGACAGAAGTAGGCGAAGTACCAGGCGGCGAAGGGGGTGTGGGTGTGGGCCTCGATCCAGTCCTGGAAGCTCAGCCGGTCGAGGGCGGCGGCGTCGGGATGGTGATGGGGATGGCCCTCCGGCAGGGACACCACCAGCTCCTGGAACCGCTCCAGGGCCTGCATCGCATCCTCCCAGTCCGCTCTGGGCACCGAGGGCGGCTGCCCTTCCGGAAACCCCTGGAAGAAGCCGCTGAAGGTGCAGCGATGGGACCCGAAGCAGAGGACGGTCTCTCCGTCATGGGGCGAGGGGAAACGGCGCAGGCCGTGCTCCTCGAGCAGGGAGCGGAAGCGGGAGTGGGTCGCTCCCACCCATTGGCCGCCCAGGTCGATCCAGGCGGCAGGCTTGGCCCCGGCTGGCCCGGCCCCCTCCAGCTGCAGGGGCGCTCGCACCATGCGACCCCCCACGGCCGGCGCCGCCTCGATCACCTGCACCGACAGGCCGGCCCGGCGCAGCTCCCTGGCGGCCACCAGCCCGGCCAGTCCCGCCCCGACGACGATGACGTCCTTCACGCCGGATCAGCCCGCCGCGTCGAGCTGGCCCTTCATCCGCTCGAGGGTGAGGGTCATCTGTTCGAACATCTTCTCGGGGGTGAGGCCGAACTGGCCCAGCTGGGTGCGCAGCTGTTCGACGGTGAGCTTGGCCTGGAAGTCCTCGGAGAGTTCGAAGCGCTTCATGAACACCTGATAGCGCTCCATCATCTCCTCCATCCGCTCGATGTACAGCTTCTTGCCCTCGCGGTCGAACTTGCCGTATTCACTGCCCAGCTGCATCAGCTGCTGGTAATCGCTGAACAGCCGCTTCGCTTCGTCCTGGACGATCTCGGAGTCGAAGAAAGCCATGGGGACGTCTGCTCCGGACTGCGGGAGAGATCGATTCTGCAGAGACCGTGCAGGCCTGGGGAGTGCGGATCCACGTATCGCGGTGCCCGGCCCGCTATCAATGATACTGAAATAACGATGAGCTTTTGGTGAAAATTGGTGGAATCAGTCAGCGGGGCGGCCGCGCCCTCTGTTCCCGTGGACCTCACCCCCCTGCTGCCCCAGGTGCGCGACGATGTCACCCGGGGGCTGGTTCTGCTGAAAGGGGTCCGGCTGGTGCTTTGCCTGGGCAGCCGGGCCCACGTCGCCCTGCTCATGGGGACCCCCGCCCGGATCCTGGGTGCCGTGACCACCGCCGCCGAGGGGCTGGCCCTGGTGCGCCAGCTGCGACCCTCCCTGCTCCTGGTCAGCGACCGCCTGGAGGAAGGCTGCGGCGTCGACCTGGTGGTGCAGGTCAAGCGTGGCCACCCCGAGGTCCGCACCCTGCTGGTGGTGTCCCAGGAGCACCAGCTGGCCCTGATCCAGGCGGCCCTTCGCGCCGGTTGCGACGCCATCGTTCCGGAGTCGCGGCTGCTGCACGGTTCCGGTCTGCAGGCCCTGCACACCGTGCTCGGCGGCGGGTTGTACCTGGACCGTTCCCTGCTCGGCGCCTACCGCGCCGGCCAGGAGCCCGCCGCCGGGCACGAGCGGCTCAGTGCCCGTGAACGGCAGGTGCTCGACCGGGTGGTGCGGGGAATGAGCAATCCCGAGATCGCCGGCGAGCTGATGGTGTCGGTCGACACCGTCAAGACCCACGTGCGCAATGTGCTGCTCAAGCTGCGGGTCCGGGGCCGCATCCAGGCGGTGGTGATCGGTCTGCAGCTGGGCCTGGTCGACTGGCCCCGACCGGGAGGCACCCGCTAGCTTCAGGCCCGACGTGCGCGCTTGCGGGCCTCCATGGCAGGACGCCACTGGCTGGATCCCCTGGCCCGTCGCCTGCTGGAGGCCACCGGCCAGCTGCCGCCACTGTCGCCGCAGCCAGTGGCCACCGGGATGGGCGCCGAGGAGGCCGTCGAACGGGAACTGCTCGCCCTCAAGCTGGCCCTGAACCCGGCGCTGCGGTTCCGGGATGGGGCTGAGGTGCGCCAGGCAGCCGCCCTGGGCTGGAGCCTCGAGGTCAACCTCGCCGAGGCCGGCGACTGGCTGCGGCTGCCCGGCTGCCCGCCTGAACTGGTGGATCGGCTGATCCGGCTCCAAGGCGAGGGGCAGCAGTGGTCGGGCCCCGGGGATCTGGCCGCCGGGCTCCAGGTTTCCTCCGCCCGGGTGGGGATCTGGCTGCCGGTGCTGCGCTTCCGGCGCCGCGGCCAGCCCAGGTCGGCGCCGCTGCCGCCGCCGCTGGCGATCAACCAGGCGTCCGAACGGCTGCTGCAGGAGCGGCTCAGCCTGGGGCCGGAGCGCTGCCGCTGGCTGCTGCAGGAGCGGGCCCGGGAGCCCTTCCGGGACCTGGCCGATCTCCAGCACCGCCTGGAGCTCTCCCCCGAGCAGGTGGAGCGCTGGATCGGCCGGTTCCGCTACGACGCCGCCCCGGGGCCGGTGCTGCCGCCGGCCCGGAGGCGGGCCCGATGAGCCGGCAGGGGGAGCTGTTCCCGGCGGCCGCGGTGGCCGGCGCGCCGCCGGCCCCGTCGCTGCCCCTGTGGCGAGAGCAGCTGCTCGCCTGGCAGGCCCGTCTCGCCGACCATCAGGCGCCGCTCTACGCCGCCGCCGGTGCCGCAGCCCCCCTCCAGCAGGGGCAGCTCTTCCCCGTCCCCGCCGACCCCGGCGATCCCCTCGAGCAGGCGCGGCGGCTCGATCCCCTCAGCCTCAGCCCCCAGAGCCTGTCCTTCTGGCGCTGGCCCCGGCTGCCCCAGCAGGGGGCGGCCCTCTATCTGGTGATGGATCGCCCGCCCCAGCTGCCGTTGCCCCTGCTGCTCTACGTCGGCGAGACCGGACGGGCCGACCAGCGCTGGAAGGGCGACCACGACTGCAAGGACTACCTGGCGGCCTACGGGGAGGCCCTGGCGCGGGCGGGTCTGGAGGCGCGGCCGAGCATCCGCTTCTGGTCGGATGTGCCGGCGGCGGTCGCCCCCCGCCGGGCCCTGGAGCAGGCCCTGATCCGGCGCTGGCTGCCCCCCTTCAACAAGGAGACCCGGGACCGCTGGGCCACCCCGTTCACCGCCGATCCGGCCTGAACGCCAGGGCCGGGCTGGCTACGATCACGGGTCGCCTGCGCTGGGTCCATGGAGTTTCGCTGTCTTGCCGTTGACCGGGATGGCCAACGTCCGCTCACGGAGAGCTGGACGGGGGACACCCTGGTGGTGGGGCTGTTCGCCGACGGCGGCGGCGGCGGCGGCGGAGGGCGGGGTCTGGTCGAGGAGCTGGTGGGGGAAGCCCTCGAGGGCTGGCTGCAGCGCCGCCGCTTCGAGGGCAAGAGTGGCCAGACCCTCACCCTGGAGCGGCCCGGCGGCACCCCGGCCACGCTGATCCTGGTGGGCCTGGGGGATCCGGCCGAGTTCGGGCTCGATGCCCTGCGCCAGGCCGGTGCCGGTGCGGCCCGGACGGCCGCCAGCGCCGGAGCCGAAGAGCTCGGCCTGTGGTTCCCGCTGGAGGGGCTCGAGCCGGCGGCGGCGGCGGCGGCCATGGCGGAGTCGGTGCGGCTCGGCCTCTATGACGACCAGCGCTTCAAGAGCGAGGCCGAGCCCCGCCCTCTGCCGGGCCGGGTGACCCTGCTCGGGCTGGGGGAGGCCGCGGCGGCGGGCCTGGCCCACGTGGAGGCCACCTGCAGCGGCGTGGAACTGGCCCGGCGGCTGGTGGCGGCCCCGCCCAACAAGGCGACCCCCCAGTCGCTGGCCGACGAGGCCGCCGCCATCGCCGGCACCTTCGGGCTCGAGCTCAAGGTGCTGGAGCGGGCCGACTGCGAGGCCCTCGGCATGGGGGCCTACCTGGGGGTGGCCCAGGGCTCCGATCTGCCCCCCAAGTTCATCCATCTCACCTGCCGGCCCACCGGGGAGGTGACCCGGCGGGTGGTGCTGGTGGGCAAGGGGCTCACCTTCGATTCCGGCGGCTACAACCTCAAGACGGCCGGCTCCCAGATCGAGATGATGAAGTACGACATGGGCGGCAGCGCCGCGGTGCTGGGGGCGGCCCGCGCCATCGCCGAGATTCGTCCCGCCGGCCTGGAGGTGCACGTGATCGTGGCCAGCTGCGAAAACATGATCAGCGGCGGCGCCATCCACCCGGGCGATGTGCTCACCGCCTCCAACGGCAAGACCATCGAGATCAACAACACCGACGCCGAGGGGCGTCTCACCCTGGCGGATGCCCTCGTCTACGCCTGCGGCCTGGAGCCCGATGCCATCGTTGATCTCGCCACCCTCACCGGCGCCTGCGTGATCGCCCTGGGCGAGGAGATCGCCGGACTCTGGTCCCCCAGTGACGGCCTGGCGGAGGCCCTGATCGCCGCCGGCGCGGCCGGTGGCGAGGCCCTCTGGCGCATGCCCCTGCGCGGCTCCTACAGGAAGGGGCTCAAGAGCCACGTCGCCGACATGAAGAACACCGGGCCGCGGCCCGCGGGCTCGATCACCGCGGCCCTCTTCCTGCAGGACTTCGTGACCAGGGGGCTGCCCTGGGCCCACCTCGACATCGCCGGCACCGTCTGGAGCGACAAGGCGAGGGGGCTGGATCCGGCGGGGGCCACCGGCTTCGGGGTGCGCACCCTGGTGGCCTGGCTGGTGGGGGGCGCCGCGGCCTGAACGGCAGCGCCGCCGTCCCCGGTGGCTTTGGCGGCCGGAGCTTGCAGCCTAGGTTTGCTTCCAGACCAGACAACGCATCGCCCCATGGCCGTTCACAAGATCCGCTGGTACGTGAAGGCCCAGCTGGGTGTGCTCCTGCTCCCCGCCGGGCTCTGCCTCTTCGGGGAGGGGGTGATCCGCAAGGGCATCCAGACCTGGTCGGCCCTGGCGGCGGCGGCCGACCAGGGGCAGTCGCTGCCGGAGGCCGGCCCCTGGGTCTGGTATGGGGCCCTGGGCCTGATCCTGATCAATGCCGGGGTCGGGCTGATGATCGAGAGCGGCCTGCTGCGCGGCTATCCCCGCACCCCGCCCCGGGCCTGAGCAACCGCTCAGACCGCCACCGGTTCGGTGTCGCCCCTGCCGGGGATGGGGGCGTGCAGTTCGGCGGGGGATTCCAGGCGGTGGATCTGCCAGGTGGCCTTGTCACCGAAGCTGGCCTGGAGCTTGTCGAGATCGTCGGACGCCTGCCTCGGGCTCGCGTAGGGCCCGATGTGGCGCGTCTGCAGACCGTCCCGGATGGTCAGCAGATACATACAGAAGCCCTCCGGTGATGAAGCAAACGCTAAGGCATTTTCGCGGTCGCGACAGGGGGGAAGGGCCGTTCGGTTTCCCCTGAGGCTGATCGGCATCACCGCCGATGTAGGACCTGCCAGGGGCCCGTCGGACGGGCTCCGGTGATGGGCTCAGCCGCCCTGCCAGCGCTGGCTGGTGCGGGCCCGCCGGCCCCAGACCGTGTCCAGGCGCCGGTCGCGTCCGCAGGACCAGCGGTAGTAGTTGTACCGGACACCATTGCGTTTGGCGTAGTTCTGGTGGTAGCCCTCCGCCGGCCAGAACTTCGCCAGGGGCCGGATCGTCACCTTGATGGCCGCCGCCGGCTTGCCCAGCTCCCGGGCGGCCGCCACCAGGCTGTTGCGGGCCTCCACGGCCTGGTTGGCGCTGGTGGTGAAGATCACGGGCCGGTAGGAATCGCCGCGGTCGCAGAACTGGCCGCCGCCGTCGAGGGGGTCGATGTTGCGCCAGTAGGCCCGCAGCAGGGTGTCGTAGCGGATTTCGGTGTTGTCGAAGCGCACCCGCACGACCTCCTGATGGCCGCTTCCCCCGGCCGAGACCTGCCGGTAGGTGGGGTTGGCCCCCTTGCCGCCGCTGTAGCCGCTCTCCACGTCGAGAACCCCGGGGAGCACCTCCAGATCGTGCTCCAGGCACCAGAAGCAGCCGCCGGCCAGCACGGCCTCCTCGGTGGCCGCCAGGGCCGGGGCCACCGGCCCGCCGAGGGCCAGCAGCAGACCAAGCAGCAGCGCGATCAGTCGCATGGGGTGTGTCCCACGAAGGGTTCCAGGATCGCCGTCGCGGCCCGTTGGGTGACGCCCGGCTCTCCGAGCTTCTCCCTCAGTCGAACGTAGCCCTCCAGCACCCGCTCCCGCGCTCCGGAGGCGGGATCGAACAGGGGCAGCAGGGCCGCCAGGATGGCCTCCGGGGTGAAGTCGTCCTGGAGCAGTTCCGGCACGAGCCGTTCGCCGAGCACCAGGTTCACCGGGGAAATGTGGGCCACGTTGAAGTGGATCACATGCTTCGCCAGGAACGCCGTCGGCCGGCTCACCCTGTAGCCGGTCACCTGGGGCACCCCCCGCAGGGCCAGCTCCAGGTTGGCGGTGCCGGATTTGGTCAGGGCGGCATCGGCGGCGGCACAGAGAAGGGGCCGCAGGGCATCGGCCTCACCGGCCGGGATCACCCGCACCGCCGTGGCTCCCGCCGCCCGCATGGTCTCTGCCAGGACCGCCTCAAACCCAGGCAGGCCCGCCGGCAGCAGCACCTGCAGATCGGGCCGCTGCCGCTGCAGCTTGGCCACCGCCTCGGCCATCGGAGGCAGCACATAGCGCAGCTCCTGCCGCCGCGAGGCGGGCAGCATCAGCAGCACCGGCGCCTCCTGGGGCAGGCCCAGCCGCTGGCGGGCGTCCTGCCGGGAGGGGCGCTGCTGCAGGGTGTCGATCAGGGGATGGCCCACCCAGGTGACCTGGGCGCCGCGTGCGGCGTAGAAGCTGGCCTCCTCCGGGAAGATCGCCAGGATGCGGTCGGTGAAGCCGATCAACCGGGTGGTGCCACCGTCGCCGAGGCGGAAGGCCCACTCCTGGGGGGCGATGTAATAGGTGATCGGCACCTGGGGATAGAGCCGGCGCAGGCGCAGGCCCAGGTTCACGTTCGCCCCCATGTAGTCGATCAGCACCACGGCGTCGGGGGGGTGCTGCTTCAGCCAGCGGCGCACCCTGGCCTGCAGCTTGAGGGTGGGAATGACCAGCGGGATCGGTTCCCACAGGCCGATGGCCCCGAGTTTGGTGGTGTCCGCCAGGAGCCGGGCGCCGGCCCGCTCCATGCGGCTGCCGCCGAGGGCCACCACATCGAGGGGCAGTGACCGGCGGGCCGCCTCCTCGTGCAGGGCCTTCACCAGCAGGGATCCCTGCAGATCACCGGAAACCTCCCCGGTGCTGACCAGCAGTCGCACCATCAGCGCTGGGCCGGCAGCGGTCCGCGCCGGCCCGGCCCCACCGAGGCCTCCAGAAAGGCGCAGAGCTCGTCGGCCGCGGCCAGCAGGGGCCGCTCCCGGGCCTGGCGCAGGGCGGCGGCCAGCACCAGGTCGCTGCGGTAGATGAGGGTCCAGAGATCCTGGAGCTGGCGGAACTGGGCGCCGTCGTCGAGCTGGGCCATGCCGCTGCGGCGCAGCCCGACGCGGTTCAGTCCCCGGATGCGGCCGGGGTGGCCCTCCACCGTCATGAACGGGGGCACGTCCCGGTCGATGCGGCTCATGCCGCCCACCATCGCCAGGCTGCCGATGTGGACGAACTGGTGGATGCCGAGCACGCCGCCGATCACGGCCCGCTCGCCGATCACCACGTGGCCCGCCACCGCCACCCCGTTGGCGATGACGATGCGGTCGGACAGCTGGCAGTTGTGGCCGATGTGGCTGTAGGCCATCAGCAGGTTGCCGTTGCCCAGCACGGTCCGTTCGCCCTCGGCGGTGGCGCGGTTGATGGTCACGCACTCCCGGATCGTGTTCTCATCGCCCATCACCACTTCGGTGGGGGCGCCGCCGTACTTGAGGTCCTGGGGCTCGAGGCCGATGCAGGCCCCAGGGAAGATCCGGTTGCCCTTCCCCATCCGCACCCGCCCGTCGATCACCACATGGGGACCGATGCGGCTGCCCTCGCCGATCTCCACCTCCGGACCGATCACCGCATAGGGACCGATCTCCACACCGGAGGCCAGCCGGGCCCTCGGATCGACCAGGGCGGTGGGATGCACCGATGTCGTCATGGCTGCACTCGACATCGCGTCAGTCCACGAGCGAGAACATCAGCTCGCCGGAGCAGACCCGCTCGCCATCGACCGTGGCGGTGGCCTGCACCTTGCCGAAGCGCTTGCGCTTGAGGCTGAGCAGTTCGCAGGTGATCAGCAGCTGGTCGCCGGGCACGACGGGCCGCCGGAAGCGGACCCCGTCGATGCCGGCGAAGACGAACAGCCCCTTGGGCAGATCCGGCATCTGGGTGACGATCAGGCCGCCCACCTGGGCCATGGCCTCGACGATCAGCACACCCGGCATCAGCGGCCGTCCGGGGAAATGGCCCTGGAACTGCGGTTCGTTGAAGGTGACGTTCTTGAGGGCCACCGCCCGCTGGCCGGGGACGTACTCGATGACCCGATCCACCAGGGCGAAGGGATAGCGATGGGGGAGCAGGTTGAGGATCTGTTCGCTGCTGAGCACCACGGCCCGGGCCGTGTCCGCTGCGGGGCCAGCGGGCGTGGCGGGGGATGCGGCCGTGGCGGTCTCGGGAGCGGCGGAGGGAAGAACGGTCAAGGATTCAATGGGTCGGTACGGGTACGGGCAGGCGGGGCGCCTGGGCCGCAAGGGCCGCGGCCATGGCGGTGTGCAGGCCATGGGAACCGCGGTAGGCAAAGACGTGGGCCCTCGGCAGGCCCACCAGCGCCAGATCTCCCAGCAGGTCCAGCAGCTTATGGCGCACCGGTTCGTCGGCGAAGCGCAGCGGTGGATTCACCCAGTCGTCCCCGTCACAGACCAGGGCATTGTCGAGGGCGCCGCCGCGGATCAGGCCCGCGGCCAGCAGCTGCTCCACCTGCTCCCGGAAGCCGAAGGTGCGGGCCGGTGCGATCTCGGAGACAAAGCTCTCGGGGGTGAGATCGAGGGCATAGAGCTGGCGGCCGATGGCCGCCTGGGGAAACTCGATCGCCGCCGCCAGGCGCAGCCGGTCGTTGGGCAGGGCCGCCACGAACCCCAGCCCCTGGCCGAGGGTGAGGGGCAACGGGGGCAGCGGGGGCTCGACCCGCTCGCCCCGGTCGCTGAGGCCCGCCTCGGCGATCGCTTCCACCCAGGGCAGGCCGGAGCCATCGAGCAGGGGGATTTCCTCCCCTTCCACCCACAGTTCCGCCTGGCTCACCCCGGTGCCGGCCAGGGCCGCCAGCAGATGTTCCACCGTCGCCAGGCGGCGATCGCCCACCTGTAGGCAGGTGCAGAGGCGGGTGTCGCTGACCTGGGTGGGGCCGAGACGCTGCAGGGGGCGTTCCGGGGCATCCAGCCAGCCCAGCCAGTAGCCGGGCCGCTCCGAGGGGCCGAGACGGACCCGGGAGACGGCGCCGCTGTGCAGCCCGACCCCGGAGCGCTCCACGCAGGAGCGAAGGGTCCAGGCCTGGCGATAGTCGCTGGGCCAGGTGGTCACTAGAACTTCCAGCCCACGCCGAGGTTGAAGCGCCACTCGCCGGTGAAGTCCTGGCTGGCCACCTCCAGGCGCAGCGGGCCGACGGGGGTGGTGACGATCAGGCCGGTGCCGATCGAGAAGCCGGAACCGGGTTTGTTGAGCAGGCCGCCGAGGTTGCCCGGCACCTTCGTCTGGCTGCCGAAGGTGGTGCCGCCGTCGATGAACAGCTCGCCGCTGACGATGCTGAACAGGGGGAAGCGGTATTCGATCGTGGCCTCGCCGAAGCTCCGGCCGACCCCGAGATCGCAGTCGAAGTAGCCCCGCACCGAGTTGCCGCCGCCCAGGCAGAAGGCCTCGTAGGGCGGCAGGTCGCCGATCACCGTGCCGGCGGACACCTGGAAGGCCAGGGCCTGTTTGCAGTCCTCCGTCTCGCCGGCCTTCGGCCGGCAGCCCTTGTAGAACTTCAGCCAGCGCACCGGGATGTAGTGGGTGAAGCTGCCCCGGATCCGGTTGAAGGTGGGGGAATCGGGCCCCACCGAGATGAACTGCTCGGTGCCGATGCTGAGGAAGTTGCCCTGGGTGGGGTTGCGGGGATCGTTGAGGGTGCTCATCGTCGCCGCCAGCCGCAGGCCCACCAGCTGGTTGCGGGCGGCGCAGTTGTAGGCCAGGCAGATGATCGAGCTGGTAGGAGCGGTGAACAGCGCGGTGGACTCGTTCGGGGTGGCCAGACCGAAGCGGCGGGAGGTGCCCGAGAAGTCCATCGGCGTGGCCACCTGGCCCGTGAGCCCCAGCAGCACCGTCCAGGGAGCCCGCTTGAAGGGGTTGCCGCCGTTGAGGGGACGTACGAACTGGACGTTGGCCCCGACGCGCTGGATCAGCACGCTGTTGCCGTCGAACTGGAACCAGCTGAGGTTCTGGCCGCTGGTCTCGGCGGCGATGCGCGCCGCCGTCACCGAAGGGAAGACGTCGAGGAGGGGGTTGAACGGCGAGAAGATGTTGTAGGCGACCTGGGTGCCCGGGGCCTGGTAGAAGTCAGCGACGGTGAAGATGTTGCCGTTGTTCTGGCTCTGGAACACCTGGGGGGCGTCCCGGCTGACGAAGGCCTTGAAGCGGAAGGCGGTCCGGTACTTGTCGCCCTTGATCCAGGGGTCGCTGAAGGAGATGTCGGCGAGGCCGCCGAACTGGCCGTAGGTGAAGCTGGTGGAGAGGTCCCAGGCCCGGCCGAACAGGTTGCTGTCCTGCACCTGGATCTGGCCGAAGACCCCCTGGCTCTGGCTGTAGCCCAGACCCCCCGAGAGGGAGCCGGTGGACTGCTCGACGACCCCCAGCACGATCACCACCGAGCCGGGATCCTCCGGTTCGGGGCGCAGGGTCACCTTGACGTCGCTGAACAGGCCGGTGCCGTACAGGCGCTTGAGGTCGTCCTCCAGGTTGCGGCGGTTGAAGATCTCGCCGGTCTTGATGGAGATCTCCCGGGTGATCACCCACTCCTTCGTCTTGCCCTTGATCGGCTGGCCCTTGTCGTTGGTGGCCGATCCCTCCTTGTTGAGGAACTGGACCTCCACGCCCTTCACCGTCCCCTGGCGCACCAGGAGCTGCACGTCGCCGTCGGGGCCGATCCGGGAGGGGCCGGTGACGCGGGCCAGGGAGAAGCCCTGATCGGCGTACCACTTCTGCAGCTCCTGCATGCGGCCCTGCAGGGTCACCAGGTTGAGGGTCTTGCCGTAATCGCCGGCGAAGGTGTCCTGCACCACGGTCTCCGGCACCTTGGCGTCCGCCGGATCCAGGCTCACCTTGGTGAGCACCGGGTTGGGCACCACCGAGACCACCAGCCGCACCCCCAGGGGGCCGTCCTGGGGCTGGATCCGTACGTCGGAGAACCAGCCCGTGGCGTAGATGGCCTGCAGGTCCGTTTCCAGCTCGCTGCGGGTGATGGCGTTGCCGGGGGTCACCGCCATGGCGGCATAGGCCGCCAGCTCGAGCCGCTCACGCTCGGGGTGGTCGGCCAGGCCTTCGATCACCACCTCGCTGATCAGCACCCGGGGTTCGGTGGAGGCCGAAGGGGTGGGCGCAGGGCCCAGGGAGGGCTTGCCCGGCCGGTCGTCGCGGGCGGCGGGGGGGCTGGGCGTCGCGCCGGGGGTGGCGGCCGGTGCCGGAGTGGCCGCGGGGGCCGGGCTGGTGGGGGTGGCTCCGGGGGCGGGCGTCACCGGGGTCGCCCCGGCCGGGGGGGTGGCGTCCGCCGGGCCGGCGAAGGGATCGGCGCCGGCCTGGGCCAGCGAGCCTGCGGGGGCCTGGCCGACGGCGCTCGCGGGGGACTGGCCCTTGCCGGGGGGACTTTCGGCGGCCCGGGTCTGGCCGCCGGCCAGCAGCAGGGCCACCAGCAGGGGCAGGGAGGCGGTCGCCGCCCGGGGCGTGACGCTTCGAAGGATGTGGGGCCTGCCGAGGCGAACGCCAATCATGGATGTCGTCTGCAGAGCGGCCAGGCCGCAAATTCCGCTGACCTTACCCGTAGACCCGCGGTTCGGGACAGACCCCTTGGACCCGTTTGAGGACCTCCCCGTAGGCCTCGACAACGCCGCCCAGGTCCTGTCGGAATCGGTCTTTGTCCAGGATCCGCTCCTGGGCATCGCTCACGGCCCGGTTCCAGAGGCGGCAGGTGTCGGGGCTGATCTCGTCCGCCACCACCAGTCCGCCGTCGGCGGTGAATCCCAGTTCGATCTTGAAATCCACCAGTTCGAGCTCCACCCGGGCGAAAAGATCGCGCAGGGCGTCGTTGACCCGGAAGGCCAGGTCCCGGATCGCCTCCAGCTGGTCGGGCGTGAGCAGCTGCAGGCGCTCCAGCCGCGCTTCGCTCAGCAGGGGGTCACCCAGGGCGTCGTCCTTGTAGTAGAGGTCGAGCAGGGGCGGATCCAGGGGGGTGCCCGCCGGGATCGGCATCTGGCGGCAGAGGGAACCGGCGGCCACGTTCCGCACAACCACCTCCACCGGCACCACCCGCACCGGCCGCACCATCATCCAGTGGTCCCCCTGCAGGCCCAGGTAGTGGGTGGGCACCCCCAGCCGTTCCAGATGTTCGAACAGCAGGGCGGAGATGCGGCAGTTCAGGGCCCCCTTGCCCAGGAGCTGGGCCTTCTTGAGGGCATTGAAGGCCGTGGCGTCGTCCTTGTACTCGACGGCCACCAGGTCGGCCTGGTCGGTGGCGTACACCCGCTTCGCCTTGCCTTCGTAGAGGAGGGGGCCGGTGGAAGGGGAGAGGCTCATGGGGCAGGGGAAGGGGTCGCGGCCGGAGTCGGAGTCGGGGTCGGGGCCGGCACCGGAAGGTCGGCGGCGTGGCCGCCCGGATCCCGGGGGGAGCGCAGCCGGATCTCCAGCTGGCGGGTGCGCGGCTCCGCGGCGGGATCCTCGCGCCGCCAGCGCCATTCGCCGTAGGCGTCGTCGATGCGCCCGCTGAGCCGCAGGCGGCGGGCCAAGGCCCGCTCCGACGGCAGGGCGGCCTGGGTGTCCAGCAGCTCGGCCACCAGTCCCCAGGCCTTCGCTGCCGCCGCCTGCTCCAGGGCTGCCTCCAGCAGGGCCTCCCGCTGGGATGCCGGCAGTTCCGCCAGCATCCCCACCGCCTGCTGCAGCCGCAGGGCCCCGCCCAGGCCGCCCTGGCGGGCCCGGACCAGCAGTTCGCCGCCGACCCGGGGGAAGCCCCTCGATTCCAGGTGCAGGGCCAGCAGCTCCAGGGCCGGACGGCTGATCACGGTGCCATCCTCCCGGCGCTGCAGCGGCAGGGCGATGTCGTCGAGGGACGTGCCGCTCTCTTTTCGCAGCCGCTCCAGCGCCAGGGCCGCCCGTCGGTGGTCCAGCCCGGCGGCGGCGGCCCGCCACTGCAACTGCAGCCACTGGACCCGCTCCGCTCCGGCGGCCGGGCCGTAGCGGTTGAGCACGTCCATGGCCTCGCTGGGTGCCCGGCAGCTGAGCAGCACGTCGGCATTGGCCAGCACCACCTCCAGGGGCTGGGGGGCCGGATGCAGCGTCAGCAGCCGCTGCTGCAGCTGCCGGAGGCGCTCGAGCTGATCGGCCTCGGCGCTCTGCCGGCAGGCCGCGTCCAGCTGCTCAAGATCCCCATCGCGGAGCAGGTCGGAGAACTCCGCGTCGGTGAGGAGCGCCGGCCGCTCCTCGGCCTCGACCGTGGCCTCCGCCGGCCCACTGGGGCTGGCCTCAGCGGCGGGCGCCGCCGCCTCCGGCCCGGGGGCCGCCGCCGCCGCGGCCGCCGGGCGGATCCCCGGGAGCGCCCCCAGCAAAGCCAGGGCACCGAGGATGCCCAGAACGGACCAGCGGCGGCTCCGCCGGGGCGCCGGCGTGCCGGGGGTCGGGCCGGATCCGCTGGGCGGCACGGCGGTCGAGGCGGCGGTCGGGGAGAATGGCAAAGGGGAGTGGCAGCAAGGCTGGTGAGGGCGACCGGTGCAGCAACCGTGCCGGCGCACAACCTAGGGGAGCTCTCCTCCCCGATCCACCCCCGTTCCGCTTCCCCTCCGCCCCATGGCCCCGTTGACCGCTTCCGACGCTTCCCCCCCGTCCCCGGTGCCGGCCCGGATCCTGGTGGTGGGCGGCGGTGGCCGCGAGAACGCCCTGGGCTGGGCCCTGGCGCGCTGCCCGGGGGTGGAGCAGGTGCTGGTGGCCCCCGGCAACGGCGGCACCACCGCCCTGGCGGGCTGCGGCCAGCTGGCCATCGCCGAGACCGACCATGGCGCCCTGGCGGCGGCTTGCCATGAGCACGCCATCGACCTGGTGGTGGTGGGACCGGAAGCGCCCCTGGCGGCGGGCCTGGCGGACCGGCTGCGGGCGGAGGGGTTGGCGGTCTTCGGTCCCGGGGCCGACGGGGCCCTGCTGGAGGCCAGCAAGCGCTGGGCCAAGGACCTGATGCAGGAAGCGGGCGTGCCCACGGCGGGGTACTGGGCGGCGACGTCTCGGCAGGAGGCCCTGGAGGCCCTGGAGCGGCACGGCCGACCCCTGGTGGTGAAGGCCGATGGCCTGGCCGCCGGCAAAGGCGTGACGGTGGCCGACAGCCTCGAGCAGTGCCGCGACGCCATTGAGGAGGTGTTCGCGGGCCGCTTCCAGAGCGCCGCCCCCGGTGAAGCCGCCGCCGCCCCCTCCCTGGTGCTGGAGGAGCGTCTGCACGGCCCGGAGGTGTCGGTGTTCGCCCTCACCGACGGCCGCTCCATGGTGCTGCTGCCCCCGGCCCAGGACCACAAGCGCATCGGCGAGGGGGACACGGGGCCGAACACCGGCGGCATGGGGGCCTACGCCCCCGCCCGGCTGCTGGATGCGGCGGGGCTGGAGCAGGTGCGCCAGCTGGTGCTGGAGCCGATCCTGGCCGCCCTGCGGGCCCGGGGCATCGACTACCGCGGCGTGATCTTCGCCGGCCTGATGCTCACCGAAGCCGGCCTGCGGGTGATCGAGTTCAATTGCCGCTTCGGGGATCCGGAGTGCGAGACCCTGATGCCCCTGCTCGGCCCGGAACTGGCCCGGGTGCTGCTGGCCTGCGCCACCGGCCGCCTGGAGGAGGCGCCGCCCCTGACGATTGAACCGCGCTGCAGCGCCTGCGTGATCGCGGCCGCCGAGGGCTATCCCGGCGAGGTGCGTCGCGGTGATCCGATCCACGGGGAGCTGGGAGACGCCCCCGATCGGCAGCTGTTCCATGCCGGCAGCCGCCGCACCGAGGCGGGCCCGGTGGTCACCGCGGGCGGCCGGGTGCTGGCGGTGGTGGCCCAGGCCGACGACTTCGACACGGCCTTCGAGCGGGCCTATGACGGCCTGGAACGGGTGGGTTTCGAGGGCATGGTCTACCGCCGCGACATCGGCCACCAGGTGCGGACGGGACGCCCGGCCCTGCCATGACCCGCTCCGCTTCCGGCCCCACCCTGGGCGGCGGCGAGGCCGCCGGTTCCTTCAGCCTCTGGCGGGCGCGCCTGCAGCGCTGGTGGGCCGAGTTCAGCCTCCAGACCAAGCTGCTGGCGGTCGCCACCCTCGTGGTGAGCCTGCTGATGACGGGCATCACCTTCCTGGCCCTCAACGGCATCCAGCGCGACGCCCGCATGAGCGACACCCGCTTCGCCCGGGATCTCGGCCTGCTGCTCTCCGCCAACGTCACCCCCCTGGTGGCGGAGGGCAACGACCGGGAACTGGCCTCGGTGGCTGAACGGTTCTGGCAGTCCAGCCGCAGCCTCCGCTACATCTTCTTCGCCGATTCCGACGGGGTGATCTACCTCGGCATCCCGATGGGCGGCAGCACCGGCATGGGCGAACGCGTGCTCAGCCGGCGCCTTGAGCTGCCGGCCGACATCCAGCGCCGCCCCGACAATCCCCTGATCCGCCAGCACCTCACCCCGGACGGCCAGGTCACCGACGTGTTCGTGCCGATGGTGAGCGACGGCCGCTACCTGGGGGTGGTGGCCATGGGCATCAACCCCAACGAGACGCTCCTGGCCAGCGCCGCCCTCACCCGGGAGGTGACGGTGGCGGTGTTCATCTCGATCTGGGTGCTGGTGATCCTTGGCTCGGTGTTCAACGCCCTCACGATCACCCAGCCGGTGAAGGAGCTGCTGCGGGGGGTGCGATCGATCGCCGGGGGCAATTTCGAGACCCGCATCGCCCTGCCGGTGGGTGGGGAGCTGGGGGAACTGCTCAACGGCTTCAACACCATGGCCTCCCAGCTGGAGGTCTACAAGGCCGCCAACATCGAGGAACTCACCGCCGCCCAGGTGAAGCAGCAGTCGCTGATCGCCACCATGGCGGACGGCGCGGTGCTGCTCGATGCCGAAGGGCGGATCGTGCTGGCCAATCCCACCGCCCGCCGTCTGTTCCGCTGGGAGGGCCGCAACCTGGAGGGCAGCGAGCTGGCCGCCGAACTGCCGGACCGGCTGGCGATGGAACTGCACGATCCGCTGGAAAGCCTGATCATCAGCGAGCGGGACACCACCGAGGTGCGCTGCAGCTTCGGGGATCCCCCCCGCACCCTGCGCATCGTGCTCCAGTCGGTGCGGGATGCCAGCGGCGAGAGCCTCAAGGGCATCGCCATGACGATCCAGGACCTGACCCGGGAGGTGGAGCTGAACGCCGCCCAGAGCCGCTTCATCAGCAACGTGTCCCACGAGCTGCGCACGCCCCTGTGCAACATCAAGAGCTACGTGGAGACGCTCCATGACATGGGCGACCTGCTCAGCGCCGAGGAGCAGAAGGAGTTCCTGAGCATCGCCAACGCCGAGACCGACCGGCTCTCGCGCCTGGTCACCGACGTGCTCGACCTGTCACGGCTGGAGTCCGACCGGGTCTGGCAGCTGGAGCCCATGGACCTGGCCCCGGCGATCGAGCAGACCCTGCGCACCTACCGGCTCAACGCCGAGGAGAAGGGGGTGATGCTGCTGTTCGCCGGGGACCAGCACCTGCCCCGGGTGCGGGGCAACTGGGATCTGCTGCTGCAGGTGTTCGACAACCTGGTGGGCAACGCCCTCAAGTTCACCCGCAGCGGCGGCCAGCTGCTGCTGCGCGCCTACCCCTGGCCCGACCACTGCCCGCTGGATCCCGCCGGCGGACCGGAAGACCATCCCTCCTGCACGCTCACCTCGCGCCTGCCGCGGCTGCGGGTCGAGATCGCTGACACCGGCTGCGGCATCTCCGAGGCTGACCAGGCGCGGATCTTCGAGCGCTTCTTCCGGGTCGAGAACGCCGTGCACACGGAGGCGGGCACCGGACTGGGACTCTCGATCGTGCGCGGCATCCTCGAGAAGCACGGCAGCCAGGCCCGGATGGCCAGCGAGCCCGGCGTGGGCACCACCTTCTGGTTCGATCTGCCCCTCGAGGAGGCCGACGGTGATGAACTGCGGGTCCAGGCGGAGCGGTCCGCCTCCCTGGCCGAGATCGAAGCGGAGCGAAGAATCCCCGCCTAGTCAGGGATGGCCTTGTCCACGCGGGTGCCCCTGGTGCCCCCGATCGGCTTCAGCTCTCCGCGTCCACGCTGCGCATGATCCGGCCCAGGTCGGCCCGTTCGTCGGTGGTGATGCGGTGGGGCACGCCGCTGATGATGCGCTCGAAGTTGGCGAAGGAATCCTTGATCTCCGGCCCGTTGCCGGTGATCACGAATTCCCGGATGCCCTTGTCGTGCCAGGAGCCGCGCATCTTGAACACGTTCAGGGCCCTGGCCATTTCACCGCGGATCTCCACATACTGCAGCAGCAGAATGGTGTCGGTGATGGTGGAGATGTGGGAGTCGGTGATCGAATGGCTCCCCATGAACTCCTCGGAGGTGTTGGTGAAGAAGCCAGCGATCTCCTCCTGTTTGGCATAGCCCGTAACCCCGATGACAAACTGCCGGAAGGCGTTGTGGCTGACACCCCGAGCCAGGGCGGAGAGGGAATCGATCGCCATCCGCGACGGCTTGAACTGGCTGATCTCCGTCTTGATGATCTGCAGGTGATCCTCGAGGCCGGTGGATTCCGGATAGGCGCAGATGATCTTGAGCAGGCCGTCCTGCTCCATCTGCTCGAAATCGATGCCCCAGCTGGTGGCGTTGCGCAGCAGCTGGGAGCGGGATTCCTCGTAGGCGAACAGGATCGCCCGCTCCTTGCTGCGGCAGGCATCCTCCACGAACTTGCTGACCAGAAGGGTCTTGCCGGTGCCGGTGGCGCCGGTCGCCAGGATGATGGAGTCCTTGAAGAAACCGCCCCCGCACATCTCATCAAGCCGGGGCACGCCGGAGCTGAGGCGGACGTTGGAGGAACGCTGGGTGAGGCGCATCGCCCCCAGCGGGAAGACGCTGATGCCGTGGCTGCCCATGGTGAAGGGAAATTCCCCCTTCATGTGGGTGGTGCCGCGCAGCTTGAGCACCTCCACCGTGCGGCGCCGCCGTTCCCCCTCCAGCACGTTGCGCAGGATCACCACGTTGTCGGAAACGAACTCCTCGACGCCGTAGCGGGCGATGGCCCCGTACTCGTCGACCCGTTCGGTGGTCATCACCGTGGTGACGCCGATCTCCTTGAGCCGGGCGATCAGCCGGAAGATCTCCCGCCGCACCACGGAGATGGCGTCGTACTGCTGGAAGACGGCGGTGATGGAGTCGATGGCCACCCGCCGGGCCTTGTATTTGCGGATCGCGTAGTGGATCCGCTCGATCAGGCCGGAAAGGTCGAAGCTGCCGGACACCTCCTGACCATCGGGATCCGGGGAGGCATCGAGGACGAACAGCTTGTTCTGTTCGACCATTTCCTGCAGGTTCCAGCCGAAGCTGGAGGCGTTGCGCAGGATGTCGAGGGGCGACTCCTCGAAGGTGACGAAAATGCCGTGTTCGTTGAACTGCCGGATGCCGTTGCAGAGAAAGTTCAGGGAAAAGACCGTCTTGCCCGTTCCTGATGTTCCGCTGATCAGGGTCGATCGGCCGATCGGCAGCCCGCCATGGCAGATGTCATCGAAACCTTCGATCCCCGTGGGGAGTTTCTGCATCTGCATTCGATTGGCAGCGGCGTCGTGGTCGTTGGGATCCGGCATCGAAGAGATGGAAGAGCGAGGGGTCGGAAGGGAAATGGGATTGACGCTGGGATGGCCCGGCCCGGATGGCGTCGGCAGGCCTCGATCAGGGCTCAGGAGGTTTCCGGTGCTGAGGGCACACCGCCGGCGTCCAGATCATCGACGTCGAGCTTGAAATCCTCGGTGAGCTCTTCGTAGAGGAGATCCAGGCCGATCAGCACCCGGTCGCGGTCGGAGAGATCGCCGATGATCCGGCGCACCGGCGGGGGCAGGATCTTCGCCAGGGTGGGGGTGGCCAGGATCTTGTCCTCCTCGGCCAGCTGGGGATTCTTGAGCACATCGATCACCTTCAGGGCGTAGACGCCGCGGAACTCGGACTCGAGGATGTCGCGCAGCGTCTTCAGGGCCCGCATCGAGTTGGGGGTGTTGCCCGCCACGTAGAGCTTGAGGATGTAGGTCTTGCGGAAGGTCATGGCTGGGACTCAGGCGGAGGGGCTGGAGGATTCGGCCGCGGCGGCGGGTACGATGGGCAGGTCGGGTGGGATGGAGCGTCGATACATTTCGCAGAGATGAGCCATGACATCGAGGAGGGCGAGTCGGTAGTCCTGGAGAAAATCGTTCTTCTGTCCTTTGAGCATCAGCATTTTTCGAAACTCCTCGATCAGATTCACGTGGATCTCGACCATCTTGGTGATCGGCAGATCGGCGAAGAAGGCCGTGTTCACGAAGCTTTCGATCGCCTGGTTGGCCGCGGCGGGGTTCTTGAAATAGCTGATCAGCAGGTCCCGGTAGGTGCGCCGCAGGGAGTCCAGCAGCTCGTTGCGTTCCTCGGCCTCCAGGTTGCGCAGGAAGCGGGAGGGATCCCGCTTGTAGTAGACGCCCAGGTAACCGAGCCGTCCGTTGAGCCGGTTCGGCAGTTTCCAGCCGTCGGGGGTGGCCGCCCTGGCCTCGCTGCCGGCCGGCAGGGTGTTGCTGCGCAGGAAACGGGAGACGGCCGCATCCAGGCTGTAGCTCAGCTGCTCCAGCTGGTCCGGGGGGAGGCGAACCTCGGCCTCGTGGAACTTCACCTCGCCGTCCACCGGGCCGATCAGCACGGCCGGCAGCTCCAGGCCCTGGTCGTGGAGGCTGCCGAAGAAGGTCCCGTCGACGGCGCCCTCCTCCAGCAGGATCCCGTCGAAGTCCTCGCGGCGCTGCTCCAGCTGCTCGAGCAGGCCGGCGGCGGGATCGACGGGCACCAGCTGGTAGCGCCCACCCCTGAGCCACTGGCCGCAGGCCTCGGCCAGGGCCGGGGTCTGGATGAGGGAAAGGATGTTGAGAACCGGTTGGGGCATCGACCGCTGCGGCGGGGAGCTCCCCTGACCGGGCTGATTCTTGACGGAAGGGAGGCCCGGACGGGAGGATCTTAGTTCTGTCTTTCGATTCCGTGCGTCCAGGCCCAATGGTGGCTTCCTGCCGCCAGCCTGGCCACGCCCCCTGAGCGATGACCCAAGCCCCCCAGAAGGAAGCCCCCGAGAAGGAGCCCCTGAGCGCACCCGCCACCGGTGCCCAGGGCGACGCCACCGGCGCCTACGCCATCGTCGAGGCCTCCGGCCAGCAGTTCTGGCTCCAGCCCGACCGCTACGTCGATCTCGACCGCCTCAACGCCGAGGTCGACAGCACCGTGACCCTGGAGAACGTGCTCCTGGTGAAGGATGCCTCCGGCACCACCCTGGGCCAGCCCTACGTGGAAGGCGCCACGGTGGAGCTCAAGGTGATGGCCCATCGCCGCGGCCAGAAGATCATCGTCTACAAGATGCGTCCCAAGAAGAAGACCCGCCGCAAGAACGGCCACCGCCAGGAGCTCACCCGGGTGATGGTCCAGTCGATCAAGGTGGGCGGCAAGGCGATCGCCTGATCGGGCCCCCGGCCCCTCTTCCAGTTCCCCCCGTTCTCCCTTCTCCGCTTTCCCATGGCCCACAAGAAAGGCACAGGTTCGACCCGCAACGGCCGCGACTCCAACTCCAAGCGCCTCGGCGTCAAGCGTTACGGCGGTGAGACCGTCAGCGCCGGCTCGATCCTGATCCGCCAGCGCGGCACCTCCGTGATCCCCGGCGTCAATGTGGGCCGCGGTTCCGACGACACCCTGTTCGCCTTGGTGGATGGCGTCGTCAGCTTCGAATCCATCAAGCGTGGCCTGCGCAACCGCAAGCGCATCAACATCGCCGTCGGCGCCTAGGCCACGGGCGGGGGGGCGTCCGCCAGTTCGGCACCGTCCCCCGGCACCTCCAGATAGCGCCTGAGCCAGCCCACCAGCAGGTAGAAGGGCAGGGTGTCGGCCAGGGCCGCCACCAGCTTGAACACGTAGCCGCTGGCGATGAACACCCCCAGCTGGGGGAGTACGGGTTCGTCCGGCCGAATCGGCAACACGTGGGCGGCGTAGTGGCTGATCAGCACCACCGCTGACGTGTCCACGACCTGGCTGATCAGGGTGGAGCCGTTGTTGCGCAGCCACAGGGCCTTGCCGTTGCTGAAGCGCTTCCAGAAATGGAACAGGCGCACGTCCGTGAACTGGGCGGCCATGTAGGCGGCCATCGAGGCCCCCACGGCGCCGAAGGCCAGCCGGCGCACCTCGAAGAACACCGGCACCCCGTCGGCGTGGGTGTCGGCCGGCAGGCCCACCACCCCACCGAATCCGTCCAGGCCCGGCAGGATGCCACCGAGCCACAGCACCAGGACGATCCAGCCGTTGAGCATCAGACCCACCCACACCACCTGGGAGGCGCGCCGTTCGCCCCAGATCTCGCTGATCAGGTCGGTGCAGAGGAAGGTGACGGGGTACGGCAGGGCCCCGACCGCCACGATGATCGGGAACGACCCGATGCTGCCCAGGTGGAGGAACCGGGTCAGCCCCAGGATGTTGAGCATGCCCATGGTCCCCAGGAAGATGCCGGCCAGCACCAGAAAGGTGACCTCGCGCCGGTCCTGCAGCGTCATCGGCGCCTGAGCATGGGAGAAGGTCCCTCCAGGCTGCCGCCTTCCCCCCCGTCGCGCCACGGCTGCGGTTTCCTGGTGCTCGACAAGCCCGCCGGCCTGACCTCCCACGACGGCGTCGCCAGAGTGCGGCGGGCCTACGGTCTGCGGCGGGTGGGCCATGGCGGCACCCTTGATCCGGCGGTCACCGGCGTGCTGCCGATCGCCCTCGGCCCGGCCACCCGGTTGCTGCCCTACCTGCCCGGCGACAAGACCTACCGCGGCACCGTCCAGCTGGGGGTGCGCACCGGCACCGACGACCTCGAGGGGGAGGTGCTGGAGCGGCAGGCCGTTCCGCCCCTCGGCCCCGAGGCCCTGGAGCGGGCCCTGGCCCGGTTCCGGGGCGAGATCCTCCAGGTTCCTCCCCAGGTCTCCGCCGTGCATGTGGATGGCCAGCGGGCCTACGCCCGGGTGCGGGCGGGGGAGCAGCTGGCGCTGGCGGCCCGGCCGGTGCGGATCCATGGCCTCGACCTGCTGGGCTGGGACGCCGAACGCGGCCGCCTCGAGCTGGAGGTGCGCTGTTCCGCCGGCACCTATGTGCGCGCCCTGGCGCGGGATCTGGGGGAAGCCCTCGGCTGCGGCGGTGCCCTGGCCAGCCTGCGCCGCACCGCTGCACTCGGTTTCGGCCTGCACCAGGCCATTTCCATGGAGCGCCTGGCGAGCGGCCCCCTTCCCCCGCTGCTGGATCCCCTCGACGTGCTGGTGGACCTGCCGCGTCAGCGCCTTGATCCGGCCCAGCTGTCCCCGTGGCGCTGCGGCCGGTCCCTGCCCCGTACGGTGGAGCAGTTGCCTGAGGGGGCGGTCGCCGTGCTCACCCCGGATGGCAATCTGGCGGGCATTGCCCGTGCCGACGGCAAGGGCCTGCTCCTGCCCCGGCTGGTGTTCGACGCCGCCGGTTGAACCCCCTGCGACATCGCGATGGCCGGCCACAGCAAATGGGCCCAGATCAAGCGCACCAAGGCGGTGGTGGACGCCCGGCGGGGGGCCTTGTTCACCCGTCTGGGGCGGGAGATCACCGTGGCGGCCCGTGGCGGTGCCGATCCGGCCGGCAACTTCCAGCTCCGCACCGCCATTGAGAAGGCCAAGGTGGCGGGGCTCCCCAACGCCAACATCGACCGGGCCGTGGCCAAGGGCAGCGGTCAGGGGGGTGGGGGGGCCGACCTGTTCGAGGCGGTGCGCTACGAGGGCTATGGCCCGGGGGGCGTGGCCGTGCTGATCGAGGCCCTCACCGACAACCGCAACCGCACCGCGGCCGACCTGCGGCTGGCCTTCGGCAAGCACGGCGGCAACCTCGGTGAGACCGGCTGCGTCAGCTACCTGTTCGAGCAGCGCTCCGTGGTGCGGCTGGCCCTGCCCGGCGCCGACGAGGAGCGCCTGCTGGAGGACCTGCTGGTCCTCGAGGAGCGGGGTGGCCCGGCGGCAGCGGGCTACGAGATCGATGCCGAGGGCGTCGACGTGTTCGGCGCCTATGCCGACCTCGAAGCCCTCCAGGACGGCCTCAGGGACCTGCAGCTGCCGCTGGCCGGCTGGGAGCATCGCTGGATCTCCTCCCTGCCCTGCCGTCTTGAGGACGCCGCGGTGCTGGCCGCCTGCCTGCGCATGCTGGATGTGCTCGAGGACCTCGATGACGTGCGCAGCGTCACCAGCAATCTCGAGGCGGACGACGCCCTGATGGAGGCGGCCCTGCCTGGCTGAGGCCGCCGCCCCGGCCTCCGCTCCGCCCGCCGTTCAGCCCATGGCCTCGGCGTCGGCGATCACCGTGAGGGCAGGGTGGTGCTGCAACCAGCTGGCGGGCAGCTCCGGGGTGGGGGGCTCCCGCAGGGCGCGGCGCAGGATCGCCGCCTTCGCGCCGCCGGTCGCCACCAGCAGCACCCGGCGGGCCGCGAGGATTTCGGCCATCCCCAGGGTGATGGCCCGCCGGGGGACGGCGCTGGGGTCGCCCCCGAAGGCACCGGCGTTCTGGCGGCGGGTGGGGTCGCTGAGGGCCACGCAGCGGCAGGCCACGGCCGCCCCCGCGGGGGGCTCGTTGAAGCCCACATGGCCGTTGAGGCCCAGGCCCAGCAGCTGCAGGCCGATGCCGCCGGCGGCCGCCACGGCGGCGCCATAGCGCTTCGCTTCGCCATCGGGATCGCAGGCCCGCCCATCGGGGAGCCGTACCCTCCCGGGGGCCAGGCCGAGGGGATCCACCAGCTGGCGGGCCATGGTGGCAGCGAAGGAGGCGGGATCCTGGGGCCCCAGCCCCACGTACTCGTCGAGGTTGAAGCTGCTCCAGTCCTGGCGCACCTGCGCCGCCAGGGCGGGCTCCAGGCGCCCCAGCCGCCGGGCCAGGGCGGCATAGACGGGCTCCATGGTGCGTCCGGTGGCCAGGCCCAGGGGCCGGTCCGGCCGCAGCCGATCGGCCAGCAGCAGGGCCGCCACCCGTTCGGCCACCGCCGCCGCATCGGCCAGGACGATCGGCGCGATGGCGGCGGCGACCGGGGCTGCGACCGGGGTGCTGGGGGCGTGGCGGCTCAACTGGTGCCTCAAAGGGCGGAGTAGGGCTGGATCCGGGCCCCCTGGTAGTAGTGCTGGAGGATCTGCCGGTAGTCCTCGCCGCGCAGGGCCAGGGCGTAGGCGCCCCACTGGCTCATGCCCACCCCGTGGCCGTAGCCCCGACCGCTCACCAGCAGACTGGGCGCCGCCGGTGGCCGGGGGGTCCGCCAGGGGGCCTGCACCAGGCCGGAGGCGAGGGAGCGGATCCCCTCGGGGGTGAAGACCCCCTCCAGGGACGGCAGCGGGGGCGGGAAAGGGGCGGCCTGGGGCGTCGCCTCGAAGTCGAACCGGGCCAGGGTGCTGCGCAGGCCCAGCCGCTGGCGCAGCTCGGCGCCGGAGAGCAGCAGCGAGCCCCTGGGGCCCGTCACCCGGGCCTGGCGGATGCGCCCGGAGCTGGTGGTGGAGAGCACCTCGATGCGGAAGGCCCCGTCGATCTCTCGGAAGGCCCGGGCCAGCTTGTCGGGCTCGACCCGCAGCTGCCAGACATGCACCGGGCTGGCCTGGTCGAAATCGGGCACGCTCACCAGGTAGGGCAACTGCTGGCGCCAGATCTCGCCGCTGTTTTCGGTGAGGCCGCCACTGCTGCTGTGGAAGACCGCGTTGATCAGGGCGGAGCCGTGCATCAGCACCTGGGAGCGGGTGCTGCGCACCGCTTCGCGGGTGGAGTCGGTTTCGGCCTCCACCCCCTTGTAGACCTGGCTGGCCACGGTGGCCTTGAGGTCGAAGGGCTCCGCCGGCCGGCGCTGGCGCAGGGCGTAGGTGCGGGCCGCCACCGCCTGGGCCCGCAGGGCCGCCAGCGGCCAGCTGGCCGGCATCTCGCTGCCCACCACGCTGGGCAGGTAACTCTCGACATCGATCAGGTTGATCGCCTGCAGCCGATCGCCCTCAGCCCGCACCAGCAGGCGGCCGCGGTAGCGGCGCTGCTGCAGGGTCAGCACGGCCTCGCTGCTGGTCCCCCGTCCCGGGGCGGGATCGATCCAGGCCTGGCCCGACGGCAGCGCCACCCGGCGGGGCGGCCCGGTCGGACCCTCCAGTCTGGCCTCCAGGGCCGGCCCGCTGCGCACCAGCTGCAGCCGTGCCCCCGGAGCCAGCTCCGCCAGGGTGCGCCCCGTGGCGTCGCCGAGGCGCAGCACGGTACTGCCGGCCTCGAGCTCCAGGGTGGGGGCCTCCCGCAGCAGCACCCGCACCACGGGAGCCGGCGCCCTCGCCTCCGTGGGGACCGCTGCTGCGACGGCGGCGGGAAGCAGGGCCAGCGAGAGGCCGGCGCGCCATCCGAAACGGAGGAGGGTCACGAGGGTGCGCGAGCGACAACGGCTCATTCTGGACGGGTCATCCTGCAGGCGCCATGGCGCCAGCCAGCACACCGGCCGGCGGCGTGGCAGCATGCGCTCTGAGGCAGCCAGGGTGTGCAGGTCACCTTCCTGGGAACCAGCTCCGGCGTTCCCACCCGCGCCCGCAACGTCTCCGCCGTCGCCCTGCGGCTGCCGCAGCGGGCCGAGCTGTGGCTGTTCGACTGCGGCGAGGGAACCCAGCACCAGTTCCTGCGCAGCGACCTGCGGGTGTCCCAGTTGCGCCGGATCTTCGTCACCCACATGCACGGCGACCACGTCTTCGGTCTGCCGGGGCTGCTGGCCAGCCTGGGGCTGGCGGGCAGCTGCGCCGGCATCGATCTCTACGGACCGGACCCGCTGCGCGACTACCTGGAGGGGGTGATGCGCACCTCCTCGACCCGCATCGGCTATCCCCTGCGCACCCACCGGGTGAAGGAGGCCGCCGCCCGCGGCAGCCTGGTGCTCGACGACGACGACATCACGGTGCGCTGCACGGCACTCACCCACCGGGTGCCGGCCTATGCCTACCGGGTGGATCAGAAGCCCCGGGCCGGCCGCTTCGACGTGGAGCGGGCCAGGGCCCTGGGCATTCCCCCCGGGCCGGTCTATGCCGAGCTCAAGGCCGGTCGCAGCGTCACCCTCGATGACGGCCGGGTGATCCGTGGCGAGGCCCTGTGCGGGCCGCCCCGGCCTGGCTGCAGCGTCGTCTACTGCACCGACACCGTGTTCAGCGAGGCGGCGGTGGCCCTGGCCCGCGGCGCCGACCTGTTGATCCACGAATCCACCTTCTCCCATGGCGAGGCGGAGCTGGCCATCGCCCGCCAGCACTCCACCAGCACCATGGCCGCCCAGACCGCCCTGGAGGCGGGGGTGAAGCAGCTGGTGCTCACCCACCTGAGCCCCCGCTACGTGGCGGGAAATCCCATGACCCCCGACGACCTGGTGGCCGAGGCCCGGGCCATCTTCCCCGAGACGGTGGTGGCGAAGGACTTCCTCAGTCTTGAGGTGGGGACGGGGGGCTGAGCCTGCAACAGTTCGCGTGATTCCGTTCCGGGGGACCCGTCGCCCGTGATACAAGGTCTCAGTTGCGGTCCGACCGCCATTTCGCCGGCTTCTCCCATGGCCCCCCTCTTTCGCTCAGTCGCCCCGTACGCAGGCGTCTGCCGCTCCGCTTTCCGCGCCATCGCCCGGACCCTGCTGATCCTTCCCCTGGCCCTGCTGGTCTGTTTCGCGGGCCCCGCGGCCGCGGCCCAGTGGAGCGCCGAGGATCTCACCGTGCCGGTCTCCCCCGACGGCACCCTGGTGACCTTCAGCGAGAAGGAGGTCAAGACCGGCCGCAAGCTCTTCAACGAAAGCTGCGGCACCTGCCATGCCGGCGGGATCACCAAGACCAACCAGAACGTGGGTCTTGACCCCGAGACCCTCGCCCTGGCCACCCCGGCCCGGGATTCGGTGGAGGCCCTGGTCGACTACATGAAGGACCCCACGTCCTACGACGGGGAATACAGCATCGCGGACGTGCATCCCAGCCTGCGCAGCAGCGACGTGTTCGTGAAGATGCGCGATCTGGACGACGAGGACCTGCGCCTGATCGCCGGCTACATCCTGGTGGCCCCGAAGGTCCAGGGCGTCCAGTGGGGCGGCGGCAAGATCTACTTCTGATCCCCCGGCCCACCCCTGCCGGCCGGCCCTGTGCCGGCCGGTTTTTTTGTGCCTGGTGTGCCTGGATGCCGGGGCGGCTCAGGGAGCCGGGGCGGGCTGTTCAGGGCGCCGGCGGCGGCGGGGCCAGGTTGGCGGCCTCCAGCGACCCCGGCAGCTTGCTGTACCACCACTCCTGCAGGGCGGGGGCCAGGCGCTGGGGGAACAGGGTGATGACAGTGCGGGTGGGGCGGGCTCCCGGCTGCAGCAGTTCCACGGCGTAGGAGGGGCAGCGGCGGGCGGCCAGGTCGGGCACGAAGCGGCGGCCGACGCGGCGCCAGCTGGGCTCCTTGCTGCGCCAGGCCAGCCGGCAGCAGGGCCAGGGGAGCTCCTCCCGATCGAACAGGCGGCAGCAGGGCCCCAGGACCCTGTAGCTGTACTGGCCGCCGGGGCTGGGATGCTCGCTGCCGGAGGCCAGCACGGTGTCCACCTGAAGTGCCATGAAAAAGCCACCCCTGAGGGTGGCGGAGAAGAACGCGGGGTTCAAGGGGGCGATCCAACCGGACCGCCCGGCGAGGAGCTCAGTAGAGCTCTTCTTCGGTGTGGGTCTTGATGGTGCAGTCGGAGGTGGGGTAGGCGACGCAGGTGAGGACGAAGCCGGCCTCGATCTGGTCGTCGTCGAGGAAGCTTTGATCCGACTGGTCGACGGTGCCGGAGGTGAGCTTGCCGGCGCAGGTGGAGCAGGCGCCGGCGCGGCAGGAGTAGGGCAGGTCGATGCCCTGCTCTTCGGCGGCGTCGAGGATGTACTGGTCGTCGGGAACCTCGATGGTCTTGTTCAGCCCCTCGCTCTCATTGACGAGGGTGACCTTGTAGGAAGCCATGGAAGAGATTGGAGCTCACAGACACCCGGCAGCCAGGGCCTGTAGGACCCGCCCTTCCTACATCCGACAGGGGGCTTTCCCGGCGATCTTGGGCTCGCAGGCCGGGAAGCCCAATCAAAGCCAGGACACAGATCAGCGTGCCTTATGCAACATCCGATGCCGAACGGATCCGCAGCAGGGCCCAGCGGTCCTGCTCGACCCGCCCCTCCACCCGCCAGCCCGCCGCCGCCAGATCCCTCTCCAGGCCTGGGGCCTGATCCACCAGCAGGCCGCTGAGCAGGCCCACGCCGCCGGGGCTCAGCAGGTGCTTGAACCAGGGAATCAGGGCCTCGATCACCGGCGCCAGGATGTTGCACAGCAGCAGATCCGCCGGACGCCCCTCCAGCAGCGCCACCAGGGCCTCGGCCGAGCCCGTGGTGACCGCCAGCGATGAGGGGGCGTCCGGCGCCGTGGGGGAGGGCCCCAGGCCATTCAGGGCGGCGTTCTCCCGGGTGGCCCGCTCCGCCAGGGGGTCGGTGTCGACGGCGGCCACGCTCGCCGCCCCCAGCCGCAGGGCGGCCAGGCCCAGGATGCCGCTGCCGCAGCCCAGATCGGCCACCCGCAGCCCCTCCAGACCCGCACCGCGCCCCGACAGGGCCCGCTCCTCGGCGAGGGCCTCCAGCGCCTCCAGGCAGAGGCGGGTGGTGGGGTGGCTGCCGGTGCCGAAGGCGCTGCCCGGATCGATGCGGATCACCAGCCGCCCGGCCTGTTCGGGCGGCACCTCCAGCCAGGCCGGCAGCACCAGCAGTCGCTCCCCCACCGGATCGGGCCGCCAGTGGCTCTTCCAGCTCAGGCTCCAGTCCTCATCGGCCTGCCGCTGCCAGTGGACCTGTGGCAGCGCCAGGTCGAAGGGCTCCCCCAGCGGGGCCAGGGCCCGCTCCAGCTCCTTGCGCTGGTCGGCGGGCCAGTCACTCTCCGGCAGCCAGGCCAGGAGCTGTCGCTGCTCCGGCGCCTCGGGGGGGTGCTGGAGGGCCACCCGTGCCACGCCGAGGAGCGGCAGCTTCCAGAGCAGGGACTCCTCCAGTTCGGCCGGGGCGGCCATCTCCAGCCGCCACCAGACCAGGCCCATCAGAGGGTGACCGGGTGGGCGGCCTGGATGCCGTTGATGCCGTGGATCACCGCCAGCAGGCTGGGGGGGATCGGGTCGTCGAGGCTCAGCACCATCACGGCGTCGCCGCGCACGATGCGGCGGCCCACCTGCATCGAGGCGATGTTGACGTTGTGCTCGCCCAGCAGGGAGCCCAGCTGGCCGATGATGCCGGGCATGTCCCGGTGGCGGGTGAAGAGCATGTGACGGCTGGGCGTCACGTTCACCGGGAACTCGTCGATGGTGGTGATGCGCAGTTCACCGTCGGTGAACACCGCCCCGGTGACGCTGTGGTTGCCCCGCGGGCTGCGGGAGCTGAGCTGGAGCGAACCGCCGGCGAAGTCGCGACTGGCGTCGTCCTTGACCTCGAGCACGTGGATGCCGCGCTCCTTGGCCTCCAGGGTGGCGTTGACGTAGTTGATGCTGTCGCCGAGGGCGGCCGAGAGGATGCCCTTCAGTGCCGCCACCACCAGGGGCTGGGCGGGGTGGGAGGCGAATTCGCCCTGCAGGCGCACCTCCAGCTCGCTGATCTGGCCGCCGGCCAGCTGGCTGAGCAGCAGGCCGAGGGTTTCAGCCAGCTGCAGATGGGGCTTGAGCAGCTCCATCACCTCGGGGGTCAGGCCGGGGATGTTGACGGCGCTGCGGGCCGGCAGGCCGAGGAGCACGTCCCGGATCTGCTCGGCCACGTCGATGGCCACGTTCTCCTGGGCTTCCTCGGTGGACGCGCCCAGGTGCGGGGTGAGGATCAGCCGCTCCTTGACCAGGCGCAGCGGGGAATCGGCCGCCAGCGGCTCCTTGGCGTAGACGTCGAGGGCCGCACCGGCGATGACGCGGTTCTCGACCGCATCGGCCAGGGCCTGCTCGTCGATGATGCCGCCACGGGCGCAGTTCACCAGGCGGGCGGTGGGTTTCATCGTGGCCAGCAGCGCCGCGTTGACCAGGTTCTCGGTGTCCGGCGTGCGGGGCAGGTGCAGGCTGACGTAGTCGGCTTCGGCGAACAGCTGGGGCAGCGGCAGCAGCCGCACCTGGAGCAGCTGGGCGCGTTCGGCGGAGATGAACGGGTCGTAGGCGGCCACGTCCATGCCCAGGGCCCGGGCGACACGGGCCACGTGGGAGCCGATCTTGCCGAGGCCCACCACGCCGAGGGTCTTCTTGTAGAGCTCGTTGCCGACGTAGGTCTTGCGGTCCCAGCCACCGGCCATGGTGCTGGCGTGGGCGTGGGGCACATGCCGCGACAGGGAGAGCATCAGCGCCAGGGCGTGCTCGGCGGCGGCGATCGTGTTGCCCTCCGGCGAATTGACGACGATCACGCCGCGCCGGGTGGCGGCGGGCACATCGACGTTGTCGACGCCCACGCCGGCCCGGCCGATGATGCGCAGATGGCTCGCGGCCTCGATCACCTCGGCGGTCACCTGGGTGCCGGAGCGGATCATCAGCCCCTCGTACTCACCGATGCACGCCACCAGTTGCTCCGGGCTCAGGCCCGTGCGCACGTCCACCTGGGCGACCTGGGAGAGGATGTCGATCCCCGCCTGGTCGATGGGATCGGAGACCAGAACCTTCGTCATGTCCGGCAGCGGTGGGGAGGGCGGGGGGTACGCCCCCAGGGGGGCAGGCCGGAGGTGCAGTGTAGAGAGCGGTGCGGAGACGAGCCCATGTCCCTGAGTGTGGTGGTCGTGCTGGACGACCGGGACCGCCTGCATGCCCTTCGGGATCGCCTGCAGGCCCTTCAGCCGGCCCTGAGCCGGGTCGTGGTGATCGGCAGCGGTGAGGCCCCCCTCTCCAGCGTCGAGCGACTGAATCCGGCCGCGGCCCGGCGGCGGCGCCAGCGGTCGATGGTGCGCTGGCTGCTGCCCTTCGGTTTCCTGGCCGGGCTCACCTTCACCAAGATCACCGATCTGCACACGTTCAGCTTCGCCGGCGCCTACGGGGAGCCCCTGATCGGCGGCCTGCTGGGCATGGGCTCCGGCTGGATGGGCAGCTTCGCCGCCGCCGCCAGCGTCAGCTCGGAGGAGGACGACCGCATCCGCATCCTGCGCAACCGGCTCGACGAGGGCTGCTGGCTGCTGCTGCTGGAGGCCCCCGCCGGCCGGGAGATCCCCTGGACCACCATCCAGCTGGCGCAGCCGACGGCGGTCGTGCGACTGGACGACACCTGAGGCGCGGGGCCCATGCTTCCACGACGGGACCTGCTGGAGGGGAGTCGCCACCCGGAGGAGCTCGGGGCCCTGTTCAGCCTGGCGGAGACGGCCCTGCGCACCTGGGAGCCCCAGGTCAGCGGCTTTCTCGAGGCGGCGGTGCGGGAGGAGGCCGAGGACCGGCTCGGGGCCCTCAGCGAGCTGACCCTCGCCAGTGACGGCGGCCACCCCGGTGCCGAGCGCCGATGCCTGCTGCTGGCACGGTCGGGACAGGAGCCGACGGCCCCTGCCCTGCTGGGGCTGGAGATCAGCGGCAACTTCCTCTTCGATCCCGCCTCCGCGGCTGACATGGCCGAGGGACTGGCCGGCTCCGGGGCAACGGCGGCGGAGCTGGGTGACCTGTGGCTGCGGGGCGATCGGGGCGCCCAGGCGATCGTCAGCGAGGCCCTGGCCCGGCGGCTGGACGGGACCGAGGGCCTGGTGCGCACGGTGCCGGTGCGGTTCGAGGCCAGGCCCATCGAGGCCCTGCAGTTGCCGGCCCGCCGGCTGCCCCGCCAGCTCACCACGGTGGAGGCCTCCCTGCGGCTGGATGCCCTGGCGTCGGCCGGCTTCGGGCTGTCCCGCAACCGCATGGCCACCCTGATCCGCCAGGGGGCCGTCCGCCTTGACTGGAAGGTGGTCAGCAGTCCCAGCCAGCCCCTGGCCGTGGGGGCGCGGGTCCAGCTGGAGGGGCGGGGGGAGCTGGAGGTGCTGGCGATCGAAGCCACCAAACGGGAGCGTTTCCGGATCCGGATGGAGCGCCATTGAGGACCCGGCGGCGCAAGTTGACAGGAGGGAAGGCCGGCGAGTAGGAAAAGTCCTGGTTGGAGACGGATCCGACGGATCGACTGTGAAAGGTCAGCTGTCGGCGATGCGTCCTTTTCCCCGAGAACCATCCATCTCGAGGACCATCCATTTCAACGACAACCCATCCTGGCCTTCATCGGGCTGTCGATGGTTGTTGTCTGAAATCGACGCCGCTTCGGGCAATCTGAACGCGGGCGATTAGCTCAGAGGTAGAGCACTACCTTGACACGGTAGGAGTCACTGGTTCGATTCCAGTATCGCCCATTGATTGATTTGAACTCTCTCGATCCGAGCTCGGTTCGGTTCAGCGATCCCTTCGCTGCTACCCTCGGCCGATCATGAGTGTGAGCCAGCCAGCGTGAGCCCCGCCGAGGCCGTTGCACCTCTCTCCTGCGCGGTGGTGGTGGGTCTGGGCCGGTCGGGTCTGGGGGCGGCCCGTCTGCTGCAGGCCCGCGGCGAGACGGTGGTGGTCATCGAGAGCGGTGACACGACGGAGCACCGGGCCCTGGCGGCCCAGCTGGAGAGCGAGGCCATCGCGGTGCGGCTGGGGGTGCCCCTGAGCCTCGAGGCGTTCCGGGACCTGCCGATGCCGCCGGCGGTGGTGGTGGTCAGCCCGGGCATCCCCTGGAACCACCCGGTGCTGGAGGCGCTCCGCTCCCGGGGGGTGCAGGTGCAGGGGGAGATCGTGCCCGCCTGGCAGGCCAGCCGCGACGTGCCCTGGATCGGCATCACCGGCACCAACGGCAAGACCACCGTCACCTGCCTGGTGCAACACCTGCTGCAGCAGGCCGGCAGGGACGCGCCCCTCTGCGGCAACGTCGGCATCTCCGCCGCCGAGGTGGTGCTGCAGCGGCACCTGGAGCAGGGGCCCAGCCCGGACTGGCTGGTGGTGGAACTGAGCAGTTACCAGATCGAGGCCGCCCCTGCCGTCGCACCGGCGATCGGCGTCTGGACCACCCTCACCCCCGACCACCTGGAGCGCCACGGCACCCTGGACGCCTATCGGGCCATCAAGCGGAGCCTGCTGGAGCACTCCCGTGTCCGCATCCTCAACGCCGACGACCCCGACCTGCGCCAGCACGCCGACAGCTGGGACCATGCGGAGTGGATCACCGCCGGCCCCAGGGAGGCCCTGCCCCCGGGCCTCGATCCGGTGCTCTGGATCGACGGGGACGATCGGGTGCGGGGCCGCCAGGGCCCCCTGTTTCCGGCCTCCGCCCTGGCCATGCCCGGGGCCCACAACCGCCAGAACCTGCTGCTGGCTGTGGCGGTGGGGCTCCATGCCGGGCTGGAGCCGGTGGTCATGGAGGCCGCCTGCCGCAGCTTCCCCGGTGTCCCCCACCGGCTGGAGCGCCTCCGCAGCCTCAACGGCGTGACCTGGTTCAACGACAGCAAGGCCACCAACTACGACGCCGCCGAAGTGGCCCTGCGGGCCCTGGAGGGTCCCCTGGTGGTGCTGGCCGGCGGCCAGTCGAAGCAGGGGGAGGCCTCGGCCTGGCTGGAGCAGCTCCAGGAGCGGGCTGCGGCGGTGGTGCTCTACGGCGCGGCACGGCAGGAGTTCGCCGGACTGCTGGAGTCCAGCGGCTATGGGGGCGTGGTGAAGCAGGAGGAGGGCCTGGAGGGCGCGGTGGCCCTCGCCGCAACGCTGGCCCCCGCTCTCGGCTGCCGGGGGGTGCTGCTCTCCCCGGCCTGTGCCAGCTTCGACCAGTACACCAGTTTCGAGGCCCGCGGCGACCATTTCCGCCGCCTGGTGCTGGCTCTCGAGACCGACAGCTGAGGCGGACGCACCATGGCCTGGTGGTTGATGAAGAGTGAGCCGGATGTCTATGGCATCCACCACCTGCAGGCGGAGGGCACCACCCTCTGGGACGGCATCCGCAACTACCAGGCCCGCAACTTCATGCGCGCCATGCAGATCGGCGACCGGGCGTTCTTCTACCACTCCAATGCCAGCCCTCCGGGCATCGTCGGCCTGATGGAGGTGATCGAGACGGGGCTGGTGGATCCCAGCCAGTTCGATGCCGCCTCCAAGTACTTCGATCCGGCCTCCAAGCCGGAGGCGCCGCGCTGGGACTGCGTGCGCCTGGCCTATCGCGCCACCTTCCCGGCGATGCTGAGCCTGGAGGCCCTGCGGGAGCAGTTCAGCGTCGAGGACCTGGCGGTGGTGCGCCGGGGTAATCGGCTCTCGATCCTGCCGGTGAGCGACGCCAGCGCCGCCCGGCTGTTCCGCCTGCTGGGGGTGGAGCCGGACGCCTGAGCTCAGGCCGCCGGCGCCGAGAACGCCTGGTGGCCGGGAAACAGGTTGGCCAGGTAGCAGCGGGTCACCCCGCGGTTGCGGATCCCGTTCTGCACGAGAAAGCCCGCCAGGGCGGCCTGGAACAGCCGGTACTGGTCCCAGTTGGGGTGCTGCTCGATGAACTGCCGCATGGCCTCCAGCAGCGGCGCCGGCACGTCCGCCCGCAGGCTCACCAGAGACTCGGCCCCGTCCAGCGACAGCAGTGTTCTCGGGCGGGACATGGGGGATTCCGGGCAGCGCGTGAGCCAGTTCTCCACACCCAGGGGGCCGCGTCAAACGGCGCCGCCGGCGGCCGGCTGTTCCCCGTCCCAGCCTGAGACACCAGCCACCGCAAGGGCTTCGAAGCGTCCCCGGGGCCGCGGTCGCCCCTCAGGAGCGCTGGCCATCCCCTGTCAAGCAGTGGCGGCGACACGGGCCGCTTCTCCCCATCCGGGGCCGGGGGCCAGCGGCGATCGCCGCCGGCCTGGGGAGAAACGGTGAAAAAGCGGGGGGGTGGCTGCGGAATCCACCAACGATCACCAATCCTGATCCCCGCCGCCTTGCTCAGCGGGTCTCAGGCGCTCCAGGGCGGCGCTGAACGCCTCACTGGCGGTGGCGCTCCAGCCCCCCTCGATGCCCCGGCCTCCCCGGGCGGGGGTGAGCACCAGCTGCAGCGTCCAGTGGTGCCGGTCACCGTCCAGTCCGAGCCACAGGGATCCGCCGTCGCCGGCTTCGGGGTCCACGATCGGCAGCTCCACCTCCATGGCCACGGCCTCGTCCGCCATCAGGACGTCGGCCATGGCCCGGTGCTGGGCGGTGAGGCGGCCGGCGGCCTGCTGCAGGGCGCCCAGCTCGGCCGCGGTCAGTTCACTGGCCCAGCCGTCCCCGCCGATGAGGGCGATGAAGGGGGCCCGGGTGGGATCCACCACCAGCCTCCAGCCGGGGCCCTCGCAGATCTCCACGGCGGGGTGGCGGCGGGCTTCAGCCGGGCAGCAGGTCGGGCTGGTCCTGCTCGTCGCTGAGCTCGATGATGGCCCGCTGGACCGGCTTGATCATCGAGTCGTCGAGAAGGCCGTCGAAATCATCGAAGCGGCGCTGCTTGGCCCGGAAAGCGATGCGAACGGTGGTCAGGTAGCGGTTGCTGGAGTGACGGATCAGGCTCTCCCCCCGCTGGGCCAGTTCCTTGGCGTTGAGTTCGCTGCTCGGCATGCGGGCCTGATCATCAGTCTCAACACCCTAGATCAGCCCACCGGCCCGCCCTTTCCGGCCGGCCCCGGCCTAGAAGGGGAACCATCCCCCGACCCATGCCCGGAACCCTCGCCATCGACCTGGGCAGCAGCACCACCGTGGTGGCCTGGCAGGACCGCCAGGGACCCCCCGGCCTGCTGCCCCTGCCGCCCTACAGCTGCGGCGACCCCTGCGTGGTGCCCAGCCTGCTGTGGCTGGAGGCCCCCGACGCCGAACGGCCCCTGATCGGCCGGCAGGTGCTCGAGGCGGCCCTGGCCGATGGCGACCACCCCGGCCTCTGCCGGGATTTCAAGCGCCACATCGGCGCCCCGGTGTCGGGTCCCTCGCCGGGCTGGCTCAGTGCCGAGAGGGCCGGCGCCCTGCTGCTGGAGGGGCTGTGGCGGGCCCTGCCGGCGGAGCTGGTGCCGGAGCGGCTGGTGCTCACCGCCCCGATCGAGACCTACCGGGGCTACCGGGCCTGGCTGGAGCGGGCCAGCCGCGACCTGGCGGTGCCCGAGCTGGCCCTGGTGGACGAGCCCACCGCTGCCGCCATCGGTGCCGGCCTGCCCCCCGGCAGCCGGGTGCTGGTGGTGGACATGGGCGGCGGCACGATCGATCTCTCCCTGGTGGCCCTGGAGGGTGGCGAGGGGCGGGCGGCGCCGATCGCCCAGCTGCTGCGCTTCGCCGGCCGGGACCTGACCCGCAGCGGCCAGAGCCTGCGCTGCGCCCGGGTGATCGGCAAGGCGGGGGTTGCCCTGGGCGGGCGGGACATCGATCGCTGGATCGCGGCCCACCTCTGCCCGGAGGGGCCCGCCGACGGCGGCCTGCTGCAGCTCGCCGAACGGATCAAGTGCCAGCTCAGCCAGGCCCCCGAAGCCCGCCAGATCCAGGCGACGGCGGGCTCCTTCCGGGAACTGATCCTGACCCGGCCGTCCTTCGAGCGGCTGCTGGAGGAGCGCGGCCTGCCGCGGCTGCTCGACGGCCTGCTGGAGGCGGTCCTGGCGGCCGCCCGCCGGGAAGGGCTGGGGCTGGGCGACATCGACGCCGTGCTGCCGGTGGGGGGCAGCAGCCGGATCCCCCTGATCCGACGCTGGCTCGAGGACCGCTGCCCCGGGGTGCCCCTGCGCGGCGAGCGGCCGGTGGAGGCCGTGGCCCTGGGGGCCCTGGCCCTGACCCCCGGCGTCCAGGTCCGGGACGTGCTGGCCCGCGGCGTCTCCCTGCGCTGCTGGGACCGGCGCAGCGCCGCCCACCGCTGGCATCCCCTCTTCGTGGCCGGCCAGAGCTGGCCCACGGAGCAGCCGCTGGAGCTGGTGCTGGCCTGCAGCCGGGACGGCCAGGAGGAGCTGGAACTGGTGCTGGGGGAGCCCCTGCCCGAGGAACGGGCCGAAGTGGTCTTCGAGGCGGGGCTGCCGGTGCTGCGTGAGCGGCCGGCGGGGGCGGCCCCGGTGCGGCCCTGGTCGTCGTCGCCGGTGACCATCCCCCTGGCCTCCCCCGGTCAGCGCGGCGTCGACCGGCTGCGGCTGCGGTTCTCCATCGATGCCCAGGCTCGGCTCCTGGTGGCATGGGACGACCTGGAGGCCCCCGCCGATAGCGGCCGCAGGGAGCCGCGGCCGCTGGGACCGGTGCGCTGAGCGCCAGGGGAACCGGTGCGCTGAGCGCCACTGGGGCCGGCCGATCGCCGCCCTCGGCGGTGGACGCCGACCAGGCTGCCCCCGCGACCGGGCGCCGGTCGCCGCCGTTGCATACAACGGTGGAGAACCGTGCCCTCTCTCCCCCCTTGGCCCTCCGCCGGCACAGACTCCCGCGCTTCTGGCTGGCCATCACCCTGGGTTCGGTCGCCGCCGCCGTCGGCCTGGGCTACTGGTGGGAGCGCCAGCTGCCCGTGCGCCTGGAGCAGGCCTCCGCCACCGGCCGCCTCGACGACTGCCTCCGCTACAGCGAGCAGCTGGCGGCCCTCAGCTGGCTGCCCGGCCGCACCCCCTTCGATCGGGGCCGTTGTCTGCGGGCCAAGGCCGACCAGCTCTGGGGGCAGGAGGACTGGAGCGAGGCCCTGCGGCTGCAGCGCCAGGTGATCAACTCCCGGGCCGGCACCCCCTCCGACCGCGAGCGGCTGGCGCGCTGGCAGCGCCAGCTGCGCCACCTGGCCAAGACCCGTTTCCAGGCCGGCGATCTGCAGGGTGCCCTGGCGGCGCTCGCCCCCCTGGGGGAGGAGCGCAACGACGACGGCAGCGCCATGGGGGACGATCTGCAGGAGATCTGGAACCGCAACCGCTCCCAACTGGAGCGGGCGACGTTGCTGGTGAAGCAGAAGCGCTGGTGGGAGGCCCTCGACAGCCTCAACCGCATCGACCATCCCTGGTGGCGCGAGCAGAGCGAGCCCCTGCGGCAGGAGGTCAAAAAGGGCCTCGACCAGCTCCAGGGCAAGGACCGGGAGCACGACAGCCACGGTTCCCTGCCCCACACGGTGTCCGGGGAGAAGCTGGATGGCCTCGTGCAGCGCCGCATCGCCGCCGGCATGGACGAATGGCAGGCCTTCCAGGAGGCCTGCAAGGAGCTGGGCGGACGGGTGGTCGAGGCCGGACCGGAGAGCGCCTGCCAGCGCTGAGCACCATGACAGGATGGCCGCGCAGAGCGTCCCGGTGGATATGCAGCCAGGTGATCAGGTCAGGGTGTGCCGCAGTGTTGTCGTCTACAACCACCCCCAGCATCGGGGTGAAGCCTTTGATATGGAAGGGCAGCAGGGCGAGGTGTTCAACGTGCTGAACGACTGGAAGGGACGCCCGATCAGCCCGACCCTGCCCGTGGTGGTGGCCTTCGGCAAGTTCCGGGCCCACTTCCGCGAGGACGAGCTGGCCACCGTCTGACAGTCCCCGTCTGAGGCCGCCTCAGTCGCGCAGGAGGTAGACCCCCTCCTCGCCGTCGATCGCCTGGAGGCAGAGCTGGATCGTCTCGTGGCGTGCGGTGGGCACCACGCGGCCGCAGAAGTCCGGCTGGATCGGCAGTTCCCGGTGGCCCCGGTCCACCATCACCAGCAGCCCCACCCGGCGCGGCCGTCCCCAGCCCTGCAGAGCCTCGAGGGCGGCCCGCACCGTGCGGCCGGTGAAGATGACGTCATCGACGAGCACCACCTGGCGCCCGTCCACCGGCACCGGCAGCTGGGTGGCCTCCACCAGGCGGGTGCCCACCCGCTCCAGGTCGTCGCGGTGGAAGGTGGGGTCGAGGCTGCCGTGGGCGATCGGGTGGCCGCAGATCGCCTCCAGCCGTCCGGCCAGCACCCGCGCCAGGGCGACACCGCGGGTGGGGATGCCCAGCAGCACGAGGTCCCGGCTGTCGGCCACGGCCTCCAGCACCTGGGAGGCGAGCCTGTCGAGGGTGCGCCCCAGGTCCTGGGCGGAGAGCAGTTCCAGCCGGTCGGAGGGTCCCGTTCCGGCCTGAGTTCTGGCCACAAAGCGTATGGCGTGTAACCAAAGCCTGACGCATCCGTGCCGGAAGAAGGTGATGCCTGGGGAGGGCTGTAGGTTGGCGTGGCGTTGAAACGTGCAGATTTTCTCGCTGGTGAAAGCAGCTCCCTCCCAGAAGCAGTCCGCCAGCGGCACCGGCGAACGCGTCTCCTGCGAGACGGCTGCTCCCGTCGCCCCCATGGTTCTGGCGATCCTCGATGGCTGGGGATACAGCCCGGAGGCCGACCACAATGCCGTGCGGAAGGCGGACACGCCGGTGATGGATGCCCTCTGGCACGCCTATCCCCACACCCTGATCGAAGCCAGCGGCGCTGCCGTGGGCCTGCCCGATCACCAGATGGGGAATTCCGAGGTCGGGCACCTCACCATCGGCTCCGGCCGGATCATCCGCCAGGAGCTGGTGCGCATCGGCCAGGCCGTGCGGAGCGGCTCGATCGCCGGCAACCAGGCCCTCAACGACCTCGGTGACACTCTGCTGGCCAGCGGCCGTCCCCTGCACCTGATCGGCCTCTGCTCCGACGGTGGCGTCCACAGCCATGTCGAGCACCTCGGCGGCCTGCTGCGCTGGGCCGCCGGCCGCGGCCTCACCGACGTGCTGATCCATGTCGTCACCGATGGCCGCGACTCAGCCCCCCATGGGGGGCCGGGTTACCTGGCCCGGATCCAGGAGATGATCGACGAGGCCGGCGTCGGCCGCATCGCCACCCTCTGCGGCCGCTACTGGGCCATGGACCGCGACCAGCGCTGGGAGCGCACCCAGAAGGCCTACCGCCTGCTCACCGAGCCGTCCGAGATCTGCCCCTTCACCCCGGAGGAGGTGCTGCAGGGCTCCTATGCGGCGGGCATCACCGATGAATTCCTCGAGCCGGTGCGCCTCAGTGAGGGCCTGCTGGAGAGCGGCGATGGGCTGGTCTGCTTCAACTTCCGCCCCGACCGGGTGCGCCAGATCATCCGCGCCCTGGTCCTGCCGGAGTTCGACGGCTTTCCGCGGGACTGGCTTGGGCCCCTGCATGTGGTCACCTTCACCCAGTACGAGCAGGGCCTGCCCGTGCAGGTGGCCTTCCCGCCCGAATCACTCGACGGCCTTCTCGGCCAGGTGGTCTCCGAGCACGGCCTGCGCCAGTTCCGCACCGCCGAAACCGAGAAGTACCCGCATGTCACGTACTTCATGAACGGCGGCATCGAGCAGGCTTTCCCCGGCGAAGACCGCCACCTGGTGCCCTCCCCCCGTGTGGCCACCTACGACCAGGCGCCGGCGATGTCGGCGGAGAAGCTCACCGACAGCTGCATCGCCGCCATCGGCAGGGGCATCTACTCCCTGGTGGTGATCAACTACGCCAACCCTGACATGGTGGGCCACACCGGCCAGATGGAGGCCGCCACCGAAGCCATCGCCATGGTGGACCGCTGCGTGGGCCGGCTGGTGGAGGCCACCACCCGCATGGGCGGCAGCCTGCTGATCACCGCCGACCACGGCAACGCCGAGGTGATGCAGGGCCCCGATGGTCTCCCCTGGACCGCCCACACCACCAACCCGGTGCCGGTGATCCTGGTGGAGGGGGAGAAGCGCAAGCTGCCGGGCCATGGCAACGACGTCACCCTGCGGGAGCACGGCGGCCTGGCCGACATCGCCCCGACCCTGCTGGAGATCCTGGGTCTGCCCAAGCCCGCCCGCATGACCGGCACCTCCCTGGTGGTGCCCGCCTCCGTCCCCGCCGCGCGCATCCCCCAGACCCTCGGCGCCTGAGGCTCCGGGCCTGCGGCGGCTAGGCTGGCCCGATGCTCAAGAACCAGGCCTGATGGTCAAGAACATTGTGTCTTCGCTCTGGATGCTCAGCGGTGCGCTGCTGATCGTGAGCGTGCTGCTCCACAGCCCCAAGGGGGATGGCATGGGGGGCCTGGCCTCCAGCGGCGGCTCGATGTTCAGCAGCGCCCGCAGCGCCGAGAACACCCTCAACCGCATCACCTGGACCCTGCTGTCCCTGTTTCTGGGGCTGGCCGTGGTGCTGAGCGCCGGCTGGCTGGGCTGAACCGGATGGACCGCCGCAACTTTCTCTCCAGCCTGCTGGCCCGGCTGGGGGCGCCCCTGGCGGGGCTGCTGCCCTTCCTGCCGGCCGACCGGGCCCTGGCGGCCGCCAAGGCCACCGATCCGGCCTGGCAGCTGACCCCGGCGGAATGGAAGAAGCGCCTCAACCCGGCGGCCTATGCCGTGCTGCGGGATGAGGGCACCGAGCGTCCCTTCAGCAGCCCGCTCAACAAGGAGAAGCGCAGCGGAACGTACGTGTGTGCCGGCTGCCGCCTGCCCCTGTTCTCCTCGAAGGCCAAGTTCGACTCGGGCACGGGCTGGCCCAGCTTCTGGGAACCCCTGCCCAACGCGGTGGCCACCAAAACCGACTTCAAGCTGATCCTGCCCCGCACCGAGTATCACTGCCGCCGCTGCGGCGGCCACCAGGGCCATGTCTTCGACGACGGCCCGAAACCCACCGGCAAGCGCTATTGCAACAACGGCGTGGCCCTGGCCTTCGTGACGGGGGGCTGAGCCGCCTGCCGCCCCCCCATGGCCCCGTTGCCTGCGCTGCTGATTGCCCTTGGGCTTCCGCTGCTGTTGCTGCTGGGCTTCACCCTGCTGCTGGAGCAGCGCCTCGGCCGCTTGCCCGCCTGGCTGGCCGCCTTCTCCGCTCGCGACGCCATGCTCTGGAACATCGGGGTGGCACTGCTGATCGGCCTGAGCCTGCTGCGGGTGCTGCTGGGGCGCTGAGCCCCAGGCGACGGGGTCAGTCCGCCCCCACCAGAACGGCTGTCCTGGCCGTGACGTCTGGCGCAGGCGGGGCCGGCAGCAGGGGATCCTGGCCCAGCTGGTCGCCGATGCGCTCCCGGGCCAGCTGGCGGTACTCGAAGAAGTGTTCGCCGGCGGCGCAGAGGCCCAGATAGAGGGCCAGCAGGCGGGGTTGTTGCCGGGTCATTAGCCACAGCTGCCGCCAGAACAGAACGCGGAGTTCATGGCGGCGCAGGCCTTGCTTCCAGATCAGCAGGGCCAGCAGCCGCACCGCCCGGGCCGGCGGGACGTGCATCTGCTGGGCGCAGTGGGGATTGGGGGTGATGGCGAGGCAGTGGCGCAGGCAGCGCTCCAGGTAGGTGGCGGGCTCGTACATCCGCCAGAAGGCCTGGACGTACTCGCGGCCGATCTCCTGAAGCGGCCGGGTGGGCTCGAAATTCATCAAGGTGTTCTGGTCGCCGCAGAGGATATCGGCCTCCGGCAGTAGCCGCCTTTCCCGCTCCAGCCGGGTCCACAGGGCCGTGTTTGGCAGGGCCTGGAGGATCCCCAGCATCGGCTGGGGAATGGCTGTTTCGGCGACGAACGCCTCAATGCGCTCCCCGGCCCCTGTTCGTTCACCGTCGAAACCGAGGATGAACCCGGCGTAGATGACCAATCCCGCTGCGTTGATCGTCCGGCAGGCCTCCACGAGGGGATGGCGGGTGTTCTGCTGCTTGCGGGTGACCGCGAGACTGTCCTGGTCGGGGGTCTCAATCCCAAGGAAGACACCGAAGAAGCCGGCCTGGGCCATCAGATCCAGGAGTTCGGGCTGTTCGGCCAGATTCACCGAGGCTTCGGTGAAGAAGTTGAAGGGATAGCGATGCTCCTGCATCCAGGGAATGAGGTCGCGGAGCAGATGCTTGACGTTGTGCTGATTGCCGATGAAGTTGTCATCCACCATGAAGATGGATCCGCGCCAGCCCAGATCGTAGAGGGTCTGAAGTTCCCCCAGCAGCTGGTGGTTCTGCTTGGTCCGTGGCTTGCGGCCGTAGAGGTTGATGATGTCGCAGAACTCACAGTTGAAGGGGCAACCGCGGGAAAACTGCACCGCCATCATCAGGTAGGCGTCCCGCTGCAGCAGGTCGTAGCGGGGCCTGGGGCTGAGGCTGACATCAGGCTTCTCGTCGGCCCGGAACACCCCTGCGGGTGCGCCATTGCTGAGGGCCTCCAGGAAGGCGGGCACCGTGAGTTCGCCCTCATCGAGGATCAGGTAGTGGGCACCGGATTCCAGCGCATGATCCGGTAGCGAGGTGGGATAGGGGCCGCCGACCGCCACCTTTTTGCCCATCGCCACCGCCTTGCGGATCAGCTGGTGGAAATCCTCCCTTTGCACGAGCATCGCCGAGAGAATCACCAGGTCGCACCAGTGCCAGTCGTCCTCCGGCTCCTCGGCCACGTTCCTGTCGTGGAAGCGCAGCGTCCATTCCGGCGGTAGCAGGGCCGCCACCGTGAGGATGCCCAGCGGCGGGATGAAGGCTTTAACGCCGGCCATGTCCAGGAGCCGGTCGAACGACCAGAACGTCTTCGGGAAGTGGGGATAGAGCAGGAGGGCGTTCATCGGATCCGGTGGCAACGCTGCAATGGCATCCGGACAACGCAGCCGGATCTTGCTTTTCAACGTAGGCAGCGAATGAATGTGCAAGCGGCAGCTGTGATAGACAGACATGGACTTTGATGCAGTTCAACTGCATTTCACTGCGGAATTGCTGATTACTTTTGTTGCATCTTTGGCTTCAAAGTGCGGACTTCCCCGGCATAAAGCAGCAATGGCCTTTGGGAGCCACTCCCTTTGCCATGGGCTGTTGGCCTCCGGGCGAGACCAGGACCTCCACTGCCGCCAGGACTGCACACCTGGGGGGTATGGGATGGGCTCGATGAACGGCCTCGTTGCCGAGGTCCTTGAGCAGCTTGAAGCGGCTCAGATGCTGGGGTCCAACGAGCTGGCGGAAGTCGACGGGATGGATCAGCTGGGAGGGGGAGGGCTCACCCCAGGGCCGCTGCAACCGGCTGTCGTTGTTGTAGATCCACTCCACCCGCACGGCCACTTCCAGGAACTCCGGCTACGGCTCGGCGATCAGGGCGTACTGGGAACCCATGGGCTAGTAGTGGTAGCGACCCTGGAGGAACTCCACACGGTTAGCTTTGACGAGATAGACACAGCGGTGCTCCTGGGTGATCCGGCGCGACCAGATGCCTGCGCCCAGGTATTTGAGAGGCTCCGGTTTGCCGATGCCGCTGAAGGGATCGTGCAGCACAGCTTTCATTAACTCCAGCAGGCGGCGGGCCGTGCGGCGGTCGGTTTCGATCCAATGCTGCAGGTCCTCCAGAAACTCCGGATGGCACACCGCCTCCCGCTGGGGACTCATGCCTCCAGCTGCGCCTCGAGATCCCCAAGGCATAGCGGCGGAAGGCTGTCGCTCTGGGCGCGCTCCAGGGCCTTGAGCAGGCGGGTGGCATTGCGGGGGGAGCGCAGCAGATGGGCGGTTTCCAGAAGCCCCTCCAGCTCCTCGGCCGCCACCATGGCCACGTCACCACCATGCCGGCGCCGGACCAGCACCACCTCGCGATCGTCCACCACCTTGTCCATCAGGGCCTTGAGCTGGTCGCGGGCAGCGGTGTAGGTGGTCTCGATGGCCACGGGAGTCGTACAGAATGTCTGTGCATGTTAGTGGCGATCCGGTCATGGCGATCCGGTGGCGTCATCCAGCTGCCGCTCGAGCGTCTGGCGAATCAGCGCTGAGCAGGCGATGAGTCTGGGCCGTTCATGCGAAAGACGAATGGCCTGCCAGCGCCAAAAAAAAGCGCCCCCGCAGGGGCGCATGGAGCTGAACGCGAAGGAGTGGTGCTCCGACGCTGACCGCAGGCGCGATCAGTAGTCGAAGTCGCCGCCCATGCCGCCACCGCCACCGGCGGGAGCAGCTTCCTTCTTCTCGGGCAGATCGGCCACGATGCACTCGGTGGTGAGCACCATGCCGGCGATCGAGGCGGCGTTCTGCAGGCCGGAGCGGGTCACCTTGGCGGGATCGACGATGCCGGCGGCCAGCATGTCGACGTACTCGCCGGTGGCGGCGTTGTAGCCCTCGTTGAAGGGCTTGTTGCGCACGTGCTCGGCGACGACGGCGCCGTTGACGCCGGCGTTCTCAGCGATCCGCTTGAGCGGGGCGGTGAGGGACGAGGCCACGATGGTGGCGCCGATCAGCTCCTCGCCGGAGAGGTTGGCGGCCGCCCACTCCTCGAGGGCCGGGGCCAGGTGGGCCAGGGTGGTGCCACCGCCGGGGACGATGCCTTCCTCAACGGCCGCTTTGGTGGCGTTGATGGCATCTTCCAGGCGCAGCTTCTTGTCCTTCATCTCGGTTTCGGTGGCAGCGCCCACCTTGACCACGGCCACACCGCCGCTCAGCTTGGCCAGACGCTCCTGCAGCTTCTCCTTGTCGTAGGAGGAGTCGGTTTCGTCCATCTGCTTGCGGATCTGCTCGCAGCGGGCCTTGACAGCCGCCTCGTTGCCTTCGGCGACGATGGTGGTGGTGTCCTTGTTGATGGTGATGCGGCGGGCGGTGCCCAGCATCTCCAGCTTGGTGTTTTCCAGCTTGAGGCCGGCGTCCTCGGTGATCAGCTGACCGTTGGTGAGAACGGCGATGTCCTCGAGCATGGCCTTGCGGCGGTCACCGAAGCCGGGGGCCTTGACGGCAGCGACGTTCAGGACGCCGCGCAGACGGTTCACCACCAGGGTGGCGAGGGCTTCCTTCTCGATGTCCTCGGCGATGATCAGCAGGGGCTTGCCGGTGCGGGCGATCTGCTCGAGCACGGGCACCAGGTCCTGAACGAGGCCGATCTTCTTGTCGGTGAGCAGGATGTAGGGCTCGTCGAGCACCGCTTCCATCCGCTCGGTGTCGGTGGCGAAGTAGGGCGAGATGTAGCCCTTGTCAAAGCGCATGCCTTCGGTGACCTCCAGTTCGGTGGTCATCGACTTGCCTTCCTCGAGGGAGATGACCCCCTCCTTGCCCACCTTGTCCATGGCGTCCGCGATCATGCGGCCCACCTCTTCGTCGTTGCCGGCGGAGATGGTGCCCACCTGGGCGATGGCGTTGGAGTCGGAGATCGGCTTGGCGTGCTCCTCGATCTTGCCGACGAGGAACTCGGTGGCCTTGTCGATGCCCTTCTTGAGGGTGATGGCGTTGGCGCCGGCGGCCACGTTGCGCAGACCCGCCTTGACCATGGCGTGGGCCAGGACGGTGGCGGTGGTGGTGCCGTCACCGGCGGCGTCATTGGTCTTGGAGGCGGCCTGACGGATCAGGGCCACACCGGTGTTCTCGATGTGATCCTCCAGTTCGATCTCCTTGGCGATCGTGACGCCGTCGTTGATGATCTGGGGAGCGCCGAATTTCTTCTCCAGCACCACGTTGCGGCCCTTGGGACCCAGGGTGACGGCAACGGCTTCGGCAAGGATGTCGATGCCCCGTTCGAGCGCCCGGCGGGCTTGCTCGTTATAGATGATGCGTTTGGCCATGGAAGGCAGGGAATGACGGAGTTGGTGTTCGATGCAGACGGGTGAAGAACCGTCGGCTCAGTTGACGACGGCCAGGATGTCCTTCTCGGAAAGGAGGACGTACTCGTCGGTGCCGAGCTTGATGTCGGTGCCGGCGTACTTGCTGTAGAGGACCTTGTCGCCCACGCCCACTTCGGGGGCCTGGCGGGAGCCGTCGTCGTTGCGCTTGCCGGGACCGATCTGGACCACTTCACCCACCTGGGGCTTTTCCTTGGCGGTGTCGGGCAGGAGGATGCCACCGGCGGTTTTCTCCTCCGATTCGGACACCTTGATGAAGACACGATCTCCGAGGGGTTTGACCGTGGAGACGCTGAGAGAAACGGCAGCCATGAATTGACGCGATGGATGGACGCGAAGGCAGCGACGGGATGACGACCGGGGCCGGTGCGTCGCTGTGATGGGGCGAGTTGGCACTCGCGCCCTTCGACTGCCAACCTAGTTGGCGCCTGCGCTGCGCCGCCATCCCCTGGCTGTGCGGGTGACCGAACCCCAGGCGTCCAGGCCCCCTGCAGTGGTAAGGTTGCGCCGCTTCAGACGGGTGGTCGGATCCCGCTGGGCAAACCACGTTCCCTCCTTTCCTATGGCTGCTGCCGCTCCCGCCGTCCCTGGTACCAAAGGCACCGTGCGCCAGGTGATCGGCCCCGTCCTCGACGTGGAATTCCCTGCGGGCAAGCTGCCCAAGATTTTCAACGCCCTTCGGATCGAAGGCACCAACTCCGCCGGCCAGCAGGTGGCCCTCACCGCCGAAGTGCAGCAGCTGCTGGGCGACCACCGCGTCCGCGCCGTGGCCATGAGCAGCACCGACGGCCTGGTGCGCGGCATGAGCGCCCTCGACACCGGCGCCCCCATCTCCGTGCCCGTGGGTGAGGCCACCCTGGGCCGCATCTTCAACGTGCTGGGTGAGCCCGTCGACGAGCAGGGTCCGGTCAGCAGCACCATGACCGCCCCAATCCACCGCCAGGCTCCCAAGCTCACCGAGCTCGAGACCAAGCCCCGCGTCTTCGAGACCGGCATCAAGGTGATCGACCTGCTGGCCCCCTACCGCCAGGGCGGCAAGGTCGGCCTGTTCGGTGGCGCCGGCGTCGGAAAGACCGTGCTGATCCAGGAGCTGATCAACAACATCGCCAAGGAGCACGGCGGCGTCTCCGTGTTCGGCGGCGTGGGCGAGCGCACCCGCGAGGGCAACGACCTCTACGAGGAATTCAAGGAGTCGGGCGTGATCAACGCCGACGACCTCTCCAAGTCGAAGGTGGCCCTCTGCTACGGCCAGATGAACGAGCCCCCCGGCGCCCGCATGCGCGTGGGTCTGTCGGCGCTCACCATGGCTGAGCACTTCCGTGACGTGAACAAGCAGGACGTGCTGCTGTTCATCGACAACATCTTCCGCTTCGTGCAGGCCGGCTCTGAGGTGAGCGCCCTGCTGGGCCGCATGCCTTCGGCCGTGGGCTACCAGCCCACCCTCGGCACCGACGTGGGTGAGCTGCAGGAGCGCATCACCTCCACCCTGGAGGGTTCGATCACCTCGATCCAGGCCGTCTACGTCCCCGCCGACGACCTCACCGACCCGGCGCCCGCCACCACCTTCGCCCACCTCGACGCCACCACCGTGCTGAGCCGTGGTCTGGCCTCCAAGGGCATCTACCCGGCGGTGGATCCCCTCGATTCCACCAGCACCATGCTCCAGCCCGCCGTCGTGGGAGACGAGCACTACCGCACCGCCCGGGCCGTGCAGTCCACCCTGCAGCGCTACAAGGAACTGCAGGACATCATCGCGATCCTGGGTCTGGACGAACTCTCCGAAGACGACCGCCGCACGGTGGACCGGGCCCGCAAGATCGAGAAGTTCCTCTCCCAGCCGTTCTTCGTGGCCGAGATCTTCACCGGCCAGTCCGGTGAGTACGTGAAGCTCGAGGACACCATCAAGGGCTTCAACATGATCCTGGCCGGCGAACTCGACGACCTGCCGGAAGCCGCCTTCTACCTGGTGGGCAACATCGATCAGGTGAAGGCCAAGGCCGCCAAGATCCTCGCCGACGCCAAGTCCTGATCCGGGAAACCCCATGACCCTCACCCTGCGCGTCCTCGCCCCCGATCAGAGCGTCTTCGACGGCACCGCCGACGAAGTGATCCTGCCCGGCACCACCGGCCAGCTCGGCATCCTCACCGGCCACGTCTCCATGCTCACCGCCCTCGACAGCGGCGTGCTGCGGGTGCGTGAAGGCGCCAACTGGCAGTCGATCGCCCTGATGGGGGGCTTCGCCGAGGTGGTGGCCAATGAGGTCACCGTGCTCGTCAACGGTGCCGAGCTGGGCAGCAGCATCAATGCCGCCGCCGCCCAGAGCGATTTCGAAGCGGCCCAGCAGGCCGCGGCGGCGCTGGAAGGCTCCGACCCCAGCCCAGAGAAGGTGAAGGCCCAGCAGGCCCTGGCCCGCGCCCGCGCCCGTCTCCAGGCCAGCAAGGGCGCCTGATCGCGCCCCTGCGGACCGGGACGCCGCGGCCATGGGCAAGGGTCGGGAGCTGGGTCTGCAGCTGCGCGAGTGGATCGCCACCGGTTCGGTCAGCCTGGACAACCCCCAGGCCCTGGCCAACCGCCTGATCGACGCCCTCGGGGCGGAAGAACATCTGCGCGGTCCCGTCCGGGACCTGGCCACCCAACCCCTGCTGCAGCGGGTGCTGCAGTTGCAGGGTGGTCCCCAGCGCAGCGCCGTCGCCGCCCTCAGCAGCCATCTGGCCGGGATCTATGCCCCCGGCGTGCTGGCCGAACTGCTTGATCTGCTGGAGGCCTGCTCCGGCGTGGCCCCCAGCAGGCCCGGCGCCGATTCGCCTGGCACCGGCCCCTCTGCCGCTGCCGTGCCCCTTCCCCTGGGCCGGCTGGAAACGCTGCGGCCCCTTGGCCCGGGGCTGGCCCTGGCCGCGGCCTCGGCCCCGGTGCTGTTCTGGGCCGGCGGGGAGCTGGAGCAGTGGTTCTTCGATCCCTGGGGCTGGAGCAGCGGCCTCGTGCTGGTGGTGGCCCTGGCCCTGATCCAGGCCCTGGCCCTCGGCCCCCTGAAGCCCCTGCGCCGCCGCTGGCCCCTGACCCTGGAGGCCAGCGGGGATCCCCACCGTGCCTGGTGCTGGATCACGGCCCCCTGGATCCATGCCGCCAACGGCGAGGCCCTGCTCAACCTGGTGATCCTGGTGATCGTGCTGGGCCGTTCGCCGCTGCCGCTCTCCTCCCTGCTGCTGCGTTACGCGCTCGTTGCCCTGGCCACCACGGCGCCGGCGGTGCTGGTGGCCCGCCGGGCCCGGGTGCTGCGGCAGTGGGACGGTGCCTCCGGGCCCATCGCCGGCCTGATCTCCCTGGCCTGCACCCTCAGCCTGCTGCACTGGAAGGCCCATCCCTTCGTGGTGGGGGCAGTGGACATCCCGGCCTGGGTGCTGCTGGTGGTCTACGGGGGGCTGCAACTGGGCTGGCAGCTGCCCCGCCGCGATCCCCAGGACACCAGCACCCCCCTGGCCCGGCTCCTGAGCAGCCCCTGGTGCTGGGGAACCCTGGCCGGCATCGCCTGGGCCCTGCTGACCCGCACCCAGGAACTGGGCAGGGGCCTGGGCTGGCTGGGCTGAAGGGTTCGTCTGTGCTCTTCAGCCCGCCAGGGCCCGCATGTACTGCCCCCATAGCTCGGCCACCAGGGCCCCGGAGGCGGCCTCGGCGGGGCGGTTGTCATCGTTGCCCATCCAGATGCCGGTGAGGATGCGGCTGGAGGGGGAGTAGCCCACGAACAGCACATCGACGCCGTTGTCGGTGGTGCCGGTCTTGCCGCGGGCATCGGCCACCACCCCGGCGGCGCGGCCGGTGCCGCCGCTTACCACCCCCCGCAGCAGGGCATCCATCTCGGCGGCCACCGCCGGTTCGATCAGCTGCTGGGGTCGCTCGCCGATCGGTGTGGTGACGCCCGCGGCCGGACAGGTGCTCAGGGAGCGCACCGAGCCGCAGATGCCCAGGTCGTAGATGCGCGTCACGCCGTGCAGGGGAACCGAGCGGCCGCCGTTGGCCACCACGGCATAGGCCCGGGCCAGCTCGTAGAGGAAGGTCTCCTTGCCGCCCAGCACCATCGAGAAGCTCTCCTCCATCGGCGTGCTGATGCCCAGCTGGCGGGCCTTGGCCACCACCTTGTTCAGGCCGGCCTGCTGGGCCAGCCGCAGGGCCACCACGTTCTCGGAGCTGGCGAAGCCCGCCGCCACGCTGGTGCTGCCACCCCCGCCCCGGCAGCCGGCCACGTAGGCCAGGGGGGCGCAGGAGACGGCATCGCCGGGTTTCGCCCCCGCCTCCAGGGCCGCCAGGAAGGCGAACAGCTTGAAGGTGGATCCAGGCTGGCGCAGGGCCTGCACCCGGTCGAAGCTCGAACGGCTGTAGTCGCCGCCGCCGACGTAGGCCAGGATCGCGCCGGTGGCGTAGTCGATCGAGATCAGGGCGCCCTGGGTGAGCCCGGCCCGGCCCCCCGGCCCCTCGAGGAACGCCTTCAGCTGCTTCTGGGCGATGGCCTGCAGGCGCGGATCGATGCTGCTGATCACCGCGTAGTTGCCCCGGGCCTCCGCACTGCTCAGGTCGAGGGCGAAGCGGCGCCCCTCCAGCTCGCCGATCACGTAGTCGCTGAAGAAGGGGTAGCTGGAATAGGTGGATTCGCGGCAGGCGGAGGGGTCGATGTTCAGCGGCCGGCGGCGGGCGTCGATCAGTGCCTGGTCGGAGAGATAGCCCTCGGCGTGCATCCTGCCGAGCACCAGGTCGCGCCGCTCCCGGCCCCAGGTGGGGTTCTCCCGGTTGCAGGGGCTGTAGCTGTTGGGGCTGGGCAGCAGGCCCACCAGGAACGCCGATTCCGCCACGTCCAGGGCGCTGGCCGATTTGCGGAAGTAGAGCTGGGCCGCCTGCTCGAATCCCTCCGCCCCCAGGCCCAGGTAGGCCCGGTCGAGGTACATCTTGAGGATGCGGTTCTTGCTGAAGCCCGCCTCCAGCTGCCAGGCCACCCAAAACTCCCGCAGCTTGCGGGCCACCGACACGTCGGTGCCCACGGCCGGGTAGACCATGCGGGCCACCTGCTGGGTGAGGCCGCTGCCGCCGCCGGTGCCCTGCACCAGGGAGCGCAGGGTGCCGAACAGGTCGATGCCGCTGTTCCAGCCGAAGCGCGAATCCTCCGAGGCGATCAGGGCCTGGCGCAGGTGCAGGGGGTAGTCGGCCAGGGTCGGCAGGGCCGTCGAGGAGCCCTCGGCCGCATCGATCTGACGGCCGTCGGTGGAGAACACCTTCACCGGCCCGCTCACCGAGCGGATCGAGGAACCGCCGGCGACGGTGGTGGCCAGCAGCAGGCCGCCCAGGGCAACGCCAGAGCCCACCAGGGCACCGATGGCGCCCCAGTGCACCAGCTGCCCCAGGGGGCTGCGGGGATGGCGATACACCAGGGTGGGAGCCTCCCCCTTGAGCGGGGAGCCGAGCTGGAGCCGGTCCCCGTCCCGCAGGCGGATCGCGCGGATGCGGCGATCGCGATGGAACAGGCCGTTGGCGGAGCCGAAGTCCTCACCCACGTAGTCCCGATCACCGGGCCGCTCCTGCTCCACGATCGCGTGCACCCGGCTGACGCCGGTGGCGTCGGCCTGCAGTTCGCAGAGGGGATCCCGGCCGATGCGGTAGCGGCCCCCCTCCAGCGCCAGCCGCCGGCGGTGCTGACCGCCGATCCAGAGTTCCAGCCAGGCGTCGTGGTGCCTCAGCCCCCCGAGGACCGCCGCCAGGTCCCGGCGGCGGCCGCCCGAGGTGGGGGCGGTCAGGGCCCGCCAGAGGCCGGCCCAGCCGGCGGCCCCGGGCGGCGCGGTGGGGGATTCGGTGGCTGGTGCGGCGTCAGCAGAGGTGGCAGTTGCGGTGGCGGGCGCGGTGCTGGGTGCGGTGTTTTCGCCCGGCGACGCCTGCTCCGTCGTCCCCACCATCCCCGGCCCGTCCGCCTTGCTCCCATACGCTACCCGCAGCGATCGGAGCGGCCGGCCAGGTGGAGCAACGCCGGGATCCATGGGCACCCTTCCGCATCTGGACCGCCCTGACCATCGGGGTGTATGCGGTGCGGGCCAGCTTCGCCGCCACCTGGGTGGGGGCGATCCCCGGCTGGGTGCTGCTGCTCCTGCTGCGGGTGGCGCTGCTGCTGGCAACCGGGGCGCTGCTGTTCCCCGGGCGGGTCGTCCCCTGGCGGGAGGGGGAACCGGTGGGCTGGTGGGGCAGGTTCCTGGCCGATCGCCGTCTCGGCCGCCGCGGCGGTGCGGTGGACGACCCCTGATGAGCGCCCTGCCCCGCCTGGTGCTGCGTGACGATCCCGGCCGGAGCGTGCCGCTGGATCCCCGCACGCCCCTCTCCATCGGCCGGGATCCCGCCAGCGGCCTCTGCCTGGCTGAGGCCCGGGGCGTCTCCCGCCACCATGCCCTGGTGCGGGTGTCGCGCACCAGGGCGGGCCAGTGGCTGCTCTGCGACCAGGGCAGCGCCAACGGCACCTATCTCGAGGGGGCCCGGCTGAAGGACTGCCGCCCCCTCTCCGACGGCGACGAGATCAGGCTGGGCCTGAACGGTCCGGTGCTCCAGTTCCGCGCCGGTGGCACCCCACCCCCCAGCGCCCCGCCGGCGGCCCCAGCCGCCACCGCCACCCGGGGACGACCGGCGCCGGCGCCGGTGCCGACGGCGGTGGCTGGACAGCTGGATTTCGCCGGCCGTTCCCTGCCCCTCGAGCGGATCCGCTCGGCCTATGTCCGCAGCCGCAGGCGCCATCCCCAGGCCTTCAGCTGGTGGCTGCTGCTCTGCCTGGGCGGGCTGCTGCTGCTCCCCTTCCCCTGGCTGTTCTGGCCCCTGCAGGCGGGGGCGCTGGCGGGCTGGATCGTGCTGGGCTCCCGCTGGGAGCATCTGCTGGAGGTGACGCTCCAGGATGGCCTGGCCTACCGGCACCGCTTCGACAGCCTGCCGACGGCCCTGGCCCACCGCAACGGCATCCGCCGGGCGATGGCGGGTGCGGCGCCGGCCGGGAGGCGGCCATGAACTGGATCCTGCCCGAGGGCGCCAGCCTCGGCTTCGAGGGGCTGGCCGTCCCGCTGCGGATCGTCCGCGGCCTCGGGGGCGGCACCCAGGGCCAGGTGTACGAAGTGGAACTGGAGGGGGAGCGGCTGGCCCTGAAGTGGTACCTGCCGGCCTGCATCGCCCGCGACGCCGGCCTGGAGCGGCGCCTGGCGGCCAGCATCCGGGCGACCGCACCGAACGACGCCTTCCTCTGGCCGATCGCCCTGCTGCGGGCCAACCCCGCCAGCCGGCCCCTGATCCGCATCCGCGAGGAGAGCTTCGGCTATCTGATGCCCCTGCGGCCCGCCGCCTACGTGGGGGCCTGTGAGCATGCCGCCGGCCGGTTGGCGATCGGCCTGCGCCAGGTGCTGCGGGCCTGCTTCGGCCTGGCCGACGCCTTCCATGCCCTGCACCTGGCGGGGCTCTGCTACAAGGACGTCTCCCTGGGCAACCTCTTCCTGGAGCCCGGCGGCGGCGGCATCCTCATCTGCGACAACGACAACGTCGCCGTGGACGGGGCCGAGCCGGGCGCCGTGCTGGGCACCCCGGGCTTCATGGCCCCCGAAGTCCTGCTGGGGCAGGCCCGGCCCGGGGCCGACAGCGACCTCTTCTCCCTGGCGGTGCTGCTGTTCCGGCTGCTCACCCGCCACGACCCCCTCAAGGGGCAGATGGAGCTGGCGATTCGCTGCCTCGACGAGCCGGCCCGCCGGCGCCTCTGCGGTGAGGACCCGGTGTTCATCTTCGATCCGGTGGACGCCCGCAACCGGCCCGACCCGATCGAGCATGCGGCCGCCCTGATCACCTGGCCCATCTACCCCCGCTCCCTCCAGGCCCTGTTCGAGCAGACCTTCTGCCGCGGCATGAAGCAGCCCTCGCGCCGCGCCCTCACCGGCCAGTGGAAGCAGGAGCTGGCCCGCACCCTTGATCAACGCAGCCTCTGCCCCGCCTGCGGCCAGGAGAACTTCCAGGCCGCAGGCGCGCCGGCGCTGTGCTGGAGCTGCGGCAGCCCCCTGCCGCAGCCGATCACCCTGGCCCTGCCCCGGGGCTCGGTGCTGGCCGCCCCGGACAACGAGCTGCACCCCCACCACTTCGATGCCCTGGTCGGGGAGGATCTGCGCCGGCCGCTCGCCCGGGTGGTGGCCCATCCCCAGGAGCCCCGACGGCTGGGGCTGTGCAATCTCTCGGCCTCCGTCTGGAGCGCCGAGGCCGCCGATGGCCGCAGCTGGCCGGTGGGGCCTGGCGAGAGCTGTAGCCTCGCGGCACTCACCCGGATCCTCACCCCGGCGGGTCCGATCGCCGTGCAGCGCCCCATCCCTCCAGCCCCCGCCGCCTGAGCGATGCCGTTTCCCGACGTCAAGCTGGCCAACCGGCCGCTCCATTTCCTCTACCTCTGCGACTGCTCCGGCTCCATGGCCGCCTCGGGCAAGATGCAGGCCCTCAACCAGGCCATCCGCCAGTCGCTGCCGGGCATGGCGGCGGTCGCCCGGGACAACCCGGAGGCCCGGGTGCTGGTGCGGGCCGTGAGTTTCGCCGACCGTGCCGCCTGGCACATCGAGACCCCTACGCCGGTCGATCAGCTGGAGTGGCGCGATCTGCAGGCGGGCGGCATCACGGCGATGGGGGCCGCCCTGCAGTTGGTGGCGGCGGCGCTCCAGACCCCGCCGATGGAGGTGCGCGCCCTGCCGCCGGTGCTGGTGCTGATCTCCGATGGTCAGCCCACCGATGACTTCGCCGGCGGCCTGGAAGCCCTGCGGCGGGTGCCCTGGGCCCAGAAGGCGGTGCGGCTGGCCATCGCCCTCGGCCACGATGCCGACCTGGAGGTGCTGCAGCGGTTCATCGGCACCGAGCCGGCGACGGCGGGCCGATCCCCCCGCCGTCCGCTGCAGGCGGGCAACGCCACCTCCCTGGCCCAGTACATCCAGTGGGCCTCCACGGCGGTGGTGGGGGCCGCCTCGATGCCCGCCAGCCGGGTCAGCGAGACGCCCCTGGAGCCCGCGGCGGGCAACATCCCCCTGCCGGATCTTCCCCCCACCGTGCTCGATCCCACCGACGACGTCGGTCCCGTGGTGTGGTGAACCGCTGGGTGGCGCCGATCGGTGCCAGCCGGACCGGGGCTGCCCACCGCCGCGCCGGCCGGCCCTGCCAGGACGCCGTGCTCTGCCGCGAGCTGCGGGGCCTCGAGGGGCAGCCGGTGATGGTGATGGCGGTGGCCGATGGCCATGGCGGGCGCCGCTACCGGCGCAGCGAGGTGGGCAGCCGCCTGGCCTGCGAAACGGCCCTGGCCGCGGTGCAGGGCGCCCTGGCCGCCAGACCCCTGGACGCGGGGGAGGAGGGCTGGAGCCGCTGGCTGGAGCGGGACCTGCCCGAGGCGATCCAGCGCGGCTGGCTGGAGGCGGTGGCGGCCCACTGGCAGAGCGATCCGGGGGAGGGCGGCTTCGAGGCCCTGCTCTACGGCAGCACCCTGGGCCTGGTGGTGATGACCCCCCGCTGGTGGGGCCACACCGGCCTGGGCGACTGGGATCTGGTGCGGGTGGAGGCGGACGGCCGGGCCCGGCTGCTAGAGGAGGAGAACGAGCCCACCGCCCTCGGGGAGGCCACCTGCAGCCTCTGCCAGCCCCGGGCGGCCACCCTGTTCGCCCGCCGGGCGGGCCTGCATCCGCTCGATGGCGGGGCCGGGGACTTCGCCCTGGTGCTCTGCACCGACGGCATCCGCAAGTCCTGTGCCACCGATGGCGACTTCCTCACCCTGGCGGCCTGGCTGGCCCGCGGCGACGCCGAGGCGGATCCCGAGGCGGCTGGCACCCTGTCGACGGCGCTGGACCGGATCAGCCGCGAGGGCAGCGGCGACGACGTGACCGTGGCGATTGGTCGTGTCTGGAGCCCGGGCGGCGGGCCGCCACCACCCCCGCCCCTGCCTCCCGTCGCACCGGCTCCGTTGGCTCCGCCGGCGCCCCATACAGCCGAGTCCGTCCTGGCACCATCTCCCCGGCGGCGCCGCCCGGCGATCGGCCGGGCGGTGGCCATCGGCCTGGCCCTGGCCGGCCTCGGGGGGAGCTGGCTGGCCTGGAACTGGCCCCGTCACCCGCCAACCCTGCCGGCGGCGCCCAGCTCCCCGGGGCTGCGGGCCGCCCGCCTCGCGGTGGAGCGGCTCTGCGGCCAGCCGGCCGCCATTCCCCTGGAGCTGCGCCGCCGCCGCGAGCTGTTCGTCGCCCTGCGCCAGGGCCGGCAGGAGCCCGCCCCGCTGAAGGCCGCCGCCGCCGCCGATCCCCTCGCCGCCCTGATCGCCGCCGATCTTCCGGCGGAGGATCACCGCGACGGGACACTCCCGGCGGCCCAACCTGCCGCCAGACCTGCTGCAGCCAGAACCCGCCGCCCCCTGCGGGCGCTGGGTGCCTGCCCAGCCCTGCTGGAGGCCCTCGAGCGGCAGTGGGCCGTCACCCCAGCCGCCCCCTCCCCCTGAACCCCATGGCCCTGCGTCTGCTGCTCGACTGCGCCGATCCCCTGGAGTGGGAGCGCTGGCTGCCCAGCGGCCTGTTCCAGGGCGTCACCACCAACCCGACCCTGCTGCGGCGCGCCGGCCAGCCCTGCAACCTCGACCACCTGGCGGGGCTGAGCGCACACGCCGCGGCCCTCGGCTGCCGGGAGATCCATCTGCAGACCTGGGGCGGAGATGCCAAGCAGCAGTTGGCGAACGGCCGGGCCCTGGCCGCGATCGATCGTCAGCGGGTGTTCGTGAAGGTGCCGATCACCCGCCAGGGGGCGGCGGTGGCGCGGGACCTGATCGCCGAGGGTGTGCCGGTCACCTTCACGGCCTGCTACGAGGTGGCCCAGGTGCTGGTGGCCGCCGCCCTCGGGGCCGACGGCATCGCCGCCTACCTGGGGCGGATCAGCGATCTGGGCCGGGATGGCCACGCCGAACTGATCGCCATGCAGCGGGCCCTGGAGGGGGTGGGATCCGGCACGCGCCTGCTCGTGGCCAGCCTGCGCCAGCCACAGGATCTGGCCCGGCTGGCCGCTGCCGGCCTGGCCCACCACACGATCAGTCCGGCGATCGCCGCCGCTCTGTTCGGCAGCCCGGAGACGGCCGCGGCCGCCGAGGGCTTCGAGCGTGATGCTGAAGGGACCTGAGGCCCCGGGGATCAGGCGGTCCCGCAGAAGGTGACGTCGGGGAACTTGAGCTTGGCTTCCTCGAGGGACTTGCCGCGCCCTTCCTCCTGCCAGTAGTTGATCACCTCGGTGGCCTTGTTGAGGATCTCGACCCGCTCGTTGTCGGTGATCCAGCTCTTGGCCTCCAGCTCGCCCTTGAGGGTTTCCCAGGCGTCTTCCCGGGGCCAGAAGAAGTAGGCGGTGAGGGGGCTGGGCCCGCCGCCGACGATCTGATCCACCGCCAGGGCGACGTTGTCGGGAAGCCAGAGGATCTTCACCAGGAAGCGGCCCTCGTCGGCCTTGGGGGTGTAGCCCGAAGGCACCCCATCCTCGTCGATGGTGGCGGTGGCCAGGGCGGCACTGCCGCCGCGCAGCACCGGACGCCCTTCGGTCGTGTCGGCTGCGATGGCCGCCGGGATGGCGCTCAGGGCAGCGGCCTCGGCACTCTCAGGGGCTGTCACGGTTTCGGCGCTCAAGGAGAAACGGCAATTGCCTAACCTACCAGCCGATTCGCAGCAAGCCCACTGGCCGCCTCCGCCGCCCCCCGCGCCGTCCTCCTCTTCGACATCGACGGCGTGATCAGGGATGTGGCGGGCAGTTACCGGCGCGCCATCGTCGAGACCGTGCGCCATTTCAGCGGCTGGGCCCCGGAGAGCGCCGTGATCGACGCCCTCAAGGGGGAGGGCCGCTGGAACAACGACTGGCACGCCTCGATGGAGCTGCTGCGCCGCCACGGCACCGACCCCCTGCCCGACTGGGACCGGCTGGTGGCGGTGTTCAGCGACCACTACTTCGGCGGCGATCCGGAGGGGGACCCCTCTCTCTGGCGCGGCTTCATCGGCAGCGAGCCCCTGCTGGTGGACACCCCCTTCTTCGCTGCTCTCAGCGACCGGGGCATCGCCTGGGGCTTCGTCAGCGGCGCCGAGCCCCCCTCCGCCCGCTTCGTGCTGGAGCAGCGGCTGCAGCTGGTGGCGCCGCCCCTGGTCGCCATGGGCCAGGCCCCCGACAAGCCCGACCCCACCGGCCTTCTGGCCCTGGCGGCCACCCTGGCCCGTGTGCCCCTGGGGCCCGGGGCCCCGCCGGTGGCCTACCTGGGCGACACCGTGGCCGACGTGGAGACCGTGCGCCGGGCCCGCTCCGAGGTGCCCGGCCAGCGCTTCGAGGCCCTGGCCGTGGCGCCGCCCCACCTGCAGCAGTCCGGCCGGGAGGCCGATCGCCAGCGCTACGAGGACCAGCTGCGGCAGGCGGGGGCCGACCGCCTCCTGGATTCCACCCGCCAGGTGCTGGAGCTGTTCAGCGCTCCATCGCCGCCGGCGCCTTGAGGGCGGCGGCCGTGAGCACCTCGTGGCCGTGGTCGGTCACCGCCACGTCATCCTCGATGCGGATGCCGATGCCCTTCCAGCGCTCCTCGATGGCGGGCTGGCCCTCCGGCACCGCCAGCCGGTCGCTGACGTACAGGCCCGGCTCCACCGTCAGCACCATGCCCGGCTCGAGGGCCACGTGGTGCTCGCCCAGCCGGTAGGCCCCCACGTCGTGGACATCGAGCCCAAGCCAGTGGCCGGTGCGGTGCATGTAGAGATGGCGGTAGGCCCCCTGCTCGATCAGCCCGTCCACCGTGCCGTTCAGCAGGCCCAGCTCCACCAGCCCCTCCACCAGCACCCGAACGGCGGTGTCGTGGACCCCTTCGGCGGTCTGGCCCGGCGCCACCGCGGCCACCGCGGCCTCCTGGGCGGCCAGCACCAGCTCGTAGAGGGCCCGTTGCTCGCCGCTGAAGCGCCCGTTGACGGGGAAGGTGCGGGTGATGTCGCCGTTGTAGTAATCGCTGAGGCTGCAGCCCGCGTCGATCAGCAGCAGGTCGCCGTCCCGCAGCCGGTCGTCATTGGCGGTGTAGTGCAGGACGCAGGCGTTGTCGCCCCCGGCCACGATGGATCCATAGGCAGGCCCGCGCGCCCCCTGCTCAAGAAAGTGCTGCTCGATCACGGCCTGCACCTGCCGTTCGCTGAGGCCGGGCCGGGCCACCTGCCGGGCCAGTTCATGGGCTTCAGCGGAGATGCGGGCGGCCTCCCGCAGGCGGGCCAGTTCCTCCGGCTCCTTGCGCAGCCGCAGCTCGTGCAGCAGCGGGCAGGGGGCCACCAGCCCCAGGGCGGCCTTGCCGCTGCGGGGGGCCCGGTCCAGCTGGCGCCCCCAGGCGGCCAGCACCAGGGGCTCCACCTGGGGATGGCGGCCCACCCGGAAGGCGATCCCCTCGGCACCCTCGAGATACTCCGCCAGCCGCTCGGCCAGCTCGCTGCGGGGATGGGCCACATCGGCGCCGAAGTGGCTGACGGCCCCGTCACAGCCCCAGCGGAAGCCGTTCCACACCTCGGCTCCCGGATCCTTCGCCTCGACGAACAGCACGAAGGGGGTCTCGGGCCGGTGGGGCAGGAACAGGGCCACGGCACCGGGCTCGTCGAAGCCGGTGAGGTACCAGAAATCGCTGTTCTGGCGGAAGCTGTGCTCCACGTCGGCGTGGTGGGTCACCAGCGCCGCCCCCGGGATCACCGCGGCCGCGCCGCCCAGCTGCTGCAGAAACCGCTGGCGACGGCGGGCCAGCAGGGCGGGGTCGATCGGGGGGGTGTGGGGCATCGAAACGAAGGGATGGACAGCGAGAAGATGGCACAGCCGATTAAATACACGTGATCCCCCCGAACCTGCACGTGCCGATCCTGTCTGTTTCGATCAGCCGCGGATGAACGATCTCCTGCTCCTGGTGCTGGCGGTGGTCGGGATGCTGATGGGGTCCTTTCTGTGTTCGGGGGTTGAGGCGGCCCTGCTCACCGTCAATCCGGTGAAGGTGCATGAACTGGCGAGCCGCCCCCGGCCGGTGGCGGGGGCCCGGCGGCTGGAGGCCCTGCGTCAGCGCCTCGGCCGCACCCTGGCGGTGCTGGTGATCGCCAACAACATCTTCAACATCTTCGGCAGCCTGATGGTGGGCGGCTTCGCCAGCGTCGTCTTTGCCCGCTATGGCGTCAGCGGCCCGGCCCTGCCCCTGTTCTCGGTCGCCCTCACCGTGCTGGTGATCCTGCTGGGGGAGATCCTGCCCAAGGCGATCGGCAGCAAGCTGGCCCTGCCGGTGGCCCTCGCCACGGCCCCCACCCTGGGGGTGATCACCCGGCTGATGCTGCCCCTGGTGCTGCTGCTGGAGCGGATCCTGCCGGCGATCACGGCCGAGAACGAGATCAGCACCGACGAGGAGGAGATCCGGCTGCTGGCCAGGCTCGGTTCCCAGAAGGGCCAGATCGAGGCCGACGAGGCCGCCATGATCGCCAAGGTGTTCCAGCTCAACGACCTCACCGCCCGGGACCTGATGCTGCCCCGGGTGTCGGCCCCCACCCTGGCGGGCCACCAGAGTCTCGACGAGCAGCGCTCCACCCTGCTGCGCCACACCACCGCCTGGTGGGTGGTGCTGGGGGAGGAGGTGGACGAGGTGCTGGGGGTGGCCAGCCGCGAGCAGCTGCTCACCGCCCTGGTGGAGGGCCGGGGGGCCAGCCAGGCCGCCGATCTCTGCGAACCGGTGGAGTTCGTGCCGGAGATGATCCGGGCCGACCGGCTGCTCACCAGCTTCCGCCGCAACGGCTCCGGGGTGCGGGTGGTGGTCGATGAGTTCGGCGGCTTCGTGGGGGTGATCGGGCCCGAGGCCGTGCTGGCCGTGCTGGCGGGCTGGTGGCGCCGGCCCGCCTCCGCCGCGGAGACTGCCCCATGACGACGGTGTCACCGGCAGCGGCGCTCGCCGCCCCCCCCGCCGCCGAGCGCTGCCGGCAGCTGCTGGCCCGCTGGCGCGCGGGGCTGGTGCTCAGCGGCCGGGAGCAAGCGGCCCTGGCGCCGGAGCTGGCCAGCCTCGACCGCCAGCTGGAGCGCCTGCGTCGCCGCCGGCCGCGGGTAGCGGTGTTCGGCCGGGTGGGGGTGGGCAAGTCGAGCCTGCTCAATGCCCTGCTGGGCGAGGACCACTTCGCCACCGACGTGGCCCACGGCTGCACCCGCCGCCAGCAGCAGCGGGCCTGGGGCCAGCCCGTGGCCGGCCTGGAGGGGGTCGACCTGGTGGACACCCCCGGCATCGACGAGATCGCCGCCGCCGCCCGCTCCCGTCTGGCGGCCCGGGTGGCGGTGGGCGCCGACCTGGTGCTGCTGGTGGTCGACAGCGACCTCACGGTGATGGACGCTCAGGCCCTCGACGACCTGCTGGCCTCCGGCAAGCCCCTGCTGCTGGTGCTCAACCGCAGCGACTGCTGGCCCGAGGCCGAGCGGGACGCCCTGATCGCCAGCATCGGCCGGCGCCTGCCGCCGGGGGCCCGCCAGCTGCGGCCCCTGCCGGTGGCGGCCGCCCCCCGGGCGGCCCGTCTGCGCCCCGATGGCCGGGTGCGCAGCGAAGCGGCTCCCCCGCGGGTGGAGCCCCTGCGCCGGGAGCTCACCGGCCTGCTGGAGCGCCACGGGGAGCTGCTGCTGGCCCTCAACGCCCTGCGGGCCGCCGACCGCTTCAGCCAGGCCCTGCACCGCTGCCGGCTGCGCCACGGCCGCCGCCAGGCCCAGGGCCTGATCGGCCGTTTCGCGGCCCTCAAGGCCACGGGGGTGGCGGCCAACCCCCTGCTGCTGCTTGACCTGGCCGGTGGTCTGGCCTGCGACAGCGCCCTGGTGGTGCAGCTCTGCCAGCTCTACGGCCTGCCGATGACCCGCAGCGGCGCCCGCACTCTGCTGGCCCGTCTGGGCGGCCACAACGCCCTGCTGGGGGGCGCCCAGCTGGGCCTGCAGCTGCTGCTGGGCGGCCTGCGCCAGCTGCTGCTGCTGGCGGCGCCCCTGAGCGGCGGGCTGAGCCTGGCGCCGGCGGCGCCGGTGGCCCTGGCCCAGGCGGCCCTGGCGGTCCACACCACCCGGCGCACGGGCCGGCTGGCCGCCGCCGAGCTGCTGCGCAGCACCACCGCCGCCGGCCAGCCGGGGGCCCTGCTGCGCCGGCTGGTGCGGCAGGATCCGGAAACCCGGCGCTGGCTGAGCGAATGGCAGCAGCAGGGGGGCCCGGGCAGCGCCGGCGGCGGCCTGCAGCCGTGACGACCGCTGGCACGGACGCCCCGTTGACCCGTCTCGCCCTGTTCGGCACCAGCGCCGATCCCCCCACCCGCGGCCATCGGGCCCTGCTGGAGGGGCTGCTGGGCCTGTTCCCCCAGGTGCTCACCTGGGCCAGCGACAACCCGCTCAAGCAGCACGGCGCCCCCCTGGAGGTGCGCTCGGCCCTGCTGGCCGCCCTGGTGGCCGCCATCGACGACCCGCGGCTCCGCCTGGAGCAGAACCTCAGCAGCCCCTGGGCGGTGGAGACCCTGGAGCGGGCCCGGGCCCGCTGGCCCGACCGGGAGCTGGTCTTCGTGGTGGGCAGCGACCTGGCCGGCCAGATCCACCGCTGGCGGCGGGCCGAGGAGCTGCTGCGCGGCTGCCGGCTCGGCATCGCCCGCCGCCAGGGCTGGCCGCTGCAGGCGGCGGATCTGGAGCGGCTGCAGGGGCTGGGGGCGACGGTCGACCTGCTGCCCCTGGCGATCCCCCCCAGCGCCAGTTCCCGGATCCGGGAGCGGCCCGATCCGGCCCAGGTACCGTCCGAGCTCTGGCCGGTGCTGCTGCAGCACAATCTCTACGGCCTCTCCGAGCCCTGATGCGCCTCGCCCTGGCCCAGCTCAATCCCCTCGTGGGCGACCTGGAGGGCAACGGCCGGCGGATCCTGGCGGCCGCCGAGCGGGCCCGCGCCGGCGGCGCCGACCTGTTGCTCACCCCCGAGCTGTCGCTGTGGGGCTACCCGCCCCGGGACCTGCTGCTGCGGCCCGCCCTGATCCAGCGCCAGGAGCGGGTCCTTGCGTCCCTGGCGGCAGCCTGCCCAGGCGGACTGGCCCTGCTGGTCGGGGTGGCCGAGCCGGTGGCCGGCCGGCGCCAGCCGGGGCTGCACAACGCCCTGGCCCTGGTGGAGCAGGGCGGCTGGCGGATCGTCTGCCGCAAGCGCCTGCTGCCCAGCTACGACGTCTTCGACGAACGCCGCTACTTCCTGCCCGGCGACGCCCCGGCGGTGCTGGAGCTGGAGGTCGGCGGCCGCCCCTGGTGCCTGGGGCTGACCATCTGCGAGGACCTCTGGGTGGAGGAGAACCTGCGCAGCCGCTGGCCGGACGCGGTGGATCCGATCGCCGATCTGGCGCCCCGGCGGATCGACCTGCTGCTCAACCTCTCGGCCTCCCCCTTCGGCCGCGGCAAGGGGGAGGTGCGCCAGGGGCTGGCGGCCCGGGCGGCGGCCCGGCTGGGGGCGCCGGTGGTCTACCTCAACCAGGTGGGCGGCAACGATGAGCTGGTGTTTGACGGGGCCAGCTTCGTGGTGGACCGGACCGGCCGGCCCCTGGTGCGCCTGGCCTGCGCCGCCGAGGACCTGGCCCTCTGGCCGCTGGTCGCCGCGCCGGCAGCGGGCGGGGAGCCGGCCCCCGCGCCGGCAGCGGCGCCGCCGGACCCCTGGGAGCAGCTGCTGCGGGTGCTGGTGCTGGGGGTGCGGGACTACGCGGCCAAGTGCGGCTTCCAGCGGGCCCTGCTGGGGCTGAGCGGCGGCATCGATTCGGCGCTGGTGGCGGTGATCGCCGCCGCGGCCCTCGGCCCCGCCCAGGTGGAGGTGCTGCGCATGCCCTCCCCCTTCAGCTCGGCCGGTTCCCTCGACGATGCCGACGGCCTGGCCCGGCGGCTCGGGCTAGCCACCGCCACCCTGCCGATCGCGCCGCTGATGGAGGCCTTCGCCGCCGCCCTTCCCCCCGCCCTCGGGGCGCCCCCGGCCGGGGTCACCGAGGAGAACCTGCAGTCCCGCATCCGCGGCACGCTGCTGATGGCGGTGGCCAACCAGAAGGGGGGCCTGCTGCTCTCCACCGGCAACAAGTCGGAGCTGGCGGTGGGCTACTGCACCCTCTACGGCGACATGAACGGCGGACTGTCGGTGATCGGCGATCTCTACAAGACCACCGTCTTCGGCCTCTGTGAGTGGCTGGACAGCGAGGCCTCCGGCCCCTGCCGCGCGGCCCTCGGCCTGCCGTCCGACGGCGAGCTGATCGGCGCGGCGATCCGCACCAAGCCCCCCAGCGCCGAGCTGCGTCCTGACCAGCGCGACAGCGATTCCCTGCCCGACTACGGGGTGCTCGATCCCCTGCTGAAGGCCTCGATCGAAGAGCTGCGCACCCCGGAGGAACTGGTGGCCGAGGGGGCCGATCCGGCGCTGGTGGCCCGGGTGGCGGGCCTGCTGCGGCGGGCCGAGTTCAAGCGTCGCCAGGCGGCTCCGGTGCTCAAGGTGAGCGACCGGGCCTTCGGCACCGGCTGGCGGATGCCCATCGCCTCGGCCTAGGGTTTGCCGACGATCGCCTTCGGGCGGCAATCCTTCCTGCCCCATGCCAGCTCCCGGCCCGGCACCCCTGGCCTCCCCGATGGCGAGCATCGGTGTGCCCACGGAGATCAAGCGCGACGAACAGCGGGTGGCCCTCACCCCCGACGGCGTCCATGAGCTGGTGTCCCAGGGCATGGAGGTGCGCGTCCAGGAGGGGGCGGGTCTGGGGGCCGGCATCAGCGACGACGACTACCGCGCTTCCGGGGCCCGCATCGTCAGCTGCGAGGAGGCCTGGGCCGCCCACCTGGTGGTGAAGGTGAAGGAACCGCAGCCGCAGGAATTCGCCTTCCTTCGCAGCGATCTGGTGCTGTTCACCTACCTGCATCTGGCGGCCTACCCCGAGGTGGGCAAGGCCCTGCTGGAAGCGGGCACCACGGCGGTGGCCTACGAGACCGTGCAGCTCGAGGACGGCAGCCTGCCGCTGCTGGCGCCGATGAGCGAGGTGGCCGGACGACTGGCGGCCCAGGTGGGGGCCCACCTGCTGGAGAAGCCCCACGGGGGGCGAGGCGTGCTGATGGGCGGCTGCACTGGCGTCCGGCCGGCGCGGGTGGTGGTGCTGGGGGCCGGCACCGTGGGCTGGAACGCGGCCCGCATCGCCGCGGCGATGGATGCGGAGGTGTTCCTGCTGGATCGCTCGCCCCACCGCCTGCGGGGCCTGGAGTCCGACAGGCGCGGCCGGATGACGAGCCTGGTGAGCAGCCGCAGCCTGATCGAGCGGCTGGTACCGGGGACCGACCTGCTGATCGGGGCCGTGCTCCTGCCGGGCGGACGGGCCCCCACCCTGGTGAGCGAGGAGCTGGTGCAGCGCATGCGGCCCGGGTCGGTGATCGTCGATGTGGCCATCGACCAGGGCGGCTGCATCGCCACCAGCCGCGAGACCACCCACACCGATCCGGTGGTCACCATCCACGGGGTGCAGCACTACGCCGTGGGCAACATGCCCGGCGCCGTGCCCTTCACCTCCACCGAGGCGCTGGTGAGCGTCACGCTCCCGTACATCCTGGTGATGGCGGGGCGCGGCCTGCTGGAGGCGGTCACCGACCGGCCCGAGCTGCTCAGCGGCCTGAACACGGTCGACGGGGCCGTGTGCCATCCGGGGGTGGCCAAGGCCCTCGGGGTGGCGCCGCGCCATCCGATGGCCTGCCTGCGCTGAGTCGGCTCCCGCAGGATCGGGCGTCGGTTCAGGCGGTGACGCGGAAGATCACCGAGGCGGGCTGGCCGCTGAGGGGATCGATCGGTTCGCGCAGCTCCTCGACCACCAGGTCGTGGCGGCGGAAGAGCGCCATCCATGATCCCAGGGTGCGGTAGAACCAGGGCGCCGGTGTACGGAAGGCCGGGGAGAACCCGGCCCAGGAGCCTTCCCGCCAGCCGTCGGCGTAGGGATGGTCGGCGCAGACCAGCAGGGGGTGCAGGGTCTGGACCAGCAGGGATCCGCCGGGGGCGAGCAGTCCTGAGAGGGCTGTGAACAGCTCGTCGAGGCTGCGATCCCCGAGCAGGGAGAAGTTGGCCACCACCATGTCGAAACGCTGCTGGAGGGCCCCGGCGGCGATCTGCTGGTAGGAGAGCGTCCGGAAGCTGGCGCCGTCCGGGGCCCCTTCGGCGGCGATGGCGGTGAGCTCGGCCACCGCGTCGGTGCCGAGCACCTCGATGCCCCGCCGGGCGCAGTGGTGGGCCAGCCAGCCCTCGCCGCAGCCCAGATCCAGCAGGGTGCGGGGCGATCGCTCGGCGATCATCCCGAGGATCGCCCCGTCGGTCACCCGTATGCGGCTGAGGATCTCACCCCGGCGCACAGCCCGGGTCCAGGCGGCGGCATTGACGAGCCAGGACGCCAGGATCAGCTCCTCCATGTCCGGCGGCGCAGCTCCTGGACGGTAGGCCGTGTCATCGGCGGTGTCATGGGGGAGGAGCATGGGAGAAGGTGAGGAATGGGACAGAGAAGGATCGGTCTCAGCCCTTGGAGGCGAAAGCAAGTCACCCAGCCGTCGCAATCAGGACAGACCGAGAAATATGGACATCTTGAGCCCCATTCTATGGAGCTTTCCTCAGGAGCTGGGTGCGAGTCTGTCATGGGATCCCCGGCAGGCGGTGACGACACCCCCCGCGATTGAACCGGTCAAGGGGGAGTGGCTTCAGTCAACAGAGTGGAGCCAGGAGATTCCAGAAGCGGCAACAACTCTGGCTGAACGGGTGGAAGGGGTAGACCCATTCCTCTTTGGACGCGGTGGTGTCTCGGTCACCCCGATATCGGCGGAGTGAGTGCATGCGGAGGGAATGCATCCAGCGGCTGCATATTCACCTCATCTATGCAGCCGATGTCGTTATGCGGCCATGCCGGACGGAGCACGATGGCTGCTTCATGGGTCAACACTCGTTCAAACAGGTCCATGGGAGGGGGGTGATTCATGCCAGCCCCATTCGCCTGGGCAGCCTTCAGGTGCGCCGTTGCAATCGGTAGAGGAGGAGGGCCGCCGTCTCGCGCAGGGCAAGGCGGTTCTGGTCTCTGGCAGAGAGGTGATCGATGGGAGCGGCCATAGGCCTCACGGCAACACCCTGGCGCTGAAAGGCAAGGGCGGCACGCGGCAGCTGCCAGGGATCGGTGATCAGGGTGATGGCCGGGAGCGGTGCGCCAGGGTTCTCCTGGCGCAACCAGGCCGTGGTGAGGGTGGCGTTCTCCCAGGTGGTGCGAGCGCAGTCGTCGCCGGCCACATGGGCAGGCGGCACGCCCAGGGCAACGAGCCGCTCAGCGGTGGCCCGCCCATCCCCCGACACGTAGATCGTGTGAATCAGCCCCCGGCGCTCGAGATCAGCCGCCAGGGTGGTGGTGCTTTGGGAAATCTCCGCAATGCGTCCGACCAGAACGGCCACGGAAGCCTGAGCAGTGTCTGGCTGGGGCACCTGAAAGAGGAGCCAGGAGCTGAGAAGTCGAGTGCTGAGAGGAGTGTAGAGAAGAAAAACGCATAACAGTGAGGCACCCAGCAGGCCGGCCCGCAGGGAACGGGTGATCGGCAGTAGGCCTGTGGCGATCCAGAGCAGACCCGCCGACAGGGGCAGGAGCAGCCAGGGGGTGACAACGAGATGGAAGACAACATCGCGAATGCCGAACCAGACCAGCGGACGCTGGGGGCAACTGGACCAACGGATCAGAGCGGAGGGATCACTCAAGAGCGGGAAAGGCAAGTTTCGATGCGTTCCATCCAACTGCCCAGACCTCGGCCAGTTCCACCACCAGGTCGGGGCAAGAGGGGCACAACACCCCGACATTGCTCCGGGCCATGGGACGGCTGGGTCAGCGGCTGCGCAAGCGTCATGGATTGAGCAGCTAGACACCTTTACGGTAAGGGCAGTTCATGCTCAAGGAGCGTTGACGGGATCGCCGGGGCGACAGCCTTGGCACCCTGTTCCCTGCTCAGCAAGGAAAAGACCGACGGGAGAATCCAGTGCAACGGATCCACCCGAACCAGCGCGGCGGTGTGATCGACGTCACTGAAGAGTCGTTGTAGTGTAGCCGGTCCGATGTTACCGTCATCGGCATAGGAGGTCTTGGCACTCGCCTCCCCCCGTTGCTGATGACAAGGGCCTACTTTGGCGATGTAAGTCACTGCAGCACTGGCTTCTGACCGATAGAGCTGCGCAGCTTTTTCCCATCGCATACGGACGAGACGTCGCAATCCGATATAGTGAGCTGCAGATGCATCCAGTGTAGCAAGATAAATTTGATCGCCTGTATATCCTGTACATGGAGTTGAAGAAACAGGCGACGGAACGTAGTCGCGGTAAGTGGGTTGTCAAACTCCGGGCTGAAAACCTCGTTGAGCAAGGCCCGAAAGCGCATGCGCATGCGCAGGTACCTGCGCATGCGCATGCGCAGGTGGAGCCTTCTCCCAAGGACTCTCGCCCCATTTCTGCCAAAGAGCCCTGTCCGTCCAGGATGGCCAGGATTGCCACCATTCGTATCCTGAAGCGGTTCACTGTATCCACCCATGGTGGTCAGTTCGGCAGCGGCGTCAAGCTTGCCAGACTCGGGAGAGCCGGACATGAGAAAGGCCATTCCCTTTGGCCGAATCCCAGGCAGACCGGATCAGACCGGACAACCGTGATTCGTTTCCTGGGCCTTGGCGTGCTCTGACCTTGTGGATCAAGGGGCGCGACAAGCGATAGCGCTGGCATTCAACGATTCGGTATCCCTGTCCGATTGATGACGAGCCATGGTTCATCGCTGTCGCTAAACTGCCCCATTCGGCGCCATAATCGCTGCCGACGTTCTCGGAGGTACCCAGTTCAGTGTCGACCGACACATGGCAAAACCAAGCAGGCGTGTGTCATGCCGTGTTGGCCGATGATGGCAGCTATGCGCTGCCCGACACACCCAAGGGCATGATCATCTTCTGGTGGAATGGCCGGCCCGTCGCGGACCGCTGGTTGGCCGACGGCGCGCCTGCACCGCTCGTCGGCCAGGTCGATGCCCAAGTGCTCGCGACCATTGCCGCCGAAGAGGGGCGAGGCGTTTCTGCGCGGTTCGATGCGAGCGTCGTCATCTGCACCAGGGACCGTCCCGAAGAGCTGCAGCGCTGCCTTGCCACCTTGCCCCAACAGACCTATCCACCTCGCGAAATCATCGTTGTTGACAATGCATCCAAGGGTCAACGAACCCGAGCGGTAGCCATGGAAGCGGGAGTGATCTATCTTCGTGAAGATCAACCTGGACTGGACTTCGCTCGAAACACCGGCGCCAGCCACGCCACCTCACAGATCGTGGCTTACACCGATGATGATGTGGTATTGCATCCATGTTGGCTGGAAAGGCTGGTCGCTGCCTTCGATGATCCGCGCATCGGGGCAGTGACTGGTCTTGTGCTCCCCGCTGAGCTTGCCACTGAAGCCCAGCTTCATTTCGAGACCTACTGGAGCTTTAGTCAAGGATACAATCGCAAAAATTTTCATCCAAATGCCTTCGCAGCCTACGAAATCGAAGTTTTCCCCGCCTGGAAAGTAGGTGCTGGCGCCAGCATGGCTTTCCGGCGCGAGATATTTGATCGGGTCGGCTGCTTTGATACGCGGTTGGACGCTGGCCGGGCAGGCTGTTCTGGAGACTCTGAATTCTGGTATCGGCTCCTCGCCAAGGGCTTTTCCTGCCGCTATGAGCCGAGCTCGGTTGCCTTCCACTTTCACCGCCGGACCATGGTGGGCCTGTCCAGCCAGATCTTCCAATACATGCGGGGCCATGCAACCGCACTACTCGTGCAATACGAACGCACCGGCATCGCCTCCAATCGGGTTCAAGCGTTTCTTCAAATGCCTCGGTGGTATTGCCAAAGGGTAGTGAAGCGACTACGCGATGGACCATCTGCCCCGAATCGATTTCTGAAGGAAGAAGTCTTGGGCTTTTTATCTGGACTGATCTATTATTATTTCATCAGGAAGAGTGATGATGAGCTCAACTAACCTTCCACGTACGTCGGTCATCATACCGGCCAAGAATGCCGCCAAAACTCTCGCAGAAGCGCTGGACAGTCTGCTCGCGCAGAGCGATCCCAACTGGGAGGCATTGATTATCAATGATGGCTCAACGGATGAGACGGCAGATCTCATTGAATACTATGTTCAGCAGGATCGTCGGTTCATTGGTCTTCATGGGCCAGGCCTTGGGGCCTCTGGCGCCCGCAATATCGGTCTTGCCAGTGCAACTGGCCAGCGTGTCCTTTTTCTGGACAGTGACGATTGGATCGACCATCGATTCCTCATGCTCATGAATTCGGCATTGGATGCTGCGCCCGATGCTGATCTGGCCTATTGCGGCTATGCCCGGATCATGCCAGATGGAGACCAGCAACTTATAGAAACTGATCCCCTCATTGCACAGGCACCTTTTGAGATGTTGTCCAGGCACTGTGCCCCTGCGATTCATGCGGTGCTTCTCAGGCGTCACATCCTTTCCCTCGTCGGCGGTTTCGATCCAGATCTGCGAACTTGTGAGGACTGGGATCTTTGGCAGCGTATTGCCCGTCTTGGAGGGAGCTGGGTGCCTGTCAAGGGTTTGTTCAGTTTTTACCGGGCCAGCGTTGATTCCCTATCGGGTGATATCGGTCAAATGCTGGCAGACGCCCGCATCGTGATCGGGCGATGCTTTTCTGCCGATGAGCGCCTATCGGGCGCCAATGATCACTATCCCTCCGGAGCCTCCTCTGCGGATGGCTGGACGGCTGATCTCGTTTATTATTATTTTGTTGTTTCGTGTGCGGCCTTTGAAATAGGACGTGGTGCCAACGGTATCGGGACCTTGGGCGTCTTGAGAAACATTGATCTTTCAGAAGATTACTCAAGATACATTGTCGAAACTCTTTTTGATGGCGTCATGTTGGGCCTGCGGGCCATCCCTGCACAGCTCGCCGCACGCTGGCCAGACTTCGGCTCCTCGATGACGGAATTGATCGCCGAGCTTGGCAGACTCTGGAATGATCCAGTCGCCGCTCGCCGGGTTCAATACGGATTCGAGCGCCTTGTGCTGGACTACGACGATCTCGCCCAGCCCCGCCATCTTTATCTGACTCTTGGCCTGCGCGTGGATCTGCACAATCCAGCGCCGATTGCCCCGCCATTGGGGATCGATCGTCTTTATGTCTACCTCTGTGATGGTCGCGATGTGCTGGCGCTGCTGGATCTCGGGATCCTTGGCACCATCACGTCCCGCCACTGGCTCGACATAGCGGTCGCGCACCTTGGCTTTCCCACCGTTCTCGCTATCGCCCCTCTCTCTCTCGGACTCTCCTCGCTGACATGGCATATCATTCTGCAAGGCTTACGCGAGGCTAGGCATGCGCCGCGCGAGGTCTTTCGGCGTTCTGGCTGGCGGCGTATTCGGGTAGCGGCCGCTCAAAGGGCGCTCAGCAGCACCTCAGCACCTTCCCGACCGGCGACAAGCCATAGGGAACAGCTCCTTCATCTGCAGAAGGAGGCTGAGCAATCCACCGATCCATTGGGCACCTATCCGAATACGCCTGTTAATCGTGCGGTCAGGAATCCTCAGCAGGAGACTTACGCTGATCGCAAGGCCTACTGGGAGAACGTGTTTCAGGAGCCCGATCCCTGGAACTACGGCTCTCCCTATGAGCAGGAAAAATACTCCCGACAGCTCCTGCTGCTACCCGATCGCCCGATCGAACGTGCGCTCGAGATCGCGTGTGCAGAAGGTCGCTTCACCGAGATGCTGGCGCCCCTTGTTGAGCGCTTAATCGCTACCGACATCTCCCCCACAGCTCTGGATCGGGCACGTAACCGCTGCCGCGCTCAGAACAATATTGATTTCCAGCAGCTGGATCTCGCCATCGATCCCTTACCCGAAGATCTGGATCTGATCGTCTGTTCGGAAGTGCTCTACTATCTCTATAGTGAAATTGAATTGAAGCGTGTCGCAGAAAAGTTCACGGCCGCTTTGAGGCCGGGTGGTCATTTACTAACAGCCCATGCCTTCGAGCTTAACGAAGATTCTTCCCGGACTGGGTTCGACTGGGGCAATCCATGGGGCGCCAAGACGATTCAACGCGTCTTCAGTGCGGTCCCCGGCCTCTGTCTCGAACGATCGATTTTTACGGATCTTTATCGCATCGATCGGTTTGTTCGCCTCGTGGAGGAGTCGCCGATCGACGACGCCATGATTGAGATGCTGCCGATCAACGCCGAGATCGATGTCGAGCTTGACCGCCAAATCGTTTGGGGGGGCGCAATCGCTCGTCGGGCGGACTTGGCCGTGACAGAGCAGCACCGTCAGATCCCGGTGCTGATGTACCACCGAATCGCCGACGAAGGGCCCCTGGAGCTTGCGCCCTATCGCGTTTCCCCAGAGATGTTCCAAGCCCAGATGAGGTGGTTGCGGCGAAACGGCTATCACACCATTGTGTCTGAGGAGCTTGCCTGGTTTCTGGCCAACAACCATCCGTTCGTTGGCCGGCCAGTGATGATCACCTTCGATGACGGTTACCAGGATTTTGCCGACACGGCATGGCCACTGCTGCGCCGCCATGATTTTCGTGCTGAAGTCTTCGTCGTCACCGATCTCGTCGGCGGACGGGCAGACTGGGACTGCCGCTTCGGAGAACCTGCGTCGTTGATGGCACCCGATACGATCGCGGACCTGGCGGCCCAGGGCACCTGCTTCGGTAGCCATCTGGCAAGCCACCGCAGCGCGGATGGACTGTCGACCCGCGAACTCGCCGAGGAACTTCTGCGCTCGCGGCACTGCCTCGCGCACTGGACGGGACTGCAGCCCTGCGCGCTGGCCGCCCCCTTCGGTCTCACTGACCAACGGTTGCAGGGCCTGGCCGCCGAATGCGGCTACCGCATCGGCTTCAGCACAGAATCCAAAGCGGTGGCGCTGGCAGACGATCCGATGCGACTGCCTCGCCTAGAAGTCAGAGGCGATTGGGATCTGGAGGCGTTCGTGCGCGTGTTGGAAGGGTGCCGGTGAGCAGCGATCATCTCGTAAGTGTCGTCATCCCGGCCTACAATGCCGAGGAGAGCATTGACGAAACCTTGCGCAGCGTCCGTGCGCAGACGCATGGCAATCTGGAGATCATCGTTGTCGATGATGGATCGACCGACACCACGCTTGCGCTGGCCCAGCGCCATGCCGCAAGTGATCCGCGTATTCAAGTTATACATCAGTCCAACGGTGGCGTTGCCTCCGCACGCAATGCCGGTTGGCACCAGGCGCGCTCCGCGTTCATTGCCTTTGTCGATGCCGATGACCTCTGGGCGCCGACGAAGATCGAGCGTCAACTGCGAGCCTTGCAGGCTGCAGGCCCTCGAGCCGGCCTGGCCTACGCCTGGACCGTCCGGATCGACGCCAACGGCGTTGTCGGGCGCTCCTTCGGAGGAACACACCACGAGGGCGACGTCCTCTCCCTTATCCTTCGCTCCAACTTCATCTGCTGTGGCAGCAATGTCCTTGTCCGCCGTGAGGCCTTGATCGAGGTCCTGGGCTTCTCCAGTCGGCTGCGAGCCGCAGGGTTCGAAGGCTGTGAAGACTGGTTGCTCACTTGTCGTATCGCTGAGACGTATCCCTTCGTGAATGTGCCTGAGTTCCTGGTCGGCTATCGCGATCGCCCAAACAGCATGTCCAGCCACCCTCAACGCATGCTTCGTTCACACATGCTCGCCTGCCGTGAGTTCGTTGCCAGGCGCCCCGACCAGGCCGGAGCGGCTATGGACGGCTTGAAGAACTACTGCATCTGGCTTCTACAAGAGGCCATCGAAAGGGGTGACCGAAGGCAAGCATGGTCCCTTTGGTGGTTGATGTGGAAACAGCACCCCATCGGGGCCTTGCGGGTGTTCAAACACTTATTGTTGAACCCTGCCCGGGTGGTTCGTGACCGGCTTCGCCGCTCAACGGGGTCGATCGGGATCGAACCTGTTTTTCCGCCGGGTCGATCTTTTCTTGAGATGACGCGAGTTTAGGGTCTGAGTGGAGGGTACTTCTTACAGCTTGGACTCAGAACATTCACGGCGTGCAGCGCTGAAGCACTTGAGCGCGCTGCTTCGTCTCACGCCCATTCCCCCGTGGGCCACCCCTGTTCTGATCAGCCTCGGCCTGGCGACATCGCTCGCCGAAACGATGGGCATCACGCTGATCGTTGCCTTCGTGTTCGCGGCGCTGGGTCAGACCGGCGAGGCCACCGCGGCGGCGGGTGGCCTGTTGGGCCAGGCGCTCGATCGTGCACTCGCTGTTTTTGGCTCGCCCACCCTGATGGCGCTGGGCATCCTGTTGTTGATCCTGGGCCGGGCGATCATGGCCTACGCCAACCATGCCATCAGCGCCAGGATCAGCGAAGGCATCAGCGAGGCCGTGCGCAACAGCATTCACGAGCGCTACCTCACCGCGCCCTACGCCTTCATGCAGCACCATGAGCAGGCGCAATTGATGGAGGTGCTCGGCTCCGAATCGTGGCTGGTTGCCGATGCCTATCGCAGCCTCACCCGCCTCCTGATCGGCGCCTGTTCGATCGTCGTTTTCGGTGCCTTCCTGGTTGCTGTGTCCTGGCAGATCACGCTCACCGCCTGCGTTGGGTCGATCGTGATGTCGATGCTGCGGCGCCGGCTGTCACGCCCGGCTCAGGCGCTGGGTCGTCAGGTCAAGCAGGTCCATCAGGACCTGGCGGAACAGATGCTGATGACGATCGAAGGACTGCGCACCATCCGCGCCTATGGACAGGAGCGGGCCCACCAGGAGCGCTTCTTGCGCTCGTCGGCCGAGGCCCGCCGAACGTCGCTGGCGCTGACGCACTTGTCCGCCTTGCTCGACCCGATCACCGAGGTCGGCTTTCTCGTGATCCTGTTCGGGATCGCCGCCGCCGCTGTGCATGGGGGCACGGGCCTGGCGACCGTTCTCGCCGCTGCGGCACTGCTTTACCGCCTGCAGCCGCAGACGCGCGAGATCGAGGGCCATCTGCTGTACCTGGCACAGATCGAACCACAGTTGCGCTCGGTGCGATCGATGCTGCAGACGAAGCAGACGGCCCCTGACAGGCCAGGGCATCTGCCCGTGCAGGCGCTGGGCCAGGGCATACGCTTCGACAGCGTCTGCTTCAGGTACGCCGACGGTCTGCCCCTTGTGCTCGATGACGTCAGCTTCGAGATCCCGGCCGGCCGCACCACCGCGCTGGTGGGGCAGAGCGGCGCCGGCAAGACGACCTTGATCCACCTGCTGCTGCGGCTGTACGTGCCCGTGGCCGGCACGATCCATGTCGACCGGATGCCGCTGCAGGATCTGCGACGCGCGGACTGGCTCGGCCTGCTGGCCGTGGCCGGACAGGATGTCGACCTGATCGAGGGCACCGTGATCGACAACATCCTCATGGCCGATGCCAAAGCCTCGCGAGACGACGTGCTGGAGGCGGCGCACATGGCCGGTGTGACCGAATTCGTCGACTCGCTGCCCGAAGGTTACGAGACCTGGATTGGCCAACAAGGGCACCGCTTCTCAGGCGGCCAGCGTCAGCGCCTCGGCCTGGCCCGCGCATTGTTGCGAAAGCCGCAACTGCTGATCCTCGACGAAGCGATGAACGCACTCGACAACGAACTGGAGCACCGCATCAGCCAGGCCATCGCAGAACGGTTTCCCAACTGCACCGTGCTGATCATCAGCCACCATGCTGACACCGTCCGCCACGCCGACCACTTGATTCATCTTCAGGGCGGGCGTGTCGCGTCCTAGCAGACCCCCCTCGAGCTGGCTGGCCTGCTCGATGCTTTCGGGCTCGGACCGATCGGTCCGCTTGCCCCGCCTCGACCACCAGAGCGGCATCCATCCGCTGATCCAGCGTCCATCCGACGACAGTGCGGCTGAACAGCTCGATCCGGACAGCCAGGTACCGCCAGCTGGCTGTGGTGCGGATGTCGCTGATGTCGCCCGCCCAGCAGGGGTTCGAGGCCGACGGCTGGAAGTCCCTGCAGCAGCAGGTTCTCTCACGGAACATCGCCTGGGTCTCAGCGGTGAACCGATCGTTCTCGGCCGCCCGTTTTCCCGGCGTCACCTGCCGCTGCCGCCAGGCGTCGTAGACGCTGCAGGCCACGCCCAGCTGCCGGTACAGCCAGGCAACGGAGTGCTGATCAGCAAGCTGATCGATCAAGCGAAACCTCTCAGCAG
>CALRMW020000014.1:0-87574 GCA_943369315.1 Synechococcus sp. UW140
CTGCAGCGGCGAATCAGAGATTGGCGTGTGGCAAGGGAGGAAAAGTGTGTAGCCACTGCATCTGAACGGCCTGAAACCAAGCCAGAAACAAGGGAAGCAGTGTTACCAGGTGACAATTAAAACAGGTAACAAGTTATTGATGCAAAGCGGCCGCCTACGTAGTTGACACCGGGCACGGGACAGTGCCACCGCCGCGGGCGTGCACGGCTGCCGCAGGAACCGCGCTCGGTGCCTCGCCTCAGGGCGGATGGCCCAAACCGGCTTTGGAGCTGGGATATCAGCTTTTTGCCGACCACGGTGCGGGGCATGTGGCTTTACCTCTATCTTGTGGTCGACGTCTGGAGCCGCAAGGTGGTGGCCTGGGATGTGGCCGAGGTGGAGTCGGCTGACATCGCGGCTGATCTGGTGCAGCGGGCCTGCCTGAAGGAGCGCTATCACCGGCCAAGGGGCTTTGGCAGCCACCAGCCCCAGCAGCAGCCGCTGATCCTCCACGCCGACAACGGCAATGCCATGCGAGGGGCCACGCTGGAATCACGGCTGGAGGAGATGGGTGTGCTCAGATCCTTTTCCAGGCCAAGGGTCTCAAACGACAACCCCTACTCAGAATCCCTGTTCCGAACGGTCAAGTACCGTCCCGACTACCCCAGGCGGCCATTTGCCAGCAAAGACGAGGCATGCGAGTGGGTGGCAGCGTTTGTCGACTGGTACAACCACCGGCACCACCACAGCGGCATCAAATTCGTCACGCCCCATCAGCGCCACAGCGGTGCCGCCACGGCGATCTGCAAGCAGCGCTCTGATGTCTACGAGAAAGCCCGTCAAGCCCATCCAACACGCTGGAGCCGACACATCCGCTGCTGGAATCAACCGGTAGACGTGTGGATCAACAAGCCACCAGAGGACTCAGAACCGATCCTGGCGCTACCATTAATCGAGGCCGCCTGAGTGGCAGCCGAGGAGTGACACCTTCCCTGAAAGTTACCGCCCAGGGCCCTGTTGAGGGCTTCCAGCGCCAAGGTGGCCTCCATGGTGGCGCCGATGGCCCAGCCGACCACCCGGCGGCTGTACAGATCGATCCAGACCGCCAGGTACCGCCAGCCGCTGCTCGTGCGGATGTAGGTGATGTCACCCGCCCAGCAGCGGTTGGGTGCTGCTCGGCTGAACTCCTGCTGCAGCAGGTTCTCAGCCACTCCGGCGGCCTTGCTGCCGCTGTTGCGGCATGGTCTGAACCCACGGCGGGTCTTGGCCCTGAGCGAGGCCTTGTGCATGAGCCGGGCGACGCGGTGCCGGCCCACCAAGCGACCAGTGGCCTTCAGTTCCTGGTGGATCCGTGGGGCGCCGTAGAAGCCGCGGTGCTGCTCGAACACCGCAGCCACATCAGTGGTGATGGCCGCGTTCTCCCGGGCCCGTCGGCCCGGGTTCTGCTGCCGCTGCCGCCAGGCATAGAAGCCGCTGCGGGCCACAGCCAGCTGCTTGCACAGCCAGGCCACAGAAAAGCGATCCGACAGGGTCTCGATCAAGCGAAACCTCTCGGCGGCAGCTGCTCTTTCGCAAAGTGCGCTGCCGCCAGGCTGAAAAAATCCTTCTCCCTCCGGAGCTCTCGGTTTTCCTGGCGGAGCCGGGCCAGTTCAGCCCTCTCCTCGCTGGTGAGCTGACCCTGATCAGGGGGGCCGAAATCACCCCGGTCAATGCGGGCCTGGCGCACCCACTTGGCCAGGCTGCTGACGGGGATGCCAAGCCGCTGGGCAATAGCCGTGCACCTAAGGCCCTCACTGAGGCAGAGCGCAATGGCCTCCTGCCTCTGCTGGGCCGTGAACCGGCGCCTTGTCTTGGTTGGGTTGGTCATCGATGGACAGTCTGAGGGTCATGGCGTGACTCCTATCGACCTGTCCACGAAACCAGGGCAACTCCATCCCTACTCGGAATCCCTGTTCCGTACGGTCAAGTACCGGCCCGACTACCCAAGCCGGCCGTTTGCCAGCAACGCGCAGGCCTCTGTCAGGCGACAGCGAAAACTGAGCCAGAGGCGACACGAAAACTGAGCCACCCGGAAGCGATAGAAGAGCCGATGCCGGCTGCATCGGCGGCGGGCGCGACGTCCCCGATGGCCAGGACAACGCCTGCGGAGAATCCATCGAGGGCCGGCGTCGGCTTTGGCCTGGTCCAGGCGAGCAGCGCCCGTACACCACGGGGGCTGGGCGATCTGGAGGGCGTGATGCAAACGCCGGAGGAGGTGGCGGTGATGCGCCAGTTGCTGGAGCGCGGCTGGAGCCGGCGGCGCATCGCGGCGGAGCTTGGGATCTCGCGCAACACGCTGGATCGCTACCTGGCGCTGGGGGAGTGGCAGCGGTACAGCACCGCCAACCGCTCCGGTCAGCTCGATGGGCACCAGGAGTGGCTGCGGCAGCAGTTTGAGCAGCACCACGGCAACGCCGAGGTGGTGCGGCAGGAGCTGGTGAAACAGAAGGGGATCCGGGTGAGCCTGCGGACGGTGGAACGGGCGGTGCGTGCCTGGCGGGAGGCGCTGCGCCAGAGCGCCCAGGCGACGGTGCGCTACGAGACCCGGCCGGGTCAGCAGCTGCAGGCGGACTTTGGGGAGCTGTGGGTGACGATCGGCGGGGTGAGGACCAAGGTCCACCTCTGCGTGCTGACCCTGGGCTACTCCAGGCGGCAGGTGGTGCGGGTGTACCGGCAGCAACAGCAGCGCCACTGGCTGCAGGCGCTGGAGGAGGCCTTCCGCTTCTGGGAGGGGATCCCCGAGCAGGTGCTGGTCGACAACGCTCGGGCCCTGATCACTCTGAACAACCCCAGGACGGGGGAGCTGGTGATCAACCCGACTTTTGCCGCCTTTGCCCGGCACTGGGGGTTCACCCCAAAAGCCTGCTGGCCACACCGTCCGCAGACCAAGGGGAAGGACGAGCGGGGCGTGGGGTATGTGAAACGCAGCGGGATCGCCGGGCACCGCTTTGACACCTGGGGCCAGATGGAGGCCCATCTGGAGTGGTGGAATCGGGAGATCGCCGATGTGCGCATGCACGGCACGACCGGTGAGCGGCCGCTGGAGCGGTTCCAGCGCGCGGAAGCAGGGGCGCTGATGGCGCTGAACGGCAAGCCGTCGTACCTGGCGGAGCAGGAGTTCAGCCGCCGTGTCGCCAGGGACTGCTGTGTGCAGGTGGAGGGCAACTGGTACAGCGTGCCGGCGGCGCTGGTGCGCCAGAGCGTGATGGTGCAGATCCGCGACCAGCAGGTGGTGATCCGCCAGGGGGGCCGGATCGTGGCGCGCCATACCCGCCAGGAGGCGAACCAGCGCTGCCGTCAGGTGATTCCCGGCCACTGGGCGGGGCTGGTGCCGCAGCGGGCGATCGAGGCCGCCCAGACGGACGGTCTGGCTGAGGTGGTGACGCTGGATGCGGTACGGCGCTCCTCGCTGGCACGACCCCTGAGCGATTACGCGGCCGTGCTGGCGGAGGTGGGCTGATGACACGCCACAGGCACCAGGCGACAGATGCGGCGGCGAGCACCAGCCTCGGCGGTGAACAGGCCGAGATCCAGCGGCTGGTGGAGGAACTCGACGGGATGCTCAGCCGGCTGCGGCTGGGGGCGATCCGCGAGCAGCTCGATGCGCTGCTGGAGGAAGCGGCCCGGCGACAACTGAATCTGCGCGAGACGCTGGCGTGGCTCTGCGCGGCGGAGGTGGCGAGCAAGGAACAGCGACGGCTGTCGATGGCCATGACCATCGCCCACTTCCCGTTCGTGCGCACGCTGGAGGGGTTCGAGTTCGAGGCGCAGCCCTCGATCGACCCGGGGAAGATCCGGGATCTGGCCACCTGCCGCTGGGTCGCCAATGGCGACAACGTGGTGCTGCTGGGCCCGCCGGGGGTGGGCAAGACGCACCTGGAGGTGGCGCTGGGCCGCGAGGCGGTCTCCCACGGCTACACGGTGCAGTTCACCACGGCGATGGAGCTGCTCGGCGCCTTGGTGAAAGGCCAGCAGCAGGGGACGCTGGAGGTGCGGCTGGCGCAGTACGCCAAGCCGAAACTGCTGATCGTCGATGAGCTGGGCTACCTGCCGCTCGAACCGGCGGCGGGGCACCTGTTCCTCCAGCTGATCTCGCGGCGCTACGAGCAGGGGAGCGTACTGATCAGCTCCAACCGCCCCGTCGAGGAGTGGGACGAGGTGTTCGGTGACCAGGTGGTGGCGGCGGCGATCCTGGATCGGCTGCTGCACCACAGCCATGTGGTGACGATCCGCGGCGACAGCTACCGATTGCGCGAGAAGCGCCGATCGGGGCTGTTCCGCCCGCAGGCGGGCGGCTCCTCCTCGTCTGGCATCGGCGGCGCGGGGCCACCGATGCCAGTCAAGGAGGTCTGAGGGGGAACAGCCGGAGAGGCCCCACCGGCACTGCCATTGGAACGCAACCAACCACGAAAACCATGAGCAGGCACAGACATCACAGCCGGCGCAATCAAGGCGGAACGAGTCCGATAACGACGCCCCGGACCGGGTCAGGGCTGGCTCAGTTTTGGGCGTCGGAAGTGGCTCAGTTTTCGCTGTCGCCTGACAGCCTGCGAGTGGGTGGCGTCGTTCGTGGATTGGTACAACCACCAGCACCGTCACAGCGGCATCAAGTTCGTGACGCCCCAGCAGCGCCACAGCGGCCATGCCGTCGAAATCTGCCGTCAACGCGCCCATGTCTACGAAAAAGCCCGGCAGAAACATCCGCGTCGATGGAGCCGATCCACCCGCTGCTGGCGCCAGCCAGAGGTGGTGTGGATCAACAAGCCACCAGAAGAACCGATGACGGCTCCGGCAGCACCATTACCAAAGGCCGCTTGAATTGCAGCCTAGGAGTGACACCTTTCCTGAAAGTCACCGCGCTCACCAACCTATTCTTTGCGCGGCGACAGTTGACTGCGGCGATATTGGCAACGCAGTTATATGCTTGGCCCTTCTTCTGGCCCTCCATTGTCACTATGAGTGCATTAAACTAAGCTTTTCAACCCTAATGGGCTGGCTGCTGAGCCATGCTACATGCGAACGTGTCGATTATTGCAGCATCTCCTCCTCAAGAGTCTGTGGTCCAAGGCCACCCTCAGGATGGCGTCTGTTGGGACGACAAGATGCGCCTGTATTCCTGCCCGATTAGTGATGGTTATGGGTGGCAGTTGTCTTTGGGGTTCATAGGCCCGATTGAATGGCTCATTCAGGCTTTTCCAATTATTACGCGGTAGAAGCCGCGTATAAGATCTGTGTTTGCTCCGCACTCTTCTTCCACTGCAGTTGAGCGGATCTCTCGATTGCAGACTTTCTGAGTCTGCTGTGCATTCCTTTGTCTGTTATCATCTGTTCAAGCGAGGCAATCCAGTCTGCAAGCGAATTCGGTGGAAGCAAGATCCCGGCACCACCAGCGACTTCTGGCATTGATGTGCTATTGGAGCAGATGGCAGGCGCTCCAAATCCCATCCCCTCCAGTACCGGCAATCCAAACCCTTCATAATGGCTGGGATAGAGATTCACAAGGCAATGCTGATAGAGCCATGCCAGCTCCCCGTCACTCACATAGCCCAAGATGTGGATGTCGCGGGCCCAGCGAGATGTTGCAATCCGATCTTTGAAATCGTCCATCATCCATCCCATCTTTCCTGCAAACACAAGCGGAATAGCATCCCCGCCTCGTTCTCGAAACTCTTGGTACACATCCAGCAGAAAGGCTTGATTCTTTCTAGGCTCAATCGTTCCTGTGCTTAGCAGGAATGGCTGGTTTGTTCTGAAGATCGTCTGCTTTGGTTGCTTTGGCTTTGGGTTGAAGCCAGGTTGCCCAAACCGGGAGGCTGGATAAATTACCTGCACCTTCTCTGGGGAAATTTGCGGGAAGTGATGCAGAAAGGCTCGCTTGGTCGCCTCGGAAATTGCCACGAACTCGTCAGCGAACGTGGCCGCCCGCTTCACGCCCTCAAGGCAGCCCTTACGGTTCTTTTCCGTGGTCCATTCAGGATGGTCGATGAAGCTCATGTCGTAGAGCGTATAGATGAGCTTCCCAGGCAGTGGCCACGGGGGGCACCAGAAGTTATTGGCGTGAACCACATCAAACTGCTCCAACCAACGCCCTCCCTTCTCCTTGCTCTGCCAGAACCGCTCGGCTTCTGTCCTTCGGAGGTGGCGCGGACCGTAATGAACCCCCTTTTTGACGTAAGGAAACGCCAAGGCCTGTGTTGGGTCGTGAAAGAAGTCGCCAAAGCTGGTCATTAATGTGAACTCATCCTTTGTATCGGCGGCCAGTAGACCATCAAGGAGAGCGGCCGCATAGAAACCGCATCCTGCTTTGCGCCGACCCGTCTGGCTGATATCAAAGGCAATCTTCAGTCCACTCATGGCTCTTTGGACTCCACAGAACTGATGATGATCGGCTGCGAGAGGGGTCGCAGCCTTTGCCTCAACTTGCCCCAGTAGCGCTCCAAGCTTGAGGCCTTGATGCCCAGTTCCTGGTTGATGGCGGCTAGTTGCTGGCGGCCCTCGAGCACGGCCTGCCAGTTGCCCGTGGCTCCCCCCTCCGCCATCGCAACCAGAGGTTGATGGCAAATCAATGTTGATTCAGGCCTGGCGTGCCCAATCAGAATGGTCTGCATCAGCTTGTAATCGGCCGACAGGCTATACCTCTCGTCAAAACCCGTATGTCTATAGATCGTGCTATCTGCAATAAACCCTGGATGTGGATAGTGCAGCCCACGCAGAAGTTGCTGTTGCCATTTGGCTTTCGTTGCTGGGAGAGATGCAACCTCCCATAGGCTTCGGAGCTGGCGATGCGGTCGGCGGAAGTAGCCGATCGACGCAATCAGCACCGTTGCTCCCTTGTCATTCCCTTCCAACAAAAATCTGGCATAGACATCTGGATCCAGCACCAGATCATCTGAATTCAGCACGTGGGTGTATCGGCCATTGGCTTGCCGTAGCCCTGCATTCATCGCCGCATAGGGTCCACCCCTGATGTTTGTCATCACACGACAACACGAATGTCGCGCGGCATGGTTGGCCACCAATTCCGCCGTGCCGTCGACTGACCCCCCTTCCACAACAAGATGTTGAATCTCCCAATCCGCGCGTCGCAATGTCTTGCGTGCGGCCTGGACGCTCTCTAATGTTTCGGTAATGGTGCCGATCGCATTCAGGCAGGGGGTGATGACCGTGATCAACGGCTGAAGGTTGCCGTCGCTCTGTTCTCGCGTCTGATCCAATCCCTGGATTCTCCTGGTTTCGGCGCCTTTTGGCATGGACGGGCCGACGCGTCACTCCTCAACAGCCTGGCACAGCGTAGAAGTCAGACAAGGTGCGGGTCGTAAGCTGCCCCTCTTCTCCAGCTCCCGTGAGCTGATCTCCTGCCTGAGCTCAGGCCACGTGGCATCTGTGGGTCCTCTTCACATTGGTTTCGATGCCCAGATCCAACGCCGCCAGCAACGGGGTGGGATCACACGGTACTTTTCTGACCTCGCCGCTGGATTGGAGCAGGCTGGGGTTTGCGTCAGTTGGGCTTCCTCTGCAGCAAAAGGCTGGCGGCCCCGCCCCGCCTGGCGCCTGGCCGATGTGGTGCACGCCACGTTTTATGGCGGCCGCCCCTATCGGCTCCGTCGTGGGCAGTCCTTGGTGAGTTCCCTCTTCGACATGATCCCGGAACGCCATCCGGAACACTTCTTTCTGCCAGCGCTGCGCTCGCCCCATGCCAACAAGCCGGCCTGGCTCTCTGCCTCGGATCTGATCATCAGCATCAGCGGGGCCTCTGCTGATGATCTGGCCTTCTTTCAGCCAGGCCTGCGGACACCGCTCAGGGTGATTCATCTGGCTACCGCCATGGACCGGATTAACCCTCAACCACTTGTCGGGCTTGAGCATCGGCGTTTCTGGCTGATGGTGGGCAAGCGACACGCCTACAAAAATGGCCTGACCCTGTTGCGTGCCCTCGTTTCGATGCATCGAGTCTGCCGATCCGGTAGCAACCTGCCGCTGCTGGTCTGCGCCGGTGGTGGCCCTTGGCGCCCCGAGGAGCAGCGGCACATCGCTGCCCATGGCCTTGAGCATGCCGTTCTTCAGATCCCCGCGAGCGACCCTGTCCTTGCCTGGCTCTATCGCCATGCAGAGGCGCTTCTGGTGCCCTCGCTCGCGGAGGGCTTCTCGCTGCCCTTGATCGAGGCTCTGGTCTGTGACACTCCGGTGGTGGCTTCCGATATCGAGGTGCATCGAGAGGTGGGCCGCGGATTTGCCACCTTTCTGCCGCCGCTCAATGCCAGAACCTGGGCCGATCGCCTGATGAGCTCAGCTGCGATGGATCAGGAACGCCCCTCCAGCCTTCTGGGCCAGGAGGAGTATGACCGCCTGCGCCGCCATTACGACATGGAACGTCTGGTGCGACAGCACATCGAGGCCTATTCAGGTGTTGGCCGTTCCCTTTGTGCTTAACACCAGCGGATTGGTTGGTGGATTCTCCATTGAGCCAACCACGGTAAAGCCCTCGCGTCTCAATGTGGATTCCATGGCGGCTTCTTGTTTGTCACTGGCCACCATTTCGGCCACAAGCTCCTCCAGCGTGGTGGTGGGTGTCCAGCCAAGTTTCTCCTTGGCTCGGGTTGGATCTCCCAGCAGCGTTTCCACTTCTGCCGGACGAAAATAGCGAGGATCAATCTTCACAACGGTCTGCCCGGTGTCGGAGCGGGAGCCGGTTTCGTTGACGCCCTGACCACTCCATATCATTCCACCCCAGCCAAGTTGCTTGGCGGTGAGTTCAATGAACTGCCTTACACGTTCCTGCCGTCCGGTGGCGATCACGAAATCCTCTGGGGGCCCATCTTGCTGCAGCATTCGCCATTGCATTTCCACATAGTCGCGAGCATGTCCCCAGTCGCGCAGGGAATCCAGGTTGCCCATGAAGAGGCAGTCGTCAAGTCCGGCATCGATGCGTGCCAGCCCCCGCGTGATCTTTCGCGTCACGAACGTTTCCCCGCGCCTGGGTGATTCATGGTTGAAGAGAATGCCATTGCAGGCGTACATGCCATAGGCCTCTCGGTAGTTCACCGTGATCCAGTAGGCATACAGCTTGGCCACGCCGTACGGACTGCGGGGGTAGAACGGTGTACTTTCCTTCTGCGGAACTTCCTGCACCAGGCCATACAACTCACTTGTCGACGCCTGGTAGATGCGGGTCTTGTCGATCAGTCCCAGGATTCTGACCGCTTCCAGAATGCGGAGCGTCCCAAGGGCGTCGGAATTGGCCGTATATTCCGGGGCCTCAAAGCTTACAGCCACATGGCTTTGGGCTCCTAGGTTGTAGATCTCATCGGGTTGAACCTGCTGGATGATACGAATCAGATTGGTCGAGTCGGTCAGGTCCCCGTAGTGAAGAACCAGACGGGGGTCACTCTCATGGGGATCCTGGTAAAGATGGTCAATGCGGTCTGTATTGAAGCTGCTGGCCCGTCGCTTGATGCCGTGGACCTCATAGCCCTTCTCAAGCAGCAGCTCGGCTAGGTACGACCCGTCTTGACCGGTGATTCCAGTGATGAGCGCGACTTTGCTAGGCATTGTTGTGGATGCGAAAAAGCGGGTAGCCGTGATGGATCTCTTTAGGCATGTTAAATGAGTTGCTCATCGTACATCCGTTGAACGATCTCCTGGGGAGTGGTTTTGGCCTTCCAGCTCAGCTGCCTGGCGATTTGGCTTGGATCCATGGCGGAATAGCGCAGATCACTGGGCCTCAGGAAGGAGCTATCGCTTACAAGATGATCTTCGTGGTTGAGGCCAGCGCAGTCGAAAGCGAGTCTTGTGAAGTCGAGCAGGGAGGTGGTGTGTCCGGAGGCGATGAGGTAGTCGTTGGCGGTTTCTGATTGAAGCATTAAGTGCATCGCTTCCACATATTCAGGGGCCCAGCCCCAGTCTCGCCAGATGTCCAGATTGCCAAGGCGCAACTCTCTCATGTACCCTCGTTTGATGTCCTTGACACCTTGAATGATCTTCTGGGTCACAAAGCGACGTGGCCGCAGGGGGGATTCGTGATTGGCGAGAATTCCAGTGCAGCAAAAGAGATTATAGGCCTGGCGATAATTGACGACTTGCCAGTAGGCCGTGCTTTTGGCAACCGCATAGGGACTTCTCGGGTGGAATGCCGTTTCTTCATTCGCTGGCTCTCCGTTGGTGTCCCCAAAGCACTCTGTACTGCCAGCACTGAAGAGACGTGTCGGCAGGCCAAGATAGCGAAGAACTTCCAGGAAGTTCAGCGTTCCGCCGGCGATCGATTCCATGCATTCCACGGGCTGCTCGAACGAGAGGCCTACGCTTGTCTGTCCGGCGAGGTTGTAAATCTCATCTGGCCCGACGCTGCTCAGTACCTTGAGCACACTGCGGAAGTCGTTTGGTGCGAGAGAGATCAACTCCACGTCGGACCTGATCCCCAGTCTTTCCAGTCGGTGGCTATCGCAACTCTGGGCGTCCCGGCTGGTGCCAACGACGCGATAACCAAGCTCCAATAGGTAGCGGCTCAAGTAGGCTCCGTCCTGGCCTGTAACCCCGGCGATCAGTGCAACTCTTGTCACGATCTAAACCGACTTAGCTTTGTTGTTTGACTTGATTGCATTGCAATCCGTGGACACCTTGTGGCTCTGTGGGCCATGGAGCTCTGATCTTGCCACGGCCAGCGCCCACGTTTCCACGCGTGTCCCTGAATGTCGTGCACAGACGATAGAAGCATCCATCATCTCGGCTGGCAAGCCTTGTCCGTTCTTTCTGCATCGCCCATCAGGCTGTGCCTGTTTCTACGGCGACCCTTTCAGCATCGGGGCTGGCAGCAGCCCACCGTCGCTGGTCGTGCTCCCGCGGGCTGGCGTCAGCAGCCATTTGACCAAGGGCCCCCCCATGGTGCATGCTCAGAGCCGTGGCGAGAGCCACCTGGGTCAAGATCCCTCCACGCCTTTGGCAGATAGGGATTTCAGGCCATGTGCGGATGTAGCTCAGTGGTAGAGCATCTCCTTGCCAAGGAGAGGGTCGAGAGTTCGAATCTCTTCATCCGCTTGTCTGTCTCAGCATCAGCCGCTGGCTGTCCACCCGGCTGAAGCCCAGCTTCTCGTAGAAGCCCTCCCCCGTGGTGGTCATCAGGTAGACCCGCTCGGCCGCCGCCACTTCCGGGCTGGCCAGCAGCGCCTCGACGATCCTCCGGCCGACCCCCTGGCCCTGCTGGTCCTCGGCCACCACCACGTCCCAGAGCACGGCGCGGAACACCCCGTCACTGGTGGCACGCCCGAAGCCCACCAGGGTGCCCGCCTGCCAGGCGCTCACCACCACCTGGCTGCCGCTGAGCATGCGCCCCAGCTGGGAGGGCCGGCGGCCGGTGGCCCAGAAGCTGTGGCCATCGAGCAGGGCGCCGAGGGCCGCCAGCCGCCAGCGCAGGCGCAGGTGCAGCCGGCCGTGGCGGACCAGCCGGATCGGGGCGACGGAGGGGGCCTCGGACCTGGGGGGGGCGCTGCTCAACGGACCGGGGTGGGGCGCATCAGCTGCGAATCCTGCTCCGTGGGCCGCCCAGGTGCGGATCCCCGGCGAAAGGAACGCCGAAAACCCTTGCTGCAGCACGATTCTTCGCTCTCATCCACGGTTTTGCGATGGTAGGGTAAGAAACTACGGACAGGCCCTTTCCATGCTCAAGCTGCTGCTGGGTGATCCCAATGCCCGCAAGCTGAAGCGTTACCAGCCGTTGGTGTCCGACATCAATCTGCTGGAGGAGGAGATCGAGCCCCTCAGCGACGAGGAGCTGAGGGGCCTGACGGCCGAGTTCCGCCAGAGGCTGGAGAAGCCCGAGACGGCGGCACGCCGCAAGGCCCTGCTCGATGAGCTGCTGCCCCAGGCCTTCGCGGTGGTGCGGGAAGCGGGCAAGCGGGTGCTGGGCATGCGCCATTTCGACGTGCAGCTGATCGGCGGCATGGTGCTGCACAACGGTCAGATCGCCGAGATGAAGACCGGCGAAGGCAAGACCCTGGTGGCCACCCTGCCGGCCTACCTCAACGCCCTCACCGGCCGCGGGGTCCACGTGGTCACGGTCAACGACTACCTGGCCCGCCGCGACGCCGAGTGGATGGGCCAGATCCACCGCTTCCTGGGGCTGAGCGTCGGCCTGATCCAGCAGGACATGAGCCCGCAGGAGCGGCGCCGCAACTACGCCTGCGACATCACCTACGCCACCAACTCCGAGCTGGGCTTCGACTACCTGCGCGACAACATGGCGAGTGACATCGCCGAGGTGGTGCAGCGCGAGTTCCAGTACTGCATCATCGATGAGGTGGATTCGATCCTCGTCGACGAGGCCCGCACCCCCCTGATCATCTCCGGGCAGATCGAGCGTCCCCAGGAGAAGTACATGCAGGCGGCCAGGATCGCTGCGGAGCTGGAGCGCGCCGCCGAGATGGGCAAGGACGGCATCGATCCCGAGGGCGACTACGAGGTCGATGAGAAGCAGCGCAACGTCACCCTCACCGACGAGGGCTACCAGAAGGCCGAGCAGCTGCTCGGGGTCCAGGACCTCTTCAACCCCCAGGACCCCTGGGCCCACTTCATCAACAATGCCCTCAAGGCCAAGGAGCTGTTCGTCAAGGACGTCAACTACATCGTCCGCGACTCCGACGCGGTGATCGTCGACGAGTTCACCGGCCGGGTGATGCCGGGGCGTCGCTGGAGCGACGGCCTGCACCAGGCGATCGAGGCCAAGGAGTCCCTGCCGATCCAGCCCGAGACCCAGACGCTGGCCAGCATCACCTACCAGAACTTCTTCCTGCTCTACCCCCGCCTCGCCGGCATGACCGGCACCGCCAAGACCGAGGAGGTCGAGTTCGAGAAGACCTACAAACTCGAAGTGGCCGTGGTCCCTACCAACCGGGTCCGCTCCCGCGCCGACTGGCCCGATCAGGTCTACAAGACCGAGACGGCCAAATGGCAGGCCGTGGCCGCCGAGACGGCCCAGGTGCACAAGAGCGGCCGTCCCGTGCTGGTGGGCACCACCAGCGTCGAGAAGTCCGAACTGCTCTCCACCCTGCTGCAGGAGCAGGAGATCCCCCACAACCTGCTCAACGCCAAACCGGAGAACGTGGAGCGGGAGGCCGAGATCGTTGCCCAGGCGGGCCGGGCCGGTGCCGTCACCATCGCCACCAACATGGCCGGCCGGGGCACTGACATCATCCTGGGGGGCAACAGCGATTACATGGCCCGCCTCAAGCTGCGGGAGGTGCTCCTGCCCCGGCTGGTGCGCCCCGAGGAGGGCCATCGCCCGCCGGTGCCGCTGCAGCGCTCCACAGAAGCCCCCGCCGGCTTCGGCGGCGCCGTGGCCCCCAGCTCCAGGCCGGCCAGTGAGGCCCGGGCCATCGGCAACCTCTATCCCTGCAGCCTCTCCGAGGACACGGAGAAGGCTCTTGCCGGCTTCTCCCGCGAGCTGGTGGCGGCCTGGGGGGACCGCACCCTCACCGTGCTCGAACTCGAGGACCGTATCGCCCAGGCGGCCGAGAAGGCCCCCACGGACGATCCCCAGATCCAGCGGCTGCGGGAACTGATCGCCCAGGTGCGGGCCGAGTACGACGTGGTGGTGAAGCAGGAGGAGGCCCAGGTGCGCGCCGCCGGTGGCCTGCACGTGATCGGCACCGAACGCCACGAGTCGCGTCGCGTCGACAACCAGCTGCGCGGCCGGGCCGGCCGCCAGGGCGACCCCGGCAGCACCCGCTTCTTCCTGTCCCTGGAGGACAACCTGCTGCGCATCTTCGGTGGCGACCGGGTGGCGGGTCTGATGAACGCCTTCCGGGTGGAGGAGGACATGCCAATCGAATCGGGCATGCTGACCCGCTCCCTGGAGGGGGCCCAGAAGAAGGTGGAGACGTACTACTACGACATGCGTAAGCAAGTGTTCGAGTACGACGAGGTGATGAACAACCAGCGCAAGGCGGTGTACACCGAGCGGCGCCGGGTGCTGGAGGGCAGGGAGCTCAAGCAGCAGGTGATCGGCTACGGCGAGCGCACCATCGACGATATCGTCGAGGCCTACGTGAACCCGGATCTGCCGCCCGAGGAGTGGGATCTCACCCGGCTGGTGGAGAAGGTCAAGGAGTTCATCTACCTGCTGGCGGATCTGTCCCCCGACCAGGTGGGCGGCCTGTCGATGGAGGAGCTCAAGGCCTTCCTGCAGGAGCAGATGCGCAATGCCTACGACATCAAGGAGGGGCAGATCGAGCAGATGCGGCCGGGCCTGATGCGTGAGGCGGAGCGCTTCTTCATCCTGCAGCAGATCGATACCCTCTGGCGTGAGCACCTGCAGGCCATGGAGGCCCTGCGGGAATCAGTGGGTCTGCGGGGCTACGGCCAGAAGGATCCCCTGATCGAATACAAGAACGAGGGCTACGACATGTTCCTGGAGATGATGACCCAGATGCGGCGCAACGTGATCTATTCGATGTTCATGTTCCAGCCCCAGGTGCCGCAGGCGGTCACGGCCTGAGGGACGTCTCCTCGCCGTTCGAGGTTTCCCCGAGGAACTCGAGGATCTCCCGGTCGCGCAGGTTCTGGGCCGTGCCGCTGCAGGGCTCCTTCAGGGGCCTGCCGGCGGCCACCTCCTGCAGGCAGGCCTGAAGCCGGTTGACGTCGTTCTCCAGGCTGTCGATGCGCTCCATCAGGTTGCGGATCACGGCCGCCTCCGCATCCGGCAGGGCGGAGTGGGCCAGGGGATCGATGCGGGCCCCCGCCTGGTGGATCACCCGGCCGGGGATGCCCACCACGGTGCTGTCGGCCCCCACATTGCGCAGCAGCACCGAGCCGGCGCCGATGCGGGTGTTGGTGCCTACGGTGATCGCCCCCAGCACCTTGGCCCCCGCCCCCACCACCACGTTGTCCATCAGGGTGGGGTGGCGCTTGCCGTGCTCCTTGCCCGTGCCCCCGAGGGTCACCCCCTGGTAGAGGAGGCAGTTGTCGCCGATGACGCTGGTCTCGCCGATGACCACGCCCATGCCGTGGTCGATGAACACGCCACGGCCGATCCGGGCCCCCGGGTGAATCTCCACGCCGGTGAGCAGCCGGCCCAGCTGGCTCAGCAGCCGGGGGATCAGGGGCAGGCCCATCCGCCAGAGGCGGTGGCTGACGCGGTGCAGCTCCAGGGCGTGGAAGCCCGGGTAGCAGAGCAGGATCTCCAGGGTGCCCCTGGCGGCCGGATCCCTCTGCCGGATGATGGCCAGGTCGGCCCGGAGTGCATCGAGCATGGTGGGTTCCTTCAGGTGCTCGGGTCGGGAGAGCGCACGTCGGTGCTATTGAAGTCATCCCCCTTGTAGAGCAGCGGCATGTTCAGGGCCCTGGCCAGTCCGTAGCTGAAGCAGTCCCCCAGATTCAGGCCAGCCCGGTGGCGCCCCTTGCCGAACTCGCGCCAGCCCCTCAGCGCCCACAGCAGATGGCTCTGATCAAAGGGCACGACCTGCACATCCAGGGCCTGGCAGAGGGCTTCGACGGCCTCGCTGGAGGCGCCGAAGCGGCTTCCTTCGGCCACCAGGGAGGCTTCCAGCTTCGTTGCCGCTGACATCAGCAGCATCGGGGCCTCCGCCATCCGCACGGACAAGGCCTCGGCCTCCTCTTCCTTGAGCAGCACCGCCAGAAAGGCTGAGGTGTCGATGACCATGGGGGATGGGGTCATTCAGATCGGCAGGCCACGGTCGTCGTAGAGGCTGTCCTGCAGGTCGCGGGAGGAACGCGGATCCCTGATGGGCAGCTCCGAGAAGCGTGCCTGGATCTGGCGGATGGCTTCCAGTCTGGTGGAGCGGATGTCCTCAGGCCCAGGCGCTGTGGTTCTGGTGAGCTCCGCCCCCAGAGCCTGACGCACGGCCTCCGTCACGCTGGTGCCCCGGCGCGCCGCCAGCTCCCGGGCCATGGCATGAACCTGGGGATCCTTGATGTTCATCCCCATGGCCGCACATGGTAGAAATTTCCCATAGTCTACCCAGGATTTGCCTTTCCCCTGCCCGGCTCCGGCCAGTGGTTTCAGGCCGCCAGGAGGCCGATCTCCTTGCGCAGTTGGTCAATGGTGGCGCTGCCGAGGTAGCTCTGGGCACAGTGCACCATGGGCAGGCGCATCAGCTGGGCACGGTTCTGGCGCAGGGTCTGCTCCACCAGGGGCAGGCTGGGCTTGTCGCAGATCACGTGGCTGGAGGCCCGCAGCAGGGCCAGCAGGCGGCTGCTGGTGTCGGGGTTGGCCGTCATCACCAGCAGTTCGTTGCCCCGCATGCTGTGCAGGATCACCTCCGCGGCCCGCAGGATCCCGGGGCTGATGCTCACCAGGCCCACGCAGCTGCCGGGGCGCAGCTCCTTGAGCATGCCCAGTTCGTGGCCGAAGTCGTTGAGGTCGACCGGCACGGCCCGCACCCCGTGCACCTTGGCGATCTGCTCCACCTCCTGGAGGAAGTAGCGGCTGGTGACCACCGTTCCCTTGCTGGAGGTCTCCAGCACCGACTCCAGCTCCTCGATCGGCACCACCTCGACGGGCACCTCCAGGCTGGGCTTGAGTTCCTCGGCGATCAGGATCGAGGCGCCGATGTCCTCGCGGGAGGTGCTGACCAGCACCCGGGCGCCGCAGCGCAGGCGCCAGTCGATCTCCCGGGTGAGCAGCTCCCGCGCCTGCTGCAGGGTGCAGCCGGCATTCAGCAGCCCGTCGACGCTCTGGCGCACCTCCCGGTCGATGTCCGGCAGGGCCTTGCTGCGCAGGCCCGGCGGCGGCTTGATCTCGCGCGGGTTCTGCTGGTCGCGCACATAGATCCCCGACCCGGCCATCGCCTCCACCACGCCGTCGGTCTCGAGCTGGCGGTAGACCTTGCTGATCGTGTTGCGGTGCAGGCCGGTCTGCATGGCCAGCTGGCGCGTGCTCGGCAGCCGGTGGCCCGGTGGGTAGTGCCGGGCGGCGATGGCGAAGCAGATCTGGTTGTACAGCTGGGTCGACGCCGGGATGTCGCTCTCCTGCTGAATGTGAAAACGCACGCCGGTGTGGCCAAGGTGTCCTTGGCCGCCACCCTAAGGAGCTTTGGGCCCCGTGACAATTCCCTCGTTGGCATACGACCATGTGCCGGTTGCCCTGTGCCGGTTTGTCCCCCTCCGCTTGCGTCGCCTCCTGGCAGTCGATCGACCCCCGCCGCCCGGACCAGGTGCCGCTGCGCTGCTGGTGGGCTCGGCCCGCCGACGGGCCGCCCCGCGCCGGGGTGCTGGTGCTGCCGGAGGTGTTCGGCCTGAATGGCTGGATCCGGGGCGTGACGGAGCGGCTGGCGGCGGCGGGGTACGCGGCGCTGGCGGTGCCCCTGTTCGCCCGCACCGCCCCCGATCTGGAGCTGGGCTACGGCCCCGATGACCTGGCCCTCGGGCGCAGCCACAAGGAGCGCACCCACACCGACCAGCTGCTCGCCGATGTGGGTCTGGCCGCCGACTGGCTGCAGGAGCAGCTACCTCCCGCTGCCGCGGCCCCAGGGCTGGGGTGCGTGGGGTTCTGCTTCGGCGGTCACGTCGCCCTGCTCGCGGCCAGCCTCCCGGCCGTGGCCGCCACGGTGGATTTCTACGGGGCCGGCGTGGCCTCGGGCCGCCCCGGGGGTGGGCCGGCCAGCCTGGAGGTGGTGCCGACGATCGGCGGCACCCTGCTCTGCATCTGCGGCCGGGAGGACCCCCTGATCCCGTCGTCTGACGTGACGGCGATCGAAACATCCCTGGCCGCGGCCAATGCCGCCCGCTCCGCGGCCCCGCCGGCCCCGCGGCTCCACCGGCTGGTGGTGCTGGAGGGGGGCCACGGCTTCATGTGCGCGGCCCGCTCCGACCACAACCCCGCTTCGGCGGCGGCCGGCTGGTCCCTGCTGCTGGACACGTTCAAGCAGCAGCTGGGGCCGGAACGGGGCCAGACGGAAGGCTGAACCGGGCTCAGCCGGCCGCAGCGGCTGGCGTTTTGCCGGCCGCCTGCTTGCGCGGACTCAGGAACATGATCATGTTGCGGCCCTCCCGCTTGGGGGGCTGCTGGATCTCGGCGTTCTCCTCGAGGTCCTTGGCCATCCGGTAGAGCAGCTGCTCGGCCAGGGCCGTGTGCTGGATCTCCCGGCCCCGGAAGATCACCGTGCACTTCACCTTGTCGCCGGACTTGAGGAAGCGCACCGCCTGACCGATGCGCACCTGATAGTCGTGCGAATCGATCTTGTAGCGCATCTTCACCTCCTTGACTTCGGTCTGGTGCGATTTCTTCTTTGCCTCCTTGGCCTTTTTCTCCTGCTCGAACTTGTATTTGCCGTAATCCATGATCCGGCAGACCGGCGGATCGGCCTTCTCGCTCACCAGGACCAGATCCAGCTCCCGGGCGCGGGCGACATCAAGGGCCGCCTCTCGGGTGATGACTCCCAGTTGACTGCCGTCCGCATCCACCACACGAAGGTTGGGGTAGCTGATGCGGTCGTTGATGTTGGGCAGCTCCCGCACGGGAGCACGGCGATCAAAACGGGGACGGGGAGGCATTCACAGGGGCGGTTAGACCTTCACCATAAACCGCCCGTGGTCGCCCCCAGGGCACGCTGAAGCACATCCGCCTCCGAAGCCGGGGCCGCGGCGGCGTCCGTCAGCCAGAGGGGACGGTGCTGGCGCCGGAACCAGGTGCGCTGGCGCTTGGCGTACTGCCGGGTGCGTCGCTCCGTCAGGGCGACGGCGGCGTCGGGCTCCAGTTCACCCCGCAGCAGACGGGCGGCCTCGCCGTAGCCGATCGTTTCCAGCAGCGGGCAGTCGGCCCCGAAGCGGTCGATCAGCTGCGCCGTCTCCTCCACCAGGCCGTCGGCGTACAGGGCGGCGGTGCGGCGCCGGATGCGCTGGGGCAGATCGGCTGGATCCAGGCCCAGCTCCAGCACCCGCCAGGGGGGAGGGGACTGGCCCTGCTGGGCCGACAGGGGCCTGCCGGTGGCGTAGAGCACCTCCAGGGCCCGGCTGGTGCGGACCGCATCCGCCGCGGCGATGCGACCGGCCGCCGCCGGATCCGCCTGGCGCAGCACCTGGTGGCAGAACGGCTGGCCCAGGGCGGCGAACTGGGCCCTCAGGGCCGGCTGGGGCGGCACTGCCGGCGGCCGCAGGCCCGCCAGCAGGGCCTTGAGGTAGAGCCCGCTGCCCCCCACCAGCAGGGCAACACCGCGGCGGCGATGCTCCGCTTCGATGGCGGCGGTGGCCAGGGCCGTGAACTCCTGCAGGGTGAGGGGCCGGTCGGGGTCGCTCAGATCCAGCAGCTCGTGCCGCACCCGGGCCCGCTGCTCAGGGCTGGGCTTGGCCGTGCCCACGTCCATGTGGCGGTACATCTGGCGGGAATCCACCGAGAGCACGGCCAGGTCGAGGGCTTCGGCCAGCTCGATCGCCAGGGCGGTCTTGCCGCTGGCCGTCGGGCCCAGCAGGGCGATCACCAGGGGCCGATCGGCTGCGGATTCGGTGCCGGATCCGGCTTCGGAGGGGGGCGCCACTGGGCGGCCTGGGCGGGTGGATCGGGCCATCCTGCTGGGGGCCGGATCGAAGGGCGGTTGCACCCCCGGCTCGAATCGGTGCTCAGAGGCGCCTCTGGGGCCCTGCGGGACGGCGGTGGTAGATTGACCTTTGCGCAGCGTCCTTCAAGCGCCGCTACGCCCCATCGCCCCTGGGATCCGCCGTCCTTGTCAGCCCCCTGGGGAGCCCTTTTCTGAATGAGCGACGCCATCAAAGTCGAAGCGGCCTACGGCGCCGAACAGATTCAGGTGCTGGAAGGCCTGGAGCCGGTGCGCAAACGGCCCGGCATGTACATCGGCACCACCGGGCCCCGCGGACTGCACCACCTCGTTTATGAGGTGGTCGACAACTCGGTCGACGAGGCCCTGGCGGGCCACTGCGACGAGATCCTGGTGACCCTGCACGGGGATGGCTCCGCCAGCGTCACCGACAACGGCCGCGGCATCCCCACCGACATCCATCCCCGCACCGGCCGCAGCGCCCTGGAGACGGTGCTGACCGTGCTCCACGCCGGCGGCAAGTTCGGCAGCGGCGGTTACAAGGTCTCCGGTGGCCTGCATGGCGTCGGCATCTCGGTGGTCAACGCCCTCAGCGAGTGGGTGGAGGTCACCGTCCACCGCCAGGGCCAGGTCCACCGCCAGCGCTTCGAGCGGGGCCTGCCCATCGGCACCCTCGCCTCCGAGGACGCCCCCGACGCCCACACCGGCACGTCGGTGCGCTTCCGGCCCGACATCGAGATCTTCAGCGGCGGGATCGAGTTCGATTACCACACCCTGTCGGCCCGTCTGCGGGAGCTCGCCTATCTCAATGGCGGTGTCCGCATCGTCTTCCGCGACGAGCGCGCCGCCGCCGCCGGCCCCGATGGTGCGGCCCACGAGGAGATCTACCACTACGAAGGCGGCATCAAGGAGTACGTCGCCTACATGAACGCGGAGAAGGATCCTCTCCACCCCGAGATCATCTACGTCAACGCCACCAAGGACGGCGTCCAGGTGGAGGCGGCGCTGCAGTGGTGCGTCGATGCCTATTCCGACAGCATCCTGGGGTTCGCCAACAACATCCGCACCGTCGACGGCGGCACCCACATCGAGGGCCTCAAGACGGTGCTCACCCGCACCCTCAACACCTTCGCCAAGAAGCGCGGCAAGCGCAAGGACGCCGACGCCAACCTGGCCGGCGAGAACATCCGCGAAGGCCTCACGGCCGTGCTCTCGGTCAAGGTGCCGGACCCGGAGTTCGAGGGCCAGACCAAGACCAAGCTGGGCAACACCGAGGTGCGCGGCATCGTCGACACCACGGTGGGCGAGGCGCTCGGCGAATACCTGGAATTCAACCCCCAGGTGATCGACCTGATCCTCGAGAAGGCGATCCAGGCCTTCAACGCCGCCGAGGCCGCCCGCCGCGCCCGGGAGCTGGTCCGGCGCAAGTCGGTGCTGGAGAGCTCGACCCTGCCCGGCAAGCTGGCCGACTGCAGCTCCCGCGATCCCAGCGAATCGGAGATCTACATCGTCGAGGGGGATTCAGCCGGTGGCTCCGCCAAGCAGGGCCGAGACCGCCGCTTCCAGGCGATCCTGCCCCTGCGCGGCAAGATCCTCAACATCGAGAAGACCGACGACGCCAAGATCTACAAGAACACCGAGATCCAGGCCCTGATCACGGCCCTGGGACTGGGCATCAAGGGCGAGGACTTCGAGGAGAAGAATCTCCGCTATCACCGCATCGTCATCATGACGGACGCGGACGTCGACGGCGCCCACATCCGCACCCTGCTGCTCACCTTTTTCTACCGCTACCAGAAGGCGCTGGTGGAGGGCGGCTACATCTACATCGCCTGCCCACCCCTCTACAAGGTGGAGCGCGGCAAGAACCACAACTACTGCTACAACGAAAACGAGCTCAAAAAGGTGCTGGAAGGCTTCGGTGAGAAGGCCAACTACAACATCCAGCGCTTCAAGGGCCTCGGCGAGATGATGCCCAAGCAGCTCTGGGAAACCACCATGGACCCGGAGACCCGGATGATGAAGAGGGTCGAGATCGAGGATGCCCTCGAAGCCGACCGCATCTTCACGATCCTGATGGGGGACAAGGTTGCCCCCCGCAGGGAGTTCATCGAGACCCACAGCGCCGAGCTGGATTTCGCCCAGCTCGACATCTGATGCGGCCGCGCCCTGCGATGCCTCTGCCGGCCTGGCGCTGGGCCGCCCTTCTGGGCTTCGCCCTGATGGCCCCCGCTGCCCTGCCCGCCGGCGGCGGCGAGCGGCGCCTGCCGGAGGTGCGGCGACGGGAACGCCAGGCCGAGCCCCTGATCAGCAGCGGCAGCCTCGGGCTGCACTGCGCCCCCCGCTGCCAGGCACCGGTGCTGGTGCGCCTGGAGACCGGAGCCCCGCTGCGGGTGCTGCGGGAATGGCTGGAGCCCGGCGGCCGCCGCTGGCTACGGGTGGAGACCTCCACCGCCGACGGCCGGGCCAGCCGGGGCTGGCTGCCCGGCTGACCCTGACACCAGCGGGGACTGCCCCGCAGCCTCAGGCCGCCAGCGCCTTCTCGATCGCGGCGGTCAGTTCGGCCCCGTCCGGTTCCACGGCGCTCTTGAAGCGGGCCACCACGGTGCCTTCCTTGCCGATCAGGAACTTCTCGAAGTTCCAGGCCACGTCGCCGGCGGGTTCGGCCTGGGTGAGGGTGTCGTAGGGGGCCGTCTTGGAGCCGGTGGCGTGCACCTTGTCGAACAGCTCGAAGCCGACGCCGTAGGTGGTGGAGCAGAACTGCTGGATCTCGTCGAGGGTGCCCGGCTCCTGGGCGCCGAAGTCGTTGCAGGGGAAGCCGAGCACGGCGAAGCCCTGGGGGCCGAAGCGGTCCTGGAGGGCCTGCAGGCCGGCGTACTGGCGGGTGAAGCCGCAGCGGCTGGCCACGTTGACGATCAGCAGCACCTGGCCGGCCCACTCGCCGAGCCGGCGCTCCTGGCCGGCGGCGGTGCGCACCACCACGTCGCTCACGTTCACGGCCATGGGTTCCTGGGGAGGGGAGAACGCCGCGGACCCTAGCGGCTCAGCCCATACACTCGTACCCACCGGCATCCGAGGAGCGATGGCTGAGGCCTCCGCCGTCGCCGAGGTGGTGGCCCGCCAGCTGGAGGGTCTGCTGCAGGCGGGCAACTACGACGGCGCCAAGCTGCTGCTGCAACCCGTGCAGCCGGTGGATTCCGCCGAGGCGATCGGCACCCTGCCGCGCACGCTCCAGGCCCTCGCCTTCCGGTTGCTGCCCAAGAACGAGGCCATCGAGGTCTACGAGTACCTCGACGGATCGGTGCAGCAGAGCCTGCTGGAGCGGCTGCGCTCCGGCGAGGTGCTGGAGCTGGTGGAGGAGATGTCGCCGGACGACCGGGTGCGGCTCTTCGATGAACTGCCCGCCAAGGTGGTGCGGCGGCTGCTGTCGGAGCTGAGCCCGGCGGAGCGGCGGGTCACCGCCCAGATGCTCGGCTACGAGGCCGAGACCGCCGGTCGCCTGATGACGACCGAGTTCATCGATCTCAAGGAATTCCACAGCGCCCAGCAGGCCCTCGACATCGTGCGTCGCCGGGCCCGGGACACCGAGACGATCTACAGCCTCTACGTGACCGATGCCTCCCGGCACCTCAGCGGCATGCTGTCGCTGCGGGATCTGGTGACGGCCGATCCGGAGGATCGGCTCGGTGACGTGATGACCCGGGAGGTGATGAGCGTCACCACCGACACCGACCAGGAGGAGGTGGCCCGGGTGATCCAGCGCTACGACTTCCTGGCCGTGCCGGTGGTGGACCGGGAGCAGCGGCTGGTGGGCATCGTCACCGTCGACGACGTCATCGACGTCATCCAGCAGGAGGCCACCCGGGACCTGTACGCGGCCGGTGCCGTGCAGGCCGGTGACGAGGACGACTACTTCCGCAGCAACCTGTTCACCGTGGCCCGGCGCCGGGTGGTGTGGCTGCTGGTGCTGCTGGTGGCCAACACCGGCACCTCGGCCGTGATCGCCTCCGAGCAGCTGGTGCTGAAGCAGGTGGTGCTGCTGGCGGCCTTCATCCCGCTGCTGATCGGCACCGGCGGCAACGTGGGCGCCCAGAGCTCCACCGTGGTCATCCGGGGCCTCAGCACCCAGCGGCTGCAGTCCCTGGGCCCCTGGCGCACGATCGGCCGGGAGCTGGTCGCCGGGGCGCTGCTGGGCGGGCTGCTGGCGGTGGTGGTGGTGCCCTGGGCCTGGACCATGGGCGGCAGTCCGCTGGTGGCCGCCTCGGCGGGCATCAGCCTGGTGGCCATCACCACCCTGGCCGCCACCGCCGGAGCGGCCCTACCCCTGCTGTTCGCCAGCCTGGGCCTGGACCCGGCGCTGATGTCGGCCCCGTTCATCACCACGGCCACCGACGTGGCCGGCGTTTTCATCTATCTCAAGACCGCCCAGCTGCTGCTGCCCCGGCTCGGCACCGGCTGACGCGGGCCGTCTGGTCATCGCCGGCGCTGGGGTCCGCGACGGCCCTTGATCCCCGTCGGAACGGGCTTTTGCGGCCCTCTCGTTTCTGAGAGGAGTTCACACTTCGTGATGTTACGCTTTACAGACAGTTATGGATCGGATCCATGGTCGTCGCCCTCGCCTTCGCCCAGCCCTCGACCTCCGACGCGGTCCAGATGGCCGAGACGCTCCAGGTGTCCGACACGGTTCAGACCGTGGTCCGCGCCTCCCCCGGCCGCTCCATGCCGCCGGTGGACGGCGACCTGGTCCGCTCCTACCTGCGGGACATCGGCCGCGTACCGCTGCTCAGCCATGAGCAGGAGATCACCCTGGGCCGCCAGGTGCAGGAGCTGATGGCCCTCGAGGAGATGCGCGAGGAACTGAAGATGCGCTCCGGCGGCACCGATCCCAGCCAGCAGGAGCTGGCGGCGGCGGCGGGCCTGCGGCCGGAGGTGCTGCGCAAGCGCCTGCATGCCGGCCGCCGCGCCAAGGAGCGCATGGTGGCCGCCAACCTGCGCCTGGTGGTGAGCGTGGCCAAGAAGTACACCAAGCGGAACATGGAACTTCTGGACCTGATCCAGGAGGGCACCATCGGCCTGGTGCGGGGCGTCGAGAAGTTCGATCCCACCCGCGGCTACAAGTTCTCCACCTACGCCTACTGGTGGATCCGCCAGGGCATCACCCGGGCGATCGCCGAGAAGAGCCGCACGATCCGCCTGCCGATCCACATCACCGAAACCCTCAACAAGCTCAAGAAGGGCCAGCGGGAGCTCAGTCAGGAGCTGGGCCGCACCCCCACCCTGAGCGAACTGGCCCTGGCGGTGGAACTGCCCGAGGAGGAGGTGAAGGACCTCCTGTGCCGGGCCCGCCAGCCGGTGAGCCTGGAGACGAAGGTGGGCGACGGTGAGGACACCGAGCTGCTGGATCTGCTGGCGGGCGACGATCTGCTGCCCGCCGATCTGGTGGACGGCGAATGCCTCAAGGGGGACCTGCGGGCCCTGCTGGAGCAGCTGCCGGAACTGCAGGGGCGGGTGCTGAAGATGCGCTACGGCATCGACGGCGAGGAGCCGATGAGCCTCACCGGCATCGGCCGCATCCTGGGCATCAGCCGCGACCGGGTGCGCAACCTGGAGCGCGACGGCCTGGCCGGCCTGCGCCGCCTCAGCGACGCGGTCGAGGCCTACGTGGCCATCTGACGCCCTTCGGAGCGCACCGTTTGCGAGGCTTGGAACCGCACGCACCTCCTCCTCCCATGGCCGGCATGCCCCCCGCAGCCTCGGAGGACCCCACGATGGAGGTGATCAGTCTCTTTCCCCGCTACCTGCTCCAGGGCCATCTGGGCCCCGCCCAGCTGGCCGACCTGCAGACCATGGCCCGGGGGGTGCTGGCGGCGCCCGAACGCAGTCCCGATGCCTCGGTCAAGCTGGCCGGCCAGCTGACCCAGCAGCGGGAACTCGGCCCCGACCACCCCGCCGCCGCCGAGCTCTGCCGTTCGGTGATCCTGCCGGCCTGTGAGCGCTGGATCCGCCACGTGATCGACCAGCAGCCGCCCCAGGGCCGGGGTCCCTGGACGCCGGGCCGCTACGGCCTGCAGATGATCGACCTCTGGCTCAACGCCCAGCACGCCGGCGACTACAACCCCACCCACACCCACGGCGGCAGCTTCTCCGGCGTGCTGTTCCTGCAGGTGCCGCCCCAGATCCGGGCCGACAGCTTCGACGGCCAGCTCTGTTTCCACGGCCCGGAGGAATGGCACATCCAGAGCTTCCGCACCGGCATGGCCCACTACGTGCTGCCGGTGCCCGGTGACTTCTACGTGTTTCCGGCCTGGCAGCCCCACTCGGTGCCCCCCTTCCGGGGCGAGGGGGAACGCTGGTCGATCGCCTTCAACGTGGTGGCCGTGCCCCAGCCGCCACCGCGCCCCGCCCCGCCGCCGGCCCCAGCCCAGGGGGCTGGGCAGGGGGCCTTGCAGGGCAACGTCTCCCTCTCCAGCGGCCGACCCCGACCGGGTGGGTTCCTCTAGGACACGGCCCCCGGTGATTCCGGGTCCGGTCGAGCCCCTTCGGGCCGATCTGCTCGCCTGGTGGGAGCGGGAGGGCCGCCACCACATCCCCTGGAAGCTTCACCCCGATGGCTCCCGGCCGGGGCCGGGGGAGCCCCTGGCCGCCTACGGGGTCTGGGTCGCCGAGGTGATGCTGCAGCAGACCCAGCTGGCGGTGGTGCTGCCCTACTGGCACCGCTGGATGGCGGCCTTCCCTGATCTCGGCGCCCTCGCCGCCGCCAGCGAGCACGACGTGCTGATGCTCTGGCAGGGCCTGGGCTACTACGCCCGGGCCCGCCGTCTGCACGCAGGGGCCCGGCAGCTCGTCGCCGCGGCCCAGCCATCCACCGAGGGCGGCGGCGACCCCTGGCCGCCCACGCTCGAGGGCTGGATGGCCCTGCCGGGCATCGGCCGCAGCACCGCCGCCAGCATCCTCTCCTCCGCCTTCGACCGGCCCTTCGCGATCCTCGACGGCAACGTCCAGCGGGTGCTGGCCAGGCTGGTGGCCCACCCGGTTCCGCCGAAGCGGGAGCTGGCCGGGTTCTGGCGGCTCAGCGAAACCCTGCTCGACCCGCAGCGGCCCCGCGCCTTCAACCAGGCCCTGATGGACCTGGGCGCCGGCGTCTGCACCCCCCGCCAGCCCGCCTGCGGCACCTGCCCGTGGCAGCCGCACTGCGCTGCCTACGCTGCCGGCGACCCCGGCCGCTTCCCCGTGAAGGACACCCCCCCGCCCGTGCCGTTCCAGGTGATCGGGGTGGGGGTGGTGTCGGACGATGCGGGCAGGGTGCTGATCGACCAGCGGCTCCCGGAGGGCCTTCTCGGGGGGCTGTGGGAGTTTCCGGGGGGCAAGCAGGAGCCGGGCGAGGCGATCGAGGCGACGATCCGGCGCGAGCTGCGCGAGGAGCTGGCCATCGAGGTGACGGTGGGGGAGGAGCTGATCACCCTCGAGCACGCCTACAGCCACAAGCGGCTGCGCTTCGTGGTGCATCTCTGCCGCTGGCTGGCGGGGGAGCCACAGCCGCTGGCCTCCCAGCAGGTGCGCTGGGTGGCGCCCCAGGAGCTCGCCAGCTACCCCTTTCCGGCCGCCAATGCCCGCATCATCACGGCGCTGGAGGCGCGGCTGGCGGCGGGGTGAAGCCTGGCGGCGGGGTGATCCGGGCCAGCCGGCCCTCGCCATCCTCCCGGTGGCTCAGGGCCACCTCCCAGGCTCCCTGGGGCCGGAAGCTGAGCCGCTCGGGCCACTCCACCGCCAGGACGGCGCCGAGGCCGCGGGCGTCCTCCTCCTCCTGGGCGAACAGTTCATCGGCCGCGGCGCCCGGCTCCAGCCGGTAGAGATCCAGGTGCACCAGGGCCGTGGTGCCCGCATCCGAGCCGGTGTCGGTGTCGTAGTGCTGGGCCAGGGCGAAGGTGGGGCTGGTGACCGGCTCGGCGATGCCCAGGGCGGCGGCCAGCCCCTGCACCAGCGACGTCTTGCCGGCCCCGAGCTCCCCCCGCAGCAGCAGCAGGGCGCCGTCACCGCCGCCGGCCGCGAGCAGCTGCGACGCCAGTCGCCGCCCCAGGGCGTCGGTGGCGGCAGGGTCCGCCAGATGGCACACCTCGATCGCATCAGCGGATTCCATCGATGTAGATTGCCCTCCAGCGAGCCCGAAGCCTCGGCGTCTCTGCAGATATTTCCACTTCTTCGTCCTCCCCTTGGGGAGCTTCCAATTCATGGTGGCAACACCTTCCAGCCCTGAGGCTGCCTTCGCTGGCCTTCAGGTGACAGCTTCCTATGTGATCGCCGATCTCGGCCTGGCCGACTGGGGCCGCAAGGAACTGGCGATCGCCGAAACCGAGATGCCCGGCCTGATGGCCCTGCGCGAGAAGTTCGGTGCCGAGCAGCCCCTGAAGGGCGCCCGGGTCGCCGGCAGCCTCCACATGACGATCCAGACCGCCGTCCTGATCGAGACCCTGGTGGCCCTCGGCGCCGAGGTGCGCTGGGCCTCCTGCAACATCTTCTCCACCCAGGACCACGCTGCCGCCGCCATCGCCGCCGCCGGCATCCCGGTGTTCGCCTACAAGGGCGAAACCCTTGATGAGTACTGGGCCTTCACCCACCGCATCCTCGAGTGGAGCGATGGCGGCACCCCCAACATGATCCTCGATGACGGTGGCGATGCCACCGGCCTGGTGGTGCTCGGCAGCAAGGCCGAGAAGGATCTCTCGGTGCTCGACAACCCCTCCAGCGAGGAGGAGGTGGCCCTGTTCAACTCCATCCGTCAGCGGCTGGCGGTGCAGCCGGGCTTCTACTCCCGCATTTACGCCAACATCCAGGGCGTCACCGAGGAGACCACCACCGGCGTGGCCCGTCTGTACCAGATGCAGAAGAGCGGTGAGCTGCCGTTCCCGGCCATCAACGTCAACGATTCGGTCACCAAGAGCAAGTTCGACAACCTCTACGGCTGTCGCGAGTCGCTGGTCGACAGCATCAAGCGTGCCACCGATGTGATGGTGGCCGGCAAGGTGGCCCTGGTGCTGGGCTACGGCGATGTGGGCAAGGGTTCGGCCCAGTCCCTGCGCGGCCTCGGCGCCACGGTGATGATCGCCGAGATCGATCCGATCTGCGCCCTGCAGGCCGCCATGGAGGGCTACCGCGTCGTGCGTCTCGAGGACGTGGTGGCGGATGTGGACATCTTCGTGACCGCCACCGGGAACTACCAGGTGATCCGCCACGAGCACCTGCTCGCCATGAAGAACCAGGCGATCGTGTGCAACATCGGCCACTTCGACAACGAGATCGATGTGGCGTCCCTCAAGCAGTACGCCTGGGAGAACATCAAGCCCCAGGTGGATCACGTGATCCTGCCCAGCGGCAACCGGATCATCCTGCTGGCCGAAGGCCGGCTGGTGAACCTGGGCTGCGGCACCGGCCACCCCAGCTTCGTGATGAGCAACTCCTTCACCAACCAGGTGCTGGCCCAGATCGAGCTGTACACCAAGGGCGACCAGTACGGCAAGGAGGTCTACGTGCTGCCCAAGCACCTCGACGAGATGGTGGCCCGCCTGCACCTCGACCGGATCGGCGCCCGGCTCACCGAGCTCACCCCCGAGCAGGCGGCCTACATCGCCGTGCCCGTGGAAGGCCCCTACAAGCTCGACCACTACCGCTACTGAGCGGCGACGGCCCGGCGCTGCTGGCAGCGACCGGGCCGTCGTGGAAGACTGGCGCCTCTGATCCGGCTGGCCCGATGGCGATCGAACTGGTCCAGAAGTTGCCCGAGATGATCGGCGCGGCGGTGGAGGCCAACCCGGCCGCAGGGTATGGCGCGATCTTCGCGGCCATGTTCCTGGAGAACCTGTTCCCCCCGATTCCCTCCGAGCTGATCATGCCGCTCGGGGGGTTTTTTGTGCATCAGGGCAAGCTCTCCCTGGTGCCGGTGGTGCTGGCCGGCCTGCTGGGCACCGTGCTCGGTGCCCTGCCTTGGTACGGCATCGGCCGGCTGGTGAACGAGGAGCGCATCGAGCACTGGCTGGAGCGCCACGGCCGCTGGATCGGCATCAGCCCCCAGGAGCTGCGCCGCAGCCGCCGCTGGTTCAGCCGCCATGGCACGGCCCTGGTGTTCTGGGGCCGGCTGGTGCCCGGCATCCGCACCCTGATCTCGGTGCCCGCCGGCATCGAGATGATGCCGATGACGCCCTTCCTTCTCTGGACCACCGCCGGCAGCCTGATCTGGACCCTGCTGCTGACATTGGCGGGCCTGGCGCTGGGGGAGGGCTACACGAATGTGGAGCGCTGGATCGAGCCTGCCGCCCGGGTGGTGAAGGTGCTGCTGCTGCTGGCGGTGCTGGCCGGGGCCGTGTGGCTGGGGCTGCGGATCTGGAAGCAGAGCCGCCAGCGGCCCTGAACCAGGGCCTGCAGTGACTCCGGGCCGGCCCCGGACAGTAAAAAAGGCGCCCCGGGGGGCGCCTTCTCTGGCTTCGGACGCTTGATAACCCGGCTGGGCTACTGGCACAAGCCCCCTGGGCCGAAACCGGGCCCGCAGGCTCAGAACGGCACCTCCTCCTCGCTGGGTTCGCCGCCGCCGAAACCGCCGCCGAAGCTGCCGCCGAAGCTGCCGCCGCCGCCACCCTCCGCGTCCCGCTTGCTGCCGAGCAGCTCCAGCCGATCGACGCGGATCACCGGTTTGCTGCGCTCCTCCCCACTGGCCCTGTCCGTCCAGCGGTCGAGCTTGAAGGAGCCGATGATGCCGATCAGGGCACCCTTGCGGACGTAGTCGGCGGCCACCTGGGCCTGCTTGCCCCAGATCTCCAGGTTGAACCAGTCGGGCTCGTCGTCGCGGCTGCGGCGGTTCACCGCCAGGGTGAGGTTGGCGACCATGCTGCCGGATTCGAAGTAGCGGACCTCCGGGTCGCGGCCGGCTCTGCCGACGAGGGTGATGGAATTGACGCCCATGGCGTGCTCCTGGAACGAATGGATCAATGATGCGGCACCCCGATCGGGGGCCTCTCCCTTTCCGTTCCACCCTTCGTCCCGGTTGTCACACCCACGGCGGCTTGGCCGGTCGGCCGGGATTGCCCCCCCTATGATTCACCGCTGCCAGAGGCCTTGCCCGTGTTTTTCCGCCGTTTCCAGTTCTCCCGCGACATCGGCATCGATCTGGGGACGGCCAACACGCTGATGTACGTCTCGGGCAAGGGGATCGTGCTGCAGGAGCCGTCCGTGGTGGCGATCGATCTGGAGCGCGGCACCCCCCTGGCGGTGGGTGAGGAGGCCAAGCTGATGCTCGGCCGTACCCCCGGCAACATCCGGGCGATCCGGCCCCTGCGCGACGGCGTCATCGCCGACTTCGATGCGGCCGAGCAGATGATCAAGAGCTTCATCCAGAAGGGCAACGAAGGCCGCGGCGTGATCGCCCCGCGCCTGGTGATCGGCATCCCCAGCGGCGTCACCGGCGTTGAGCGTCGTGCCGTGCACCAGGCCGGCCTGGCCGGGGCCCGGCAGGTGCACCTGATCGATGAGCCGGTGGCCGCCGCCATCGGCGCCGGTCTGCCGGTGACCGATCCGGTGGGCACGATGATCGTCGACATCGGCGGCGGCACCACCGAGGTGGCCGTGCTGAGCCTGGGCGGCACCGTGCTGAGCGAGTCGGTGCGGGTGGCCGGCGACGAACTCAGCGACGCCATCAGCGTCTATCTCAAGAAGGTCCACAACCTGGTGGTGGGCGAGCGCACCGCCGAGGACATCAAGATCCGCATCGGCTCCGCCTTCCCCGACGACGGCCACGACGAGACCTCCATGGACGTGCGGGGTCTGCACCTGCTCTCCGGCCTGCCGCGCACGATCAACATCCGGGCCGGCGACATCCGCGAAGCCATGGCCGAGCCGCTCAACGTGATCGTGGAGGCGGTCAAGCGCACCCTGGAGCGCACCCCTCCCGAACTGGCGGCCGACATCGTCGACCGGGGGATCATGCTCGCCGGCGGCGGTGCCCTGGTGCGGGGCATCTGCGACCTGATCAGCCACGAGACCGGGATCCTCACGCACGTGGCCGAAGACCCCCTGCTCTGCGTGGTCAACGGCTGCGGCATGGTCCTGGAGGACTACAGCCGGCTCGAGCGCGTGCTCGACACCCCCGAATTCGCCCGTCAGACGGCCTGAGTCCGATGCCGGCTTGGCGCTGGCTCCGCTTCGTCCAAGGCTCCTCCCTGCGACGCCTCCTGCCCTGGCTGCTGGTTCTGCTGGCGCTCGTGGCCGTGCGTCTCAGCAAGGGGGCGATGCTCACCGACGCCTACGCCTTCCTCAGCCGACCCTTCTGGCCGGGGACGGCCCAGGCGGAGTGGCTCCGGTCGGCCCGCCGGGTGGAGGACGGCGCCCGGCTGGCCCAGCTGGAGCGGGACAACCAGCGGCTGCGCTCGCTCCTGGAGCTGCAGCAGAAGAATCCCAACCGGGTGACCGCGCCGGTGATCTCCCGGGAGGGCTCCGGCTGGTGGCGGCAGCTGCTGCTCGGCCAGGGGGCCCTCAGCGGCATCCGGGCCGGCCAGGCGGTGCTCGGCCCCGGCGGGCTGGTCGGCCTGGTGGGCAGCGTCACCCCCAGCACCGCCACCGTCACCCTGCTCACCGATCCCAGCAGCCGGGTCGGGGTCTGGGTGGGGCGCACCCAGCACCACGGCCTGCTCACCGGCATCGGCACGGCCCGGCCCCTGCTGCGCTTCCTGGAGAAGGATCCCCAGGCCCGTCCCGGTGACGTGGTGGTGACCTCCCCCGCCAGCACCCTGGTGCCGCCGAATCTGCCGGTGGGTGTGATCCAGACCATGGACGCCAATGCCGATCCGGCGCCGGAGGCGGTGGTGCAGCTGATCGCACCAGTGTCGGCCCTCGACTGGGTGCAGGTGCAGGTGCGCTGATGGATCTGCTCACCCGGCAGCCCCTGCTCGCCGCCACGGTCCTGCTGGTGCCGCTGCTCGTCCTGGCCTCGCCGGGCTGGCTGGCCCTCGACGGCGTCGGTCCCTGCTGGGCGGTGCTGTGGCTGCTGCCCTGGGCGCTGTGCGACGGCCCCTTCTCGGGGGCCTGCGCCGGCCTTGCCCTGGGCCTGCTGCTGGATGCCCTCCACCCCGGCGGCGTCACCCAGATCCCCGCCCTGCTGCTGCTGGGCTGGTGGTGGGGGCGGATGGGACGGCGGGCGGCGCCGATCCAGCGCAGCTTCAGCCTCGGCCTGCTGGCCCTGATCGGCACGGCCCTCCTGGGCCTCACCCTGATGCTGCAGTGGGGGATCCTCGACTGGATCGGCACCCGGGAGGCGCTGCAGCTGGCGGGACCGGTGGCCGGCCGCAGCACCCAGGAGCACGGGGTGAATCCCGCCCTGCTGGCCCTGCCGGGCTGGCGCTGGGATGATCTGGCGGGATCCGGCCTGCGGGTTCTGCTCGCCCAGACCCTGATCACGGCCGTGCTCGCACCGATGCTCTGCTCCCTGCAACTGCTGCTCTGGCGGCAACTGGGCTCCGGCTGGCGCCGCTAGGCCATGGCCAGGATGTCTTCCCTCTCCAGCCGGCCGTCCCGCCTGCCCCGCCGCCAGGCCCTGCGGCTGCTGGCCGCCCCGTTCGCCCTCGCCCTCGCCGCCGGGGCCTGCGCCCGCCCGCCCGCGCCCGGCCGGGGCAAGGTGCTCAACGTCTGGACCCTGGATCTGGCGCCCCGGTTCAACGACTACATGGGGCGGGTGATCGCCGCCTGGGAGCAGGCCCATCCCGGCGTGACGGTGCGCTGGACCGACGTGCCCTGGGGGTCGGTGGAACGCAAGCTGCTGGCCTCGGTGTTCGCCCGCACCGCCCCCGACCTGGTCAACCTCAACCCCAACTTCGCCGCCAACCTGGCCAGCAAGGGGGGCCTGCGGGACCTCACCCCCCTGCTTCCCCCCGACGCCGCCGAGCGCTACCTGGCCGGGATCTGGACCTCCGGCCAGCAGGGGGGCGAGCAGTTCGGCATTCCCTGGTACCTGACGGCCCGGGTGACGATCGCCAACCGCCGGCTTCTGCAGAAGGCCGGCCTGGCCGCCCCGCCGCGCCGCTGGGAGGAGGTGCCGGCCTATGCCGAGGCCGTCCGGCGCCGCACCGGCCGCTACGCCCTGTTCGTCACCGTGGTTCCCGACGACTCCGGCGAGCTGATGGAGGCCCTGGTGCAGATGGGGGTGCGGCTGCTGGACGACCGCCAGCGGGCGGCGTTCAACAGCCCCGCCGGTCGCCGGGCCTTCGCCTTCTGGAGCGACCTCTACCGCCGCGGGCTGCTGCCGCGGGAGGTGGTGAGCCAGGGGTACCGGCGGGCGATCGAGCTTTACCAGGCCGGGGACCTGGCCCAGGTGGCCAGTGGCCCCGACTTCCTGCGCAACTTGCAGACCAACGCCCCCGGTATCGCCGCCACCTCCGCCCCCTTCCCGCCCCTGACCGGGGCCAGCGGCGAGGCCAACGTGGCGGTGATGAACCTGGTGGTGCCGCGCCAGAGCACCATGGCCCCGGAGGCGGTGAGCTTCGCCCTGTTCCTGAGCAACGCGGCCAACCAGCTGGCCTTCGCCGAGGAGGCCCGGGTGCTGCCCTCCTCCCGGGGCGCCCTGGCGAGCCTGGAGGGGCGACTGCGGGGGGCGGAGCCCGCCGACGGCCAGGAGCGGCTGGTCCACAGCGCCCGGCTGCTCTCGATCGAGACCCTGGCCGCGGCGCGGGTGCTGGTGCCGGCGACCCCAGGGGTGAAGCGGCTGCAGGCGATCCTCTACACCCAGCTGCAGCGGGCAATGCTGGGGCAGCTCGACAGCGATGCCGCTGTGGCGGAAGCCGAGAGGCAGTGGAACAGCTACGCCGAGGCCCGCTGGCCCTGAGGGGTTGATGTCCGCTGGCCCTGAGGCCGCCGCCGGCGGGCCGGAGACCCTGAAGAAATGTTGTCAATCGGCCAGAGGCCAGCTGCCGGAACCGATTCCGTGTTCACGGGCCGAAACGGCGTCGCGTTATGGTTGCGATTCTTCATCCGGTCGGCCAGGAGCGATGCCCATACCATCGGTTGCATCCTCTGCATCCTCAGCCTCCCCGTTCACCGATGGGGCTGATGGGCAGGAATCCTCCGGTGGTGCTTCGACCGCCCAGCAGCCTGCGTCATCCCCTCCCTCCGACCAGCAGCCCTCCCAGCCGATCGCCACCCTGCTCGTCGTCGACGACGAGGCCGCCGTGCGCCGGGTGCTGCTGATGCGCCTGCAGCTGGCCGGCTACCGGGTCCTGTGCGCCGAGGACGGCGAGGAGGCCCTGGCCCTGTTCCACAAGGAGCAGCCCGATCTGGTGGTCCTCGACGTCATGCTGCCGAAGCTGGACGGCTTCGCCGTCTGCCGGCGGCTGCGGGCCGAGTCGTGCGTCCCGATCATCTTCCTGTCCGCCCTCGATGCCATCGCCGAGCGGGTGGCGGGCCTGGATCTGGGGGCCGACGACTACCTGCCCAAGCCCTTCAGCCCCAAGGAACTGGAGGCCCGCATCTCCACGATCCTGCGCCGCATGGGCCGGGGGGCCGCCACCAGCGAGCCGCGGGAGCTGCCCACCGGCTCCGGCGTGCTGCGGGTGGGGGATCTGGTGGTCGACACCAATCGCCGCCAGGTGACCCGGGAGGGGCAGCGCATCCCCCTCACCTACACCGAATTCAGCCTGCTGGAGCTGCTTTTCCGGGAGCCGGGACGGGTGGTGCCCCGGGCCGAGATCCTCGAGCAGCTCTGGGGCTACCCGCCGCGCCGGGCCGCCGACCTGCGGGTGGTGGACGTTTACGTGGCACGGCTGCGCGGCAAGCTCGAGCCCGACCCCCGCAACCCCGAGCTGATCCTCACGGTGCGGGGCACGGGCTACGCCTCCCAGCGGATGGGCGAGGGAACGCTGGCCGCCGCCGGCTGAACCGCGCCCTGAAGCCGATGCCGGCCGGTCCTGCAGGATGGGCAGCGACCCTTCTCCATCGCCCTGCCTGCCTTGTCGGATCTGCGTGAGACCCGTCTGGAGAAAGCCCGCAGCCTGGAGGCCCTCGGCCGGGCTCCCTATGCCCTCGGCTTCGCCCCCAGCCACCGCACCGCCGAGCTGCAGCAGGCCCACGCCGACCTGCCCAACGGTGAGGAGCGGGCCGTTGCGGTGGCGGTGGCGGGCCGGGTGATGACCCGGCGGGTGATGGGCAAGCTGGCCTTCTTCACCATCGCCGACGAAACCGGCCCGATCCAGCTGTTCATCGAGAAGGCCACCCTGCTGGCGGCCCACCCGGACGAGCCCGAGGCCTTCGCCCAGATCACCTCCCTGGTGGATGGCGGCGACTGGATCGGGGTGCACGGCAGCCTGCGCCGCACCGACCGGGGCGAGCTCTCGGTGAAGGTGACCGACTGGGTGATGCTCTCCAAGGCGCTCCAGCCCCTGCCCGACAAGTGGCATGGCCTGGCGGACGTGGAGAAGCGCTACCGCCAGCGCTATCTCGACCTGATCGTCTCGCCCCACACCCGCGAGACCTTCCGCCGCCGGGCGCGGCTGGTGAGCGCCATGCGCCGCTGGCTCGATGAGCGCGGCTTCCTCGAAATCGAGACACCCGTCCTGCAGACCGAGGCCGGCGGCGCCGACGCCCGCCCCTTCGCCACCCACCACAACGCCCTCGACCAGCCCCTCACCCTGCGCATCGCCACCGAGCTGCACCTCAAGCGGCTGGTGGTGGGGGGCTTCGAGCGGGTCTACGAACTGGGGCGCATCTTCCGCAACGAGGGGGTGAGCACCCGGCACAACCCCGAGTTCACCTCGGTGGAGATCTACCAGGCCTTCGCCGACTACCACACGATGATGGACCTCACCGAGCAGCTGCTGGCCGCGGCCTGCCTCGAGGTCTGCGGCGACACGCGCCTCACCTACCAGGGGGAGGCGATCGATCTCACCCCGCCCTGGCGGCGGGTCACCATGCACGAGCTGGTGGAGCAGGCCACCGGCCTGGACTTCAGCGGCTTCAGCGATCGCGCCGAGGCGGTGGCGGCGATGGAGGCCGCCGGCCTGTCGGCCCCCGAGGCGGCCGACAGCGTGGGCCGGCTGCTGGTGGAAGCCTTCGAGCAGGCGGTGGAGACCACCCTGGTGCAGCCCACCTTCGTGATGGACTACCCGGTGGAGAACTCGCCCCTGGCCCGGGCCCACCGCAGCAAGCCGGGGCTGGTGGAGCGCTTTGAGCTGTTCATCGTCGGGAGGGAGACGGCCAACGCCTTCAGCGAGCTGATCGACCCGCTGGATCAGCGCGCCAGGCTCGAGCTGCAGCAGCTGCGCCGCCAGGCGGGGGACCCCGAAGCCCAGACGGTGGACGAGGATTTTCTGCATGCCCTGGAGGTGGGCATGCCCCCCACCGGCGGCCTCGGCATCGGCATCGACCGCCTCGCCATGCTGCTCACCGACAGCCCCTCGATCCGGGATGTGATCGCCTTCCCCCTGCTGCGCCCGGAGGCCCGCGACAAGGCCGGAACCGACGCAGTGGGATAATGGTCCCCAGTAGGCCTTCTCCCCCTCGGGGCTCTGGTATGAGTGGTGAGCGCGTCGGTTTTCGCTTTCAACACGCCGATGCTGTGGTGAAGCGCAATCCCCAGGGGCGATCTCGCCGTGGCTGGGTCATGGAGCCCGTGGAGCAGACCACCAGCCGGGGCACCAAGATGCCCGCCTACCGCATCCGCTGGCGGGACAGTGAACGTCCGGAGATCGTTCTGCAGCACATGCTCATCGCCGATCCCGACCCCACCCCGCCGCCCGAGGGCGTGAGCCTGGTGCCGCCGGCCCCCAAGAAGTAAGCCGCCGCCTTCTCCGGCGACCAAACCCACTCAGATCCAGCCCCGCAGCCGGTAGGCCAGCAGGCCGAGGTGTTCGCGCATGGCCGTGGTGGTCAGCACCAGGGCCTCGGCGCTTGGCAGCACCCCCATCACGGTGCCCGCCAGGGTGGGGGTGCCGAAGGAGCGCCGCTCGGGCAGCTGGAAGTCGCAGGCCACCGGGATGATCCGCAGTTCCGGGGCGGCCCGGCGCAGGGTGGCCAGCGAACGGGGCAGGTGGGTGGCGCTGGTGACCAGCAGCAGGGAGTTCCAGCCCCGCTGCCGGGCCACCCGCACCAGGGCACCGGCCTCCTCGCCGGTGTTGCGCCCCTCCTCGCTGGTCACGATCCGATCGGCCGCCACCCCCAGGCTGGTGGCCAGGGCCTTGGCCAGCCGGGCCTCACCGGCCGCCGGATCGTTGGCCATGAAGGTGACCTTGCCGCCGGTCACCAGCAGCCAGGGGGCCTTGCCCTCCCGCATCAGGCCCACGGCGCGCAGCAGCCGGTCGCCGGCCTCGTTCACCTCCACCCCCTGGCGCGGCGGCAGGGCGGGCCGCAGGCCGCCGCCCAGCACCAGCACCGCATCGGCGCTGGGAATCGGCGACGGCGTCAGCCGGGCGGCCCGCTCCTCCAGGCTCCAGACCAGCTGCCGGCTCAGCAGGGGCGTGGCCGCCAGCCAGAGCAGGGCGATGCCTACCCCGGAAAGCACCGGGCCGATGCGGCGCTGGCGGCCCAGCAGGCCGGCGATCTGGAGCAGCAGGGCCAGGCCGAGGGGGTAGAGGCCTAGCGGCAGCAGTTTGGAGAGCAGGAAACCCATGGGACGGCGGGGTTCAGCGCTGGCTGCGGCGCTTCAGCTCCTGCAGCTCCTGCTGGGCCTCGAAATGGGCCCAGTCGGCCTCCAGGTCGGGGGTGGGGGCGGCGCCGGGGTGGGGCCGGCTGGTGAGCTCGGCCAGCTCCTGCTCCACGCCGGCGAAGCGCTGGCCCAGATCCGCCAGGGCGCGCCAGCGGTGGCGGCCCTGGTCCATCAGGCCGCCGACATGCTGCTCGGCCCGGCCAGCCAGCTCCTCGGCGCCGGCGGCCCGGGCCCGGCCGGTGCGTTCCTGCCATTGGCGGATCTCCTCGGCCAGCCGCAGCAGTTCGCGCCGCTGCTCCTCCGCCTGCTGGCGCAGGCGCACCCGTTCCGCCAGCAGCTGCCGCTGGCGGTCGCGGGCGGCCTGCTCCCGCAGCAGCTCCTCCTGCTGGGGATTGGTGCGCAGGAAGCCCTCCAGCTGCTGATCCAGCCGCGCCTCCAGTTCCTCCAGCCAGCTGCTGCTCATGGCACCGGTTCGCCGGGGGCGCGGGTGATCAGGGGCGCCTCGATCTCCTCCTGCAGGGGGGTGATGGCCGCCTCCCGGGAGCGCAGCAGCAGCTGGGTAAGCCGGGCGATGGCCCCTTCGCCCAGGTCCTGCTCGCCGATGCGGTCGAAGGCCCGGCGGTAGAGATCCTCGAGTTCCTCGATCAGCCCCTCGCGCACCCCGCGCATGGACTGACGCTGCTCCTCCCTGCTCATGGTTCGCTCCGGTGCTGTTCCGAGTCTGCCTGCACCAGCAGGTGGAGGGCGAAATCGCCGGCGGCATCGCTCCAGCGGCCCGCCCCCCGCCAGCCGGCTTCGGCCGCCAGGGCCAGGAAGGCCTCGGGGGCGTACTTGTGGCTGTACTCGGTGATCAGCGGTTCGCCGGCCGCGAACGGCCAGGGCCGCCCCGCCAGGTGCACCTCCAGGTCGCGGCGGCTCACCAGGGCCATGGCGATGCGGGACTGGCCGGCGTCCCACCAGGCCCGGTAGTGGAAGTCGTCGGCGTGGAAATCGCCGTCCAGATCACGGTTGAGCCGGGTCAGCAGGTTGCGGGCGAAGGCCTCCGACCAGCCGGCCGCGTCGTTGTAGGCCGCCTCCAGCCGCTCCACCGCCTTGGGCTGGTCGATGCCGATCAGCAGGCGGCTGTCCGGCCCCAGCAGCCGGCGGAACTGGCGCAGCAGGTCCCGGGCGCCGGCGGGGTCGAAGTTGCCGATCGAACTGCCCGGGTAGAAGCCCAGCCGGCCGTGGTCCGCCAGGGCGGGGTGGTCGGGCAGCTGCTCCAGGCGGCTGTAGTCGCAGCAGATGCCCAGCACCGGCAGCTTCGGATGGCGTTGCTGCAGGGCCCGGCAGGCGGGGGCCAGGTGGTCGGCGCTGATGTCGAGGGCGACATAGGCGGCCGGCTCCAGGGCGCTGAGCAGGGGGCTCACCTTGCGGGCGCTGCCGGCCCCGAACTCCACCACCACCCCCGGCCCGAGGGCGGCGGCCAGCTCGGGCGCCCGCGCCTCCAGCAGGGCCGTCTCGGTGCGGGTGAGGCCGTACTCCGGCTGCTCGCAGATCGCCTCGAACAGCCGCGACCCCTCGGCGTCGTACAGCAGCCAGGCCGGCAGCTGCTTCGGGCGGCGGCCCATGCCGTCGATCACCAGCCGGGCCATGTCGGCCGGCTCGGGATGGAGGTCGATCAGCATGGGTTGGTGGCGCCGTCGCGGGCCAGCCGCACCCCGGCGGCCATCCAGCGGCAGTGGGGCCCGAAGAAGTTGCGGTAGGTGCGGCGGGCGTGGCCCGCCGGGGTGAGGAAGCAGCTGCCGCGGAGCACGAACTGGGATGACATGAACTTGCCGTTGTATTCCCCGACGGCACCGGGGGCGGGGCGGAACCCCGGGTAGGGCCGGTAGGGGCTGGCGGTCCATTGCCAGAGGGCGCCGAAGGCCTGGGGCAGGGGGCGGCCGTCCGGTTGGGCGGCTTCCGTCACCACCAGCTCCCATTCGGCTTCGCTCGGCAGGCGGCCGCCGCTCCAGCGGGCGAAGGCATCGGCCTCGAACCAGCTGACGTGCCGCACGGGCGCCTGGGGGTGCCGCGGCCGGCGGCCCGCCAGGCTGAATTCCCACTCCCCGCGCCAGTAGCGGGGCGCGCTCCAGCCGTGCTGCTGCACCAGCGCCCAGCCCTCGCTCATCCACAGCTCCGGCCGCCGGTAGCCGTCATCGGCGATGAAGGCGGCGTAGGCCTCGTTGGTCACGAGGGTTTCGGCGAGGCTGAAGGGCTCCAGCCACTGGCGGTGCCGGGGGGCTTCGTTGTCGAAGTGGAAGCCGCCGCCGACGTGGCCGATCTCCATCAGCCCGCCGGGGTGGGAGCGCCAGCCGCCGGTGATCTCCGGCGCCCCGGCGCCGGGGGGTTCGACGCCATAGGCGGGCTCTAGGGGGTTGCGGCTGAAGCCGTCCAGCAGATCCATTAACAGCAGCTCCTGGTGCTGCTGCTCGTGCTGCAGCCCCAGTTCCACCAGCTCCAGCAGGGGGGCGGCGGCTTCGGCGGGGCCGCGATCCAGCTCCAGCAGCAGCGTCTCCAGCCCGGCGTCGACGCGCCGGCGCCAGGTGAGCACCTCGCCGATCGCCGGCCGGGTGAGCAGGCCCCGTTCGGGGCGGGGGTGGCGGCTGCCGACCGCCTCGTAATAGGAATTGAACAGATGGCCCCACCGGCGGTCGGGCGTCGCGTGGCCCGGCAGGTGGGGCTCCAGCAGGAAGGTCTCGAAGAACCAGGTGGTGTGTCCCAGGTGCCACTTGGCGGGGCTTGCATCGGCCATGCCCTGGAGGCAGAGGTCCTCCGGTTCCAGACCCTGGATCAGGCGTTCACTGTGCTGGCGGACCGCCTGGAGCCGTTGCAGGAGGCAGGGGATGTCCGCCGGCGCGTGTGCCCTGGAGCCCATGGTCCTGCCGTTCTCTGGGGCCGACCATAGGGATGTTCCCTACGATCCGGCCACGCAGCGATGGAGAAGGCCAGCCGCATGGGAGCCCACAGCGACGGCATGAGCACCGGGATCACCGAGGGCTTCAGCGGGGCGGTCGGCGGTACGCCGCTCATCCGGCTCCATGCCCTCAGCGCCCTCACCGGCTGCGAGATCCTGGGCAAGGCGGAATTCATGAACCCCGGCGGGTCGGTGAAGGACCGGGCCGCCCTGGGCATCCTCCAGGAGGCGGAGGCCAGCGGCCTGCTGAAACCGGGGGGCACGGTGGTGGAGGGGACCGCCGGCAACACCGGCATCGGCCTCACCCACCTCTGCAATGCCCGCGGCTACCGCTGCCTGATCGTCATCCCCGAGACCCAGTCGGCGGAGAAGATCGGCCTGCTGCGCAGCCTCGGTGCCCAGGTCCGCACGGTGCCCGCCGTGCCCTACAGCGACCCGGCCAACTACGTCCGCCTCTCGGGCCGCATCGCCGAGGAGACGCCCGGAGCCGTGTGGGCGAACCAGTTCGACAACCTCGCCAACCGGCGCGCCCACTACGGCAGCACCGGGCCGGAGATCTGGCAGCAGACCGGGGGCCGGCTGGATGCCTGGGTGGCCGCCACCGGCACCGGCGGCACCTACGCCGGGGTGGCCCTCTATCTCAAGGAGCAGGACCCCTCGATCCGCTGCGTCCTGGCCGATCCCTGCGGCAGCGCCCTCTACAGCTGGGCCACCGAGGGCACCCTGAAGAGCGAGGGGAACTCGATCACCGAGGGCATCGGCAACAGCCGCGTCACCGCCAACCTGGAGGGGGCGCCGATCGACGACGCGGTGAGGATCGACGACCCCATGGCCCTGCGCACGATCTACGGCCTGCTGTGGCAGGAGGGCCTGTTCATGGGGGGATCGGTGGGGATCAACGTGGCGGCGGCCGTGGAAACGGCCCGGCGGCTGGGCCCCGGCCACCGCATCGTCACCGTGCTCTGTGACAGCGGCGATCGCTACCGCTCCCGCCTCTACGACCAGGACTGGCTGGCGGGCCGCGGCCTCGAGCAACCCCAGCGCACCGGCACGGCCCTGATCCCATGAGCGCAGCCCAGGGCCAGGTGATCGGCGGCCGCTACCGGCTCGAACGCCGTCTCGGGGCGGAGACGGGCGGACCCCAGGGGGAGCTGTGGCAGGCGAGTGACCAGCTGGCCGCCGATGCGCCCGTGGCCCTCCGCCGCATCGGGCCGGAGCAGGACCAGGCCCGGGCCCGGGAGCTGTGGTCGCGGCTGCAGGGCGTGCTCCATCCCCAGGTGCCCCGCATCGGCGCCGTGATCGAGGCCGAGGGCCAGCTCTGGCTGGTGCGGGAGTGGCAGGCGGGCCGCACCTACCAGCAGCTGCTGGAGCTGCGTGCCGAGCGCCAGCTGGTGTTCGGGGCAGGGGAGGTGCTGCTGCTGCTGCGCCAGCTGCTGCCGGTGCTCGCCGCCCTGCACAGCCAGGACCTGCTGCACGGGGACCTCAGTCCCGCCAACCTGCTGCGCCGCGACAGCGACGGCCTGCCGGTGCCCCTCGATTTCGGCCTGGTGCGGGGCACGTCCGCCGGCCCCGCCGGGGAGCGGCTGCTGGGTGCCACCCCGGGCTATGCCCCGCCGGAGCTGGCCAGGGGCGAGCCCGCCCAGCCCTGGATGGATCTGCACGCCCTGGGGGTGGTGTCCCTGGTGCTGCTGAGCGGGGACGGGCCTGAGCGCCTGCTGGATCCGGCGACGATGCAGTGGCGCTGGCCGGCGGCCCTGGAGAACGAGCCGGAGCTGCAGCGCCACCTGCAGCGCCTGCTCAGCCGCCACCCCGAGGAGCGCTTCGCCTCCGCCGGCGAGGCCCTGGTGGCCTTCCAGTCCCTGCCGATGCCCGACAGCACGGGCCCGGTGCCGCGGGCCGACCGCACCGTGGTGCTGGTGCCCGAGGCCGCCGCGCCACCGCCCCCGCCCCCGCCAGCCCCCGCGCCATCGCCGGGGTCCGAGTCGGCGCAGGAGTGGCGGGCGGCCGAGGTCGCCGGCGAGGGGGCGGCGAGCGGTGCCAGCCCATCGCCGCAGGCGGCGCGGGCGGAGCCCCAGCTGCCACTGCGCATGGTCCCCGCCACCACGCCACCGCCGCCGGCCGCCGTCGCCGTCGGCGACAGCCTGCGGCGCCGCCATGAGGAACGGGAGGAGGAGGCCGAGGGGGGGTTCTGGCCGGTGCTGATCGCCCTGGTGCTCTCGGCCGTCGTGGGCACGGCCGTGGGCTGGTGGTGGCTGAGCCGCGGCAAGGTGGCCGCCCCGGCCCCCGGCAGCCAGAGCGAGCTCCCCAGCAGCCTGCCCCCCTCGGAGGTGGATCAGCGCCAGCAGCTGCTCAACCGCCTGCGGGCGATGCAGGTGGACCGGGCCTGGTTCCTGAGCCTGGTGGATGCGGCCCTGCTGGCCCAGTACCCCGAGCGCAACGGCCGGCTCCCCTCCGACAGCCTGGAGGACGCGCCGCTGCGGCGGGTGTGGAACGAACTGGCCGAGGAATGGCTGGCCCGGGTGGAGCAGCTGCCCCTGCCCCTGCGGCGCCGGCTGGGCAGCTTCAGCGCCAGCGACTGGGAGCAGCGCCAGGGCGGCTTCGTGCGCCAGGGGCTGAGCCCGGCGGTGCTGCGGGAGCTGGTGTCGGCCAGCGTCCAGAACCTGCTGCCGAGCCGCGCCGCCCAGGCGATGCCGCCGGAACCCTTCCGCCAGATCTGGTACGCGGCCGCCGAAATGATGCTGGAGAACCTCAGGATCGAGCCGATCGAGGCCCCCTCCGGCACCGCCCAGATGCTGTCGGCCGAGGTGCCCGCCAGCGGGGCGCGCCTGTTCCCGATCCGCCTGCCCGCCGGCCACGGCCTCGCCCTCGGCGTCAGCGGCTCGCCGCTGCTGCAGATGAGCGTCTACTCGGCCGGGGGGACGCTGCTGGAGCCGAGGGGGCCGCTGCGGGTGGTCACCCTCGACTCCCAGAAGAGCTCGCCGGTGCAGCTGCTGCTCACCAACGACGGCGTCGCCCCGGCCCTGATCCGCCTGTCGCTGCGGGCCGATCCGCCGGCTCCCGCACCGCCGCCGGCGCCGGATGCGCCCCCGGCCCCCGAGGAGCCCCAGGACACGCCGGCCACGCCTGCTCCGGCCACCCCCGGCACCACCCCGGCACCCGCCGAACCGGCGGCCCCGGCCCCGGCCCCTCCAGCACCGCCGCCGCCCGCCAACCCCTGAGGGCGCTCAGAGCCGGGCGACGGCGGCCCGGGTCTCCTTGGCGATCTGCTTGTTCTTCTCGTCCGCGCGCTTGTCGTGCAGCTTGCGGCCCTTGCCCAGGCCGATGGTGATCTTGATCCAGGAGCCCTTGAGGTGCAGGTTGAGGGGGATCAGGGTGAGGCCCTTCTGGTCGAGGGCGACGCGCAGCTTGTCGATCTCGCGGCGGTGGGCCAGCAGTTTGCGCACCCGCAGCGGCTCGTGATTGAAGAACTTGCCGGCGTGGCTATGGGGGGAGATGTGGACGTTGTGGAGCTGCATCTCGCCGTTGCGGATCAGGCAGAAGCCGTCGCGCAGGTTCACCTGGCCGGCCCGGATCGACTTCACCTCGGTGCCGAGCAGTTCGATGCCGGTCTCGAGGGTCTCGAGAATCTCGTACTGGTGGCGGGCCAAGCGGTTGTCAGCCAGCAGCCGGTTGGCCGGGTCGGCGCTCTTCGCGCCACCGCCCTTCCTGCCGGGCCCTTTCGCCATCTGATCCGGTCATCGATCAACCAGTCGAGACTACTCCGCTGTTCAGGCAGCGGATCCATGACAACACGTGTGAAGAGGGGAGTGGGTTGGTGGTGGTCTGGGATCGCCGAAAAGCATCTGAACAGATCAGGAGATATGCCAGTTGATGTCCGTAAACCAGAGGCGATAGCACCACGCATTCACCAGGATGGCAAACGTCAGCCAGCCGGCCAGCAGGGCTCTGTTGCGAACGAAGCAATAGGCAACGAAGAGGAGTACCGGCGCCTGCCACCAGATGTAGCGAGATAATCCCCAGCAATCGGAGCTGAGTGGAATAAGCGTGCTCAAGAGGCTGAAAGAGGCAAGGGAAACGTATCGACGCCGTAGGATGAAGGTGAGGCTGATGATTAAAACAACAATTCCAGATGCTGCCCAATACCGATACAGCCACCAGTTGCTCGAAAGGCCATTGCCCAAGGCGAACATCCAACTTGCTGGACCTGTCGGGGCGCTTCGTCCCCAGGCCTTTTGGATATGGATGAATGCCAACGGGTCTCCTGTCCGCTCATAGAGGTGCGCCATGAAGAACAGAAGACCCGCCGCAATGAGCACCATTCCGGCGATAGCCCTGATCCGAGGGCCCCATCGCCATGAAGGCCAATGCTGAGCCCAGCTGATGAGGTGGGAGACCATCGACACGATCCCCACAAATCTTGATGCTGAGAGCAGCCCTCCTGCCAAGCCGGCCACCAAAAACATCCTGCGCTCCAACAGTGCGAAGAGGGTGCAGGTCAGGAACAGGAACAAGGGTTCTGTGTAGCCTGCGTTGCCATAGATCGAGTATGGATTGAAAGCCGCAATGCTTCCGACTGCGAGGGGGTGGGCTGAGGGAATTATGGTCTGCGCTAATCTGATAAAGGCGTAGATCGAAAGGAAAAAGAATGCCTTGGCGGTGAGTATGGTGGCGGTTTGCGGTGAGAGATCAAGCAGGCGGGAGACCAGAGAAGCGGCGATGGGAAGCAGAGGGAAGAAGGCGAGATTTGCAGTTCTTGAGTAATCAAACTCACTGAGTTGCAGGCGTTCGTACCCGTTGCTGGCTATATCCGCATATCGTTTGCAGTCAAGTTGACAAAGATCGCTGTAGCCATTGGGTGCAAACCAGAGAAGAAATATGCCCTCCATGACTTGATGGGCGAGAAAGAGTCCCGCCGAGATGGCCACGGGTCGAAGTTCATGCTTTATTCCGAGAATGCTTGCTTCAGGAGTAGGTTCCATTATATTGTAGGTGGGTTGATTTGCGGCATGATGGCATCATTCATGGGTTTGCGTCGAAGCTTCAGCCACTCACTGACGAAACAGCGGCAGCCCTGAGGTCACGTAGAACAGGCCGTAGTTGATGACAGCGGGGACCAAGGGAAGGAGTGCTCGGTAGTTTCCTTCCAGCATGGATCCGAGAGCTACTGCCGCCCCTAGATTGAAGACAAAGATGATCATCATGGCTAACGGATTGAGAGTCTGCTTGCCAAGCCTGTCCTTGAAGGTGAACACCTGCTGAGCCTTGAACGAAAAGCAAAAGGCGATCACAAAGCTCATCAGATTGGCCACACCTCCCGCCAAGGAGGTCAGTGAGGACAACAGAAATAGGCAGACTGCGTGGATTGCCGTTGAAGCAAGTCCCACTGTCCCGAAACGCAGGATGCGAACTCTATTCACTCCACTTCTGTGATGCATTCGATGATGTACTGAGGCCTTTTCTTTGTTTCCATGTAGGTGCGCCCGATGTATTCGCCAAGTACACCGATGCCGACGAGTTGCAGCCCGCCGAGAAAGGTCACAGCGGTAAACAGCGATGCATAGCCTGGCACATCAATACCAAAGAAGAGTGTGCGTACCATGGCGATCATGCCGAGGCTGAATGACAGCAGCGTCACAATCGCGCCAAGATAGCTCCAAACTCTCAGTGGTGCCGTTGAAAAGCTGAATATCCCGTCCAGCGCATAGTTCCAAAGCTTCCAACCGCCCCATTTCGTGGTTCCATCCTTTCGTGGTGGACGTTTGAAGTACACATTGGCCTGCTTGAAGCCGACCCAGGCAAAGAAGCCTTTGGAAAAGCGGATGCTTTCATGGCAGGATAGGATGGCGTTAATGGCGACACGGTCAAGCAATCTGAAATCAGACGAATTGAACTGAATTCTGAGGTGGCTGAACCGATCAAAGACTCTGTAAAAGACTTTTGCTGTGAGTCGCTTGAGCAGCAGGTCTTCCGATCTATCCATACGCACCGCGTTAATGATCTTGTAATTCTTTAGCCACAGGCGGATCATCTTGATAATCAGATGGGGTGGATCCTGCAGATCCGCATCCAGGATGATGCAGGCCTCGCTCTGGCAGTGTCGTAGACCTGCCAGCAGGGCGGCCTCCTTGCCGAAGTTTCTGCTCAGGCTGATGAGGCTTCTGCGTTCGTAGCCCTGGAGGACCTCCAGCTCCCTGGCAACCACCAGGTGGGTGTCATCGGTGCTGCCATCATTCACGATCAGGATGCCCAGACTGAGAGGCTCTTCGAAGGAAGCGGCGATCGTTTCGCCGATGCTGGCCATCTCCTTCAGCAGTGCGGGAATGCTCTCCTGCTCGTTGAAGCAGGGCACCAGGCAATCGATGCGACGCGTGGATGTCATGTCATTTGAAATGCGAGTACTGCCACATGTTTTGAAGGAAATAGGCTTCCCAGGCCAAGGTCCCGATCCCGCATGCCCAGAGAATTCCTTTGGCCTTTCTGTTGGTGGCGCTCAGTTCCAGGCAGCCGCCAACGGCTATGGCCACGATGGCAGGAAACAATTTAACGACATAGCGAATTCTGATGTAGATGATCAGCCAGGCGGGGATCAGCGTGCAGATGATTGCCACCACCAGAATGATGAGAAAAGGGCGCAGGGTCGAAAGCTGCTTGTTCTGATAGATCACCAGACCGAGGGGAATGAGCATCAGTTTTCCCGCATGAACAAGGTTGGGCAGACTACGTGCAGCGGAAACACCTACGAAGTCAAAGTAAAGCTTGGGGTACTGCGTCACAATCTGCGCCAGGTTCTGCGCACCTGGGAAGATGGCGTCTCTGATGCGATTCATGGTCTCGGGCCCGGCGGCCAATGGAGCGCCGCTGAACTGGTGGTAGCCCAGAAACTCCGTGTAGGCGCTCATGAACGCGAGCATGCTTCTATTGCCCCCCATGGGATTCGAGCCCTGGAGCAGCAAGGCGGGCGCCAGAAAAAGCAGCAGCCAGGCGAGGGTAAAGAGCGCCAGCGCCGCCGGGTTGCTGCGCCCACGCCGATGCTCCCAGAATCCCCAGAGAATCGCGATGAAGATGGCTGCCACGATCATGTCGACCTTGCAGAGTCCGAACACGGCCAGCAGCAGGGCCGTCACGATGGTGGGCCAGCCCAGTCTGAGAGCGACCAGTGACAGGTTGAAGAAGGAGCCTGCAAACAGTTCGCTGGAGGGCTGGATGAACTGAAATCCCGATAGGCAGATCAACAGGTAGGCCAGAATCCTGCCGGGGGTTGACGCAATCAGGCTGCGAATCAGCCACCAGCTGCTCCCAAGGTACATCGCCATCGCCAGGATCCTGATGTGCCAGTTGAGCGTCGTTGTCGACGTGGGGACAATCAGCTTGTAGATGCCGGCGATGAGGCTTGATGTGATGCCTCCAGAATTCTGTAACGCAGGGTATTGAAAGACCCAATGTCCATCCGAGCGGCGGATGGAAAGATCGACCGTTTCGGCGAAGTGCTGATCCATCGGATGGCCAGGCACCACGCCGCTGTCGCGCAGAATGAAGGCTGCTGAGATGATCAGCGACGCCACCAACAGGGCGGTCAGGATCAAGGAGAATCGTCGATCTTCCCTGTCGGCAGCGAGACCGGGATTCAGATTCATGAACCTTTTCCTGCTTCGCACCCACCTTACTGCGGCCTTCAATTCACGACAGGATTCTTCCCTTCTGTCCGTCACCATGCCCACGGTCGAAGGCTTCCGGCCCTTCACCATCCGGGGCTTCAGGCCGGTACCCTCCACCCATGGCGATCATCTCTTCGGGTGCTTCGGGCGGAACGACCCCGCCAGGGTCCGTCGGCCGGCGCCGCAGCGGCCCTCCCGGTCCCGGTCCAGCGGATCCCGGCGTGGTGCCGGAGGAGCGGCTCCTGGATCCGACGGCGCGTCCCGAGGACGATCCCGTGCCGCGGGAGGACGGGCTGCGGCCCCGCAGGCTGGACGACTACATCGGCCAGAGCGAACTGAAGCAGGTGCTGCGGATCGCCGTGGAGGCCACCCGCCGCCGCCAGGAAGCCCTCGACCACGTGCTGCTCTACGGCCCGCCGGGCCTTGGCAAGACCACCATGGCGCTGGTGCTGGCGGAGGAACTGGGGGTGCGCTGCCGGATCACCAGTGCTCCGGCCCTGGAGCGCCCCCGTGACATCGTCGGCCTGCTGGTGAACCTGCAGCCCCGCGAGGTGCTGTTCATCGACGAAATCCACCGCCTCAACCGGGTGGCCGAGGAGATCCTCTACCCCGCCATGGAGGACTTCCGGCTCGATCTCACGGTCGGCAAGGGCGCCACGGCCCGCACCCGCAGCCTGGAGGTGGCCCCGTTCACCCTGGTGGGGGCCACCACCCGCGCCGGCTCGCTGAGCTCGCCGCTGCGGGATCGCTTCGGCCTGATCCAGCGGCTGGAGTTCTACGGCCTCGATGACCTTGAGGCGATCGTGGTGCGGGCCGCCGGCCTGCTGCAGCTGGCCCTGCAGCCCTGCGCCGCCCAGGAGGTGGCCCGCCGCTGCCGGGGCACGCCCCGGATCGCCAACCGGCTGCTGCGCCGGGTGCGGGACGTGGCGGCGGTGGGGGGGCACGGCCAGATCGACGCGGTGCTGGTGGACCAGGCCCTCTCCCTGCACCGGGTGGACGGACGCGGCCTGGATGCCAGCGACCGGCGCCTGTTGCACCTGATGCTTGAGGCCTATGGGGGCGGGCCGGTGGGACTGGAAACCTTGGCGGCGGGGCTCGGGGAGGATCCCGCCACCCTCGAAGCGGTGGTGGAGCCCTACCTGCTGCAGCTGGGGTTCCTGCAGCGCACGCCCCGGGGGCGGATCGTCACCCCCGCCGGCCGCGCCCACCTTGCCGGAGCGGCCCCGGCGGCGACCTGAGGGGTTTGGCCTCCTCAGAGAGTTTCAGGAGCAGCACATCACCTTCCAACCGCAGGGAGCCGGGATCGGGCCAGGGGCGCATTGCACTGAACTGATCGATGACCCTGGCGCTTGTGGCCCCATCGCTTGCCGTGAGGTTGGTGATGCCCAGGGTGCGGAGATAGGCCACGATGCGCCCAGAGCTGCCACCCGCCCAGTTGAAGAAGGATCCGTTGGCCGTCGAGTACCAGGCGGAGCGGGTGAGCAGGGGACGTTCGAGTTTGCCGTGCACCACCAGGGTCAGCGGCCCCTGCCCTCGGAACTCCGGCCGGTTCAGCATCGCGGAGGCGATGGTGGAGGCGGTGACGAGATCCGCTCTGGAATTGTAGTGACGGGAGAAGAAGTACTCCGACGTCGCATTGAGGCACTGGAAGCCCAGCAGTCCCGTCACCAGGGCCGAGGCCAGAAGACTCCCGCGCTGCAGGCTCCTGGCCTGGAGCAGCCAGAGCATGGCGAACACCCAGATCACATAGGGGAAGGAGACGTACGAGCGGAGGGGAAGCCGGTTGGGCGTGGACAGCACATTGAGCAGAAACGGTGAGAGGAGGAGCAGCAGCACCAGGCCGGCCTGGATGATTCGAGACCTTGTCGGAAGGTGTTTCCTCGTCACCCAGCAGGTCAGGATCGCGCCTGCAATCAGGAGTGGCAGGGCCCAGAGATCCGCTCCGTAGGAGTAGCCGGGGTGCACGTAGGCGCGGAGGATCTGGGTGGCATGGCCCAGCAGGTAGTCGAGCGGCCTGAAGCGAAGCATGCCGAGGGTGTTACGCGTGTATTGATCGATGTGTGCGGGCTCGAGATCCTGGATGAACAGGCTCAGCTTGACGATCAGGCGATACAGCAGGATCGCGATGACGCTATAGCCGAAGGCGTAGGGCAAGGCGCTGAGCCGGTTACTGGCTCCGGCCCGTGGCGCGTCCCCGTCCAGCAGGACGGCGCCGATAGCGATCGAGACGTACAGCAGCAAGAAGGACTGAAAGAAACCCGTCAGGATCACCAGCAGGGCGATGGTGACCAGCGAGAGACGCCACCGCGGCCCCTCCCGGGTGGCCTCCCCGGAGTGGACCCTCAGGGTCTCGATGACGGCCACGGGGGCAAGCACCAGCCCGAAGGCCAGCGAGAAGGCGGTGACAGGAAACTCCTGCAGCAGCCAGTTGGTCGGGTAGGCGAGGAAGATGAGGAACCCTAGGGCCGTCCTCCAGGAATGGCGGAGGTTGTGGATGCCGATCAGCAGGGCATAGGACGCCACATAGGCCACAGCCAGGCAGGCATAGGCCACGAAGGGATGGGTGCTCGGCCAGAAGCCGCGGCGCAGCAGTCCGAGCATGAATCGACCCAGCTCGAAATGCCAGAGGATCGACTCCTCCCTGTGGATGAGGATGAGCTCATCGTCGATCGATACCGTGTAGGAAAACAGGAACCCGCCCAGGCAGAGGATGGCGATGCCCAGCAGCACTCCGATCATTCCGCTGGACAACCCCGTGCGGCGCGGAATCGCTTGGATCGAATCGAGCAGGTTCTCCATGGCAGGGTGAATCCAATGCCCTCAATAATCACCTGGTTACCCCGGTCGTTTCCTCCGGGGCTGTCTTTGTTTCGGCACGCTACGCGCCGGCCGCCGCTCCTCACCGCCCGGCCGCCGTCGTTACTCTCGGTCGATGGGACGCAAAAGAGCGCCGGGAATCACTTCCCCACGGCGTCGTCGAGACCATCGGCTTCACCCCGGCCCCATGGGACAGCTGCTGGTGCTGCTGCTGGTGGGGCTGCTGGCCTGGCCGCCGGCGCTGCGGGCCGATTCCGGCCCAGCGGCGGGCCCGGCGGCGGCAACGTCGTCGCTGCCGGCGCTGTTCGAGCAGGCCCTGGCCGCCAGCCGCGAGGGGCGCTTCGGCGAGGCCCTGCCCCTGTGGGACCGGGTGGTGGATCTGGCGCCCGAGGACGCCTCGGCCTGGAGCAACCGCGGCAACGTGCAGCTGGCCCTGGGAGATGTCCGGGCGGCGATCGCCGACCAGGACCGGGCCATCGCCCTGGAGCCCACCAGCGCCGACCCCCACCTCAACCGAGGCACCGCCGAGGAGGCCCTGGGCCTGTGGAGCGCCGCCGCTGCGGATTACGAGTGGATCCTGGAGCGGCATCCGGAGGATGCCTCCGCCCTTTACAACCTGGGCAACGTGGAGGGCTCCCGGGGCGACTGGCCAGCGGCCCGCCAGTGCTTCGAGGCGGCGGCCGCCGCCCGGCCGGGCTTCGCCATGGCCCGCTCCAGCGCCGCCCTGGCCGCCTTCCAGCTGGGGGACACCGCGGTGGCGGAGAAGCAGCTGCGCGACCTGATCCGCCGCTATCCCCTGTTCGCCGATGCCCGCGCCGGCCTCACGGCGCTGCTGTGGCGGCGGGGGGCCCGGGGCGAGGCCGAGAGCCACTGGGCCGCGGCCTCCGGCCTCGATCCCCGCTACCGGCAGGAAGAATGGCTGCTGCAGATACGGCGCTGGCCGCCCGTGCCCGTGCAGGCTCTGGCCCAGTTCCTGGCCCTGGCCTCCTGAACCGGCTTCGCCCCCTCGGCCTCCCCCCCCGCCCATGACCCCGTTGTCCTTCTCCCCCCTCGCCGCCAGTGGTGGCCCTGCCGAGGGGGGGGATGGGGTCTGGGACGCCCTGGGCCTGGAGGCGACGCTGCAGACGCTGCTGCCGGAGCTGATTCAGATCCGCCGCCACATCCACCGCCACCCCGAGCTGAGCGGCCACGAGCAGCAGACCGCCGCCCTGGTGGCCGGGGAGCTGCGGCGCTGGGGCTGGGAGGTGCGCGAAGGGGTGGGCCGCACCGGGGTGGTGGCGGAGCTGGGGCCTGAGGGGGCGCCGCTGGTGGCCCTGCGGGCCGACATGGACGCGCTGCCGATTGAAGAGCGCACCGACCTGCCCTACTCCTCCAGCCGCCAGGGCCTGATGCATGCCTGTGGCCACGACGTCCACACCACCGTGGGCCTGGGGGTGGCGCGGCTGCTGGCCGGCGTGGCCGACCGTCTCACGGCCCGGGTGCGGCTGCTGTTCCAGCCGGCGGAGGAAACGGCCGAAGGGGCGGCCTGGATGCGGGCCGACGGGGCGATGGACGGGGTGCAGGCCCTGTTCGGGGTGCACGTGTTCCCCAGCCTGGAGGTGGGCACGGTGGGGGTGCGCAGCGGCAGCCTCACGGCCGCGGCGGGGGAACTGGAGGTGGAGGTGCTGGGGGAAGGGGGCCACGGCGCCCGCCCGCACCAGAGCACCGACGCGATCTGGATCGCCGCCCGGGTGGTGAGCGGGCTGCAGGAGGCGATCAGCCGGCGGCTCGACCCGCTGCATCCGGTGGTGGTGAGCTTCGGGCTGATCGAGGGGGGCAAGGCCTTCAACGTGATCGCCGACCACGTGCGCCTGCTGGGCACGGTGCGCTGCCTGGATCTGGAGGTGCACGCCCAGCTGCCGGGCTGGATCGAGGACACCGTCCATGCCCTCTGCCAGGGCCACGGCGGCGAGGCCCGGGTGCATTACCGCTGCATCTCGCCGCCGGTGCACAACGATCCGGAGCTCACCCAGCTGGTGGCCGATTCGGCCGTGGCCCTGCTGGGCCGCTCCCGGGTGCAGTGGCTGGAGCAGCCGTCGCTGGGGGCCGAGGACTTCGCCCAGCTGCTGGAGGGCACCCGCGGCACCATGTTCCGCCTCGGGGTGGCCGGGCCCGGCGGCTGCACGCCCCTGCACAGCAACAGCTTCGATCCGGATGAGGGCTGCCTGGAGGTGGGCGTCAAGGTGCTGACCCTCAGCCTGCTGCGCTGGATGGAGCGGCCGGTTTGAGCGGCCGTCGGCCCTCCCGCTTCCGGGCGGCGCTGCTGGCGCTCTCCTCGCCGCTGCTGATCCTGCTGGCCCTGCTGGTGCTGTTCACCCGCCAGGGGGCCGACCGGCTGCCGGCCGTGCCCGCCCTGGTGATCGGCTGCGGCCTGCTCACCACCAGCTGGATCCGGCGGCGGCGGCGCCGGGCCGAGCTGTTGCGGACCCTGCGCCTGGGCCCCCCGGCCGGCGGCGAGCTGCGCCAAGGTGAAGGATCCCCGCCCTGATCCCCGTGAGTGCGTCCACCCCCGATCTGGAAGCGGTGCGGCAGGCGATCGCCTCGGGCGATCCGAGCCGGGCCATGCCGGCCCTGGCCGGGCTGCGGGGGGTGGAGCCGGAGGCGGCGATCCCGCTGCTGCTGCTGGGGCTGGAGCAGACCACCTTCGTGATCCGCTCGCTGGCCTGCGCCGGGTTGGGGGTGAAGCGCAGCGAGGCCGGCTGGCAGGCCCTGGCGACGGCGGTGCGCCAGGACGAGGACGCCAACGTGCGGGCCGAGGCCGCCAACGCCCTGGCCAGCTATGGGGTGGAGCGGGCCTGGCCCCTGCTGCGGGATGCGTTCGTGGCCGACGACCAGTGGCTGGTGCGCTGCAGCATCCTCTCGGCCCTGGCGGAGCAGGAGGCGATGCCGGCGGCCTGGCTGCTGGAGCTGGCCCGGGAGGCGGTGACCGATGGCGACGGCACGGTGCGGGCCGGTGGGGCCGAGATCCTGGGGCGCCTGGTGCGCGACGGGCGGGGGCCGGAGGCGGCCCAGGCCCGCGAAGCCCTGGCGGCGCTGCAGGGCGATGGCGACCATCGCGTCACGGCGATTGCCCTGGACGGTCTGCAGGCCTGAAGCCTGCGACTGCGGCTGCACCCTCCCTGCGACTGCGCCTGCGGGGGTTCGTGGGCCCGGAGATGGGGCGGCGCGTCGATTCCCAGACCTGTACAGCCTGTACAGAACCGGGAAACATGGTCGCGGAGCCCTGTCCCCGTTCCGCCCTGGCCCTGACCTTTTCAGCCTTGTCCCCACCCCCGTTCAGCCTTGCTAGGTTTCGATCGTCACTAGGGGTGCCCGGCGCAGGATCCACCGATCGCTTCGCCCAGGGCTGAGATCACACCCTCCGAACCTGATCCGGGTCATGCCGGCGCAGGGAAGTGCGGAAGCTCTCAGGCTGCGCCCAACAGTCCTTCGTCATTCCTGTCATGCGCAGCGCCTGGATCCAGAAGCGTCGTGGTCAAGCCAACGTCACCCAGCTGCATTACGCCCGCCAGGGGGTGATCACCGAGGAGATGGCCTACGTGGCCAAGCGGGAGAACCTGCCCGAGTCGCTGGTGATGGAGGAGGTGGCCCGGGGCCGCATGATCATCCCCGCCAACATCGAGCACCCTGGCCTCGAGCCGATGGCGATCGGCATCGCGTCCAAGTGCAAGGTGAACGCCAACATCGGCGCCTCCCCCAATGCCTCCGATCTCGATGAGGAGGTGGCCAAGCTGAAGCTGGCGGTGAAGTACGGCGCCGACACCGTGATGGACCTCTCCACCGGCGGGGTGAATCTTGATGAGGTGCGCACGGCGATCATCAACGCCTCCACGGTGCCGATCGGCACGGTGCCCGTGTACCAGGCGCTGGAGAGCGTGCACGGGATGATCGAGAAGCTCGATGAGGACGACTTCCTGCATGTGATCGAGAAGCACTGCCAGCAGGGCGTCGACTACCAGACGATCCACGCAGGCCTGCTGATCGAGCACCTGCCCAAGGTGAAGGGCCGCCTCACCGGGATCGTGAGCCGCGGCGGCGGCATCCTGGCCCAGTGGATGCTGTACCACCACCGCCAGAACCCGCTGTTCACCCGCTTCGACGACATCTGCGAGATCTTCAAGCGCTACGACTGCAGCTTCTCCCTGGGGGATTCCCTCCGGCCCGGCTGCCAGCACGATGCCTCCGATGCGGCCCAGCTGGCCGAACTGAAGACCCTCGGTGAACTCACCCGCCGCGCCTGGAAGCACGACGTGCAGGTGATGGTGGAGGGTCCGGGCCACGTGCCGATGGACCAGATCGAGTTCAACGTCAAGAAGCAGATGGAGGAGTGCAGCGAGGCGCCCTTCTACGTGCTCGGCCCGCTGGTGACGGACATCGCCCCCGGCTACGACCACATCACCAGCGCCATCGGTGCGGCCCTGGCCGGCTGGCATGGCACGGCGATGCTCTGCTACGTGACGCCGAAGGAGCACCTGGGCCTGCCCAATGCCGAAGACGTGCGCGAGGGCCTGATCGCCTACAAGATCGCCGCCCACGCCGCCGACATCGCCCGCCACCGCCCCGGCGCCCGCGACCGCGATGACGAGCTGAGCCGCGCCCGCTACGCCTTCGACTGGAACAAGCAGTTCGATCTGAGTCTGGATCCGGAGCGGGCCCGCGAGTACCACGACGAAACCCTGCCGGCCGACATCTACAAGCAGGCCGAGTTCTGCTCGATGTGTGGTCCCAAGCACTGCCCGATGCAGACCAAGATCACCGACGAGGACATCGAAGGTCTGGAGCAGGTGCTGGCCGAGCAGAAGAAGGCCCAGGGGGAACCGCTGGGGGTCTGAGTTGCCCGCCGCCAACGACGTGTTTATGGTCCAAGCGTCGTTGTTGACCGCATCGATTGGGCTTTCCTTTCCCCAATGGCGTCACGTCCTATCTGGTCGGGGGGCTGTTCCTCGGACTGGGACTGATGGTCATGTATCTCACCCTCGGCGTCAAAGCCGGGGCGAGTTCCGTCCTGAGCTCCACGCTCACCTACGTCACGCCGCTCACGGCTGAGCGCAGCTCGCGCCAGTGGCGGCTGCAGTTCGCCCTGGCCATGGTGCTGGGCGCCTGGCTGTACGCCGCGACCCACCAGGCCTTCTTCGTCACGGCGGAAGGCTGGTGGCGGCTGGCGCTGGGGGGGCTGCTGGTGGGCTTCGGCACCCGGCTCTCCTCGGGCTGCACCTCCGGCCACGGCATCTGCGGCGTCGCCTCGTTCTCGCGGGCCTCGCTGCTGGCGGTCGCCGTGTTCATGGCGGTGGCGATCGTCACCGCCCGGGTCGTGATGCTGCTGGGGGTGACCCCATGAAGCGCCTGTTCTCGATCCTGCTGGGTGGTGGTCTGTTCGGCTATGGGCTGGCCTTGAGCGGCATGGCCCGGCCGGAGGTGGTGCTGAGCTTCCTGCAGCTGCGCGACCTCGGCCTGCTGCTGGTCATGGCGGCGGCCCTGGCGGTCACGACGATCGGCTTCCGGCTGGCCCCGCGGCTGCGGGAGACCACGCTGCTGGGGCTGCCCTTCTCCCATGAGGTGAAGCCGATGCTGGCCGGCACCGTGCCGGGCGCGGTGATCTTCGGTGTGGGCTGGGGCCTGTGCGGCCTGTGCCCGGGGGCGGCGGTGGCCAGCATCGGCATCGGCAACGGGCCGGTGCTGATCGGCCTGGCCGGGATGTTCGTGGGTGCCTACCTGCAGGGGGTGCTGGCGGAAGGACGCCCCAAGCTGCAGGGCTGACGCCCCCGACGCGATGGCTTCCAACGCTCCCTTCGCCCTGGCGGCCGCCGCCGGCGGTGCGCCGCTGCTGCTGCGCCAGCTGTTCGACGCCGAGACCAGCACCTTCACCTACCTGCTGGCGGATGTGGCCTCCCGGCAGGGGGTGCTGATCGATTCGGTGTATGAGCAGCACCCGCGGGATCTTTCCTTGATCCGCGAGCTGGGCATCGAGCTGGTCGCCAGTCTCGACACCCACGTGCACGCCGACCACGTGACCGGCAGCTGGCGACTGCACCGGGCCACCGGCTGCGCCATCGCCCTGGCCGCCGTCGCCGGGGCCGAGAACGTGACCCTGCCCCTGCGCCACGGGGATCGGGTGCGCTTCGGCGGCCGCGAGCTGGAGGTGCGCGCCACCCCTGGTCACACCGATGGCTGCCTGAGCGTGGTGCTCGATGACCACAGCGCGGCCTTCACCGGCGATGCCCTGCTGGTGCGGGGCTGCGGCCGCTGCGACTTTCAGCAGGGGGATGCCGCCACCCTGTACCACTCGATCACCGAGCAGCTCCTGTCGCTGCCCGACCACTGCCTGCTCTACCCGGCCCACGATTACAGCGGCCGGGCGGTGAGTTCGGTGGCCGAGGAGAAGGCCTACAACGCCCGGCTGGGGGGCGAGGCCGACGAGCGCGACTTCGTGGGCTACATGGAGAACCTGCACCTCCCCCACCCCAACCGGATCGCCGTGGCCCTGCCGGCCAACCTGCGCTCCGGCCGGCCCGCTGACGGTGGCCTGGAGGAGGCGGACGACTGGGCACCGATCGAGCGCAGCTATGCCGGCCTGCCGGAACTGACGGCCGACTGGGTGGCCGACCACCGCGAGGCCCTGACGCTGGTGGACGTGCGCTCCGAAGCGGAGGTGCAGGGCCCGGACGGTCGCATCCCGGGCAGCCTGCTGATTCCCTTGCCGGAGTTGCAGATCCGGGCCGGCGAGATACCAACCGATCGACCCACGGTTGTGCTTTGCCACTCCGGCAGCCGTTCCGCCCTGGCTACCCAACAGCTGCTGAAGAAAGGGCTGACCCAGGTGGCCAACCTGCGCGGCGGCCTGCGGGCCTGGAAGGCGCAGGGGCTGCCGTTGGAGCATCCCGCTTGAATCACAGCATTGCGCTCTGTTGTAGCCGTGAACACAAGTGGGTCACGGACTCGTTAAGCATGGCTGGGGTTGGTGTCCCTGGATAGAGTGCTGTTGCGGGCCAAGGGTTTCAGAGACTGCCTGCTGTGAACTCAGTTGGCTTATCTGGAATGGGCCAGCTGGCTGGGGGTGGTTCACGGAACCACCAAAGAACAAGTTGGGAGGACAGCAAAACCTACCCTGAGCGCACCTCGCGATCTCTGCGGGCCCTAGTACACTCCGGAAACGTAAGTCATCTGCTCGCAGACCTGCTCTCACCCTCAGATGCCAGCCCCCCTCCTTGAGGAAGTGTTTAAGACCGGTGGAGTCCCCACATACACCTTCGTCGAACCGAGGGAGTATGCGGACCTCATCCTCAATCTCCGTACGCCTGGGCGAGGACTGGTAATTGAGGGCCCTTCCGGCATTGGCAAGACTACGGCTGTTGAAAAGGCACTTACTCGTCTTGGCCTTGAGAAGAGCGTAACAAAGCTGTCTGCGAGGCGCCCCAAAGATGTCGAGTACATCGAGTCCCTGCCGGAACTCGGAAGTGTCGGCGTAGTTATTGTTGACGATTTCCATAAGCTTCAGGTTGCTACTCGGAGCGCGCTCGCTGACTACATGAAAACCCTTGCTGACGAGGAATCGCCGGACACCAAGATTATTGTAGTTGGCATCAACAAAGCGGGGCAGAACCTCATTAGTTTTGCGCACGATTTGGTCAATCGCATTGACATCGTTCCGTTCGAAAGCAACAGCGATGAGAAAGTCCGTGAGCTGATCGATCAAGGTTGTGTAGCGCTAAATGTTGGACTGGCCGTCGAGGACGACATCGTTGTCGCTTCTCAGGGCAGTTTCTATATCGCGCAGATGCTAAGTCGTGAGGTCTGCAAAAGAGCAGGCATACTTGAGCGCTGCGAAATGCAGGCAACAACAGCTATCAGTTTCGAGGCGGTAAGGGCCGAGGTGTGGGAGCGCCTCGCCCTTGTATTTCGCTCACGCTGCGAACGCTTCTGTAGAGGCACGAAGATGAAGCGAGAAGGTCGAGCTCCATACCTCCACATCCTGCGCTGGCTTGCCGAGGGAACGGAGTGGACGCTCTCTTTGCGCGACGCAATGCGTTCGCATCCAGCCATGCGCGGCAGCGTGGGACAAGTCGTCGATAAGGGCTACTTACGGGAGCTCATGGATGGCGATGAGGAAATCGCCGCAGTCATGCATCTTGATTCCACCGCGGAGCAGCTAACTGTAGAAGACCCGCAGTTCATCTACTTCATTCGGAATATTGCTTGGAGGCAGTTTGCGCATGAAGTAGGCTTCATGGCAGTAGATTTCCCTCACAAGTACGACTTTGCATTGTCGTTTGCAGGCGAAGATCGGGACGTCGCCGAGGCATTGTTTAACCAGCTCGCCGAGTTCCAAGTTGAGGTGTTTTACGACAGAAACGAACAGCACAGAATCTTGGCTTCCGATGTCGAGGAGTACTTGAAGCCGATTTACCAGTCTGAAGCACGTTTTGTAGTTGTTCTCCTCGGCCCCCATTACCCTAGGAAGGTGTGGACGAAGTTCGAGTCGGAACAATTCAAGAGCAGGTTTGGCGATTCTGCAATCATCCCGGTTTGGTTTTCCGACGCTACTCCTGGGATTTTCGACTCGTCGCGCACCCTCGGAGGTTTCACTCTAAATCGTGAGAAAGACATTCCTCCACAGCTGTCAGAGCTGGTACTAACGCTTGTGCGGAAGCTCCGAGAAGATCGAGGCGTGCTGGGTTAACTGCCAAGTGAACCCTCTGCCGCGCTGCCCAACATCAAGATTCAGCGGATGAGAGAAAAGATGCTTGCACATAGCACCGGGTTTCTTTCAGCCGCTGATCTTGAGCGTTGATTGCTTGTATGAACTCTGCTCGGATCATCTACCATTGAGATAAGGCAGTACATAGATGCTATCCGATTCCCCTCCCCGATCCGATTTCCGTCAGATCCAGGTCGTGATCAGCAGTGATCCCCTCGGATTGATCCCTGCCTTTCGGCAGACCATTCTGAATGGGTATTCAGGGCGCCTGACCACTCAGATCTGGCAGACGCTGCCATCCCACGATGATCTACTGAATGATGTTCTGACCCAGATGGCCAATCTGGCTCTCGCGATCTGGCCTGCTTGGTATTCAGGCCTCTTGCCTCCGGCAAAGCTCAAGCATCGAAACATCGAGCAACTGCTAGCTCGTGACGCAGCGGAGCTCCAGCTCCAACAAAAGATCCCCCGGCTTTCTGTCACCTGGCTGAAGAAGGCTGCATCTTGTGTTGCCAGCGGTTCCCTGCCTTTGATCCGTAGCTTCAGCCGCACCGTTCAGTGCGAGCAGCTGGCCATGGCTCTCGGCCTTGATCATGGAATCGTTCTGCTGGCGCTCACCAGCTCCAATCAGGATGAGGATCGTCTACGGAGCTTGGCGCAGGTATGCAGCTGGCTGGCGGAGACAGCAAAGGCCCGGATTGCTCTTGTCATTCCACCGGAGCTGGCCGTTAGCTCTGCTCTCGACAGCATCACATACCAAGCGGAGGATCTCACCTCATTGGTGAATCCCGCTTCAATCGCAGTGGCCCCCGATGAGGAGACTTTCAAGCTCTGGCCGATCCATGGCCAACCCCATCCCTGTAGCCCTGGCGAACAGCTGCTGGCCGCACGGTTGGCGGTGGATGAGGAGCTGGCGGGGCTGTTCAACTTCAACCTTCTGGTGCGGACGGTTCTCGGGACCTGCTATCTGGTGGATCTGCTCTGGGCCGAGGGGAGGCTTGTGGTGGAGGTAGATGGCTACCGCCACCACAGCAGCCCTGCAGCATTCTGCCAGGACCGTCAGCGAGACTACGAGCTGTTGATCAGCGACTATCTTGTGCTGAGGCTGCCCCACAGCGATGTGATGGAGGAGACCGAGAAGGCCATCGTTAAGCTTCGCCAGACAGTAGGGTTTCGGCGCCAGCAGCTGGCTGCAGTGATGTCCTCAATGCCATGACGTTTGAACCATCACCCAAGCAGGCCCTGGTGCTCTGGAGTCTGGTTGTCGCGGTTCCTGGGGAAGAACCCTCACGCTCTACGCTGAAGCCCAGGCTCAATGCCGTAGAGCGTAGACAGCTACTTGATGCAGATCTTATAGAAGAGGAGAAGCGCGGCAGGGCATACCATCTCCTTCTTGCCGATAAGGGTTGGGAGTGGGCCGAACGACAGAACCTGGTCAAACTCTGCTTGTCTCCCAATGCCACTCCTGTGCTGGAGAAGCTGATTCAGGCCCTCGTGAGATTCTTGGCCAGGAATGATGTGCGACTCGCTGAAGTCATCGCGACGATCCGATCACCCCAGCAGCACGGGTCCCCACCACTTCCAGCAGTTTCGCCACCAAATCTAGAGGATCAGATTCGTGCAGCTTGTCTCTCGCTCACCTGCGGTGAGTATGAGCGGAGAGTGAGGCTTGCGGACCTTCGTAGTGCTCTGTCGGGCCTCTCTCGCGACGAACTGGATGAGGTTTTGCTTCAGATGGATCAATTACGGGCTATTCAGCTGATGATGCTGGAACAGCCTTCTGACGTGACTGCCGAAGACAGAGCAGCGGCTATCTTCCTCGCTGGCCACCCCTTGCACATCTTGTATCTGTTGAGGTGACGAGATGGCCGAGTTCATTGCGATGGCGCTGCAAGCTCTGAAAGAGGCGGACTTTGAGTGGGCCGTACACCTCAGGAGCGTATGGACTGACATCGCTCACGACATCCCTTCCATCCATGGGAGTGAACGTGCTGCCATTGTCTCCCGCATCCAAGCCTTGATGCTATCTGCTGACCCTCGCTCCCCACTGGGTCTGTTTATGTGCGGTACTCCCGGTGTCGGAAAGACCCACATGCTCAGCGCTATACGACGGCATGTGCTCTCCGAGGCGCAGATATTCATCCTCGTGGACATGACAGATGTGCGGGAGTTCTGGGAAACCGTGAACCAGGGGTATCTTGCCTCCTTGGAACAAGAAAGCCCATCGGGCGAGACCCAACTGGCTCTAGTCCTGAAGGGATTGCTGCGTCACGCCGAAGTGCCACTCTCCCTTCATCAGCTCACCGACAGCACCCATCCCTCATGGATGTCCAGCCTGAATGAGCTTTTCAAGGGCCTAGCCCGCAACGACAAGGCTTCCACGAGGAAGTTTGCCGATGTCCTACGAGCGACCTGCCTGCTCGCTTCTGACGACTTCGAAGCATCAGCAATCGCTTGCAACTGGTTGCTGGGAATCCCCCTGGATGAGCCGGAATTTAGACGCCTTGGTTTCTCGCGCCCCAGTTCAGCACCGATGGAGGCGGTCGAAGGTCTCTCTTGGTTGATTGGGCTTTCCTGCTGCACCGTGCTTGCGCTCGATCAGCTCGACAGCATTGTGACCCAGCACAGTCTGGTTTCGAGTTTGCAGTCAGTCGATTCAGATGAGAGGAACCCCTCTCAGGCCATCATCGAGGGCATTGCCGGTGGTCTTTCGGCATTAAGGGACAAGACCTCCCGAACCCTCACGATCGTGACCTGCATCGAGAAGACCTTGAACCAGCTTATATCTAAGTCGCTCGTATCGTTCTCAGATCGATTCGAATCATCCCGCATTTCTCTGAACAAGCTCTATGATTCTGATTCAGCCTCAGGAATGGTGGCTAACCGGCTTCGCCCCGCCTACCAAAAGTTTGACATCGAGCCTCCCTATCCCAGTTGGCCCTACACACTTGAATTCTTCCGAAGTGCACCAGGAATCCTTCCGAGGCAGCTTCTGAAAGAGTGTGATCGCCACCGCCGAAAATGCTTGGAGATGGGGGAGATCACTGAACTCTTCACAATCGAGTCGGCCTCTCCTTCTCCTCAAAAGGATCATCCGCTGGATCGCGCCTATCGGGAGATCCTGCCCATCTGTACTCCGCCAGATATCAATAGCGAGAGCCAGGAGGATGGAGCCATGGCCACATTGATCCAGTTCGCTATCAACAGCCTGGCTCTTGAGCTGGACTTGGGGACAACCATCGAGCATGAGGTAGATACCCAGTTCACGGGAGGCTGGAGGACACGACCCCTCCATGCACGTATCCGGCAAATCCTCCGCGCCAATGGTGGTGTTGAACGCCATCTCAGCCTGAGAGTTCTTCTCAGATCCAATGCCAGGGCCTACAACAACCGCATTAAAATGGCAATGGGCGCCGCTGGGATCGGAAAGGGTCTGAAGCATCGTCAGCTTCTGATCTTCCGGAATATCCCACCACCGGCAGGCCCCACCAGCCAAATTCTCACCCAGCAGTTCCATGCTGCCGGTGGTGAGTTTGTGTTCACCCCAGTCGAAGACCTATGCCGGCTTGAGGCTCTCCGACAGTTGAGAGACCGCAACCCAGTGGATTTTGAGGCTTGGCAGGTTCAACGGCGCCCTGTCTCCCAACTGGTATTCCTCAAGTCAGCCGTCGCCTGGCTTACACAGCACGAGGATCGACCTTTGCCGAGCCCACTACCTGAGGTTAGAGGCTCCATTCATGACCCTTTACCTGAGGGATGGCCGACGGGCGGTGTCACCCAACTCCCCAGCCGCTCGTCACCACCGCCCTGGCCTTCTGGCAGGCCATCGACAGAGACCCCAGGTACCTACGGAGGTATCACGAGGGATTCAACAGACCATATTACTCCGCCGGTAGCAAGCGATGGCGTACAGGTTGGCGGTGCTGGAGAATCCGGTTCCCGCATTCCTATCGGCGTTCGACTGATTGGCAATCAGGAAGGTCTTTCTGTTTCCCTTGATCCAGGAGACCTGGCCCGACACACTGTCATCCTTGCTGGAAGCGGCTCGGGGAAGACGGTCTTGATTCGCCGATTGGTGGAGGAGGCAGCCCTGCAGGGGATTCCCTCGATCGTGATCGATGGCGCCAATGATCTGGCCCGCCTTGGTGATCGCTGGGACCGGCCGCCTGCCTCTTGGGGTGATGACGATGGGCAGAAGGCCGAGAGCTATCACAGCAAGAGCGGCGTGATCATTTGGACCCCTGGTAGGGAATCTGGAAATCCTTTGCAACTTAGTCCACTACCAAACTTTGGCGCCATCGATGATCCTGAGGAACTCGATCAGGCCACCGACATGGCCCGCGATGCTCTGCAGGATGTCGTGGCCCAGGGCAATTCCCATTCGTCCCTCCTGAAGCGGGGCATCCTGAAGGCAGCGCTCAATTACTTTGCTTCGTCGGTGCCTGGAGGAGATCTGGATGATTTCATCGGCCTCCTTCGTGATCTTCCGCCGGAGGCTTGCGATGGCATTGCCACTGCTGGTAGGAGGGCTGAGGAGATGGCCGGAGTCCTTTGGGCAGAAGTACAAAACAACCCACTACTTCGCCAGAGCGGGCAGAGCCTTGATCCAGCAATCCTTCTTGGTGCCGAAAGTAGTTGTGACCAGACGCGCGTCTCGGTGGTTAACTTGACCGGCCTTCAGGGGCTGTCGGCTCAGAGGCAATTCCTCAACCAACTGTTCATGTCTCTGTTTACGTGGATCAAGAAGAATCCTCCACCTCCTCAAATTCCTCTCCGTGGACTGCTGGTGTTGGATGAGGCCAAGGACTTCGTGCCCTCCAGGGAGTCGACAGCTTGTAAGTCGAGCTTTAACCGTCTCGTCGCACAGGCCAGGAAGTACGGGTTGGGGATTGTTGTGGCCACCCAGGCCCCCAAGAGCATTGATCACAATGTGATCGCCAACTGCACCACACAGTTCTTTGGCAAGGCTAATTCCCCTGCCGCTATCGCCGTGGTAGGCGAGGCAGTTAGCCAGCGAGGGGGGAATCCAGATGAAGTCTCCAGGCTCAAAACCGGTCAGTTCTACATCAGCTCCGAAGGCATTACTCCACCAGCGAAGATCCGCACGCCCCTATGCCTCTCTTTCCACCCCCCATCCCCACTCAGCGAAGAGGAAGTCATCCAGAGGGCTGCTGTTTCACGGCGTGCTTTAGCTGCTACAAGCCTGTAGCACATTGAGAGGCTAGCCCTGAGTTCCTTGAGTGATGGGCGAAGTGATTTCCATAGAATTCCAGAGCAGAACTGCCCAACAAGTGGCATATCAGTTTCTCAATGATGCAGATGCATCAGGCGCGGCTCTTGCCTGTTACCAGGGCCCCGAGCCTGCCCGCGCATGGAGCGGAGGACCAGCTTTGCTAGGTTCCCTAGACAAAGTTGACCCTGCGGCACGCTGCGGCCGGCGGTTCAGCCTTCCCCTCTCCGCCTCGCTTCCTGATGAAAGCCGTCATCCTGGCCGGTGGACTGGGTACCCGACTCGCAGAGGAGACCCACCTGCGGCCCAAGCCGATGGTGGAGATCGGCGGCAAGCCGATCCTGTGGCACATCCTCAAGATCTACAGCCACCACGGCATCAACGATTTCATCATCTGTTGCGGCTACAAGGGCTATGTGATCAAGGAATACTTCGCGAACTATTTCCTGCACACCAGTGATGTCACCTTCCATATGGATCTCAACCATATGGAAGTGCACCGCCAGAAGGCCGAGCCCTGGAAGGTCACCCTGGTCGACACCGGCGATGCCACCCTTACCGGCGGCCGTCTGGCCCGGGTGCGTAGCTACCTCCCCGACGACGAGTCCTTCTGCTTCACCTACGGCGACGGCGTCGCCGACGTGGACATCACCGCCCTGATCGCCCACCACCAGCGCCAGGGCCTGCAGGCCACCCTCACCGCCGTCCAGCCCCCCGGCCGCTATGGCGCCCTGCACCTCGACGGCGATGTGGTCACCGATTTCGAGGAGAAGCCCGACGGCGACAATGCCTGGATCAACGGCGGCTTCTTCGTGCTCGAGCCCCCTGTCATCGACCTGATCGACGGCGACCAGTGCGTCTGGGAGCAGGCCCCCCTCAAGGCCCTGGCCACCCAGGGCCAGCTGAACTCCTTCAAGCATCGCGGCTTCTGGCAGCCCATGGACACCCTGCGCGACCGCCAGCGCCTCGAAGACCTCTGGCAACAGGGCCGCGCCCCCTGGAAGATCTGGAGCTGACCATGGCCAGGACCTCCCCCCGGCGGGCCTGGCAGCAGCCCGATCCCGCCTTCTGGCAGGGCAGGCGCGTGCTGCTCACCGGCCACACCGGCTTCAAGGGCAGCTGGCTGGCCCTCTGGCTCTGCGAGCTGGGGGCCAACGTCACCGGCTTCGCCCTGGCGCCGGACACCGAACCCTCCCTGTTCGACCAGCTCGGCCTGGCCGGCCGCCTCGATCACCACGTGGGGGATCTGCGCGATCCGGCCGCCCTCCGCGAGCTGGTGGCCGCTACCCAGCCCGAGGTGGTGCTGCACCTGGCGGCCCAGCCCCTGGTGCGCCGCAGCTACGCCGAGCCGCTGCTCACCTGGGAAACCAACGTCCTGGGCACCATCCATCTGATCGAGGCCCTGCGGCCCCTGGCCCATCCCTGCGCCGCGGTGCTGATCACCACCGACAAGGTGTACCGCAACAACGAGTGGCTCTACGGCTACCGGGAGAACGACCCCCTCGGCGGCCACGACCCCTACAGCAGCAGCAAGGCCGCCGCCGAGCTGGCCATCAGCTCCTGGCGCGCCAGCTACTGCGGCACCCTGCCCCACCAGTCGCCCCACCTGCGCCTGGCCAGCGCCCGGGCCGGCAACGTCATCGGCGGGGGCGACTGGGCCGCCGACCGCATCATTCCCGACACCGTCCGCTCCCTGCGCGCCGGTGAGCCCATCACCCTGCGCAACCCCGGCGCCACCCGCCCCTGGCAGCACGTGCTCGAACCCCTCGGCGGCTACCTGGCCCTGGCCGAGGCCCTCGCCGAGCCGTCCGATGGCCTCGCGATGGCCGAAGCCTTCAACTTCGGGCCCCAGCTGGAGGCCAACCGGCCCGTGCAGGAGCTGGTGGAGCAGGCCCTGGCCCACTGGCCCGGCACCTGGATCGATGCCTCCGACCCCACCGCCCCCCACGAGGCCGGCCTGTTGAATCTGGTGGTCGACAAGGCCCACCACCGTCTCGGCTGGTCGCCCCGCTGGGATTTCGCCACCACCACCGCCCGCACGCTTCAGTGGTATCGCCGCGTGATCGAAGCGGGCGACGACCCCGTGTCCTGCTGCCTCGACGACCTCACCGCCTATCTCGCTTCTCTCCCGCCGGGCCGATCCACCCCATGACCGCCGACCTCGACCAGCTCAAGCAGGAGATCCTCCGGCTCACCCGCGACTACGCCCGCCGGGCCCACGCCGGCTTCCGCCCCGGCGACGACCCGGACCGCACCCCCCACGCCGACGGCCAGACCATCCCCTACGCCGGCCGGGTCTTCACCGAAGACGAAGTCGAAGCGGCCGTGGGCACCACCCTCGACTTCTGGCTCACCCTCGGCACCGAAGGCGCGGCGATGGAGAGCGAGCTGGCCGCCTTCCTGGGGGTGCGCCACAGCCTGCTGGTCAATTCCGGCTCCTCGGCGAATCTGGTGGCCATCTCGGCCCTCACCTCCCACCGCCTGCCCGCCGAGCGGCGCCTGCGCCCCGGCGACGAGGTGATCACCGTGGCCGCCGGCTTCCCCACCACCGTGGCGCCGATCCTGCAGGTGGGCGCGGTGCCGGTGTTCATCGACGCCGATCCGATCACCGGCAACGCCCGCTGCGACCAGCTGGAAGCCGCCTTCACCCCCGGCGTCACCAAGGCCGTGATGATGGCCCACGCCCTGGGCAACCCCTTCGACGTGGCGGCGGTGCTGCGCTTCTGCCGCGCCCACGACCTCTATCTGGTGGAGGACAACTGCGACGCCCTCGGCTGCTCCTATTCCATGCCCCGGGAGCTGGCCGAATCCCTCGGCTTCTCCGACAACAGCCCCGGCCTCGATGAGGGGCCCGACCGTGTCATCCGCTGGACCGGCACCTGGGGCGACATCAGCACCCAGAGCTTCTACCCGCCCCACCACCTCACCATGGGCGAGGGCGGCGCCGTCAACATCGTCCGCGACCAGAAGCTCAAGGTGGTGGCCGAGAGCTTCCGCGACTGGGGCCGCGACTGCTGGTGCCCCTCCGGCAAGGACGACACCTGCGGCAAGCGCTTCGACTGGCAGCTGGGCGAACTGCCCGCCGGTTACGACCACAAATACATCTACAGCCACCTCGGCTTCAACCTCAAACCCCTCGATCCCCAGGCCGCCATCGGCCGGGTGCAGCTGCGCCGCCTGCCGGAGTTCATCGAGGCCCGCAAGCGCAACTGGCAGACCCTGCGGGAAGGCCTGGTGGCCACCGAGCATGTGCTCGAGTTCTCCCTGCCCACCCACGCCACCGGCTGGGATCCGCAGACCGGCTTCTCCTGGGATGCCAGCGGCTGCCGCACCGACTGCTCCTGGTTCGGTTTCAAGATCGCCGTCAAGCCCGACGCCCCCTTCCGCCGCACCGACCTGGCCCGGGAGCTCGATGCCCACCGCATCGGCAACCGCATGCTGTTCGGCGGCAACCTGGTGCGCCAGCCGGCCTTCGTGCAGCTGCGCGCCGATCGCCCCGACGCCCTGCGGGTGGTGGGCGATCTGGCCGGCGCCGACGCGATCATGGTCGACACCCTGTTCCTCGGCACCTACCCGGGCCTGACGGCGCCGATGCTGGCCAAGGAGATCGACGTGATCCGGGCCTTCTGCCAGGCCTGATGCGGCTGTTCCTCACCGGCGGCACCGGCTTCATCGGCTCCCACGTGCTGGCGGCGGCGCTGGCGGCGGGCCACCAGGTGCGGGCCCTGCGCCGCTCGTCCCGTTCCGCCCCGGTGATCCCCCTGCCGCGCCAGCCCCAGTGGTGTGAGGGCGATCTGCGCACCCTGCCGGCCTCCGAGCTGGAGGGGGTTGAGGCGGTGCTGCACCTGGCCTCGGCGGGTGTCAGCCCGAAGCAGGTGCCCTGGGCCGAGCTGGTGCAGGCCAACGTGGCCGGCAGCCTGCGGCTGCTGGAGCTGGCGGCGGAGGCGGGGGTGCGCCGCTGCGTCGTCGCCGGCAGCAGCCACGAGTACGGCAATGCCGCCCGCCGCTACGAGGCGATTCCGCCCGATGCCCCCCTGGAGCCCCTGAGCCCCTACGGCGCCAGCAAGGCGGCGGCCTTCCAGCTGCTGCGGGCCTTCGCCATCGCCCAGGGGCTGGAGCTCTTCTACGGCCGCATCTTCTCGGCCTACGGCGAGGGGCAGTTCGAAGGCAACTTCTGGCCCTCCCTGCGGCGCGCGGCTCTTGCCGGAGAGGATTTCCCCATGACCTCCGGCCGGCAGGTCAGCGATTTCATCCCCGTGGCCGATGTGGCCACCCACCTGCTGGCGGCCTGCGCCCGCCCCGACGTCAGCGCCGGTGTTCCCCTGGTGGTCAACATCGGCTCGGGGACCGCCACCAGCCTGCTCGCCTTCGCCGAGGCGGAATGGGGCCGCCTGGGGGCGACCGGTAGATTGCTGCCCGCCAGCCTTCCGGACCGCCCCGATCAGATTGAACGGTATGTGCCCGACCTGAGCGGGCTGTGGATTCCGGCCTCTCCCCACTCCTGAATCCGATGAAGGTCCTGATCACCGGTGGTTGCGGCTTCCTCGGCTCCAACCTGGCCGCCTCCTACCTGCAGGAGGGCGCCGAGGTGATCGTGGTGGATGCCCTGTTTCGGCGCGGCTCGGCGGCGAACCTGGCCTGGCTGGAATCCCAGGCCGCCCCGGGGCGCTTCCACTTCATCCAGGCCGATCTGGCCGAGGCCGAGGCCGTGCTGGCCGTGTTCCGGCGCCACGCTCCCTTCGATTACATCTGCCACGTGGGCGGCCAGGTGGCCATGACCACCTCCCTGACCGATCCCGCCCGCGACCTGCAGACCAACGTGCTGGGCACCTTCGGTGTGCTGGAGGCGGCCCGGGCCCTTTCCCCGGAGGCGCTGATCGCCTACAGCAGCACCAACAAGGTCTACGGCGACCTGGAGGGGCTCCGCTACGAGGAGACCCCCACCCGCTACCGCCTCCCCGAGCACCCCGAAGGCCTCGATGAAGCCCTCGGCCTCGATTTCTCCACCCCCTACGGCTGCTCCAAGGGGGCGGCGGATCAGTACGTGCGCGACTGGGCGCGGGTCTATGGCCTCAAAACGGTGGTGTTCCGCCACTCCTCGATCTTCGGCGGCCGCCAGTTCGCCTCCTTCGACCAGGGCTGGGTGGGCTGGTTCTGCCAGAAGGCGATTGAGCAGAAGCGGGCCCACCTGGCGGGCGTGTCCCCCCAGCCCTTCACCATCGCCGGCACCGGCAAGCAGGTGCGCGATGTGCTCCACGCCGACGACCTGATCCGCCTCTACCGGGCCGCCTACGACCACCGCCAGCAGATGAACGGCGAGATCTTCAACATCGGTGGCGGCGCCGCCAACTCCCTCAGCCTGCTGGAGCTGTTCGCCCTGCTCGCCGAGCTGCTGGCCATTCCGCCGCTGGTGTACACCCCCACCCCCCGCCGCGCCAGCGACCAGGACTGCTTCATTGCCGACATCGCCAAGGCCCAGCGCCTGCTGGGCTGGTCGCCGGCCATCTCCTGCCGCGACGGCGTCAGCCGCATGCTCGCCTGGACCGAAACCAACCTGATGGCCTGAGCGGAGCCGTTGCGCGCACCCATGGCCACCCTCCTCCAGCACATCCAGCAGTTCCGCCAGTCAGCCGAGCAGCGCCTGCCTCCCCGTCTCCATGGCCTTCTCGTCTCCGCCGCCCTGATCGGCCTCTGCGCCCTCGGCTATCACCTGCGGCGTCCTTCCATCTCCCTGATGCCCACCCTCTATGCGGAGGACGGCTCGGTCTTCCTGCAGCAGGCCATCGACCAGGGCGCCGGATCGCTGCTGCAGCTCTATGCGGGCTACAGCCATCTCCTCCAGCGGATCACGGCCTTCACCGCCGTGAACCTGCTCTCGCCGCTGGCCTATCCCGGCTTCTTCCTGCTGGTGGCCTGGGTGTCCTGGCTGCTCCCCCTGATCTGCGTGGAGGGCCTGATTGGCGCCGGCGTGTTCGGCCGGCTGATGCGGGTGGCTTACATCCCCTACGTCTTCTACCCCTATGCCGGTGAGACCTACCTCAACCTGCCCAATGCCTACATCTTCTTCCCGCTCGGCTTCATCCTGATCGCCTACGGCGTGGTGGCGCAGCAGGGAAGCGGCCGCCCCCAAGCCCCCTGTCCTCCGGCCCTCGGAGGTCTGCTGTTCCTCTACGGGCTGGTGGCGGCCTTCACCGGCCCGTTCCTGGCGATCTACACGATTCCGCTGCTGATCTTCTCTGGCCTGCGCCGCCGCCGGCTGCCCCTTCAGCCCCTGTGGCTGAGCCTGCCGGTGCTGCTCTCCTCCCTGCAGCTCTACTTCTCCCAGCTTCAGACCACCTATCCCCTGTCGACGGCCGAGGCGCTGAAGGCGTTGCTGTCCCGTCCGGCCCTTCTGCTCGACTGGTTCACCGTTCACCTGATCAGCCCGCTGCTGGGGGGGTACAAGCCGTGGTGGTTTTTCCGGAGTCTGCCCGATCCCCTGCAGCTGCTGGCCGTGTTGGTGGCCCTGGCCCTGGTGCTGCTGGCGCTGCGGGTGGTGGCGCGGCGCATGGGGCAGCCGGGCCTGCTCTATCTGGCGATCTTTTCCACCCTGATGCTCTCCTTCTCCAGCCTGCTGGTGGCCACCCGCCGCGGCGTTGACCTGAAACTGGTGGTGATCGAGGATGCCGGCGGGCGTTTCTTTTACTGGAACACCGTCCTGTTCCTGTCGATGCTGCTGATCGCGTTCGTGCTGCTGATGCAGGATCCCCGCAGCCGCCGCAGCCTTCCGGGCCGGGCCCTGGCCACCTGGCTGGTGCTCACGGTGGTCTTCTATCACAACAACGTCGTACCCAGGCCCGTCCTTGAGGTGACGCCCGATCGCCAGATCCGCATCCTGGACTATGCGCAGCAGCTCAGCGAGCAATGCAGGCGGCAGGATCCGATGCCGATCCAGATCTATGGCGGCCCCACCTGGAACTTTGAGCTGAAACAGCAACAGATCGACCGCCTCTGTGCCGGTACGTCCTAACGCCCGAACATGCCCACAGCGACGATCGCATAGCCAAGGGTGATCGCCATCACGCTGGCGGGCTGCAGGGCAGCCGCATCCTTCAACGAGAACAGGACATACAGCAGCGGATACTGCAGGCTCAGCATCAGCACCGCCAGTTTGCGGTCGGCGGCGGGCAGCACGAGGGCGGTGATTCCGAAGGAGGCGCCATAGCAAACAAGCGAGGCTGCCAGGTAGAGCGCACCGGTGCGGACGCCTTCGGCCGGTGGACGGATCCGCAAGATGAATTGGCCCAGGCATGCCGCAAGAACGGCAGCCAAAAGATACACTGCCTGCAGCATGCTTTTTGACAGCATTAGCCCATGACGACATCGACACATCATATCGCCATTTGCATTCCCTGTTACAACGAGTCGTCCAACGTTGAAGCGCTCTATGTGAGGCTTGCCAAGGTTCTTGAGCAGTTTCCGGACGATGTCTTCTCGATCGTTTTTGCCGATAACTGCTCCACCGACCACACGGTCGCACTGATCGAGGGACTGGCGGCGAGGGATTCCCGCGTCGGGCTGATCCGCAATGTCTCAAACTTCGGATTCGTGCGTTCCTCGGCAAATGCCCTGCTGGCTCCTGATGCCGATGCGAATGTCTTCCTGATGTCGGATCTGCAGGATCCCCCCGAGCTGGTGGCCGATCTGATCACGGCCTGGAAGAAGGGCGACGACCAGGTGATCTTCGCCGTGCGGCGCTCCAGCCATGAGAGCCCGATCCTGTTTCTCTGCAAGAAGATCTACTACGCCACCCTGTCCTGGCTGTCCGATTATCCGATGGTGCGGGACACCACCGGTTTCGGTATCTACGACCGCTCCGTGATCCTGGCCCTGCGGCAGTCGATCGATTCCTATCCCTTCATCAAGGGTCTGGTGTGCGCCATCGGCTTCAAGTGGTCCACCATTCCCTACGTGAGTGCCGATCGCAAGGGGGGCAGCAGTTCGGCCTCCCTTTCCTTCCTGGTGGATTTCGGCGTGCTCGGCATTGTCACCTCCTCCCGCAAGCCGATGCGGCTGATCACCACCGCCGGCCTGTCGCTCGGGGCACTCTCCATCCTGCTGTCATTCGTGGTGATGCTCAGCAAACTGATCTTCTGGGAGAGCTTCCAGTTCGGCCTGGCCATGCTCTCGATCTCGGCCCTCTTCTTCGCCGGCGCGGTGATGTTCGCCCTGGGCATCCTGGGGGAGTACATCGGCTTCATCAACCAGCGCACCCTGCGCCTGCCCCTCGTGGTGGAGCGCAGCCGCCACAACGTGCCCAGCCGCCCGGCCTGAGGGCGCTCGGCCATGAAAAAGCCGGGCCCGCAGGCCCGGCGCAACAGAGGTTTGTGGTGGGCGGCCTGCGGCCGGATCAGCCCAGCGCCTTGGCGGTGGCCACCACGTTGTCGACGGTGAAGCCGAACTTCTCCAGGCAGACACCACCGGGGGCGGAGGCACCGAAGCTGTCGATCGAGACGCTGGCGCCGTCGAAGCCGGTGTACTTGTGCCAGCCGAAGGAGCTGGAGGCTTCCACCACCACCCGCTTGCGCACGGCGGCAGGCAGCACCGACTCGCGGTAGGCGGCATCCTGCTCCTCAAACAGCTCGACGCAGGGCATCGAAACCACCCGCACCGCCTTGCCTTCGGCGCTGAGCTGGGCGGCGGCCTTGACGCAGAGGTCGAGTTCGGTGCCGGTGCCGATCAGGATCAGGTCCGGGGTGCCGTCGCAGTCCTGGAGCACGTAGCCGCCCAGGGACACCTTGTCGGCGGTGGAGTTGGCCTGGTTGACCATCGCCTGGCGGCTGAGGGCGAGCACCGTGGGGCGCTTGCGGTTGGTGACGGCGACCTTGTAGGCCCCCATCGTCTCGTTGCCGTCGCCGGGGCGGATCACCAGCAGGTTGGGGATGGCACGCAGGTTGGCGAGGGTTTCCACGGGCTGGTGGGTGGGGCCGTCTTCGCCCAGGCCGATCGAATCGTGGGTGAGCACGTAGATCACGCCCAACTCGGAGAGGGCCGACAGCCGCATGGCGCCGATCATGTAGCCGGCGAACACCAGGAAGGTGCCGCCGTAGGGGATCAGGCCGCTGTTGTGGTATGCGATGCCGTTGAGGATCGCCGCCATGGCGTGCTCCCGCACGCCGAAGTGCAGGTAGCGGTTGGCTTCGTGGCCCTTCTGGTAGCTGGCCTCGCCCTTGATGTCGGTGAGGTTGGAGTGGGTGAGGTCGGCGGAGCCGCCGATCAGTTCGGGCAGGCCGGGGCCGAAGGCGTTGAGGGCGTTGTACGAGTGCTGGCGGGTGGCCAGACCCTTGTCCTCGGGGGTGAACACCGGCAGGGACGCATCCCAGCCCTCGGGCAGCTCACCGCGCAGCAGCCGCTCAAACTCGGCGGCCTCGGCGGGGTAGCGGCTGCGGTAGGCGGCCAGGCTCTCGTTCCAGGAGGCTTCGGCGGCGGCGCCGCGCTGGATGGCTGCACGCCAGTGCTCGTAGGCGGGCTCGGGCACTTCGAAGGCCCCATAGCTCCACTCCAGCTGCTGGCGGGTGAGCTCGGCCTCCTCGGCCCCGAGGGCGGCCCCGTGCACGCCGGCGGTGTTGGCCTTGTTGGGGGAGCCGTAGCCGATCGTGGTGGTGACCTTGATCAGGCTGGGACGGTCGGTGACCGCCTTGGCCGCCTCGATCGCCCGGGTGATGGCGGCCACATCGGTGTTGCCGTCTTCGACGTGCTGCACATGCCAGCCGTAGGCCTCGTAGCGCTTCATCACGTCCTCGGTGAAGGACACGCCGGTGTTGCCGTCGATCGTGATGTGGTTGTCGTCGTACAGGGCGATCAGCTTGCCCAGACCAAGGTGGCCGGCCAGGGAGGCAGCCTCGCCCGAGACGCCCTCCTGGTTGCAGCCGTCACCCATCAGCACATAGGTGTAGTGGTCGACGATGGTGGCGTCGGGCTTGTTGAACTTCGCCGCCAGGTGGGCTTCGGCGATCGCCAGGCCCACGGCGTTGGAGATGCCCTGGCCCAGGGGCCCGGTGGTGACCTCGACGCCGGGGGTCTCGAAGGTTTCCGGGTGGCCGGGGGTGCGGGAGCCCCACTGGCGGAACTGCTTGATGTCCTCCAGGGTCACGCTGTCGTAGCCGGTGAGGTGCAGCAGCGCGTACAGCAGCATGCAGCCGTGGCCGGCCGAGAGCACGAAGCGGTCGCGGTTGAACCACTGCGGATTCTTCGGGTTGTGGCGCAGCACCTTGTCCCAGAGGGAGAAGGCCATCGGTGCGCAGCCCATCGGCAGCCCGGGGTGCCCCGAGTTGGACTTGTTGATCGCGTCGACCGCCAGGAAGCGGATGCTGTTGATGCAGAGCGTCTCTACGTGACTATCGACCTGGGTGGTGGGGGCGGCGACCATGGCTTGACGGGGGAGTACAGGGAAAAGGGAGGTGTTCCTGGGATGGGTGACCCGGTGCGCTGGCGCGCCGGGCGTTCAGGTCATCCGGCGGAAGGCGAGGCAGACGTTGTGGCCGCCGAATCCGAAGGAGTTGGAAAGCACGACGTTGACGGCGTGTTCCCGGGCCTGGTTGGGCACCACATCCAGATCGCAGGCAGGATCGGGCGTGCTGTAGTTGATCGTAGGCGGTACCAGGTTGTGGGCCACCGCCAGCACCGCGGCGATCGCCTCGATGCCGCCGCTGCCGCCCAGCAGGTGGCCGGTCATCGACTTGGTGGAACTGACCGGAATGGTCATGGCGTGGGCCCCGAGCGCCGACTTGATGGCGGCGGTCTCGTTGCTGTCGTTGGCCTGGGTGCTGGTGCCGTGGGCGTTGACGTAGTCCACCGCCTCCGGCTCCAGGCGGGCATCGGCCAGGGCCAGGCGGATGGCCTCCGCCGCCCCGACGCCGCCGGGCGAGGGCAGGGTGTAGTGGTAGGCGTCGCAGGTCATGCCGTAGCCGACGATCTCGCCCAGCACCCTGGCGCCCCGGGCCGTGGCGTGCTCGAGGCTTTCCAGCACCAGCACCCCGGCGCCCTCGCCGATCACGAAGCCGTTGCGCTCGGCGTCGAAGGGGCGGCTGGCCGTGGCGGGGTCGTCATTGCGGAACGACAGGGCCCGGGCGCTGGCGAAGCCGGCCACCCCCAGGGGGGTGATCGCCGATTCGGCACCGCCGCAGACCATGGCGTCCGCCAGGCCCAGCTGGATCAGGCGAAAGGCATCGCCGATGGCGTTGGAGCCGGCGGCGCAGGCCGTGGCCACGGCGCTGCTGGGCCCCCTGGCACCGATGGCGATGGCCGCCAGCCCGGTGGCCATGTTGGGAATCATCATCGGCACGCAGAACGGGCTGACCCGGTCGGGACCGCGATCGGCCAGCACGTGGGCCTGGGTTTCCATCATCAGCAGCCCGCCCACGCCGGAGCCGATGGCGACCCCGATGCGCGCGGCGTTGCCGTCGTCGATGGTCAGGCCGGCATCGGCCACCGCCTGCTTGGCCGCGACCACCCCGAACTGGCAGAAGCGATCCCAGCGCTTCGCCTCCTTGGGCTCGAGCCAGCCGGCCGTGTCGAAGTCCTTGACTTCGGCGGCGAAGCGGCAGGCATGGCGGGAGGCATCAAACAGGGTGATCGGCGCCACCCCGTTGCGGCCGCTGGTCAGCCCCTCCCAATAATCCGCGACGTTGTTGCCGATCGGTGTGACCGCGCCCAGGCCGGTGACGACGACGCGGCGGAGACCCTCCACCATGGACGCCTCAGGCCTGCTTCTCTTGGATGTATTTGACGGCGTCACCCACCGTGGTGATCCCTTCGGCCGACTCATCGGGGATCTCGATGTCGAAGGCTTCCTCCAGGGCCATCACCAGTTCGACGGTGTCGAGGGAGTCGGCTCCCAGGTCGTTCTGGAAATTGGATTCCGGCTTGACCTCGTCAGCCTCCACGCTGAGCTGTTCGGCAACGATCGACCGGACTTTCTCGAAGATCGCTTCCTGGGACATGGCTGCTGTGAGGGAGGCAGCATCCTACGGGTCGCCCCGTTCGGGCCCTTTCCGCGTATGAACAAGGGTGACGGCCGGGGCCGTGAGTCGCCCTGCGCCGGAACGGTGTGGGTACTTTGGGCACCTCGCCGTTCGTTCCCGGCCCTGGCATGTCCCACGCCGTCAAGATCTACGACACCTGCATCGGCTGCACCCAGTGCGTCCGTGCCTGCCCCCTCGACGTTCTCGAGATGGTGCCCTGGGATGGCTGCAAGGCCGCCCAGATCGCTTCCTCGCCCCGCACCGAAGACTGCGTCGGCTGCAAGCGCTGCGAAACCGCCTGCCCCACCGACTTCCTGAGCATCCGCGTCTACCTCGGCGACGAGACCAGCCGCTCCATGGGCCTGGCCTACTGACAACGGCGGCGCCGCTTCCCTCCCATAAGCTCATGCCCGGCGCCTGCGCCGGGCTTTTTTTTGCCCCAGCCCGAGGCCCCAGCCCGTGGCCCTGGCCTCTGTCCCTGGCTCCCTTCCCCCGTTACCCGCCGGATCCCTTTCCCTATGTGCGGCATCGTTGCCCTGATCGGCTCGCGGGAGGCGGCCCCCCAGCTGCTGGAGGGCCTGCGCCAGTTGGAGTACCGCGGCTACGACTCCGCCGGCATCGCCACCGTGGACGGGGCCGGCCTGCACTGCCTCAAGGCCGAGGGCAAGCTGGTCAACCTCACGGCGCGCTTCGAGGAGCGGGGCGCCCCGGGCCAGTGCGGCATCGGCCACACCCGCTGGGCCACCCACGGCAAGCCGGAGGAGCGCAACGCCCACCCGCACCTCGACGGCAGCGGCCAGCTGGCCGTGGTGCAGAACGGCATCATCGAGAACCACCGCAGCCTCCGCGAGGAGCTGCAGGCCGAGGGGGTGGAGTTCCGCTCCGACACCGACACCGAGGTGATCCCCCACCTGATCGCCCGCCGGCTGCGGCAGCGGCAGGCCGAGGGGGCCAGCGCTTCGCCGGCGCTGCTGCTGGAGGCCCTGCAGCAGGTGCTGCCGCTGCTGCACGGGGCCTATGCCCTGGCGGTGGTGTGGGCGGCGGTGCCCGGGGCGGTGGTGGTGGCCCGGCGGCAGGCGCCGCTGCTGATCGGCCTGGGGGAGGGAGAGTTCCTCTGCGCCAGCGACACCCCGGCCCTGGCCGGCTTCACCCGCACGATCCTGCCCCTGGAGGACGGGGAGGTGGCCCTGCTCACGCCCCTGGGCATCGAGCTCTACAACCGGGACGGAGCGCGGGTGCAGCGCAACCCGACGCTGCTGGTGGGCACCGAGCACGTGGCGGACAAGCGCAGCTTCCGCCACTTCATGCACAAGGAGATCCACGAGCAGCCGGAGACGGTGGCTCTGTGGGTGGCCCGCCATCTGCCGGAGGGCGCCCTGGTGGCCCTTCCCCTTGATGATTCCGTCTACGAGGGGGTGGAGCGGATCCAGATCCTCGCCTGCGGCACCAGCCGCCATGCGGCCCAGGTGGGGGCCCATCTGCTCGAGCAGCTGGCGGGGCTGCCCACGTCGGTGTTCTACGCCAGTGAATTCCGCTACGCCCCGCCGCCGCTGGAGCCCCACACCCTCACCATCGGCGTCACCCAGTCAGGGGAGACGGCCGACACCCTCGCCGCCCTGGCGATGGAGCAGGACCGGCGCTTCCTCGTGGCCGATCCGGCCTACGCCCCCCGGCTGCTGGGTATCACCAACCGCCCGGAGAGTTCCCTGGGCCGCCTCGTGCCCCACCTGCTCGACATCGGCGCCGGCATCGAGGTGGGGGTGGCCGCCACCAAGACCTTCCTCGGTCAGCTGCTGGCCTTCTACGGCCTGGCCCTGGCCTTCGCCGAGCGCCGCGGCGGCACGGCCCATCCCCTCGGTGGCGGCCGCACCCCCGCCCAGCTGCGGGAGCTGGTGGAGCAGCTGCGGGCCCTGCCGGCGGTGCTGCAGCGCCTGGTCGACGACCATGACCGCTGCTGCGCCGACCTGGCCCACCTGTTCGCCGACACCCAGGACGTGATCTTCCTCGGGCGGGGCATCAACTACCCGATCGCCATGGAGGGGGCCCTCAAGCTGAAGGAGATCAGCTACATCCACGCCGAGGGCTACCCGGCTGGGGAGATGAAGCACGGCCCGATCGCCCTGCTCGACGCCCGGGTGCCGGTGGTGTCGATCGCCGTGCCGGGAACCGTGTTCGAGAAGGTGCTCTCCAATGCCCAGGAGGCCAAGGCCCGCGACGCCCAGCTGATTGGCGTGGCGCCCGCCTGCCCGGACACCGAACTGTTCGATGTGCTGCTGCCCCTGCCGGAGGTGGACGAACTGCTCAGCCCCCTGCTCACGGTGATCCCGATGCAGCTGCTCAGCTATCACATCGCCGCCCACAGGGGCCTGGACGTCGATCAGCCGCGGAACCTGGCCAAGAGCGTCACGGTCGAGTGAGGGTGTCGGGCCTGTGACGCCCTGCGGTGGGCGAGCCCGCTGACGCGGGCAACGCCCACCTTCGGGGGTCACAGGCCCGACACCCTCCCGTGGGGGGAGAGGGCTCGAGAGCCATCCATGGCCTCCCTCACCCCGCCAGCCCCTGCCAGCCCTGGCCGCCTTGAGGGCGCCGACCCAAGGCGGCGTTGCCCGCGCAGCGGGCTCGCCCGCCGCAGGCCGGCGCCCTCAAGGCGGGCTCAGGGGCTCTGGCAGGGCCGGGGCGTCACTACGCCCGTAGCGATCGTCGAAGCGGACGATGTCGTCTTCACCCAGGTAGGGGCCGCTCTGCACTTCGATCAGCTCCATGGGGATCTTGCCGGGGTTGGTCAGGCGGTGCCGGGCGCCGAGGGGGATGTAGGTGCTCTGGTTCTCGCCCACCAGCTCCTCCACCCCGTCCTTCTCCACCACGGCGGTGCCCCGCACCACCACCCAGTGCTCGGCCCGGTGGTGGTGCATCTGCAGGGACAGGCTGGCGCCGGGCTTCACCGAGATCTTCTTGACCTGCCAGCGCTCCCCTTCCACCACCCCGTCGTAATGGCCCCAGGGGCGGTAGATGCGGCGGTGGGCGCGGCTCTCGGGGGCCCCGTCCCGCTCCAGCCGGCCGACGATGCCCTTCACCTCCTGGGCGCGGTCGCGGTGGGCCACGAGCACCACGTCGTCGGTCTCGACCACCACCAGATCCTCCACCCCCAGCCCCACCACCAGGCGGTGCTCGCTGCGCAGGTAGCAGTTGCGGCTGCCCTCGCTGATCACGCGGCCCCGCAGCACGTTGCCTTCCGGGTCCTGCTCCGAGGTCTCCCAGAGGGCCGCCCAGCTGCCCACGTCGCTCCAGTCGGCATCGAGGGGCAGCACCACGCCCCGGTCGGTCCGCTCCATCACCGCCACGTCGATGGCGATGCTGGGGCCGTTGGCGAAGGCCTCCCGCTCCAGCCGCAGGAACTCCAGGTCGGCGCTGTCGTGCTCCAGGGCGGTGCGGCAGGCGCTCACCACCTCGGGAACGAAGCGATCCAGCTCCGCCAGGATGGCGCTGGCGCGGAACAGGAACATGCCGCTGTTCCAGGTGAAGCGGCCGGTGGCCAGGAACGCCTCGGCGGTGGCGCGGTCGGGCTTCTCCACGAAGCGGGCGATCGGCACGGGCGTGGCGGCCAGGGGTTCGGCGGCCTCGATGTAGCCATAGCCCGTCTCGGGGCTGGTGGGCACGATGCCGAAGCTGACCAGCTGTCCGGCGGTGGCGGCGGCCATGCCGGCGGCCACGGTGGCGCGGAAGTCGGCGGCCCGGCGGATGACGTGGTCGGCCGCCAGGATCAGCAGCAGCGGATCCTCACCGCGGGCGGTGGCCTGCAGGGCCGCCACCGCCACCGCCGGGGCGGTGTTGCGTCCCACCGGCTCCAGCAGGATCGCCGCCGGCTCGACGCCGATCTGGCGCATCTGCACGGCCACGATGAAGCGATGGTCCTCGTTGCAGATCAGCAACGGCGGTGCCAGGTCCGGCAGCCCCTGGAGGCGCTGGTGGGTCTGCTGGAGGAGGGTTTCCTCGCTGGTGCCGGCCAGGGGCCAGTACTGCTTCGGATAGCTGGCCCGGGAGAGGGGCCAGAGGCGGGTCCCGGTGCCGCCGCAGAGGATCACCGGGACCAGGGAGGGGGTAGCCATGGGGGCGGCAGCTGTCCCGCAGGACCATCACACGGGCCCATTCAACCGGAGCCGGTCCCGCCCGTCAGCGTTCCGGGGAACGGGGCCGGCGAAGAGGCCCTGCTCAGAGGCCCTGCTCAGAGGTCCAGCAGGCCCGGTGGCGGCGTCAGGCCGATCCAGCCCTCCGCCAGGTTCACCTCCGGCACGATCGCCTCCACGAAGGGGATCAGCAGCCGCCGGCCGCCGTCGCTGAGCTCCACCTCCAGCAGATCGTTGCCCCCGTGGATCAGGTCGGTCACGGTGCCGATCGGGGCCTGGGAATCCGGCAGCAGCCGCACCTGGAGCCCCACCAGATCGAGGAGGTGGAACTCCCCCGGCTCCAGGGTGGGTCGGTCGGCAGCCGGCACCATGAGGTGCTGGCCCACCAGGCCTTCGGCGGCGGTGCGGTCGCCGATGCCCTCCAGGCGCAGCACGAACAGGCTCTTGCCCGGCACGGGCCTGCCGGCCAGCAGTCGCACCGGCCGGGGGGCGCCCCCGGGGGCCTGCAGCCAGCGGGGGCCGGGCCGGGTGAAGCGCTCGGGGAAGTCGCTCAGGGGCAGCAGGCGGACGTCGCCGCCCATGCCCTGGGCCGCCACGACCCGCCCGACGGCCATCAGCTCGCCCGGGTCGGCCCCTTGCCCCTCGTTACTGGTGTCGGCCACGGCCTGATCACTCCCGTCGCGGCGCATCATCGCGTCACGGGGCTGTGCGGTGCCCGCGGGAACCTGTCGGGGGCTCCATCGGGGAGCTTCGGCATCGATAATGGCCCCACTTGATGGTCCCCTCCAGGGCATCCGCCATGGCCAGCAGCCCGATCCTGCCCGGTTCCACCGTGGTGGTGCGCGACCCCCGCTCGATCTACAACGGCTACCAGGGCTTTGTGCAGCGCATCAGCGGGGCCATGGCCGCGGTGCTGTTCGAGGGCGGCAACTGGGACAAGCTGGTGACCGTGCCGCTCAGCACTCTGGAGCAGGCCTGAGCGCCAGCGCCGCCAGCGCCGCCCTTGCGGCCTGCTGCTCTGCCTCCCGGCGGGAGCGGCCCCGGCCCTCGCCGCTGAGGTCAGCCACTTCCACCCGGCATTCGAAGCGTTCCGGATCCCCATGCACCCGGCTGCGCTCGTGGCTGCGGTAGGTGGGCAGGCCCTTCCCCTGGCCCTGGCTCCATTCCTGCAGCACCGACTTCCAGTTGTGGCGCGCGGGGTCGGCCAGCAGTTCGGCGGCGCTCACCTGCCAGTGGGGGGTCAGCCAGCGCTGCACGGCCACCAGGCCGCCCTGGGGACCGCCCCCCACCGTGTAGATGGCGCCCACCAGGGCCTCGGCGCATTCGGCCAGCACGGTCGAGCGGCCGGCCCGGTCCCCGGCGGCCATCGGTCCCAGGAGCAGCACCGGCTCCAGGGCGATGGTGCGGGCCAGCTCGCTGAGCCAGCGGTCGGACACGAGCTGGCCCCGCAGGGCGGAGGTGTCGCCCACGCCCAGGGAGGGATGGTCCCGGTGCAGGAACTCGGCGGCCGCCAGCCGGAGGACCGCGTCGCCGAGGAACTCGAGGCGGTCGTGGTGGCGGGGGAGGCCGGTGGAGCTGTGGGTGAGGGCCTCATCCAGGGTGTCCAAGGCGGCGTCCGCGGCGGCCGGATCCGGGGGCAGCAGGCCGGAGGCGGCGCCGAAGCCGAGGCTCTCCAGAAAGGCCAGGATCTGCTGGCGGCGCTGGGGAGTCATCGCGGGGCAAAAGGGGAAAGCAGGACGTAAGCCGGGTTCTGTTCTCCCCTGCCGGCGGCACGCCGCCGGCAGGGGGGGTGATCATCTGTCTGGGACCGCCGTCACCGGCGGCCTCGAGCGGCGCATGGGAATCGGGACGGGGAAGATGGCCAACCGCTGTCCCTGGGCCTTGCTCCCAGCCGGGGTTTACCGAGCCGGCACCTCTCGATGCCGCTGGTGCGCTCTTACCGCACCTTTGCACCCTTGCCTGTGCACGGGACAAGCCCGGGCCATCGGCGGTGTGTTTCTGTGGCACTGTCCTCACGGTCACCCGCACTGGGCGTTACCCAGCAGGCCTGGCCATTGGGGAGCCCGGACTTTCCTCAACCGGCCGCGGCGGTGACCCGAAGGCCCTTACCGCACCGATCGCGATCACCTCGCCTGCTTTCCTGGACCACTGTAGGCAGCGACCCCCGGGTCTTCACGGCAGGCGACCGCGGCGGCGGGGCTTGTTGCCGTTCACCCCGAGCGCCTTGTCGAGCAGGCTCGGACCGCCGTCGCGCCCCTGGGCGAAGGCCGCGAATCCGGCGGCGACCAGCAGCGCCTTGAGGGTGTTGATGGCCGGTTCGCCGATCAAGCCCTGCAGGCGTCTGGAGCGGGCCTGGTCGGTCTGATCGGCGAGGGCGTTGAAGCGGGAATCCGATTCGGCAACGATCAGCTCGTTGAACTTGTTGAACGGCTGGTCAAGCTTGGCCGGAAGGTTGATGGGCTGGGGCAGTCGCACGAGAAGGGCGCCATGCTCCAGCTCGCCTGCGTTCGACCCTCCTCGCCCGCATGCTGCTGCAGCACCCGCATGCCGGCATAGAGCTGAATCGGTATCAGTGCGAGGTAGCGAACCGCCTCCCAGGTGCAGATTCCTCGCAACAACTTCACGTTGGCGTGGATGGGTGGGGGCGAGACCGGCAAGGCACAGGCCGTGCAGACCAGCAGCGTGCCGATCAGGAGCGAGAAACCCCCCGCCGTGAGTGCGCCGGAGAACGGCAACTGCCTGACCGTGTCCATCAGGCGCACCGGCAGGGAACTGAGCACCAGCACGACGAGACCCAGGCCGATGGAGACGATTCCCACGACGGAGAGCCCTCGGGAGGCCTCCTGCCTGACGGTGACCTCCTTGCAGCCAGAACGATGTCCTGACCATGAATCAGCCCCAAAAGCCCACCGAAGTGGGGTCGGTACAAACCAAAGGGAGACGGGCCCAGACGGTCATCTTGATGCGGCTGTGCAGTTTGCGGGAGAAGCCGAAGGCGGCGGCGCCCAGGATGGGAAGGGGGCCAGGGACGGACTCGGGGTCGAACTTCTGTATGACGGTGTCGTTCATACCGGTCACCAAGCTGTTGGGGAGCATGTTGACAACGAGCTTGGAGACGAAGTCAGTCGAAACAGGCTGAACAGCATTAACGAAAGACTTCGGGCCATCGATGTTGACGACCGGAGTACCAGCTTGGGTGGTGGTGACGGTGAGGTCAAGCTCCCGTCCAGCCGAGGCCACGAGGCTCTTGGTCCAAGCGGGGATGGCCGCACCGATGGCCGAGGTCAGGGCGTCGTAGACGGTCATCGTCTGGGCGAACTGGTATGTGCCCGCCGTGCAGTTGTTGATGGCCGCCAGGGTGGGTTGGTGCCTTCGACGCCACGGGTGACTGGTTGCCGGAGAGGGCCTGGGTGTTGGCCTGTGCCGGTGTGGCAGCCATCAGTGAAGCAGCGAGGCTTGCGCTGAGCGCAGCCCGAGGCCTCGAGGCGGTCAGAGCGAAAGCATGGTGGGCAGGGGGAGAGGAGTTGTGCCGCCCGAATGCCACCACCTCTCACCCCTTTTGCAGAATCGGCCGGCCCATGATCGTCATCACGAAATCCGGTCCCGGCTGCTGCCGTTCGGAGCCAGTCGGTCACCGGAGCTCACAGCGCCGACCGGAGCGCCCTCGGCCCAGCCTGGGGGCGAGGGGTGGCCGCCCCCTGTCCCGGCAACCTTCATAATTGATCGCAAGGGGCTGTAGCTCAGCCGGATAGAGCGACGGTTTCCTAAACCGTAGGTCGTGGGTTCGAGTCCCGCCAGCCCCGTTCCCCCGGTCGGCCTAGATTTTCTTGAGACTTGCTTAAGGTCATGGCCCCCCGTCCCCTGCGCTCCCCCTGGCTGGCCACCCCCGCCGCCTTCCTCGCCGGTGCGGTCGTCGCCTCGGGCGCCGCCGTGGCCCAGCAGCCCAACATGCAGAATGCCCTGAATGCGCTGTTCAGCGCCCGGTCGTCCCTGCAGATGGCCGCTCCTAATAAAGGAGGGCACCGCGAGCGGGCGATCACCCTGGTGAATCAGGCGATCGCTGAGGTGGAGGCCGGCATCGCCTACGCCGGCAACTGACGCCCGGCCTGTCCCGTAACGAGCGCTGCCGCTGGTGGGTTTCCCAAAGCGGACGCTCCCGCTAGCGTGGGCTCAGTCGTCAGCAGTGGATGACCCAGCTTCACGACCTGCGCCTGCGGTTGCTGGTGCAACAGGAGAGCGAATCCATCGCCCACAGCCACCCCGATGATCTCGATCTCTCCGTGGTCCAGGCCCGCTGCCTCTGCTGGCTGGCCCTGCTGGCCGATGCCCATGAGGAGCAGGCCGGCGATGCCGAGCGCCGTGGCGACGTGGAGCAGGCCATGGGCTGGTTCGCCGATTCGATGCGCCTGCGCGACGTCATCCAGGTTGTGAGTTCGATCGAGATTCCCCTGCCGCTGCTCCATGAGGCGGGGGACCATCCCGATCAGGACCCGATGGCCGCCTGAGCGCTTCGGCGCCGTGGCTGCACTTTGCCCCGCTGCTCCCGGTCGGTGCCATGATGACCATTGAATGAAAGAAGGGACGCGGTGCCAGAAGAGCCCTGCCAATGTCCTGATTGCCAGCGGTTCTATCGGGAACACGACCGGCTGATCCGCGAAAATCCCAGCCTGCGTCAGCAGCAGGAGCTCAACTGGGCGGCGCTGCAGTCGTTCCGCACCCTCGCCGGCCGGGTGCTGGAGGAGCTCCAGAAGCAGCACGGTGATGGCGACACGCCACCCACCCCCGCGGCTCCCGAGAGCGTATCGGCCGAGGCCACCTCCGACGCGCCCCCCGAAAACGAGGCGATCCAGCAGGCCATGGCCGATCTGGAGAACATCAACGCCCACCTCTTCTCCATCGAAGCCCTGATGGAGCGCATCTTCGACGTGAGGGTGCCCGAGCCCGTGGAGCAGACCTTCCGGGAAGTGGCCGGTGAACTGGCCCCCGACCCCCTCAACGCCGACCGGCTGCGCCTCAACCGGCTGCTGCACCAGACGCCCGACCTGCCCGATCACCGGGGCGGCTGACGCGGACCGGCTCGTTTCAGGCCGCCCTCAGGGCGCCACCCTCACGGCGTGGCCGGCAGCCGGCGGCCCTTGGCCGGGGCCTCGTCGATCTCGCAGGTGATGGTCACGGGGAACTCCTCCGCCTGCCAGATCCGCTCGCAGTACTCCCGGATCGAGCGATCCGAGGAGAACAGGCCGCTGCGGGCCGTATTCAGCAGCGACATCCGGTTCCAGCGCGGGCGGTCGCTCCAGGCCTCGCTCACGGCCTGCTGGGCCTTCAGGTAGGCCTCGAAGTCGGCCAGCACGAAGAAGGGATCGCGGCCGGTGAGATTCTCCAGCAGAGGTCGGAACAACTCCTTGTCGCCGTTGCTGAAGTGGCCGCTCTCGATCAGATGCAGCACCTCCGGCAGCTCCGGGGTGGAGCCGATCAGCTCCCAGGGCCGGTAGCCCTGCTCCCTGAGTTCGGCGATGCCCTCGGTGGTGCGCCCGAAGAGGAAGAAGTTGTCGTCGCCGACCTGCTCACGGATCTCGACGTTGGCGCCATCGAGGGTGCCGATGGTGAGGGCGCCGTTCATCATGAATTTCATGTTGCCGGTGCCGGAGGCCTCGAGGCCGGCGGTGGAGATCTGCTCGGAGAGGTCGGCGGCGGGGTAGACGCGCTCGCCGAGCTTGACGTTGTAGTCGGCGAGGAAGATGACGCGCAGGCGGCCGTCCATGTCGGGGTCGGCGTTGACGACGTCGGCGATGCCGTTGATGAAGCGGATGATCAGCTTGGCCATGGCATAGCCGGGAGCCGCCTTGCCGCCGAAGATCACGGTGCGGGGGGCCATGCCGTCGGCCAGACCGTT
>CALRMW020000015.1:0-85549 GCA_943369315.1 Synechococcus sp. UW140
AAGGCGACGATGAAGCAGATGGTGGCGGCCAGCAGGGTGGGGATCATCAGCACACCGAACCAACCGACGTAGAGGCGGTTGTTGGTGGAGGTGACCCACTCACAGAACTGGTTCCACACCGAAGCGCCGGAGCGCTGCTGGAGAGTGGCGGTCATGAGTGCATGAAAGAGTGCCTTCGGGCGGAAGCGCTGGCGCGCCGGCCGTGGGCGTAAGGAAGGGCGACGGATCGCCTGAAGGCAATGTAACAGACCATTGCGGCGTGTGAGGTGGCGTTCATGAAGAAAGGCTGAGCTTCCCGCCTGGTCTGGCCCCCCTGCCGCTGCTAGGAGGTGAGGTGCTCCGGTCATCCCGCCCTGCCGCCGATGGTCTCGCGTTCGTCGCTTCCTCCCCAGCCACCCCGTTGGCGCCTGCGCGGGCCGTTGCCCGCCCTGCTGCTGCTCCCCCTGATGGCGGCCGGTTGCCAGGGCCTGCCCAATCCCGAGAGCCGCCGCATCGACCAGCTCGAACTCAAGATCCAGCAGCTCGAGCAGCGGCTCAACAAGGCCGACCTGCGTCCCGACACCGCCGATCCGGCCGGCAAGCCCCCGGCCGGCGTGGTCAAGTCGCTGACCCTGCGCACCGACACCGAGGACGACCGGCTGCGCATCTACTGGGCCGACGGCAGCAAGACCGACCTCCCCTGCACCAAGGAACAGACCACCCTCGTCTGCGGATGACCATGACCTCCCCTTCCCTGCGGTCCCTGCTGGGCTGCCTGGCCCTGCTGCTGGCCGTCCCCCTGGTGGGCACCTCCCCGGCCCGGGCCCAGATGACCCAGGAGCAGGCCTTCCAGCGGGGCCGCGCCGCGAACCTGGCCCGGATGCGGGCCGAGGTGATCAACGGCGGCCTCGGGGTCTACCGGCCCGCCGCCTGCATGTACGAGCGCAGCGGCGGCAACTGCCTGGTCCGCGCCGATGCCGAGGGCTTCCTGTTCCGCTTCTACGGCGGCGTCCCCGGCTGGGTTCAGCTCGGCCTGCCCCCGACCTTGGAGAGCGAGATCCTGGTCGCCCCGGATGGTCGCAGCGTCCTGAGCGTCGTCTACAACGGTCCGCCCCGCTCCCAGCCCGCCCCCGCCGGCCAGCCCCAGGCTCAGCCTGGGCTCTGAAGGCCCCGGGCCAGGTCCTGGAGCGCGTGGCCCCAGCCCGGCTCCACCGGCCAGGACTCCCGGCGGGCGAGGCTCAGGGCGATGCCCTTCTCACCGTAGGCCGCCTCGTTGATGAACACCGCCCAGACGGGCCCGTCCTCCCGGTCCTCCCGCGGGTGGAAGGGAATCGTGGCGCCCTCGGCCGTCAGGAACAGGGGATCACCGGCGGCGATCGGCTGCCAGTCGCGGTTCTGGCGCTGGGGATGCACCACCGCCGCCGGGGAGCCGTCCCCATGGCGGGGGAGATCGAGGCTTCCCAGGTGCCGGTGCACCACCAGCCGGTCGGGCTGGCGCAGGGCTCCGATGCGGGCCGCCGCCAGCACCTCCAGGGCCGCCTCCAGGGCCAGCTGGCTCTGCCGGCAGATCGGTTCCTGGATCACGCCCTGGGGCACCGGACCCACCTCCACCACCAGCCCGCAGGGCCAGCGCTCCACCAGGTAGCCGGTCTGGGCCCGGTCCTGCTCATGCAGGTAGATCGGCAGGCCCAGGCGCTGCTGCACGCCCGCCGCCAGGGCCAGATCGGCCGGCCGCCGGCCGTAGACCACCAGGCTGTTGCCCATGGCGGCCGTGGTGCTGTGCAGGTCGAGGGCCACCAGGCAGGGGGCGCTGCCGCCGGGCCCGTGGCGGGCCAGCAGCTCCCGGGCCCGCTCCAGTTCCCGGTCCCCCGGCTCGGGGGCACCGAGGAGCTCCGGCACGAAGCTGCGGTTGAGGTCGCGATCGAGGTAGCGCACCCCGGTCGCATGGGCGGCGGGGTTGCCCAGCACCAGCTCCAGGGCGAGGCCACTGCTGCGCAGCAGCGCCGGGTGCCGCCGCCAGGCCTCCAGCAGCCAGGGCGCGTTGCGTTCGTTGCCGTGGGTGCCCCCCACTACCATCACCCGGCCCACCACCATCGCCTGCTCGCTCACAGGGCCCCAGCCTGGCGCAGAGTCAGGGCAGGACACCGTGATGACCATGGCCCCGCCCGCCACCCTGGTGCGCTCCGCCCGGCAGCTCTGGCAGTGCCAGTGGCGCCTGCTGATGGGCGGGCTCGGCCCCGCCGACGGCCAGGGGCGCTACCGCCGGCCGGCCGGGGCCTTCACCGCCCTGCCGCCGGTGCCGGAGAACGCCGCCGAGGCCGGCGGCCACGTGCTGATCGTGGGCCGCAGCTGCCCCTGGGCCCACCGGGCCTGGATCACCTGGAGCCTGCGGGGCCTGGCCCCGATGATCGACACGGTGGTGGTGGTTCCCGATCCGGACGCCGGCCGCTGGCGATTCAGCGAGCTCTTCGAAGGTTGCGGCACCCTGCTCGAGCTCTACCGCCGCTGCGGCGCCGATCCCCGCGCACGGGCCACCGTGCCGGCCCTCTATTCGCGGCGGACGGGGACGATCCTGGTGAACGAGAGCGCCCGCCTGATCGAGCTGCTCAACGCCTGGCCCGCTGCGCCCGGGGCTCCTGACCTGGCGCCGGCGGACGGCCTCCCGGCGATCGCCGCCTGGCGGGAGCGCCTGCAGGGGGATGTCAACGACGGGGTTTACCGCTGTGGCTTCGCCCGCAACCAGGCGGCCTACGACGAGGCCGAGAGGGCCCTGTTCGACACGCTGGAGGCGGTCGAGGCGGCCCTCGCCGCACGGGGGGAGAGCGGCGGCGGCTGGCTCTGCGGCGGAGCCCAACCCAGCCTGGCGGACGTGGTGCTGTTCCCCACCCTGATCCGCATGGAGCTGGTCTACGCCCCCCTGTTCGGCTGCAGCCGCCGGCCCCTCTGGCAACTGCCCCGGCTGTGGGACTGGCGGCGCCGCTTCCACGGTCTCGAGGGGGTCGCCGCCACCTGCTTCCCGGACGCCTGGCGCAGCGACTACTTCGGGGCCCTGTTCCCCCTGCACCCCTCCGGCATCGTCCCGGCGGGACCGGACCTGGCCACACTGGTAGGCAGCCCGCCCCCGGCCGCCCCCGGCGCCCCCTCCCGATGAGCAGCACCCTGGCCACCCCGGACGGCGCCGACCCCGTCTTCGAGGGGGTGTACGGCCGCTTCACGATCACCGCCGACGACCGCCGCGAGGTGCTCGGCTACCGGCTGGCCCTCACGGCCGTCGCCCTGGGCCAGCTGGCCCTGCTGGCCCAGTGGCGCCAGCTGGGCCCCGACCTGCTCTGGCCCTGGCTGCTGGTGATGGCGGCCGGACTGGGCCTGGCCCTCCGCTGGATCCACATCTACCTGCGCCCCCTGCACCGCGCTCTGCAGCTGTTCTGGCTGGCGGGCTGCCTGGGCGGAGCGTTGCTGGCCCTGCGGGCCGGGCCGGAGCGGATGCTCCCCGCCCTGGTGGACCAGCCCCTCTGGATCCTGGCGGTGGGGCCATTCTTCGCCGCCCTGGCCGGCATCGGTTTCAAGGAGTTCTTCTGCTTCCAGCGCCCGGAGGCGATCGGCGTCACCCTGCTGCTGCCCCTGGCCCTGCTCGGCCGCCTGGCCGGCGTGCTGAGCCCGGCCACCACCGCCAGCCTTCTGGCCGCCGAGGCCCTGCTGCTGCTGGTGCTCTGCCTGCGCAAGTTCCCGATGCCGGCGGCGGCGGACGTGGGCGACAAGAGCGTCTTCGCCCACCTGGAGCAGCAGCGCCGGGGGCCGGGCCCGTCCGTCGAAGCCCCATGAGCCTGATCAGCCTGGTGGGGGCCGCCAAGGACTTCGGCCTGCGCAGCCTGTTCGCCGACCTCGATCTGCACGTGGGTGAGCGGGCCCGGCTGGGGCTGATCGGCCCCAACGGCGCCGGCAAGAGCACCCTGCTGCGGGTGCTGGCGGGCCTCGAACCGCTGGATCGCGGCGAGCGCCGCTGCCACGCCCGCACCCGGGTGGTGCTGCTCGACCAGGAGCCCCGGCTGGATCCGGCCCTGACCGTGCTGGAGCAGGTGTTCGCCGGGGACGGGGAGGCCATGGCCCTGCTGCGCGAGCACGCCGGGGTGAGCCACCAGCTGGCGAGTGGGGCGGAGGAGGGCCCGTTGCTGGCCCGCCTCAGCGCCCTACAGCACCGCATGGACAGCTGCCAGGCCTGGGATCTGGAGCGTCGCTGCCGCGAGGTGCTGGAGCGCCTGGGCATCGACGCGGCTCACCAGGAGCGGACGATCGGCGAACTCTCCGGCGGCAACCGGCGCCGCGTCGCCCTGGCGGCGGCCCTGGTGGCCGAACCGGAGGTGCTGCTCCTGGACGAACCCACCAACCACCTCGATGCCGAGGGGGTCGAGTGGCTGCAGAGCTACATGGATCGCTTCGCCGGCGCCCTGGTGCTCGTCACCCACGACCGCTACCTGCTCGATCGCGTCACCAAGAGGATCGTGGCGGTGGATCGGGGCGAAGCCCGCCCCTACGAGGGCAACTACGGCACCTACCTGGCCCTGAAGGCGGCCGAGGAGGAGGCCGAAGCCTCCACCGCCGCCAAACTGCGTGGAACCCTGCGGCGGGAGCTGGCCTGGATGCGCCAGGGCCCCAAGGCCCGCAGCACCAAGCAGAAGGCCCGGCTGCAGCGCATCGATGCCCTGCTGGAGGCCCCCGCCCGCCAGGGGCGAACCAGCCTGGCGATGGCCGCCACCGCCCGGCGCATCGGCAAGCGGGCGATCACTGCCGAGGGCCTGGCGGTGGCCGTGGGGGATCGCACCCTGCTGCGGGACTTCAGCTACGACTTCAGCCCCGAGGACCGGGTGGGGATCATCGGGCCCAACGGGGCCGGCAAATCCAGCCTGCTGGAGGTGATCGCCGGCCGCCGCCCCCCCAGCGAAGGCCTGCTGGAGCTGGGGGCGACGGTGAAGCTGGCCTACTTCGACCAGCACAGCGACGTGCTGCTGGCCAGGGACGGCAAGCGCAAGGTGATCGAGGTGGTGCAGGAGGCCGCCAGCCGGGTGCAGGTGGACGGGGTGGAGCTGACGGCCTCCCAGCTGCTGGAGCGGTTCCTGTTTCCCCCCGCCCAGCAGCACCAGCCGGTGGCCAAGCTCTCCGGGGGCGAGCGCCGGCGCCTGCACCTCTGCCGGCTGCTGATCGAGGCCCCCAACGTGCTGTTGCTGGATGAACCCACCAACGACCTCGACGTGCACACCCTGAGCGTGCTGGAGGACTTCCTCGAGGATTTCCGGGGCTGTGTGGTGGTGGTCTCCCACGACCGCTGGTTCCTGGACCGCACCGTCGACCGCCTGTTCCACTTCGAGGCGGGCCGGCTGGAGCGGTTCGAGGGCAACTACAGCAGCTGGCTGGAGCGGCGGGCCCAGGCCCCCACCCCAGCCACCGCCCCCGGGGCTGCCGCCGGCACTGCCACCGCCCCGGAGGCCGCCAGGCGGTCGACGCCAGCGGCCAAGGTGGCGGCGGCCGGACCCCGGCGGCGCAGCTTCAAGGAGGCCCGGGAGCTGGAGCGCCTCGAGAGCGAGCTGCCGGAGTTCGAGCAGCGTCGCCGGGAGCTGGAGCAGCACCTGGCGGCCCCCAGCGGCCCGGACTACGCCCGGCTGGAGGCCCTGACCCACGAGCTGGCGGCCCTGGTGGAGCGGATCGCCGCAGCCGAGGAGCGCTGGCTAACGCTCAGCGAGCTGGCAGCCTGAGCGGCGGCGGCGGTGGGGGTGGGGCACCTCCAGCAGTCCCGCCCCCTCGGCGATCCGGGGGGGCAGGCCACAGACCGGCCCGGCGGGCTCGGGCAGCAGCCAGGGCTGGCGCTGCACCCGGGCGCCCCTGGCTTCGGCCTGCTGCATCGCCGTGGGCTTGTAGTCGTCGACGCTGCGGTGGGCCGCCATCTGGTCCCCCATGCGGCGCAGGTAGAGATCCTGATACCACTGCACCGCGTCGGCCTGGAAGGCCTCCAGGGCCGCCTGGACGCTGGCGAAGCGCTGGCTGACGAGTCCGCTGGGGGCGCACTGTTTCCAGATCAGCACCTCCTCGAAGCCGAGGCCCCGGCGCCACTGGCGCTGCTCCGAGAGGTAGCAGTGGGTTTCGGGACCGTTGATCCAGAAGAGTCGCCCGTGCTCGTCGATGAAATGCCGTTCCCGCCGCTTGCTGATGCGTGTCATGGGCCAACCGGGGCACTGTCCATTCCGCTGCTAGCCACGGAGGAGCCTCCACCGCAGCCGCCGGCGCCGGGTTTGCAATGGTCAGGCAGGCGGCCGGGGGGTGTGGGGAGACCCACAGGAGACGGCGATCCCCTGGCCACGACCGTATGGTGTCTGCGGTGAGTTCCGACCCGTGCCGGCCGGTTTTTGCATGAAGACGATCGACGATCACATCGAGAAGGACAAAGTCGAGATCGAATCGGCCAAGGCCGACGGCAATCTCGGCAAGGTGCGCCATCTCGAGGAGGAGCTCAAGGCCCTCAACGAGTACAAGGAGCACCACCCCGAGGACAACCACGACCCCAGCCCCCTGGAGGTCTACTGCGACCTCAACCCCGAAGCTCCCGAGTGCCGCGTCTACGACGACTGATCCCTCGACGCTGACGGATGGCCCCCGCTGACAGGGGCTGCCCTCGTGGCGGTCTGATCAGGTCTCAGGCGATGCCCAGTTGCGCCCACACCGCGGACAGCAGGGCATCGAGGCCCTGAGAAGCCGCCGCCGAGATCACCAGGGGGGGCTCGCCGGTGTGGGCCCCGACGGCGGCCACCAGCTCCTGGAGTTCGGCGGCGTCACGGAGCTCCATCTTGTTGAGGACCACCAGGCGGGGGCGTTCGCTGAGGCCGTGGCCGTAGGCGGCCAGCTCCTCCTCCACCACCCGCAGATCAGCCAGCACATCCTCCGCCCCCGCATCGACCAGATGCAGCAGCAGCCGGGTGCGCTCGATGTGGCGCAGGAAGTCATGGCCCAGGCCGGCGCCGCGCGCCGCCCCCGCGATCAGGCCGGGGATGTCGGCGAAGACGGTGCCGTCACCGCTCGGGCGCCGCACCACCCCCAGGTTGGGCACCAGGGTGGTGAAGGGGTAGTCGGCGATCTTGGGCCGGGCCGCCGAGAGCACGGCGATCAGGGTGCTCTTGCCGGCATTGGGCAGGCCGATGATCCCCACCTCGGCCAGCAGCTTGAGCTCCAGCTGCAGCAGCCATTCCTCCCCCTCCTTGCCCTCGGTGAACTTCTCCGGCGCCCGGTTGCGGTTGCTGAGGTAGTGGGCATTGCCCAGGCCCCCCCGGCCTCCGGCCGCCACCAGCAGCTCCTCGCCGGCGTTGGTGAGATCCCCCAGCAGGATGCCGGTGCGGCAGTCGCGCACCTCCGTGCCGCAGGGCACCCGGATCGTCAGGGTGGAGGCGCTGGCCCCGGTGGAGCGGTTCGGCCCGCCGCGGCGGCCATCGTCGGCGGCGAACAGGCGCCGGTACTTGAAATCCAGCAGGGTCTGGAGGTTGGCATCGGCTACGAGGAGCACGTCACCGCCGCGGCCCCCGTCGCCACCGGAGGGCCCGCCGGCGGGGACGTACTTCTCACGACGGAAGGCCACGATGCCGTCGCCGCCGCGGCCGGCGCGCACGGCGATGCGGGCCTGATCGATGAACTGCAAGGAAGGGGTTCGGCCGGGGCTCGGATGAGGAACAACCCTAGGATCCCCCGGTTGCACCCCTGGTTTGGCCGAGGTCCGCTTCGAGAAGGTCGGCAAGACCTACCCGCCCCGTCGCGGCGGCAGCCCGGTGGAGGTGCTGCGCCAGCTCGACCTGCACATCCAGGACGGTGAATTCCTCGTGCTGGTGGGCCCTTCGGGCTGCGGCAAGAGCACCCTGCTGCGGCTGCTGGCGGGGCTGGAGGCCACCAGCGCGGGCGAGATCTACGTCGGGGAACGCCCCGTGAGCCGGCTGCGGCCGGCCCAGCGCGACGTGGCGATGGTGTTCCAGAGCTACGCGCTCTATCCCCACCTCAGCGTGGCCGACAACATCGGCTTCGGCCTGCGCCGCAGCCGCCACCGCAGCCTGCCCCAGCAGCTGCAGGACAGCCTGCACCGGGCCACCCGTCGCCTCCCGGCCCCCCTGCGGATCGACTCCGAACGGGAGCGCCGCATCGCGGCCCGCATCGACGAAGTGGCCGCCACCCTGGAGCTGGAGCCGCTGCTGGAGCGCCGGCCCAAGGAGCTCTCCGGCGGCCAGAAGCAGCGGGTGGCGCTGGGCCGGGCCATCGCCCGCCAGCCGGCGGTGTTCCTGATGGATGAACCCCTCAGCAACCTGGACGCCAAGCTGCGCACCGGCACCCGCACCCAGATCGTGGAGCTGCAGCGGCGCCTGGGCACCACCACCCTGTACGTCACCCACGACCAGGTGGAGGCGATGACCATGGGCCACCGCATCGCCGTGCTCAACGAGGGTCGGCTGCAGCAGCTGGGCACCCCGATGCAGCTGTACCAGTGGCCGTCCAACCTGTTCGTGGCCCAGTTCATCGGCAGCCCGGCGATGAACCTGCTGCCGGTGGAGGTGGCCGGCTCCGCCCAGCTGCTGCTGGGGGGGCGGCGCTTCCCGGTGGAGGGTCCGATGGCCGACCTGCTGGGCGACTGGATCGGCCACCGGATCACCGGCGGCCTGCGGCCGGAGCACCTGCGGCTGGCCCCGGCCACCAACCGCAACCTGGCGGCGGAGGTGAGCCACTGCGAGGCCCTGGGCAACGAGCAACTGGTCACCTGCCGGCTGCTGGAGGGCAGCCACCTGGTGCTGGTGCGGGCCACCCCAGACCAGAGCGTGACCGTGGGCCAGACCGTGCATCTCGACGTCGAACCCACGGGCTGGCGCCTGTTCGACGGGCTCGGGGCGGCCCTGCTGCCGGCTGAGGCCAGCGAGCCGCCACCGCGGCAGGAACCCCAGCTGCCCGCCATCAGCCACTGAGCCCTACTTCACCCAGATCACGCTGCAGCCGGGGCCCCCATCCCCCTGCTCGGCATCGCTGACCCGCTCCACCCAGGGCAGGCCGGAGAGCCATTCCCGCAGGCCTCGCTTGAGCTTGCCGGTGCCGATGCCGTGGATCACCCACACCGGCCCGTTGGCGCCGCGCAGGCGCTCCTCCACCGCCGCCTCGGCCTCGTGCACCCGCAGACCGCGCACGTCCACCGTGTTGCCCTCGGTGCGCACCTCGGGCCCGCGACTGCCCGGGGAACGGCGGCTGCGGATCCGCACCTGGGGCGGCGGCTCGGGGGGCGCCGGCTTCTCGCCGTGCAGCCCCTCGATGCCGGCCAGTTCCACCGTCAGCCGCAGCACGCCGCAGCGGACGGTGAGCTCGCTGCCGTCGTCGGAGATCGCCAGAACCTCGGCGGCCTTGCCCAGGGCCAGCAGCCGGATGCGGTCGCCGACCCGGGGCCGCCAGCCGCCGTGGTCGCGCCGCTCCGGCAGGGGCCGGTGCTGCTGCTCGAGGTGCCGCAGCCGCTGCCCGGCCTGGCGGGCCGTCTCCCCGGCGACCCGCCCGCCGACGCGCACCTCCTGACCCACCGAGCGCAGCCGCCGGATCAGCCGCCGCACCTCCCCCTGCCCCTCCCGGATCGACAGCTCCAGCCGCTGGCGGCGCTGCTCCTGCAGTTCCGCCGACTGCTCCTTCTGCTGCGACCAGCGCTGCAGCAGTTCCTCGTGCAGCAGCTCGGTGCGGGCCAGCAGCGCCGCCGCCGCCTCGGCCGCCTCCTGCTGGCGCTGGCGCTCCTGCTCCAGCCCCTCGATCACCCGGTTGACGTCCCCCTCGCCGCCGGGCTCCAGCTGGGCGGCGGCCACCGCCAGCACGGCGGGGTCGAGCCCGAGGCGGGAGGCGATCGCCAGGGCGTTGCTGCGGCCGGGGATGCCCCACTGCAGCCGGTAGGTGGGCGAGAGGGTCTCCACGTCGAAGGCCACCGACGCATTCTCGAAGCGGGGATCGGCGTACTTGAGCGCCTTGAGTTCGCCGAAGTGGGTGGTGGCGACGGTGAGGCGGGCGCGGTCGGCGAGGTGGCGCAGCAGGGCGGCGGCCAGGGCGCTGCCCTCGGTGGGATCGGTGCCGGCCCCCACCTCGTCGAGCAGCACCAGGGCCGCCGGCCCCTGGGGCAGTGCCGCCCCCCCTGGCAAGGCCCCCCCTTGCGGCAGGGCCCCAAGGATGCGGGCGATGCGGCGGATGTGGCCGCTGAAGGTGGAGAGGTTCTGCTGCAGCGACTGCTCGTCGCCGATGTCGGCCAGCACCTGGCCGCACCAGGGCAGCCGGGGGGTGCCGGCGCAGGGCAGGAACAGGCCGGCGCGGGCCATCAGGGCCGCCAGCCCGAGGCTCTTGAGGGTCACGGTCTTACCGCCGGTGTTGGGGCCCGTGATCGCCACCACCCGCAGTTCCGGCCCCACCCGGATGGTCACTGGTACCACCGGCCGGCCGCCCTCACGCCGCTCCTGCCAGAGCAGCAGGGGATGGCGCAGGTCGCAGAGCTCGAAGGGGGCGTCGGCCGCCTCGGCCAGCTCGGGCCGCACCGCCCCCAGCCACTGACCGTAGCGGGCCCGGGCCAGGCCCGCATCGATCCGCACCAGCACCCGCTGGAGGTGGTCGAGGGGGTCGGCCTGCTCGCCCACCAGGGCGCTGAGGTCACTGCGCACCTGCCGCTCCAGCTCCCGCTCCTGGCCCTCGGCATCCCGGATGCGGTTGCCCAGGGGGATCACCGCCTGGGGTTCCACGTACACCGTGCTGCCGGAGGCGGAACTGTCGTGCACCAGGCCGCCCACCTGGGTGGCGGCCCCCGCCTTCACCGCCAGCACCGGCCGGCCGCCCCGCTCGCTCACCACCGTGTCCTGGAGCAGGGAGCCGTAGCGGCGCACCAGCTCCTGCAGCCGGTCGCGCCGCTCGCCGCGCAGGGCCAGCAGCTGGCGTCGCACCGCCTCCAGGGGGCCGCTGGCCCGATCCGCCACCCGGCCGCCCTCCTCCAGGCAGAAGTGGAGCCGCTGTTCCAGCTCCGGCAGGGTGCGCAGTTCGGCCACCAGGGCCGTGGTGACGGGACGCAGCTCCGGGTCTTCGATCTGGCGCCGCAGCCGCCGCGCCGTCGCCAGGGTGGCGGCCAGCGCCAGCAGCTCCTCACCGCCGGCGCAGCCGCCCTTGGCGCAGAGGACCACCGTGGCCGCGATGTCCCCGGCCCCCTGCAGGCTCAGGCCCCCCTCGCAGAGGCCGTCGAGGGCCAGCAGCTCGGTGGTCTCCAGCAGCAGGCGGCGGCTTTCGGCCGGATGGTCGGGCAGGCCGAGGCCGGCGCAGTGGCGGCGGCCGGCGGCGGTGCCGGCGAAACCGGCCAGGTGGGCGGCCAGCCGGGGCCACTCCAGCAGCTCCAGGGTGTCCTGGTGGATCTCGCTCACAGGGAGTGCGCTCACCCCGCCGGTGCGACGGAGGCGGGGGCGGGAATGGCGTCAGCACCCACGTTGGAGGGGATGCCGGCGGCGGGCTCGTAGAGCATCTCCAGCCAGTTGCCCTCCGGATCCTGCAGGTAGAAGGAGGCGGTGCCGTCGCGGTGGTCGTGCACCGGACCCACCCGGTGGCCGGCAGCCTCGAGCCGGTCGTGCACGGCCTGCACCTCGGCACGATCGCTGAAGTGGAAGGCGAAGTGGGGGCCGGCGGCGGTGTAGCTGGGGCTGAGCAGGGCGATGCCGTCGCCGTTGGCGGGCGACTGCATGTAGGCCCAGTCCTGGGCGTCCCACGTGAGACGGAGCCCGAGCTGTTCGTAGAAGCACTTGGCACGCTCCATGTCCTGGACCCGCACCGCCACGTGGCCGAGACGCGTCATGGGAGGGGGCGACGACGGTTCATCGCACCATTCAAGCGGTGCGGCTCAGCCGTCGCGCAGCCACTGGGCGGCGTCGCAGGCGTGGTAGGTGAGGATCAGGTCGGCGCCGGCCCGCTTGAAGCAGAGCAGGGTTTCCAGCACCACGGCCCGCTCGTCGATCCAGCCCCGCTCGGCGGCGGCCTTGACCATGGCGTACTCGCCGCTGACGTTGTAGGCGGCGATGGGGAGCTCGCTCTCGCCCCGCAGGCGATGGATCACGTCCAGGTAGGCCAGGCCAGGCTTCACCATCAGGATGTCGGCCCCCTCCTGCTCATCGAGCAGGGCTTCGGTGAGGGCTTCGCGGCCGTTGGCCGGATCCATCTGGTAGGTGCTCTTGTCCTTGGGGATGGGCTTGGTGCTCACGGCCCGGGGGGCGGAATCGAGGGCCTCGCGGAAGGGGCCGTAGTAGGCGGAGGCGTACTTGGCGGTGTAGCTGATGATCCCGACGTGCTCGAAGCCCTCCTCGTCGAGGGCCTCGCGGATCGCCCCCACCCGGCCGTCCATCATGTCGCTGGGGCCGATCAGATCCGCCCCCGCCCGGGCCTGGGCCACCGCCTGGCGGCAGAGCAGGGTGACGGTCTCATCGTTGAGCACCACCCCCTCGCTGCTGACGATGCCGTCATGGCCGTCGCAGGAATAGGGATCGAGGGCCACATCGGTCATGATCGCCATGGCCGGATGCTCCTGCTTGAGGCGCCGGATCGCCCGGGGAATCAGGCCGCCCTCGTTGAAGCACTCGCTGCCGTCCTCGGTCTTGAGGCCGTCGGCCACCTTGGGGAACAGCACCACGCAGCGGATGCCCAGATCCCAGGCCCGGCCCACCTCCGCCACCAGCCCCTCCAGGCTCCAGCGCTGGGCGCCGGGCATGGCGCCGATCGGCTCGTTGGACGCGCCCTCGTGGACGAACAACGGGTAGATGAAATCGGCGGCACTGAGCTGGAATTCCCGCACCATGGCCCTCAGGGCCGGCGTGCGACGCAGCCGGCGGGGCCGATAGGTGAGCTCCATGGGGCAGATCTGACTGGCCGGATCCTACGGAAAGCCCTTCCGGCGCTTGGACCGCAAAGGGCCGCGGGGCTCAGAGCAGGGCGGAGCTGATCCAGTCCTTGCGGGGGTCGACGCTGCGGGCCTGGCGCAGCTGCTCGAGCAGGTCCCGCTCCCGGGGGCTGAGGCTGTCGGGCAGCTTCAGGGTCGGGGTGAACAGCAGATCGCCGCGGCGGTCCTTCACCGGCCAGCCCTTGCCCTTGAGCCGCAGGCTGCGGCCGAGGGTCATGCCGGGGGGCACCTGGATGGTGGCCTCGCCATCGGGGGTGGCGACGCGCACCTCCCCACCCAGGGCCAGTTCGTCGAGGCTGAGGGGGAGCTCGGCCCGCAGCTGGTCGCCATCGAGGCGCCAGACGGGATGGGGCTGGAGCTTGAGGGTGAGATAGAGATCGCCGCGGCGGCCCGTGCCGGGCTGCAGGTTGCCCTTGCCCTTCAGCCGCAGGCGGCTGCCATCCTTGACGCCGGCGGGGATGCGCACCTGCACCCGCTCCTCATTGACGGCGAGGGTGCGCTCACAGCCCCGGAAGGCATCCGCCACCGGCAGGCTGATGGTGGCTTCGGCATCGAGCTGCACCTGGGTGGAGCGCTCGGCGCCGGCAGCACCGAAACCGGAGCCGAAGCCACCGGGGAAACCGCTGCCGAAGCCGAAACCGCCGGGGGCTCCGGCCGCTGCGCCGCCACCGAAGCGTCCCAGCAGATCGTTGATGAAGTCGTCGAAGTTGCCGTACCGGCCGAAGTCGACGTCGACGCCGGGGGCGCCACCGCCGCCGCCCATCTGGTTCCAGTACTGGCCGAACTGCTCGTAGCGACGACGCTTCTCGGGATCGGAGAGCACTTCATAGGCCTCGCTGATCTCCTTGAAGCGGGCCTCGGCGGACGCATCACCGGGATTCACATCCGGGTGGTACTGGCGGGCGAGCTTGCGGAAGGCCCGCTTGATGCCATCGGCATCGGTGCCCCTCTCAACACCCAGAACCTTGAAATAGTCACGGTAACCATTCACGCTCATCTCGTCACGCTCATTTCGCCAGGGCGCCCGTCACCGTCGAACCTGGAAATTGTCCCAGTCCCACCGCTGAATTCACAGACCCGGGCAGGGCGGAAGCCCGTACGGCAGCGGGATGTGGCAGCTGGGTACGGCTGTGGGGGGCGACCTAGATTTCCGACCCCAACGACCCGCCGATGCTTCCCCCTTTCCCTCCCCGGTCGACCCGCCGGTCTTCGGCCCCGGCGCTGCTGCTGCTGGGCAGTCTGTCCGCCCTGGTCGGGGGCCTGCTGAGCTTCAGCCCCCCGGCCCACGGCGGCCAGGCCGGCGGCTCCACCACCCCCACCCTCGGGGAGGCCCTGGCACCCTCCAGCGGCGAACAGCTGGAGCTGACGGAGCACCTGCGACGGATCGGGGCCGTGTTCTACGGCGCCTGGTGGTGCCCGGCCTGCTTCCGCCAGAAGAGCCTCTTCGGCCAGCAGGCGGGAGACCGGCTCCCCTACGTCGAGTGCGACAAGACCAGCGAGGGCCGGGAACGCTGCCAGGCCGCGGGCATCAAGGCCTACCCCACCTGGGTTCTGGGCACCAGCCAGGTGGAGGGTGTGCAGACCCTGCAGGAGCTGAAGCGCTGGAGCGGCTTCACCAAGACGCCTGGAACGGGGACCCCCTGAGGGCGGAGAGGGTGCTGCAGAGCACCCGGAAATCCGCCTGCCCACTGTCACTGTGAGTTGGTGATCCCAGGTAGACGAGACGGGCAATTTTGGTAGAGTCTCTAAACCACTTCCGCAGAACACTGAAACCCGCCCGAAGCCAATCTCCTCTCCCAAGGGACATGAAGGAGTCAAGACTTCCCGCTCGAGAACCCAAGTTTTCAGCGCCCTTTTTTCAGATTCTCATCAAAGTCGAGGTGTATTTTCAGGATCATTGTTACTCCGGCCATCTCTGGGATGTGAGCCGTTCCGGCGCCTGCATCCGCAGCTTTCAGCAGGTTCCGATGGGAACCCCCGCACAGATCCGCTTCCACGATCCCAGCGACGAGGAGATCATTGAAGCCAGGGGCGAGCTGATCTGGATGAATCAGCTCAGGGGTGCCCACTACTCAGGTCTCAGGTTTGAAGAGGGTTTCGACATCTCCAAGACATTTCTCAGGCTGCTGATCAAGGCGGAGGAACCCTGACCCGGTAGACAGCGTCCTGCGTCGGCGGATCGATGTCCAGTCATGACTGGATCGGGCGTGAGTCACATCCGGTCATCGAAGCCCTCAGCGACCACAGCGGAGAGATCCATACGATCCAGTGGTCCCCGTCCCTTGACGACAAGCAGCCATGAACCTGGTCCCTCACGCCCTCGCGGCCAGCCTCCTGCTCGGCACGGTCGCCACGCCGGTGCTGGCCGATTCCTCCGATTCCCTGAACGGCAAGATCCAGTCGGTCGATGCCGGCCGGCGCTCCTTTGTCGTCGAGGGTCAGACGCTGCTCACCAATGCGTCCACGGACTATGACGATGGCTTGAAGACCTTCGCCGACCTCAGACCGGGGATGACGGTGAAAGTGGAGCACTCCCAGCGCGGCGACACCCGTTTCGCGAAGGAGATTGAGCTGGACGACTGAGGCTTCCCGACCAGGCCAACCCACCTCGTCAGCGCCGGACCATCCCGGCGCCCGGCGCCCCGTAGCCGAGTCCGGGGCGAACCCCGGCCCCGGAGGCGGGCCCGCCGAGACCACCGGGATTGGCCTCCGGCCCCCGCTCCAGGCCCGCTCCGGCCTCACCGAATCCAGCCCCCGGCAACACCCCGGCGCCGGACGCCGGACCGCCCACCCCACCGGCACCGACGCCGGGGGCCACCCCCGCGACGGCCGGAACGATGAGGAGCTGGCAGCGTTTCATCGCCGGTCATGCGCAGGAGACCCTCGTCCTAGCAAGGTCGGCGCTCCACGCCCCCGAAGGCCTACGTGCAGGGGGTGGGGACCGCGGCGGCGATGGAACGGTTCCGGGCGCTGGGCATCAGCCTGCCGTTCCCACGCCTGATCGTGGAGCGAGCGGATGAAGAAGGGAAGGGCCCTTCCAGGCCCCATGGGTCATTTGGGTGACAAGGCTGACCTCACCCCGTCTCCGTTAAGAGTGTCAGGCAGCCACAGGGGCGGCTTGACGGGAGAAACGAACGATGTTGTTCGCTGTTACGGGTTCGCTCTTACCGAGCAGGCTTCAGTCACCCTCCTCATGCCCCGTCGAAACCATTGCAGCCCCGGGATGACACACCGCCTGCGGGGCGGTGGGTCGGGGGAATGGAGCTGAGCGGAATCGAACCGCTGTCCGAAACACTGGTGTGGATCACCTAGTTCGTCCGAGGACGAACCCGTTCATCCTGCCACCTCCCTGCCAGCGCAGACGCGGCCGTCGGCAGTGGGCATCCCCGTACAGGGGGACCGCCAGCCAGCAGCATGGGGCGATGGCCAGCCCCTCCCGCTTCGACGTCATTGCCGTGGTGCCCCCGGGGCTGGAGGAACCGGCGGCGGCGGAGGCGTCCGCCCTCGGGGCCGCCGAGGTGCGCCCCCTGCGGCGCGCCGTGGGCCTGCGGGCCGATGCGGCCACCTTCTACCGCCTGCATCTGCAGGCCCGGCTGCCATTCCGCTTCCTGCGCCAGCTGGCCCGCTTCCCTTGCCGCGGCCGCGAGGAGCTCTACGACGGGGTGCAGCGGGCCGCCGACTGGGAGCGCTGGCTGCCGCCCCAGCTGAGCTTCCGGGTGGAGGCCAGCGGCAGCGTGCCCGGCCTCACCCACAGCCACTACAGCGCCCTGCAGGTCAAGAACGCCCTGGTCGATCGCCAGCGCCAGGTGTGGGGGTCGCGCTCCTCGGTGGATCTGGACGATCCCGACCTGGTGCTGCACCTGCACCTCAGCCCCGGCCGGCCCGGCGGCAGCGGTCCCGAGGCGGTGCTGAGCCTCGATGGCGGCGGCGCCAGCCTGCACCGGCGCGGCTACCGGGCCGCCATGGGCCTGGCCCCCCTCAAGGAGAACCTGGCTGCCGGCCTGATCGCCCACACCGGCTGGGACGGGACCGTGCCCCTGGCCGATCCCTTCTGCGGCTCCGGCACCCTGCTGATCGAGGCCGCCTGCCGGGCCCTCGGTCGTGCCCCCGGCCTGGAGCGCAGCTTCAGCCTGGAGCGCTGGCCCGATTTCGATGCCGCCCTCTGGCAGCGGGAGCGGCAGGCCGCCCAGAACCTGGCCCGCAACAGCCTCCCCGACGGTGAACCCCTGGCGGCCGTCGTGGGCCTGGAGCGGGATCCGGCCGTGCTGGCCATGGCCCGCAGCAACGCATCGGCGGCCGGTGTGGCCGACTGGGTCGAGCTGCAGGAGGGGGACTGCCGCGATTTCCGCCCCCCGGACACCCCCGGGGTACTGGTGTGCAACCCGCCCTACGGCGACCGGCTCGGTGCGGACGACGATCTGGAGGAGCTCTACGGCGATCTGGGGCGGATGGTGAAGGAGCGCTGCGGCGGCTGGACCCTGTGGCTGCTGAGCGGCAACCCCGCCCTGACGGGGGCCCTGCGCATGAAGGCCAGCCGCCGGGTGCCGGTGAGCAACGGCGGCATCGACTGCCGCTGGCTTCGCTACGACATCCGCTGAAGCGCACCGCAGCCCCGTTGCTTCAGCAGCGCTGCTAGCGGTGGGTCCTGCCTCCGCCGCCGCCAGCCCCATGGCCTCATTCTTTGAAGCGCTCAAGCAGGAGGCCCTGGCCGTGGAGAGGGATCCGGCCCTCGACACCGGCCCGGCCACGATGGCCCTTGTGCAGGAGTGGCTGGCCAGCCACGAACCGGAGATCAGCGCCCGCAAGCTGGCGGCGCCGACGGAGTTCAACGGCACGCTGATGCAGTGGTTCCACTGGTACAGCGACAGCGACGGCGGCCACTGGCGGCGGCTGCGCCAGGAGGCCCCGGCCCTGGCCCAGGCGGGCATCACCGCCCTGTGGCTGCCGCCGGCGGGCAAGGGGGGGAGTGTGTGGGACGTGGGCTACGGCACCTACGACCTGTTCGACCTGGGCGAATTCGACCAGAAGGGCACGGTGCGCACCAAGTACGGCACCAAGCAGGAGTATCTGGAGGCCATCGAGGCCTGCCACGCCGCCGGGATGCAGGTGTACGCCGATGTGGTGTTCAACCACAAGCTCAACGCCGACGAGCAGGAGCAGTACCGGGCCACCCCCTGCGACCCCGGCGACCGCAACCGGCCCCTGGGGGAGGAACGCACGATCAGCGCCTGGACCCGCTTCCGCTTCGACGGTCGCGGCGATCGCTATTCGTCGATGCAGTGGCACTGGTATCACTTCGACGCGGTGGATCACAACACGCTCGATCCGGGATTCCGGGCCGTCTGGCGCACCCAGGGGGCCGGCTTCGAGGGCAACGTCGACCTGGAGAAAGGCAACTACGACTACCTGATGGGCAGCGACCTCAACGTGAACCATCCGGAGGTGCGCGGTGAGCTCAAGCACTGGGGCCGCTGGAGCCTCGACCACGTGGGGGCGGACGGCTTCCGGCTCGATGCGATCAAGCACATCGCCAGCGATTTCTTCCTCGACTGGATCAGCGACCTGGAGAACCATGCCCAGCGTGATCTGTTCGTGGTGGGCGAGTACTGGACCTACAACATCGAGAGCCTGCACTGGTACGCGGCCAACACCGGCGGCCACATGAGCCTGTTCGATGCGCCGCTGCACATGAACTTCCACCAGGCCAGCCGCAGCGGGGGCCAGTACGACATGCGCCGGCTGCTCGACGGCACCCTGATGCAGCAGCTGCCGCTGCTGGCGGTGACCCTGGTGGACAACCACGACACCCAGCCGCTGCAGGCCCTGGAATCGGTGGTGGAGGCCTGGTTCAAGCCCCTCGCCTACGCCGTGATTCTGCTGCGCGACCAGGGCTATCCGTGCATCTTCCATGCCGATTACTACGGCGCCGACTACACCGACAGCAAGAACGGCCAGGAGTACCGGATCGTGCTGCCCAGCCACCGCTTCCTGATCGACCGCTTCCTGCTGGCCCGCGGCCACTGCGCCTACGGGCCCCAGTACGACTACCTCGACCACGACAACACCATCGGCTGGACGCGCCTGGGCACCCCGGGCCACCCCCGGGCCATGGCGGTGCTGATGAGCGACGGACCCGCCGGCCACAAGTGGATGGAGGTGGGGAAACGCCACACCACCTTCCGCGACCTCACCGGGCACATCCGGACGCCGATCACCACCAACGGCGACGGCTGGGCGGAATGGCACTGCCCGGGGGGCTCGGTGTCGGTGTGGGTGGAGGCGGACGCCCTGGCGGCGATGGGGGTGAGCCTCTGACGCGAGGGCGGGCGGGGTACCCGGCGGCTACCGCAGCACCCGCCCCATCAGCAGCTGGGGCTCGACGCTCGCCACCCCCTCCAGCTCCCGCAGCCGCGCCACACACCCCAGGGCATCGGCCAGGCGGCCACTGCGGGCCCGCAGCCAGGCGGCCTCGGGGGCATGGTCGGGGGCAGCGGCGATGCGACAGCCCGCCTGCTCCAGGGCGGCGCGGTGGGCCAGCGCCGACTCCCCAGGCCGGAAGCGGATGAAGAGCTGCCCGGTGGGAACGGCCAGGGCGCCTGTGCCGGGCTGGGCATAGACGGGGCTGAGGGACTGGCCCGCGGCCAGGGGAGCGGCAGGAACTCCGGGCAGCACGGCGATGGCTTCCGGCTCAAACGTCAGCACCCCCTCGGCCGTGGGCAGGGGTTCCCCGTGCAGGGCGTACCAGCCGGGTTTCTGCTCGAAGACCACCGGCCGCTCCGCTCCGACGAGGATCTGCCGGGGGAAAGCGTCGAAGGACGTCGCGGGGCCCATGGTCACCTGCCTGCCGCTCCGCTGCTCTTCCACGCTATCCAGCCAGCCATCAGCGCCAGAGGACCTCACCTCTGAAGAAGGGTGAAGATTCCCCAGGCCTGTGACGGCAGATCACGTCCTGTTCCGCCGGCTTGTCTTCGCCAGCTGATGCGCGGAGAGTGAGCGCCGCAGCGATGACACCGCAATGGTTCAGGTTCGCTATGGCGGCAAAGATGCGTCCCCCTACGCCCTTGATGTCAGCGACAATCACCTCGTCGTCCGCACCCTCAATCGCCAGGCGGTGATGCCGGAGCGGACCTTCGAAGTGGCCACGGTCAGCGCCGAGGCGCACCGGATCCTGGCCCAGTTCGAGAGCCTCACGCGTTTCCGCGAGGCGGGGGTCGAGCTGTTGAGCACCCGGACCCCCCAGGCCGATGGAGCCCTGCGCGATGCCGCCCGCAGCCTGCTCAAGGCGGAGCCCGGCATCGACTTCGCCGGCCGCGTTCTGGTGGATGCCCAGGGCCGGCCCGTGGTCTACACGGAGAATCTGTTCGTCAAGTTCGACGACGACGCGGAGCCCGAGGCCTGCGAGGACGTGCTGCAACGCCTGGGCCTCGCCATCAAGCGTGACCTCAGCTATGCGCGCAACGCCTATTTCGTGGCCGCTCCCGACAACAGCGGGCTGGCGGTGTTCGCAATCGCCGAGACCCTGCTGAGCGAAGAGAGCGTCGCTCTGTGCCATCCGGAACTGGTGAGCCCCAGCCGCCAGCGCCGCCAGGCCTTCCCGCCCGAGTGGCATCTGAAAGCCACCGCCGTCAACGGCCGGCTCGTCGATGCCCACGCCGAGGTGGAGGCGGCCTGGGCCCTCAGCGACGGCACCGGGGCGATCATCGCCGTGGTGGACGACGGCTTCGACCTCGACCACGAGGAGTTCCGCTCCTCCGGCAAGGTCGTCGCCCCGCGCGACGTGACCCGCCAGAGCGGCGACCCCCGCCCCGGCCGCGGCGAGGACCACGGCACGGCCTGTGCCGGGGTGGCCTGCGCCAACGGCCAGTTCGGCGCCACAGGCGTCGCCCCCGGCGCCCGGCTGATCCCGATCCGGCTGGCCTCCGGCCTGGGCTCCCAGGCGGAGGCGGAGGCGTTCGTGTGGGCGGCCCGCAACGGCGCCGATGTGATCTCCTGCAGCTGGGGCCCGCCGGACGGGGCCTGGTGGGACCCCAACGACCCGGCCCACCGCCAGGTGGTGCCCCTGCCGGATTCCACCCGGCTGGCGATCGACTTCGCCACCACCCAGGGCCGCGGCGGCAAGGGCTGCGTGGTCCTGTTCGCGGCCGGCAACGGCAACGAGAGCGTCGACAACGACGGCTATGCCAGTTACGGCAAGGTGATCGCCGTGGCGGCCTGCAACGACCAGTCCAAGCGCAGCGCCTACAGCGACTTCGGCCGGGCCGTGTGGTGCAGCTTCCCCAGCAGCGACGGCCGCCCCTCCCTGACCCCCGGCATCTGGACCACCGACCGCTCCGGGGTGGCGGGCTACAACCAGGGCAGCCCCCAGAAGGGGGACCCGGCGGGCCACTACACCAATTCCTTCGGCGGCACCTCCAGCGCCTGCCCCGGCGTGGCCGGGGTGGTGGCCCTGGTGCTGGCCCGCAATCCGGCCCTGCGCTGGGACCAGGTGCGGGAGATCCTGCGGCAGGCCTGCGTGCGCATCGACCCCACCGGCGGCAACTACGACGCCAGCGGCCGCAGCCCCTTCTACGGCTACGGGCGGGTGAGCGCCCGCAAGGCGGTGGAGCTGGCCCGCCCGCCCCAGCCGGCGGCGGCCCTGGTGTTTCAGGCGGTGCAGGACGTGCCCATCAACGACTTCCAGACCGCCACGCTCACCCTGCCGGTGGCCGCCCCGGGCCCGCTGCAGTCGATCCGGGTGGCGGTGGATCTCGACCACACCTACATCGGCGATCTGGTGGTGCGGCTGCTGCCGCCCGCCGCCCTTGGGGCCGCCCCCGTGCTGCTGCACGACCGCTCCGGCGGCGGCACCGACAACCTCAAGGTCACCTACGACGCGGTGAATGCCCCCGCCCTGGCGGGCCTGAAGGGCAAGGACCCCAGCGGCACCTGGACCCTGGAGGTGTCCGACACCGCCCGGGCCGACCGGGGCACCCTGCGCAGCCTGCGGCTGGAGATGGGCTTCTGAGCCCAGAAGAGGTGTCTTGGGAGGGTCGCGTCCCGCCTGGAGAACGGTGGGACGCCTGCTGGAAGGATGTTTGCTAGAAGATTGGCCCTACCTGTCAATGGAGCGGTTGCCATGGAGCCCGCAATCTCCGTGATCATCGTCTCGGATTTCGAACTCACCGATCAGAAGACCTGGCATGACGAAATCGAAGTGCTGAAGGCCTTCGCCGCCCAGGACTTCGACGAACCGTTCGAGTTGATCGTGGTGGAGAACAGCCGGTTCGCCGATGCGGTGCCCGCCATCCTCGACAGGATCGCCCCGCACACGCGGGTGGTCTTCACCGACCAGACCAAGTCGGCCAGGCTGAAGGACTACGGCATCCGCCAGTGCCGCGGCGATCTGGTCGCCGTGATCGAGGCCGACTGCCTGCCCAATCCCGCCTGGCTGCGAACTCTGGTGGGCGTGCTGCGCGAACGGCCTGAGGTGGATGTGGTCAGCGGCCGTACCTGGTACGGCGACCAGACCCTCTACTGCCGCTGCCTCAATCTGATGCACCGCGCCTTCGACGACTACGGCAGACCGTCCGCCTCCAGCTTCATCTCCAACAACGGCGCCCTGTATCGCCGCCCGGTCTTGGAGGCCTTTCCCTACCCGGAGGCGATCACGCCCTTTCTCTCCTCCCGCCTGCGCAATCGCCGCCTGCTCGAGGCCGGCCACAGCTTCTTCTTCCATCCCGAAGCACGCATGCTGCACGCCATCGGGGGGCTGCCGTTCCTGTTCGATGTGCACCGAAACGTCGGCTATTCCGACATGATGCAGGCTCCCCACGGCCCGTCCATCGGTTCGATCCTGAGGGTGCTGCTGCAGCGGACAAAGCGGGAAGGCAGCGACCTGCGCCGGCTTGGAGACGGCTATCTGAAACGATTCGACCGGCTGCTGCTGCCCCTGTTCCAGCTGGTCGGGCGCTGCTTCGAGACGGTCGGCATGCTGGACGCCATCGTCCGGCGGCGTTCGATCCCGCACTCCGCCTATCGCTGAGGCCCGCCAGCGACGGCTCGGGCCTCAGAACTTGCCGGTGAGCGCCCGGGTGGTGCGCATCAGGCCCGCGGTGGTCTCCGGCAGGTAGGGGCCCTTGAGCATCTGGCCGCCGATGCGCAGGCTGATCCCGGCCAGCACCAGGTCGATGGCGGCCACGGCCGCCGCGGCCTGCAGCCAGCTGAGGCTGAACGCTTCGCGGATCCAGAGCAGCAGCACCAGTTCGGCCGCCACCAGCGCCAGGGTCATCAGGGTGAGGCCCAGGCCCAGCATCACCCCGCCTCCCACCAGCCGCCGCTTCTCCCTGTCGGCTTCCTGCAGGGCGATGCGGACGTGCAGGTCCATCACCGAACTGATCAGGGCCGTGACCCGGCTGAAGTTCGGACCCGTCATGCCGAACGCCGGCCCGACGACAGCAGCAGGCCCAGCAGCAGCCCCACGCCCGCGGCGATGCCGAGGGCCATCAGGGGCCGCTCCCGCACCGGCTTCTCGATCCGGGGCCGCAGGGTGGTGTTGAGCTCATCGAGCAGGTGCTCCAGCTGCTCCTCCAGGGGCCGCAGCGAATCCACCACATGGCCCGCCTGTTCCCCGGTGACGTTGACCAGGTCGAGGAGCTGCTGCTTGACGCCGGCGGTGGTGAGCCCGCTTTGGCGGCTGATCACCTCCACCACGTGGTCGAAGCTGCCCCGGGTGGCCTCGAGGGTGTGGCGGGCCACCTCGGGCCACTCCCTCTGGATGCTGGGCAGCAGGCTCTCGAAGCGTTCCCGGAACTGGTTCTGCACCTGCTGGGCCTCGCCGCTGCCGGCGGGCGCCGGGGCCGGGGCGGGGGCCGCCGGGGACTCGACAGGGGTGGTGTCCGTTTCCATGGGGCGCTCCGTGCGACGGCTGCACCGCATCACCGTAGGAAGAAGGGCTTGTGATCGTCAGCACCTCGGTTAAATTCGGCCTGCTCGGCGCACGGGCCTGTTGGTTCACATCAATCAGGTCGAGCTCACCCACTTCAAGTCCTTCGGCGGGTCGATGACCATCCCGCTGGAGGAGGGATTCACGGTGGTGACGGGCCCGAACGGCTCCGGCAAGAGCAACATCCTCGATGCGGTGCTCTTCTGCCTCGGCCTGGCCACCAGCCGCGGGATGCGGGCCGAGCGGCTCCCCGACCTGATCAACAGCGCCGTGCTGCGGGAGGGGAAGGCCGCCGAAACCAGCGTCACCGTGCGCTTCGACCTGGGCGACTGGCAGCCGGATACGGCCGAGGAGGGGCTGGACGTCCCCGAGCAGGGCCCCTGGCTGCAGCGGGGCCAGCGGGAATGGAGCGTCACCCGGCGGCTGCGGGTGGCCCCCGGCGGCACCTACAGCAGCAGTTTCAGCGCCGATGGGGTGCCCTGCAACCTGCAGCAGCTGCAGACCCAGCTGCGGCGCCTGCGGGTCGACCCAGAGGGCAGCAACGTCGTCATGCAGGGCGACGTCACCCGCATCGTCTCGATGAGCGCCCGCGACCGGCGCGGCATCATTGACGAGCTGGCCGGCGTGGCCCTGTTCGACTCCCGCATCGAGCAGAGCCGGTCCAAGCTCGACGAGGTGGTGGAACGGCAGGAGCGCTGCCGCATCGTCGAGCAGGAACTGCTGGCGGCCCGCCAGAAGCTCGAACGCGACTGCGCCAAGGCCCGCACCTACCAGGAGCTGCGGGAGCACCTGCACCAGGGGCGCCTGCAGGAACAGGTGCTCGCCTGGGAGGAGGCCCGCGCCCACGGCCTGGCCCTGGCCGGCCGCCTGGAGGGCCTGGATCGCCAGCAGGAGCAGGTGCGGGAGGCGATCGCCGCCGCCGAAGCCGAGGTGGTCGCCGCCGCCGCCGCCCTCGAGCAGCTGCAGGCGGAGGTGAAGACCCTGGGCGAAGACCAGCTGCTGGCGGTGCAGGCCGAACTGGCCGGGCTGGAGACCAGCGGCCGTGAACTGGCCCGCCAGGCGGAGCTGCACGGCCAGCAGGCCGAGGAGCTGCAGCGCCGCCGCCAGCAGCTGCAGCAGAACCAGGCGGAGCTGCGCCGGCAGCAGCAGGCCCTCGGCGAGCGGGCCGACGACGGCGCCATCGCCCACGCCGAGGCCCTCTGCCGTGACGCCGAAGCGGCGGTGGAGCTCTCCCGGCGCCGCCTCGGGGAGGTGGCCGGACGTTCCGGCAGCTGGCTGGAGGAGCAGCAGGAGCGCAGCCGCCGGCGCCAGGAGCTGCAGGAGCGGCTCGCCCCCCTGCTGGCCGAACGCCAGCAGCTGGAGGAGCGGCTGCGGCAGGCGGGCGAGCGGCTCGAGGAGCTCGGCGGTGAGGAACACCAGGAGGACGCGGCCCATGCGCAGGCTGCCGCCGCCCTGGCGGTCTTGACCGAGCAGGAGCGCAGCCTGCGGGGCGCCCTGGAGGAACGCCAGGAGCAGGCCCGGGAGCTGGCCGAGGCCGTGGCGCTGCAGCAGCGCACCCGCGTGCGGCTGGAGCAGGAGCAGACCAGCCTGGAGCGGGAGATCGCCCGCCTCGACAGCCGCCGCGAGACCCTGCAGGAGAGCCGCGGCACCGGCGCCCTGCGCCTGCTGCTGGAGGCGGGGCTGGAGGGGATCCACGGCTCGGTGGCCCAGCTGGGCGAGGTGGAGGAGCGGCTGCGGGTGGCCCTGGAGGTGGCGGCGGGGGGGCGCCTGGCCCAGGTGGTGGTGGAGGACGACCGCATCGCCGCCCGGGCGATCGAGCTGCTCAAGAGCCGCCGCGCCGGCCGCCTCACCTTCCTGCCCCTCAACCGCATCCGGGGCGGCAGTGGCAGCGGGGGCACAGGGGGGGCGGCCCTGCAGCGGGGATCCGCTGGCGGCAGTGGCGGGGCCGGCGGGCTGGTGGGGCGGGCGGTGGATCTGATCCGCCACGAGCCCGTCTACGCCGATGTCTTCCGCTACGTCTTCGGCGACACGCTGGTGTTCGCCACCCTCGCCGATGCCCGCCGGGAACTGGGCCGCTGCCGGGCCGTGACGCTGGAGGGGGAACTGCTCGAGAAAAGCGGCGCCATGACCGGCGGCAGCCTGCAGCAGCGCTCGGGCCAGCTGGGTTTCGGCCGCAGCGGCGACGGCGATGAGGCCGAGCCGTTGCGGCAGCGGCTGCTGGAGCTGGGGGAGAGCCTGCTGGCCTGCCGCCGCCGCGAAGCCGAGCTGGGCCGGAGCCTGGAGGAGGCCCGGCCGGCGCTCCTGGAGCTCCAGCAGCGCCAGGCCGCCCTCCAGGCCGAACGAGGCGCCGCCGAGCGCACCCTGGCCCCCCGGCAGCAGCGCCGCGACCAGGTGGCCGGCCGGCGGCGGCAGCTGCAGGAGGCCCACCAGGCCGACCGCGGCCGGATGGAGGTGCTCGAGCAGACCCTGCCCCCCCTGCGCCAGGCCCTGGCGGAGCTGGAGGAGGCCGAGCGCGCCGCCAGCGGCAACGACGACAGTGCCCGCTGGCAGGGACTGCAGAGCGAGCTGGAGCGGGCCGACCAGGCCCTGGTGGAGGCCCGTCGCCAGCGGGACGAACTGGAGGCGGAACGGCGCGACCGGGCCCTGGGGGCGGAGCGGCTGGGGAGCCAGCTGGAGGCCCTCGCCGGGGAGGAACGGCGGCTGGTGGAGGCGGTGCAGGCTCTGGTGGCCGAACGCCAGCTCTGGAAGGAACGCCAGCAGGAGGAGCAGGAGCGGCGCGAGCGTCTGGAGCGGCAGCAGAGCGAGCTGCAGACCCGCTTCGGCGAACGGCGCCGCGCCCGCGACGGGGCCGAAGCCCACCTGGCCGGCCGGCGCCAGGCCCTGCAGCAGCGCCAGTGGGAGCTGCAGCGGCGCCAGGAGGAGCGGCTGGCCCTGGCCGAGGAGCAGCGCAGCCACGGCCTGCGGCTGGCCCAGATGGAACGGGAGCTGCCCGACCCCCGCCCTGAGCTGCCCGAAGAGGTGCGCGAGGCCGGCCTGGAGGCGCTGCAGCAGAGCCTGCGCAGCCTGCAGCAGCGCATGGAGGCGCTCGAGCCGGTCAACATGCTCGCCCTCGAGGAGCTGGAGCAGCTGGAGCAGCGGCTGGCCGACCTGGACGACCGGCTGGAGGTGCTCAGCAAGGAGCGGGAGGAACTGCTGCTGCGGATCGAGACCGTGGCCACCCTGCGCCAGGAAGCCTTCATGGAGGCCTTCCGGGCCGTCGACGGCCATTTCCAGACGATCTTCGCCGGCCTCTCCGACGGTGAGGGCCACCTGCAGCTGGAGAACCCGGAGCAGCCCCTCGAGGGCGGCCTGACGCTGGTGGCCCACCCCAAGGGCAAGGCGGTGCGGCGACTGGCCTCGATGTCGGGAGGTGAGAAATCCCTGACCGCCCTCAGCTTCCTGTTCGCCCTGCAGCGCTTCCGTCCCTCGCCCTTCTATGCCCTCGACGAAGTCGACAGCTTCCTGGACGGGGTGAACGTCGAGCGGCTGGCGGCCCTGATCGCCGCCCAGGCGCACCAGGCCCAGTTCATGGTCGTCAGTCACCGCCGGCCGATGATCGCCGCGGCCACCCGCACCATCGGCGTCACCCAGGCCCGCGGCTCCCATACCCAGGTGGTCGGTTTGCCGCCGGCGGCCTGAGCCGACCGCGTGGGCCACAATGGGCCGACCAGGCTGTTCCAGGCCGTGAAGTCGCTCCCGTTCCCCCTGCCGTCCAGCCCCGATCTCCGGATTTGACCTCCCCGATTCCCCCCTCCACCGAGCCCGCCGCCCCCAGCGACCGCCTCTGGCTGCGGTCCGAACTGATGGGCACCCAGGTCATCACCCGGGACACCGGCCGCCGCCTGGGCGTCGTCGGCGAGGTGGTGGTCGACATCGACCGGCGCGAAGTGATCGCCCTCGGCCTGCGGGACAACCCCCTCACCCGTTTCCTGCCGGGCCTGCCCCGCTGGATGCCACTGGATCGCATCCGCCAGGTGGGTGACGTGATCCTGGTGGATTCGGCCGACTCCCTGGCCGAGGGGTTCAACCCCGAGCGCTACAGCAAGGTCATCAACTGCCAGGTGATCACCGAATCCGGTGAACAGCTGGGCCGCGTGCTCGGCTTCAGCTTCGACATCGAGACCGGCGAACTCACCACCCTGGTGATCGGTGCCCTCGGCGTTCCCCTGCTGGGGGAAGGGGTGCTCAGCACCTGGGAGATGCCGGTGGGGGAGGTGGTCAGCAGCGGCCCGGACCGGATCATCGTCTACGAGGGGGCCGAGGAGAAGCTCAAGCAGCTCGGCACCGGCCTGCTGGAGAAGCTCGGCATCGGCGGCGCCAGCTGGGAACAGGAGGAGCGGGACCGGTTCCGCACCGGAGCCGTTCCCGCTGAGAACCAGCTGCCCGCAGGCCAGCCCACCGTCCAGGAGCAGCGCCGGATCCAGCCGGCCGCCAGCCGCAGCTTCCAGCCCGCCGAGGAGCTGGAGTACGTGGAACTGGAGGAACGGCGCGAGCGGGAGCCCCTGCGCCAGCGCCGCTACCTCGACGACGACCTGCCGGAACCGCGCCAGCGCCCCGAAGCCCGCCCGGCCGAGGCCTACGGCCGCGAGAGCGAGCGGCGGGAGCGGGTGGCGCCGGAGCGCTACGACGACCGCGGTCCCGACCGCACGCCCGACCGCACCCCGCCCCAGCGCTACGGAGATGAGCGCTCCGCCGAGGGGCGCTTCAGCGAAGACCGCTACACCGAACAGCGTTTCAGCGACGATCGCTACTCAGAAGACCGTTACCCCGAGGAGCGCTACCGGCCCGACCGCGGTTACGAGCCGGAGCGGGATCGTCCCGAGCCACCCCGGGGCCGGGAGCCCCAGCGGGATCCCTACGCTCCCCCTGCCGAGGCTCCGCCCCGGGAGGCCCCCCGAGCCAAGGAGCCTGTGGATGTGGAGCCCGAGATCCTCGACGATCCCTGGTGAGAGGACAGCCGCCCTGCCTCAGCCCTCGCTGAACTGCAGCGACGCCGAATTGACGCAGTAGCGCAGCCCGGTGGGGTTGGGCCCGTCGTTGAACACGTGGCCGAGGTGGGCGTCGCAGGTCGCGCAGCGGATCTCGGTGCGCTCCATGCCGTGGGAGCGGTCGGTGTGGGTGGTGATGGCTCCGTCACTCACCCCCTGCCAGAAGCTGGGCCAGCCGGTGCCGGAATCGAACTTGCTGGCGGAACTGAACAGCTCGCTGCCGCAGCAGACGCAGTGGTACATCCCGGTGGCCTTGTTGTTCCAGTAGGCACCGGTGAAGGCCCGCTCGGTGCCCCCCTCGCGGGCCACCCGGTACTGCTCGGGCGTCAGCTTCGAGCGCCAGTCGGCATCAGCGGCAACGGTGCTGGATGAGGTGGTGGAATCGCTCGGCTGCATGGTGGCGAACCCCGCATGGGGCCATGGTGAGCTGAATCCTATCCAGATCGCACCGGCACCCCGGAGCGCTCCGGCGGCGGCAGCAGGCCCCGCACCATGGCCGCCACCGCCGCCACGGCGCCCGGCTGGCCCCGCAGGCTGCGCAGGTCGTCGGCCATGGCCGCCAGGCGCTCGGGATGGTCCAGCCAGTCGGCGGCCTCGGCGGCGATCTGGGCCGGTTCGATCGGCCCCACCCGCTCCGGCACCACGGCACGGCCCGCGGAGATGTTGGGCCAGGCCAGGAAGCCGCGGTGGCGCATCCGCCAGGCGGTGAGGGCCACCCCCACCAGACGCCGCAGCAGGGGCAGCCGGGCCACCAGCCCCATCCAGCCGTCCCAGGCCTGCATCACCGCCAGGTGCTGGGTGGGCACCAGCACGATCATCGGCACCCCCAGGGCCCCCAGCTCGGCGGTGTTGGCCCCCACCGTGGTGAGGGCCAGGGCGCACTGACTCAGGGCAGCATGGGCGGGATGGCGCTCCAGCACCAGGATGCGGGTGCCGGCCGCCGTGACGATCTCGTCGCCCCGGAGCTGGGGCTCGCCAGCCCCCCGGAGGCGGTTCAGCGGGTTGGAGGGTCCGCCGTAGGCCAGCAATTCCCGCACCGAGGTGGTGGGGGCCACCGGCAGCAGGAAGCGGCAGCCGGGCCGCAGGGCCGCCAGGCGGTCGGCCGTCTCGAGCAGGAAGGGCACCCCCACCAGCAGCTTGGCCCGCTTCGATCCGGGCAGCAGGGCCACCCAGTCGCCGGGCGGGAGAGGATCGTCCTGGCGGGCCAGGGTCGAGAGATCCGCCATCAGGTCACCCACCACCGTGGCCCGCTGCCGCCAGCGGGGGGCCAGGCGGCCGGCGGCGGTGGGCCCCATCACGGCGATGCGGTCGTTCCAGCGGGGCCAGCGGGCCACCCACTCGGCGTAGGTGAGGTGGCGGTAGCCCAGACGGGCGGAGAGCAGCACGGTCCAGAACTGGTCGCCGCCGAGGAACACCACCACGCCCCGCTCGGGCCAGGGGCCGTGGCGGCGGGGCCGCAGCAGCAGCCACCAGAACCGGGAGGCCGGCAGCACCCGCTCGAACAGCCCCCAGTCCAGGGCCACCCGATGCTCCGCCCCGGTGGCGTTGGGGCATGGGACCAGCACCAGCCGCAGGCTGCAGGGGGCGGCCGGATCCCGGGGCCGCAGGGGCTGCAGCCGATGGAGCTGCTCGGCCAGCGGGCGCACCCAGGTGCTCAGCTCCCCGGGGCCGTTGCTGACCAGCACGATCGCGCTCGCGGCGGTTGTAGCGGAGACCGGCGACGGCTGGGTCAAGAGAACCGCAGGTTCCGGGGGACGGGTCTGAAGAAGAAAAATGCGGATGGCGAGACTTGAACTCGCAAGGCCGAAGCCACACGCCCCTCAAACGTGCGTGTCTACCAATTCCACCACATCCGCGTGGTCGGATCGGGCCGGGGCCCTCACCGACTGAGCAATATACGCACAGGCTTCCCCACCCCTGGAGACCATGGGGCAGGGGAGGCGCCGGTGAGCACTGATACAGTCCGCCCCGGCACGGCCGCACCCCCGCCAGCCCCATCGCCCGGACCTGCACGGATGCCCATCGGCAAACTGCTGATCGCCAACCGTGGCGAAATCGCCCTCCGCATCCTGCGCAGCTGCCGGGAGCTCGGCATCGCCACGGTGGCCGTCTACAGCACCGTCGACAAGAACGCCCTGCACGTGCAGCTGGCGGATGAGGCCGTCTGTGTGGGCGAGGCCCCCAGCAGCCGCAGCTACCTCAACGTTCCCAACATCCTGGCGGCCGCCACCTCCCGCGGCGCCGACGCCATCCACCCCGGCTACGGCTTCCTGGCGGAGAACGCCGACTTCGCCGAGAAGTGCCTCGACCACGGCCTCATCTTCGTGGGCCCCTCACCGGCCTCGATCCTGGCCATGGGTGACAAGTCGACGGCCAAGATCACCATGCAGCGGGTGGGTGTCCCCACGATCCCCGGCAGCGAGGGGCTGCTGGAGGATCCCGCCGAAGCCGCCACCCTCGCCGCGGCCATGGGCTACCCGGTGATGATCAAGGCCACCGCCGGCGGCGGCGGCCGGGGCATGCGCCTGGTGCCGGAGGCCGACCAGCTCGAGACCCTGTTCCGGGCCGCCCAGGGGGAGGCGGAGGCTGCCTTCGGCAACCCGGGCCTCTACATGGAGAAATTCATCGACCGGCCCCGGCACGTGGAGGTGCAGGTGCTGGCCGACCGCCACGGCAACGTGGTGCACCTGGGGGAACGCGACTGCTCGATCCAGCGCCGCCACCAGAAGCTGCTGGAGGAGGCCCCCAGCCCGGGCCTCGATCCCGACCTGCGCCGCCGCATGGGCGAGGCGGCGGTGGCGGCGGCCCGCAGCATCAACTACGAGGGCGCCGGCACGGTCGAATTCCTGGTGGACAGGAGCGGCGCTTTCTACTTCATGGAGATGAACACCCGCATCCAGGTGGAGCATCCCGTCACCGAGATGGTGACGGGCATCGACCTGATCGCCGAGCAGCTGCGCATCGCCGGCGGCGAGCCGATCTCCGTCCGCCAGGACCAGATCCATATCACCGGCCACGCCATCGAGTGCCGCATCAACGCCGAGGATCCGCGCCACAACTTCCGGCCGGCCCCGGGCAAGATCACCGGCTGGCTGCCCCCCGGCGGACCGGGGGTGCGCATCGACAGCCACGTCTACACGGGCTACGAGATCCCGCCCTTCTACGACTCCCTGATCGGCAAACTGATCGTCTGGGGGGTCGACCGGGACCATGCGATCCGGCGCATGCGCCGGGCCCTGTCGGAATGTGCCGTCACGGGGATCCCGACCACCATCGAGTTCCACCTCGCCCTGCTGGATCGCAAGGAGTTCCAGCGCGGTGAGGTCTGGACCAAGTTCGTCGAAGAGGAGATGTTGAACCGCTGAGCGGGCCCCAGCTCAGCCGACGTTCTGACTGCGCAGCAGGGCCAGGGTGACCAGCCCCTGCTGACCCACCAGCAGCTCCCGCAGCAGGCTGACCAGCCCCACCCAGACCACCGGGGTCACGTCGACGCCGCCGATGGGCTGGATCAGGCGGCGGGTGAGGGCCAGAACGGGCTCGGTGGGCGCACCCACCAGCCGCATCACCCCCTTGGTGAGGTCCACGCCGGGGTACCAGGTAAGGACGATGCGGAACAGGAACAGCAGGGTCCAGCCCGCCAGGACCAGCCCCAGGGCCAGGTGCAGCAGGGGCAGAAGGGCCGGTGCGGAAAGGGCCGGGGCCGTCACAAAGCTCTAAGCGTCGGAAGCCTGATCGTAGGAAGCCACCCTCCCTGCCTAGGATCCGCCGAGCTGTCCGGAGCGAACCCCTGCCATGACCCCTTCCCTCGCCAACTTCCTCAGCAGCCTCGCCTGGGGCGCGGTCATCGTGGTGATCCCCATCTCCATCGCCCTGGTGCTGATCAGCCAGAACGACCAGCTCGACCGGCGCCTCTGAGCCGACGGTCCGCCTGCGCCTGCCGATGACACGGCGGGCGCGGTCCTTAGAGTGGGGCCCGTCGCCCGGGTGAACCGCCGTGGTCAACGCCAGCCTCAACTGGGCCAGCATCGTCGGCATCGTCCTGGCGGTCGGTGGAGCCTTCCTCTACTTCATGAGGAGCTTCAAGCCGGCCCTGGCCCGGGACTACGACGTGTTCTTCGCCGCCATCGGCCTGCTCTGCGGCGGCATCCTCTTCTTCCAGGGCTGGCGCCTGGATCCGATCCTGCAGTTCGGCCAGTTCCTGCTGGCCGGCACCACGGTCTTCTTCGCCTACGAGAGCGTGCGCCTGCGGGGGGTGACCACCGAGCAGGCCCGCCGCTCCTCCTATTTCGACGACGAGGAGCCCGCCGCCCCCTTCCGGCCCCGTGGTGGCCTCGGCGGCGGCCGCAGCTGGGACGACGAGCCCGACCGGTTCGATGAGCCGGAGCCCCTGCGGCGCCGCATCCCCTCCCGCGAAGAACCCGAAGACGACTTCTACCGGCCGCGCCGGCCCAGCCGGGCCGCCATCCCCGAGCGGGCCGCCAGCCGTCGCGACGAGCCGGACGGCTGGGACAACCCCAGGGGCGAGCGCCCCTCGGGCCGCCCCGAACGCCCCCCCCTCGACGATCGCCCCGACCGGACCGCAGGTCGCTACAGCGCCGGGGCCCAGGGACGCTCCGCCACCAGTGATTTCGGCGCCCGTCGCCGTGACCGCGACAGCGCCCCGGAACCCCGCCGCGGCTCCCGCCCGGTGGCGGCTGCCGACACGGTGCCACGCTCCACCCGCCGGGGCACCGCCCCGACGGGCCGTGAACCCGGCCCCGCGGCCGCCGGCCCGCCGGGAACACCGATGGGCACCCCGATCCGCCCCAGCTCCCGCGGCGGCGCCGCCGATGACGTCAGTGATGCCGACTTCTCGCCGATGGCCAGCGGCCGGCCCCGGCCCGCGGCCCCGGAGACTCGACCGCCGGCGGCAGAGCCTCCCGCCCGGCCCTCCACGGCCAGGGACAACAGCTCCCGTTTCGACGACTGATCCACCGGCCAGCCGGCTGCGGCGCTCCGCTGGCACCCGCCTGCCCCTGCTGGCGGTTGCGCTCCTGTCCCTGCTGCTCTCCGGCTGCGGCAGCTGGAGCTGGGGCCGCCGCAGCGCCGGTCCTGTGGGCTGGGGCAGCGCCGATCGCCAGGATCCGGCCCTGAGCGGCAACGGCCGCGTGCTGGCCAGCGTGGTGCGCCGGGACGGCCGCGACACGGTGCTGCTGCAGGAGCAGCCCTCCGGCACGGTGCTGCCCCTGCGCCACCTGCAGCGGCTGCAGCCCCACCGCTCCCCGTCCCTGAGCTGGAACGGCCGCTATCTGGCCCTGCTGGTGCAGGAGGGTCCGGAGCGGCGGGTGGTCATCGAAGATCGGGCCACCGGACGGCTGCACCGCCTGCCGCTGCCGGGCAGCCTGGTGCCCGACAGCCTCAGCCTGGCCCCCGACGGCCGGCGCATCGCCATCGCCACCGAGGGGGACGGCCGCTCCCGGGTGCAGCTGTACGACCTCACCGCCCTGCTGGAGCCGGACCTGCCCGCCGGTCTGCCCGTGCGGGGCACGCCGGGTGACGCCCCATGACGGCGGAGGCCGGCAGGCCGATGTGGGCGGCGGGGGTGGCGGTCGTGGCGGCCCTGCCGCCGCTGCTGGCGGGCTGTCTGGGTGCCCTCCCCCAGCCGCTGGTGGGGCTGAACCAACGCCTCGAGGCCGCCGGCCCCGCCCGGGCCCCCTCCCTGGCCGGCGACTGGCTGGCCCTGATCGTCAGCCGGGATGGCCGCGACCGGGTGCAGCTGGTGGACCTGCAGCGCCAGCAGCCGGTGCCCCTGCCGGGCCTGGAGCGCCCCGACGCCCAGCCCCTGAGCGTGGCGGTGGATGGCCGCGGCGAGCGGCTGGCCCTGGTGCGCCAGCTTGAGGGGCGCACCGAGCTGGTGCTCTACCGCCGCAACCTGATGGCCCTGCAGCCGGTGCCGCTGCAACCGGCGGGCGTGCCCCGGCGGGTGTCCCTGCGGGCCGACGGCCGCGAGCTGGCGGTGGAGGTGAGCCGCCAGGGCCAATGGCAGGTGGATTTGATCGCCGTGCCCTGATCAGGGAACCAGGCCCGCCCAGTGCAGGAAGGTGTCGTGGCTGAGGGCCTCGATCAGCAGAACGGCAACGAAGCCGAGCATGGCGAAACGGCCATTGACCCGCTCGGCATAGCCGCTCCAGCCGAAGGTGGGCACCTCGGAGGTGGTGGCGCTGGTGGCGGGCGGTATGGCGGCGGCCGGGGGGACGTCGGCTGATGGGGTGGCGGAAGGGTCGCTCATCGGATCAGTCCTCGCGGCCAAAGGTATAGCCGGCCGCCGGAAGCAGGCGCCAGCCGGCCGAGCCGTCGAGCTCGAGCACCGTGTCGTGGTAGGCGGTGAGGGTGGGCCGGTGGCCGACGCTCACGAAGGCCATCTCCCGCTCCACCAGCAGTTCGTAGAGCGCCTTCTCGGTGGCCACGTCGAGGGCGCTGGTGGCCTCGTCGAGCACCACGAACCGGGGCGAGTTGAGCAGCAGCCGGGCGAAGGCCAGGCGCTGCTGCTCACCGAGGGAGAGCAGCCGGGGCCAGTCCTGCTTGATGTCGAGGTCGGGATAGCGGTGCACCAGCTCGGGCAGGCGCACCTCCTCGAGCACGTGGCGGAGCTGCTCGTCGCTGAAGCGGTCGGTGGGCTGGGGGTAGCAGAGCTGCTCCCGCAGGCTGCCCAGCAGCATGTAGGGCTTCTGGGGGATGAACATCAGCTCCCCCACCGGCGGCCGCTGCACGTTGCCGGCGGCCGGCGGCCAGAGGCCGCTCACCAGGCGCAGGAAGGAGGTCTTGCCGCAGCCCGACGGGCCCACCACCAGCAGCCGCTGGTTGGCGGTCACCTCCAGGCTGAGGTCCTGCACCAGCAGGCGGTTGGTGCGGGGCGGCACCAGATCCACGTGGCTCACCAGGATCGATTCCGGACGCACGGCGCCGGCCCCGGCCCCCATGGCACCCCCGGCGGACGCCTGCTCGGCGGCCACGAACTCGGCCATCTCGGCGCTGATCGACTCCACCTTGCCCTGGAAGCCCTCGAGACGGCTGATGGAGGCGGAGAAGGCGGCCAGCCGGTCGATGTTGTTGACGATGTAGCTGACGGAGAACAGCACCTGTGAGAAGGCGATGCTGGCCTGGCCGAAGACACCGAAATCCACCTCCTTGGCGAAGTAGATCGGCGCGATCACCAGCCAGGGCAGGAAACGGGAGAAGTAGTCGTAGGAGCGCTGGATGACGCTGATCAGCGCCTCCCAGATGATCAGGCGGTTGTAGTTGACGATCACGCCGTCCAGGCGTCGTTCCCCCTCCTTCTGCTCCTGGCGTTCACCCCGGTAGAAGGCGATCGATTCGGCGTTGTCGCGGATGTGGACCAGGCCGTAGCGGAAATCGGCCTCGAGCTTCAGCTGCTGGTAGTTGAGGTTCACCAGCTTGCGGCTGGCGAACACGATCAGGGCGGTGCCGCCCACGGAGTAGGCCAGCAGCCACAGGGCCAGGGTCTGGTTGATGCTCCAGAGAACGATGATGAAGCTGAAGAATGTCAGCAGGGCGGAGATGATCTCCACCGTCACGCTCAGGCTGGTGGCGGTGAAACTGGCCGCATCCTGGGAGATCCGCTGGTCCGGGTTGTCGATCTCCTCAACGGATTCATCGTTGGGGTTGAGGACGTAATAGGCCCGGTTGGTGAGATAGCGGCCCAGCATGCGGCCGCTGAGCCACTCCCGCCACAGCAGCCCCAGCTTGGGAATCAGGTAGCTCTGGATGGCGCGGATCGGCAGGGCCAGCACCAGGCAGAAGGCATAGATCGCGACGATCTTCCAGAACTCCTCCGCCTTGTACGCCACCAGGGCGTTCTCGATGTTCCGGGCGATGAAGCTGATGCCGACGTTGATGCCGTTGATCACCAGGATCAGCAGGGCGATGATGCCGAGCAGCAGCCAGGGCAGCCAGCGCCCCTGTCGCAGCTTGGCCCGCAGGCTGATGAAGGCCCCCAGGCCGGCGGCGAACAGCACCATGATCACGAGGCCGATCGGCCCGCGCCAGACCGCAGCCACCTGCTCGGGCACCCCGGGCAGGAAGCGGTTGCGCAGCTCGGGGATCCAGGCCCCGGCCGCCGCCACCACACCGGTGAGCAGCAGCAGGGTGAAGCCCACCACCACCGCCAGCAGGGCCACCACCAGGAGCAGGAACTGGCCGCTGCCGCCGCCGCCTTCGTCGAGGGGCAGGAAGTAGGGCTGGGCCAGGCGCTGCAGCTTGCCCAGCTGCTCGCGAAGGGCCTTCAGGGGGGTCATGGGCGTGGGCGGATCGCGCCATTCTCTCCGCCGGCCCGACCCGGCCGGGGCTGCGGTGTGCGGCCGGTGATCAGCCCGGCGGCCAGGCCAGCGGGCGGCCACCGATCACGTGCAGATGGAGGTGGAACACGGTCTGGCCGGCCTCAGCGCCGCTGTTGATCACCGTGCGCCAGCTCTCGAGCCCCTCCAGCCGGGCCACCTTGGCCGCCACCAGCAGCAGGTGGCCCAGCAGGGCCTGGTGCGCGTCGGTGGCCTCGCCCAGCTGGGCGATCGGCTCGCGGGGGATCACCAGCACGTGCACCGGCGCCTGGGGATTCACATCCCGGAAAGCCAGGCAGAGGTCGTCGGCATAGACCTCCTGGCAGGGAATCTCGCCGCGCAGGATGCGGCCGAAGATCGTGTCGCTGCTGGCCATGGGACGCCGGGGAGTGGTCGGGAGGTGGCACTGAACGGGCAGTGAGCTCCGCGGGTGATGTTGGCACGGTGCAGCAGCGGGGCCCTGCGGGGCGTGGAGGCCCTGCCAGTGACGGTGGAGGTGGACATCGCCCCGGGGCTGCCGGGGCTGCGGGTGGTGGGCCTGGCGGATGCGGCGGCCCAGGAGTCGCGGGAGCGGGTGCGGGGGGCGCTGCGGAACGGCGGCCTGCGGGTACCCCTCACCCGGGTGGTAGTGAACCTGGCCCCCGCCGACCTGCCCAAGGCTGGCCCCGGCTTCGATCTGCCCATCGCCCTGGGGCTGCTGGTGGCCAGCCAGCAGCTGGCCGCCGCCGAGGTGGAGGGGATCTGGAGCGCGGGGGAGCTGGGCCTCGACGGCCGGTTGCGGCCGATCCGGGGGGTGCTGGCCCTGGCCCTGGCGGCGCGGCGGCACGGGGCCCGGGCCCTGGTGGTGCCGGCGGCCAATGCCACCGAGGCCGCCCTGGTGGAGGACCTGCCGGTCTGGGGGGCCGACCATCTGGGGGAGGTGGTGGCCCTGCTGCGGGATCCGGGGCGTCCGGCGGCACCCGCGGCAGCGGTCCCGCCGGAGCCGGTGGTGGCCGCTCCCGACCTGGCCGAGGTGCGGGGCCAGGCCCATGGCCGGCGCGCTCTGGAAATCGCCGCGGCCGGCGGCCACCACCTGCTGCTGGTGGGGGCGCCCGGCAGCGGCAAGACGATGCTGGCCCGGCGGCTGCCGGCGCTTCTGCCCCCCCTGGCGCACCAGGAGGCCCTGGAGGTCACCCAGCTTCATTCCCTGGCCGGGCTGCTGGGGGAGGGGGCGGGCCTGCGGCGCCAGCGCCCCTTTCGCAGCCCCCACCACGGCTGCTCCGCCGCCGCCCTGATCGGTGGCGGCGCCTTGCCCCGGCCGGGGGAGCTGAGCCTGGCCCACCACGGGGTCCTGTTCCTCGATGAGCTGGCGGAGTTCCGCCGTGAGGTGCTCGACCAGCTGCGCCAGCCCCTGGAGGAGGGCGAGCTGTGGATCAGCCGGGCCCGCCAGCGCTGCCGCTTCCCCTGCCGGGTGCTCCTGGTGGCGGCCACCAATCCGTGCCCCTGTGGCTGGTACGGCGACCCCAGCCAGAGCTGCCGCTGCGGTGAGGCCCAGCGGCGGCGTCACTGGGGGCGCCTCTCCGGGCCCCTGCTCGACCGGATCGACCTGCAGGTGGTGATGCGCCGCCCCAAGGCCCGGGAGCTGGGCGGGGCCTACCGGGAGGCCCCGCAGCAGGGGGCCCCTGGTGGCGAAGCCAGTGCGGTGGTGGCGCAACGGGTGGCGGCGGCGCGCCGGCGGATGGGCGAGCGCAATCCGCAGGGGGCGGCCAACGGCCAACTGGATGGGCCCTCCCTGGCTGCCGTGGTGGATCCGGCGCCGGCGGCCTTGGCGCTGTGGGAGCGGGCCATCAGCCAGCGGCGCCTCTCCGCCCGGGGGGCGGAGCGGGTGCTGCGGGTGGCCCGCACCATCGCCGATCTGGCCGGCGAGGAGCGGGTGGCCAGTGGTGCGATCGCCGAGGCCCTCAGCTACCGCTCCTTCGACCGGATCGACTGAGTGAGTGGCTCGAGTGGGGCGAAGCAATCGTCAGCGGCGCCGGCGTCGCTGGGGGCTGTCGCTGTAGGGCTGCACGCCGATCAGGGGCGGCCGGTGCTGGGCTTCCTCACCCGGATTCCCCCAGGCATGGTTGATGGTGTCGGCCAACCAGTGGCCGAAACGCTCAAGCGCTGAGGCAGACCGTGTGTGGCCTGCAGTGGAGGCGACCGGATGGCCCATGGACCCTGCTGCGATGGCCACTCCAGCCTGGAGGCGGAGGGAGTTCAGGGCAACAGGTAGAAGCACCTGAAACGGTGCTCCCGAGGCCAGGCTCAGCGGCGACGACGGCGCTGCTGGGCCTTGCGCTTGTACTTCTCGGTGGGGGTTTCGTGGTGGCGCAGCCGCTTCAGATCGGCAAAGATGCCCGCCTTGGACACCTGGCGCTTGAAGCGGCGCAGGGCCGATTCGATGCCTTCGTTTTCGCCGACGGTGACCTGGGTCATGAAGTACTGCTGAGACGTTCGCAGCGTTGCACCCTAGCAAGCGGGGCTTCGGGGCCCCGCCTCAGAGCTTGGTGGCGGGGATGGCCGGCGGAGCCACGGGCTGCTGGGCGGCGGCGGGAGCCGACTCCCTGGCGGGGTCCACGGCCGTGGGCTGGGTCGTCGAGGGAATCACCCGGCGCCCGGCGGCGGCAGGCCTGCTGGTCGGGGCTGACGTGGCAGGTCTCCTGGTTGGGGCGGCGGCGGCGGGTCTGCCGGTGCTGGCGGGGGCAGGCGTCGGGGCGGCGGGCTGGGCCGGCGTGCCAGTGGCAGGAGCGGGCTGGGCCGGCCGAGCGGGCTCAATCGGGGCGGGCTGGGCGGCGGTGGCCGCCGTTCCCGGCCAGCTGTCTGCATAGACGTACAGGTGGCCGAGGTTGCGGCCGCCGAACTGACGCCGCATCAGCCGCCAGCCTGGCTCCAGGTGGAGCTTGAGGAAACCGGGCGCACTGCCCCGGGTGCGGGCCACCACCATCTCAGGGCCGGCCCCGGCCTTGGTGGGGAAGGCCAGCAACAGCATGTCGCCGCCGCTGCGGGTGACCATCAGCCGGTAGGAGGTGGCCAGGTCCTGGCCGCCCACCCGCACCGAGTAGCCGTTGGCGTCGATGTAGCGGTTGCAGATGCCGGTGAAATCGAAGGTGGCCAGCAGGGGGTTCACCGGGGACGGCAGGCCCTCGCCCACCTCAAAGCAGGGGCGCACCGGCTTGAGCTGCTCGTAGATGTTGAGCTGGGCCTTCTCGCCCCGGGTGCCGATGGGGGCCGCCACCATCAGGAAGTTCTGCTGGTCCACCTCGGCGGCGGCGAACAGGGCGGAAGCGCGGACCGGGGCGGGGACGGCGGTGACCAGGGAGGTCGCCAGCACCGTCAGGGCCGCCAGGCCTGCGCGGGGAAGCACGGGGAGGGTCACGGCGTTCATCGAAGCGGCTTGAATCGTATGAACGGCAACCACCGGAAACCAGCCCGTATGTCCCAATCGGCCGGCCGGTTGTCGGGCCGGCCGAGGGGGACCCAAGGGCTCCGGGGATGTCTCAGGGGCTCCAGAGAGGCCGCCGTGAGTTCAGGCGGGCTTGTTGATCCGGATCGCCACCAGCAGCGCCAGCACCGTGCCCGGCAGGCTGCCCGCCAGGATCCAGCGGGTGGCCTGGACGCCCAGATCAGGGTCGCCATAGGAGAGCTCGAAGATCGAGCCGGTGGCGGCGATGCCGAGCAGGCAGGCCAGGCCTAGGAATAGGCCGGCCAGGGGTTTCATCGGCATGGGATCAGCGGATCGACTGGACGTCAGAGCGGCGGAAGCCCTGCTGCTGCAGGCCCTCGTTGAGGCTGAGCTCGTCGGTGACCCGATCGACGAACAGCACGCCGTTGAGATGGTCCATTTCGTGCTGGATGCAGCGGGCCAGCAGGCCGTCGGCCTTGAGGCGGCGGGGGCGGCCGGTCTCGTCGCGGAAGCTCACCTCCACCACCGACGGACGCACCACATCGAGGTAGACCCCGGGGATGCTGAGGCAGCCCTCCTCGTAGGTGTTGAAGGAGGCCCCGGCGGCGGTGATCTCGGGGTTGATCAGCACCAGCGGCGGGGTGGCGGCCTCCTCCAGATCCAGATCGATCACCAGCAGCTGGCGATGCACGCCCACCTGCGGCGCCGCCAGGCCGATGCCCTTGGCGGTGTACATGCTGCGCAGCATGTCGCGGGCCAGATCCCGGATCGAGGCATCCACCTTGCTGATCCGCCGGGCCGGGGCCCGCAGCTCCTTCGAGCCCAGCTTGTGGATCTCCAGGGGTGGCCGCTCCACCGGCACCTTCGGCACCAGCACGGAGTTACCGCCCTGTTCGGCCGACCGTGCCATCTGGGCGAAGCTGCGGGCCAAGTCGTCACCTGAAACGATGAGCAGATTCTAGAAGCAGCCTGCGGAGGACTCGGTGGGGGCACAGCCATGGCGGGACACGGAGCCCATGCCCGCCGAGCTGGCGGTCGGCCGGACAGCCGGTGTCGCCGAACCGCAGCTGGAGGGGGGGCGCCTGTTCTGGCTGGAGCAACGACCCGAGGAGCGGGGACGCACCACCCTGATGGGGCGAGACGGGGCCGGCGACGCGGCCGTGGAGCTGACCCCGGGCACCTGGAACCTGCGCACCCGGGTGCATGAATACGGCGGCGGCGCCTATGCGGTGGCGGGCGATCAGGTCGTGTTCGTCGACGACGGCGACCGCTGCCTCTGGCAGCTCGACCTGGCCGGCCCCAAAGGCCCCACGGCCGCAGGCGCACCCCGGCGGCTCACCGCCCCGCCCGACCCGGAGCGGCCACGGGCCTTCGCCGATGGCCTGATCGACCGGCGGCGCCGGCGCTGGATCGGGGTGATGGAGCAGGACGGCCTCGACCGGCTGGTGGCCGTGCCCCTGGCGGGGGGTGAACCGGAGCTGCTGCACCAGCCGGCCGACTTCTGTGGCTACGCCGTGCTGGCCCCAGGCGGCGGCCACCTGGCCTGGGTGAGCTGGGAGCGGCCGTTCATGCCCTGGGAGCGCAGCCAGCTCTGGCTGGCCGCCGTCGACGCGGCCGGGCAGCTGCGCCAGGCCCGGCCCATCGCCGGCTCGGCGGCCGGGGATCCCCAGGGGATCTCGGTGTTCCAGCCCCTCTGGCTCGATGACGGCTCCCTGGTGGTGGCCAACGACCGCAGCGGCTGGTGGAACCTGGAACGGCTGGCGGACGTGGCCGCCCTGGGGCCAGACACCCCGCCGCGCTGGCAGCCGCTGTGTCCGATGGAGGCGGAGTTCGGCACGCCGCAGTGGGTCTATGGGCTGCGCACCCTGGCCTGGGACGGCACCCGGCTGCTGGCGGCGGTCTGCCGTCAGGGGCGCTGGCAGCTGGGCCGGCTGGGCCTCGACGGCGGCCCCTGGGAGCCGATCCCCCTGCCCTTCAGCGACCTGGCGGCCCTGAGCGCCGAAGCGGGCCGGCTGGTGGCGGTGGCCGCCGCCCCCGCCATCGGCCAGGGGCTGCTGGAGCTGGACACGGCCCGCGGCACCTGGCAGCACACGCCGGCCGCCCCGGCGCCGCTGGCGGCCGACGCGATCAGCCACCCGGAACCCCTCTGGTTCGAGGGCCACGGCGGGGCGCCCACCCAGGCCTGGTACTACCCGCCCCGGGGCGGCAGCCGCGCCGATGCCCCCCTGCTGGTGAAGGGTCACAGCGGCCCCACCGCCATGGCCGGCACGGGGCTCAACCTGACCATCCAGTTCTGGACCAACCATGGCTGGGGCGTGGTGGACGTCAACTACGGGGGCTCCACCGGCTTCGGGCGGGCCTACCGGCAGCGGCTCGACGGCCAGTGGGGCGTGGTGGACGTGGCCGACTGCGCCGCCGCCGCCCGGGCCCTGGTGGCGGCGGGCCGGGCCGACCCGGCCAGGGTGGCCTTCGAGGGCGGCAGTGCCGGGGGCTTCACCGTGCTGGCGGCCCTGTGTTTCACCGACGTGTTCACCGCCGGCGCCGTCCGCTACCCGGTGACCGATCCGGAGGCCCTGCTGGCCGTGGAGCATCGCTTCGAGGCCCGCTACACCGAGACCCTGATCGGCCCCTGGCCCAAGGCCCGGGCCCTCTACGAGGAACGCTCGCCGCTGCGTCATGCGGACCAGATCACGGCACCGGTGGTGTTCTTCCATGGCCAGGACGACCGGGTGGTGCCGGCGAGTCAGAGTGAGCGGATGGTGGATGCCCTGCAACGACGCGGACTGGAGACGGAGCTGCACCTGATTCCCGGGGAGGGCCACGGCTTCCGCGACAGCGGTGTGCGCACCGCTGTGCTTGAGGCCACCGAAGCCTTCTTCCGCCGCCAGTTCCACCTGTGATCGCCACCTGGGTACCGGGGGCGCTGGATCAGGCGGGATGGCTGGCCCTGGCCCTGAGCGCCCTGACCGTGCTGCTGCTGGTCGGCGCCGGCATCGGCGGCCTGCTGGGCATGAAGCGCTGGGGGCTGCCGGAGGCCCTGCTGGCCGGAGGGCTGGGGCTGGTGCTGGCCCCGGCCGGGCTGCTGCCCCTGCTGCCGCAGCGGGTCATCGACCTCTGGGACCAGCTGCCCCTACCTCTGCTCACCTTGGTGTTCGCCACCCTGCTGCTGGGCAAGCCGCTGCCGAAGCTGGGGGGGCTGTGGCGCCCGCTCTCGGCCCAGGTGCTGCTGGCCCTCACCCTGGCCTTCGGCCAGTTCCTGGTGGGGGGCCTGGCGGTGCTGCTGGTGCTGCAGCCCTGGCTGGGGGTGAGCCCGGTGATGGCCTGCCTGATCGAGGTGGCCTACGAGGGCGGGCACGGCTCGGCCGCCGCGATGGGGCCCACCTACGAACGGCTGGGGCTGGAGGGGGCCCAGGCCCTGGGGCTGGCCATGGCCACCGTCGGGCTGCTGGTGTCGACGGTGGTGGGCGGTCTGCTGGTGGTGCTGGCCCGGGCCCGGGGCTGGCTGAAGTTCCCCGACGCGCTGCCGATCGAGGAAGCGATGGCGATCGTCGAAGGGGAGACACCGCCGCTGCAGGAGGTGACGGTGGATCTGCCCATGGAGGAGGGCACCGTGGAGGTGCCGGCGCTGTGGCGGCAGCTCGCCGACTGGGCCGTGAACCTGGGCCTGGCGGGGGTGGCGGTGCTGTTCGGCTGCGGGGCGCTGGCGGCCCTTCGTTTCGTCGCCGACGCCAGCGGCGGGGTGTTCGCCCTGGTGATCGATGCGCTGCCCGTGTTCCCCCTGGCCCTGGTGGGCTCCCTGCTGGTGCGCCTGATCCTGGAGAAGAGCGGCCAGACCCAGTGGGTCTCGACCGCCATCCAGGGGCGGACCGGCACGATCTCCGCTGATCTACTGATCACCGCCGCCACCGCCTGCCTGGATCTGAGCCTGCTGGCCCACGACTGGATCCCCCTGACGGTGCTGGCGCTGGTGGGCCTGCTGTGGAACCTGGGGGTGATCCTGCTGCTGGCGCCGCAGATCCTGCCGCCCGACTGGTTCGAGCGGGCGATCATCGAATTCGGCCAGGCCACCGGGGTGGCCGCCAGCGGCCTGCTGCTGCTGCGCATGGCCGACCCGGGCGACCGCAGCCAGGCGGTGACGGCCTTTTCGATCAAGCAGCTGCTGCTCCAGCCCCTGCTGGCGGGGGGCGTGATCACCGTGGTGGCGCCGCTGGTGGTGGACGGTTGGGGCCTGCCGGCCTGGACCGGCCTCTGCCTGGGCCTGGTGGTGCTCTGGAGCGGCCTGGGGCTGTGGCTGGCGGCGCGGGCGAAGGCGGCGGCCTAGGAGGCACCAGCCGGTTCCGGTCCGAAGGCGGCCAAAGGGAATCTCCGATCGGCCATCGCTGAGAGGATTCGCCCCGGATCCCCCGCACCTGCAGGGACGATCATCCCGGCAGCGAAGCCTTCAGAGCAGCGGTGGTGCCACCGGTTGCCGTCCATGGCCTGGTGCATGCCGGATCGCGCCGGCCCGCTTTGCTGGAGTCAGGTGGCTGGCCATCAAGGCACGGCTGATGATGTGATCTCAGGCCGGCCACCAGCGGCCATCGCCGGGCCGATGATCCTGGCTCAGCCCATTCCGGCCTTGTCCTTGACGTCTTCGACGGCATTGCGGACTTTGGCCTCGACCTGCTTCGCCTTGCCGGCAAGCTGATCGCCCTTATTCCCTGTGACGTTGCCGATGGATTCCTGGGTCTTGCCCTCAAAGTCCCTGGCGCCCGCCTTGACGCGGCCAGCCGTGGCGGCCAGAGGCAAGGAGGGAGAGATCGAGAGGTGGAAGGCTCCTGAGGCCTGGGCGGGAGTGCTCAAGGCCGGTGTGCCGATCAACACCAGCAGGCTGAAGGCCAGGCCAAGGCAAGTGGAGGCCAACTGGCGCAGATAACGAAGGTGGTGATTCATGGTGAGGATGGCGCGGGGAAAACGAGGTGTGGCGAGAAAGGTCTGTTGCAGCCCATGCCTGATGCCCCAATGTTGCTCAGGAATCAGTGACCAGTAACTCCGATCACCACACCCTGATCAGATCATCGAGGCTTTCGCAGAGCCATTCACAGCACCTTGCGCTGTCCGGTGATGAACGAAATCAAGGCAAGCACGAGAAACACAACAAACAGGATCTGGGCGATGCTCGCAGCTGATCCGGCGATGCCACTGAAGCCGAGGAAGGCGGCGACAATCGCAATAATGAAAAAGGTGATGGCGTAGTTCAGCATGACAGGACTCCTAAGGTGTGTTGATCAAGTCGTTAATCTCCTGCTGACTCTTACCGAGCGTCTTTTGTAAATGGCCGAGAAGCTCCTCTTCCTGACCTTCGGCGAAGTCCAGGTCATTATCGGTGAGCTCCGCGAACTTCTGCCTGAGCTTCCCTTTCAACTCATGCCATTCACCTTTGAACTGGAGCTTATTCATGATCAGGTCCGCAAGGGTGTGGGATCGATGCCAGAGCACACGGAGCGGCCGGATCGCTGCAAATGCATGTCCTTTCGCTTGTCATGCCGTAGCTCCTCTCCTTCACTATGGGCCTGAAGCTGGTAGGTGATTGACGTAGATGTGCCTCATATCAACGGCACCACCAGGGCCAACCATTGCTAGCTGGTTCCGTTCTGTCGTAATGATTCCTGCCGACGGCGCCAATCGGAGCATGCTTCTGCTGCATCCCTGGAGAAGCAACTCGGCGACTGCCAAAGCGCACGTTGACCTTGACGCCAGCTTCGGCAAGCCTTGGGTTCCTTGAACGTGAACCCTCACCCATTGGGCCGTGCCGAACCCCCTGAAATCCCCATCCTGTCTCCAGGGTGCGGCACCTCATAGTGGAGTTCGGCAAAGGCCTCACCCAAAGCCTGCACTGATCTCAGCCGCAGGGGCGGGAAAGCGATCAGCCTGGGAAGCAGCGGCAAGCCCTGGCCCAACGTCACGGAGGCCACCTGAATGATCAGCTCATCCAGCAGGCCAGCATCGAAGAACTGACCCGCCAACTCGCCCCCACCGGCAATCCAGATGTTCTTTCCCTTCGCAGCCGCTGCCATCTGCCGATGCACAGGCATGACCGCACCCTGCACGAAGCGCAGGTCCGCGTTCCGCACGGACGCCAGCTTGCGGCTCGTGAAAATCCATGGGGGCTGGGTGTAGAGCCAGGCCTTCTCCTCCGGTGTTCCCGCTTTGATGTAATGATCAAGGAGCCACTGATAGGTGGATGAGCCCATGGCAATGGCTCCGATGTTGGCCAGGAAGTTTTTATAGCCTGGACCTTCAGCTTCACCGAACTGAAGCAGCCAGTCCAGGGAGTTATCCGTGGTAGCGATGAATCCGTCCAGGCTGGATGCGGAATAATATTGAGTTTTCAATGCCGTTGACGAATATGTGTCGTTGGCGAAAATGTGCCGTCGCTTGCACTTTGTTGCATCCTATGGTGCCCAGACGCCTGAGATCACAATGGACCAGCATCTGATTCGCCGTGGATCTGCGCCTTCGTTGCGTCCTCTGCCGTTCAGTGAAGCCTCTGCGATTGATCGCAATGTCTTTAGCCTCATCCCAGGCAAAACAGATGGAACTGAAGCATGGTTTTACGGGACCATCACTGCATCTCGGCCCAGGGTGTCGGCCCAGCTTTCAGTACCCATGGGGTCAACGGCTTCCTGGGTTAACGGCCCGAATGGAAAGCGTTCGATGGGAATCATTGGCACAAGGTCTGGACGTTCGTGCTGGACCTTCGTGCTGGACTTTCGCGGTCAGACGGTCACGATCCATGGGAAAACCCACCAGGGCCGAGCAGGTGAAGCCGTTCTTCTCCGATCTGGGCCCCGGCCTGATCACAGGGGCCGCTGATGACGATCCCTCCGGCATCTCCACCTATTCGGTGGCTGGGGCCGCCTTTTTGCTCATGGCCGTGGCTTCCGTCGGCATGGCCTTCACAGCCTGAATGCTTCATCCCAGCAAGTTGCATCTGAAGTGGCTGGCCATGGATCGACAGATTCAGCTCCTTACCTCGTTACCTCCAGGTGGGAGGAAAGGGGTTTGGCTTGTGTGGACACCTCCGGTGACGTCCAGCCGCCTCCCCGATCGATCCGTTCCCCAGGCGCAGCGGAGGTGTGGGGATCGCTTCGCTACAGCCAGGACCCCCGATTCAGGAGCCCACGGCCACGGGCCCTGACAGCCTCGAGTCGCGCCGAGAGGCGCGCTCAGCGCACCATCGCCGCCACGTTGCCGCCATCGACGGTGAGCACGGCGCCGGTGGTGCGTTCCATGCGGGCCAGGGCCACGAAGGCGTCGGCCACGTCGCTGGCGCGCACCTCGGCCCCCAGCAGGTTGCCGGCCATGTAGAGCTCCTCGCTGAGGCCGCGGGCCGCAGAGCGCTCCTTGATCATGGTGTCGTCGAGCAGGCCGGAGCGGATGCGGTCGGCGTTGATGGCGTTCACCCGCACGCCCGCCTCGCCTTCCTCGAGGGCGTACTGGCGCACCAGGGCCAGCAGGGCCGCCTTGCTGATGCCGTAGGCGCCGAAGTTGGGACCCGGATTGAGGGCCTGCTTGCTGACGTTGAACAGCAGCTGGCCCCCCAGCACCGGGCGGCCGCCGTCGCTGGGGCGGTCCTGGGCGCGGAACACCGCCAGGGCCGCCTGGGCCACGTTCTGGTGGGCGAAGAAGTTGAGCTCGAAGCTGGCCCGCAGGTCGGCGTCGGGAAGGGTGGCCATCGGGCCGGTCCAGGCGGCGCCGGCATTGCTCACCACGATGTCGAGGCCGCCGAAGTGGGCCGCCACCGCCGCGATGGCGGCCTGCACCGCCGCCGGGTCGGTGACGTCACAGGCCGCGGCGAGGGCCCGCTTGCCGCAGGAGGCCGCCACCGCTTCGGCCGCCTCCTGCTCCAGATCGAGCACGGCCACCTCGGCGCCGGCGGCGGCGAAGGCCCGGGCGGTGGCGGCACCGATGGCGCCGGCGCCGCCGGTGACCAGCACCACCTGGCGGGCCAGGGGCTTCTCGGCCGCCTTGCCGAGCTTGGCCTGCTCCAGGCTCCAGTACTCCATGGCGAAGGTGTCGGCCTCGTTGACGGGCGCGAAGCGGCCGATGGCCTCGGCCGCCAGCAGGGTCTGGGCCCAGGCCTCGGCGATGTCGGCCACGGTGGCCGCCTCGGCGGCCGACTTGCCGATGCCCACCAGCCCCAGGCCCGGGATCGCCGCCACCCGGGGCAGGGGATCGAGCGCCTTTTTGACGCCCCCGGCGGCGGCGTTCTGGCGCTCGAAGTAGGCGCGGTAGTCGGTGGCGTAGGCCTCCAGGGCCTGCTCGAGGGAGCGGCCCCAGGCGGCCAGGGCCGGGCCGTCGTCGCCGGACGGCAGCGGCGGCAGCACCAGGGGCCGGGCCTTGGTGCGGATCACGTGGTCGGGGGTGGCGACACCCCGGCCGGCCCAATCCGGCAGCCGGGCGTCGTCGCTGATGGCGCGGGCCAGGGGGGTGTCGCGCAGCGCCAGAATCCAGTGGGGACGGACGCCGGCGGCGACGGCGGCCCGGCCCAGGGCGCCCCGCAGCACCGGCAGCACCACCGCCGCGGCAGCGGGGCGCTCCGGCACAGCCACGGCATGGAGCGAGCGCTCGCCCCGGGCCAGGCGCTCCTCGGCCCGCCGTACCAGGTCGATCATCCGGTCGTAGCTCTGCTCGGCCGTGGCGCCGAAGGAGAACAGGCCGTGCTGCAGCAGCACCATGCCCTCCGGTTCGCTGCCACCGGCCGCCGCGGCCTCCCAGGCCAGGGCCGCCGCCTTGGCCAGGGCGAAACCGGGCATCACGTAGGGCACCAGGGCCACCCGATCGCCGTAGACCTCACGGCACACCTCGGCCGCATCGGGCTGGTCGGCCAGGGCCAGAAGGGCGATCGAGTGGGTGTGGTCGACGAAGGTGTGGGGCAGGAAGGCGTGCAGCAGCGTCTCCACCGAGGGGTTGGGGGCGGCCGGATCGATCAGGTTCTGGCGCTGGGCCGCCACCATCGCCTCGTCACTGAGGGCGTCGAGGACCCGCAGGGCCTGCAGGGGCTCCAGCCGCACCGCCGGATGGCCCGGCGGCTCGATCGTGCCCAGGTCCCAGCCCGATCCCTTGACGCACAGCACCCGGATCGGCTCGCCCAGCAGCCCGTGCACGGTGGTCTTCACCGAGGTGTTGCCGCCGCCGTGGAGCACCAGCTCGGGGTCGGCCCCCAGCAGCCGTGCCGAGTAGGTGCGCAGGGCCAGGTCTTCGTTCACCCCCTGCGCGCCGTAGCGGGCGATCGCCTCGCGGGCGGCGGTATCCGACCAGCGATGTTGCACGGCCATGGGGCGAAACGGGGACTCTGGGGGGAGACTACGGGGAGCGATCCTCCAGGGGCTGCCCGTGTCCATCCGCTGCCGCCGCCGCTGCCGCCGCCGCTGCCGCCGCGAGGTCCTGAAGCCGTGGATCTGCCTGGCGCGCTCACCGCTGGTGCTGCCCCTGCTGCTGGCCATTGGGGTGGGGGTCGGGGTGGCGGCCCCCGCGCTGGCCGAGCAGCCGGTGCCGCCCCAGATCCCCCGCGACGGCTGGAAGGACTGTGAGTACAACGACAAGCCCCTGGCCTGCGTCGATGAGCAGCTCCCCGGCGGCCTGAAGATTCGCTGGAAGGACGGCCTCTCGATGACCTACCGGGCGGTGTCCGGCAAGGGCAAGGACGCCAGCAGCAGCGACCTGCTGCGGGACCGGCTGGGGGGGATCTGGCGCCGGGAGCTCTACGTCCAGGGCAACATCACCCTCACCAACCAGGCCAACGGCAACCGGATCTTCGTGCCGCTGCGCTTCCCCTGCAAACCGCCCCTGAAGGGGGAAGTGGGCTACTGCCGCTACTGACCCCGCCCGCCATGAGAGCGATTCTCGCCACCCCTGCCCTGGTGGACACGGAGCTGCCCGAGCCCACCCCAGGCCCCCACGACCTGCTGGTGCGGATCGAGGCGGTGGCAGTGAACCCGATCGACACCAAGCTGCGGGCCGCCGTGGGCGCAGGGGATCCGCCCCGGCAGCTGGGCTGGGACGCCGCCGGGGTGGTGGCGGCGGTGGGGGAGCGGGTGGGCCGCTTCCGGGTGGGGGATGCGGTGATGTTCGCCGGTGATGCGGGACGGGCCGGCTGCAGCGCCGAGGCCGTGCTGGTCGACGAGCGGCTGGTGGGCCGCAGACCGGCGCGCCTCTCCTGGGCCGAGGCGGCCAGCGTTCCGCTGACGGGGCTGACGGCCTGGGAATCCCTGTTCGAGCGGCTCGGGCTGGATCCGGATGGCGGCGGTGGCGGGAGCGCAAAGGGCCCCAGCCTGCTGATCCTCGGCGGCGCCGGCGGGGTGGGCTCGATCGCCATCCAGCTGGCCCGCCGGGCCGGGGCCGTGGTGATCGCCAGCGCCTCGCGGCCGGAGAGCGCCGCCTGGGTGCGGGAGCTGGGGGCCGACCACGTCGTCGACCACCACCGGCCCCTGGCCCCCCAGCTGGCCGCCCTGGGCTTCAAGGCGGTGGACCGGATCGCCAACTTCAGCGACACCGACGCCTACTGGGAGGTGATGGCCGAGCTCATCGCCCCGCTGGGGTCGATCGTGGCGATCGTGGGCAACCGCCACCCCCTCGACCTCAACCGGCTCAAGGCCAAGAGCGTGACCTTCGCCTGGGAGTTCATGTTCAGCCGCTCCCAGTTCCAGACCGCCGACATGGGCCGGCAGGGGGAGATCCTCGACCGGCTCGCCGCGCTGTTCGAGGCCGGCGAGCTGCGCCCCACCCTGGGCCGCACCCTCAGCCCCATCAACGCCGCCAACCTGGAGCTCGCCCACGCCCAACTGGCCTCCGGCAGCACGATCGGCAAGATCGCCCTGGTGGGCTGGGACTAGGCCAGCCGCGCCACCAGCACCCGGTGGCGGGGGTCGCAGGCCTCCCTGCGCACGTCGCGGAAGCCGGCCTGCTCCAGGGCGACGGGCAGATCGAGGCTGAAGTAATCCGCCAGGTAGGGCTCGGTGCTCTTGAGCAGGGTGGCGATCGGCGCCGGCAGGCGGCGGATCACATCTGAATCGGGGTCCTGATCCACAAGGGCCACCACCCCGCCGGGCCGCAGGAGGCGGGCCGCCTCACGCAGCACCGCCCGGGTGGCCTCAGCCGGCAGCTCGTGGCAGACGAACTGCACCGTGATCAGATCAACGCTGGCCGCGGGCAGGCCGGTGGCTTCGGCGGCGGCGTGGTGCCAGCGGCGGATGCGGCCGCCGGGGTCGCGGACCCTGGCCACCGCCAGCATCTGGGGGGAGAGGTCGAGGCCGTCGACGGCGACGCCTGTGCCCTCACGCCGCTCCAGCCAGTCCTTGAGGGCCAGGGTGCCGACGCCCACCGAGCAGCCGATGTCGAGGGCACTGCGCACCGGGCCGGTGAGGCTGGGCTCGATCGCGGCGAAGATCGCGTCCCTCAGCCGCCGCTGGGCGTCCTGGGGCTCCAGGGTTTCCCCCGGCCACACCCGCAGGGCCATGGCATCGGTGGCCTGCTCCGCCTCACCGGCCGCTTGCCAGCAGAGGTTGCCTTCCTGGTAGGCGTGGAAGCGGGCCCGGTAGTAGGCCGGCGTCTGCGTGGCCGCATCGGTACTGCTGACCAGCAGCGGCTCGGCCTGCCGCACCAGCTCCTCGCGACGGGCCCTCCAGGCGATGCCGCGGCGCTCGGCGGTGCGGATGATCAGCTGGCGGGCCTGAAGGAACAGCAGCCGGCGCAGGGGCTCGACGGCCAGCAGCCGGTCGATCAGCCAGCCGAGGGGATGGCGCGAGGCCACCCAGTTGGGGGGCGGGGCGGCGGCGGTCTGGGCCGGAGCGACGGGCTGGGCCTGGGCCATGGACGGCGGAGCGGGGCGGCGACTCAGTCTGGCTGCGCTGCGGTCCCCGGCGCCGGGCGCAGCCGCAGCGAAGCGGCGAAGCCCGCCAGGGCCACCGCCAGCCAGATCCAGCCGTGCAGGCTGAAGCTCATCACCCCGCCCAGGAAGGCATTGACGTTGCACCCCGAGGCGAGGACCCCGCCGTAGCCCATCAGCAGGCCGCCGACGCCACGCCGGGCCAGGTCCGGCAGGGGCTCGGACCGCTCACCGCGCCAGCGGAAACGGCCCTCGGCGAGGGCGGTGGCGACGGCGCCGTAGAGCAGGCCCAGATCGACGAGCACGGACTCGTTGAACAGCCAGGCGTCGGGCCCGGCCAGCATGGCCTGGCCCCGGGGACTCGACCAGAACAGGCTGGTGCCGGGATCCCAGCCCAGGGCCTGGGCGGCGTGGGCGCCACTGAGGGCCAGGCCCCAGAGCACCTTCCAGGGCTCGGCCGTCACCAGCAGCAGGCCCGTGGCCAGCAGGGCGACGGCGATGGCGCCGCCGTAGAGCCGGCGGCTGGGGGAGCGCCAGGGGAGCTGGCCGCTCCAGCGCGTCAGCAGAACGGCGATCAGGGCGATGAAGGCGAGCTGCAGGGTCAGGGCGCCCAGCAAGCCGAACAGCTCGAGGCCGACCGGGGACGGCAGGCGCGGCAGGGGCAGGGCCGCCAGCTGCGGGGCATGCAGGGTGCCGAGGAAGGCACCGACGATCAGGCCGATCAGGGCGGCCAGCACGCCGCCGCCGCCGCGGGAGGTGGCCGCCAGGGTGCCGCAGCCGCAGGCCCGGGCCTGCTCCATGCCGATGCCGAACAGGAAGGCCCCGGCCAGGAAGGGCAGGGAGAGGGGGGTAGCCAGCAGCTTCGGCTGCAGGCCGGTGAGGGGCTCGGCGGTGAGCACCAGGGCCATGGCGATCACCAACAGCGCCGCCAGCAGCAGCTGGGCGAAGACCGGGTGGGGATCCCGCCGCTCAATCAGCCGGCGATAGCCGGAGGCGAAACCGAAGCTGGAGCGGACCAGGGCGTGGCCGAGACCGCAGCCGAGCCCCCAGACCAGGGCCGAGGCGGGCTGCCGGGCCGCCAGGGCCGCGGCCACCGCCACGGCGGGGGCCACGGCGAGTGCGGCAGGTGGGAAGCGCCTCAACGCTTCTTCGCTTTGGCTTGGGATGGGGACTCGCTGCCGGTGTCACAGGCGAGGGCTGCGGCCGGTGGGAGCAGCAGCACCAGCAGCACGCCGGCCAGGGAGAAGAGCCGGGCGGCCTGGCGAAGGAGGAGGGGCATGGACATGCAGAAACGGAGTGGAGCTAGAGGTGGGATCAGCGGCTGCTCACCAGGGCCGGGCTGCCTTCAGGCCCAACGGCGATCGGCAAATTGGAGGCACTGTATTCGGTCCAGGAGCCTTCATAGATCCGCACGTTGGGGTACTTGAGGAGGTGCCGGAGGGTGAGGAACTGGAGGCTGGCCTCACGGCCGGTGCTGCAGGAAATGATGATCTCCTTGTCGGGGGTGATGCCGCGGCTGACGAGCAGGGCCCGGATCTCCTCGAGGGACTTCAGCTTGTGGGCGTTCTTCTTGGCTTCATCGGCGTTGTTGGCTTCGGTGAACGCCTGCCAGGGGATGTTCCTGGCCCCGGGGATGTGGCCGTTGCGGATGAAGGTCTGGTCGGTGCCCTCGAACTGGGCTTTGGGACGCGGGTCGATGATCACCACGTCCTTGCGGCCGATCAGGGGCTCCAGCTCATTGAGGCTGATGGCCAGTCCCTTGACCGTGGTGGGCCGGAAGCTGCCGGCCTGGAAGGTGGGGAACGACTTGGTGGTGCTCTGGCCGGCCGCCTTGTAGCCGCTGAGGCCCCCATCGACGATCGCGACCTGACGGACGCCGCTCTTCTCGAGGATGTAGGAGACGAGGGCGGTGCCGAGCACGTCGTTGCCGTCGGAATAGACGAGCACCGAATCCCGGTTGGAGATGCCCGCCTGGCTCAGCAGCCCGGCGAGCTTGGCGGGACCCCAGATCTGGAACGGCAGGCGGCCGTTGGGGCCACGGAAGGCCTGTTCCGAGAGGTGCACGGCGCCAGGCACGTGGCCACCTATGTAGGAGAGCGGAGGCACCGGGCGAACATCCAGCACCTTCCAGCGGCCCGAGCGGGCGGCGTCGGCCGCCTGCTCGGGGGTGAACACCTGGAAGTTCGTGCCCCCCGCGGCCAGGGTGGTGACACCGGCACTGGCCTGGGCGGGAGCGGCGGCCTGGGCCTGGGTGGCGGGGGAGCTGCCGATGCCCAGCGTGGTGGCGGTGGTGATGGCGGTGGCGGCACCGAGCGCGGCGGAAACCAGCAGACGCCGGGAGAGGCGGAGCTTGGAGTGGCGGAGCCTGGAGAACGGCATTGAACACAAAGGTGATCGATGAACCGATCTTAGAAGAACGGTCGGCGCCGCTGGTTGTGGGCTTAGCAACAGTGGGGCGCTCCTGGTGTTCCGGACTACCTTTTCTTCCATCCCGCGACCGAACCATGCACTGGCGTCCCCGCCTGCTGGCCCTCTCCACCTCCCTGCTGGTGGGAGCCGGCGCCCTGGTCGGCGGGGCCGCCCTGGCCACCCCAGCCGGATCGCTGCTCAAGGGCCTGGCGCTGCCGCTGCCCAAGCCGGCGGCCAGCCTGTTCGCCGCCAATGCGATCGGCCAGACCAGCCTCAACACCCAGCTGCCCGGCAAGCCTGACGAGCTGCTCGCCAAGGTGAAGGCGTCGCTGGCCAAGCAGGGCTACAGCGAGCGCAAGGTCAACACGGTGGTGGGCCCCTGGGGTTTCAACCTGGTGCTCGATCCCCCGGCGGGCACCAAGGTGGATGGCACCGCCGAGGGCAAGGCCGCGGCCCTGGTGCTCCAGGCCACCGCCATCGGCCCCAACCAGCTCAACCTCAACGTCCGCTTCGAGGGGCTCTGAGGGGTCAAGGGCCCGGCAGGGACAGCCACGACAGGCCATTGAACCGGCCGAAGTCCTGATCGAAGCTCACCAGCCGCCAGCCCCCGGCGATGGCCAGGGCGGCCAGATGCACGTCGGTGCAGAGCCGGGCCGGCCATGGGTCCTGGCTGAGCAGATGGCGAAACACCGGCCAGCTGGCGGCGGCTTCGTCCACCAGCCTCACCCCCGGCTGCTGCAGGAACGCCGCCTGAACGTCGCTGGCCTGGCGAAGGCTGAGCACAGCGTCCCCCATCACCCGGGGCTGGCTGAGCAGGCGCACCAGACCGAGGGCCGTCACGGTGGTGAACAGCACGGTGTCGGCCGCCGCCACCTCCCAGTAGCGACAGGCGGCGTCGTGGTGCCTGTGGCCACTCCAGGCCAACGCCAGCCAGAGGTTCAGATCGGGGAGATCCACCGGCGCCTGCAGGGGGGTCACTCCTCCTCCAGCAGGGCGAACAGGCCGGCGTTGGAGAGCTGATCCGGCCGCAGGGGCAGGTCGGCAGCGATCCGCGGCAGATCGGCGGCGCGGCGGGCCCTGGTGTCGCGGCCGGGGCCCGGGGCCTCCAGACCCTGTTCCACGAAGGATCGCAGCAACTGCTTGAGCGTGGTGCCCTCGAGTGCCGCCCTGGCCTTGAGACGGGCGAACAGGGGATCGGGCAGCTCCAGGGTGGTGCGCACGGCCGGTGGGGCGAAAATGCGCATTTTAGTGCGCACACGGTGTCATGGGCCGCTTGTGGCAAGCAGCGCGATCCAGGTGGCCAGTGCCAAGGTGGCCCCATGGACAGCAAGCCAGCCCCCAGCTGGTGGGCCCGCCACTGGAAATGGCTGGTGCCGGCCGGCTGCCTCACGGGGGTGGCCGGGCTGGCCGGCTTCATCGCTCTGATCGTCAGCCTCGTGTTCGGGCTGCTCAGGTCGACCACGCCCTACAAGGAGGCCCTGGCGAAGGCCCAGCGTGATCCGGTGGTGATCGGCCGGCTGGGCACGCCGATCCAGGGGGGCTTCCTCGTCTCCGGCAACGTCAGCCTCTCCGGCGGCACGGGCGAGGCCAACCTGGCCATTCCCCTGCAGGGGTCCAGGGGCAGCGGCACCCTCTACGTGGAGGCCCGCCAGAAGGCCGGCACCTGGGCCTACTCCACCCTGACGGTCCGGCCGGACGGCCCCGGCGAACCCATCAGCCTGCTGCGGCCCTCGCTCTGAAGGCTGCTCAGCCAGCGGCCACCGGGGCGGCATAGAGGGCCTGGAGGCCCGCCTCGCTGGCCGGCGCCACGCCCCGCTCGGTGATCAGGGCCGTCACCAGCCTGGCCGGGGTGACATCGAAGGCGGGGTTGAAGCCGTCGCTGCCATCGGGCACCAGCTGCACGCTGGTGGGCTCCCCGGCCGCGGGCTTGCCGGCGATGCGGGTCACCTCCAGGGGGGAGCGGGCCTCGATCGGGATCTCCTTCACCCCATCGCCGATCGACCAATCAATGGTGGAGGCGGGCAGGGCCACGTAGAAGGGCACCCCGTTGTCGTGGGCGGCCAGGGCCTTGAGGTAGGTGCCGATCTTGTTGCAGACGTCGCCGGTGCGGGTGGTGCGGTCGGTGCCGACGATCACCGCATCCACCTGGCCGTGCTGCATCAGGTGCCCGCCGGCGTTGTCGACGATCACGGTGTGGGGCACCCCTTCACGGCCCAGCTCGAAGGCCGTCAGGCTGGCCCCCTGGTTGCGGGGCCGGGTCTCGTCGACCCACACGTGGATCGCCAGGCCGGAGCGATGCGCCTTGTAGATCGGCGCCAGGGCCGTGCCCCAGTCGACCGTGGCCAGCCAGCCGGCGTTGCAGTGGGTGAGCACGTTCAGGGGCTGCCCGCGGCGCTCCTCTGGGCGCCGGGCGGCGATCTCCTGGAACAGACGCAGGCCGTGGTCGCCGATCGCCTCGCACATCGCCACGTCCTCCTCGGCGATGGCGGCCGCCTCGGCCTTCGCCGCCTCGGCGCGCTGCTCCGCCGCCAGGGGCAGCACCCTGGCCCGCACCCGCTCCAGGGCCCAGCGCAGGTTGATGGCGGTGGGGCGGGTGGCATCGAGGCGCTCAAAGGCCGCGGCCAGGGAGGCGTCGGAGGGGTCGGCCTGCAGGGCCAGCATCAGCCCGTAGGCCCCGGTGACGCCGATCAGGGGAGCCCCCCGCACCACCATGGTGACGATCGCCTCGGCCGCCGCCTCGACGCTGGTGAGCGAGCGGGTGATGAAGCGGTGCGGCAGCAGGGTCTGGTCGATGACGCCGACCGAGCGGCCGCCCTCCTCCAGCCAGATGGTGCGCCAGGGACTGCCGTCGATGTTCATGGTCGTGGAAGAAGCAGATAGATGGTTCCGATCATCCCTGCCGGCAGGGAAGGGGCAAACCAGGGCCATAGTTTGGATCCACTTCGTTGAGCGCCGACGGTGAATTCACGGCCTGCTCTTGTTGGAATCGGCCTTCTGGTTGGCTTCCTGGGCGCCTGCGGTTCCACTCCACCCGCGAAAGTCGTGGCGCCTGCTCCGGCGGAATCGCCGCTGCTGGCTCCGATGAACAAGGCCAGGCAGGCCGTGGATCAGGTCAATGCCGCCCAGGATCAGCGCAACAAGGCGATCGAGAACGCCCACCAGTGAGCTCGGCGGTGCGCGCTCCGGAGAGCAGGCTTAGTCAGCCCCCCCGGGCGTCGCGCAGCATCATCGCCATGCGCTGCAGGAGCTTCCAGCCGATCACGCCGTTGGCCTCCACCAGGGGGCGGAAGTCCCAGTAGGTGAGGCCGTAGCAGTCGAGGCGCGTGGCGGCGGTGATCGTGGCCATGCGGGTGCCGTCATCGATCAGGGCGATCTCACCGAAGAAGTCGCCGGCGCCGAGCTTGGAGCGCACGGTCCCCTGGATCGTCACCGTCGCCTCACCGGCCTCGATCACATAGAAGGCGGAGCCGCCGGAGCCCTCCTGGATGATCGTTTCACCGGCCTCGAAGTCCCGCTCCTTGAACAGCAGGGCGATCTGCTGGAGCTCCTCGGGGCTCAGATCGGCGAACAGCGGCACCCGCTGCAGCACTTCGACGGGGGCGCCGCGCATTCAGGGTCCGGCCTTGGTGATCGCCCGGCACTGAAGCAGAACCAGACCGTCATCGGCAAACGCCCACTCCAGGTCACGGCCTGGGCCATAGACCTCCTCGCAGCGCAGGGCGAGGCGATTGAGGGCCTGGAGCTGGGCATCATCGAGGCAGAGCCGCTCCACCAGCTCGCTCGGCAGCGTCTCCTCCCGGGTGCCGCCCCCGGCCAGCGGCCGGATCGCCACAGTCTTGTAGCCCGGCTTGCACTCCCGCACCAACCCGGCCCGATCGAGGCAGATGTGGTCGGGGATCACCAGCCCCGCCACCACCGCCTCCCCCAGGCCCCAGCTCGCCTCGATCACCCGCTCGTCGACACCGGTGACGGGGTTGCGGGTGAACATCACCCCGGCGCTGACGGGGGAGAGCAGCGTCTGGACGACGACGCCGACGCTGGGGCGGCTGAACAGGCCCACCCGTTTGCGGTAGCTGATGGCGGAATCGGAGTTGGCCGACCACCAGACATCCCGCAGCGCCGCGGCCAGCGCCTCCAGCGAGGGCACGTTGAGCAGGGTCAGGTGCTGGCCGGCGAAGCTGGCGGCGGCGCCGTCCTCGTCGATGGCGGAGGAGCGCACCGCCAGCGGACCGGCCAGGTCGCCCACCGCCGCCCGCACCTCGGCGATGGCGTCATCGTCGCCACCGGCCACCGCCTCCACCAGATCGGCGGCGAGGGCGAAACCGCTCGGCACCGGCAGGCCGTCGCGCAGGGCCTGGCCCAGGCCCACGGCCTTGGCCCCGAAGCGGGCGAGATCTTCGGCCTCTTCGAGGGGAACGACCCGGCTCATGCCAGCACCGTCACCTCACCGGCGGTGCCGTCCACCCGCAGGCGCTGGCCGTCGGCGATGCGCTGGGTGGCCTCGCGGGTGCCCACCACACCGGGGATGCCGTACTCCCGGGCCACGATCGCTGCGTGGGAGAGCAGGCCGCCGCTGTCGGTGACGATCCCGCCCAGCAGGGGCAGCAGGATGTTGAAGGCTTCGGTGGTCGAGACGGTCACCAGGATGTCGCCACGCTGGATCCGGTCGAACTCCGACGGGTGGGACACCAGACGGGCGGGCCCCTCAACGGTCCCCTGGCTGGCCGCCAGACCCCGCAGCCGGTCGGCCTCGTGGGGGGCCGCCGAACTGCCGAACAGGGCCTCCAGGGCCAGGCCGGTGGCGCGCATCATGCGGGCGGCGGCGGCGGGCAGCCCGGCCTGGTCCGGCGGGGGCGGCGGTGTGCCGATGGTGGCCGGTGCCTCCTTGGCGCTGTGGGCAGCGCGGTAGGCGGCGCGGGAGGCCAGGACATCGGCGTCCGGGTCGGTGCCGCCTCCCAGCAGGGCGGCCAGCTCGTCGAGGTCGGCGTCGAGGCCGTGGAGCGGATCGTGGAGCCGGCCGCAGTCCGCCAGGCGCCGGCCGGCGGCCAGGGCCGCCCGCCGCATCAGCCCCGACGCCCAGATGTCGCTGAACACCCCCCGTTCATCGCGGATCGGGTAAGTGAGCCTGGCCTCCTCGAGCAGCTCGTCGAACTGGCTGCGGTGGGCCTCCGGCACCGCGGCCCGCACGGTGGCAATGCGGTCCTGCAGGTCGGAGGGAGCGGCCTGCTCGGCCACCGCGGCCCGGATGGCGCGGAGCAGGGCATCGAGCAGCTCGAGGGCAAAGGGGTTGGAGATGTCGAAACCATCCAGCAGCCGGTAGCCCACCAGATCGAGGTAGGCGGCGACCGCCTCACCGGTGCCCCCCTCCAGGCCCCGCAGCCGGGCGAGCACCGCACCGGCCTCCCCGGGGGCCTCCAGCAGCTCCCGGGCGCTGGAATCGCCGCGGATGGCGGCGATCAGCTCTCCGAGCTCGCTCGATGCCCCCGCCGACACCGGCGAACTGCCTCGCATCAGGCCGAGCAGCTGGGCCGCCGGCAGGCCCGTCCAGTCGCCCACATGGGCGAGGAAATCGCCGGTGGGCACGATGGCGGCCGCCGTGAACCGCATGTGCTGGTAGAGCATCTAGGCGTGGTGGTCGCGGCAACGGCCCAGGTGGGCCACCAGGGCGTCATCGGCGAGCGCCTCCGGGTCGATGGCCTGAATGGCGCGGTGGGCCTGGATCGCCGCCGGCTTGAACGTCTCTTTGCAGTCGCGCAGCTGCTGCCGCCAGTACTTCTCGGCGAACACCGCCTCGGCCCGGGAGAAGCGCTCGGGGACCTCGGCCGGATCGAGCGGCGTCACCCGCTTGTAGGCAAAGCCGTTGACGTAGGCCATCTCGAGCGAGTCGATCAGCATCCCGTAGGAGCGGGCAAACTCGCCGGTGCCGCGCTGGAAGGCCGGCGGGTGAATGGCGCTCCAGTAGCGGGTGGCCGGCCGGGGGAAGTGAACCGGATCGAGTTCCCAGAAGCCGGAGCCAGGGGAATCGAAGCGAAGCTCGGACGCGGGGCCGGCGAACGCCAAGGGCACCTCCGGGAGGATCGGATCGGGGTGCTGGGAACTTAAGCGAGGCGACAGCGGCCGGCCTCAGGCGCCACCGGCCCGCATCAGCCGCTGCAGCTGGCCGCTCTCCAGTTCCAGCACCCGGCGGGCGAAGTCGGGGTCACGCTCGAGCACCGCATCGAAGGAATCCACCGGCACGGCCAGCAGGCGGGTGCCGTCGGCCTCGGCCACGATCGTGCTCTCCGAGGCGCTGTGGGTGAGCACCTGGAGCTCGTCGAGCACCCGGCCGGGCTGGAGATCCTTCACCCAGGTGCGCTCGCCGTCCCGGTGATGGACCCGGGCGATGCCCTCGATCAGCAGCAGCAGTTCGCGGCAGGTGTCGCCCGCCTCGGTGATCAGCTCGCCCTTGGCGAAGGTGCGCACATCGGCCTGGGAGGCCAGGGCATCGAGGGTGTCGGTGTCGCTGCGGCGGAAGAAATCGCTGGTGGCCAGGAACACCCGCTTCTCCAGCTCCGGAAACCCCCGCAGCTCCGGGTGACCGTCGAGGGCCTCGACCGCCCGGGCGGTCTGGAGCAGCAGGGGCGGAGCCCCCGGCACGCCCAGTTGCGCCGCCATGGAACGGGCCCGGCCAGCATCAAGGCAGGCCGTCAGGAACAGGGCGGCGGAGGCGAGGGTGGGGCTGGCATCAGCGGCCAGGCTGGCCAGGAAGCTGAGGGTCTCATCGACGGGCACTTCCAGGGAACAGGAGGGGGCCTCGCCACCGGGGTGGGCCAGGGTGCCTGCGACGGCCGCCGGCAGGCGGTGCTCCCAGCCCTCCCGGTGCAGCAGTTCCGGCAGCTCCAGGGGGGCGATGGCCTGGAGGCGTTGCACCAGGGCCGGCACCGCCGGATCCTCCTGAAGGGTGGCCAGGCCGTCGAGGATCGCCCGCAGCGTCAGCTCCTTGCGCAGCTGCAGCCGGTCATCGAGCAGGGCCAGCACGGCGGACTGGTGGCGCAGGGCGCTCTGGTGCAGGGCCCGGTAGCCGTCGGTGAGGGCCGGCAGCCGCTCCAGCAGCCGCTCCACCTTGTGGATCGCCGCCGCGGCGGGGGAGAGGTCGTCGAGCACCCGCTCCTCCTCAAGCGAGGAGATGCCGTACTCGCGCCGCAGGGCCTGCAGGGAAGCGCCGTCGGGGCCGCCCGCCACCGGACCGCTGCCGAGGCGCTGCACCAGCATCAGCCGCTCCAGCGACTTGCGGTAGCCGCTGAGGCGGATCTGGTCCTCCAGGCTGCGGCGGCTGTCGGGATCCAGCAGGCCGGGATCCTCCACGCCGAGTTCATCGAGCACCTGGCGGTGCTCGCCGTCGCTGATGCCGAGGGAGAGGCGCATCTGCTTGAGCACCTCCAGGCTGCTGGCGGCATTGACGAAGCCCTCCTCCAGGGCTTCCCGCACCACACCCTTGTAGGCCTCGAGCCGCTTCTGGCCGGTGAAGCCCGGCAGCACCTTGGCCAGCACGTACACCTCCTCGGTGCCCAGGTCGGCGAGGGAGCGGCCGTCGAGGAAACGGCCCACGTCGAGGTCCATGCGGGTGAGCTGCTTGCGGAAGCGCTCGGCCAGGTTCTCGCGGCCGTAGAGATCGGGGGAGCGGTTCCAGGCCCGATAGAGCCAGAGGGTGCTGACGGCCACCAGGGTCACGTCGAACAGGTACTGGACCCAGTCGGGAGCCAGCAGCAGCAGCGGCCGGCCGGCGAACAGGAAGAAGAAGTTGAACACCAGGAAGGTGGCCACCACGAACACCCGGTGGCGGATCCGCTCGCGGTCGGGCTCGGCGCCACCGCGCCGCACCCGGCTACGCAGGGCCGATTCGATCGCCCGGCCGGCGAGGGTGCCCAGCCAGGTGCACAGCCCCAGGAACAGGGGCACCGCCACCAGCTTGGGCACATCGATCGGCTGGCTGAACAGGTAGAAGCCCGGCCGCAACAGCTGGGCCAGCTGGTCCTCCTGGCGCAGCCAGACGCCGGAGAAGTAGTAGTCCCAGTTACCGGCGTAGACGTAGTAGTAGACGAAGTAACCGAACACCAGGCCCAGGTAGCCGTAGCGCTCGAAGGCGAAGGCGGGGGAGGGGAGCTTGGCCCAGTAGAGGCGCTCGGCGTCGATGTCGATGCAGGGCTGCTGGCAGGCCACGCAGGCGCTCTGCTCGCTGCCGTCGGGCTGGACGGTGCGGCACATCGACTGGGTGATGGGCGTGCTGGCCATATGGGCTCGGCTGCCCAGCAGGCCGGTGGGGGTGGAGAAAACGCTCTGCACCGGTGCCATCGGGCAGAAGTACTGGCACCAGCTCTTGCCGCCGTAGAGCCAGCCCACGGCGATGGCGCAGGCGATCGTGAAGGTGAGCCAGGCGAACAGAACCAGGCGGTCGGCATTGAAGAAGAGAATGCGGCCGCAGAGGCCCACGAACAGCCAGCCGAACTGCAGCCGGGAGTAGTGCTTGCCGAGCCAGGAATCGCCCGGCACCTTGGCCAGCTGCAGGCGCTTCTCGCCCGTCTTGGGGTTCACCTTGGCGATCTGGCGCTGCAGCCCCAGGGCGCGGGGGATCTGGGAGAGGAAGGAGAGCGGGCAGATCCGCCGCCACAGCTCATGGCCGAAGACCAGCAAGATGAAGATGCCCGAGGGCACCACCAGGCCCCAGAACAGGGTGGTGCCAAGGGGATAGGGGGTCTCGCTCAGGCAGGTGCCTTGCACCGTCACGCAGGACTCCGGCAGCCGCAGGGGGCTCCAGGGGTGGTCGGGCTCGGTGAAGCGGGGCGTGAACGGGTCGTAGAGGAGGGAAAGGATGATCAGCAGCCAGCCGGTGGTGAGCGCCCAGCGCACCAGATGCATCCGCCGTTCCGTCACTGCTGACCCGCGCCGCCGCGCCGAAGTGGCGCTGACCATAGCGATGGCCTCCGAAAGCTGACTGGCCTGCAGTGCCGGGGGCCAGGGGCTGCCATCCTCACGGTGGAGGCTGACGGCCGCAGACACCACCGGATGGACTTCTTCGATCGCCAGTGGTCCACCTACCGGGCGGTGGTGGACCACGACCTGATGCAGCACCGGGCCCTGACGGCGGCCCTGGGCCAGGCGCTGGAGGCCTGGCTGGCCGCCCGGCCGGCCGGCTCAGCGGCGCCCCGGATGGTGGATCTCGGCTGCGGCGACCTGGCCGTGATGGCGCCGCTGCTGCGAGGCCTGCCGCTGGGCTCCTACCTGGGCGTGGACCTCTCAGGCCCGGTGCTGCCCAGGGCGGCGGCCGCCCTGGGCCCCGTGCCCTACCCCTGCCAGTGGCGGGAGCAGGATCTGCTGGCCTGGGCCGCCGCCGAACCGGGGCCCGAACCGGTCGACCTGCTCCATTCCGCCTTCGCCATTCACCATCTCAGCGACGACGACAAGGCCCGCTTCCTGCGGCTCTGCCGCCGCCATCTGGCCCCGAACGGCCTGTTCTTCTGGGCCGACGTGTTCCGCCCGCCCGGGGAAGACCGCCCGGCCTATGTGGCGCGCTACGTGGACCGGATCCGCAGCGACTGGGGCGTGCTGGCCCCCGAGCAGCAGCAGCCGGTGATCGACCACCTCAGCCAGTTCGACTTCCCACCGGATCGCGACGCCATTCGCCGCGTCGCCGAAGCCTGCGGCTGGACGTGGCAGTGGCTATGGCAGGGCGACCACCGGGCCGAAGCCCTGGCGGTGCTGACGGCGGCGTAGCGAGCATCATTCACGCCCAACGAGCTTGCGCACGATCAGCAGCAACGCAACGAACAGGCTCGCCCATGCAGCCGCTGAACCGACGACGATGACAAGACAATCCCCAAGGCCTCCGAAACCTCTGCCAAAAAGCAGAGATCCGTTCAGGACGACATACAGGCCGACGCCGGGGATGAGGATGGGTGAGGCGGCACGACCCGGCGGCAGTGCGTAGGCGACCGATGCGAGCAGGGAGAAGGCTGCGAAGCTCTGTGCCCAAAGCGTTGAGAGGGTTTTGATTCGCAGGGGCATGGCTGGTGCTGGCTAACGCTTGCCATCAGTGCCTGGGTCAAGAAGCGGCAGGAGCCTTGCGGTCACCATGGCCAAGACATTAGGCGAAGCCTGCTCAATCAGCCTGGCCTATCTCGCACGCCAGTCGAGGCTCTTGAGCTGATCGTGTCGCAGGAGACATCAAAAGATCTCCACTCCAACAGCCTCTCCTATGTCCACAGAGGAATGGCGATTCTCGACTGTCACTCCAGCCAGGAGATCATCCAGATTGAGGCGTGTGGGATGTACTGGCTTCACAACCAACTCACCATCCCTGGCGCTCAGGCTCACCTCACTGCAGGCACCCAGACCAATCTGCCCAGCCAGAGCGCGCGGGATCCGCACGTAAAGACCGTTTCCCCACTTCCGCACTCGCGACTGCATGGGAATGTTGCGGCTATAGCCGGTGTATGCCCGTCTGGGTCGCAGCCGCACCACCGCCATTCAGCTCCCTTCAAACCCCTCCTGGATCACCCCCGCCAGATCAATCAGCATCTGCTCGCCGCTGCCGCTGAACGAGGAGCCGTGCATGACGGCCAGCGTCTGCGGCTGCAGCGCGGCCAGCCCCTGCAGCAGGCCGGCCGACCGGCTGGTGTAGGGCATGTAATCGGCCAGGGGGCCGCTCTGCATCTGCTGCATCGCCTGCCGTGCCGGCCCGATCAGATCGGAGGTGGTGACGGCGGCGACATCGCCGAACTGGTGGAAGAGATCGGAGCAGAACAGAGTGCGGCGGGTCTCCTCAAACAGCAGGCCGGCGTCCCAGCCATGGGGGAGGTGGGGGGTGCGGTGGAAGCGGAAGCGGTACTGGCCGGTGCTGAGCACGTCGCCCTCGGCCAGGCCACGGGCGGGGCGCAGGGCAAAATCATCCACGCTCACCAGCTTGCCGACGAGGGTGCAGACCGGCTGGGCCTGGGGCGCCAGCTCCAGCCAGTGGTTGAGGCCACCGATCTCATCGGATTCGAAATGGCTCCAGGCGATGTGGCGCAGCTGGGTGGGATCAATCAGCGTGGCCACGGCGTCGCGCAGGGCCGGAAACATGGCCTTGAGCCCGGCGTGAAACAGCAGCGGCTCCGCGTCGCGCACCAGGAAGTGGTTGAACTGCAGATCGAACTCCGGCACATGGATCGAAAGCCGGAACAGGTCGGCGGCGATCTCAGAGACGACAACCATGGTTCAGGGCCCGTTGGACTGCATCGTCTCCAGGGAAGCCTGACACTTCGCCGGTGACTTGTAGATGAAGACCTCACCGCGGGGCAAGGCGTCGCACTGGTGGTACTGGGAGGGAAGCCCGAAGGCGTAGCCGGCCGGCGAAAACTCACAGCGGGTGAATCTCGCCGCCTCCTGCGCCGTGATGCGATGGCATGTGGTGGTCGTCGGCTTGAGGGCGTCAAAACCGTACCCGCCCTGCACCGGGAACTCCCCGGCCGATGCGGCGCCGGACGCCGCCAGCAACAGTGCCGCCAGCCGAAGTCGCAGGGTGGTGTCCATCGCGCCAGAGCCGGTGGGGCAAGAGCTTGACGCTAAGCGAGGTGCCCCGTCCGCTCCATGAGGTGACCAGTCCGCTCAACCGGCGGCCTCAGCGTTGCCCAGCCGCGCCCGGATGTCCCTGAGCCGGGCGACGTTGTTCACCAGCGCCGGAGCGCTGTCGAGGCCCTCGAGATAGTCGAACACATAGGCGAGCACGGCATAGATGGCGCCAGCGCTGAAGCTCGCCGAACGGGTGAAGTCGATCAGGAGCACCACCAGCGCCACGATCGTGGCGAGCTCCGTCACGGTCCAGGTCCACGACTCGCTGTCGGAGAGCTGCACATGCCAGCGACGCACCCGACCGAAGTGGCGCCGCAGGCGCAGCGGGCGGGCCGCCTCGATGTCCTCGATCTCGCGCTCGATCTGGTCGTTGAGGCCGCGGTGCAGACGCAGGGCGCGCCGCCAGTACCAGGCATTGACGAGCCCCATCGGCAGCAGCACCGCCATGGCGATGAGTCCGGCCTGGAGGTCGTAGGTGAACAGCATCACCAGCGAGCCGACCACGGTCACCACTTGGGAGAACATCGCCGGCACGTCGGCCTCGAAGAAGCCGACCATGTCGCGCATCATCTCGACCCGCGCCGACACGATGCTCGTGCCGTGGCCGAGTTGCTTCTGCTCGGCGACGGTGAGCACGGCGAGGCGGGCATAGAGGCCCATGAAGACCCGGGTGTCGAAGCGCTGGCGCACGAAGGCCGTGACCAGGTGCACGAGCCACACGGCGATCAGGGCCGAAAGGCCCCGGTAGCTGCCCTTCAGCAGCCCGTCCACCGCCCAGCCGGTGATGGCCGGGTAGGCGAGCATGCAGAGGTTCTCCAGCAGCGTCAGGCTGTAGGTGCCGGCGATCGACAGCCGTTCAGCGCGGGAGAGGGTGGAAAGGAGCGTCTGCGGCATCACCGGGCCCTGGCGTCACCAGCCTGGCAACGATCACTCCACGACGAACGCCGGCATGACGGTGGCCAGGCAACGGCTATCGGGCACTTGCTTCGGATTGGCCAGAAAGTCGGCGGCGATCTGTGTCACGCAGGCTGCTGCGGGCATCCCCTGCGGCGCAAACAGCGCCCCATGGCCGACACCGGGGAAGGTGACCACGTAGGCGGTGGTGAGATTGCTGGCCACGGCTTCGCCGTAGGGGGCTGGCGTGATCGGGTCGTAGCTGCCATTCAGCACCAGGGTGGGAATCTGCGGATTTCTGTAGACGAAAGGAGGTTTCTGCTCCACCTGGAGCACGTCGCAGGCGTTATTCACGGCTTCGGCTTCACGCAGGCCAAGGGGGAGCAGTTGCGGATAGGGCGGCGGCAGCACCTGGGCGGGCTGGACCCGCACCGATCGTCCCCGGGCACAAAGGACCGTGTGATACATCTCCCTGGCCCCCCTCGGTTCAAGATCCGACAGGGATTCGGCGATCCAGCCGAAGTTGCCCTGGTTGGCGCCGTGGATGAACCTGGGCAGCGAACTGCCGCGGGCGGATTCACCGGAATAGGGCCGGGCGAGATAGGGCACGACGCCTGAGACGAAGGCCGTTCCGTCGAGCTGGGTGGTGAAGGCCTGCTTGCTGGAGGGGATGGTGAGTGTCAGGGGGATGGGTTTCCGGTTGAGCCGGTCCACGATCGCCAGAAACGTCGGCTCCAGATTCGGGTAGGCCGTGTTGCATCGTTGGTCCTGCGCGCAGGCGCGGAACACGTTCCTCAGGGCGTAGCTGATCGTGTGACTCGAGGCCAGATTGAAGTCAAGATCCGGCCGTACAACGCCATCGAGGATCACGCTGCGGAGTTTCGGCCTGTGCTTGTCGGCCTGGGCGATGACGTATTGCCCCAGCAACGTGCCATAGGAAACGCCGTAGTAGTTGAACACCGGATAGACCAGTGCCTCGGCGACGGCGTAGATATCAGCCGCATTCTCGCGGGTGTTAAAGGAGCTGGGATTGATCCCCTGGGCCCTCAGCCGAGCGTTGCAGGCCCTGATCCAGCTTGGATCGGTGTAGCTCTGCTTCCCCTGCGCCACAGCGATGTTGTGGGCATTCAGCTCAGGGCAGAACAGGAAAGGCTTGGCGAACCTGGTGCCCCGTTCCTCCACGAAGATCAGATCCCGGCCCTGCAGCAAAGCAGGAAGTTCGGGGTACTTCGGCAGGGCTCCATTGGCAATGTCGCCGATGGTGGAATCACCAGGCCCGCCTTGCTCGACGAACAGGGGATCAGCCGCAGGGGTTTTACCCGTGCTGCGGGTGCGGACCACGCCGAGCTGGATCGTGCGTCCCTGGGGCTTGGCATGCTGCTCGGGGACGGTGACGTAGCCACAATCCGACTGGGCTGCGATGGCGGGGGGCACGTCGAAGGTCTTGCAGTCGACGGATTGCCATGCCGGGCCAAACTTGGCCGCACCTTGCACTGCATGGCCAGGAGCGGAACCGCCTGTAGCGGCGGCAGCAATGGCAAGGAGCGCGAATCGGAACAACGGAGTTGACGCCGGCCGCCCATGAAGAGCTCGATTTGAACGCCGGCCAAAACAATCGTTCTTCATTCGACGCCAAGGACTTGATGGATGCTAGCAAGCTGCTTCACGGATCTTCCGTGCGCGTGCATCTCCCTGCTTGGCTGGATAGCGAACCGCATGGCGGATCAGCCACTGCAAGTCGGCGGAGGCACCCGACCGCATCCAACGCTCACAGGTGGCATAGACGAGTTCCGGATGATCTTTGGCGATGTCCCCCAGGTGGTTGGCAACGCTGCGGCGGACGTACAGCGATGGATCGTTCTTCAGAGATTCGAGGATGGGCAGTGTTGGCCTTGGGTTTGCAACAAAGGAAGGAATGCGTTTCCCCCAGGGGAGCCTGGGCCGTGTCCCCTCGCTGCAGAGCCGCCTCACATGCGGGTTGGGGTCAGTGATCCACTGGTCAACCTTCTGCAGCGTGCGTTCTTGCTGCTGGATCAGAAACGTGCGGATGGCGAACTCCGAGGTGAAGCGCGTGGTGAGGGCATGCAACGCCAGCATCGACGTCTCAAAAGGGTCGTTGCCGCCATTGTGTTGTTCATGCTGTCCGTACTCGGAAACAAAGAAGCTGTGGGGAAGATAGAAAAAGCCGGCCAGTCCCATCTCTTCTGTGTCTGACTTCTCGGGCGTCAACGACGCCATGAGGAGTTGAACAGCCTCCTCGTAGTTCCCAGGCAGGAATGCATGAAGAGACTTGGCGATGTGCAGGCCTCGCTGCATGATCGCTAACGGTTCAAGACCTGCCAGTGCGGATTCGCAGAATCGGCTGGCCGAAAAGTCTGGATCGACAGTCTGAACATTCTGCGCCAGACACTGAATGGCCTCCTGGCCCAGCAGGTGCTTCAGGGGCGTGCCCTTCTGAATGGAACTCGGCGCTGGGGGGATGGTGGGTACTTGATGCGTCATGGTGGCCCGATCCATGCCCATGGCCATCGAGATCTCCGGCAACCTGAGCAAGAATCTCGTCCGCATGGCTGAGGGCAATGAAGTGGCCTCCACCACTGATCGAATGCCAGAGGGCGCCGGGGGTCCTGTCCGCCACCGTCCTGTTGATGGGTTCAGGCACCAGTTTGTCATCCGTTCCCTGCCAGAAGTGGACCGGTCGGGTCACTGTGGTCATATCGAAGGGCCAGGCTTCGTAGAGCACAGTGGCGTCGGTGACAAGCCCCTCAGCGCCCTGTCGAAAACATTCGCGCGATGCCTCCAGAAAGGATTGGCAGACTCCCTCATCTGACAGCACCTCTAGGTCAGAGACACCGATCGACTTCTTCAGAGCCTGCAGATAGCTGGCCTCAAAGCGCGTCGCACTCAGGCCAAGCATTTCATACATGAGCCTGAAGCCAGGATGGAAATGCAACGCCAGGCGCCCACCAAGGGCATCAACGCTGCTTTGGTACGTCACGGCCCAGTTGGCTCCAAATGTTCCGTAGCTGGCACCCGCGATGCAGGTGACATGGGCAAGACGGGCAGGGTCCAGATAGGCGGCGGCTGCAAGGGCCCATGGGCCCCCTTCAGACCAGCCGGTTACAGCGAAGTGCTGTGCACCCAAGGAATCGGCCAAGGCCAGGAGGTCGCTTGTCCATGACTCGAAGGTGCGGCCCGGATGAGGATCGGAGCCACCGATACCAGGGCGATCCACACAGACCAACCTAAGCCCATGGGCCTTTGCAGACGCATCAAAGAGATTCGCCTCCAGGCGGCTGGATGGTCCACCGTGGTTATGGAGGACAAGTGGACCATCGTAGTGGCCGGTTTCAAGATAAGCGAGGGTTCGGTTTCAAACTCGGAAAGCTCCTTCGCGTGCCAACTGCGCTTCCTCAATTGAGACAATCCACATTAGTCGGATGTCAACACTTCAATGTTCCAGTTGAGCGGCGGCGGGGAACACCGTCCGCTGCAACCGGTTGTTGGGCGAATGTTGAGTTACGTCAGGACTTGACCATTTGCGATGCGCACCATGTGCCCATCAAACGCACGGAAGGTGAATGAGACAGGCCGCTCTGCATATTCGAGTGTGCGCTTACGCAGGATTTCAGTCGCAATCGCCTCCCCCAAGCGCAGGCTGCGCGTGTTGTCGGAGCGCCAGTGCACACCGCCCATCGAACGTCCCATCGCCACGTTGCTGGCGATCTTGTTGAGTTCGCCTCCGATAGTCATTCGGCTGGAATCGCCACCTGAGTACTCCATGGGTTCGCAGAAGGCCTCGAGATCTGAACCAACTTTGCGATAGCCAGGCTGGAGCAGTTTGAGTTCGCCACCAGGAGGATCCTTGGGCGCGGTCATGCTTACGGATGCGGCTGCATTCGCAGCGGCGAAAACATCGGCAAGTTTCGCATCCTCATCGAACCAGGCCTTCAGCGTGGTGACGCACGCACCCGCGACCGTGGGATGTCCAGCGCCATAGGCGGGGTGCGTTGGCGACCCTGCGGAGAACGCCATCGGCAGGAAGAAGGTCTCTGTACCGCCGTTCATCGCTTGGTTGTGCATGCCCACAGCGGCAAGCGTTGCATCGATAGCGTCGTCGAAATTCGGGCAAGCTGCGGCTGTCGTCGGCAGCCCATAATCGCGCGTGACACCGTTGTAACCCTTGCGCTGCATTTGCACAAGACCGCCGTAGACCTCGGGCCGCGCACGCCTGTGCACCAGCCATTTTTGCCGCCAAACAACCTTGAGCGAACGGCTGGCGACCTCAGACACCAGCGTGAGTAAATCCGGGCCGCCGAGCGAAGCGAAAGGATTTTCGCGGCTGAAACGGTTTCCACGATAAGGGTTGCCTGCATCGAGCGGAGCGCCGATTCCGTCGAGAAAGAGCGCCGCGTTGAAGTAGGCCTGATGCAACGCATCTCGATTCACGAAGCGAGCGAGATCGCGCATGGTCGAGATGTAGCGCTTGACCGGCTTGCCACTCCCATCAACCGGATAATATGAAGCGCCACGATTTAACTGGTCAGAATAGTTATTGCAATTTCCGTAGTCGCGACCGTAGACATCTTTACCAGTATTCTGAGCCAGAAGCCAGTCACCATGCGTGGTGAGAAAATCGCGCTTTGCAACATAGGGGAACTGCTTTTGATCGATCGTCTGCGTGCCGTAGCCGATAGGGCGAATGAAGAACTGGCTCACCAAAGGACCGAATTCTTCATCGACCAATCCGCTGCGGAACAGCGTCTGAAGCCGAATGTCAGCACCTCCTGAGCCAGCGTCAACATCTAGCGGTGCGCGCAACTTGCCGGGGTCGGTGTCGCGCCTTACAGCGCAATCGAACAGAATGTTAACCCACTTGCGCGCATCATCGACTCGATTGGTGACATTGAAGCCGAGTTCAACGTCGTGCGCGGAAATGTCTGCACAGTCCGCTGCTGGCGGCGTCCTATTGACCTGGAAAGCCAGCAGTGGGGCATCGCGCAGCAGTGCCATCCAATAGACCTCCGACATTTCGGCGGCCGTGCTGATGGAAAGGCAGCCCGGCGCGGGAGCATCTCCATCGCCTTTGGATCAGGGCCGTGTGCCTCCGTCGCGGCGCCGGCCAGCGGGCTGGTGAAGCGTGCCACGGTGCCGGTGAGGGCTGCTGCCGCCTGCGAATCAAATGACGATTGCGCCGTGACTACCAACGGGCCCTTGGGAACCTCCTCAAAGTTGATCGGCATTCCCGCCTCGATCGCGAGGCAAGTGCGCTCGAACTTGCGATAGGCCTCGGGAATGACTTCGCCATAATCGTCATGCGGCAGCGTCTTGTGGAAATTGCCGATGAAGGGATGACCAGTAGTGACGAGATTCTCGTCAGAGCTTGGGAAGGGTTGTGGCATCTCGAATCTCCTTGGGTTGCTAGTGATTGACCAATCTCTATCTATCTGACAACAAACGAATGCCTACATGCAATTGCATGGTTGTGAGAGTTGCCCGCCACTAACCTGTCCACGCCATGAACAATCTAATGGCAAGAGGTAGCCCTGATCTGAAACCCTCATGCCACATAGGCGCTGGGCAGATGCCTTAGCAATCATGCTGTTATTGGCGTGTTCGATATGCATATATCATCAATCTTTACACGACTGGGAGGTCGCCCAACGCCAAGATCAGCGGCGGAAATTTCCCGCTGTGCAAGACAAGCAATCCTTGCACCCGTCCGCTGGATTTTGCTGTTAGGCGGGTTCAAGTCTCATCATCTTTCTGTCGATTCGGAAACATGCTCTCCTTGGGCGCAGCTAACCTACTCGCAGTTCGTTCAGGCTTAACGAACAGGGTCTCAAAGAGCAGATCTAGAATCATAGAGCATGCCTCCAAGTCCTAGGGGGTTTAAGGTCATGGACCATTGCACTTCCATCCTTCGGAGGATGTGCACTATAGTTGCGGGTCTTGCGAAGTGAGTGCAACGAGCTAACAAGTTCGGCTTCTAGCCTCGTCTGATTCTCAAGCCATGCAATTTCGTCGAACAGTGCGCGGCACCGGGTTACCGGGGCCGTTGCTGTTTTCTGGGGATCCACAGCGATTAGCAGCCCGTGTCCGTCTTATTCCCGTTGGGACAGATTGTCTCCCTGAACCTGGCCCCGCTGAGCTCAGCGCCGTCCAAGTTGGCCCCTTCGAGGTTGGCCCCGTAGAGGTCGGCAAATCTGAGGTCAGCCCCGCTGAGGTCAGCCCCGTCGAGGTTGGCCCGGTCGAGGTCGGCCCATCTGAGGTCGGCATATCTGAGGTCAGTCCCTCTGAGGTCAGCCCCGTCGATGTCTGCCTCGCTGAGGTTAGCCTTGAAAAGGTTGGCCTTGCGGAGGTTGGCCCTTATTCCGTAGGTGTAGTCCTTGCCGCGGTAGTCCTTGCTGAGGTCAGCCCCGCTGAAGTCGGCGCCACTTAGGTTGGCCTCGCCGAGGTTGGCCTCACTGAGGTTGGCCCCGCTGAGGTAGGCCTTACTGAGGTTGGCCTTACTGAGGCTGGCCTCACTGAGGTTGGCCCTGCTGAGGTTGGCCTCGATGAGGTTAGCCTTGAAAAGGTTGGCCTTGCGGAGGTTGGCCCCGCCGAGGTTGGCCTTGCTGAGATCATAGTTGGAAAGATTTGCCCCTTCATTGCCCTCTTTGTCGGATCCTGCAAGGATCGGAAAGTTCGACTGTCGCAAGAACTGAAAAACAAGGCTGCGCCGGTCTGACCCCTCACCCTTCAACTGAGAGAGAGCCGTCAGAGTCAGTGCGCGAGCAACGGCATTCTCCGTAGAGCCGGGCTGTTTGGCTATCTTCGCTACCTCCTTGTCCAAAAGCATTCCTTTGATTTCCTTGATGTATTCCTTGATAACGGCATCCATCTGATTGCTTGAGGCGATTACGTTCTGTCGCTCATCGTTCATTCTGGCCAAGTACCAGCCGCCGATGGAAATCGTCAACGGAACGGCAAGCTTCAACGAAAGCTCCATCCAATCCCAGCCTGTCTTCTCTGACGCACCCAACCAGCGCAAGAGGGAAGGGCGCCACCGGAGGAGCAGTGGGCTTTGCAGCTCCAAGCTCGCATCTGACCAGTTCTGCTCAGCGGTGCACCAGGGTCGGCGTTCAGCCAGCTGTTCAGCCAGGGCCCGGATCAGGTCATCCGTCGGAGGGGGCTTTCGCTGTGAGTCACCTGGCGGCCATGGCCCCCATAGACTCCACCGCCATGGCGGGATGCGGTCCTTCACTACCCAAGCGGATTGAACCTGCCCGACTCTATGTCAGAGCCTCCCTAGTCGCAGGCTTCTCCGAAGGAGGAGAAGTTGGCCCGTTTTGAGCGTGCCGGCCAACGGATCACTGGCGACCGTCGTCATGGCTGTTCATGTGGTGCAGGCACGAAAAGTTACACTTCGCGATCGACGACGCCATCCGCTTGGCCTACGTCGAGCCGCTCGCAGACGAGCAGAAGGCCACGAGCATTGGATTCCTGGCCCGTGCAGTCGGATGTTTCTCCGAGCAGGGGATCACCTGCCACCGGGTTCTCTCCGACAATGGCTCCTCCTACGGCTCAGGGGACTGTTGAAAAGCCTGGCGGGCACTGGTTCTGAAATCCATCCGCACCAGGGCATACACGCAGCCGACCAACGGCAAGGCGGAACGCTTCATCAAGACACTGCTGGCGGAGTGGGCTGACGTCATCGCCTACCAGACATCAGAGGAACGCAACCTCTGGCTACCCCACAATCTGGGGATCTATAATAGCCACAGGTGGCACATGGCTCTCGGTAGCCTAAGCCCTCAACGGAGCCTTCAGCGGCTGCTGATTGCTGAATGACTTGGTGAGGAAACACACCTAACGCTTCATTGGGAGGTTCCGTGAACCATGGGCCTTCTTCCTCTCCATTCCGTGAACCGAGCCGAGGCATCGAACCGGCTTCACCCCAAACCATTGAACTGCAGGACTTGCCTGCTCAGTGCTCGCCAACGCTAGCCATGGTTCACGGGTCCGATAACCACATGTTGTGCACGATAGGGATCGAATCCCGTGAGCCTGAGACATCCTTAGGCAAGAGTCAGCGCCAGTGCACGAAATCCGGGTCTTCTCCTGTTCAGCTGCAGAGGGCTGTGTGCAGTGGTGGCGATGGCATGCAGTCCCTCCACAGAAAACGCCCCCGCTACGGCTGGATCGTCACCGGTGTCCCCACCGCCGTGCGGGCGAACAGCCATTTCGCCGTGGCCTGGCTGGTGCGGATGCAGCCATGGCTGCGGCGCACCCCGTAGCACTGGCGGGCAGCGTCCTGCCACGGGGCCGGATGCAGGCAGACGGCATCCGGCCGCAGTCCGCCACCGGCCAGACACATCACGTTGGGCACCACGGGGGTGCGGTAGTCGTCACCCACCAGGGAGGTGGCCGCGTACTTGGTGCCGATCACAAACCGCCCCGTGGGTGTGGGTGAGGCAGGCAACCCGGTCGACACCAGGGCCGCATAGATCGTGGCGCCGCTGGCATCGAAGGCCCGCAGCCGCTGTTCCGACAGGTCGATCACGATGGCCGCCACCACCTCGATGGCCGCCAGCACGAGGCTCACGGCCTCTCCCCCCTCAGCTGTGCTCCCTCAGAAAACCGATCGTGCCTTCCAGCTCCTCGGCGAAGCGGTCGATCTCCTCGGGGGTGGTGGTGAAGCCCAGGCTGGCGCGGGCGGAACTGGCCAGGCCGTAGTGGCGGTGCAGGGGCTGGGTGCAGTGGTGGCCGCTGCGGATGCAGATGCCGGCGGAATCCAGCAGGGCGGCGATGTCGTTGGCGTGCAGGCCGTCCACGCTGAACGCCGCTAACGCGGCCCGGTCGGGTTGCTGCTCCGGGGTGGGCCCCAGGATCCGCACGCCGTCGATGGCCTGCAGCCGCTCGAACAGCCGCCGGGTGAGCTGCTGCTCCCAGGCGTGGATGCGCTCCATGCCCAGGTTCTGCAGGTAATCGAGGGCGGCGCCCATGCCGATCGCCTCACCGATGGCCGGTGTGCCGGCTTCGAACTTGTGGGGCAGATCGGCCCAGGTGCTGTGGTCCAGGTAGACGTCGTGGATCATCTCGCCGCCCCCCAGGAACGGCGGCATCGCCTCCAGCAGCGCCTCGTGGGCCCAGAGGAAGCCCATGCCCGTCGGCCCGCACAACTTGTGGGACGAACCCACCAGGAAATCGGCCCCCAGGGCGGCCACATCCACCGGCTTGTGGGGCAGGCTCTGGCAGGCATCCACCAGCAGCAGCGCACCGGCCCCGTGGGCCAGGGCGGCCACCGCCTCGATCGGGTTGAGGCAGCCCAGGGTGTTGCTCACGTGCACCAGGCTCACCAATTTGGTGCGATCGCTGATCTTGGCCTTCAGGTCCTCCAGATCCAGCTCGCCGCTCTCGGTGACGCCCGCATGGCGCAGAACGCACCCCGTCCGCGCCGCCAGCAGCTGCCAGGGCACCAGGTTGCTGTGGTGCTCCATCACCGACAGCAGCACCTCATCGCCCTCCCGCAGGTTGGCGTCACCCCAGGTGCGGGCCACCAGGTTGATCGCCTCGCTGGCGTTGCGGGTGAACACGATCTCCCGGGCGCTGGCGGCACCGATGAAGGCGGCCACCTTGCCCCGGGCCGCCTCGAAATGGTCGGTGGCGCGGGCGCTCAGCTGGTGGGCGCCGCGGTGCACATTGGCGTTGTCGAGGCTGTAGTACTGCTGCAGCGCCTCCAGCACCTGGCGCGGCTTCTGGCTGGTGGCGGCGTAATCCAGGTAGATCAGCGGCTGCCCCAGGCAGGCCGTCTGGGCCAGCAGGGGGAAATCGGGGCGCGTCTGCACCGCCAGGTCGGCCACCACCGGGGTGCCCGCCAGCGGCGGCGCCGCAACCATCGGCGAGTTGGTGGAGGTCGGTGTCATCGTCCCTGCTCCCCCAGCAAGCTGGCCAGAGGCTGCCACGGCCGGGCGGCCTCGGGGAGTTCCTGCAGCACCTCCTCGCAGAAGCCGCGCAACAGCAGCCGGGCCGCCTGGTCGGCGGCGATGCCGCGGCTCTGCAGGTAGAAGAGCTCGTCCTGCTCCAGCCGGCTCACGGTGGCGCCATGGGCGCAGCGCACGTCGTCGGCGACGATCTCCAGCTCGGGCTTGGTGTCGATGCGGGCCCTGTCCGACAGCAGCAGGTTGCGGCTCAGCTGGGCCGCATCGGTGCGCTGGGCCAGCCGCGGCACCTGCACGGCGCCGTTGAACACGCTGCGGCCCTGGCCGTCGGCCACCGCCTTGTGCAGCTGCTCCAGCCGCCCATCCGGCCCTTCGAACACCATCTGGCTGTGGGTGTCGCTGATCTGGCGGCCATCCGCCAGCTGCAGCGCCTTGAGGGCACTGTGGGCCGCCCCCTCGCGCTGCACCAGCCGCGGCTCCAGCCGCCCCAGGGCCCAGCCGCCGTGGGCGCTCACGCCGCTGTAGCGGCTGCCCGTGGCCTGCTCCACCGCCACGGTGGCCAGCAGGCAGCCCATGTCGGCGCCGGCGGCCAGCAGGCCGTGGCGCAGCTCGGCGCCCTCGCCCAGGCGGGCCTCCAGCACCACGCTGGTGAGGTTCGCGCCGCCGCTGCGGTGCACCTGCAGCAATTCCAGAGAAGCCTCGGGATCCAGCACCAGCAGCAGCCGCAGGGGCAGGATCCCCTCGCCGGTGCCGGCGTCACTCACCAGCTCCAGGGTGGTGGCAACCTTGCCACGCACCCGCAGGGCCAGCACCTGTTGCGCCGTGGCGCCGTTGAGCAGCACCGGCCAGAGCTCGGCGCTGCCGGTGGCGGCCAGCACCTGGCCCAGGGTCTTGTTCAGTTCGTCGCCGCTGATGGGCTCCAGGCCCGCCGGCAGGGAGATCCCCGCCAGGGGATCGCTGCGGCCATCAAGGTTGAGGCGCAGGCTGCCAGCGGCTGTTTCGGGCTGCACCGCCGGGGCGGGGCTGAGCAGGGTGGGGCTCAGGGCGGTCAGTGGCGCCAGGTCGGTGAAGCGCCAGGCCTCCACACGCCGCGACGGCAACGGCGTCTGCGACAGGGCCTGGGCCGCCCGCGGGCGGCTGGCCGCCAGGGCATCGGCGCCAGCGGAGGCGACACCGGGGGCGTTCGCGAGCAGGGCGGCGACCCAGCTGCCCGGGGCGGCGCCGGCCGCGGTTGTGGGGGTGGAGAGCGAAGCGGCCACCATCTCAGCCCACCTCCGCGGGTGTGCGCTCCAGGGCCGCCAGGTCGGCGTCGACCCAGTCGGAGCCGCGCTCCTCCAGTTCCAGGGCCAGCTCCTTGCCGCCGGTGCGCAGGATCCGGCCCGCCGCCATCACGTGCACGTAATCGGGGGTGATCACATCCAGCAGCCGCTGGTAGTGGGTGATCAGCAGGGTGGCGTTGTCGGGGCCGGCCAGGTGGTTCACGCCGCCGGCCACGATGCGCAGGGCATCGATGTCGAGGCCGGAGTCGGTCTCGTCGAGCACCGCCACCAGGGGGTCGAGCAGGGCCATCTGCAGGATCTCGTTGCGCTTCTTCTCGCCGCCGGAGAAGCCCTCGTTGACGCTGCGCTCCAGGAAGGCCGGATCCATCTGCACCACCTGCAGCCGTTCGCGCACCAGGTCCTCGAAGGCGAAGGTGTCGAGCTCCTCCTCCCCCTTGCCGGCGCGGCGGGCATTGGTGGCCACCCGCAGGAACTCCAGGTTGCTCACCCCGGGGATCTCCACCGGGTACTGGAAGCCGAGGAACAGGCCAGCCCGGGCCCGCAGTTCGGGCTCCAGGCTCAGCAGATCCTCGCCCTTGTAAAGCACCGTGCCGCCGGTGACGGTGTAGGCCGGGTGGCCCGCCAGCACCTTGGAAAGGGTGCTCTTGCCGCTGCCGTTGCGGCCCATCACCGCGTGGATCTCACCGGCGCGGATCGTCAGGGACACCCCCTTGAGGATCGGCTGGTCCTCCACGCGGGCCGTGAGATCACGGATCTCGAGCAGTACGGGAGCGTCGGGGCGGATCACGGCGGGGGAGAAAAGGGCAGGAAAGGAACGGGGAGAGAAGCGTTGGGCCGGCCGGGGGGGCCGTGGGCCGGGATCAGCCGACCGAGCCCTCGAGCTTGAGGGCCAGCAGCTTGTCGGCTTCGGCGGCGAACTCCATTGGCAGCTGGTTGAACACATCGCGGCAGAAGCCGCTCACCATCATCGACACCGCCTCCTCGAAGGCGATCCCCCGGCTCTGCAGATAGAAGAGCTGGTCGGCGGAGATGCGGCAGGTGCTGGCCTCATGCTCAATGCGGGCATCCGGCTGCTGGGAGCGGATGTAGGGGTAGGTGTTGGCGGCGGCCTGGTCGCCGATCAACATCGAATCGCACTGGCTGTAGTTGCGGGCGCCCACGGCCTTGGGCCCCAGCTGCACCAGCCCCCGGTAGCTGTTGGAGGAGTGGCCGGCGCTGATCCCCTTGCTCACGATCGTGGAGCGGGTGCGGGGACCCACGTGGATCATCTTGGTGCCGGTGTCGGCCTGCTGGCGGTTGTTGGTGAGGGCCACCGAGTAGAACTCGCCCACCGAATCGGCCCCCTGCAGCACGCAGCTGGGGTACTTCCAGGTGATCGCCGAGCCGGTTTCCACCTGGGTCCAGCTGATGTGGCTGCGGTCGCCGCGGCACTGGCCCCGCTTGGTGACGAAGTTGTAGATGCCGCCCTTGCCGTTCTCATCCCCCGCGTACCAGTTCTGGACGGTGGAGTACTTGATCGAGGCGTCATCGAGGGCCACCAGTTCCACCACCGCCGCGTGCAGCTGGTTGGTGTCGAACATCGGCGCCGTGCAGCCCTCTAAATAGCTCACCGAAGCCCCTTCCTCAGCCACGATCAAGGTGCGCTCGAACTGGCCGGTGTCACCGGAGTTGATGCGGAAGTAAGTGGAAAGCTCCATCGGGCATTCCACGCCCTTCGGGATGAACACGAAGGAGCCGTCGCTGAACACCGCCGAGTTGAGGGCGGCGAAGTAGTTGTCGTTGCCGGGCACCACCGTGCCGAGGTATTTCTCGATCAGGTCGGGGTGGTCCTTCACCGCCTCACTGATCGAGCAGAAGATCACGCCGTGCTCGGCCAGCTTCTCCCGGTAGGTGGTGGCGATCGAGACGCTGTCGAACACCGCATCCACGGCCACGTTGGAGAGGCGCTTCTGCTCGCTCAGGGGAATGCCGAGCTTGTCGAAGGTTTCCAGCAGCTTCGGGTCCACCTCATCGAGGCTGGCCTTCTTCTCCTGCTGCTTGGGCGCCGCGTAATAGATGATCTCCTGGTAGTCGATCGGCGGATGGCCCAGGGTGGCCCAGTCGGGCTCCTCCATCTGCAGCCACTGGCGGTACGAGCGCAGGCGGAAATCGAGCAGGAAGGCGGGCTCGTTCTTCTTGGCGGAGATCAGCCGCACCACGTCCTCACTGAGGCCCTTGGCGATCTTCTCGGTTTCGATGTCGGTGACGAAGCCGTACTTGTACGGCTGGCTCACCAGATCGCCGACGGTTGCGCTGCTCGCCATGGGGAAGGGGGCCGGTTCAGCCGGCGGTGAGGGACTGGACGTCTTCGAGACTGATGGTCTGGAGCTCGCCCCGGAAGGGGTTGTCTTCGGTGAGGAAGAGCATGCAGTGGCACTCCTTGCGCTCCCGCATCGGCACGCAGGGGCAGTTCCAGAACGCCTGGGCCACCTCGGCCTCCTTGTCTTCGTAGTGGCGGCAGGGGCACAGGGCGCCACCCAGCTCATCCTTGTGCCGGGCCAGACCCTCGAGCACCACGGCGGTGACCCCCGGATCGCTGCAGAAGTAGGTGCCGGTGCGCTGGGCGTAGGTTTCCGCGAAACGGCGGATCACCTCCAGGCTTTCGGCACCGGCTGCGGGGGTCGTCGTGGTGGAGGCGTCGGTCATGGGCAGAGCGTCGGGTAGCGCGCACCGGTGGATCGAATAACGAAACACTTTGGTTTCGTTACTGCGGGAGCCTAGGGCACAGGCGTGGTCCGTTGACGGCGTGGAAAGGTCATTGTGACGCCCCGGCGGCCACCACGGGCCAGCCCCCATTCCCCCGATGTGCGTGGCATGGTGTTTTGGTCACACCCCCGTCATGAGCGCCCCCGCCCAGTCCCGCGGCCTTCCGGCCGCTCCCGCCGAGGGAAGCCATCCCACCCGGGAGGCGGCCCTCTCGGTGCTGCTGCGGGAAGGTGAGGCGACGGCGGGCCAGCTGGCGGCCGCCCTCGGGGTGTCGGTCCAGGTGATGCGCCGCCACCTGCGCAGCCTCGAGGACGACGGTCTGGTCGAGGCCAGCGCCCCCCACGAGGGCCCCGGCCGCCCCAGCAACGTCTGGCACCTCACCGCCCTGGGCCAGGGCCGCTTCCCCGACGGCAGCGAGACCTTCGCCCTCGGCCTGCTCCACACCCTCACCGAAAGCCTGCCGGCGGACACCCTGGAGCTGGTGCTGCGCCAGCAGGCCGAAGAGAAGGCGGCCGACTACCGCCGCCAGATCGGCAACGGCCCCCTGGGCCAGCGGATCGAGCGCCTGGTGGAGCTGCGCCGCAAGGAGGGCTACGTGGCCGAATGCCGCCGCGACGACGCCCCCGCCACCGCAGACGATGACGGGCCCGCCTGGGTGATCAGCGAGTTCCACTGCTCGGTGATGCGCATCGCCGAGCAATACCCGGTGGTCTGCGACCAGGAGCTGCGACTGATCCGCCACACCTTCCCCGACTGCGCCGTGGAGCGCGTCCACTGGCGGCTGGAGGGGGGCCACAGCTGCGGCTTCCGCATCGCGCCCGTCACCGCCAGCCCCGTCGCCACCGGCCCCACCTCGGCCCCCTGAGCCGTGCTCAGCCCTGACGAGCTGCAGGAGCTGGAGGCCACCCTGCTGCCCACCCTGGAGCGCCACCACCTGCGGCTCCTGGCCCATGGCCTGCGCACCCTGCAGGCCATCGCCGGGCGCCAGGCCGGCGCACTCCCGCCGGAGGAGGCGGTGGCGGCCTGGGCCGCCTCCCAGCCGCTGATCGCCGCCGATGCCGGCTTCGAGCAGGCCTTCCTCACCCAGATGGGCCACGTGGCCGCCCAGCTGGCGGCCATCGCCACCGCCGCCGGCCGGGAACCCCTCGCCCTCGACCTGGCCGACCTCGTGCACTGGGCCACCGGCGAGGCCGACCGGCGCCTCAGGTCCCCGGCAGCCCCACCAGACCCGCCACCAGGCTGACTCCGGCCAGGGCGGCGGCGGCTGCCAGCACCCCCCGCCAGCCGGGCCGGTCCCCCTCCAGGGCCGCCAGGGGCAGGGCCATCACCGGCGCCGTCGACAGCAGGGCCACGGCGAGGCCCCCCGGCAGCCCCGCCAGGGCGGTCTGCTGCAGGGCGATGCCGGCGCTGGTGCCAAGCAGCGTGGCCGCCAGGGCCAGGAGCCAGCGGCGCCCGGCCGGCCGGGGCCCCTGCACGGCCCGCGGCAGTCCCGCCAGCAACGGCAGCATCACCAGCGCCGCCGCCGCCAGCCGCAGGGTGGCGGCCTGAAGCGGCTCCGGCCCGCCGGCCAGCAGCCCCGCCCGCGCCAGCAGCGCCCCGCCGCTGCCGCAGGCCAGGGCCCCGAGGGCCAGGGCCACCCCGAGCCCGTCAGCGGCCCCATCGCCGCCCGTCGGCAGGCCCGCCTCGGGCCCGTCCTGCCGGGGGGCGCGCTGGTGCACCACCAGCAGCACCGCCAGGGTGATCAGCGCGATCCCCAGCCACTGGGCCGGCCGGGGCACCTCCCCCAGCAACGCCACCCCCGCGAGGCTGGTGACCGCCGGACCGCCGGCATCGATGGTGAGGGTACGGCGGGTGCCGAGCCGCCGCAGGGCCGCAAAGAACAGGGTGTCCCCAAGCGCGATCCCCAGCACCCCGCTGAGGGCCAGCAGCAGCAGCGAGCGCGGCGCCATCTGCCACGGCAGGAGGAGTGCCAGCGGCAGCAGCAGGGCCACCGCCAGCAGGTTCTTGAGCAGGTTCAGCCGGGCGGCCGAAAGGGAGGTGGGCAGCCGGCGCCAGAGCAGGCTGGAGAAGGCCCAGCAGAAGGCGGCCGCCAGGGCGGCAGCGACGGGGGCGGCGGACAAGGGGCCGCGGGAGGGTGGGAAGAGTTGCGATCATCGCCTGATCGCGCCCCATCGCCTGAGGCCCCCGTGAGCGGATCCATCGCCGACGCCATCAGCTTCTTCCGGCTCAGCTGCGGCCGCTGGCGCTCCCAGCGCAGCAGCCATCACCTGCTGCACCGCCGCGCCGAGGCGGGCGGCTCCTTCATTGAAGTGGTGGAGCTGGAGGCGGCCGATCCTCGCCTCGAGGCGATCGCCGTCCTGCACGGCCAGGATCCCGCCGGCTTGGTGGGGGGCTGCCGGGTGCGCTGGAGCGGCTCAATGGCCTGGGACAAGGCCGGCGAGGCCCACGAGGGCGAGAGCGTCTTCGGCCTGATCCCCACCGATGAACGGGGCCGCAGCGGCCTGCTGCTGCGCGACCGCGGCTACGCCGAAACGGCGCCGGTAGCGGGCCACTTCGCCATGGACGACCGGGACGGCCTGCTGCTCACCACCAGCTACGAGACGATGAAAAGCCTGGAGCGCTTCAGCTTCGCCGGATCGGACGTGCGCCTGCGCACCAGCACCGTCGAGGGGCTCTCCAACACCGCCTCCTTCTGCGTCGAGACCCGCATCGCCGACGAGGCGGCCAGCGCGAGCGGCGCCAGCGCCGACGCAACGGGCACCCCATCGCGCTCCGAAACCGCCTGCCTGTCGGCCCTGGGCTGGTGACGGGGCCCGCGTTGGTGTTGTGTCGCCAACGTTACGGACTGTGAGCCCTGCCCTCCCGGGCCCGGGGCCGCCGGGGCCCTACTTCTACGATCCCCAACGACGGATGCCGGACCACGCGTGGCTCTTCCACTCCTCAAGTACGCCCCCACCTCCCAGAACTCGCGCGTCGCGCCGTTCCGGGTGGGTTCCGACGAGGACCCCAAGGCCGTGTCCATGGACAAGGCCATGGACCGGGAAGATCAGAATTTCGTGATCGAAGCGGCCTACCGCCAGATCTTCTTCCATGCCTTCAAGGTCGACCGCGACCGCACCCTTGAGTGCCAGCTGCGGGACGGCCAGATCACGGTGCGGGACTTCATCCGCTCCCTGTGCCTGTCGGACACCTTCAACCGCAGCTTCTACAACCTCAACAGCAACTACCGGGTGGCCCGCCACCTGGTCGAGAAGCTGCTGGGTCGCCCGGTCCACGGCAAGGCCGAGGAGATCGCCTGGTCCGCCGTGATCATGACCAAAGGGGTCAGGGGCGCGGTGGACGCCATCCTCGATTCCCAGGAGTACCTCGAGGCCTTCGGCTACGACACCGTCCCCTACCACCGCAACCGGGTGGTGGGTTCGCGCGAGGTGGGCGAAACCCCCTTCAACATCACCTCCCCCCGCTACGAGTCCTACTACCGGGGCATCCTGGGCTTCCCCCAGATCGTCTACACCGGCAAGTCCCGCAGCTTCCCCGAGCGCGCCCAGCAGCGCCGCGGCGGCTTCCCTCAGGACTACCTGCCCTGGGTCCGCACCCTGCCCGCCCTGCGTGGTGTCGGCAGCGCCGCCGCCGGCAACACCGGCATGGACTACCTCTCCAAGGTGCCATACCGCAGCATCGGCCGCTGAGCACGACCCTCGCCGGCCGATCTCCCGCCGGCCTCTGATTTCAGCCTGGCCCTGCAGCGTCACAGCTGCGGGGCTTTTTCATGTCCCCGTCTGGGGAGAAGGGGATCGGGCGCGCCCCAGGCCGTCAGTGGATGCTGACCCCAGCCGACCGCTTCCGCCCAAAGCCGGAAAGGTCCTCCAGACTGATCCCAAACGAATTCTGATGTTGTGAGCCAGAAGACGCTGACCTCCCTGGCGATGATGACGCTGCGCCAGCTGCGGCAGATCGCCAGCGACCTCGGCGTGTCGCTCTACAGCCGCAAGTCCAAGGAGGAGCTGATGGAGGCCATCAGCACCCGCCAGGTGGAGGAGGGCGAGGGACGCAGCCTCGAGCGGATCGAGGCCGAGATGGCCCCGGCGCCGCGGCCGGCCGCCGAGACCCGCGTCGTCTTCCTGCCCCGCGATCCCCAGTGGGCCTACGTCTTCTGGGACATCTCCGAGGACGACCGCACAGGCGCCCTCCAGGCCGGCGCCTCCCAGCTCTG
>CALRMW020000016.1:0-84712 GCA_943369315.1 Synechococcus sp. UW140
CCTACATCAAGGCCAACCACGGCGTCTCCGGCGATGCCGGCGTCATCGCCAACAACTACATCGACTACGCCATCAGCGCTCTCGTCTGAGCTCTCGCGGCCATCGTTGTCTCAGGGTCCCCTTCGGGGGACCCTTTTTTTCTGGCCGGATCCCGCCGGCCCCGGGGATGGCAGCATTCCCCAACCCCCCTCAAACCTGCGCAGAGCCATGGCCGGTGACGGCGAACCGATCAGCGAAGCCGAGGCCCTGGAGCAGCTTCGCCAGACCGACGACCAATCCCGTCAGTACTACGCGGCCTGGTGGCTGGGGCGCATGCGCAGCCAGCACCCGGAGGCCGTTCCCCTGCTGCTCGCCGCCCTCACCCAGCGCCAGCCCCGGGATCCGGGTGCCGGTGTCGAGCACAACGCCGTGGCCCGCAATGCGGCCCGGGCCCTGGGCAAGATCGCCGACGGACGGGCCGTGCCCGAGCTGCTGGCGGTGCTCGACGACGCCGACGACGGCCTGCGGGAGGCCGCGGCCCGGTCCCTCGGCGAGCTTCGGGCGATGGCAGCGGTGCCCCTGCTGATCCGCCGGCTGGCCAGCGGCCCGGCCGTCGCCGGCGCCTGCCGCAGCGACAGCCCCCGGCTGCAGGAACCCTGCGAAGCGATGCTGGAGGCCCTGGGGGCGATCGGGGAGGTGCAGGCGGAGGTGCTGGAGGTGATCCGCCCCTTCACTGCCCACGAGAGGCCCCTGGTCCGCAGCGCCGCCTGTCGCGCCCTGCTGCAGCTCACCGGGGAGACGATCTGGGCGGACGAGCTGCTCCAGCTGCTGCAGCATCCCCAGCTGCAGGTGCGCCGTGCGGCCCTGATGGATCTGGGGGCGGTGGGATGGCGGCCCGCCCTGGAGCCGATCCGGCGCACCTTCGCCGAGAACAGCCTCAAGCTGATCGCCCTGCGGGGGCTGGTCGAGCATGGCCGCGGCACGGGCCGTGGCAGCGAGGCGGACAGCGATGATGAGGCCCTCCTGATGGCGATGGACGCCCTGCTGTGATGACGGCCGGAAGCGGAGATTCCCAGCGCGCGGCCGATCGGATCCGGGCCTTTGAGCGGGCCGGCAGCGCCGAGGAGCTGGTGGCGGCCACCCGCCGGCTGACCGACTGCGACGACCCCGTGGCCACCGTGCCCCAACTGGTGCAGGTGCTGGGGTTCAACAATCCCGGGGCCGCCGTCGCCGCCGTGGATGGCCTGATCGCGATCGGCACGGCGGCCGTGGGGCCCCTGCTGGCCAATCTGGATGCCCACAACTACGGCGCCAGGGCCTGGGCCGTCCGGGCCCTGGCGGGCATCGGCGACCCGCGCGGGCTGGACGTGCTCGAGGACGCCCTGGCCACCGACGTCGGGCCGAGTGTGCGCCGGGCCGCCGCCAGGGGGCTGGGGGCCCTGCGGCTGGAGAGCCTGGCCGGGCAGGAGCAGGAAGGCATCCGCCAGCGCTGCCTGGAGGCCCTCGAAGCGGGCCGCAGCGACGGTGAATGGGTCGTGCGCTATGCCGTGGCCGTGGGGTTCGAGGGACTGGCCCTGCCGCTTTCGCCGCCCCATCCCCACCGCCAACGGGCCGTGGCGGGCCTCAGCCAGCTCCAGCAGCCGGAGCAGGAGGAGACTCTGGTGGTGCGCCTGCGGGCCGGTGTGGCCCTGAAGCGACTGGACAACCGATGACCCCCCCTGATCCGACCGCCGGGACGGGCCGCTCAGAAGCCGGCCGCCCCACCGGCATCCTGTTCGTCTGCCTCGGCAACATCTGCCGCTCCCCGGCCGCCGAGGGAGTCTTCCTGCACCTGATCGCCCGCCAGGGGCTGGAGGAGGCCTTCACGGTGGACTCCGCCGGCACCGGGGACTGGCACGTGGGCCGCCCAGCCGACGCCCGGATGCGCAGCGCCGCGGCCCGCCGGGGCATCGTTCTGCCCAGCCGGGCGCGCCAGATCACGGCGGACGACCTGAGCCGCTTCGACCATGTGCTGACGATGGACCGGCAGAACCTGGAAGCGGTGCGGGGCCTGGCCGGGCGGGGGGAGGCGGCCGCCCGCATCGGCCCGCTCACCCGTTACTGCCGCCGCTACTGCGTCGAGGAGGTGCCTGATCCCTACTACGGCGGCGAAGAGGGGTTCGATCGGGTGCTGGACCTGCTGGAGGACGCCTGCGGGGGCCTGCTGGAGGCCCTGAGGGCAGATCGGGGCCCCGCTCAGGGGCGCCGCTAGGGCGCCGTCCCCTCCAGCGGGGAGGGGCCACGCCAGGCGTCCTCCGGCACCCTCTCGCGGAACAGGTCGACCAGGCGCTGGATCACGGCGTCGATGGCCAGGCCGTCGGTGACCAGCTCCACGGCGTCGTCCGCCTGGCGCAGGGGGGCCTCGGCGCGGCTGGAATCGCGGTGATCCCGCTCGGCGATCTGGGCCTCCAGTTCCGCCAGGGCCGGCACGGCGAAGCCGCGCTGGGCCAGATCCGCCGCCCGGCGACGGGCCCGCTCCGCCACCGTGGCGGTGAGGAACACCTTGCACTCGGCCTCCGGGAAGACAGCGGTGCCGATGTCGCGCCCCTCCGCCACCAGGCCGCCCCGCCGGCCCATGGCCTGCTGCTGGCGGGTGAGGGCTGCCCGCACGCAGGCGTGGGCCGCCACGGTGGAGACCTGGGCGGTGACCTCCGGGCCACGGATCGCCTCGCTCACCTCATGGCCGTTGACCCGCACCCGCTGCTCCCCGGCGGCGTCGCTCTCCAGCCGCAGGTCGAGATCGTCGAGCAGGGGGGCGATGGCGTCGGGGTCGGCCGGGTCCACACCCCGCTGCAGCACCCACCAGGTCAGGGCCCGGTACATGGCGCCCGTGTCGAGGTAAAGGAGACCCAGGCGGCGGGCGAAGGCCCTGGTGACCGTGCTCTTGCCCGCCCCGGCGGGGCCATCGATGGCGACGATCGGCGGGCGGTTCATCAGAAAGATGTGATCGATCAGGCGGGTGCTGCCGCAACGGACGGCGGCGGCCAGCAGGGACATCCCAGCGGCGCCGGACACCGGAGCCAGGGTAAAGGGATGGACGAGCTGCACGTACTCCACGCCGAGGCCGGCCGCCTCCAGCTCTCCGGTCACCGCCTCCGTGAGTGCCGCGGCACTGGCGGTGCCGCCCCGCCAGAGCGTCAGCGCTGCCCCCAGGGCGGCGGGAAGGGCCGCTGCCTGATCACGCTCGGCGGCGCTGAGGTAGCGATGGCGGGAACTGCAGGCGAGGCCATCGGCCTCCCGCACGGTGGCGCAGCCCTGGACCGTCACCGGCAGGGCCAGGTCGGCGACGACGCGGCGCAGGATCGTGAGCTGCTGCCAGTCCTTCTCCCCCAGCAGGAGGCGATCGGGCCGCACCAGGGCCAGCAGGCGACAGACGACGGTGGCGACCCCCTCGAAATGGCCGGGGCGTCCCGGACCGCACAGGGACCGGCGCAGGCCGGCCGGGGGGACCACCCCGGTGAGCTCCGCCTCGCCGCCGGGAAACAGTTCCGCCACGGAGGGGGCGAAGAGAGCATCGGCACCGGCCGCCTCCCCCAGGGCCGCATCGGCGGCCAGATCGCGGGGATAGCGGGCGAAATCCTCGGAGGGTCCGAACTGGAGCGGATTGACGAACACACTCAGCAGCACTGCGGGCCGGCCGGCGGGAACGGCCGCGGACGCCCGCCGCAGCAGCTGCTGATGGCCCTCGTGCAGGCTGCCCATGGTGGGCACGAAGTGGAGCGGCCGCCCGGCCTGGCCACGGCGCCAGTCGCTCAGGTCGGCCAGGGTCTGAAGCAATCGCACCGGCACAAAGGAAAAGCCCACCCGCCAGATTGGCGGATGGGCCGGTGGGCAGGGTTCCGGCCGCGGCCGGAGCGAGGACTCAGGGCAGGACTTCCAGCTTCACGTCGGCAATGCCGCTGGCGGTGAGGCCGAGCTCCTTGGCAGCACCGTGGGCCAGATCGATGACCCGGCGCCCATGGAAGGGACCGCGGTCGTTAATGCGCACCACGGCGGAACGACCGTTCCAGAGGTTGGTGACGCGCACCATGGTGCCGAAGGGCAGGGTGCGGTGGGCGGCGGTGAGGGTTCCGGGACGGAAGACCTCGCCACTGGCGGTGCGGTTGCCGAAGAAGCCGGGGCCGTACCAGCTGGCCTGGCCGGTGGAGACCCGACCGGCGGAAGCGATCAGGTTGCTGGCCGTAGGCACGGTGCGGATCTCTTCGACGAAGCGATCCCAGTCGGAGGGAAACTCGGCGGGGCGAATGGCAACGGAACTCCCTGGCGCCTGCTGGGCAGTAAGGGAGCCGGCCTGGGCCGGGGCGATGCTGCTAGTGAAGAGGAGGGCGGCGGTGCCCAGGAGTTGAGTGACTCGCATGACAGGCGGAATGCACCGGCGGAGCAGGCAGGCGGGGAAGGGACTTCCTCGGTGACTGCATTCGGACGTTGACGACAACCGGAACCTGAAGCGGTGTTGGCTGAGGTGAACGGGACCGAATGGGCCTGGCGAATTCCTTACAGAAAATGACGACCCCGGAAAACTATCCGAAGTCCGCAGGGCCCCAAAGCACTCCTGACGCCCCCTTGGATCGATCAGTTTTCTTCATCTTTGCCACCCCTCCAGGCGTCCACTGGCCTGACTGGCCCATCGGCGCCATCGAAACATCAGTGGATTTGATTGATTCCATAAGCCGCGGCGATGGAAGCGTGGGCCAATCCCGGGATCGTCCACGTCCGGGGCCCCTCCAGCGCCTCCCAGGCCCCCCGCGGCCCCGTGCCGATGCAGGATCGGTGCAGCGCTGACCCTTGCCCCATGGACTACCGCTCCGCCGGCGTGGACGTGGCCGCCGGCCGCGCCTTCGTGGAACGCATCCGGGACAGCGTCGAGACAACCCGACGGCCGGAGGTGCTGGGCGGACTGGGGGGCTTCGGCGGGCTCTGCCGACTGCCGGCCGGGATGAAGCGTCCCCTGCTGGTGGCCGGGACCGACGGGGTGGGCACCAAGCTCGAACTGGCCCAGGCCCATGGCGCCCACCACGGGGTGGGCATCGATCTGGTGGCCATGTGCGTCAACGACGTGATCACCAGCGGCGCCGAGCCCCTCTTCTTCCTTGATTACATCGCCACCGGCAAGCTCGGCCCCGAGGCCATGGCCGAGGTGGTGGAGGGCATCGCCGACGGCTGCCGCCAGAGCGGCTGTGCCCTGCTGGGGGGCGAGACCGCGGAGATGCCGGGCTTCTACGGCGCCGGCCGCTACGACCTGGCCGGGTTCTGCGTGGCGGTGGTGGAGGAGGACGAGCGGATCGATGGCACGCGGGTGACCGCCGGCGACCGGATCGTCGCCGTGGCCAGCAGCGGCGTCCACAGCAATGGCTTCAGCCTGGTGCGGCGCATCCTCGAGGCCGAGGCCGTCGACGCCGCCACGCCGCTGCCCGCCACCGGCCAGGGGCTGATCGACGCCCTGCTCACCCCCACCCTTCTCTATGCCGCCCTGGTGAAGGACCTGCGCCGCTCCGGCCTGCCCCTCCACGCCATGGCCCACATCACCGGCGGTGGCCTGCCGGAGAACCTGCCCCGCTGCCTGCCGCCGGGGGTCCACGCCGTGGTCGACCCGGGCAGCTGGGAGCGCCCGCCCCTGTTCCGCTGGCTGCAGGAGAAGGGTCAGGTGCCGGAGGCCGACCTCTGGAACACCTTCAATCTCGGGGTCGGCTTCTGTCTGGTGGTGCCGCCCGAGGCCATGAGCGCCACCCTCGAGCTCTGCCGCTCCTCGGGCCACCAGGCCTGGGAGCTGGGCGCCGTCGCGGCGGGCGACCCCGGCGAGACTCCCCTGGCCGGATTGCCGCACTGAGGCGGCTCAGGTCCTGATGCACCGCTTTTCCTAAGGTCGTCAGCGTCTTTGCCGACACGACCAGGCTCCCTCCCGCTCAGAAGAGTTCGTTGCCCGATGTTCGATACGTCCAGACGCATCACGCGCCGCCGCAGTTCCGCCGGCCCGATCCCGCCCCAGCGCCCCCAGCAGCCCCGTCCCCGCCTGCGGGACGCCGGTGCCCCGCTCCAGCGCGAAGGCACGGGCGGCCAGCGCCCCACCTTCCTGACCCTGCGGGACCACGGCAAGGTCTATGTGGCCGACCTGCCGCGGCTCTCCGATGGCCAGCTCACCCATATCAATAAGGAGGCCCAGGACGTTCTCGACAGCCTCAACCGCCGTCTGCAGGAGCTGGAGGCCCAGACCCACCTGAGCGAGGCCGACCAGGACACCCGGATCCGGGCGACCACCAAGCGCGACATCACCCAGCGGTTTCTCAACTCGATCGCCCAGGAGCAGGAACTGCGGCGTTCCAACCCGGCGCTGCGGGCGGCCGCGGGCGAATCCCTGGCCCGCGCCTTCCTCGAACTGGCCCGCCATCGGCTGCCCGGCTCCACCTTCGACTCCCTGCTGCAGGAGGCCCTCAGCGCCTGCGGCCCCGGTGAGGACGGCGCCCTCAGCGGCGAAACGGCCGATCCCCAGGTGGTCCGGCTGCTGCAGCGGGCCGAAGCCCCCCAGCCGCGGCCGGCGGCCCTGCCGGTGGTGCTGAGTCCCGACCCGGCCGACGCCCTCAGCGCCTGAGGTCGTCAGCCGCTCTGGAACGGGTTGGCCGGCATGCGCGCCTCGCAGCGCAGCGCCACCCGGTCCAGATCCCGCCGTTCCTCCTCTTCAAGGCGCCAGGTCGCGGCGGCCGCCGCCGCCTCGGCCTGGTCGGGGCGGCGCATCCCCACCAGGGGCAGGGCGCCGTGGGCCCGGCACCAGTTGATCGCCACGGCCGCCATCGGGGCGTCGTGGGCGCGGGCGATCCGCTCCATGGTCTGCAGCAGGGGCTGGATGCGGGGCCGCAGCCGCCGGAACAGCAGGCCCCGCGGGCCCGGGGGCAGCGCCGCCCGGGCCTCCCCCGGGGGCTGGGCCAGCAGCCCCAGGGCCAGGGGGCTGTAGGCCAGCAGCTCGATGCCCAGCTCCCTGCAGACCGGAGCCACCCCCTGGTCTGTGAGCGCCTCGGGGGCCAGCAACGACAACTGCACCTGCAGGCTGGCCAGACGCAGGCCGCGCCGGCCGAGCCGTTCGTGCACCCGGCGCAGAAGGCGGGGCCCCAGGTTGGAGACCCCCAGGCTGCCCACCCGGCCCGCGGCCACCAGATCCGCCAGTCCCTCCAGCAGGGCCCCCTCCTGCCAGGGGGCGTAGCGGGCCGTGCTCCAGTGCAGCTGCACCCTGTCCAGGTGGCCCCTCAGCCGCCGCCGGGACGCCTCGAAGGCCCCTTCGAACCCCCGGCGGCCCAGGCGCCAGGGGAACGGGGCCAGCTTGGTGGCCACGGTCAGCCGCTGGCGGCGGCCCGGCGGCAGGGCCTCGACGAAGTCCCCCAAGAGGGACTCGCTGCGCCCCCCGTAGCGGCCGGTGCCATAGGAGTCGGCGGTATCGAAGAACGTCAGCCCCAGCTCCACCGCACGGCGGAAGCAGGCGGCCAGCGTCCCGTCCTGGGCAGGGTCGTACCCCCAGAGGAACTGATTGCCCCAGGCCCAGGTGCCCACCCCGACCCCGGTGCCGACCGACGACTCCGGAGCGGGCAGGATGGCAGCAGGGTCGGCCATGGCGATCACGCAGGTCCCGGTCCGTTGCCATGATCGATCCAATCCTCCCCCCGGGGACACGCGATGACCAACCCCGCGGCCCTCGGGCCGGCGCCGTCCCCGGCCAGGCCCGCCGCCGAGCTGGTCGCCGCCGACCAGTCCGCCGCGGCCACGCCCGCTGGCCCCGCCGCCGATCCGGTGCTCTGCCACCACTGCGGCCGGACTGCCAGCAATGGGATCAGCTGCCAGGGCATCTGCGTCGCCGATTCGGGCTATTGAAGCTCCGGCCGGGCCTGGCGGGACTGGCCTTGCTTGTGGTCCTGGGTTTCCTCTGGGCGCCCCTGGGGGCCCGGGAGCTGTCCGGCGACGATTTCGGCCGCTGGGAAAGGCCCCTGCGCCGCTGCAGCGTCATCACCCCCTCCGGCACGGGCCCGGTGCCGCCCCCGGCCAGTTGCCGCCTGCTGCGGCTGGACCAGCAGATGGAGGGTCTGCTCAGTGTCCGGTTCCTGCAGCCCGGTGGCGACAACTCCTTTCTCGACCGTCAGCTCGTCTTCGCCGGGGTGCTGGCGGAAGGCTCCGCCGCCATGGCCTGCCACCGGAGCCGCTGTGAGCCGCGCTGGCCGGTGCGGCTGCGGGTCAGCGCCGTGGGGCAGGCGGGATTCGGTGACGGGGAGGCGGCGCTCGGGCTGACCAGGGCCGAGCTGGCCAGCGGACAGTGCCTGCTCGACGAGCGCTCCTTTCGCTGCGAGGCCACCGGCCCGGAAGGGCGGCAGTGGCGGGTGGAGGCCGCCCCCTGAGCCGACCGGGAGCGGCTGGGCGAGAGGGCGAGGGAGACGGAAATGACGATCGGCAACGAAGGCCACAGACAGGAACGCCTCTCTTCAGATTCTCTTTATGATTGATCCGTCCGGGAGATGGCCATGCCCCCATCCACGTCTCTGCTGGCCCTGGTGGGCGTTGTGGGTTTCGCCATCATCTCGCTGCTCATGGGCGTTCTCCCCTGAGAGGCAACGGCGGGTCGATCGAACGCCGCCGCTAGGGTGCCGACGACCCGCCGGACGGCATGTCGACCAAGGACGCCTTCACCCGCATCTATCAACGTGACACCTGGGGAGGAGGCTCGGGGCAGGGATCCCGGCCGGAGTTCAACGGCGAATACATCGCCACCCTGCAGCGCTTCCTGCGCCTCAACGACATCGGCAGCGTCGTTGATTTCGGGTGCGGCGACTGGCAGTTTTCCCGCTTGATCCACTGGGGGGACATCACCTATACGGGCGTCGACATCGTCGATTCGGTGGTGGCGACCAACCGCGAACGCCATGCCAGCGACACGGTTCACTTCCAGCTGTTCGACGACCTGGCCAGCCTCCCCCCTGCCGATCTGATCCTTGTCAAGGATGTGCTGCAGCACCTTCCCAACAAGCTGGTGCGGGACTATCTCGACCACTTCAAGAGCAAGTACCGCTGGCTGATCGTCACCAATGATGATCTGCCCCAGTCCAGACTCAATCAGGAGATCGATGCGGGCGCCTGGCGCCCCCTGCGCCTGGATCTCCCGCCCTTCAGCGAGCACTGCTCCACCCTTGCCCAGTGGGTCGTGCTGACGGAAGCTTCCATGAGTCTGCACAGGAAACGGGCGGATCTGATCCTCGGGGAGGGACCACGCCGGCCGCCAGGCCGGCGGGACGGTCAGACCCCTTGAGGCTCTGATGGATCGGGAATCAGCCGCGCGGGGGATCCGTCAGGTTGATGACGGCGGTGGGGCCTGGATCACGGCGGGCCGATCACCAAGATCCGTTCACCAATTGCCGACTCTTTTGAGTGCGGTGTAATACTCGATGATGGCATCCTCCAGAATCGCCCTGGGAGTGGAGGGAAGCTGAATTCTCTCGCGATAGGCCTGGATCTTTTCAATCATCTCCAGACATTCCTCGCTGAGCAGAGCCACGAACGGATCCGGCTCTTCCGGGGAATTGGCTGCCACCGCAGTCCTCATCGGCATGTCCGGTGCAGTCTGCCACCGATGGGCGGTCACCGTGCCGGCCTCCCCCGAGCTGGGGAGCGGCCAGGAGACCCCCGGTTGTTGCAGAGGCGGCACCCAGATTCGAACTGGGGATAAAGGATTTGCAATCCTCTGCCTTACCACTTGGCCATGCCGCCTGCCGGGGAGCAAACTCCCCGCAGCGGATCGTATCAGCCATGGCATGTCCTCCCCCCGTCTGCTGGTTCTGAGCAACGGCCACGGGGAGGATCTGATCGCCCTGCGACTGATCGAGGCCCTCAGGCAGCAGGCCCCCGGTCTGGAGGTCGACGTGCTTCCGCTGGTGGGGGTCGGCCAGGCCTACGCCGGCGCCGAGGCGGCCGGGGAGCTGCGGCGGGTCGGCCCGCGACAGCCGCTGCCCAGCGGCGGCTTCAGCAACCAGAGCCTGACGGGGCTGCTGAAGGACCTGGCGGCCGGGCTGCCGCTGCTCAGCTGGCACCAGTGGCGGATCGTGCGGCGCTGGGGCCGGCAGGGTCAGCCGATCCTGGCGGTGGGCGACCTGCTGCCCCTGCTGCTGGCCTGGGCCGGGGGCGGCCCCTACGGCTTCCTCGGCACCCCGAAGAGCGACCACACCTGGGCCTCACCGGCTCCGGCCGGCTGGGGCCGCTCCCCCCTGGCCGATGGTTACCACCGGGCCAAGGGCAGCGAGTGGGATCCCTGGGAATGGGCCCTGATGGGCCGGCGCCGCTGCCGGCTGGCGGCGGTGCGGGATCACCTCACCGCCCGGGGGCTGCGGCGCCACGGGGTGCGGGCCGTCGCCCCTGGCAATCCGATGATGGATGGCTTCGCCCCCGTCCCGCCGCTGCCCGCCTGGCTGCAGCGACGGCGCCGGCTGCTGCTGCTGCCCGGCAGCCGCCTGCCCGAGGCCCTCGGCAACTTGCGCGGCCTGCTGGCGGCCCTGCCGCCGGCCGAGGGGTCCCCACCGATGAGCGTGCTGCTGGCCACTGGCTCCCGTCCCGACGCCGCCGAACTGGCCGCCCCCCTGGCGGCGGCGGGCTTCGCCCCCGGCACGCCGCCGGAGGGCTCGGGGGCGACGGCCCTCTGGCGGCGCGGCCCCCTCGAGCTGCTGGTGGGTCCGGGCCGGTTCGGGGCCTGGGCGCCGCTGGCGGAACTGGGGCTGGCCACCGCCGGCACCGCCACCGAACAGCTGGTGGGGCTGGGAGTTCCGGCCCTGTCGCTGCCGGGGCCCGGGCCCCAGTTCAAGGCCGGCTTCGCCCGCCGCCAGAGCCGGCTCCTGGGGGGAGCGGTGCAGCCCTGCCATGGTCCAGCCGAACTGCGGCAGCGGCTGCTCGCCCTGCTCGACGACGACGGGGAGCGGGCCCGGCTGGGCCGCATCGGCCGGCGCCGCATGGGGCCGGCCGGCGGCAGCGCCCGGCTGGCGGCCCTGATCCGGGAGCGGCTACTGCCGGGGTAGGGGGATGATGGGTCAGACCGCCCTCTCGTCCTCCGCCCCGATGCCCGGCATCCCCGACCGCAGCTTCAACGCCGCCTGCGGTCATCTGGCCACAAAGCTGGGCATCAGCCTGGCGGCGGCCCGCCGGCGGGTGGAGATCCTGGCCGCCAAGGAAGGGCTCCGGGACACCGCCGCCAAGCTCGCGCTGGCGGAGCGGCTGCTGGAGGAAACCCGGGCCAGCGGCCTCGACCGGGGCCAGCTGTTCGACGGGCAGCTGCGCTCGGTGGGGGAAGACGACCTGTTCATGATCGAGGACTGAGCGCAGCCGCCGGGCTCCTGGATCGCCCCCTCAGTGCTCGAACACCTGGTTGAACCGCTGCCGGTCGAGGGCGGAGAAGACGGGCACGCAGGCGAAGCAGCGACTGGCGAGCTCCCAGCGCTCCTCGCGGCGCAGCATCACCTCCAGCCGGTCCCGGGCGGCCAGCAGCCAGCGCACGTCACCGGCGGCATAGGCCAGCTGGGTGTCGCTGAGCTCCTCCACCCGGCCCCAGTCGGAACTCTGGGCCTGCTTGTCGAGCTCCACCCCCACCAGCTCGTTGACCACGTCCTTGAGGCCGTGGCGCGGGGCGTAGGTGCGGGCCAGACGGCTGGCCACCTTGGTGCAGAAGACGGGGTCCACGGCGATGCCGAGGTTCTCCGCCAGCGCCGCCACATCGAAGCGGGCGAAGTGGAACACCTTCTCGATCGCCGGGTTCTCGCACAGGGCCTTCAGCCGGGGCGCCTGGGTCTGCCCCCGGGCCACCCGGATGCAGCAGACGTTGTCGTCGTCGTCGCAGATCTGGACCAGACAGAGGCGGTCACGCCCATGGATCAGTCCCATGGCCTCGGTGTCGATCGCCAGGGCCCGGGCCTTGCCGAACAGCTCCTGCCAGTCGGCGTCGAGGTCGTGGTCGAAGACGGCGAAACGGGCCGGCGGACCGGGGCTGGCACTGCCGCTGGAAGGGGTCTGGGCCATGGGGGAACAGGGGGGTGGCGGCCATCGTCGCCCACGGCGGCCGCCGACCGGGCCGGTCGGGCCAGAATGCGGGCCCGAAAGGCTGCGCCGCCATGCCCACCCTGGGTTCCACCCTTCTGCTCACCCTGCTGATGGCCATCGGCCTGGTCTTCTTTCTGAGGGCCGCCAGCAAGGACCGCACCACAGTGGTGGACGTGCACTCCCCCCAGCCGCCCGTGCAGGTGCTCGACGGCCTCTCCGACTGGCTCACCGCCCGGGGATGGCAGACCGAGGCCGGCGACCCGGAGCGCCAGCTGCTGCGGTTCCGCGGCCAGGTGCGCTCCAGCCTGCCCCTCGCCCTGCTGCTCTCGCTTCTGGGCAGCGTCGGGGCCGCCTGCCTGGGCCTGGTGCTGCGCCAGGTGCTGCCCTCGCTCAGCTGGTGGCCCCTGCTGCTGGCCCTGGTAGGGCCCCTGGCCGGGGTGGTCTACCGGCGCCGGGCCGCCCGGCCCGAAAGCCTGGAGCTGCGGCTGATCAGCGGCGACAGCGACGGCGGCAGCACCCTGCGCCTGCGCGCCCACCGGGACGAACTGATCGCCATCGAGCGGGAACTGGGCCCCGGGCTCCAGCTGGCCAGCGACGGCTCCCTGCTCTCCTCGCCGATCTGAGCCCATGGGTTCCCGTCGTCCGACCTGGCTGCTGGGGCCTGCCCTGCTGATCGGCAGCCTCGGCCCCCTGGCGCCCCTGGCCCATGGCGCCGAAGCGGCCGTACCGGCCAGCCGGATCCAGGCGCCGGCGCTGGCCAGCATCGATCCGATCACCGGTCCCCGCAGCCGCCTGGGCCGGGACTGGATCGGCACCCGCCCCGTCGATCCGGACACCCCCATCCTGGTGCTGGCCGGCCATGCCGATTCCCAGGGGATGAACGGCGCCGGCACCAGCGGCGCCGCCGTGGCCGCCGGGGCGCCGCCGATGTTTCCCGGCATCAGCGACGAGCTCTACTGGAACATGGTCGTCGCCGAGGCGGTGGTGACCCTGGGCCGTCAGCGGGGGCTGCGCATCAGCTCCTACCGCCCCCCCTTTCGCACGATCCCGGACGGCGACCACCCCAGCACCAACTGGAGCGTGGGCCGCCAGCACGCCGCCAGCGGCGGCTACGCCCTGGAGATCCACTTCGATGCCTGGGGCCCCGACGGCATCGGATCGGGGCTGATCCCGCCCCTGCATCGCCCCTTCGGCTCGCTCGACGAAAGCCTGGCCGAGGCCTTCGGCGGTTTCCCCATGGCCTTCCGCGGCGGCCTCGGGGGGCCCAGGCGCGGCATCGCCCTGCTGGAGGTGGGCAAGCTGGAGGGACAGCTGGAGCGCTCGCTGCGCAACCCGGTGACCCGCTCCGACACGGTGATGGCCATCGCCGAGCGGATCGTGACCGCCCTCGAGGTGGGGCTGGGCCGCAGCCCGGCCACCGCCATGCCCCTCAGCCCACCGCCTGGTGGGGTCGGCAGCGCTCCTCCAGGGAAGGGTCTTCAAGCCAGTTCTGCGGACGAGTGAACAGCTCGGTCAGCAGGGCCTCGCGGCTGCCTTCGGCGGCTGTGTAGCCGTACTCCCAGCGCACCAGGGGCGGCAGCGACATCAGGATCGACTCGGTGCGGCCGTTGGTCTGCAGGCCGAAGATCGTGCCCCGGTCGAACACCAGGTTGAACTCCACGTAGCGGCCGCGGCGGTAGAGCTGGAACTGGCGCTCCACATCGCCCCAGCCCAGCCCCTGGCGGCGCTCCACGATCGGCACGTAGCTCGGCAGGAAGGCGTTGCCGCAGGCCGAGGCCAGGGCGAACAGCTGCTCCCAGTTCTGGTGGAGCGGTCCGACGGCCGCGCTGGCCGCCGCCGCCGGCCCCTCGGGGTCGCCCCCCTTGTAGAGCACACCGCCGGGGTCCTGGTAGTCGTAGAAGATGCCACCCACGCCGCGGGTCTCGCCCCGGTGCTTCAGGAAGAAGTACTCGTCGCACCAGGGCTTGAACACCGTGTAGTAGGCCGGATCCACCCCGTCGCAGGCCCCCTTGAGGGTGCGGTGGAAGTGGCGGGCGTCCTCCAGGAAGGGGTAGTAGGGGGTGAGGTCGGCGCCGCCGCCGAACCACCACACCGGCCCCGCCTCGAAATAGCGGTAGTTGAGGTGCACCGTGGGCACGTAGGGGTTGCGGGGGTGCAGCACCATCGAGGTGCCGGTGGCGAACCAGCGATGACCCTCCGCCTCAGGACGCTGGGACAGGATCGAGGGGGGCAGCCGCTCGCCCTCCACCTCGGAGAAGTTGACGCCGCCCTGCTCGAAGACGCGGCCGTCCTTCATCACCCGGGAGCGGCCGCCGCCGCCCTCGGGTCGCTCCCAGCTCTGCTCCTCGAAATCGGCCCCGCCATCGAGGCTGGCGAGACCCGCACAGATCGAGTCCTGCAGGCCCATCAGCAGGGCCTTGGCGCGGCTGCGGGAATCGGCAGGTGGCATCTCCATGGAACGGCAGCGCGGCGGACGCGGAACATCCGCACACCTTTTCAGCCCGTCGGGGGGTCCCACAAGGGTTCGAGAGCGTCTGTCACGGGCTCGGGAAGGGGCCGGGGAGCCCTCCCAGGGCCGCCACGGGGCCACCCCAGGAGCGCTGCGGGGCCCGCCGACCGGCCCGACCGCCCCGGGGGGCCGCCCCTAGGATCGCCGTCCAACCCGACCCTGACGCCGCCGAATGGCCAGCGCCGACACCCTCCTCGAGGCCCTGCAGCCACTCCGCGACGCCGGCAGTGGCCGCAGCCTGCTGGAGCTGGGCTGGATCAGCGACCTGCGTCATCAGGGCAGCCGGGCGGTGTTCCGCCTCGCCCTGCCAGGTTTCGCCAACAGCCAGCGGGAGCGCATCGCCGCCGAGGCCCGCAGCGCCCTGCTGGCCGTGGAGGGCATCAACGACGTGCAGATCGAGCTGGCCCAGCCCGCCGCCGCCCCGTCATCGGGCCCGATCGGCGCCGCCGGCCACGGCCCCGGCGGGGCCCAGCTGCCGGAACGGCAGGGCATCCCCGGCGTGCGCCAGGTGATCGCCGTCAGCAGCGGCAAGGGCGGCGTGGGCAAGAGCACGGTGGCGGTGAACCTGGCCTGTGCCCTGGCCGCCTCCGGCCTGCGGGTGGGCCTGCTCGATGCCGACATCTACGGGCCCAATGCCCCCACCATGCTGGGCGTGGCCGACCGCAGCCCCCAGGTGTCGGGCAGCGGCAACGACCAGGTGCTGGAGCCGATCGAGACCTGCGGCATCGTCATGGTGTCGATGGGCCTGCTGATCCAGGAGAACCAGCCGGTGGTCTGGCGCGGGCCGATGCTGAACGGGATCATCCGCCAGTTCCTCTATCAGGTGAACTGGGGCGAACGGGACGTGCTGGTGGTGGATCTCCCCCCCGGCACCGGCGACGCCCAGCTCACCCTCGCCCAGGCCGTGCCCATGGCCGGCGCGGTCATCGTCACCACCCCCCAGCTGGTGTCGCTGCAGGATGCCCGCCGCGGCCTGGCGATGTTCCTGCAGATGGGCGTGCCGGTGCTCGGGGTGGTGGAGAACATGACCGCCTTCATCCCCCCCGATCTGCCCGATCGCCGCTACGCCCTGTTCGGCAGCGGTGGTGGCCAGCGGCTGGCCGACGAGGCGGGCGTGCCCCTGCTGGCCCAGCTGCCCATGGAGATGCCCGTGCTCGAGGGCGGGGAGCGGGGCTTGCCGGTGGTGCTGTCGGCACCGGGCTCGGCCAGCGGCCGCGCCTTCACCGAGCTGGCCGAACGGCTGAGTGCCGGCTGCGCCCTCAGCCCGGCCCTCGCCTGAAGCGATGGCGGTCCTCAGCCCCCGGCGCGGTGGCTTCGCCGCCAAGGGGGCGAAGCGGCGCGGCCCCGGCTTCGACCCCCTCCTCTGGGGCATCCCCATCGCCCTCACCCTGCTGGCGGGGATCCTGATCGCCAGCACCCAGCGCCAGCAGGCCACCACCGACTGGTACCAGCACTGGGTCACCGCAGCGGTGGGCCTGGTCATCGCCCTGCTGCTGGCGCGGGTGCCCCTGGAGCGCATCGCCCGCTTCCAGTGGCCGATCTACATCCTGATGGTGGCGAGCCTGATCGCGGTGCGGGTGATCGGGGTCAGCGCCCTCGGGGCCCAGAGCTGGATCAACATCGGCGGCTTCTACGTGCAGCCCTCGGAGTTCGCCAAGGTGGCGGCGATCCTGCTGCTGGCGGGGGTGCTCTCCAAATACCCGGTCGAACGGCCGATCGATCTGCTGCGGCCGGTGGCCATGATCAGCGTGCCGTGGCTGCTGGTGTTCGTGCAGCCGGATCTCGGCACGTCGCTGGTCTTCGGGGCAGTGCTGCTGGTGATGCTGTTCTGGTCGGGCATGCCCGCCACCTGGCTGCTGCTGCTGCTCTCGCCCCTGTTCACCGCAATCATGGCCGGCACCCTTCCCTGGCTGCTGCTGGGCTGGATCCCCCTGATGGGCTGGGTGGCCTGGCGCTCCCTGCCCTGGAAGGCGGTGGGGCTCTCCCTGGTGCTGGCTGTCCAGGGGCTGTTCGCCTTGGGGACGCCCTGGCTCTGGGAGCACGGGCTGCGCCCGCACCAGCGGGCCCGGCTCACCCTGTTCCTCGATCCGGCCCAGGATCCCCTCGGGGGCGGCTACCACCTGCTGCAGAGCACCGTGGGCATCGGTTCCGGCCAGCTCTGGGGCACCGGCCTGATGAACGGCTCCCTCACCAAGCTGCGCTTCATCCCCGAACAGCACACCGATTTCATCTTCAGCGCCCTGGGGGAGGAGACCGGCTTCATCGGCTCAATGCTGGTGGTGGTGGGCTTCGTGGTGCTGATCTGGCGCCTGCTGCAGATCGCCGGCCGGGCGAGCAGCGACTACGAATCGCTCGTGGTGGTGGGCATCGGCGCCATGCTGATGTTCCAGGTGGTGGTGAACATCAACATGACCATCGGCCTCGGACCCATCACCGGCATTCCGCTGCCTTTCCTGAGCTACGGCCGTTCGGCCATGCTCGTCAACTGCATCAGCCTCGGGCTCTGCGCCTCGGTGGCCCGGCGCAGCCGCAGCCTGCGGCGATGGTGGTGAGCCTGGGGGACCTGCGCAGCCTGCTGGCGGCCGGGGTCCCGGCCGGGAGGGGGGATGAGGACAGCGTCCGGCGCCAGTGGTGGGCTGCCCTGGCCACGGTGCAGGCGGACCTGCTCGGAGCCGCCCCTCCCCAGCCGGGGGTGTGGCTGGCGGCCCCCCTGCCGGCCCTCTACGAACCCGCCCTGCTGGAGTGGCTCGACGGCTGGGTCTGGACGCCCGCCGAGGTGGGCAACCTGATGCCCGCGGGGCTGCCGCTGCTGCCGGGGATGGCACCCCTGCCGCCCGCCCACGGCACGCCCCCCCGGGGAACGGCCGGCCGGCCCGGGGGCTTCCAGCGCCTCAGCCTGCGGGAGGACGATGGCACCGATCCCCTGCTGGTGCTGATCACCCCGGTGCTGCAGGTGGCCCTGGCCCTGGACGGCCCCCCGCAGGAACGCCGGCTGGTGGTGCGCTTCGACGCCCCGACCCTGTCGGCCGCCCTGGAACTGCTCGATCGGCGCCTGGCCCAGGACGATCCGGCCGCGGGCCTGGGGCTGCGCCGCCGCCTGCAGCTCCTGGGCCCGCTCAGCAACGACCCCGACCTGGGCAGCCGCTTCTGGCCCCTGCTGGCCCAGCGTCTGGCCGCCATGGCCCCCAGCGTCACCCTGCAGCCGCTGGTGCACGGGGAGAAACGCAGCGAGGGGGGCGACGCCGTCAGCAGCGAACTGGCCCTGCTCGAGGCCCTCACCCACGAGGTGCGCACCCCCCTGGCCACGATCCGCACCCTGATCCGCTCCCTGTTGCGCCGCACCGACCTGCCGGCGGTGGTGCGGCAGCGGCTGGAGCAGATCGACGGGGAGTGCAGCGAACAGATCGACCGCTTCGGCCTCATCTTCCTGGCGGCGGAACTGCAGCGCCAGCCCGGCAGTGGCCAGCCCCTGAGCGACAGCGAACTGGCCCGCACGGACCTGAGCCGGCTGCTGTACCAGCTGGAGGAGCTCTGGCAACGCCAGCTGGGGCGCCGCGACCTGCGGCTGGTGCTTGAGATCGCCGCCGACCTGCCGCCGGTGATGAGCGATCCCAGCCGGCTGGAGACCATGCTCGGCGGCCTGATGGACCGGTTCAGCCGCAGCCTCCCCAGCGGCAGTGAAGTGCGGCTGCGGCTGCTGCCGGCGGGCTCGCGGCTGAAGCTCCAGCTCAGCAGCGACGACCCCGAGAGCCGCGAGGCCGATGGGCTGGCGGCCGCCGTGCCGATGCCGGTGGGTCCGGTGCTGAGCTGGAACCCGGAGACCGGCAGCCTGCAGCTCAGCCGCCAGGCCACCCAGCGGCTGTTCCACCGCCTGGGGGGCCGGCTCACGGAACGGGGGGGCAGCAACCTGACCGTGTTCTTCCCGGCCGCCGAGCGCGGCGGCTGAGGCGGCGGCGGCCAGGTTTGTTGACGGGTGTGAAGAGTCCGCCGGGGGCGCCCGGAAGCCCAAAAACACGGTGCTAGCTTCCGCCTGAAACGGTCTGCGAGCCATGCCTGATACGGCCCTCCACGGTCAACTTCCGAAGTCCATCGGCAGCACCGGTGGCCTGCTCAACTCGGCGGAGACCGAGGAGAAGTACGCCATCACCTGGAGCAGCACCAAGGCCCAGGCGTTCGAGCTCCCCACCGGCGGCGCCGCAGAGATGCACGAAGGCGACAACCTGATGTACTTCGCCCGCAAGGAGCAGTGCCTGGCCCTGGGCACCCAGCTGCGCACCAAGTTCAAGCCCCGGATCGAGGACTACAAGATCTACCGGATCTACCCGGGCGGCGACACCGAATTCCTGCACCCCAAGGACGGCGTCTTCCCCGAGAAGGTCAACGAAGGCCGCGCCATGGTGGGCCACACCCCCCGCAGCATCGGCGCCAACCCCAACCCCGCCAGCCTCAAGTTCAGCGGCAAGGCCACCCACGAAGCCTGAGCCTGGCCGGCCAGCACCTATAACGGCGGGGCCGGGAGCCCCGTTTTTTTTGCCTGCCTGTCGCCGTGATGCCCGGTTCTGATCGCAGCGCCTTCCTCGCCCGGATCGCCGGTGGGGAGGCAGGTGCTGACTTGGCCGTCAATCTCCTGCCCCTCTGGAAGCGCTGGCCCGCCGACCTGGAGACCCCCCTGACCACCTGGCTGAAGGTGGGGGCGGGCGGCAGCCATGGGGTGCTGCTGGAGTCGGTGGAGGGGGGCGAGCAGCTGGGCCGCTGGAGCTTCGTCGTCAGCGACCCGCTCTGGACCCTCACCTGCCGTGGCGACCGGGGGGAGCGGCGCTGGCGCGATGGCCGCAGCGAACAGCTCCAGGGCAGCCCCTTCACCCTGCTGCGGGAGGCGCTGGCCCCCCTGCGCCCCGGCCCGGTGGAGGGCCTGCCGACGGTGGCCCAGCTGTTCGGCTTCTGGGGCTACGAACTGATCCGCTGGATCGAGCCCAGCGTGCCGGTCCACGACGCCCCGGACGGAGCCCCGCCGGACGGCTGCTGGATGCTGGCCGACAGCCTGCTGGTGTTCGACCAGGTGAAGCGCCAGATCACGGCGGTGGCCTACGTGGATCTCTCCGCAGGCGCCGATCCGGGCGAGGCCTACGACCGGGCGGCGGCCCGCATCGAGGCCCTCGAGGCTCGCATGCACGCCCCGTTGCCGGCGCAGGTGAAACCGCTGGCCTGGCACGAAGCGAGCGGCGCCGAGCTGGCCACCCGCAGCAACCGCGACCAGGACGAGTTTCAGGGCGCGGTGGCGGCCGCGGCCGAGCACATCGCCGCCGGCGACGTGTTCCAGCTGGTGCTGAGCCAGCGGTTCGAAGCCAGGGTGGCCCACGACCCCTTCGATCTCTACCGCAGCCTGCGGATGGTCAACCCCTCGCCCTACATGGCGTTCTTCAACTTCGGCGACTGGCACCTGATCGGCTCCAGTCCCGAGGTGATGGTGAAGGCGGAGCCCTGCGCCGAAGGGGTGAAGGCTTCCCTGCGGCCCATCGCCGGCACTCGGCCCCGCGGCGCGGATGATGCGCAGGATGGGGCCCTGGCCGAGGAGCTGCTGGCCGATCCGAAGGAGCGGGCGGAGCACGTGATGCTGGTCGACCTGGGCCGCAACGACCTGGGCCGGGTCTGCCGGGCCGGCACGGTGAAGGTCACCGAACTGATGGTGATCGAGAAGTACTCCCACGTGATGCACATCGTCAGCGAGGTGGAGGGGCTGCTGACCGAGGATCACGACATCTGGGACCTGCTGATGGCTTCCTTCCCGGCGGGCACCGTCAGCGGCGCCCCCAAGATCCGCGCCATGCAGCTCATCCATGCCCTCGAGCCGGACGCCCGCGGGCCCTACTCGGGCGTTTACGGGGCGGTGGATCTGGCCGGGGCCCTCAACACGGCCATCACGATCCGCACCATGGTCGTGCTCCCCCACCCCGAGGGCGGCTGGCGGGTGCAGGTGCAGGCCGGTGCCGGGATCGTGGCCGACTCCCGCCCGGAGGCGGAGTACCAGGAAACGCGCAACAAGGCCCGCGGCATGCTCAAGGCCCTCGCCTGCCTGGAGCCGGCCGTGGCCGACGGGGCCGACGCGACGCCATGAGCGCTCCCCTGCTGCTGAAGGGCTTCGAAGTGGAGATGTACACCGGCCGGGCCGACGGCACGGTGGTGGGCTGCTCCGCCGAAGCGGCCGCCGAACTGGCGGGGTTCATGACCGAGCCGGACCACCGCAACCTCGAGTACGTCACCCCGCCCGAGGCCTCCTACACCGCCCAGCTGGAGCTGCTGCTGGAACCGCGCCGTCGCCTGCGCCGCTGGCTCCAGCCCCGCCGGCTCACCCTGCTGCCGGGCAGCACCCTGAGCCTGGGGGACAGCCGCCGCTTCGAGCGCTCCGACCCCGCCAACCCGTACCACGCCTACATCGAGGCCACCTACGGCACCAGGGTGGTGACCGCCAGCGTCCACATCAACCTGGGCCTGACGGAGATGGACGCCCTGTTCGCGGGCCTGCGGCTGCTGCGCTGCGAAGCCTCCCTGCTGCTCGCCCTCAGCGCCAGCTCCCCCTTCCTCGACGGGGAGGTCACCGGGGCCCATTCCCAGCGTTGGCTGCAGTTCCCGATCACGCCGCCCCTGGTGCCCCTGTTCCGGGACCACGGCCACTACATCGACTGGATGGAGGAGCAGCTGGCCGCCGGGGCGATGCGCAACGTGCGTCACCTCTGGACGTCGGTGCGGCCCAACGGCGACGACCGCCCCCATGGCCTCAACCGCCTGGAGATCCGCATCTGCGACCTGATCGACGACCCGATGCTGCTGCTGGCGGTCACCGCCTTCACCGAACTGCGCCTGCAGCTGCTGCTGCGGGATCCCTCGGGCCAGGATCCCCTGGCCGCCAGCCGGTTCGGGGCCGCTGAACTGGAGGCGATCGCCGATGCCAACGACCGGGCGGCGGCCCGCACCAGCCTCCAGGCCCGGCTGGTGCACTGGCGCACCGGGGAGACGCTGGAGGCCCGCGACTGGATCGCCGCCGAACTGGAGGCGATGGCGCCGCTGGCGGCCGAGCTGGGGCTGACGCGCTGGCTCGCGCCCCTCCACGACCTCCTCGCCGGCGGCAACCAGGCGATGCGATGGCTGGCGCGCCATGGGCGCGGCGAAAGCATCGGTGCGATCATCGGCAGCGAGGCCGTGGCTCTCGAATGGCGGGAGAGGGCCCTGGACGCATGGCTGGCGACAGAAGCAGCCCAGGTTCCTGGAGGATCATGAACAGCACCCCCGCGCCCACCGCCCCCATGCGGCTACTCCTGACCGAGCCTTCGGTCGTTCCCGCCGAGGCCTCACCCGGGGTGATCCGACTGCTCACCGAGCGGCTGGAGCTGGTGGAGGATCTCTGGCAGACGGTGCTGCGCAGCGAATGCCAGCCCGAGCAGGTTGAGCGGCTGCTGCGGCTCAAGGAACTGAGTGGGCCGGTGGCGCCGGGCCTCGACCCGGACGCCAGCTCCGCCGTCGACACCGACGGCATCATCGCGCTGATCAAGGCGATGGACCTGGCCGAGGGGATCGCCGCGGCCCGGGCCTTCTCCCTCTACTTCCAGCTCGTCAACATCCTCGAGCAGCACATCGAGGAGGACAGCTACCTCGAGAGCATCAAGCGGGCCCCCGCCCCCGCCAGCAATGACCCCTTCCTGCCGCCCCTGGCCAGCCAGAGCGACCCGGCCACCTTCCGCCAGCTGTTCGAGCGCCTGCGGGCCCTGAACGTGCCGCCGGGCCAGCTGGAGGGCCTGCTGCGGGAACTGGACATCCGGCTGGTGTTCACCGCCCACCCCACCGAGATCGTGCGCCACACCGTGCGCCACAAGCAGCGGCGGGTGGCGGCCCTGATCCAGAAACTGCAGGTGAACGGCCAGGGCAACCCGGACGACAACGACCGGCTGCGCCAGCAGCTGGAGGAGGAGATCCGGCTGTGGTGGCGCACCGATGAGCTGCACCAGTTCAAGCCGTCGGTGATCGACGAGGTCGATTACGCCCTCCACTACTTCCAGCAAGTGCTCTTCGACGCCCTGCCCCAGCTGCGCCAGCGCATCCGCGCCGCCCTGGCGGCCAGCTACCCCGACGTGCAGCCCCCCCGGGACGCCTTCTGCACCTTCGGCTCCTGGGTGGGTTCCGACCGGGACGGCAACCCCTCGGTCACACCCGATGTCACCTGGCGCACGGCCTGCTTCCAGCGGCAGCTGATGCTGGCCCGCTACATCCAGTCGGTCTCGGTCCTGCGCGACCAGCTCAGCATCTCGATGCAGTGGAGCCAGGTGAGCGCCGCCCTGCTGGAATCCCTGGAGATGGACCGGCTGCGCTTCCCGGAGATCTACGAGGAGCGCGCCGCCCGCTACCGGCTCGAGCCCTACCGACTGAAGCTGAGCTACACCCTCGAGCGGCTGCGGCTCACCCAGCAGCGCAACCAGCAGCTGGCCGAGGCGGGCTGGGAATCCCCCTGCGACGGGTCCTCCGGCCACGAGGCGGGCCTCACCAGCCTGATGGAGCCGGCCCCGCCCCAGGAACTGCATTACGCCTCGGTGGAGGAATTCCGCACCGACCTGGAGCTGATCAAGGAGAGCCTCGATGCCACCGGCCTGAGCTGCGAAGCGCTGCAGGATCTGCTCAGCCAGGTGCACATCTTCGCCTTCTCCCTGGCCAGCCTCGACATCCGCCAGGAGAGCACCCGCCACAGCGACGCCATCGACGAGCTCAGCCGCTACCTGCTGCTGCCGGTGCCCTACGGCGAGATGAACGAGGAGCAGCGGGTGGAGTGGCTGCTGAGCGAACTCAAGACCCGCCGGCCCCTGCTGCCACCGGCGGCCCGCTGGAGCGCCCCCACCGCCGAGACCTTCGCCGTGTTCCGCATGCTGCAGCGGCTGCAGCAGGAGTTCGGCCGGCGCATCTGCCGCACCTACGTGATCTCCATGAGTCACACGGTGTCGGACCTGCTGGAGGTGGTGCTGCTGGCCAAGGAGGCCGGGCTGGTGGATCCGATGGCCCAGAAATCGGCCCTGCTGGTGATCCCCCTGTTCGAGACGGTCGAGGACCTGCAGGGGGCCCCGGCCGTGATGGGCCGCCTGTTCGCCGATCCCTTCTACCGCCAGCTGCTGATCAGCAACAGCGACGGCGAGCAGCCCCTCCAGGAGGTGATGCTGGGCTACTCCGACAGCAACAAGGATTCCGGCTTCCTCTCCAGCAACTGGGAGATCCACCGGGCCCAGATCGCGCTTCAGTCGCTCGCCGATGCCCACGACGTGGCCCTGCGCATCTTCCATGGCCGCGGCGGCTCGGTGGGCCGGGGCGGCGGCCCCGCCTACCAGGCGATCCTGGCCCAGCCCAGCGGCACCCTCAAGGGACGCATCAAGATCACCGAGCAGGGGGAAGTGCTGGCCTCCAAGTACTCCCTGCCGGAACTGGCCCTCTACAACCTGGAAACGGTCACCACCGCCGTGCTCCAGAACAGCATGGTCAGCACCCCGGTGGACGACACCCCCACCTGGAACGTGCTGATGGAGCGGCTCGCGGCTCGCTCCCGCGACCACTACCGGGCCCTGGTGCACGACAACCCCGACCTGGTGGCCTTCTTCCAGCAGGTGACACCGATCGAGGAGATCAGCAAGCTGCAGATCTCCAGCCGGCCGGCGCGGCGCAAGAGCGGCGCCAAGGATCTCTCCAGCCTGCGGGCCATCCCCTGGGTGTTCGGCTGGACCCAGAGCCGCTTCCTGCTGCCCAGCTGGTACGGGGTGGGCACGGCCCTGCAGGCCGAGCTCGACGCCGACGGCGAGCAGATGGAGCTGCTGCAGCTGCTCTACCAGCGCTGGCCCTTTTTCCGCATGCTGATCTCCAAGGTGGAGATGACCCTCTCCAAGGTCGATCTGGAGCTGGCCGGCCATTACGTCACCTCCCTGGGACGTCCCCAGAACAAGGAGGTGTTCGCGCAGATCTTCGAGGCGATCGCCAGCGAATTCGCCCTCACCCACTCCCTGGTGTTGCGCATCAGCAACCACAGCCGGCTCCTCGACGGCGACCCGGCCCTGCAGCTGTCGGTCGATCTGCGCAACCGCACGATCATCCCCCTGGGCTACCTGCAGGTGGCGCTGCTGCGCCGGCTGCGGGAGCAGAAACGGCAGCCGCCGATGAGCGAGGGGCCCGGTGACGGGCCGGGAGGCGGCGGTGACGGCCGCACCTACAGCCGCAGCGAGCTGCTGCGCGGCGCCCTGCTCACCATCAACGGCATCGCCGCCGGCATGCGCAACACGGGCTGATTCCCTGGACTCTCTGTTGATCCCCTTCCGCAGCCAGCCCCCGACCCCTCGCCTGCGGGAGGGCTACGCCCTGCTGCAGCAGCACGACCCCGATGCGGCCGGCCTCAACCGCCTGCTGGTGGCCTGCGGGGATGTCCCCCGCAGCCCGGACCGCTGGGAGCAGGTGCTGGCCCGCAGCACCTGGCATCTGGTGGTGCTCAACCCGGGCGGCCAGCTGGTGGGCTTCGTGCGCGCCACCAGTGATCAGGCCCTCAATGCCAACCTCTGGGACCTGGTGGCCGACCCCGCCGATCCCTGCCGGGATGAGGTGATCGGCGCCCTGGTGCAGGCCGCCCTGGCCCGCCTGCGGCGGGAACTGAGCGGCTGCAGCATCTCCCTGTCCGCCCCGCCTGAAGCGGTGAAGGCCCTCACCCGGGCCGGGTTCGTGGTCGATCCCGGGGGGATCCGGGCGATGGGTCTCGACCTGCGGGGCGGACGAGAGGAGGGACTGGGCTGACGAGCATGGAGGGACTCGAACCCCCGACATTCAGAACCGGAATCTGACGCTCTATCCAACTGAGCTACATGCCCTGCCACGGTGGGTCGGGCCCCCTGGGGAACCTTGGCCGCCGATGGGGGTACCTTAGCGGCTGACCGCCCCAGAACCATCCGGCTGCACCGCCTGGACTTCCGGCATTTCCGCAACATCGACGGCCTGCAGCTGACGCTGGAGGCGCCCCGGCTGCTCGTCATCGGCAGCAACGGCCAGGGCAAGTCGAACCTGCTGGAGGGGGTGGAACTGCTCACCAGCCTGCGCTCGCACCGCTGCAGCGTCGACCGGGATCTGATCGGCCACGGGCACCCCTGGAGCCGGCTGGGGGCCCTCACCGACGAGGCGGACAGCCTGCAGCTGGAACTGCGGCGCAGCGGCGGACGCCAGGTGTTCCGCAACGGCAAGCGGCTGGAGCGGCAGCTCGACCTGATCGGCCCCCTGCGCTGCGTCGGCTTCAGCGCCCTCGACCTCGACCTGGTGCGGGGCGAGCCCGCCCTGCGGCGCCAGTGGCTGGACCGGGTGGTGCTGCAGCTGGAGCCGGTCTACGGCGCCCTGCTGAGCCGCTACGGGCGGCTGCTGCGGCAGCGCAGCCAGCTGCTGCGCCGCGGCCTGGGCGGCGGAACGCGGCAGGAGCTGCTGGAGGCTTTCGATGCCCAGATGGCCCTGGTCGGCGCCCGCCTGCACCGCCGCCGCCAGCGGGCCCTGCGGCGCCTGGAGCCTCTGGCGGCGGCCTGGCAGCAGCGCATCGGCGGGGCCGGTGAACCGCTCCGGCTCGACTACATCAGCGGCACCGTGCTGGCCGAGGCCAGCGACGAGGAGGGCCCCTGGCGCCAGGCCCTGGAGGAGCAGCTGCGCCGGCAGCGGCCCGAGGAGGAGCGACTGGGCCAGTGCCAGGTGGGTCCCCACCGCGACGAGGTGGCCCTGCTGATCGGCGGCCAGGCCGCGCGGCGCTACGGCTCCGCCGGCCAGCAGCGCACCCTGGTGCTGGCCCTGAAGCTGGGGGAACTGGAGCTGGTGGGCCAGGTGGTGGGTCAGCCGCCGCTGCTGCTGCTCGACGACGTGCTGGCCGAACTCGACCCGGGGCGCCAGCAACTGCTGCTGGAGGCGGTGGGGGACGGCCACCAGTGCCTGGTGAGCGCCACCCACCTGGAGGCCTTCAGCACGGGCTGGCGGGCCCGCAGCCAGGTGGTGGAACTGCGCGGCGGAGCGCTGGTGGCCTGAGGCCCGAACTCCCTGCTGCCGCAGGCAGCCTGGCGAACCTCGGTTCCGCGCTCCGGCGCGTATGGTGAGACCTGTTTGACCGGATTCGATGAACCAAACCCTTTCCAGCCTGCATCCCAACCCGGGATGGAAGCCCGCCGCCTCCCCCACCCACGCCATTGCACGCCCCGTCTCCGCCCCAGGCGACATCACCGACGCGGTAGGGAAACACTGCATCCTCGAGCTCTACGACTGCGATTGCGCAAGGCTCGACGACGAAGCTTTCCTCAGGGACACCATCACGACAGCAGCCAGACGCGCTGGTGCCACCCTGCTCAACCTGATCACCCACCGCTTCGAACCCCAGGGCGTCACGGGCCTGGCGTTGCTGGCGGAGTCCCACATCTCCATCCACACCTGGCCCGAGTCGGGCTATGCGGCGGTGGACGTGTTCACCTGCGGTGACCACACCATGCCGGAACGGGCCTGCCAGGTCCTGTGGGAGGAGCTGGGCGCCGGCCGCCACAAGCTCACCAGCTTCCGGCGCGAGACGCCCGAGGCCCTGATCGACAGTCAGAGGGAGCCCCACCTCGCCAGCGCCTGAGCGCCGGTGAGCCCACCACCAACTGCCGGGGACACTCTCCCCGGCAGATTTCGTGTGTCCATTCACGGCGGCTCCGGCGCCAGGGCGCGATTGAGCTTGCCGCTCACCAGCCCCTCCAGGTCGAGGGCCACGGCGGTGAACCCCATCTCCCTGAACGCCCCCACCAGCTCGGGGCGCAGCTCTCCATGGGCCAGACGCTCCAGCGCCGCCGGCAATCCGGCCGCGGGGATCTCGATGCGGGCCGTCTCCCCCTGGCTGCGCACCCGCAGCTCGGGAAAGCCGCGCTGGCGCAGCCAGTCCTCGGCGGCGGCCACCCGGGCCAGCCGCGTCGAGCTGATCGGTTCGCCGTAGGGGAAGCGGGAGGCGAGGCAGGGCTGGGCCGGCTTGTCCCACCAGGGCAGCCCAAGGGCACGGGAGAGCTGGCGCACCCCCGCCTTGTCGATGCCGGCCTCCGCCAATGGTGAGCGCACACCGAACTCCCTGGCGGCACGGATCCCGGGCCGGTGGTCGCCCAGGTCGTCGCGGTTGACCCCGTCCAGCACCTGGGCCCCCCGAGCGGCGGCGGCGATGGGGGCCAGCAGCCGGTGCAGCTCCCGCTTGCAGGCGTAGCAGCGATCCTGGGGGTTGCTGGTGTAGGCGGGGTCGGCCAGTTCCGCAGTGGGCACCTCCCGGTGGCGCAGGCCCAGCCAGCGGGCCTGGTCGCTGGCCTCCCGGCGCAGGTGGGGGGCCAGGGCCGGCGAGACGCCGGTGACCGCCAGGGCCCTCTCCCCCAGCCGGTCGCCGGCCAGGGCGGCCACCAGGGCGCTGTCGACACCGCCGGAGTAGGCCACCACCACCTGCGTGAAGGCGTCGAGCTGGCGGCAGAGGGCCTCGAGGCCCCGCTCCAGCGGGGCTGGCAAGGCTTCGAGCAGGCTGAGGCGGCGGGTGGCGGGCATGGCGTAGATCCTGGCAAGGCTCGGTAGCATCCGGACCGGTACCGCCCGCCGATGACCCCCGCCGCCCGCAGCACCCAGACCCCGCAGCGCGGCACCGGACGGGGCATTGGCATCCGCACTGCCGCGGACAGCGATGAGCGGGCCCACGGCCAGCTGCACGTCTACGACGGGGAAGGCAAGGGCAAGAGCCAGGCGGCCCTGGGGGTGGTGCTGCGCACCATCGGGCTGGGCATCTGCGAACAGAAGCGCACCCGGGTGCTGCTGCTGCGGTTCCTCAAGGGCCCCGGCCGCGCCTACGACGAGGACAGCGCCATCGAGGCCCTGCAGCAGGGCTTCCCCCACCTGATCGACCAGGTGCGCACCGGCCGCGGCGACCACTTCAGCGCCCAGGAAGCCACCCGCTTCGACCATCAGGAGGCCCAGCGGGGCTGGGACATCGCCAAGGGGGCCATCGCCAGCAACCTCTACTCGGTGGTGGTGCTCGACGAGCTCAACCCCGTGCTCGACCTGGGCCTGCTCGACACCGAGGAGGTGGTGCGGACCCTGGCCACCAAGCCGGCGGGGATGGAAATCATCTGCACCGGCCGGGGGGCACCGCGCCAGCTGGTGCAGCTGGCCGATCTGCACTCGGAAATGCGGGCCCACAGCGGACCCCAGCAGGGTCTGGAGGGCCTGGAGATCTACACCGGGGAAGGCAAGGGCAAATCCACCAGCGCCCTGGGCAAGGGGCTGCAGGCCATCGGCCGGGGCATCAGCCAGGACAAGAGCCACCGGGTGCTGATCCTGCAGTGGCTCAAGGGCGGGGCGGGCTACACCGAGGACGCGGCCATCGCCGCCCTGCGGGAGAGCTACCCCCACCTGGTGGATCACCTGCGCTCGGGACGCGACGCCATCGTCTGGCGCGGCCAGCAGCAGCCGATCGACTACGTGGAGGCGGAACGGGCCTGGGAGATCGCCCGGGCCGCCATCGCCAGCGGCCTCTACAAGACCGTGATCCTCGACGAACTCAACCCCACCGTGGATCTGGAGCTGCTGCCGGTGGAGCCGATCGTCCAGACCCTGCTGCGCAAACCCACCGAGACCGAGGTGATCATCACGGGCCGCTGCAAGAGCCGGCCGGCCTACTTCGACCTGGCCAGCGTCCACTCGGAGATGGTGTGCCACAAGCACTACGCCGAGCGGGGCGTCGACCTCAAGCGCGGCGTCGACTACTGAAGCGGCCGATCAGGGTGTCCCGGGCCCACCGACCTGATCGAGTCCTAGGGCGTCGTCCTCCAGCATCTCCACCTCCTCCGAGGCGATGAAGCGTCCCAGCAGCAGGCCCACCAGCAGGGCCACGTAGAGGGTGCTGGCGACGCTGAGGAGGATCACGAAGCGCTCGCCCACCGCATTGGCCGGCAGCACATCGCCGTAGCCGACACCGGCGATGGTCACGAAGCTGAAGTAGGTGAGCCGGTCGAGCATCAGCTGGTTGCTGGCGGCCGCCCCGAGGCTGAAGCTGCCGGGCACGAGCACCTGGGTGGCCGTGGCCAGCACCCCGCCGGTGAGGCCCAGATGCAGATAGCCCGCGGCGGCTCCGGCCATCACCTGCACATTGACCCGCGGCACCCGGGCCAGCAGGCGCACCAGCCGGATCGAGGTGGCCAGGAAGAAGATGCTCAGCAGCACCATCTCCACGCCGCGAAACACCCCGCCGGGCCAGGTGCCCATGGCCACCGGCACCCAGAGCCCCAGACCGGCCACCACCCCGATGCCGCGGAAGATTTCCTGGCGCAGGCGGGAGTAGGTCACCCCGGCGATCACCGGCAGGGTCAGGATCGACTGCAGGATGAGCAGGTTGAAGACCAGCGCCAGGAGAACGTTGGCCGGCCAGCCGCGCGTGGCCGTCAGGGGCATCACCAGAATCGGCAGCAGGGCCGAGACCAGGAGCGGCAGGAAGCGCTTCTCCAGCGCGATCAGGCGCCGGGCCTCCAGGCGGCGGCGCTCCAGCCACCGCTGCCTGGCGGGGGAGAGGGGATCAGTAGCGCGGAACGTCAGGATCCACCTCCTGGCTCCAGGCGTCGATGCCGCCCTGCACATTCACCCCGTCGATGCCGTGGCGCCCCAGGGCGATCAGGGCCTTGGCGGAACGGCCCCCCAGCTTGCAGTGGACGTAGAGGCGCTTGCCGCTCGCCAGCCGCCGCACCTCCTCGATCGCCTCGCCGCTCTCGATCCGATCGAGGGGCACCAGCACGGCGCCGGGGATCACCGCGATCTCCGCCTCGGGGGGATTGCGCACATCAAGCAGCAGCAGGTCGTCCTGGGGGCCATCGAGCAGCGTCTTCAGTTCACCCACGCTGATGGTGTCCACACTGCCCGCCTCCTCCTGGCCGGGGGCCGAACCACCCACACCGCAGAACTCCTGGTAATCGATCAGCGCCTCGATCACGGGGCGCTCCGGATTGGGGCGCAGCTTCAGCTCCCGGAAGCTCATCTTGAGGGCATCGAAGAGCAGCAGCCGGCCGCTGAGGCTGGTGCCGATGCCGGTGATCAGCTTGACCGCCTCGGTGGCCTGGATCACGCCGATGATTCCGGGCAGCACTCCCACCACGCCGCCTTCGGCGCAGGAGGGCACCATGCCCGGCGGCGGCGGTTCGGGGAAGAGGTCCCGGTAGTTGGGGCCGCCCTGGTAGTTGAACACCGTGGCCTGGCCCTCGAAGCGGAAGATGGAGCCGTAGACGTTCGGCTTGTCCAGCAGGACGCAGGCGTCGTTGACCAGGTAGCGGGTGGGGAAGTTGTCGGTGCCGTCGCAGACGATGTCGTAGCCGGCGATGATCTCGAGGGCGTTCTCGCTGGTGAGCGCCGTTTCGTAGAGATCCACCTGGCAGTGGGGGTTGATCTCGTGGATCCGGGCTTTGGCGGATTCGATCTTGGGCTTGCCCACCCAGCTGGTGCCGTGGATCACCTGGCGCTGCAGATTGCTGTGATCCACCACGTCGAAATCGACGATGCCCAGACGACCGACGCCGGCGGCGGCCAGATAGAGGAGGAGGGGCGAGCCGAGGCCACCGGTGCCGACGCACAGCACCGAGGCCGCCTTGAGCCGCTTCTGCCCCTCCATGCCGATCTCCGGCAGGATCAGGTGGCGGGAGAAGCGCACCACCTCATCGGGGCTCAGCTGGACGGCGCTGGTGTCGGGAGGAAGCATGGCAGCGAAGGCCCACGACGCTCGAATCGTCCATTCTCCACGCCAACCGCCGGGGACCGCCCTGCTCCGGCAACCACCAGCAGGCCAGGGACCACGGCGCGTCCCCGTCGGCCGCCGTGACGGCAGGGCCATCGGCCTGCCCCAGGATCAGCATCAGGGTGGGGGTGAAGGCCAGCGAGCGATCCAGCGCCGAGGGCACCGGCGCCGAGAGCGGGTGGCTGTGGGCCGAGCCCAGGACCGTCAGCCCCCGGGCCCGGGCCCATTTCTGCGCCTGCAGCTGCTCGCGGGGATCGAGGGCGAAGCGGCGGCGGCGCTCCGGCGACGGCTCCCAGACGTTGAGGCAGGGCCAGACCTGCTCGACCCTCCAGGGGTCGCGGCGACCCAGCAGCAGGGCACAGCCCTCCTCAGGGGCGGCCGCCAGCAGGATGGCCTCCAGCACCGTCAGCGCCTGCCGACCGAGGCACAGCTCCTCTGGCGTCTGTGGGGTCACACCGGTACGTTATGCATCATTCCGTCAGGAGACCTCTCCTTCCATGATCGACAGCACGACCGAGGTGAAGGAGTCCAACCAGGAGGCAACCACCCCCGCCGCCGATATCGATTTCACCGAGCGCTACAGCGAGGTGATCGGCAAGGTCAACGAAACCCTCGACAAGGTGGACTGGAGCCAGGTGGGTCGGATCGGCAAGGCCTCCGGCGTGCTGCTGGCCGTGATCGTGGCCCAGATCCTGATCAAGGGCGTGCTCGACACCATCAACCTGCTGCCGATCGTCCCCGGCCTGCTGGAACTGCTCGGCCTGGTGGTGGTGGGCAGCTGGAGCTGGAACAACCTCACCACCGGTGAGAAGCGCTCGGCCGTGATGGCGAAGCTCCAGTCGCTGCGCAAGGAATACCTCAGCTGAGGGCCGGGATCCTCAGCAACACCGGGGGCGTGGCGACGTCCCCGGACCCCGTCTACCCCCACCCCTGGCCCTCGCCGCGATCCAGCAGGGCATCCAGGCAGGCCTCGCTTTGTCCCACGTAGCTGCCGCCGAAGAGGTTGGCGTGGTTGAGCAGGTGATACAGGTTGTAGAGCTCGCGCCGCGAGCGGTGCCCTGACGGCAGGGGCCAGGCGTCCTGGTACCCCTCGAAGAACGCCTCGGGAAAGCCCCCGAACAGGCGTGCCATGGCCAGATCCACCTCCCGGTCGCCCCGGTGCACCGCCGGATCGAAGATCACCCCCTGGCCATCGCTGGTGATGGCGGCGTTGCCGCTCCAGAGATCACCGTGCACCAGGCAGGGCTCCGGACGGTGGGCCCCCAGCCACTGGCCGGTGCGCTCCAGCAGCGCGGCGGCCCGCCGCAGGGGGTGGCCGCTGCTGGCCAGGTGCTCCAGCTGGGGAGCCAGCCGCCGTTCCACGAAGAACCGGGCCCAGTCCGCCTCCCAGCCGTTGCGCTGCGGGAAGGAGCCGATGACGTTGTCCCGGGGCCAGCCGAAGGCCTCCCCGACCCGATCCTCCGCCACGCAGCTGCGGGTCAGGCTGTGGCGGTGCAGAGCCGCCAGCGCTGCACCCAGGCGGCGCCACGGCGGCTCATGAGCTGCAGAACGGCCGCGCGCCAGGTCGAGCCAGGGCAGCACCAGAACGGCCGAAGGTCCCGCCACTCCGCAGGCCAGGGGGACAGGCACCCGTGCTCCCTCCTCGCCCGCCGCCGCCGCGAGGGCCCGCAGACCCTCGGCCTCGGCCTCCAGGATCGGCAGGGCGGAGGCCCCGTTGGTCTTGGCGAACAGCCGGCGGCCATCGGCCAGATCCAGTCGCCAGGCGCTGTGGATGCAGCCGCCCCCCACCGCTGCCCAGCCCACCGGCTCGACACCGAGCTGCTCGGCCAGCCAGGGGGTGAGGGTGGCGGGGTGGGCCATGGAAGCGCGGAAATGAATGATTCGGCCGTTCCCAACGGAGCCTGATCCGGCCAACACGGCCAAGGGTTCAATCCCAACACATCCATCCTGCCCCGTCCAGCAAGTCATGTGAAACTCGCCTGACCAAACTGAAGAATCCATACGATATTCAGATCATCCGTAGAGGCAGGAAGGGCAAAGATGATCCCAACCACTAGCGTCCGGAACCCCCGCGAATCATCCCGAGAGCTGAAGGTTGAATTTGCAATCGATCTTCATTGGGTGGGTGTCGCCATCCTGGCGTACTTCCTGGTCGAACTGGCCTTTCAGGCCTGGCCCGTAGCCCTCCTCCAACCGGCCTGGCTGGACATCATGATTGGATTTCTTGTCAGCCGAGGCATCACACCACTCACGGGAGCTCTGCTGGTGGCAGCCGCTTCCGTTCTGAACCCCCAGTCCAAACCACTGGCCAACTGTGCGGAACTGCTGCAGACAAGAAAACAGGAATCAACCCAATTCCTCACCCAGGCATCCAGGGCCGTCGAGGCGATCAGAAAAGCCAACACCCCCACGGAGCTACGCAGGGTCTACAAGCAGGTTCCGGGCAACAGGCGTCATTTCCCGAGTCGATTCCCCAACCATTCCCAATGATCAGGGAGCGCCTGGCGGAAGCCATCAGTACCAACACCAAACGTGCCGAATATAAGATCGGCAACAACACTTCCAGTGTGTGGCAACGCTCTCCAGGCTTTGCTTTTTGGAGCACGCTGAGGATGCTGATCCTTTTCCTCGGATCTGCATCCATCGGTCGCCGATCCCCCTATCACTTCACCCCGTGGCAGTGAATTTTGTCCGCTATCAGGGAAGGATGGGGGCAAGCAACCTGCAAGGGCGCCGCCGTTTCGATGGTGTCGTTGACAAGGAATGGCTGGAGATCAAAATGATCTAATCCGCAGTTGATGACAGCAAGCTGGCCCCATGTTTAAATCGATAGAACTGAGCCTTTCAACGGCGAACTGGCATCAAGGTGCCAGCGCAGAGAATTCACTGTCCTGACACGACAACGGCCAATCAACATAGTCCTTCTGAACATGTGTTGGCCATCGAAAGACTCCTCGGCCTTCCAGCATCCCTTCGCCAAAGGCCCATCGGAAGCCGGACACATCCAGCCGGTCCATCCTCCAGATATCATTCCTCTTCGAGATAGGCCATGAAAAAATCCCTGGCCAGTGCCAAGAGTTGAGACGGAATGGTCTGGCCTCAACCAGAAAGGTCCAAACCAGTTCAGACCGCTGTCGAGGACGCCTTGATCCGGGACCACAAGCGACGGCCGAAGAAGTTGTTCGCCGTCGAAACCGCTGAGTTGCCCGTCGAAAAGAAGATATCTTCAATGTTGAGCGAGGTGGCTCCAGCAGCGAATAGATGATTAACAGATGCGGGATTCCCATTGCTTGGAACCAACGAAGTGGATCCAGCATTCCGGCTCGCATTCTTGGTCACCGCAAAGCCTCCAAGAACTGGAAAGATGCAGCCAGAGTCGAGTCCAACGGTAGTCAATTCGAACTTCGAGTCAGTGATGAAGATGGTGCAGGTAATTGATCCAGCCTGAACTGGAGGATCAATGACACTGCCAAAATCATAGGACAGGAGGAAGTGATTGATTCGGCATTCGGTATCCGCGCCCACGCCAGCACACACAGTATTGTTGACTATCTTTTCGCCGATAGCCAGGTCGCTGTGCGATACACAGGAGGTTAGCTTTCCAGCTTTTGCCGAACCAGCTGACAGACCGGTGACAACGGCTGCAACAACCGTGGCACCGAAAAGTGACCTCGTCAGGTTCAATCGCTGATCATCACGTAAAACGCACGGCATACGGGAAACGCAATCTTCATGGCTGTATACGGAATCAGGGCCAATGTGGCATCCAACCACTAATCACCGTATCAGGGTCTGGCATTGACAAAATCACCGTCGGGGCCAGGGCAAAGAACGATCCAGGCCAAGCCAATGGCTGCACAGCAGCTCTAGGGAGATTCGGTGGGCGCGACGGCAGGGGCAATCTCCTCCAAAGAAGGGGATTTAGTCTCATTTGAGCCATGACGTTTCCAGTGCCGTCATGAAATCCATAAGTGCCAACATTGGATCACCGCTCTTGCGATGCACATCCGCCCCACAACTGCATCCGCATCCCGTCCGCGACCCATCCGGCCAGCATCCAGCTCCGATCTGCCAACATCAGGCTGAGGCACACCTGCAGCGTTGCATCCCAGCGGGAAAGGCCAGATGGACGTGGTGGTGGTGGGCGCCGGCATCGCCGGCCTGACGGCGGCGGCCCTGCTGGCGAAACAGGGCCTGCAGGTGGTGCTGCTCGAAGCCCACCACCAGAGTGGCGGCTGCGCCGGCACCTTCCGGCGCGGTCCCTACGTGTTCGACGTGGGGGCCACCCAGGTGGCGGGGCTGGAGCAGGGCGACGGCACCCCCGCCGGCGTCCATGCCCGCCTGTTCCGCCATCTGGGGGTGGCGCCACCGGCGGCCGTGCCCCTGGATCCGGGCTGCGTGGTGGACCTGGCCGATGGCCGCGAGCCGGTGGCGATCTGGCGCGATCCGCAGCGCTGGCGGCAGGAACGGTTGCGCCAGTTCCCGGGCAGCGAACGGTTCTGGGCCCTCTGCGACGCCCTTCACCGGACCAACTGGGCCTTCGCGTCGCGGGATCCGGTGCTGCCGCCGCGCTCCTGGTGGGATCTGGGCCAGCTGCTGGGCGCCCTGGGGCCAGGGAATCTGGCCAGCGGCCTGCTCACCACCGCCACCATGGCCGACCTGCTGCGGCTCAGCGGCTGCGCCGCCGACAGGCGGCTGCGGCGCTTCCTGGATCTGCAGCTGAGGCTCTATTCCCAGGAACCGGCGGATCGCACCGCCGCCCTCTACGGGGCCACGGTGCTGGCGATGGTGCAGGAACCGCTCGGGCTCTGGCACCTGGAGGGGTCGATGCAGGCCCTCAGCGAGGCCCTGGAGAGCGCCCTCACCAGGCACGGCGGTCGGCTGCGGCTGCGGCACCGGGTGGAGCGGCTGCAGCCACCGGAGCAGCCCGGGGGCGACTGGCGGATCACGGGCCGCCGTGGCGGGGCCCCGCCCGGGGACAGGCGTCCGCCGGGGGAGGTGTTCCACCTGAGCGCCCCTGAGGTGGTGGTCAGCCTGCCCCCCCAGACCCTGCCGGCCCTGCTGGGGGATGCCCTGCCCGGCGGCTACCGCCGGCGGCTCGAGGCCTTGCCCGAACCCAGCGGCGCCCTGGTGTTCTACGGAGCCGTCGAGCGGGACAGGCTGCCGCCGGGGTGCCCCAGCCACCTGCAGCTGGAGGCCCCTGACCCCGGCTCCCTGTTCGTGTCCGTCAGCCAGGAGGGGGACGGCCGGGCCCCCGCCGGGCGCGCCACGGTGATCGCCAGCGTGTTCACCCCGGCCCGCCCCTGGTTCGACGGGGACGAGGCCGACTATCAGGCCCAGAAGCAGGAGGCGATGGCCGCCATTCAGCGGGGCCTGGAGCGGCTGCTGGGGGTGGAACCCGCCGACTGGCTGCACGGCGAGCTGGCCACCCCCCGGGGCTTTGCCGGCTGGACCGGCCGGCCCTGGGGCTACGTGGGCGGCCTGGGCCAGCACCCCAGCCGCTTCGGGCCCTTCGGCCTGGCCAGCCGAACCCCACTGGCGGGTCTGTGGCTTTGCGGCGATGCCATCCACCCCGGCGAGGGCACCGCCGGGGTGAGCCTGTCGGCCCTGATGGCCTGCCGCCAGCTGCTGGCCGGGCGGGGGGTGGACCTGCGGCCCTGACCCCCCGAGCGTCAGCTCAGTTGACGCTGACGCGCACCACCCGGCCACCGAGTCGCTGCACCCGCTGCAGGGCCTCGTTCATGCGGCTGTAGGGCACCCGCATCACGTAGGCACCGCTGCGCACCACAGCGTTGTTCACCAGCCCGGTGGCGGTGATGGTGGCCACCCGGCCACTGGGGGAGCTGGTGCCACGCACCCCGGCCGACACCACTAGGGCCTCCTCCCGGTGGCCGCGGGCGGGATCGGTGGGCTGGCCGCTGCGGGAGATCGGACCGTCGACGCTGGCGCCGCCCTGGGCCAGGTTGGCCTGGAAGAAGGATTCACCACTGAAGCGGGGACGGAGGACCGTCACCGTCACGGCCCGATCCTGGTGCAGGGCCCGACCCAGCTTGAAGCGGGTGCCGGCGCTGTCTCCCTTCACCGACGCCGCCGCCCCACCGGCCAGCTGCATCAGCCAGGAGAATTGCTGCCCCTGGTGGCCGGCGGAGTAGTCCCAGCCGTGCAGATAGGGCACCACGTCGGAACCGAAGCGCTCCTGATACTCGGGGCTGTCGATGTAGGAATCGATCTCGGCGTCGTAGCCCTGTTCCTGCAGGATCGTGAAGTGGTGAAGCATCTCGGCCTTGTTGTGGGGAGCCCGGCCGAGGAGATGCTTGTGGTTGAGCTCGATGAAACGGTAGGGATTACAGGACTCGAAGAAACGGGAGCGATACAGGCCGCTCCTGGCAAGGGTGCGCACGAATTCCTGCACGGTGAGATAACCGTTGCGGAAGAGGGATTCGGCACCGACCAGGCGCTCGTTCTGCATCACATACTGCTGGCCCAGCACCTGCTGATACACCAGACGGATGATGCCATCCCGATCCTGCTGGGAGGCTTTTGACCAGTTCTCCTTGTTGCGGTCATCCGCGAAACGCTCGATGCCAAGGGACGGGGCTTGGACCAGGGCCATGGTGGAAACAGCGCAAAGGGCAGAGGGAGGAGCATCGCCGCGGGCGGCCCACCTGGCGGATTCAGGCAGGTACCGGTGCGGGAGACCAACGGAAAGGGATTCCCCGGAAGGCCTTGCCTACCGGCGATGTCAAGCAGTGATTCTCAGCCGATTCCTGGGAAAACAAACAGAATCGTTACAGCGCTCAGTGCCTGCAAAAGGATCCATACATTCCTTCACCACGAAGGCTTGCGCCTTCGACAAGAAAGATTGCGAAAGAAAAAGATTGCGAAAGAGCCTGTACCTCTTCAGGAGGCGATCCGCCCGGTATCGATGCGGCGGCTCTGGTGCTGGCGCAGGGGCCGCCCGTCACCCTCACGGTTGGGGCTGGAGCGGGAAATGACCTGTAGCTGGAGGGAGGGGGTGGGGCTCGCCGCGTCCTGGCAGAGGCTGGCCCAGACGGTTTCGAGGGCGGCCAGCTCGTCGGCCGGAGACCAGCCTTCAGTGGAGGAGGAGCGCACCTCACCTGACGGACGGGCCGGACGCCTGGGCTGCGGGAGCTCGATCGTCACCATTCTTCCCACGACGTATGGACCCTTGTACAACATCCAGCCGCAACCTCCAGAGGGGAGGCAACACAAGCTGACGAAAGAAATTGTGAAGACAAGGCCACTGGGGCAGCGGCGAAATCCGCCCGGAACCGTCAGTCCACCGGCGGACTACTCGTCGCTGGGCAGCAGCACCAGGGTGTGCAGCCGATCGGTGCCGAGGTCATGGGTGAGGATCCACACCTGCAGCCCCTGGCCGAGATCGAAGACGCTGCGCAGCGACCCCTGCTGCCGGTAGGCGGCGATGGTGTTGTCGCGGGCGTCGCGGGCATCCACCACGCCCCAGTCGCCCCGGCGGTGTCGGGCCACAAGACGCTGCAGGGTCTCGGCATCCACCCACTCGCGCACCTCCGGACTGACGTCGACCGGGCCGATGGCGAGGCGGGCAGCCATGACAGGTCGCGTCTCTTGGATCGACCTTAGGGCGGATGGGGGACCGGCCTCAGCGCAGGTGGTCGAGCTCGCCGCGGCCGTGGAGATCGGCCAGGGCGTCGTAGCCGCCGATGGGCTCGCCATCGATGAACACCTGGGGCATGGAGGTCAGGCCGCTGCGCTCGGCGACCGCCGCCCGCGCCGCGTCGTCGTCGGCGAGCTGCACCCCATGGGGGATGCCGAGGGTGCGCAGCATGCGCAGGGCCCGGGCCGAGTAGGGGCAGCCGCTGCGCACGGCGATCTCCACCCGGGGCTGGGCCGGGGCCGCGGGCACGGTGGGCCGGACCGCCGCGGTCGCCACGGCGGCCTGCCCCGGATCCTGGGGCGCTCCGGACTGCGGCAGGAACCCCACCAGCAGGTCGGCGCCCCGGAGCACGAGGCTGCCGTGCTCGAGGTGGCCGCCCCACACCTGGCAGTCGCCGTCGGAGAGGCTCAGGTGCAGGTGCACGCCCTGGGGCGCCACGGTGCCCTGCAGGGTGATGATCTCCAGGTGCCCCTGCAGCACCGTGGGCTCCTCCAGCCCCGGGCACTGGAACGCCGCCTGGGAGAGGTCCCCCACCACTCCGAGCACGAACCCGGAGGCGCCGGCTTCGATCGCCAGCTGCTCGAGGCTGGCGCGCAGATCACTGCCCGGGCCGAGATGCAGCGGCAGGGGGTGCATGGCGGGATCGGGCGTGGCAGGGGTCAAGGTAAGTCCTGGGCTTCCGGTGCCTTGGGCACCAGGCGGCAGCGCAGCAGGGCCAGGGCCTCGTCGGGCAAGCCCAGGAACCGGTCGAGCCACGGATCACCGCTGGGAGCGATGGTGGCCACGCCCACCAGCAGCGCCCGGCCGTCGCCGTCGAGGGGCTGGCCGCTGGCCCGATGGCGGCGGCCCTGCACCGGGCCGGTGCCGAGCGTCGTGGCGACGATCAGGTCGGGGGCGCGGTAGAGGGCGCCGATGGAGAAGCGGAAGCGGGCATCGAAGTGCAGCGCCATCGCCCCGGTGGCGGCGTCGATGCGGCCCTCGAGCCGCTCCGGGTGGATCGTGATCGCCAGCCCGGGGGGCAACGGCAGCCCCAGGAAGCGGGTGGTGCGCCAGTCGAGCGGCGGGATCCTCAGGCCGGCGGGATCGAAGCCGAGGGTGCTGGTGCCGGCGGGATCCGCCGCGATGAGCGCGCCCAGCCCGCCGCCGCCGCGGGCGTCGTAGCGGAAGCGGGGATAGGCGCCGATCGCCAGGCCGCAGCCCGCCAGGGTCTGGAGGGTCAGCTCAGCCATTCAGCTGGACCTCCGCCTGGGTGGGGTAGGGGATCTCGATCCCCTCGGCGGCGAACAGGGCCAGCAGGGCCCGGTTGAGGCGGGCCACCTCATCTTTGAACGCCGCGTAGGTGGGCTGGGCGGAGCGGTAGTCGTAGGTGAAGTCGTAGCTGAAGTCGCTGATGGCCATCAGGCGACAGGCCCGGAAGGCCGCCAGAGGCTCGCGCGCGAACAGCGAGGCGATCAGTTCCGGGATGCGCTGCAGCTGTTCGGGGCTGGTGTCGTAGGCCACGCCGATCACCATGCGGGAGCGGATCACCTGATCGAGGATCTGACGCAACCGCAGCAGGACCGCTTCCCGCAGGGTGAGGTAATCGGTCCAGTTGGGGGCGTGAATCTGCCCGCAGCAGCGCAGCACCAGCTCCCCATCGGCTGTCGCCTGGTCGAGGAACACCTGGGCGGCGGACAGTCCCGGCAGATCGGTGAGGTACAGGCGGCCGTAATGCACCAGGTCGTCCAGCTGGTCGGGGGTGAGCTCGGCCGGCAGGGGCAGGTGCAGCTCGAAGACATGCAGGACCACATCCTGCGCCTGATCCGAGCGCAGGGAATAGTTGACGATCGTCTCCTCATCGACGACCGAATTGGGGATGGTGATGCGGCTCTCATGGGTCTGCAGCTCCAGGGAGCGCAGGCCGATCTTGGTGACATAGCCGAGATTGGAGCCGATGCGGCAGAACTCCCCCACCCGCAGGGGACGGTCGGTCTGGATCGACAGGCCGGCGAACAGGTTGCCCAGCAGCTTGGAGGCCCCGAGGCCGATGGCCAGGCCTGGCACCGCAGAAAAGGCCAGCACGGTGGAGCCCGGTAGACCCAGCAGGATCAGCAGCCGATACATCAGGGAGACGCCGATGACGGCGCCCATGACCCGGCAGACGGGCATCACCAGATTGCTGACGCGGCTGAGCTGCAGGGCGTTGCGGCGTCCGCGCAGGATCGTGATCCACTCCGCCAGGCTGCGGCCGAGGGCCTCCATCAGGAAGAAGCTGAACAGCCCGGCCCAGCAGAAGTACAGCGTGTAGAGCAGATACATCAGCACCTGCAGCGGCAGGCCGGTGACGTTGACGTAGTGATCCAGCAGCAGTTCCACCAGCCGGGTGATGGGCAGGGCCACCACCGCCAGCAGCACCCGATGCCAGGCGATGTTGTCGACGCGCCAGATCTCCATGGGGGTGAGGGGTTGGCTGGCGGCCCGTTCGGTCATCCGATAGGTGCCCAGCAGGGCCAGCACCAGCCGGTACTGGACGAAGGCGAAGGCCGCCAGCGCCAACAGCCCCAGCACGATCTGGAACAGGGTCTGGTCCCAGAGATGGGACTCCAGCACGTTGCGTCGGAAGCCCGCGGGAATGCTCAGATACCACTTGGGCGGCAGGAGATGGCCGGGCCTGAGGCTGAAGGCGTCATAGATCGCTGGTGTCAGCAGGCTGGAGGGGCCGTCGGATAGCGCTCGCTGATTCCTGATCTCCTCGTAGAGGCTCGGGATCTGGGCCACCGTGAAAGCGGAGAACCGGTAGCCGCGATCACGGCCCCCTTCCGCCCCCCCATCGGTCAGGGTGATGGAGGTGCCCGGGATGGTCCAGCTGGCGCTGGGGTTCACCCGTGCCTCGTTCAGGGCCTTCATCCCGGCCGCATCAGGGATCTCGAAAGGCTTGCGGCTGTGGGTGAAGACGTAATCGAGAATCACCTTGAGCTTGAGGGCATATTCATCGGCGAAATCCGCCCGGATGCTCTGGGGGATCTCCGACACATCCAGGGCTTTCACCGCCTCATCGAAGTAGCTGTGGATCAGCGCCAGTTCGTTGCGCACGGCCCTGGACCAGAACAGCCCGGGTGTGGCGGCAGTCTTGGCCTCGATCCGGGCAATGTCCCGGCTCACCTGGGCCATCACCACGTAGAAGTTGAGCAGGGTGGCCCGCGGGCTGTCCCCCACCACCTGGTTGAGGGGCGCATCCGTCCATTGCTGCTTCAGCTCCAGCAGCTGGCCATGGAACGGTTGGCTCTCCAGGGGCACGTAGGTGTTCCCGCCCAGGGCGGGGGGTGCGGCCCCCTGGCCGGCGGAGAACGCCGCCGGGGACAGGCCCATCAGCGGCAGCACGCAGGCGATCAGGAACGCCAGCAGCGGCCTGAGCTGACGCGGCAGACGGATCGGACGGGGCACCCGGAAGCCGCAGCACATGTCCCGCATGATGACGGCTCAGCCCGCCGGCAACACCTGCCGGTAACCGTTCGCCTCGCACACCCGCAGGGGTGTGGCGAACAGGGCGCTGAGGGGGGCGTCCTGCAGCAGGGCGTCGGTGGGGCCGTCGCCCACCACCAGGCCCTCCCGCAGCAGCACGCAACGGCGGATCTCGGGCAGGATCGCCTCGATCTGGTGGGTCACCAGCAGCAGGGTGGTGCCGGCGCGGGCCAGCTCGCGCAGGATCGCCAGCAACTGGTGTTTCGCCTTCAGGTCGAGGCCGTTGGTGGGTTCATCCAGCACCAGCACCTCGGGCCCGTGCACCAGGGCCCGGGCCAGCAGCAGGCGCCGCCGCTGGCCGTCGGAGAGCTGGGCGAACGGACACCCGGCCAGGTCGGCCAGCCCCAGCCGCTCCATCAGCGCCGCCACGCGCCGCCGCTGGGCCCCGGTGGCCACCTGGCTGCGGCCGATGCCCACCGAACCGAAGAAACCGGAGAGCACCACATCGGCGGCGGGCACCCGGCCCCCGTAGGCGGCCTGCAGATCCTGAGACACCAGGCCGATGCGGCCCCGCAGCTCCCAGAGGTTCACCGTCTCGCTGCCGAAGAGGCGCAGGCAGGAGCCGGGCTTCACCACGGGGTAGATCTCGCGGCTGAGCAGCTTCACCAGCGAGCTCTTGCCGGAGCCGTTGGGGCCCAGCACCACGGTGTGCTCGCCGCGGTGCAGCCGCAGGGAGAGATCCTCGAAGACGCGGCGCGGCCCCAGCCAGGCCTCGACGGCCTCCAGCTCCAGGTAGGCCGATGGGGGGCTGCTCATGGGGTGGGTGGTCATGGGGCGGCGCTCATGCCGGGGCCAGCGGCTGGGACTGGGCCTCCATGGCGCCGTCGGCCGGGGGCCGGCCCCAGCCGAGCTTGCGTTCCAGCTTGTGGATCATCTTGCCGGCCAGATCCAGGCCGGTGGCGGTCTCGATCCCCTCAAGTCCCGGGCTGGAGTTCACCTCCAGCAGCAGGGGACCGCGGTGGGAGCGCAGGATGTCGACACCGGCCACATCCAGCCCCAGGGCCTTGCAGGCCTTGACGGCCATCTGCTTCTCCGCCGCATCGAGCTGCACCGTCCGGGCCGTTCCCCCCTGGTGGAGGTTGGCCCGGAACTCGCCCTCGGCGGCCCGGCGTTCGATGGCGGCCACCACCTTGCCGCCGACCACGAAGCAGCGCAGATCCGTTCCGCCGGCCTCCTTGATGAACTCCTGCACCAGCAGGTTGGCGTCGAGGCTCTGGAGGGCATTGATGACGCTCTCGGCCGCCTTCTGGGTTTCGGCCAGCACCACGCCCTTGCCCTGGGCCCCCTCCAGCAGCTTCACGATCAGGGGGGCGCCGCCCACCATGCGGATCAGATCCACCGTGTCGAGGGGGGAATCGGCGAAGCCCGTGACGGGGGTGTTGAGCCCGGCGCGGACGAATTCCTGGGAGGCGAAGAGCTTGTCGCGGGAGGCGGTGATCGCCTGGGCGCTGTTGAGGGACGGCACCCCCATCGACTCGAACTGCCGCGTCACGGCGCAGCCGTAGAAGGTGACGCTGGGGCGGATGCGGGGGATGACCGCATCCACCGTGCCGAGCACGTCGCCGCCGCGGTAATGGACCTCCGGGTTGCGGGGATCCAGGCGGATGTAGCACTGGCGGATGTTGAGGAACCGCATGTGGTGGCCCCGCTCCTCACCGGCCTCGATCAGGCGGCGGTTGCTGTACAGATCGGGATTGCTGGCCAGCAGCACGATCCGCAGGCCGGCATCGCGCGGGCGGACATGGGCATAGAGGGCCCGGCTCTCCTCGGCGCTGAGGCTGCGCAGATGGTGGCTGCCCTCCGGGTCCACCAGGATCCGGCCCACCATCGCCTGGCGACCCAGCAGCATCCGGTAGCCCATGGCATCGCGGTTGGCGAGCGTCAGCTCCACCTCCCAGCTCTGCTCGCCGAGCACCAGCCGCTCCCGGATCACATAGCGGTTCTCTGAGACGCCGCTGGTGTTGCGCACCTCCCGCCGGGCCACCACGGGGGCCTCATGGCGCACCACCACGGCCCGGTCGCCCTGCAGGGGATGCACCTCGAAGCTCACCCAGGGGCGCCCGTCGCGCTCGAAGGGCACGATGTTGGTGGCGTGGAGGGCGGAGGTGGCCGCACCGGAATCCACCCGGGCCTTGATCGCCGGCAGCCCGGCGTCCGGGAAGCTGCACCACTCCTCGCTGCCCACGATGATCTTGCCGTCGACGCTGTCCATGGAACCGGGGCGGGTGGGGTGGGATGGGCCCACGAACCGCCATGCTCGCCGGGCTCTCTGACGTTGTCGACGCCTAGCCGCTGATTGCCGCTGCCGATCCAGCAGGCTGGGGGCTGTGTGCGGGCGATGGTCATGGCGGAGGCTCCCTATCTGGTGGCGCTGGCCCTGCTGGAGCAGGAGGGGAAGCGGGCCCTGCCCCTGAACGGCAAGTCGTTGGCCGTGGCGGCTGCTGAAGCGGCGGAACCCGGCGATGACGGCCGCACCCTGGTGCTGGAGCTGCTGCTGCGCCTCTGGCAGCGCAGCGAGGAGGGCGCCCTGCGGCGGGCCGCCGGGGACGGCAGCCTGCTGCTTGTGGAGCTGCCGCTGGACGCCCTGCAGGAACAGCTGCCGCGGCTGAAGGCGCGCTGGGTCGGCGGCGGCGCCACGGCCGATTTCCATTCCGACCTGGCCGCCCTGGCGATCCGGGGCTGGCGTGTGGCGATCGCCCGCTATGAGCCGGTGCGCTTCTCCGCCTGGCCCTGAGGCGCGCCCTGCGGCGAGGCCGGAGCCGGTGGGGGGACGGGAGCGGCGCAGAGCTCGTCCACGAGGCGCAAGTAGGAGGCGGGATCACGGCGGGCCATGGCCCGGGCTTCCGCTTCCCGCTGCCAGCGGCCTTCGCCGTAGAGCCGGGCCAGGTCGCGCTGGTCGCGGCGGCTCAGGCCCCGGCGCAGCTCCTCCTCCCCCAGATGGGGCCTGCCCCGCAGACAGCGGGACTGGACCGCGTGCCAGCCCTCGTGCAGCAGGGTGTCGTTGAGGTTGCCGCGGGGGCAGACCACAATCCGCCGGCTCTCGCGCAGGTAGAGCCCGTACAGACCGCGCTCGGCGCAGCGGGGGTGGCTGCCGAGCACGGTGAAGCCGCGCTGCTCGAAGGCCTCCACCAGCCGCTGGAACGTCCAGTTGTCCGCGCGTGCGGCCCGCGTCAGCGGGTCCGTCAGCCCCATGGCCGCCAGCAGCACCACCGCCGGCAGCACCACCGCCGGATGGAGCCCCTTACGGGCGGGACGGGGCCGTGTCATGGAACAGGCAAAGGGCTGCTCATGGCCTCAGAAGGTACCCGGCCCTACCAGCAGGATGGGGGGCGATTCGCCCGAGTGCCCCGGCCATGAACGCCCCCACCGCCCCGGCCGATGACGGTCGGCTGGCTGCGCTGCAGCAGGAGTTCGAGCACGACGCCAGCTTCAACCAGGTGTTCGTGGTGCTCACGGTGGGCGCCACCCTGATCGCCACCCTGGGCCTGCTGGCCAACAGCCCCGGCGTGGTGATCGGCGCCATGGTGGTGGCCCCCTGGATCATGCCGCTGCAGGCGATGGCCTTCGAGATCCTGCGGGGGCGACTGCCGATGTTCCTGCGGGCGCTGCGCACCCTGCTGCTGGGGGTGGTGATCTGCGTGCTGCTGGCGATGGCGGTGGGCCACCTGGTGGCCTTCCCCAGCTTCGGCAGCGAGGTGATGAATCGCACCAGCCCCAACCTGCTGGATCTGGGGGTGGCCCTGGTGGCCGGAGCGGTGGCGATGTTCGCCAAGCTCCGCAAGGACGCGATCTCGGCCCTGGCCGGCCTGGCCATCGCTGTGGCCCTGGTGCCGCCGATGTGCGTGGTGGGGATCCTGCTGGCGTCGTCGTTCTGGTGGCAGGCCTACGGGGCGCTGCTGCTGTTCGCCACCAACCTGCTCGGGATCATGGTGGGGGCCATGGCGGCCCTGGGGACGCTGGAGAAGGTGTACCGGCGCCGGCTGTTCCACAGCCGCCTGGGCCTCACCAGCGTGGCACTCACTGCTCTGCTGGTGATACCCCTGGGCAGCAGCTTCTTCCGGCTGGTGAACCAATCCAGGCAGGAGACCAAGGCCCAGCAGCTGGAGGCGGCCATCGAGCAACGGCTGCGCAGCAGCACGATCACCCTCGGCGGCGATCCCGCCATCGACATGGTGGGCCTGAGCATCGACTGGCAACAGAACCCACCACTGATCCGGGCCCGGGTGCGGGTGACCGATCCGGAGCTGCCGACGGCCGGGCAGGTGGCCGCGGTGCAGGAGTTCATCAACAAAAGCCAGGCACCCCTGCGCTTCCGGCTGGTGATGCAACGCACGGCCGTGGATCTGATCGGACCGGAAACCGCACCGAATCCTGCCGATCTGGAGGTGCTGCCGCCGCCGGCCCTGCCGCCCCTGCCGCGCGCACCGGAGGCGGAGGAGCTGGAGGAGAAGGGGCTGGAGGCGACCCCCTGAGCGCAGGACCGCCCAACGTCATCGCACGCGACGTGTCGCAGTAGATGTAAGGGAGAGCCTGACGCCACTCCCCCGCCATGACCCCTCCCCAGCAGCGGCCCCTTGCCCAGCTCCGCCGAGCCTGCCTGCCCGGCGGATTGGCCGCCCTGACGCTCACCATCAGCGCCTGCGGCTCCGGCGGCGGCGGTCTGCCGTCGCTGAACGGGGCCGGGGCCTCCTTCCCGGCGCCGGCCTACCAGCGCTGGGCCGCCGACTACAAGACCGCCAAAGGGTCCCTGGTCAACTACCAATCGGTGGGCTCCGGGCAGGGGGTGCGCTCGTTCCTGGCCGGCTCGGTGGATTTCGGCGCCACCGACGAGGCGCTCAGCGACGAGGACTTCAAGGCCGGCACGGCCGCCAAGCGCGGCGCCGTGCAGATCCCCATGCTGGGCGGCACGATCAGCCCGGCCTACAACAATCCCGACTGCCCCGATCTCAAGCTGACCCAGGCCCAGCTGGCCGACATCTTCCTGGGCAAGATCACCAACTGGAGCGCCCTGGGCTGTCCCTCCAGGCCCCTGACGGTGGTGCACCGCTCCGATGGCTCCGGCACCACCTTCAACTTCACCAATGCGCTGGCCTGCTTCTCCGAGGAATGGAAGAAGAAGGTCGGTGTCGGCAAGGCGGTGCAGTGGCCCGTCGGGCTGGCGGCCAGGGGCAATGAGGGCGTGGCCGGCGTGATCCAGAACACCGCCGGAACGATCGGCTATGTCAACCAGGCGTTCCTGCGCGGCACCGTGAAGCCGGCGGCGCTGCAGAACAAGGCCGGCACGTTCGTCCTGCCGGATGCCAGCTCCGGAGCGGCGGCCCTCAACAACATCAAGCTCGATGAACGCCTGGCTGGGGAGGACTGCAACCCCGAGGGGGCTGACAGCTACCCGATCGTGGCCTTCACCTGGGTCCTGGCCTACCAGAGCGGACAGGGGGAGCCGAAGGCGGAGGCCGTGCGCACGTTCCTGCTCTGGGCGCTGGAGGAGGAGCGCCAGAAGCAGGCAGCAGAACTGGGATTCGTTCCCCTCAGCGGCGATGTGCTGAAGCGGGCACGGGAGGAGGTGGCCAAGATCAAGGGCTGATCCAGGCCGCTGTCGCCGCCGAGACTGGCAACGGTTCGGTGCGCCGTGATGACTGCGAGTTCCAGGGATCCTGCGGTCGAGCCGAAGCTCGGATCCCTGCTGCGACGGGTCTGGTTCTTCGGCCGGGTGAGCCTGCTGCTGCTGGGCATCGAAGCCTGCAGGGTTGTGGTGCACCGGCAGCACTGGGAGGTGCTCACCCCGAATCCCCTCTTCTCCGCCCTGGTGGCCTCCGAGGTGTTCCTGCTGGGCTTCCTGCTGAATGGGGTGCTGACCGATTACAAGGAAGGGGAGAAGCTGCCCGGTGAACTGGCCGCCGCCCTGGAATGCCTCGCCCTGGAGGTGGGGGGGATCCGGTTGCTGCGGCCGGAGGCCGAGGTGCTGGGAACCCTGGCCCTGCTGGCGGACTTCAGCGAATCTCTGCTGGCCTGGATGCAGGAGGCCGGGCCGACCCCGGAGTTGCTGGAGAGCCTGGACGCGCTGCAACTGTCGGTCGAGCAGCTGGGCGGCTGGAATCCAGCCCCACTGCAGGCGCGCCTGCTGCTGGAGCTGGCCAACATCCGCCGCGGCGTGCAGCGCATCGACGTGATCCGCACCACAACCTTCGTCCCCTCCGTCTATGGGATCGCCTACATCGGCACCGGGGTGCTCACCGTCGGGCTCGTGCTCTCCCGGATCGAGCCCTTCGCCGAATCTCTGTTCTTCATCGGAGTGATCTCCCTGCTTCTGATCAAGCTGCTGCTGCTGATCACCGATCTCGACAACCCTTTCGGGGCTGGCCATGCGAGATCGGTGGAGAACGTCTCGCTGCAGCCCGTCGCCCATGCCGTGCAGCGGCTGAGGCACGTGGCCGGGGCCGCTCAGCCGGCCTGATCGGCACAGGTGGTCGCCGGCGAGGTCTGGTGGGGCTCAGCGGGCGGCTCAGCGGGGGCCTCCTCGAGCGAACCCAGAGGTTCCCACGGGGACTCGGGATCCAGGCGGCGCACCCAGAGGGCGTCGTCGTCATCGGCCGCCACCAGTCGCCCATCGCCGATGGCGTCGCCGTAGATGGCGACGAGGCGCCGGTGGTCGGTGGCGAGGGGCCGCCAGTTCTCCCCCGCGGCGGTGCCCACCCAGATCCGGCCCTCGCCGTCCTCGGCCGCCAGGGTGAGGGGGCCATCCACCGGCGCCCAGCCCACCAGGGTCCCCCGGAACGGTCCACCGATGGCCTGCCAGTCCCGCGGTTCCGGATCCAGGGGCCGGGAAAGCAGGCGGCCGTCGACGTCAAGGGCGAACAGCTGCAGCTGGCCCTGGCCATCGCGCAGGCCCAGGGGTGGGGCGGCGAAGGGGCCACCCAGAGAGATCCAGTCGGCGCCGGGCCTTTCCTGCCCGCAACCCTCGGCCGCCAGCCCATCGAGGAGCCCGTGCAGGTGGCCTTCCCCGTCCCAGAGCACCAGATCCAGCCGGCCCTCGGGGCCGGCCTCCAGCAGCAGATACCGCGATCGGGGCCCCTCCAGCAGGATCCAGCGCTCCCGGTCGCGTCGGCCGGTGCCGATCCGCATCCCCTCCTGGCTGAGCGCGATCACACGGCGGCGGCCATCGCTGCCGCGCACGCGAGCGGCTTCGCCCGGCGCCAGCAGCCGCTGCCGCGGGGTGAGGCGGGGGATGACCTCGCGGGGGGTGGGGAAGGGGTCGAAGACACTGACCCGCACCGACCAGACCGCCTCAAAAGCCAGCACGCCGGGCCGGGTGCGGAAGTAGATCGGCGCCAGAACGGTGGAGCCTGGCGTGCCGGGCAGGTTGGTGAGCTGGTGCACCGCGTAGGCGAAGTCGTGGTCATCGTCTTCGCCTGAGTCCGGGGCCGATGGAGGGTTCTCAGGGATCCATCCGAAGCCGATGTTGAAGTTCAACCCGGGATCGAGATCGGAGAGGTCGTCCTCATCAGCGCCGCAGAGCAGGGTGAGGTTGTCGGGGGCGCCCCGCAGCGAAAAGGGGGGACCCGCCGGACGGAGATAGCGGGGCGAAAAGGGCAGCCCGCCGCCATCGGAGCGGCTCTCCCGGTCTCCGAAGCCCCAGGCACGTTGGCGTTCCCCGTCGTAGATCACCCCGCAGAACGCCACCTCGCCGGGGCTGCCCCCGTCGCCATCCATCAGCAGGTCGGCGTAGCTGACGTCGAACTCCACCAGGCGATCCAGGGTGGCGGCCCAGCCCTTGAGCAGGGCTCCTCCCCGGCGCTCCACCTGGCCGCCGCCCGCCTTGATCCGGTACCAGTAGCGAGTGGCGGGACGCAGGCCGTCGAAGGCCACCTCGAAGCGGGTGCCCGGCCCGGCGAGCAGCGGGATGCGCAGCGTCTCGAAATTCGCGGGCACCATGTCGAGGGCCGGGTCCCCCGAGACCATGCGGAACAGCTCCACCACGGGCAGCGAGGCGAAGCGCAGCTCGATCCGCATCCGGATCGACTGGGGGGCGCGGGTCACCGACAGCCGCGTGATTGCCTGAACCTTCAGGACGGCGGCGGCGGCCGAGACGGCCTGGGTCACCAGCAGGGCATCGGGACGGGTCATCGGCGAAGCACTGCGCTGGGGGCCGGGCGCAGTCTGCAGGTGGTGGACAGCGGCGCCCCCAATGGCTGGGCCACCCACATGGAAAGCAATGTCAGCGAAGGCCGGAGGCGCCAGGCGCCAGAAATCAATCAAGTAGCGTTGATGCAATCAACGGGGCCACCTGCATGGACGAGGACAGGGCCGTGCTGGCCCGCTTGTCGCTGCTCGACCGCTACCTGCCGCTCTGGATCCTGCTGGCCATGGCCGGAGGCCTGCTGCTGGGCCGCTTCGTCCCGGCCATCCAGGGCTGGCTCGATGCCGTGCGCATCGGCAACACCTCCCTGCCGATCGCCCTGGGGCTGCTGCTGATGATGTACCCGGTGCTGGCCAAGGTGCAATACGAGGACCTGGGCCGGGCGGCGCGGGATCGGCGGTTGCTGCGGTTGTCGTTGCTGCTGGTCTGGGGCCTGGGGCCGGCACTGATGTTCGCCCTGGCCTGGCTGTTCCTGCCCGGCCAGCCGGAGTTCCGCACCGGACTGATCCTGATCGGCCTGGCCCCCTGCATCGCCATGGTGCTGATCTGGATCGATCTGGCCCGGGGCGATCGGGAGGCGGCCGCCCTGCTGGTGGCGATCAACGCGATCATCCAGGTGCTGGCCTACGCCCTGCTGGGCGGCTTCTACCTGAAGATCCTGCCCGGCTGGCTGGGGCTGGCCACCCAGGACGTGGCCTTCTCGATGGTGGAGATCGCCGCGGCGGTGCTGGTGTTCCTGGGGCTGCCGCTGGCCGCGGGCTACCTCAGCCGCCGCATCGGCCTTCGGCTCAAGGGACCCCGCTGGTACGAGCAGCGGTTCATCCCATTCATCAGCCCGTTCGCGCTCTATGGCCTGCTGTTCACGATCGTGGTGATGTTCGCCCTGCAGGGCCAGGCGATCACCTCCGATCCGCTCACGGTGGCCGCCGTCGCCGTACCCCTGCTGCTCTACTTCGCCATCATGTGGGGCGTGGCGTTCGCGGTGGGCCGCCGCAACGGGCTCAGCTATCCGAAAACGGCCACCCTGGCGTTCACCGCCGCCGGCAACAACTTCGAGCTGGCCATCGCCGTCAGCATCAGCGTCTGGGGGGTCAGCTCCCGCCAAGCCCTGGCCGGGGTGATCGGGCCGTTGATCGAGGTGCCGGTGCTGGTGGCGCTGGTGTACGTGTCGCTGTGGCTGCGCCGCCGCTTCCCGGCCCGGGCGATCGGCTGAACGGCCGCCTCAGGCTCAGCCGGCCAGCAGTTTCCAGGCGGCGATCACCAGCACCACCGCCAGCAGGCGGCGGATCCAGGGGGACGGGAAGCGGCGGCTGCCGCCGTAGGCCCCCAGCGTGCCGCCCACCAGCACCACCCCCGCCAGCGGCGCGAGGGTCCCGGGATCCGGCAGGGCGGCGACGCCCTGGCGCAGCAGCAGACCGGCCAGGCCGGCGATCGAGTTCACCAGGATGAAGGCCACCGACACGGCCGCCGCCTGCTTCGGCAGCAGCCAGGAGCGCAGGATCATCCAGGGCGTCAGGAAGATGCCGCCGCCGGTGCCGGTGAGGCCGGCCAGCAGGCCCAGGGTGGCGCCGGTGAGGGCCACGACCCGGCGGCGGGGCAGCCGCATCGCCCCGGGATCGCCGGGCAGCTGGCCGACCAGTCGCCAGGCGGAGAACAGCAGCACCATCCCGATCAGCTGGCGCAGCAGGACAGCCGGCAGGGCGATGGCCCCGCCGACCAGGGCCGCGGGCACCGACGCCAGGGCCAGGGGCACGAAGACATCGCGGCGGAAGTGGCCGGCGGCGATGAACTGCAGCGTGCCGACGCTGGCCACGAGCACATTGAGCACCAGGGCGATAGAGCGGATCTCGGGCGCCGGCACACCCGCCAGGGCCAGGACGGCGATGTAGCCGGAGGCCCCGGCGTGGCCCACCGAGGCATAGAGAAAGGCCACCGCCGCCAAGGCGATCAGCAGGGGCATAGGAGGATGGCCCCGATCCCGGGCACCGGGCAGGGACGCTGCGATGAAGTTCAAGGACTACTACGCCAGCCTGGGGGTGGAGCGCGAGGCCAGCGCCGAGGAGATCAAGAAGGCCTACCGAAAACTGGCGCGCCAGTACCACCCCGATGTGGCCAAGGAGGAGGGCGCCGAGGAGCGCTTCAAGGAGATCAGCGAGGCCTATCAGACGCTTTCGGATCCGGAGAAACGCCAGGCCTACGACGACCTCGGCCACCACCGCCCCGGCGAAGAGTTCCATCCCTCCCCGGAGTGGGAAACCCGCTTCTCGCGCGGCGGGCACCAGGAGGTCGACCTGGCCGACCTGTTCGAGCAGATGGGCTTCGGTGGTGGCGGCTTCGGGGGCTTCGGTGGCGGCACCGGCGGGCCCCGGCGGCCGGGGGCGGACTTCCCGATCCGCGGCCAGGACGTGGAGGTGGCCACCGAGCTGAGCCTGGAGCAGGCTGCCCGCGGGACGGAGGTGGCGTTCTCGCTCAGCGTTCCGGTGCTGGGGGCCGATGGCCGGGTGCAGAAGCAGAGCCGCAGCGGCCGGATCCGGGTGCCCCGCGGCGTGGTGGAGGGGGAGCGGCTGCGGGTGCCGGGCAAGGGCGGCGACGGCATCGCCGGCGGTGGCCCCGGCGATCTCTATCTGGAGGTGCGGCTGGCGCCCCATCCGCGCTTCCGGGCCGTGGGCCACGACCTCTACCTGGAGCTGCCGATCGCCCCCTGGGAGGCGGCCCTGGGGGCCGAGATCAGCGTGCCCAGCCTCGACGGCCCGGTGGCGGTGAGCCTCAAGCCGGGGATGCGCAGCGGCCAGAAGTTGCGCCTGGCCGGCAAGGGCCTGCCCCACCGGCGCGACGGGGCGGGCGATCTCTACGGTGTGATTCAGATCGTGCTGCCCGAACGGATCGGCGAACGGGAGCAGGCGCTGTACCGCGAACTTGCCGAAGCCTCCGCCTTTAGCCCCCGCCTCCACCTCGAAGGACCCACCGATGGCTGACGACCTGCTGATCCCCGACGACGACGAGGGCTGCACCGTGGCCCTCGAGGAGCTGCTGGCCGCCTCGGGCCTGGGCCACGAGGAGGTGATCGAACTGGTGCAGTTCGGGGTGTTCCGCTGCGCCCAGCACGCCCCCGTATGGACCTTCCACGTCCATACGGTGAGCCTGGCCCGCCGCGCCGCCCGCCTGCGCGACGATTTCGGCCTCAACGTCTCCGGGATGGCCCTGGCCCTCACCTACCTGGAGCGGATCGAGGCCCTCGAAGGGCGGCTGCGGGAGCTGGAATCGCAGTTGCCGCGGTGAGGGACGGCCCCGACGGGGTCGTCTACAGCCCCACCTTGCGGCGGCCCCAGGCCATGCCGGCCGCATAGCCGATCGCCGGCAGCAGCAGCCCGAGGTTCAGGGGGATCTGCACCACCAGAACGATCCCCACCAGCCAGGGCAGCAGCAGCAGGCAGCCGAAGGCCAGCTGGCTGAAGCGTGAGCGGCGCGCCAGGCGGCCCGAGCCCTGCACCAGCCGGGGAACGCCCTTGCCCAGGCCATAGCCCAGCAGCACGGTGACAACGGTGAGCAGGATCGCGCCCATGGCGGGGAGGCAAGCCCATGGATTCTGCATCCTGCCGACCTAATGTGGTCACAGCGATGCCAGAAACCATGGCTGATGTGGTCGCAAGTCAGGTGTCGGTGCGGGAGCTGAAGACCCACCTCTCCTCATGGCTGGCTCGCGCTCAGTCCGGTGAAGTGGTGGAGGTCACGTCCCACCGCAGGCCAATCGCCCGGATCACCGCTGTCAGGTCAACGGATCCGGGCACAACCCATCCGCTGCAGGCGGCGATGGACGCCGGCCTCGTCAGCTGGAGCGGCCAGAAGCCTGCCTTCCCCCCTCCGATCCGTCTCAAGGGTGGAGGCAAAAGCGTGAGCGAGATGGTGCTGGAGGATCGGGGTCAGGGGTGATCCTCTTCTGTGACACCAGCGCCCTGATCAAGCTGCTGATCAGCGAGCCGGGCTCCGATCGGATGCTCCAGGCCAGCCTTGAGGCGGAGGCCATCGCGGTGTGTCGGCTTACCTGGGCCGAGGCGATGGCGGGTCTGGCCCGCCGGCAGTGGGAACACCCCGAGGACGCCGAGGCGCTGGAGCACGCCCGTCAGCAGCTGATCCTGAGCTGGGAGCACTGCACGATCGTGGAGGTGACCCAGCGGCTTGTCGAAACGGCCGGGCGCTTCGCCGATGGCTTCGCCCTGCGGGGCTACGACAGTGTCCAGCTGGCGGCCGCCCACGAACTGCATCGCAGCAGCGATCAGCCGGTGACCTTCGCCTGTTTCGACCGACGCCTGCAGCAGGCGGCCGCTCTGATGCGGCTGGACGTGCTGGCTTGAGATGGGCCGGCCTGGCCTGCTCCTTCAGGGGCAGCGGGAAAGCCTGGGAGAAAAGGGAACCGCGCCGGCCCCTATTCGCAGACGGGCACGTAGGGCACCGCGATCGTGGCGATCGCGCTCTTTTCAGCAAACGCCCCGAGCACCTGCTTGCCGCCTCGGTTCACCGTGACGAACCGCCCGGCGAAGGTCTCGTCGTAGACCGAGGTGGCGGAGAGGCCGGCGGCGCGGGCGCGCTTAAGCAGATCGCCCACGGTGCCGCCGGGGATGGCGACGCCGAACGACGTCCGCACCCCGGCCGAGAAGGCCATGACCCGCAACGTGCCCCGGTCGAATTCGACCGTGCCGACGATTCCTGCCGGCGCCTTGGGCCCTTTGAGCTTGTAGACGACAGGCAGCGGCGGTCCGCCGAGCTCACAACCGGGGCTCGGATCGGAGAGCCAGCCGGTGGCGACGGCTTCGGCTCGGCTCATGCCGAGACGCAACGGGCCGATCCCGTCGAGGCGGAGCACCGGGCTGGATCCGCGTCCATCGGCCCATGCCGATCCGGCTGCCGCCGTCGATCCGGCCGCCAGCAGCAGGATGGCCCCCATGGCCCCAATCCGTGCAGCGCGAGGCAGCGCGTGGCCGATCAGGCGTGTCATGGTCTGACTGTATGGGCACCAGTTCCGCCCCCCGCCTGATCGACGGCCCCGACGACGCGCCGGCCACGGTGCTGCTGGCCCATGGGGCCGGGGCGCCGATGGACAGCCCGTTCATGGCGGCGACCGCAGGCGGACTGGCCGCGGCGGGCTGGCGGGTGGTGCGCTTCGAGTTTGGCTACATGGCCCGGATGCGCGAGACAGGCCGCCGCCAGGGGCCCGAGCGGATGCCGCTGCTGCAGGAGGCGTTCCGCCAGCAGGTGCGGCTGGAGACGGGCGAGAGCCCGCAGCGGCCGCTGTTCATCGGCGGCAAGTCGATGGGCGGGCGGGTGGCCAGCCTGCTGGTGGATGACCTGGCCGCCAGCGATGGGGTGCGGGGCTGCCTGTGCCTGGGCTATCCCTTCCATCCGCCCGGCAAGCCGCTGCAGCTGCGCACCGAGCACCTGGCCGCTCTGCGCACGCCCACCCTGATCCTGCAGGGGGAGCGGGACACGTTCGGCCGCCGCGAGGAGGTGGAGGCCTACGACCTCTCGCCGGCGGTGCAGCTGGACTGGATCCCCAGTGGGGACCACAGCTTCAAGCCCACACGGAGTTCGGGCCTCAGAGAGGCGGAGAACTGGGCGACGGCGGTGGCGGGGTGTGATCGGTTTCTGAGGGGGGTGCTGGCGGGATGAGTTCTGGGCGCCAGGGGGAACAGCCTCGCGACTCAGCGATGGCGGCCGTGCATGTCCCGCCATCAACCCCGCCGTTCGCGCCAGATCTCCTGCACCAGCGGATCGGCAACGCCGTACAAGCCGTGGCCCAGCCGCATCAGCAGATTGTCGGCGAGAAGTTCGTTGACCACCGGCTGAATCTCCTCCACCCGCACCTCCCGGCCGATCGCCGCGGCGTAGGCCGAGGTGGCCTCCGCTGAGAACAGGCCCTTGGCAGGGCCGTCCTCCCGGGCCACCCGCTCGAAGATCGCCATGGCCAGCCCGCCCAGCTGTTCCACCTTCTGAAGCTCCAGGTCGGCGGCCGTGCCACGCAGGGTGGCCGCAATCACGGGCAACAGCTGATCCGGCTCCAGCCCCGAGCCACTGCGGCTGCTGAACCTGAGTTGACCCAGGGCCCGCAGAAACTCCTCAGGCCGATGGCCCAGGGTCTGGAACGCCTCCCAGGCCACCGGCTCCGACGGCAGCGGAGCCCCATCCTCCTGGGCGAGACGCTTCAGAACATGGCGCACATACGCCAGATCCAGCACGGGGTAGGGCAGCGAGGTGGCCCCGGTGAACGCCTGATTGCGGCGGGCCGTCAGCTCACCCACCAGGGCCCTGTGGGAGCCTGTGCCGAGAAACAGGAAGTGCCCCGGTGTGCCGGGTCTGGGGTTGATGGCGTCCCGGGCGGCCTTGAGGGCCAGCAACAGCTGATGGCCCTCCTCGGTGGTGATGGCCTGCTGCACCTCATCCACGATCAGCACCACATCGCCCCTGGCCTGATCGACCACTTCCGTGAGGGCCTGAGCCAGGGTCGCTCCACCGGTTTCCCCCAGCTGCTCCAACTGGAACCCGAAACGAAAACCCATCCCACCGAGATCCAGTCCCCTGAGCCGGCGCAACCGGGCCAGGGGCGTCGAAGCCGGCGTCACCAGGTCCGTCAGCATGCGGCGAACGGCGGCATAGACCAGCGTCGCCGGGCTGACCTTGATGTCGCTCCAGAGGTCGACGTAGATCACCACCGCCCCCTGGGCCTCCAGTTCCGGCACCAGATCCGTCAGCAGGAAGGTGGTTTTGCCCGTACGACGCAGCCCGGACAGGAACAGCCCCGACCGCAGGCCCTCGTCGAGGACGCCGGGATGGAGCAGACGGCCGGCCAGTTCAGCGGCCAGCCGGGGACGGCGGAAGACAGCAGACAAGTTTGGAAGAGTTTATGTCAGAGCAATAATTATGGCTGAGCCATAAGTCCGTGTAACTAGCCCCAGCCCCGGGCCTTCACCAGCCGCTGCGCCTCCTGCACCGCCTCCACACAGCGATGGGCCCGGCGCTTCACGTCGTCCTGGCTACGGCCCGGAGCAGGTAGGCCTGCATCGCCTCCGGGGTCTCGATCACGGCCAGCAGCCCCTGGGTGCGGCCACCGATGGTGGGATCGGCCAGCAGCCGGGTGATCAGGTTGTCTTCCCAGAGCCGCTGGCCAGCGGATCCGGGCGCGAACAGCTGCTCCTGCAGCACCCCCAGGCATCCCTGCCGAAAGGCCTCGAGCTGGCCGGGCCGGAAACGGCGACTGTTGGGCAGCCCCGCCGCCGCCGAAGGCACCCCGGGGCCGTGCTCCATGCTCCAGCTCAGCCCGGTGCCCGGCAGCCCCACGGTGGTGCGGGGGCCACCGGCGCGGGCCACCGGGATGTTGAAGGACGCCCCGCGGCCCCCCAGGGAGATGGAGCTGAGGCCGCTCTTGCCGTAGCCGCAGGCCCGCGCAGCGGTAGTTGAGGCGCAGGGGGCCGAGGCGGGCGCTGCGGCGGAAGCGGAAGAGCATGGGAGTTTCTGGGATACCCCCATGTGGACAAGGCGTAGTCAAACGGGCCCGACGGTTGCCGCCAGGTAATCCCGAAAATGTGACGGTTGGCTGTACCCAGCCAATGCCGCATCAAGGCCGTGTCGTCTCCCGCCATGGCCGACAGACAGCGATGCAGCAACAAGTGCATCATCTGCCAGTTGTGGGGATTGATGCAGCCCTGAGCCCGGCCCTGATCGAAGAACATGCGGCTCTTGCCCATCGCCTGGGCTGCTTCATGGGCCGTCAGGCCCAGCTCTTCGCCAGCTGGCTGCAACGCCTTGCGCAGCAGGACGTTCGCATTGACGCTGCTGGTGGCTTCGCTGGACCTGGCCTGAATGGCCACTTGCCTGCATCTTCCTCGTCGCCGACTGACTCAGCTGCGGCAAATCGGAACCGCCTGGCCAAATGAGCAGGCTGCTTCCGTTACGTCATCATTCAACCCCCAGGTGGGCTGCGATCCGCAGCAAAAGTCTCTCCATGCGATCCAGCCGGCCCTCCAGACCAGCCGGATCGCTACCGGGCATGGCGGCCGGAGCCGACGGGCCTGCCCGCAGCCGGCTGATCAGGTCAGCCTTGCGCAGGCCGCTGGTGCCTTTGAGTCCCTGTTGGCGGCAGCGTTCCTTGAGCTGCCTGATGGTGAGCTCCTCGAGTCCATCGGCCGGCAGGGCCCCGTCCAGCTCCCGCAGCAGCCGGGCATCCGCCTGGGCCAGCTCGCGCAGATTGCTGCGCAGCGCCTCAGCGATCCTGCCCATCGGCCTGCTCCAGGGCGCCCCGCAGCGCCTGCTGCCGAGCCGACAGCTCTTCGAAGCGCTCTTTGCCGCCTCGCCAGCGATTCAGGAAGCGGATCACCGCCTGGACCAGTCGGGCGATGCCGCCGCCGCCGCTGTACGCCCGCCGGCCCAGCTGATACTCGCCGAAAGCGATGCTCACCTCATCGCCCGCATCCTCCAGATGCTCCACCACATCGGTGACGATCTCGAGCATCGCGTAGGCCTCAGCCTTGACGCTCGCCTCCTGCGTCGCCAGGGCCCGCAGCCGCAGGCTCAGCTCGCGCAGCTGCTCCCCCTGGCGTTCGGCACGACTGCGGTGGATGCCGCGGCTGATCATCAGGCTCTTGTAGTTGCCGCGAAGCTCTACATACAGAGCATCGAGGCGGTCCCGCTCCAGGGCCTTGGGGTCGCTCGGATAGGCCGAGGTGGGCGGCAGGGCCAGGGCAGGCATGGCGGTTCCGGGAGGGTTCGGAGAGGTGCCATCCTCGCGTCAATGCGTGCCGCGGCGGAGGGTTGCTGAGGGTCCTCTGTACCGCCCCCCGCTGCCAGGATTCCCAGCAACGCCAGCACGCCGTCATGCCCCTGCCCCAGCTGATGCCGCTGTTGGCAGCCGTGGCGCTCGCCCCTTGCCCAGCTCCCGTGAAGGCCCAGCTCGATGGCCTCTACCGCTGGCAGGTGGCTCGGCAGGACCTGAGCGGTCCGATCGAGCTCAGGAGCCAGAAAAGCCGCTTCACCAATGGGCTCTACCAGAAGCTGCGGCGTGCCTATGGGCTCGATCCAGCCAGCGGCCGTTTCGTTGACTTCGATCTGTTCAGCGGCACCCAGGTGGGGACCTTCGGTGCCAAGGTGCTGGGCTGCACCGCCGCCCCCGGCGGAGGGCTGGAAGCCCTGGTGGCTGTGCAGGCAGGCCTGCGCAACCGCCCCATTGAGGCGCCGCAGAAACTGCGCTATCAGCTGGTGCGCGGCCCTGCCGGCAGCTGGAAGATTGCCGACATCGTCTATGCCCATCCGGCTGGGTTCCGCCTCACCAGCTATCTGGCTGAGCTGTTGGGACCCAAGCCCTGAGTGCTGCAGGACCCCTGCGGATCACGTCGATGGACGGCAAAGCAGGACGGCCAAGGGTTTCGACTAGCCTGTACCTACATTTCCGTACACACAAGGCAGAAGGCCATGGACGTGCTTCCCAGCCGGGTGTTCATGAACGGCAACAGCCAGGCCGTGCGCATCCCCGCCGAGTTTCGCCTCACCACCGACCGGGTGCAGATCACCCGCAGCCCCAACGGCGATCTGATCATTCACCCCTGCCCTGCCCAGCGGGGCCAGGCCCTGCTCGACACGCTCGCCGGCTTCGAGCCCAGCTTCGTGGCCAGCCTGGAAGCGCAGCAGGCCAGTCCGATCCCGGTGCAGGAGCGGGAGAGCCTGTGATCTATCTGCTCGACACCAACATCCTCATCTACCTGATCAAGAACCGCCCGCCCCAGGTGGCTGAGCGCATCGATCAGCTCGCCGATGTGGACAGCCTGGCGATGTCGTTCATCACCTGGGCCGAACTGCTGCGCGGGGCCGAGGGCAGCCAGCGCCGCGAGGCCACCCTCCAGCAGCTCGAGGCCCTGACCCGGCAGGTACCCGTGCTCTACCCCGATGGCCCCACCATCTGCCGCCACTACGCCGCGCAGGCCGCCGTCCTCAAACGCCGGGCCACCCCCATCGGCGGCAACGATCTCTGGATTGCCGCCCATGCCCTGGCCCTCGGCGCCACCCTGGTGAGCCACAACGTGCGCGAATTCGCCCGCGTCGAGGGCCTGGCCCTGGTGGATTGGGCGGCCGCTGCCTGATCGACGCCGGACACCGGCGGGGCCCACCCCTGCAGCCAGGGCCAGACTTCAGCAACCCCTGCTCCGAAACGATGGCGCACCCGTCTGCCGCGCAGATCGCCCGCCTGGGGCGCCAAGGGGTGGCCCTGTTCTTCGTGTTCATGCTCAGCGCCGAGCTGCCCAGCCAGATCTTCCACCTCGTCCAGCACCTGATCGGGCCGGGGCCGAACGCCATCGGGGAAACCCTCGAACACCTCGGAGTGCTGCTGGCCTACCTCCTGTCCCTGGTCTGTGCCCTGTTCCTGGCCCAGCAGGAGCTCTGCCGCACGCGCCTGCTGGCGTCCTACCCACCACACGAGCCCGTCCCCCTCGCCATGCATGTGCTCGGCCTGGTTTGGGGCCTGCTGGCGGTGTTCCTGCTGCGCTGAAAGGGGCCCGACCTGAAGCATTGGCTGGTCCTTCGCAGGGAAAACAACCATGATCCGACCGTGCTGGGGAAGATGGATCCCGCCGCAGACCCGTCGATGGAGCCAACGCTCGACAGCCTTCTGTCCTTCTACGCCGAGCGGATCGGTGGCCCCTTCCCCCTCAGCCTGTTGCCCCCCGATCAGCCGATGCACTGGCAGGAGCAGACCCTCTTCAGCACGGTCCAAACGGCGGAGCCGCTCTACCTGCTCCAGAGCACGATCGATGCCTTTCTGAGTGCGGCCCCCCTGGGCTTCTTCAGTGTGGGCTTCTGGGGCCATGGCATCAACAGCCACGCCTTCTACTACCAGCGGCGCGAACCCTCGTGCAGCCTGTTTCTGCGGCTGGCCTACGGCGGCTTCTACGACGACAACGAACGGGCCGCCCGCCAGATCCGGGCCACCATGGAGTGGTTCGCCGGGTTTCTGCCGATCGTCAGCGCGCGGGCCCGCCACTGCATCGTGGTGGATTCCATGGGGGATGCCCTCTACCGGATCTGCCTGCACAACGGTGAGGTCATCGAAGGCGACGGCCCCCTGTTCGAGCTCGGGCGCGGGCCGGCGGACGCCCTGAAGCCCCTGCTGGAGAGCCCGTAACGGCGGCGATCGCCCGTGGATCAACCGCGCCGCAGGCGGTTGGGGAAGAAGCGCACCGGCGACTCCTCCTCCTGCTCCAGCCCGGCCCGGTGCTCCGCCGCAGCCGCTCCATAGGCGGCCAGGACAGCCCTGGCCCGCTCCTGGTGCTCCTCCCGCAGGGCCGCCGGCGCCTCGATGCGGACGCCGCCGGCGAAGCCCAGCAGCCAGGTGCGCAGGTCCACGTCCCGCCTGACCGTCCAGGGGGGCAGGTCGAGCTCCACCGGGTAGGGGTGGCTGTCGCCGGCGGGGTTGGGCTCCAGCACGTGGGGCGCCTTGGGGTGGCGCCACCAGCTGTCGCCCGGCAGGGGTTTGGAGAAGCGGGTGTGCTCGATCGGAAAGCGCAGCACCCCTTCGCGGATGAAGGCGAAGGCCCAGCCCTCACAGGAAAAGCGCAGGGTCACCAGGCGGGCCCGGGTCTTTGACGAGGCACCGGCAAGGGCCAGTTGCTCGCTGAGGTCGTCGTCGCAGTAGATGCCGCCGCTGAGGTGCAGCAGCCGCCCGGCCCGCTCCACCGCCTGCTGGTGGGCCCCGTCGCTGCGGCGGTTGCGGCTCTCGCTGCGGCGGTTGCGGCTCTCGCTGCGGCGCAGGGCCAGGCGATCGAGCCGTTCGGTGCGGATCAGGCCGTGGGGCTGGGCGACGGCATCCTCCTCATAGAGCAGGTACCAGCCGATGGTGTGGAAGATCAGCTGCAGCGGCCAGACCCGCAGTTCCCCCACCGGGCTGTCGGGGAAGCTGGCCCCCGAGGCGTAGCGCTCCAGCACCACACGCCGGTGCTCGAGGATCGCCGTCTCGATCTCCTCCGCCTGCCGGTAGCTGTGGCGATCGGCGGCGAGCGAATCCGGCCGCACCAGGGCGGCGTCCACCACCGAATGGTTGGCATAGGTGCGCACCGGCGCCGACGCCTCGGGGCTGATCCCGCCCCAGCGCAGCCGCTCTTCCAGCTCGATCAGCAGGTCCTGGGCCGAGGGATCCCCCAGGCGGCCGGCCGCCTGGCTCACCACCCCATGGATCTCCCGCAGCCGCTGGGCCGACAGCAGCGCCGTGCCCAGGGCATAGCCGTCGCGCACGTTGTCGTTGCGTACCCGGAAGCCGTAGGGCGTCAGCAGCTTCTCCAGGTCCTTGCGCAGGGTTGCGGCCTCCCCCGGCAGGTAGGCGCCGGGGATCTCATCCATCGCCTCGATCAGGTGGCCGGGCAGGTCGCTGCCGTCCTCCCGGTCGAACGGCTGCTGCAGCACATGGCGGAGCAGGGTGAACACCCGCACGAACACCGGGCCGTCTCCCAGGGGTGGCAGCCCCCCGTTCACCCCGCCCGCCGCGGCCACCACCGGGGCCAGCTGGATCGGGGCACTGACGGGCTGGGCGGCGGTGAACCCCTGCCGCTCCAGCCAGGCCAGGTCGGCGCGCAGGGCCGCCGCATCGCCGTAGAAGTCCCCATGCAGCCGCCGCAGCAGGGCCGCCGCCCGGTCGGCCAGGTCGCCCTCGGGCAGCGGCGGCACGATCGCCTCCAGCTCGGCGGCGGTGACGGGATCGGTGGTGGCCAGGTCCGGATAGCGGCTCAGCAGGCGCAGCAGGTGGAGCAGCCGTTCGAGATCCAGCAGGCGGGAATAGCCGTGGCGCTGCACCTGCCGCTCCCGGTTGGTGGCGGAGCGGATGCGCTGGTCGAGCCGGGCCAGCTCCTCTGCCAGCACCGGCTCCAGGGACTCGTGATGGGTGGGCACCAGGGCCACCACGGCGGCGAAGCCCTCGGCCCGGCTGGGGCCGAAGTGCGGATCGGCCAGGGCCGCCGCCAGCTCCTTGATCACCGGCTCGGGCACCAGGCGCTGGCGGCTCTGGTTCCACTCCAGGCAGGTGGCCAGGGGGGTGAACAGCCACCAGCCGACCCACTCCACCGGCGCCGGCAAGGCCAGCGCCTGGGTGAGGGCCAGCCGCCAGGGCCGCCGGGCATGGGTGGCATCGACGATCACCGGCTGGCCAGCGGCCACGGCCGCCCGGAGCCGCTGGTGCAGCAACTGCTCGATAGCGCTCCAGGGCCCCTGCACCGCCCCATCGCCGAACACCTCGGCGCGGATCGCATCGGTGGAGAGCACCACGGCCGGTGGCTCACCGGGTCCGGTGAGCAGGGGCGCCAGGGCCCGGGCCAGAGTGGTCTTGCCGCTGGCCGGGGGGCCGATCAGGAGGTGGGAGCGCAATCCGTTCTCCGGCATTGGATCTCACCAGAACGTCTGGCACGGGAAGGTGCTTGTCACGGCAGGGACGGCGCCGGAATGAAGAGGCTCCCTTGCCAGTCGGCGAGGTGATCGGTCGGCATGGGCTGCAGCAGCTCGTTGGGCTGGCTGAGGGGACCCAGGCGGCGGAGACGACCAGGGAGCCGCTGAGGAGCAGGCGCCTCCAGGGGCATCAGCTTTGCCCAGGGCTTCCCGACCCTGGTCAGCACGATGGTTTCACCGTTGTGGGCCGCATCCATCAAGTGCGAGAGCTGGTCTTTCGCTTGGTGCACGTCCACCAGACGCGGTCCCGGGGCAGTGCGTTCCATGGAGCCATGCCGGGAGACAGGCTGACTGTAGGCAGCAGCTGAGTCGGTGCTTTCCAGCCGCCCACCTCAGCCCAGAAACGGCTCCAGGAAACTCAGCGGCCGGGCCATGGTGGCCGAGAAGCCGAGGATGCCGGGGTCGCGGTGGCTGTAGAGGACGGTGTCGTCGGCCTCCAACAGGAAGGTGCCGCCCCGCTGGGTGAGGGAGTCGTCGCGGGGGACGTAGGTGCGCCAGTGGCCCAGCACCTCGGCCATGTTGCGCAGCCGCACGGTGGCCAGCTCGAAGGGCCGCTGGAAGCCGCGGCCGCCGGCCCGTGCGAAGAACGAGCCCCGGATCGGCGGCAGGGGACCCGCCTGGATCGTCTCGTCGTCGGCGATGCGCTGGAGGGCGCTGCGATCGCCGGTGTAGCCGCGCAGCACCTCGACCAGGGTGCCGGGGGAACCGAGGCCGGCGCACATCAGCAGCAGATTCGGCCAGGGGCCTCCGGCCTGCTTCAGCCCCTCGTAGAGCCCCAGGTCGCGGTGCAGATCCGGCTCCGCATCCACCAGCAGCCGATCGCTCGGGAAGCCGGTGAAGGTACAGAAGCGCTCGCGGCCGGCTGTGTCGCCGATGCCGATCGCCAGCACGGCGATGCCGGCGGTCTCCAGTTGCGGCAGCACCGGCACCAGGGCCTGGGCGTACTCGAGGCTGTCGAAGTCGCCCAGCTGGCTGAGCAGCAGCACCAGCCGCCGCCGGCCGGGCCCCATGCCCTCCACCGCCGCCAGGCGCTCCAGCAGCACGGTGGGGGCTGGCGGCCGGGTTGCAGCGTCGGCGGCGGTCACGGTGAGGAGTGGCTCAGGGCCCGACCATGGTGGCGCGGGCCAGGAACGACTCGGCGGCCAACTCCAGCGCCTCGCGCCGCTGGGGGTCCATCTTCTCCAGCAGCCGCACCATCATCGAAAGGCGGGGATTGGCCGCAAAGAAGGCACGGTGGCGGTTGATGAAGCGCCAGTAGAGGCCGTCCCAGATCTCGCACCAGGGGCCCTTCTTGAAGTCGCCCATCTTGAGGATGTAGTTGGAGCCGCCGATGTAGGGCTTGGTGGCGAACAGGCCGCCGTCGCTCATCTGGCCCATGCCGTAGACGTTCGGACCCATCACCCACTCGTAGGAATCCAGGTAGCGCTCCATGAACCAGCGGTGCACCTCGCCGGGGTGGATCTCGCAGAGCAGCATCAGGTTGCTGATCACCATCAGCCGCTCGATGTGGTGGTTGTAGCCCAGGCGGTTCACCCGCTCGATCGCCGCATCCAGGGGCGGCAGGCCGCTGCTGCCGTCCTCCCAGCAGGGGGCGAGACGGCGGTGGTGGTTCCAGAAGTTGGCCGTCGCCTGGCGTTCGCCATGCACCCGATCGATGCCGCGCACGAACTCGCGCCAGCCGATCACCTGGCGCAGGAAGCCCTCCAGCGAGGCGATCGGCACCGGCTGGCCGCTCTCCTGGCGGCGCCGGGCGTGGTCCAGGGTGGCGGCGATCACCGCTGCGGGGGTGAGCAGGCCGATGTTGAGCAGGGGTGAGAGCAGGGAGTGGTGCAGGGTGGCGTGCTCCTTGCTCAGGGCGTCTTCGAACGGCCCGAAGCCATCGAGGCGCTCCGCCAGGAAGCGCTGCAGCCAGGCTTCGGCGCCGGCCTGATCGAAGGGGATCCACAGGGGCCCGAGCTCGCCGGGGTGGTCCGGGAAATGGCGGCGGATCAGGGCCCGCACCGCCGGCTCATGGGGGCTGGCCGGCACCGCCGGCAGCGGCGGCTCCACATACCCCTTGGGCAACTTGCGGCGGTTCTCGGTGTCGAAGCTCCATCGGCCGCCGGTGGGGGAGCCATCGGCCTCCAGCAACAGGCCGAGGCGGCGCCGTTGGCGCTCGTAGAAGGTCTTCATGAACGGCCGGCGGCGGCCCTCGAACCAGCTCCGGCTCTCGGCCACCGATTCCAGGAACGCCGGTGAGGGCAGCACGCTTAGCCGCACGCCCTGCTCAGCGCAGAAGCGCTGCAGCCGCAACTCGAAGCTGCGGTCGGCCACCTCGGCCACCTGGAGCTCGCGGCTGTTCCCCAGCTCGGCCGCCAGCCGCTGCCAGAACGACATCTCCTGGGAGGCCGGCAACTCGAAGTAGTGCACCGCCACGGCCCTCTCCAGCAGCGCATCGCGGAAGCTGCGCATGGCCACGAAGGTGTGCAGCAGCCGCAGGCGGTGGTACCGCCAGGTGGAGGCCACGGCCAGGTCCTCGATCATCAGCACCCGCTGGCCGGGGGCGGGCTGCAGCCGCGAGGAGCTGAGCCAGTCGGGGTGGAGCTGGTCGCCGAGGATCAGGCTGAGGGTCATGGCAACGCTGGTGCGGCCGGCGCCTTGGCCGATCGGCCCCAGAGGCGAAGGTGCTGCCCCTCGGGGTCGTAGAGGCGCACCTGGCGCTCCAGATCGAAGCGGCGGGGGGCGCCGCCGAAGCTGCGCGGGTCGGAGCCGACGCCGGCCAGGTAGCCCCAGTTGCCCGTGTTCAGGGCCGGGTGGGCGTCGATCAGGGCCCACTCGAAGAAGCGCGCCCCCCAGATCCAGGGCAGCCGCAGCTCGTTGACGAAGTGGGAGGCGACCCACTGGCGGCCCCGGTTGGAGAGGTAGCCAGTGGTGAGCAGCTCGTTGAGCTGGGCATCGATCAGGGGATGGCCCGCGTCGCCGCGGGTCCAGCGCACGAAGCGCTCCCTGTCGGCATTCCAGTCGGGCGGACGGTTCTGGAGGCCGCCGGGGGCATGGAAGGCGTCGCCGTGGCGCTGCTCCGACCAGAGGAAGAACTCGCGCCAGAGCAGCTCCTGTTTCATCCATTCGGAGCCCTCGTCGGCGCCGTGGAGCTCCTGGTAGCGCAGAACCTCCTGCCAGATCCGCCGCACCGAGAGGGAGCCCACCCCCAGAAAAGGAGAGAACTTGGCGGAGAACTCCGTCCCCACCAGGCCATTGCGGGTGGCCTTGTAGTCGCGCAGCCCGCCGGAGCCGAACAGGTAGTGGGCCAACCGGGCCAGGGCCGTGGGTTCATCGCCTGGAAAGGGGAAGGCGCTGCGGGGGTCACTCCCGGCCCCGGGCGCCGCCGGCGGGGGAGCGGGCGGCGCCAGCCAGGACCGGGGGAGGTCGTCCCAGGCGTCCCCCAGGCCGGCGAGATCCGGTGGGGGCAAGGGCGGTTCGGGGTCGCGCTCCAGGGCGCGACGGAACGGGCTGAACACCCTGGGGAAGCGCTCGGCCGCCACCGGCCAGGTGCCGAACAGGCGGCTCTCCTCGGCGTGCAGCACCGTCTCGGGCTGCACCATCGGGCGGAGTGCGGCGAGGGCGGCCTCCGTGGTGTGCTGCGGAAAGGCCAACAGGGGGATCCCCGCCGCTTCCATGCGGGCGTGCAGTGAGGCGAGGGCCTCGGCCTCCAGGCGCCGCTGGTGGGGGCCCCTCAGCCGCCGGGATTGCGGCCGGCAGGCCAGCACCAGCAGCCGCGCGCCACGCTGCACGGCCAGGTCGACGGCCCGGTGCAGGGCGGGCTGGTCATCGAGGCGCAGCTGGCCCTCCAGGGCCAGGGCGATGGTGGGGCCACCCGCCATGGTGCGTCGCCGGGGCGGCCAGCCTGGCAGGGAGGAAGCGGCCACCGCGAGGCTCGGTTCCATGACGGATTGCTGCGGACCAGGCCGGAGCGATTGCGCGTCTTAAGGATTGCTCTAGATTTCTGCCCATGAGGGAGACGCCCGTGCACCGATCCATCGGACTATTGACCGCCACCGGCCTCACCGGCCTGGCCCTGGTGAGCCTGACCATGACCTTTCTGGGCTGAGCTGGGCTGAGTCAGGGCGCCGCCGGCAGGTAACCGGTGCGGCGCAGGAAGGCCCGGAGCGCGTCGGGATAACTGGCGTAGCGGCGTTCCGGTTGCCGGCACTCCCCCTTGGGGTTGTAGCCGGCCTCGCAGGAGGTCAGCCCCCAGTCGGAGCGGCGGTCGTAGAGGCCCAGCATCCGCCGCCAGCCGCTGTCGAACTCCCCCACCAGCGCCTTGGTGGCCACCCAGGCCGCCAGGAAGCCGTTGGCCTCGCTGCGCTGATCGGCCGGCTGCTTGAACCAACCCTCCATCTCCTGCAGCCGGCGCCGGTGCAGGGGCAGCACCTGGGGCCGATGGCTGATGTCGACGAAGCGGGGTCCGTTCAGCTGCCAGATCTGGCTGGGGGCACTGCTGCCGGCGTAGCTGGCGAACTGGTAGAGGAAGCGGTTGTCCACGTCCACCAGCAGGTAGCGGCCGTTGCCGAGCGGGTCGCTGGCGCCGTTGGGGCCGCCGTTGACCTGGGCGCGGCGCACCTCGAACCAGCGGCGGCCATCGGGACTGCTGGTGAGCACGCGGGTGTCATTGCAGCAGTGGGCGCCGCCCGTGAACGAGGAGAGCAGCACCTCCGGATAGGGGTTGACGGGATCCATCTCCACCACCTGCAGCACCGCGTCGATCGTGCCGGGGCCGATCCGCAGCGCCCCCATCAGCTGGCCCACCACCTTCCCCTCCACCCGGACGGTGGCCACCGGCTGGACCTCATCCATGCCATCGGGCTTGGGCTGGCGACGGTTCTCCAGCACGGCCACCACGGGCCCGTTGGTGATCACCGGACCGGGCGCCGGTGAGAGGGCCAGCAGCAGGGGCAGCAGCATCGGTGGGATTCCTACTGGCAGCCCTGGACCGAGATCCGGTAGCTGAAGCCCAGGGCGCCGGGGTCGTCGCTGGCGCCCACCTTGAAATTCATCTGGCTGGCCTGCTTGCCCGGAATGGCGGGGAAGGGGCCGAACATGCGACCGGTGCCGATCGGTGGATTCATGACCTCGTTGATCACCTGCAGACTGGTGCCATCACTGAACTTCATGAAACCGCTCACCGGATACTTGGCCCCGGTATCGGAGGAATTGGCCGTGAAGAAGAACTTGAAACTGGTATACGGCTGATTGACGATGAAGTCGGTGTTCCAGTTGGGCTTGCCGATCAGCTTGCCCCGTCCCACCTGTTTCGAGACGATCGGGGTGGTGCCGTTGCCACCGATGGGCTGCAGGAAGGTGCAACGCTGCTGGGCCTGGGCGGCGGAGCCGGCACCGAGGGCGAGCGAGGCGCTGAGCAGGGAAACGGCCAGGACGTTCATGGCGGCGGATCGACTGACTTCGACCCTATACGCAGTGGGGATCTCGGCCATCAACGTTCGCCCGTCAACGCTCGAACGCAAAGATCCGCTTCCAATCGTTCTTCATGCTGATCACGATCCACCCCTGCCGTCCCGCCTCGTCATAGAGGCCCTGGGTGAACGGCCCCACCTTGGTGTCCGGCAGCCCCAGGGCCGGACCGTAGGCATACTCCCGGCGGGCGTCATCGTGCAGCACCAGCATCGCCAGGCGCGGGCCGTCACCGGCCTTGGTGTACTCCAGCATCTGCCGGTCGCCGGTGGAGTTGCCGAAGGCGGCGGTGGGCCGCCGGCCGATCATCAACTGGATGCCTTCCGGCTTGCCGGCGTCGTTGTCGTTGAGCAGCAGCCGGGGCTCCTTGGTCAGGAAGGGCCGGCCCGAGCTGTCGTAGCCGTAACGGGTGGCGCCGGCACTGCCGATGACCTGCTCGGGCGGGATGCCATACACCTCCTCGGCATAGACACGCACGAAGTCCTGGCCGCCGCCGGTGACGATGTAGGTCTTGTAGGCGTTGGCGCGCAGATAGCGGAGCAGCTCCTGCATCGGCTGGTAGGTGAGCGCGGTGTAGGGGCGCTGCCAGCGGGGATGGCGGGCCGTGGCCAGCCACTGGCGCACATCGGCCTTGAAGGTGTCCAGGGGCATGCCGCTGAGGGCGGTGGCGGCGAGCCGCTCCAGCTCCTGCCGGGTGGTCACCGCCCCGGGCACCTTTTCCAGAATGAAGCGCACCTGCGGGTAGACCGGCTGCTCCACCCAGAGGGTGCCGTCCTGGTCGAAGGTGGCGATGCGCTCGGCGGGCGGCACGAAGCGGGGGCTGGCGGGGTCCGTGGTCTGGCGGACGAAGCTGAGGATGCCGTCCCGGGCCGGCCCCGGATTCCAGGAGGGCAGCGGATCAGCCGGGCGGGCGCCGGCCCAGCCCGCCAAGCCGGCCAGCAGGGTCGCGGCGACCAGGCCCCCCAGCAGGAGCAGGAACCAGCGGCGGCGGCGAAGCAGAGTCATGGGGCGGCGGGCTCAGAACTTGCGCAGTTCGCGGCGGATCTTGAGCGGATCGCCGGAGTGCTGCTGGTTGAACAGCAGCATCGGCACGCCGGCCAGCAGCAGGCCGATCGCGGCCACCGCCCACCAGGAAATCGGCGGCCCGCCCTGGGGGGGGAGTGGGTCAGGCTGCCGCCGTACCCGGCGGCGGCGGCGGCGCGGGGGCCCGGGGAACCTTGCCATCGGTGGACGCTCCTGGCCGGGCGGGGTCTTCAGTCTGTCGGGGCATGCCACCACCGCCCGCGGTGGCCACCATCCGGGCACCCGATCCGCTCCCGTGATCCCGGTCCGCTGATCGCTGGCCCACTCCCGGCGAGGGGATGAAAGGATTTGGGCCATCGCCCCAGCCGGCCCGCCATGGACATGTCCTCCCTGCTGCTCGCGACCGGGGGCCACCAGATCGAGGCGGCCGAGACCCTGATCGAGGTGGGCCGCTTCATCGTGATCCTGTTCGCCGCCAGGGCCCTGGCGGAGCTGATGGTGCGCTTCCGCCTGCCGGCCATCCTCGGGGAGCTGGTGGCGGGGGTTCTGATCGGCGTTTCGGGGCTGCACCTGATCCTGGCGCCGGAGCTCGGCGGCCAGCTCAACGCCTTCGCCGAGGGCACGATCGCGGCCCTGGCCCACGTGGGGCCCGACCAGGTGCGGGAGATCTACGACCATGGCTTCACCAACCTGCAGGCGGTGGCCAAGATCGGCCTGCTGGCCCTGCTGTTCCTCACCGGCCTGGAGAGCGAACTCGACGAGCTGATGGCGGTGGGGGGCCAGGCGATCACGGTGGCGCTCACCGGTGTGGTCCTGCCCTTCGCCCTGGGCACCTTCGGCCTGCAGTTCCTGTTCGGGGTGCCGCTGCTGCCGGCGATCTTCGCCGGTGCCGCCATGACCGCCACCAGCATCGGCATCACCGCCAGCGTGCTGGGGGAGCTGAAGTTCCTGCGCACCCGGGAGGGGCAGACGGTGATCGGCGCCGCCGTGCTCGACGACATCCTCGGCATCGTGATCCTGGCCGTGGTGGTGGCCCTGGCCGGCGGCGAAGGCTTCAGCCTCGGGCCGATCCTGAAGCTGATCGCCGCGGCCGCGGTGTTCGTGGTGGTGGCCCTGTTCCTCAGCCGCACGGCCGCACCCCCCTTCGACTGGCTGCTCGATCGCCTCAGGGCCCCGGGCGAGGTGGTGGTGGCGGCCTTCCTGGTGATGTCGCTGGCCTGCTTCGCGGCCCAGGCCTTCGGCCTGGAGGCGGCCCTGGGGGCCTTCGCCGGTGGCCTGATCCTCAGCGGCTCGCGGCACCGGCACGCGATCGAGGAGGCGGTGAAGCCCCTGGTGGCCCTGTTCGCCACGGTGTTCTTCGTGCTGATCGGCAGCGGCATGGACCTCTCGGTGCTCAACCCCTTCGATGCGACCAACCACGAGGGTCTGGTGATGGCGGGCTTCCTGCTGGCGGCCGCCGTGGTCAGCAAGGTGGCGGCCGGCTGGAGCTACCTCAGCAGCGGGCCCACCAACCGGCTGGCGGTGGGGCTGGGGATGATGCCCCGGGGCGAGGTGGGCCTGATCTTTCTGGGGCTGGGCACCCAGACCGGGGTGCTGGGGCCGTCGCTGGAGGCGGCGATCCTGCTGATGGTGATGGGCACCACCTTCCTGGCGCCGGTGCTGCTGCGGCTGGTGCTGGCCGATGGCGGCGAGGGGGCCGAGGCGACCGTCTGAGGCGGCCGGGCCGAGGGCCCGGTGCTGCTCCGGCCGGGCCGTGGGACAGTGGCCTCAGCTCGTCCCCTGCCCGTGCCGAACGCCAGCGATACCCCCCGGTCGGTGATCATCGGCCTGCTGATGGTGATCGGCTCGCTCGCCGGCCTGGCCCTGCTGGTCTGGGTCACGGTGGTGATGCTCGACCTCAAGCACCTCAACACCTCCGGCTTCACCCTGCCCTGAGGCAGGCCACCTAGGCGGGGGGCCGCAGGCCGGCGGCGTGGGCGTGGGCGGTGACGAGGCTGGCCATGAGGGCCTCGCTCCGGAGCGGTTTGGCGAGGACATCGTTCATGCCCGCCTGCAGGGCCGCCTCCCGGTCCTCGGCGGTGGTGAAGGCCGTGAGCGCCACGATCCAGGGCCAGTCCGCCCGTCCGCTGCAGGAGCGGATGCGGCGGGTGGCCTCCAGACCATCAAGCCGGGGCATCTGCACGTCCATCAGGATCATGTCCGGCTCGAGGCTGTGCTGGCGCTCCACCGCTTCCTGGCCGTCGACGGCGGCGTCGGGCTCGTAGCCGAGACGCCGCAGCATCAGCTCGCAGAGCCGCCGGTTCACGGCGCTGTCGTCCACCAGCAGGATGCGCAGGGGATGGCGCGCCGCGAACGGGTCCGCGGGGGGCTGCGATGGCGCGGGATCGGGGGGGGAATCGGCGGCGGGCGAGACAGCGGGCGAGGCAGCGGCAGCGGCGTCCACCGCCTGAACGGGCAGGCGGAAGCGGAACACGCTGCCCAGGCCCGGGGTGCTCTCCACCTCGATCGTGCCGCCGAGGGCCACCACCAGCTGCCGGCTGATGGCCAGCCCCAGCCCGGTGCCGGCCTGGGGGGCGTTGGCGGTGGTGCCCAGCTGGGAGAAGGGCTGGAACAGGCGCTCCAGCTGGTCGGCGGCGATGCCGACCCCGGTGTCGGCGACGGCGAACTCGAGGGGGATCGTCCCGACTGGCGGTTGGATCTCCGGCTCATTCGCCCCCGCCTTCGCCGCCGGAGCCCCGGCCGCCACCGAGACCACGACGCTGCCGGCATCGGTGAACTTGATGGCGTTGCCGATCAGGTTGAGCAGGATCTGGCGCAGGCGGATGGCATCGGTGACGATGGCCTCGGGCAGCTCCGGGGGCATCACCAGGGCCAGGTCGATCGACTTGACCCGGGCGAGGCTGGAGCAGGCGGCGATGGTCTCCTCCAGCAGGGGACGCAGCCGGCAGGGGGCAAGCTCCAGCTCCGGATGACCGGACTCGATCTTGGTGAAGTCGAGGATGCCGTTGAGCAGGGTGAGCAGGGACTCGCCCGAGCTGTGGACGAAGTCGAGACACTCCCGCTGCTGCGCCGAGAGCTCCGTGGCCAGCACCAGTCCGGTCATGCCGATGACGCCGTTGAGCGGGGTGCGGATCTCGTGGCTGAGGGTGGCGAGAAAGGTGCTCTTGGCCCGTTCGGCGGAGGCCATGGCCTGGAAGGCCCTGGCGCGGGCCTTGAGGGAGCGGCGATGGAAGTTGGCCGCCAGCACCGAGAACCCGGCACTGCCGACCAGGCCCAGGAGGTAGGTGAGCTGCAGGGGCAACTCCTTGCGTCGCAGCTGGGCCAGCGAGATGTCGATCCCGACGAAACCCACCAGCGCCCCATCGCGGTCGCGGATGGGGGCGAAGCCGCTCATGAAGGATCCGAAGTCATCGGTGTAGGGCCTGGTGCTGACGGTGACCACCCCGCTCCGGGCGGCGCGCAGCGCATCGTCGGAGGGATCGACGTAGAGGTCACCGACGCTGACGGCGCTGGCGGGGGCGCCGGGGTTCTGGATGTAGTAGGTGCTGTCGAGCGTGTAGCGGAGCCCTTCCGGCGTGGCGATGAAGACGTAGGCGTAATAGATGTCAGGCACGAGCCTGCGGAGCCGCAGCAGGGGTGCGGTGGCGCGGCGATAGTCCGGACCTCCCGTCTGCTCCGGCCTGGTGACGGCGGAGACGAGGGTGGGATCCATCTCGCTGGCGGCGATGCTCACCAGGTTGTAGAGGTTATCGCGCAGCTGGTTGCGCAGCAGTCGGGTGGCGCTCCAGTAGTTGGCGCTGAGGGCCACCCCCGCGACGGCGAAGATCATGGCGGCCAGCAGCACGCTCTCGCCGCGAATCCGCTCGCGGCTCCATCCGGCCGCGGGATCGCCGAACAGACGGGAGAACGGACCAGCCAGGAGTCCTCAGCGCACGGCACTGTTCTTGTCTACCCGGTCGGCACCCCCCGTCGCCCGTGAGCCGGCGCCCAGGGCGGAGGGGGTGAGGAGATGTGAACCGCGGTGGGGCCCCCGAAAGGCCTTGCCTACGTTTGTTCAGAGGAAGGGGCTCCCCATGCGCGCGAACGTGGCTCCCCGCGAGGCGGCACGGCTGGAGGCCCTGAACGAGTACCACATCCTCGATACGGCGGCCGAGGAGTCATACGACGACATCACCTTCCTGGCCGCCCAGCTGTGTGATGTGCCGATCGCGCTGATCAGCCTGGTGGATGCGGATCGTCAGTGGTTCAAATCCCGGGTGGGCCTGGCGGCCAGCGAAACGAGCCGGGATGTGTCCTTCTGTGCCCATGCGATTCTCGGCGACCAGACCCTCGTGGTCAGGGATGCCCGTGAGGACGAACGCTTCCGTAACAACCCGCTGGTCTGCAGCGAACCCAACATCGTCTTCTACCTGGGGGTGCCCCTTTGCACACCGGGCGGGGCGAAGATCGGCACGCTCTGCGTCATCGATCAACGGCCCCGCGAGCTCAGCGACCTGCAGATCCGCGCCCTCGAGACGCTGGCCCACCAGGTGGTGCTGCAGCTGGAACTGAAGCGCATCTCCGACCAGCTCGCCGCCGCCCTGGAGCGCATTGAGGTGATGGAGACCCTGATCCCGATCTGCTCCTACTGCAAGGGCATCCGCAACGACCAGGGCTACTGGCAGACCGTGGAGTCCTTCATCAAGAGCCACGACAACGTCGAGTTCTCCCACGGGGTCTGCAATGCCTGCATGGCCAGGTACTTCCCCGAAGTGGCTCCGCTCCCGGAAGGGGCCTCAGCCGACGGCGCCCAGGGCTGAGGCGCCCCTGGCGATCGCCGCGTCCCCGCGCCGGTGGATCTCGCGGGCGTAGGCGGTCCAGGTGCCCTGGCCCCAGTAGCGGAAACAGCTGGTTTCCAGCAGCAGCAGATGGAGCAGGGCCTCCTGGTAGGGCTCGCTCCGGGTCACGGCGGGATCCTCGGCCACCAGGGGATCGAACACCTGGTGGAAGCGGGCGCTGAGCTGGTTCATGGGCTCCAGCACATTGGCGTAGCCCTCCACCCAGCTGAGGTCGTTGGTCCAGGAGGCGCCGGCCATCGAGAAGGAGGGGTCGCTCGCCTGGAGCTCGGCGATGGCCGTCTCCACGGCCGGCGGGGTGGGGGTGCCGCCGATGTGCTGCCACAGCCGGTGCTGCCCCGCCGCCTGGATGTCCGGGAAAGCCGCGTCGCCCACCCCGGCGGCCTCGAGCAGTTCGAGGTATTCGCTGCCGTTGATCGCCACCGTGCCGGCCTCGCCGCCGTCCTGGGCCGCGAGGCGCCGGTGGGCCTGGAGAAAGGCTGGCGGGAACTCGTTCATCATCACGCCGCCGTTCTCGCCATCGGCGATCTGGGCCACCAGCGCCGGCATCGACGTGCCGCCCAGGGGGATCCGGCCCAGCCCCAGGGCCTCGTAGCAGGGCTGCATCTGACCCACCAGCTTGGTGTCGGAGCCCTGGGTCTTGATCAGCGCCGTGATCGACACCTCCTCGCCGCTGGAGCTGCGGGCCACCAGCCGATTAGGGACGAGCGTCTGCTCCCGGCGGAGGCCGCTGCCGTCGGGATTCTCCACGCTGTGCTCCTGCACCAGCAGCCAGCGGTAGCCGCAGTCGCGCAGGGCGCTCACGAAGGCATAAAGCGTGTCGGGGTGGTTGGGCAGGTGCATCTCCGGGGGCGAGAAGCCCTTCACCCGCTGCAGGGCCTCGCTGCCGAAGAGGGCCACGAAGTGGTGCTGCCAGGCCTGGATCTGCAGCTTCAGATCGGGGATCGGCGTGGAGGGGGCGACGGCATGGCTCCAGAACGTGCCGAGCCACTCCACATGGGGCACGACGGAGGGATCACAGGCCAGGAACCTGAGCGCCTCGAGGATGTCTTCGCGGCCCATCTGCTGGAAACCCCAGAGCAGATTGCCGGAGTAATCGAGCATGATCCGGGGATTGGCACCCTCGGCGATCAGCTGGGGGATCAGCTCGGCCAGGCGCCGGTAGCAGTGGGCGAAGGGTTCGGCGTTGTGGTTGTCGCCTTCGCCCGGGTGCTCGAGCATGTACTGCAGGTGCGAGATCAGCGCACCGTCCGCCCCGGCGGGGATCGTGGGCTGGTGCATGTGCAGCGCACAGGCGAAGGCCGAGGTGATCGAGGCGAGCTGCAGATTGCTGTGGGGCTGCGCCACGGGCCCGGCCTGCTGGACCAGGGCCAGGATCTCGGCTTCACGGCCGGCGATCGGCGGCAGGGGGTGGGTGGGCATGGCGTTGCTGGGGTGCCCGCGCGCTGGGCAGGTCGTGATGGTCAGTCTGGGGGCCAGGGGCGAAACGACACGGCACAGGGGCACCGCCGCCACGGCCATCCCTGCGCCAGGCTGGAGCCATGGAACGGCCGGCGCCAGGAGACCCCCCCGCGATGACGGCCCCGGGCCGGCGCCAGCGGGGGCGCGTGGTCGTCGCGGCCGCCACCACCGTCGCCGCCATGGCCGCCGTCGCGGTCGGGCTGGCGCTGCACGGGATCGGCGTTGGCGGTGGGGGGCTTAAGGCGGGCGCCGCCGACAGCGCGCTGGCGGCCGAGGTGGGGCGCCGCTACGGGGGCCTGAAGCATCTGCTGTTTCCCGGGCAGCCGGAGATCTCCGTGGCCGAGTGGCTGGCGCGGCCCCAAGGGAGGCCGGCGGTGCTGGTCGATGTGCGCGAGCCGCACGAACGGCGTGTCTCGATGCTGCCGGGGGCGATCAGCAAGGAGGACTTCGAGCGCGACAGCGCCCGCTACCGCTCCTGGCTGGTGGTTCCCTACTGCACGATCGGCCTGCGCAGCGGCCTCTACACCAGGGAGCTCAGGGGCCGGGGCTTCGAGGTGCGCAACCTGGCGGGCAGTGCCCTGGCCTGGGCCCATGCCGGCCTGCCGTTCGAAGCCGGAGGCAAGGCCACCCGCCGGGTGCACGTTTTCAAGGCCGACTGGAACCTGCTGCCCCGCGGCTATGAGCCCGTCGTCTCGAAGGCGCCGCCGGCAAGCGGCTCCTAGGGTCGGAACACGTGAGGAGCCGAAAGATGTCGAAACCACCCCTCGCCCTGGCCGCCGGTCTTCTGGCCCTGCCGCTGCTGACCGCTGGGCCGGCACTGGCCCAGAAGCGGATTCCCAAGCTGCCGGGGTACAACGAATGTCCGCTGGGGTATGTGAATGACCTCAAGCAGCACTGCAATTCGCCGATCTACTACGAGGTGCGGCCCACCAACGGCAAGCCCTGCCTCTCGGGCTGGATGAACATCGGGGCGGGTTACTGCAAGAAGAAGACCCTGGGGATTTTCTAGGTGGCTCGGCCGCGATGACAAAGGCGAGCTAACCTAGTGCTCAGCACTACTACTGATCCTTGATGATGGCCGTGATCAGTGCAGCGGAGGCCAACCGCTCCTTCTCCCGTCTGCTGCGGGAGGTCGCGGCCGGCAAGAGCTTCACGGTGCTCTCCAGGGGACGGGCGGTGGCCACGATCAGCGCTCCCCAGCAGGCGGCTGCCGCCTATGGGTCCGCCAGGGCGAGGCTGCTGCAGCGGCTCATCCATCAGGGGCCCAGCGATGGGGGTCGGGCCTGGAGGCGCGACGAGCTCTACGACTGATGCGTTCCGCCCTCGACACCAACGTGCTGGTCTATGCAGAGGGCTTCGGGGATCAGGTCCGGGTCGAGACGAGCCGTTCTCTGCTGGCCGCTCTGGCGGACGGCGATGTGGTGATTCCTCTGCAGTGCCTGGGTGAGCTCTTCCGCGTGCTCACAGGGAAAGCCGGACGCAGCCCCGGGGAGGCACGGGAGGCCGTACTGAGCTGGATGGATGCTTTTCCCGTGGCGGATTCCACGGCCGAGGCGCTGGCCGGGGCCATGGATCTGTGCGTGGACCACCAACTCGGCAGCTGGGACGCCCTCGTGCTGAGCGTGGCCGCCGACGCCGGCGCCCGGCTGTTGATCAGCGAAGACCTGAACCCAGGCTTCACCTGGCGGGGCGTGCGGGTGGTGAATCCCTACGCCGCCGCCCTCGACCCGCTGTTGCTGCAACTCACTGGGGATGGTCAGAAGGAGTCTTCCGTCTGGCCGGCGAAGCGGCCGGCGTAGCTCTCGTGGCCCTTCAGCTGCTGAAACACGAACTGGCAGACCGCGGTGCCTGGATGCACGGCCAGCGGAGCGGGGCCGAAGTTGCTCATCTCCAGCACCTGCTGGCTGTCGATCCCCGGCCCCATGAAGGGGGCGCTGATGTGCACCATCAGGCCCAGCCGCGCGAAACGGCTGCGGCCCTCCAGCCAGCCGCAGAGGCCGGGACCCAGGCACAGCCGCTCCTGGGTGATGCCCAGCACCGTCTCGCCGGGCATGATCAGGATGTGCTGGCCCGGGGGCACCGCAATCTTCTCGGTGAGCTGCCGGTAATCGGTGTGCTCACGCACCTCGATCACCTCGTGCACCTTGCGGAACACGCGAAAGGTGGGGGCAAGGGTGAGGTCGAGCGAGGCCGGACCCAGGCGCTCGGGATCGAAGGGCGTGACCGTGATGGAGCCCCGCTTGATCGCCTGCAGGATCGCCTCTCTGCCGAGAACGGTCATGTCTTTCGCTGGGCACGGGCGAGGGTGGATTGTCTCAGGCGGTCGGCCCGGGCCCACCGCCCAGGCCGTCGATGGTCTGCTCCAGCAGATCGCGGCCGCTGTCGTACACGACGCGCGGCGCCGGCCGGCCGGCCTCAGTGGCGCCCAGTCGGCGGGCGGCGGCACGGCGGCGCTTCAGCTGGGGATCAGCGTTGCGGGCCGCCCGGGCCCAGGCCTGGCGGCGCCGATTGCGGGCGGCGATGGCACGGTTGCGCCAGTGCTGCAGCGGCAGACGGGCCAGGGGCAGGAGCAGCAACAACAGGGCGTAGCCGAAGGCGAACCGCGCCAGCCAGGCCACAGGGGGCAGCCAGGCGGGCGTGATCGCCAGCAGCCACGGCGAGAGCACCAACAGGGCCCCTACGGCGACGCCGTAGGCAACCCGTTGCCCGACCCCGGCCCGGCTGAAGCGAAAGGCCCGCTCGCGCAGGGGCGGCACCGGCCCACCAACGCGGGCCGCTCTGGCGGGCAGGGAGGGGAAGCCATAGATCAGGTCCCCGTCCTCACTCACCTCGGGGCGGCCGTCGAAGCGCAGCAGCACCGGCAGCATGGCGGCATCGGCGAGGTCACGGCGGCGGTCGGGATCGGAGGGGCAGTCGGGCAGATCGAGCAGTGGGGCGAGGTCCTCGGCGATCACCACGCCACCGCGCTTGCGCAGGAAGGCGGCGATGCGGCGCCAGCGCTGCGGCTCGAAGCGGGCATTGGGATCGCCATCGCCGAACAGGATCGAGAACACGGCACTGAGGAAGCCCAGGGAGGCCGGATCGGCGCCCTCGCCGGGCAGGTCCCAGAGCAGGCTCCACAGCTGCTGCGGCGTGACGGAGGAGGAGCCCTCGCGCGCCGGAGCCCGGATGCCGGAGACGAGCAGATCCAGGACCGAGAGGGGCACCTGGGCCAGCCCCTGCAGCAACGCCAGGCCGGCATCGTCGCCGTCGTCGCTGGTGAACAGCCGCACGATCAGCAGCACCAGCAGGATGAGCACCACCAGGGTGGTGACCAGCACCAGCACCAGCCCGAAGCTGAGCCGAATCAGGCGGGCGGCCAGGCGCAGGGCCGCCTGCAGCCGGGCCTGCAGGCGCCGGCGGCCGCTGAGGGCCAACAGCCGCATCCGCAGCGCGGGGGGGAAGACGAACAGCAGGGTGCCGTCCTCGGCCACCTGCAGGCGACCGGACACTTCGGCCACCAGGGCCAATAGCCCCGGCTCGACCTCCTGCAGGGACAGGCCGGTGCCGGCGGCCACCTCGCCGACGCTGCAGCGGCGCCCGCGGTTGCCGATCCAGGTGACCAGGGAGGCCTCAACCGGCATGCAGCCCCTCCGCCGCCAGCCGCCGCAGGGCCAGCCGGTCGGTCTTGCCCACGGGGGTGAGCGGCAGCTCAGGCAGCACGCGGATCTCCTCCGGCGCCTTGTAGCCCACCCGGGCCCGGGCGAAGGTGATCAGTTCGGCTTCGCTGGGGGCGGGCTGATCCGGTCGCAGGGTCAGGTAGGCCCGCACGTTCTGGCCGTGCACCGGGTCCTGGATGCCGATCACCCCCACCAGATCCACGGCCGGATGCTCCGCCAGCGCCTCCTCCACCTCCTGGGGGCAGATGTTGGAGCTGTCGTGCACGATGATCTGCTTGCGGCGGCCGCAGAACCAGACGTAGCCGTCGGCGTCGATGCGCATCTCATCGCCGGTGTCCAGCCAGCCCTGCCGGATGGTGTCGGCGGTGGCCTGGGGGTTGTCCCAGTAGCCCAGCATCCGGGAGGGCGCCTGGATCCAGAGGCGTCCCTGCTCACCCGGGGCCACCTCGTTGCCGTCCTCGTCGCGCAGGCTGGCGTAGCCGATCTCGCTCATGCCGAAGCATTCGTCGATGCTGAAGCCAGCGGCCCGGCGGAACTCCTCCTGCAGCTGGTGGGGCACCTTGTCGCCGCCGCTGATGCAGAGACGCACCGAGCCCAGATCCGTCGGCAGCAGCCGTGCATCCCGCACCAGCTCGAACAGGGCGGCGGGCAGCATCAGCAGCACCGAGGGCCGATGGCGCCGCAGCAGGGTTTCCACGGTGGCCGCATCGATGTGGCTGGCGATCGCGGCGGAGGCGCCGGCGGCCAGGGCCGCCAGCACGAGGGCCGAAGAGGCGATGTGGGCCAGGGAACTGCCGGCCAGCACCTCCTCGCCGGCCCGCAGTTCGCTGGCCTGGATGAAGGAGGTGAGCACCGCGGCAAAACTGGCCCGGCTGTGGGTCACGCCTTTCGGCCGGCCGGTGCTGCCGGAGGTGAAGTAGAGGAAGCAGGCATCGTCCGCGGCCAGATCGGGCCAGGGCGGGACGTCGCCGCCGGCGGGCGCCGCGGCCAGCAGGGGCTCGAAACCGGAGGGATCATCGATGCGGTGGCAGCCGAGGGGCAGCCGGCCCGCCACGGCACTGGCCTGCACATCGGCCAGCCGTTCGCCGTGGAACACCAGGGCTGCGGCGCCGCTAACCGTCAGCGCATGGTCGATCTCCGGGGGCACATAGCGGTAGTTGAGCGGCGTGAGCACCAGGCCGCTGCGCAGCCCGGCCAGGTAGTGGACGACCAGCTCCACCCGGTTGGGGATCAGGGAGGCGAGCCGGTCGCCCCGCCGCAGACCCAGCCGCTGGTAGGCCCGGGCCAGCCGCTCCACCTGGCGATCAAGCTCGACCCAGCTGAGGCTGTGGTCCAGATCCTGCAGCGCCGCTGCCGCCGGATCGCCCCCCAGGCCGGCCTCCAGGAGGCGGGTCAGGTCGATCGGTGGGGCCAGGGGCGGGCCGTGGTGGGGCATGGAGCGCCGTAAGCCCGCCCACTCTGGCAGCGGTTTGGTGTCGCGCCGCGGCTGCTGGGAGAGAGGTGGGGAGCATTCGTGGGCCAGGAGATCGCCGGGGCTTCTCCTCCACCAGTGCCGCCCCCGTCACAGCCCAGCGAGGATGCCCCCGCCCCCCTCCGCCACCTACGAGCGCCTGCGGCAGTTCATCGCCGAGCGGATGTGCATGAGCCCCATCTACCGACCGTTGATGCTCATCGAGCTGCTCAGGCGCCGTAGCCCGGCCCCGGCGCAAGGCGTGGCTGAAAGCGGGTGAGGCGGATGGTGGGCCGAGTGCTTATCCGAAAGATCGGCCACACGGAACCGGCCCTCAAAAGTCAAGGCTGCCGATCACCTCTTCAATCGAGCAGCCCAGCTGGCTGGCCACGTCCTTGAGGATCTGCCGCAAGGTACCGACCCTCAGGGGCTTGTGGGCAGGAATGGTGAGGTGCTGCTGCTGGCCGTCAGAGCTTCGGCTCAGCCGCATGTGACTACCTGTCTGACGGGTCAGCATGTAGCCATGGCGCCGCAGGCGTTCGGCCAGGAACTGGCCGTTGACGTCCCGCGGAATCCTCACAGGGCCAGCAGTTCCTGCCTCACGTGATGGAGGCGGATCAGGGGTGGCGCCTGGCCGGGATCGAAGTGGCAGACGACGGCGTCGCGAATCTCCCTGTGGAGGTCCTCAAGCGTGTCGGCCTCGGTGTGGATCGCCGCGGCAACTGCGCTGGCCCGGAAGGAACCATCCTCCGCCTCCTCGACCACGAAAAGGATTTCCTGCATAGCGCCCTCCAGTGACACCAGTCTTGCAGCGGTGGGCAGGATGTTGCCCCTGTCTGGGCAAAGGGTCTGGGGCGGCACAGCCACATCCCGGAGCCGGGTGGGCTGCAGCCGCATCACGCCCACGCCAGAAGGGGTCCCAGCAGGGGCGATGGCCTGACGGGCCGCCCAAAACCAGACCTGGCCCGGTCGCCCGGAAGCCGCCACCATCGCTCCATGCCCCCGCCCCCGCGCAGGACATCGCCCGCCGGATCCTGGGAAACGCATGGTGGGCCGGGTTCACCTTCAACGGCATCACCCGCTGCGAGAAGGGCACCGTCGCCCTGGTGGGCGGCGAGCAGCTGGGCGACGCAGAGGGCGGCATCTGCTGGCACTGAACCGCCAGGCCTGCTCACGCCATTGGTTGGATGGGCACGATTGCCGGCAGCACGGTTTCCAAGGCCTGCTTGGCCAGCTTCAGATCATGGCTCCCTTGCATCCGCAGCCAGAAGCCCTCGCTCAGGCCGAAGAAACGGCACAGGCGCAGATCGGTGTCGGCAGTGATCGCCCGCCGCCCCTTCACGCTCGCGTTGATGCGGCTCTCCGGCACGCCGATGGCCAGCGCCAACCGGTACTGGCTGATCCCCATCGGCTTGAGGAACTCCTCCAGCAGCACCTCGCCCGGGGGCACGAGCATCACGTCAGTGGTCGTCAACGATCTCGACCTCCTCTGGCCCGGCTTCCGTCCAGATGAAGCAGAGCCGGAACTGGTCGTTGTGCGGATGCTGTGCTGGCCATGGCGGTCTCCCCGGAGCGGCTCCAGGCGATTGCCTGGTGGGATCTGCAGATCGTTGAGACATTCAGCGGCATCAAGGATGGCGAGCTTGCGTAAAGCCACGCGAGCGAAGCTTCCGAAGCGCCGCACCGGCTTGCCTTCAAAGAGGGCCTGGGTGTCGCAGCAACGAAACGACCTGATCACACCGTCACCTTACCCCCGCTGAACGTAGGCACGCCAGGCAGTGGGACTGGGCGAAGGCGATCACGCTCTGACATGGCGGCCTGGCTTGCCTGTGTTCCTCCTTTACAAGTGCCACCCCCGTCTCACCCAGCCAGGATGCCCCCATTGCTCACCGGAGGATCTTCCTCGCGTCCTTGAGCAGCAGAAGCAATTGCTGCTGGCGCAGCGGCGATGCGATGAATCCGAACCGGGTGAAGAAGCGTGCCGCATCTTCGTCGATGGGATGGGTCAGGATCGCCCGGATTCCGGCCTGCTCAGCGATCACCAGCGTGCGACGGATCACGTCCTGAAGCATCCCGACACCGAGGCCACGTCCATGGTTCTCCCGTGACACGGCGAGCCTGGCCAGGATGACCACGGGCAGCGGAAATCGCCCCATGCCCTGACGGATGCGCTCTGGGGCCTCCACCGTGTCGACCTGGCCCACGGTGAGGCTGAAATAGGCGGCCACGCGGTTCTCCTCGTCGGCGACGACGAACGTTCTGGCCGAGCCACTGGTCTGCGCCTGGCGGGCATGGTGAAGTAGCCAGTGATTCAGTGTGGGCCTGCCGCAGTCAAAGCCTTCCAGCCGGTGATCGACGGCCAGCGCCTCCGGCGGCCGCCAGGTCACTGGGCGTCCCAGGGTGCCTGTCGAGTGAACAGGTCACGCAGCCCCTCGTTGGCCTGTTCGGGGCGGTCCAGCAGATCCATCAGGGCCTTGGCCTGGGAGCCCGAGACCATGAACAGGCGCTGATCAAGGAGCGCCTGCTCGGCAGCGAGGCAGGCACTGTCGAGGATGAAGTCGGTGAGCGACTTGTGGGTCACCTCAGCGGCACGGCGCAGCACGGCTTCCTGTTCCGGCGTGGCGCGCAGGCCGAGCCGGGCTGAGCGCGCAGGAGGCGAAGCTCCGATGGCAGCCATGGCGAACCCTCCCCTACTTGAGCA
>CALRMW020000017.1:0-82654 GCA_943369315.1 Synechococcus sp. UW140
CTCACCCATGAGCGCATCGGTGAACTGATCGGCACCACCCGCGTCACCACCACCCGGCTGATCTCCCGCATCCGGGCCGCCGACCTGCTGCAGGTCCCCAGCGGCGAGACCAGCCTGCGCCTGGCACCGGCCCTGGTCGACGGCGCTCCCCTGGCGGCCTGAACCGCCATGGCCGCCCCGATTCACACCGGCGACAGCCTCATCGGCAGCCTTTGCCGCGACATGGCCGCGGTGCGCCAGAGCTGGCAGCGGCTGAAGGGGCAGGGGGCCGCCTGCCGCGACGAACGTCTCCGCCTGAGGCTCGGCCGTGAAACCAGCCGACTCGAGCAGCGCCGCCTGGAACTGCAACGCCAGGCCCGTGCGCTGACGCGTCTGCCCCTGCGCGATCCCCTCGGCGCCGCCTTCCTGCTGGAGATCACCAGCCGGCCCCTGGCCGCCTGATCCGCCTGAGGATGGGGCGAAGGTCCCCGAAGGTTCAGACCTGAGGAGCACCCGCCGCCTGGGCCGCCGCCAGTTCCCCATCGATCAACAGCATCGAGGCGGCCTCCTGGCGCCCGAAGCGCACCCGACCGAGCAGGTGGGCCGCGCCGTTCTCGGCGGCGATCTGGCCCTGGATCATCGGATCGAGGAAGACGGTGGTACGCACGTCGCCGGCGCGCTCGGCCATGGAATAGAGCAGCTGGAGCGAGGTGGTGACATCGGCCTCGAGGCGGAAGGCGTCCGCGAGCACGGCCTCGTAGTCGCTCCAGCGCTGGCAGGGGGCGGGCAGCTCCCCGAGGTCCACCGTCTGTCCGCGGGCGATCAGGTAGTCGGCCAGCAGGCCGGCGTGCTGCTGTTCGCCGCGGGACTCCGCCATGAGATGGGCGGCGAATCCGCGCAGCTCCCGCTCGGCGAACCAGAGGGCCATGGCCCAGTAGGCGGCGCTGGCCTTGCGCTCCAGGCCGAGGTGGTCCTGCAGACCCTCGAGCAGCCCGGCATCCATGGGCTGGGCCATGGGCCTCCCGGCGGGCCCGGTGGCTACCGCGGTGTTGGGCAGGGAGGAGGTCGGGGAGGTCATGGGAAGGGGCCTGGGGGGAAGGACCCCATTCACCGTCCGCCCAATGTAAGGAGCCTGGCAACGAACCGGCCCATCAAGAACCGGGCCATTCCGCACGCATCGCCGGAAGGGCTGCCCAGACTCAGGGGGCCCTGGAGCGTCCCCATGGCCACCGTCGTCGACCACGCCCTGCGTCTTCGCAGCCTCTGGATCGCCTGGCTGCTGGCGATGCTGTTCCATGTGGAGCTGGGCCTGATGCCCCTGTTCCACGGGATCTCCCCGGAGATCCATGGCCATGTGGGGGCCGCCCAGCTGCCGCTGCTGTTCGGCGCCATGCTGGCCTACTTCCTGGTGCCCCTGGCTGCGGTCGTGCTGATCGCCTATGCCGCCAGTGATCCGGGCCAGCCGCGCCGCTGGCGCCACTGGCGCTGCGCCCATTTCTGGCTGAGCGTTGTGTACACCCTCACCAACCTCCCCCATCTCGCCGCCGACATCCTGGTGCCGGACGCCCGGGCCGACCAGATCGTGCTGATGCTGGCGATGGTGCTGATCGGCCTGCTGATCAACCGCGAGGCCTGGCTCTGGTGGCGTGGTCAGCGCGGCCCGCTGTCCCCCAGCAGGCAGGCCACGTGGGCGGCACTGGCCGACGCCAGGCCCTCCAGGTCGTAGCCGCCCTCCAGGGCGGACACCAGCCGGCCCTGGGCATGGTCGGCCGCGATGGTGAGCAGCAGCTGGGTCAGGGCCGCGAAATCGCCGTCCTGCAGGCGGAAATCCCCCAGGGGATCTCCGGCCCTGGAATCGAAACCGGCCGAGATCAGCACGAAGTCCGGAGCGAAGGACTCGGCCAGCGGCAGGAGCTCCTCCCGCCAGGCGGCCACCAGCTCGGGCCCCGACGTTCCGGCCGGCAGGGGGCAGTTGCGGGTGTAGCCGGCCCCGGCCCCCTCCCCCCGCTCCCCGCGGCCGCCGGACCCCGGATAGAGGGGCGCCTGGTGGCTGCTGAAGAACAGCACCGAGGGGTCGCTCCAGAAGATGTCCTGGGTGCCGTTGCCATGGTGCACGTCCCAGTCGACGACCAGGATCCTCTCGAGGCCATGGACCGCCTGCAGCTGGCGGGCGGCGACGGCCACGTTGTTGTAGATGCAGAAGCCCATGCCCCGCGCGGCGCTGGCATGGTGGCCAGGAGGCCTGACGACCGCATAGGCCCGGTGCACCCGCTGCTCCATGACGGCCTCCACCGCCGCCAGCACACCCCCCGCCGCCAGCCGCGCCGTGCGCTCCGAGTGGGGGCTGATGGCGGTGTCACCGGTGGAGAGCTGGTCTCGGCCCGCCTGGATGTCCTCCTTGACCTGCTGCAGATACCCCGGCGTGTGGCAGCGCAGCAGCTCCGCGTCCGTGGCCGGGCGGGGCGGAATGATCCGGCAGCGGGCCAGCAGACCGGCCCGCTCCAGGCCCTGGATCACGGCATCGACCCGGGCGGGGCACTCTGGATGCCAGGGGCCGGTGAGGTGCTCGCGGTAACTGGCGCTGCAGACGATGCCGGTGGTCGGGGCCGGAGGCTGCGGGTCTGCGGGTGACGAGGCCGGCGTCAGTGGGGCAGAAGACAGACCGAGCTGGCGTTGCCCCTCACCCCAACCGCTCGGTTCGGAACCAGGGGCAGCCATTCCGGACGGGGCGACACCTCACTCTGCTGCATGGCCAGGGCATCGGCGGGGAGCCGTTCGCTGAGGACGACACCCGCCGAATCCCGCGCCCAGATCTCGACGTCCGTGGCGAGTGGGCAATGGAAGGTGAGCACTTCGAAGGGAAAGACAACCCGTTCGAGGAAGAAATCCTCGGGTCCGCAGCAGCGGATGATCCGCATCCGTTCCGAACAGTTGCGATAGCTACAAAGCAAGGCATCCATGGCACCCTCCGACCGGACTGAGACCTGACCATGGCATCAACACACGGCCCCCAGGCCACGTCCGTTGCCGATGCGACGAAGATTCGGCAATGAGTGTTTCTACTGCTTAAGGGCAGCTCAACTGCGCCTGAGCCAGTTCGGAGCTCCGCTGAACCAATCGCCAAGATCGTCCCGGCCGGGGTCGAATCCGCCGGTTTCACAGGAGTCGCCCAGATCCAGCGAGCCCATGAAACGGTCGAGTTCCGATTCGGGCTCACCCCGTTGCCGGGAGCGCTGGGCCCGCCGCAACCAGCTCCAGACACTTGCATCGCGATCAGCGAACTTCTGAACATAGATGCGCTCATGCAGGCTGACGGGGCGGGAATCGGCAATCCTGCCGATGATCTCCTGGAGCCTCAGACGGGTGGTTGGTGTAAGCATCTTTCCAGTCATCGATTGGCAGAGGATCTAACCGTTCTGAAAAATCGAACGGTGCCGAGGATCACAGAATCCAGCCACCTGTCAGGACTTGGTGAAATCGATCCTTCGACGTCCATGCGACGCCCCTGCGCCACTCTCCGGCCGCCGGGGGCAGAATCGAATCCTGCGATCACGCCCCTGAAGCCTCGGCCGCCCCCTTGATCTCCCCCGCAGCGATGGCCGCCCCCCCATCCCGATCGCCCGATCCGGCCCCGCAGACCCAGGGGCCCGTCGCCCCGAAGTCCCTGCGGCTCGTCTACGACGGGGGCTGTCCGTTCTGCCGTCACTTCGCCCTCAGCAGCGAACTGCGCGGCGGGATCCCCCACCTGCAGATCGTCGACGGGCGGGCCGATGCGCCCCTGCGCCGTGCCCTGCGGGAACGGGGTCTGCCGCTGGCGCAGGGGGCGGTCCTGCTCCAGGGGGAGAGGGCCTGGCATGGGGCGGAGGCCGTGCAGCAGCTGTGCGCCCTGATGCGGCCGAGTGATCCACTCCTGCATCTGTTGGTTCCGCTGTTCGACGGACCGTCCCGCAGCCGCCGCCTCTACCCCCTGCTGCTGGGAGCGCGGCACCTGGCCCTGGCCCTGAAACGCCTGCCGCTGGATCCGGACCGCGCCTGAACGGCGAGGCCCGCCGGCCCCCTGGCTCAGGGCAGCGGCGGCAACGGCGCCCGGCCCGCCACGGAGGGCCTCGTGCCGATCGGCTGCAACAGCGGCGAGGGGTCCACCGCCACCAGGCGTCCCTGGCGCATCTGGCGCCACTCGAAGTGCAGATGGGCCGTGGTGGCCGAGCCGCTGCTGCCCACCCGGCCGATGGGCTGCCCCGCCACCAGGCTCTCCCCGGGCAGAACCGCCACATCCAGAAGGTGGGCGTAGAGGCTCTGCCAGCCGAGGCCGTGGTCGATCACCACGAGCAGGCCGTAGCCACCCACCTCATCCACCAGCCGCACGGTGCCCGGCAGCACGGCGAACACCGGCGTGCCCTCCGGGGCGATCAGATCGAGGCCGGTGTGCATGCGCCAGGCGTTGCGCGAGTCGGCCAGCCGCCAGCCGAACGGGGCCTGCTCGCTGGGCTGCAGGCCGAGGGGATAGCCCAGGGCCCCGGCCTGCTGCACCGGAACCGCCCCCACAGGGGCCGGCCTGTAGAGGGACCGCAGCGGCTCCGGCAGACGGTCGTTCTGGCCCAGGTCCCCCACCGGTACCTCCAGGGGAATCTCCGACGGCCGGGGCGGCGGCTCCCCCATCGCCAGCAGGGGAAGGGGCGCCAGGGACAGGGGCAGCAGCCAGGGCAGGGCCAGTGCCGTCAGAAACCGTCGGAAGCGGGAGTCCATCCGCCTGCTGCAAGGGACCGTGCAGGCCTTGGTAACGCCCCTGGCCGCCGCTGCCAAGACGGGGATGTCAGGACGCGGATGCCCCTGGATCCCGGCACGGTCAGGGACCGCTGGCGGGCTCCTGGCTCAGCGGCAGAACCACCATGGCGCCGGCGATGGCGGTGTCCATCACAATGCGCAGCGCCAGGCAGGGATCGATCACCTCCCGGCCCATGGTGATCGCCTTCTGGGCCACCAGACCGAACAGGATCGGCCATTCCAGCGGTTCGGGGCAGAACCTCTGGGTCAGCGGCAGCAGGGCCGGCCACAGGCTCGGCAGCGACTGCAGGGATTCGGCCGACGGCTGGTGGGCGTCGGGCACCTGCGGCACTCCGAAGTCTCCCTGACCGAGGCGTTCGATCCCGTGGCGCCAGAGCGCCGTCGGCTCCGGCAGGTCCGTGCAGCCCGCCTGCTGGGCGGCACCGGCGGCCAGACCCCAGGTGGACGTGGGGTCGTTGAACAGGGCCTGGACCAGCCCCTCACCCACCAGGAAGGAGCCCCCGTCCCCGGTGCCGACGACGTGCAGCCCCGAGAGCTCCGCCAGGCCGGCCGCCCGGGAGCGGGCCCGCACACCGGCCTGGCAGGCCTGGCCCGCCAGGGCACCGCAGACCGCCAGCAGCGATTCGACGTGTACGCCCCGGTCGGACGCCATGGCCTTCAGGAGCCGGCGGCTGATCTCTTCGGCACCAATCCGCGCCCCCACCAGGGGGTCCTGGGCCCGGCGGGCGGCGATGGCCTCATCGAGGGGATCGCGGGAGGGAGCTGTCATGGCCGCAGGGAACGGATGTCAGGGGGGTCCGGCACAAGCTTTCCCGGCCCCGGTCGCGTCCCCCGTCGCGGCCGCTGGCGTCGGGCCGGCCCGACGGGGCCCGCGGATCACCACCGTGCCGGCGAGCTTGTCGTGCCAGCCCTGGCGACGGGGATCCCAGGCCGCCCACAGGAAGCCGAGAAGCAGGGGCAGGGTCGAGAGGATGTAACCGAAGTAGCGCAGACACCACTGGCGCAGGCCGGGTTCTCCGCCGGTTCCGGCATCCACGATTCTCAGGCGCAGCATCAGCTTGCCGGGCGTGCCCTGCTTCCAGCGCCAGAACAGGATCACCACCAGGGCCGACACCACCGTGCTGAGAACCAGCACCGCCGTCTCGTCGGACACCACGACGATGAGCAGGGGCAGGGGGGCGGTGATGATCAGCATCAGCACCGAATCGATCAGCGAGGCCGCCAAACGGACCCGGAATCCCGCGTAGGCGATGGCCGGGGCGGGGGAGGTTTCGCTGCGCTCCATCGGGCCATCTTCTCCTCCCGAGAGCGTCAGGGGACGGAGCGGTGTTAGGACTGTGGGGATTCTCCCCATGGCCGATGCGAGCCCTTACCTTCCTCTTCGCCCTGATGGTGGGTCTGGCCATGGCCTTTCTGGCACCGGCGATGGCCGGCGGTCACGATCAGGCCCCCGCGGCGATCGTCGCTCCCGAGATGGCCGATGCGGCGGCCACCGATCTCCTCGCCACTGATCTGCTCTCCAGCGACCTGCTCGCCGAACTGAGCATCGATCCGGCCCCCGGCCTCGACGTCTCGGCCTGAGTCGCGACCACCCTCCCTACGCAACCTCTCAACGCAACGGTCGGGCTGGCACCTGAACCCATGGCTCGCACCCTGCTTGACCCCCGTCTGACCCTGGTCTCCCTGCGGCCGGATCAGCCCGACAGCGCTCCCTCGGACCGATCCGATGAGCCGCTCGGCAAGGGCTTCGCAGCGTCACGCCCCCGCGGAAAGGGCAAGGCCTCCGGCACCAAGGGTCGCCGCAAGAAGGGCACGGGCCTCTCCGCCGCCGACCACGGTCCCCTGGGCCGGAGCCCCAGCCTGGAGGCCATCGAGGCCAGGGCCCGTCTCGGGCTGGCCCTGGCGGGCCGGCTCCGGGAAGCCGATGTGACCGCGGCCTGGAAGAGGGCCGCCGCCGAGCATCACCCCGACCGCGGTGGCCGCCACGCCACCATGCAGGCGGTCAATGGTGCCAGGGATGTCCTGCTCGGCAGAGGCCTCGGCTGACTCCAGGCGTCAGGGCCCTGCCCCGCTTCACCGGCAGCGCTAGACGAGCCCCGGCAGCAGCCACCAGCTGCTCTGGCGATAGGCCTCGAAAGCGGGATAGCGCTCGGCCATGGAGGCTTCCTTGCGGATCATGCGAGGTAGATACAGCGCCAGCACCGAGGCGGGCAGGAGCCAGGCCCACGGCGAACCGGCGATCACCGCGAAGCTGCTGTAGCGGAGCAGGTCCCCCAGGTAGTTGACATGGCGGACGCGGCGCCAGGCCCCGTCCGCCACCAGGGTGGCTCCCAGGGCCTTGGCGGTGCCTTTCTGCACATCGGCCGCCGTGTTCAGCAGCGATCCGAAGATGTAGAGGCTGAGCCCCAGGGCGATCGTCAGCGGGCCGATGGGCACCGGATTGGCCATGGCCAGCCAGCCCGGCACGGCATAGAACACCCCGACGTAGATCACCACCGAGGCGGCCTGCAGCGGCTGAACCACCTCGGTGAAGAGCTGGGTGGTGCGCCAGGGGAACAGCACCTCCTCGAGCAGCCACCAGAGGCAGTAGCTGATGTGAAGGGCCAGGTAGATCGCGACCCGCTCGGAATCCAGGCCCAGCACCAGGGCAGGCACCAGCAGCGCCACGATCGTGGTCACCTTGGCGATGTTGATCGCTTGCAGCTGGGTCATGGGCAGCTGGGTCTCGGAGCCCGACGGGGTCCCATGCTGGCAGGCGCGTCAGGGTCCTGGAGGGGCCGAGGCGGGGAAGCGTTCCAGGTAGGTGGCGACCGGAAGGGGCCGGGGCTGGTTGTAGCCGACCGGCAGCCAGAGGTCGCCGGCGGCGGAGGCGTAATGGATCTCCCAGTGGTAGAGCCCCGTGAAGGCCTGGGGATCCATGCGCAGCAGCTCGGCGTAGAGCAGCACGGCCCGGACATAGTGCCGGCTGTTGTTGTAGCCCCAGAGCCCCCGACGGATGTCCCGCAGGCCCCCGCGCCGCACCAGATAGCGGGCGGCGGCGTGGATCGCGTCTTCGGGATCGCGGATGTCGCCCTTGCCGATGCCCGGCTGGGCCCAGGTGGTGGGAAGGAACTGCATCGGGCCGCGGGCGTCGGCGACGGAGACGCCATCGATGCGGCCCATGCCCGTTTCGACCAGGTTGATGGCGGCCAGAACCTCCCAGGGGATGCCGGTGGCGACGGACGCCTCCCGGTAGTAGCGCAGCAGGTCGGCGGCGGGCTCCGGCGGGATGATCCGCCAGGCGGGAACGACGGACGGGCGCCGCCCCCCCCGGTGCATGGCCAGAAACTCCCGGCGTGCCGCCAGGTGGCGGTCCATCACCCCCTGCCAGCGGACCGGCAGGAAGGCCCTCACCCGGGCGGCCAGGGGGGGATCGGCGGCAAGCCGGCGATAGATGACCTGCTGGCGATGCCCCAGCTCGCCGAGGAGTGCGGCCGGGGTGTCGGCGGAGCGGAGGGCCAGCTCGGCGGCGGCCAGCTGGGAGGCGATGGCGGCAGGGTCCCGCGGAAGCTGGGGGTAGCCCCGCGGGGCCGGCTGCGGTGGCGACGGCTCCGGCGGCGGCAGCGGCGTCGGGGCTGGCGTCGACGGTGGGGAGGACGTCGCGGAGGAGCTGCCGGTGGGGTCCGGCTGCACCGACACGGTGACCGCCAACGCCGCCGAAGCCAGCAGCAGGGCCAGCAGAACGGGGGTGACGACGCGCATGGGCGGGGGAAGCGTCGGGCGGGGGGAGAATCGGGCGCTCAGGTCTTGGTCAGCCAGTAGAACTGGTAAGCCTGCAGCACGATGCGACTGCCGGACTGGGACGGCCGGCGGCCCGAGTGAAGATCGACCAGTCCATCGTGGCTGCTGAAGACCGACGGCACCAAGCTCTCGAGATCGAAGAACCGTGGCTGATCGTTGAAGTTGGCCACCACCAGCACCAGCTCCGATGGCCGCAGGTGGTTGGTGCGAACGAAGGCCAGCAGGTGGTCATTCTCCATCGGCAGGATCTGGCGGTTGTTGAAATCGGCAAAGGCTGAGATTTCCTTGCGGATCGCGATCATCTTCTTCATCGCCGAAAAGATCGCATGCTCCACGGTCCCCTGCTTCCATCGGAGCTCCGCCCTGGCCCAGTCGATCTTCGGGCGATGCACCCAGCGGGTGTCATTGCACTTGCTGGGATCGGCGTAGAAGCTGTAATCGTTCAGCACACCAAGGGCATCGCCGTTGTAGATCAGTGGGATACCCCCGAACGACAGAATGACCCCATGCATCAGCAGGATGCGGCTGATGGCGGTGGCGATCAGCTGCTGATTCTTCGATTCGAGGGCCGACTCCAGACCGACGAGTGAGGCCAGGGAACCGCAGATTCGCGCATCGCCCGTGGTGTCGTTGGGCATGAAGGTGAGCCCGCGGGGGATCGCATCGAAATCCCCCTTGAAGTAATCGATCAGAAAGCGCCGGTGGGCACGGGGGTCGTAGCCCGCCTGCTCAATGTCACTGTCATCGAAACCGAAGCCGATGTCGTCATGGCAGCGGACGTAGTTCAGCCAGGTGGCCCGCTCCAGCTTGCTGGGCAGGCTCTTGAGGCCCTGGCAGAGGAGCCGGGTGTTGCGCGTGGCCACAGCATCCCAGAGCAAGGCCATCAGGGTGGCGTTGTAGGCAATCTCACATTCCTTGGCCACGATGGCGTCTTCACCGAAGTATTTGGTGATCTCGGTGGGGGCCACGATCGCTTCAGCGATGAACAGGACACCCGGCGCGGTCACCTGGCAGCAGTCCTTCATCAACTGCAGGATGAGGTGGGCCTTGCGTTCGTTCTGGCAGGTGGTACCGAGCTTCTTCCAGAGGAAGGCAACGGCATCGAGCCGCAGAACATCGACGCCCTGGTTGGCCCAGAACAGCAGCACATCGAGCATCTCGATGAACACCGCCGGGTTGGAGTAGTTGAGGTCCCATTGGTACTCATGGAAGACCGTCATGACCCATTTCCCCATCTCCCCATTCCAGGTGAAATTGCCGGGATCGCTCTCGGGGAACACCTCGGGCATGCTCTGCTCGAAGACGTCGGGAATATCCCTGTCGTCGAAGACGTGGTAGTAATCCTGAAAATGCTGTTCACCAGCCATCGCACGCTGGGCCCACTCATGCTCATCCGATGTGTGGTTCAGCACGATATCCAGCACCAGCAGAATCTCACGCTTCCGGAACTCGTCGGCAATCCTGCGCAGATCATCAAGCGTGCCGACCCTGGCATCGATGCGGCGGAAGTCACTGATCGCATAGCCACCGTCGCTCTTGCCGGATGGGCACATCAGGATCGGAAGGATGTGCACCATATTGATGCCCAGCTCCTGGAAGTAGCTGATCTTGGTGACCAGATCAGGAAGGTTCTCCGCGAAGCCATTGGAGTAAATGGCCATCCCGACCCACTTCTGGGAGAGGAACCAGTTGTAGTCATCCTCCCTCAGGATATCGAGCGACTCAAGATCGGGGGATCGATCGATGTAGCCACGTGCCATGGTTTCGACCAGGCGCAGAAGCTGGAACTTGAAGTCGTCACGATGGCCATAGAGGGTGACGAACAACGAATGGATGGCGTAGAAGTTCGCACCCAGCCTGGTGTAGAAGTGACGCAAGTCCTGGCGACGGATCTCTGGACGCAAGTCATCCAGGATCGAGTTCAACAGGGAGTGGGAGATCTGCTCGTACATCGGATCAGCCAACTCCCCAAGACGTCAGAAACTGCGCATAGACCGACGGGTCATCGATGGTGGCACCGCGCTGTGACACCAGGGCCGCGGCGAAATCCCCGGCACGGGCGAGGGTCTCGGCCCATGGCCACTGCTGGCTGAGTCCCAGCAGCAGGACGGCGGCGAACCCATCTCCCGCACCCACCGTGTCGACGACAGGGGCTGCGGCGGCGGGGGCGACGGTAACGATCGCGCCGCCACGCCAGAGCAGGGCACCGAGGGCACCACGGGTGACCACCAGCGTCTCCAGCCGGTGGCGCTCGGCAAAACGCTGCATGGAGGCGGCCAGGGCGTCCCGATCGTCCTCTGGCGGTTCGTCCATGGTCAGCAGGGCCAGCTCCGCCGCATTGAGCTTGACGTGGTCGGCATCGTCCACCAGGGGCAGCACCGTCTCCATCGACCACCAGGGATGGCGCAGGTTCACATCCAGGACGATCGGACCCCGATGCAGCGACTTCAGGGACGCCAGGGCCGCTGCCGATGGGGGATGGCGAAGGGCCAGAGTGCCGTGGTACAGGAGGCCCGGGTCCGGAACCGAAGGCGGCTCGGGCGGCTCGATGAAGTCGTAGGCACTGCCCGACACGATCGCGTAGCGGGGCTCGCCATCGAGGAGGGTGATGCTCACCAGGCCGGTGGGATGGGTCGGGTCGGTCTGCAGAGCGGAAACATCCAGGCCCCAGCGCCCCATGGCGGAGCGAATCCGCTCGCCCCTGGCATCCCTGCCGACCCGGCTGACGAGTCGGGGAGCCAGGCCAAAACCCCTGAGATGCCAGGCCACATTGAACGGCGCACCACCAAGGACTTCCGTAGCATCCGGAAAACAATCAAACAGAACTTCTCCAAAGATGGTGATCGGACATCGCTTCTGCATGAGTTCATTCCAGCTCCGGAATGGCCTCGGCATGAAAGTGGCCGATCCCCTCCAGGATGCCGGCACTGTAGTTGCCGTTCATGCCCAGAAAGCCACCTCTGGCAAGATACAAAAACTCGGACGTCCCTTTCCTGGCCGCCTCCCGCACGGCCTGCGCGGCCACATCCGGATGGGCATTAGCGACCAGCACCGCAGGCAGAGCGCTGGTGAGCACGCAGAGATCATTGCCACTGTCCCCGGCGTAGAGCGTCTGATCGGCGGCAAAGCCCTGCTCCCGCATCAGAAACTCGACCGCATGGAGCTTGCCGGCCCGCTGCGGCAGGACATCCAGGAGACCGACGCCCGCCTGCTCATCGTGGCTGAAGATCAGCACGGTCGCGATGGCCAGAGGCTCGAAGCAGGCGTGGATGGCCGATGTGAGGGCAGGGAGATCGGCCTGCGGTGAAAGGAAGAAACTGAGCTTGTGGGTGTTCTGCCTGTCCTCAGGCTGCGGCACCAACCCGGGACATCCCCCCAGAAGGGCGCGCAGCTGGGCCGCGGAACAGCCCTGCCAGTCCGCAGCGATGTACCGCGACCAGGCCGGCAGCAGGGTCCACCCATGGCCCTCGTTGACATGGATGGAGCTGCCGACGTCGCCGATGATCCAGTCAGGCTGGGGCAGGTCATACTCCCGGATCGATTGCTCGATCAAGGCCAGATGCCGGCCACTGACATAGGCCAGAGAAATCCAGGACTGGCGGAGCACCCTGGTCAACGTCGCTCGGGCCCCCTCCGATTCGGGCTGCTCACCATTCGGAATCAGGGTGCGATCCAGGTCCGTGCAGAGCAGCAGACGTCGCATCAGCGGGGGGTGCGGAGGCTGGTCATCGACGCAGGAAGTCATAGTGGTCGATGGCCTCGAGGATTCCAGAGGCATGGGATCTGGTAGAGAAATAGACCCGTTCGGAGTCACTGAGCTGGGCCAGTTCTTCACGATGGGGGCTGTCCACCACCACGCCCAGGGTCTGGCCGCGGAGCATATCTTCATCACCGCGGGATCCGCCGTTCACCAGAACGTGCTGCAAGGGAATCTTCCACTGGTTGGCGACATAACGAAGGGCCTGGCCCTTGGAGGCGCGGGCGGGGACGAAATCAAGAAACTGGCCGAACGAGAGGCTGGTGTGGGCGGAGAGCTCATGCTGCCGTAACAGGGTGAGGATCTCCTCCATCGCAGGCGCCTGCTGGGGATCGTAGAAGTAGGACAGCTTGAAGCGGCTCTGATGTTCCTTCGCCTGCAGGGTCAGCCCGGGCAGTGGATCCATCAGGCGCTTGAGAGCCTGGGGAGTCCACAGGTGGTCGATGTGGTGGATCCAGGAGATGTCCGTCGTCAACTGGGGTGGGGTATAGATCTCCGTCCCCAGGCTTGTGATGAGGACGTCGGGCATGGGGATGGCGTGGATCTTCAGGAGCTTGAGCACCGAGTTGAGGCGTCGTCCGGTGGCAATCCCGAACAGAACCCTGCGATGCTGTTCCCTCATCAGCTTCATGAAGCGGGAGAGGGCATCGGGATCACCCAGGAGGGTGTTGTCGATGGCGGTGAAGATGGCGCGGGTTCTGGTCTGAATGGCGGGCGGCCTCGCCAGTGGGGCCGGGCGGGCCACCACTCGGTTCTGCACGATCAGATTCTTCACCAGTTTCAGATACCGGTTGGCATGCGCCTCCCAGGAATAGAAGGTGGCGATGGTCGTCAGCCCGTTACTGGAAAATGTCGACCACACAGCATCATCTTCGAGGATCGTCAGCAGGGCACCGGCAATCGATGCTTCATCAAGGGGGTCGATCAGCAGGCCATTCCTGCAGTTGCCGATGATGTCGACGGGGCCACCGACTTCCGTCGCCACGAGTGGCAGACCACTGGCCGCCGCCTCGAGCAGGGTGAGCCCGAAGGGTTCGGTGAGGGCCGGGTTGACGAAAACCCCTCGCGAGGAGGCGGCCAGCCGATAGATGTCGGCCACATCACTGGGGGAATGGTGCTTGGGCAGGGCCACCAGCCCATTGAGCTCATAGCAGTCGATGACAAGCAGCAGTTCCGTCAGGACATGCTGGGCTCCCTCGTTCAATTCGCGGATGTCGTTTCGATTCCCGGCAATGATCACAAGATTGGCCAGCTTCTGGAGGCGCTTTGATTTGCCGTAGGCCTCGAGGAGCGTGACGATATTCTTGCGCTCATCCGGCCGCGACAAAGCCAGAATCATCGGCTTTTCAGGCTCCTTGAGATACTTGGCAAGGGTGCTGGCAAAGGCAACAGGGCCATCTTCGGGCGTCGGTGGATGGAACTGATTGAGATCGGTTCCCGGTGGGATGACCGACATCTTCTCAGGGGTGTAGCAGTCGTAGAGCTCGTATTGATCTTCGATCTCATTGTGGGTGCTTGTGATCACAAGGCTGGCACTGTTCAGCACATCCTCTTCGGCGCTGATTCGCTCCGCCATTCGGTAACGCTTCTGGATCTCCTCCACGGACAGACCGAGGGCCAGAAGCCGGCGCAGCTTGTCTCTGCCGAGGGAGTGGCCGGTGTGGATGAGCGGCAGACCCGTCAGGTGGGACAGGCGCACACCGACATAGCCGGCATCGGCGTAATGGCTGTGCAAAATGTCCGGCCGGCGCGGCTGATGATGGAGCCAGCTGAACAGTTCGTCGGTGAAGGCGTCGAGATGGCCCCAGAGCTCTTCCTTGGGGATGTAGAGATCCGGTCCGGCGGCAATGCGAAGGATGCGTGCGTTGTGATCCAGAACTTCGATCGGCTTGCCGTAGTCCGTCGAAACGTCGGCATCCTTGATGCAGCGGGTCACCAGATCCACCTGGGCCACCGCAGGCTGGCGAGCCAGGGCCCTGGTCAGTTCCACCACGTATTTCGTCTGCCCGCCGGTATCGGCGTCACGGCCGAGCTCCAGATTCTGGCCACGGATCAGGCCATGGAGGCTGATCATCAGGATGTAGAGGGGTCTGTTCCCGGCTCCGTCCATCACGATTCCCGGCAGGAAAGACCATCGGGCGGGGAGGGCGGCCCCCAGGGTCGATCGTCCCCGATCGGGGGCCTCAGCCCAGGAGCCAGCGCAGCATCAGGCCCAGCTGACCGACAATCCCCCTGCCGGTGAATTCCTCGCCGATCAGGGCCGCCAGGAAGCCGATCATCGCCACCCGCCCATTGAGTCGCTCGACCCCCGCCAGGGCGGTCCGGTTCCAGGGACGGGCGGTGGTGAGGCCTTCCCCGAAGCGCTCGAGGGGCTCGTACTGAAACGCCTGGCCTCCCTGGTCCGTGCTGCCCTCGTTTGCGCCGGGTTCCTGCCTGCTGCCTTCGTCCACGGATTCCACCTCTGGGTGGGCCCAGCCTATGGGGCTCCCGCCGACCGGTGGCGCACCCGAGCGATCCGGCTACAGTACAGGTGTACCAGAGGTCCGCCATGGCACCCGGCCAGATCGATCCCGCGGTGGCCCCCCTGAGGCGGGCCAACCCCCAGCGCTTCCGGGAGGCCCGAGCCGGGCACCTGGCCGTGGTGGCCATGGCCGGCAGGCCGTGGTTCATCGGCCGGATCTGCGAGCTCAGCGGCCCGACTCCGGGGGATTTCGCCCGGGTGCTCAACATCGACACCGGCGACATCGAAAGAATCCCGGCACCGTGGATCGTCGAACTCATGGGCGACGGCGGACTTCTGAACGACCGCTATCCTCGCCAGCGAATGCTCAGTTCTCGAGCAGATTGATGCGGTAAAGCACCTCCCCGAGGGCATCTGCAGCGGATATGGCGCTGTAACGCTGCGGCTGATCAGGACCGCAGCAGGAGGACACCGGCGCCAGGACCGTCCAGGGCCTGGCATGGCAAAACTGCACGACGCTGTAGCGCTCATCGGTGGCCCCTGGCGGCGCCACCACCCGATGCCAGCCGGTGGGAATGCGACCGTTGGAGAGACGCTCCAGCATCAGCCCCGTGTTGATGATCACCCGCCCCTCCGGTGGAGCCGCCTCCACCCATTGCCCGGCCACGCGCACCTGCAGCCCCGGCCCGGTGGCCCTCGGCAGGGCGGTGATCAGATTGATGTCCCCATGGGCCGCCGCCCAGACGTGGCCCTCCCCCGGTGCCTGGGCCATGGGGGGATAGCGCAGGGCCCGGGTGAGGGTCGGGGCCTCAAGCACCATCTCCTCGAAGAAGCCCTCACCGCAGCCCATGCCCACGGCGATCACCCGCAGAAAGCGCCGCTGGAGATCGGCGATCGCCCGGTGGAACTCCCCCAGCACCGCGGTGATGCCGGGAACGGCCGCCTCCGGCAGGACCTGCTCGGGATAGAGCGCCGGGAAACGGAGCCGCAGGGGATGCCCGCCCGGCAGCGGGTCCGACCAGTTCAGCATCTCCTTCCAGTCCGGGTGATCGCTGCCGGCGGCGGTTTCGACCAGCACCTCCGTGTACCCGGTCTGGCCGCTGGCGCCGGGCGCCCGGAAGCGCCGCTTGGTGTCGGCCTCGAGGGCGAAGAACCCCTGCAGGAGACCGTAGGCGGTGTCCAGCAGATCGACGGGCAGATCGCTGCTGGTGTAGACGAAGCCGCTGGCCAGGCTGCGTCTCACCCCATCGACCACGGCGTCACGGGCCCTGCCGTCGCCCCGCTCGAAGGCCAGCAGATCCACATCGAGAATCCCCTCGTCCATCGGGCGTCCCGCTCAGCGGCGGCCGTTGACGATCACCGGGCTGCCGCCACCGCCGGCCGCCCCCGGCAGGGCCGGCACCACCGAGGTCTGCCCATCCCACTTATCCAGGAACAGCTTGTAGAGCACCTGGTCGTCGAGGCTGGAGTTGAGGGTCTGGTAGCGCTTGGCCTCCTGCTCGGCGATCAGCACCTCCGTCTGGGCCCGCAGCAGCTGCTGCTCGGCGATCTGTTTCTGCTCAATGGCGGCGCGGTACTCCTCGGCGATCTGCAGCCCCGTCAGATCCAGACCCTGCACGGTCACGTAGTCGAACTTGCGCAGCTCCTCGGCCACCTTCTCCTGCACCAGTTCGGAGATGGAGTTCCACTCGGTGGCGATCGTCACCAGTTCGTACTGGGAGAACACCGACTTGAGGGCCTTCAGCAGGGACGGCTGGATCACCCGCGGATAGATCTGCTGGTCGTCGGTGGCGATCGTTTCGTAGATGCGGCCCGCCTCGGCGGGTTTCATGGCGTACTTCACCGTGGCCGTGGCCTGGATCACCTGCAGGTCCTTGGTGAGGGTGGAGAACTGCTCCGGCCGCACCTGGGTGCGCACATCGAAGAGGGAGGTGTTCTGGGCCAGGGGGATCTTGAGGTTGGCCCCTGGCTGCCGCGGCTCGCCGGTGACCTTGCCGAGGGTGGTGACCACGGCGACACTGCCCGCCGGCACGATGAACACCGTCTGGGTCAGCAGTACCAGGCCTGCGAGCACGGCGGCGAAGACCAGCTGCCAGAGCCCGCCGAAGCCGTTGTCGGCACCGGAGCGCATGGGGGATTGCATCGGAGACCTGGGCACCTGGGGAAGCGACGACCCTAGGCAGCGCCGCAGGCCGGGGGCCGCCATGGTGGTGGCGCCGGGAGTGGGGTGGAGGGCTGGTGCTGCGGTTCCTGCTCGAACTGGTCCCGCCCCTGGGTCTCGGCCTGATGCTGGGGGTGCGGTTCCCCGGGCTGCCGGGACGGCTCGCCCCGCCGTTGATCACCTGGGGCATTCCCATCAGCCTGGTGGCCCTCTTGCTGCGGGCGGGCTTCCGGGCCGAGCTGCTCACGGCGGCCCTGATGGCGGCGGCGGTCTCAAGCCTTGGCCTGCTGCTGCTGCGCCTGCCGGCCCTGGGCCGGCGCATCCCCGAGGGCAGCCTGCAGCTGGGCTGCATGGTGGGCAACACCGGCTACTGGGGCCTGCCCGTGGGCCTGGCCCTGCTCCCCGCCGAGGCCATCGGCTTCACGATCGCCTTCGATCTGATGGCCACCCTGATCACCTGGAGCCTCGGTCCGCTGCTGGTGGACCGTTGCGCCACCGGCGTGCGCCGCCAGCTGCGGGTGCTGGCCACCAGCCCGGCCATGCGGGGTCTGGCGCTGGCCGTGCTCCTGCACCAGACCCCCTGGAGCGCGGTGCTGGCCCAGTGGCTGTGGTGGCCGGCCAGGCTGGTGGTCCTGGTGGCCCTGGCCCTGGTGGGGATGCGGCTGGGCCTGATGCTCCGGCGCCGCCCGGCGGGCGCTGCCGGCCCTGCCGGGGGTTCGGCCCTGGTGGCGCCCCTGGTGGGCAAGCTCCTGGTGCTCCCGGCGGCCATGCTGCTGCTGGCCGGCCTGCTGGGCCTGCCCTCCCTGTTGCGGGACGCGGTGGTGCTGCAGGCGGCGGCACCCACCGCCATCTCGGTGCTGCTGCTCACGGAAGCGGCCGCTGCGGGGCCAATGGAAGCCGCCGATGTCGGGCGGCGGCAGGCTGTCGAAGCGGTGGCGACGCTGGTGCTCTGGAGCACCGCCCTGGCCCTCGTCTCGGTTCCGCTGTGGTGGTGGCTGCTGAGCGGTCCGCTGGGGAGCTAGGACGGGCCGACACGCACTGCCCGTTCGTCGGCGGCCATGGCCGGTTCCCTTGCCCAGCGGCTCGACCGCAGCCTGTGCCGTCTGAAGGGATTGGCCGTGCTGCCGGTGCTGATCCTGGCGGTGCCCTGGGTCCAGGAGATCATCGACCAGCTCTTCTTCGGGGGTCGCTGGAACCTGCCGATGGTGCCTGGGGGGCCCTTCCTCGGGGTGCTCACCGCCCCCTTCAGCCACGGAGGCTTCGGACACCTGATCAGCAACAGCCTCTGGTTCCTGCCCCTGTCCTGGCTGGTGCTGGCCAAGAGCCGGGGCGACTACCTGGCGGTATGGCTGGGGGTGTACGCCACGGCCATCCCGGTCTGGCTGTTCTGGCACCAGGCCAGCCACGGCCTTTCCGGGGTCATCTACGGACTGCTGGGCTACCTGCTGCTGATCGGCTGGCTGGAGCGCCGCCCCGTCTCGATCCTGCTGTCGGTTACCGCCCTGTTCGCCTACGGGGGGGCGCTGCCCAGCCTGCTGCCGTTCCTGAGTCCCCCGGGGGTCAGCTGGATCGGCCACGCCTCCGGTTTCGCCGGCGGTGTGCTGGCGGCGCTGGCGATCCACCGGGAAAGCGGCGGTTAGGACCCCATGCCGTCACCCCCAGCCATGCCCGGACGGCATCGCCCCGATCGCCGCCGCCGGCTGGCGCTTCTGACGGCCGTTCTGGCCATGGCGCTGCTGGTCCTGCCCCTGGCCAGGGGTGCCCTGGGCGCGCCGCCCCCCCCACCGCCCACCAGCTACGACCTGGCCTGGCAGGCTCCCTTCAACCGACCGGAGCACTATCCGCTGGCGCGTCGGCCGGATCCGGCCCTCTACCGCCCCCACGGGGACTGGTTCGGGCGCCTGATCCTTCCCGCAGCGGCCGAGATGGCCGCAGGCGGCGGCGACTGGGTGTGGCTGGAGCTGGAGCAGGCCCCGGCAGGCCACCAGGCCCTGGTCGGCCAGCGCCTGCGGCTGGGCTGGCAGAACGAGCCGATGCTGCGGGCCCTGGTGGGCAAGGTGAGCACGCCGGTGCGGCTCGGGGCCCAGGCCCGTCTGGCGGCGCAGCAGGGCAATGTGGTGCCCACCCGCCTCGACGGCCGCAACGACGTCGGGCCGCTGCAGACCCTGGCGGGGGCCCATCCCCACGACGACATCACCGTGGCGCTCGAGGAGGTGGACGTCGAACGGCAGGACGGGGACACCGTGCTGCGGATCGGACGCCCGCCCCTGCAGAGCACGGGCCGCTGGGTGGGGCTGGTGCGACTGCTCTCCCGTGACCCTGCCGACCCGGAGCGCTTTCGGGTCCAGCACTACGACCGGGGCCGGGGGGACTTCGGCGGTGCGATCGAGACGGTGCGACTGCCCCGCCAGCCCCCCGATCGCCATGGCCGGCGCTTCTTCGACCCCCAGGGACTGCTGGAGTCCCCCGTGGGCAGCGACGGCTGGTTCCTCTACGGCGCCCCGGACAGCGAAGGGACCTTCACCGCCCAGGCCCTGGAACCCCGCCACCTCACCCGCCTGGAGAGCGACCGGGTCCTGCGGGGCACCGCCGCCGGCCTCAACGCGATCACCCGGATCAACTGGAGCGACGGCCAGACCCGGCGCGGCCGCTTCAGCCGGGTGGGCCTGGATCCCGATGGGGAGCACGCCCCCTGGCAACCCGGCGACCGGTCCCTGCTGATCCACAACTTCGGCGGCATCGGCGGGCCCGATGGCGAGCCGATCAGCGGCTTCACCGTGACGGGCCACTTCGCCTTCGGCGCCGCCCGGGTCGTGATCGATCCCTTCACCGGCGAGCCCCGCTTCGACCTGCGGTACCACCAGATCTACGCCAACAATCCCAACGGCATCGTCTCGGGCAGCCAGGACTGGAGCGCCTACACCGGCAACCTGCAGCGGGGCTGGCTCGGGACGCGGCCGATCTCGGACGTGCTGGTGCGCACCGACCCCCTGCTGCTGGAGGAACTGGCGATCCAGGCGGAGGTGCTGATGGCCCGTTACCGCAGCGGCGACGGCGGCGGCGTCTCGCTGGTGTCCCCGGCCATCTCCTGTGTGCAGGATTCCAGCCAGGCCCTCTGGATCGCCATCGACCAGCTGCGCCGCCGCCGCCGTGAGCTCGACGGCACCGAGCTGCCCCGGCTCGCCTCCCTGGCCCGGTCCCTCGATGCCCTGCTGACGCCCTTCGGCATGGTCCGCGCCGACTGGCGCCACAACGCCTCGCTGATGGATCGCCCCGGCGATGCACCGGACCGCTTCAGGGCCAGCCCAAGCCTCTGGGATGGCCTGCTCAGCTGGAGGTCGATGCTGCCCCGTCGCGCCCACGACGAGATGGCCCTGGTGTTCCTGCGCCACGGGGACCCGCTCCATGTCCTGCGCACCAACCAGCTGCCGGGCGCCGACCGGCGCCTGGCCCCCCTGGCGCCGACCCAGCTCCTCGGTCAGCTGCCCGTGGTGGGGCTGGCCCTGCCCCGGCTGATGGATGCCTTCTTCACGCCGCTGGGCGGAGCCGGCCTGGCCCTGGCCGCCCTGCTGCTGGGGGCCTACGCCGCCATCGCCCTGCCCCTGGGGCGCCGCAGCGGCTTCCTGCCGGCGACGGCTTCAGGGGTGCGGCCCTGGGTGCAGCTGCGCCGGGCCCCGGTCCTGCTGCTGTCCCCGGCACTGGTTGAGGAGACCCTGTTCCGGGCCGCCCTGCTGCCGCACCCTCTGGAAGGTCTGGGCGCAGCGGACACCGTCGCCTGGGGGGCCCTGAGCGTGGGGCTCTTCGTCGCCTGGCATCCGCTGGCCGGCCGGCTCTGGTACCGCCAGGGCCGGAGGCTGTTCGACGACGGCCGCTTCCTGCTCCTGGCGGGCCTGCTGGGGGTGACGTGCGTGACCGCCTACCAGCTCACCGGGTCCATCGGGGCCCCGGTGCTGGTCCACTGGCTGGTGGTGCTGGTCTGGCTGGAGCTGCTCGGGGGCCGCCGCTGGCTGGGAGAGGGGGCTCAGGGGTAGGCGTTGGGCACGAAGAACTGTTCGTTCATCGGGGGACGCTGGTAGTCGGCACCGCTCTTGCGGGGGGGCAATTCGATCGCCTTGGGTGTCATGTCCTCGTAGGGGACCTTGCTGAGCAGGTGACGGATGCAGTTGAGCCTGGCCCGGCGCTTGTCATTGGCCTCGACGGTGAACCAGGGGGCCTCCGGGATGTTGGTGTGGGCGAACATCTCGTCCTTGGCCCGGGAGAACTCCACCCAGCGGTCCCGGGACTCCAGGTCCATCGGGCTCAGCTTCCAGCGGCGTGCCGGATCCTCCAGACGGGAGCGGAAACGGGCCTCCTGCTCGTCATCGCTGACGGAGAACCAGTACTTGATCAGGGTGATGCCGCTGCGCACCAGCATGCGCTCGAACTCCGGACAGGAGAGCATGAATTCATCCACCTGCTCCGGCGTGCAGAAGCCCATCACCTTCTCGACGCCCGCCCGGTTGTACCAGCTGCGGTCGAACAGGACGATTTCGCCGGCGGAGGGGAAATTCTCGACGTAGCGCTGGAAGTACCACTGGGTCTTCTGCTGGTCGGAGGGGGTACCCAGGGCCACCACGTTGCAGCCCCGCGGGTTGAGCGGCTCGGTGATGCGTTTGATGGTGCCGCCCTTGCCGGCGGCATCCCGGCCCTCGAACAGCAGGATCATGCGGTAGCCCACATGCTTGACCCAGTACTGCATCTTCACCAGCTCCACCTGGAGCCGGACCAGTTCCTTCTCGTAGAACTTGCGATCCAGCTTGGGGGGGCGTCCCTCGGAATGGTTGGAGAGGTCGTCGAAGATCGGAGACGGCCTGTAGAGATCCGACTCACTCAAGCCAGAGGAGCCGAGGCCTCCGGAGTCCTTCGCCTTCGGCGACTTGATCTTCAGGGTCTTGATCTTGAGACCGCTCTTGTCCCTTTTGCCAAGACCTTTGCCCGAACCTTTGCCCATACCTTTGCCCGTACAGCCGACAGGGGTGTGCTGTCTACGGAATAGCCGATCGAGGGTCTCCCGAGAGCTACAAGGAACACCCGACGGCAAAGTGAGAGATTTTCTTCATGTTGCCGCCGCTGCCGGCGCGCCGCCCATGGGGGAGACGGTGGGGTAAGGCAGGTCGGAGGCGGCCACCCACTGGGCGATCAGCTGTTCCTGCAGCACCAGCCGGTAGCGGTTCCGCTCGCTGGGATGGTGCCGGTATTGCTCCCTGAGGCTCTCCAGCCTGGCGACGAGGGAGTGGTAGACGGGGTGGTTCTTGTTCATCACCTCACGGGTGAGGCATCAACAGGGAGTGGGGACAGGGGGCCATCGGGCCGCCTAGGCCAGGGCGAGCCTCAGCCGGCGACGCTGACGCCGGGGGCCCACTGGGCGATCAGCTGCTCCTGGCGGACGACGCGGTAGCGGTTGAGCTCGTTGGGCAGGTCGCTGTACTGCTCGTTGAGGGAGCGGAGCTGCTCCAGAAGCGCGTTCATGACGGGATGGTTCTTGTACATGCCGGGCATTCGTCTGCTGACCAAACCTTAACTGAATCGGAAGGGGTGCAGCGCCAGCGCGGCGGTCGGGTCAGCGAACCCCCATGGCGCCCCCCTCCGGCCGGAGGACGACCGGGGGGGGGGGGGGGAATGTCCCCGGATGGGGGGCGCGCCCCGGCCGCCCATGGACGACAGTGGGGGGATCTCTGCGGGGCCTGCCCCGAAGGATGGCCGATGACCGCCCGATCGCTTCCAGCGTCCCTGCCGAAGGTCACGATCCCGAAAGTCACCATCGGTGAACTGGAGGCCAACTATTCGATGTACTGCAAGGCCTTGCGGCTGCTTGTCCGGGAAGGTCGCACCCTCAAGAAGATCCAGCGCACGGTCTGCTGGCACCGGCTCGAGCAGCTGCACCAGTGCCTGCCGAGCCAGTACAAGGACCCGGACTACCTCTTCCTGCTCCTGCGCCGCGAGACCAACCGCAAGGCGGCAGGTCTCCCCTGCCCGTCCTGAGGCGACCGCCCCGATCCCGTAGCAACCGTCACAACCGTCCCGCCCGGGGGCCTTCAGGATCCCGAGGCGGAAATTGCTTCTAGGGTTCCGGTCCCCCATTGCTGGCACTGCCGGCAGCCGGAGGGACGCCTGGTCCGAGAGAAGCGCACACACCGGACCACGAGAACCCAGTTCTCACCGGTGTGTGGCACGGAGGGACAAAAGCCCGGGAGACCGCCCCATCCCCACCGTGCCCAGAGGTCCGAATGAACGATCCGTCCAGCGGCAGCCCGGCCGATGCGGCCGAGGCCTTCGACCGGGGTCGCCCCCCCATCGGCAGTGAAGGGGCCCGGGCCCTCGAGAAGGAAGCCGCCCTGCCCCTGACCGGCTGGCAGCAGGAGGTCGACCAGGGCCTTCGCTACGGCCTGGAGGCGGCCGAAAGCATCGTCGATCGGCGCATCTCCACCTTCTCCCGCGGGGAGCTGCCCCACTACGCCGGCATCAACACCTTCATGAAGGCCCCCTACCTGGAGGATGTGAACCGGGTGGGGGAGTTCGACGTGGCGGTGGTGGGCGTGCCCCACGACAGCGGCACCACCTACCGGCCCGGCACCCGCTTCGGCCCCCAGGGCATCCGGCGCATTTCAGCGCTGTACACCCCCTACAACTACGAAATGGGGGTCGACCTGCGCGAGCAGATCACCCTCTGCGACGTGGGGGACATCTTCACCATCCCCGCCAACAACGAGAAGAGCTTCGACCAGATCTCCAAGGGCATCGCCCACGTGTTCGCCAGCGGGGCCTTCCCGATCATCCTGGGCGGCGACCACTCGATCGGCTTCCCCACCGTCCGGGGCGTCTGCCGCCACCTCGGCGACAAGAAGGTGGGCATCATCCACTTCGATCGCCACGTCGACACCCAGGAGACCGACCTGGACGAGCGCATGCACACCACGCCGTGGTTCCATGCGACCAACATGGCCAACGCCCCGGCCGAGAACCTGGTGCAGCTGGGCATCGGCGGCTGGCAGGTGCCTCGCGAAGGGGTGAAGGTCTGCCGCGAGCGGGGCACCAACGTGCTCACGGTCACCGACATCTGCGACATGGGCCTGGAGGCGGCGGCCAAATTCGCCATCGAACGGGCCACCGACGGCACCGACTGCGTCTACATCTCCTTCGACATCGACTGCATCGATGCCGGTTTCGTGCCGGGCACCGGCTGGCCCGAGCCCGGCGGCCTGCTGCCGCGCGAAGCCCTCAAGCTGCTGGAGCTGATCGTCCGCAACGTGCCGGTCTGCGGCCTTGAGGTGGTGGAGGTCTCCCCCCCCTACGACGTCAGCGACATGACCTCCCTGATGGCCACCCGGGTCATCTGCGACACCATGGCCCACCTTGTGGTGAGCGGCCAGCTGCCCCGCAAGTCGGTCCCCGCCTGGCTTTCCAGGGACTGCAACATGCAGGTCGACCGCGCCTGGAGATAGGGCATGCATGAAGTCGACATGACGCGCTGCCTGCTGCTGTCCATGAACGAGTGGAAGCAGCAGCACGCTCCCCGGGTGCCGGCGGTGGATCGGGTCCACCTCGAGGTGGGCACCTTCACCTGCGTCGAACCCGACCAGCTGGTGGTCACCTGGTCCGATGCCGTCAAGGGCAGCTGGCTCGACGGCGCCGAGCTGGTGATCGAGTCGGTGCCCCTGGTGGGGCGCTGTGTCCGCTGCCAGGCCACCTACAGCCCCGATCCCGCCGATGGCTTCCGCTCCCCCTGCTGCCGGCACCCGATGGAGGAGATCGTCAGCGGCCGCGAGCTGCGGATCCGTTCGGTCGCCTACGGCTTCGATACCGCCCCTTCCGCCTCCACCGCACCGCCCACCGCTTCCCGTCCCACCGCCGCCCGCTGATCCGCCATGCACATGCCCCTTGAAGACACACTCGGTCTCAACCTGCTGGCGGCCAACCAGCACCGGGCCGAGCACAACCGCGAGCACTTCGACGCCTGGAACCTGCTCTGCCTCAATGTGATGAGCAGCCCCGGCGCCGGCAAGACCTCCCTTCTGGAGCGCAGCCTCGCCGCCCTCGCCGGCCGCTGGGCCATGGCCGTGCTGGAAGGCGACATGACCACCCTGCTCGACGCCGAGCGGCTGGAGGCCGTGGGGATTCCGGTGGTGCCGATCACCACCGGCCGTGCCTGCCACCTGGATGCCGCCATGGTCAGCGGCGGCCTGAAGCTGCTCCGCCAGCGGCTCGATCCCGCCGCCCTGGACATCCTCTGGGTGGAGAACGTGGGCAACCTGGTCTGCCCGGCCGAATTCGCCATCGGTGAGCACCGCAAGGTGGCGCTCCTGAGCGTCACCGAGGGGGACGACAAGCCCCTCAAGTACCCGGTGATGTTCCGGGAAGCCGACTGCGTCCTGATCACCAAGGTGGATCTGCTGCCCCACCTGCCGGTGGATGTGGAGCGGATCGAGGCCCACATCCGCCAGGTCAACCCCCGCACCGCCGTGTTCCGCCTCTCCGCCACCACCGGCGAGGGCTTTGAGGCCTGGCACGACTGGCTCGACGCCCAGCGCCAGGCCGTCCAGTCCTCCCCCGCCCTGATGCACGCCTGATGAGTCACCAGCATCCCGCCTCCGATGCCACCACGGCCCTGCAGGCCGACCTGCGCTCGAAGGGCGTCCGCTACGCCCTGGCGAGCTTCGTGGACCTGCACGGGGTGAGCAAGGCCAAGGCCGTGCCCCTCGAGCACCTCGGCCAGATGATGGCCGGCTCCGAACTGTTCACCGGCGCGGCCCTCGACGGCGTACCCCAGGAGGTGAGCGACGACGAGGTGGCCGCAGTTCCCGATCCCGCCAGCGTCACCGTGCTTCCCTGGCAGCCGGAGGTGGCCTGGTTCGCCAGCGATCTGCATCTGCACGGCCGTCCCTTCGACGCCTGCAGCCGCCACATCCTCGGCCGGGTGCGCGAGGAGGCCGCCGCCATGGGCTTCCGCTTCAACCTCGGCATCGAGACCGAGTTCTTCGTGCTGAAGAAGGGGGCAGCGGGCGCCTGGGTCCCCTTCAGCGACCGCGACACCCTCGACAAACCCGCCTACGACGTGCGCGGCCTGCTCGACAACCTGCCCTGGCTGGACGAGCTGGTCCAGGCGATGAACGGCCTGGGGTGGGGGGTCTACTCCTTCGACCACGAGGACGGCCCCGGCCAGTTCGAAACCGACTTCGACTACGCCGAGGTCCTCACCATGGCCGACCGGCTCACCTTCTTCAAGCTGATGGCCAAGGAGATCGCCCATCGGCATGGTCTGCTGGCGACCTTCATGCCCAAGCCCTTCGGTGACCGCACCGGCAGCGGCGCCCACTTCAACATGTCCCTGGCGGACCTTCAGACCGGGGTGAACCTGTTCGCCACGCCTGAGGCGACCCCCGGGGAGGTCACCCGGCTGGCGGAGCATTTCATCGCCGGTGTGCTCCGGCACGCCGCCGCCATCTGCGCGGTAATCGCCCCGACGGTCAACAGCTACAAGCGTCTGGTGGCCCAGGGGAGTATGTCGGGGTTCACCTGGGCACCGGTGTTCGTCTGCTACGGCAACAACAACCGCACCAACATGCTGCGCATTCCCTCTCCCGGAGGCCGGGTGGAATGCCGGGCTGCCGACATCTCCTGCAACCCGTACCTGGGTGCGGCCCTGATGCTGGCCGCCGGCCTGGAAGGGATCCGCGAACAACTCGATCCCGGCGCCCCCAACCTGGTGAATGCCTACACACTCAGCGCGGCGGAGCGGGCCGAACGGGGCCTGAACATGCTGCCCCGAACCCTTGGCGAGGCGGTGGAGGCCTTCGCGGCGGATCCACTTGCCGAAAGCGTATTCGGTGATGCCATGTTCAAGGCGTTTATCTCCTACAAACGTGAAGAGTGGGAGTCCTACCACTCTGCTGTCTCCGAATGGGAACAGCAGCGTTATCTGGAGTTCCTCTGACCCTCTCCAGCGGGGGCTCCCTTCACCAAACAACCCCACGGAACCGAACCCAGCATCCATCTGGGAACGCGTCAAAGACGCGACCCTCTCCATCTGCGCAGGCACCACCTTTTCCCCGATTTCCCTGATGTTGAAAGCCACGTTGTTCCGTCGTCAACGCCGGGCCATCGCCCTTGCCCTGATGGCCGCCCTCGGGGGAGGATTGCTGGCCGGTTGCCAGCAGCCTTCGAGCCAGGAGGCGCCGGTCAAGATCGGCTACAGCGCCTGGCCGGGCTGGTTCCCCTGGAAGGTCACCGAGGTCAAGGAGCTGTTCAAGGAGCAGGGGGTGGCGGCCTCGATGCAGTGGTTCGACGGCTATCTCGATTCGATCAACGCCCTCAACGCCGGTCAGCTGGATTGCAACAGCCAGACGCTCAACGACACCATCAGTTCCGTGGCGGGTGGGGCCGATCTCCAGGTGGTGCTCCAGAACGATTTCTCCACGGGCAATGACCAGATCATCGCCGCGGAGGAGATCAAGTCGATCCCCGGGCTGAAGGGCAAGAAGGTCGCCGCCGAGGAAGGCACCGTCGACCACTTCCTGCTGCTCAAGGTGCTCAAGGATGCGGGTCTCTCCGCCAAGGACATCACCTTCGTTCCCCTCGAAACCGGCGCCGCCGCCGCGGCCTTCGCCGCCGGCAAGGTGGACGCCGCCGGTGTCTATGCCCCCTTCACCACCCAGGCCCTGAAGCGACCGGGCAGCCGGGCCCTGGCCACCTCCAAGGATCACCCTGGAGCGATCAGCGATCTGCTCGTCTGCCGCACGGAATTCGTCGCCAAGAATCCCGAGAAGGTCCAGAAGATCGTCAACGCCTGGTTCGCCACCCTCAAGGCGATCAAGGACGACCCCGCCGGCACCCTGCCGATCCTGGTGGAACGCTCCGGCGTCAGCGAAGCCGAGTTCAAGGAGTACAACGCCGGCACCACCATCCAGACCCTGGAGGAAAACCGCAGCAACTTCAAGCCGGGCACCACGATGCTGTCGCTGCCCTATGCCGCCGAGCAGATCAGCGTCTTCCTGGTGGAAACGGGCCTGGCCAAGACCAAGCCTGACCTCACCAAGCTGCTGAATTCCCAGTTCGTCGACAACGCCCGTTGAGCACCATGACCCGGTCCCCCGCCCTGCGCCGCTTCGTCAGCCACCCCTGGGTCCTGGGGGTGCTCGGCATCCTCACCGTCTTCCTGATCTGGTGGCTGGTCACCTCCAGCGGCATGGTCGACAAGCTCTTCCTGCCGGGCCCCGGAGCGGTGTGGCTGGCGGGCAGCGACCAGTTCCAGCGCGGCATCCTGGTGGCGGATGCGGTGGCCAGCATCAAGCGGGTCTTCATCGGCTTCGTGATCTCGGCGGGGCTGGCCCTGCCGATCGGCATCGCCATGGGCACGAACCGCACCATCTGCCACTTTCTGGAGCCCCTGATGGCCCTAATCCGGTATATGCCGGCACCAGCCTTCATTCCCCTGCTGATCATTTATTTCGGCCTCGAGGAACTCCCGAAGGTGATGCTGATCTTCATCGGCACCTTCTTCTTCAACGCCCTGATGATCATGGATGCGGTGAAGTTCGTTCCCTCCGAACTGGTGGAAACGGCCCTCACCCTGGGCGGCCGGGGCCTGCCGATCCTCACCCGGGTCGTGGCCCCCTACATCGCCCCCCAGGTGCTCGACACCTACCGCATCAACATGGCATCCGCCTGGAACCTCGTGATCGTCGCCGAACTGGTGGCCGCCAACGAGGGCCTGGGCAAACGCATCAGCCTGGCCCAGCGATTCCTGCGCACCGATGAGATCTTCGTCGGCCTGATCGTGATCGGACTGATCGGCCTGATGATCGATCTGGGTTTCCGGTTTCTGATGCGACGGGCCTGTTCCTGGGCCAACTGAATCCCATGCATCTCCAGGTTTCCCAGGTTTCCAAGAGCTTCGGCGAGGGGCGGGATCGCAAGCGCGTTCTCGAAGACATCAGCTTCGAACTGGTTTCGGGTCAGTTCATGGCCCTGGTGGGGAGTTCGGGATCCGGCAAGTCCACCGTGATGCGCCTGATCGCTGGTCTGGAGCGGCCCAGCGAGGGCAGCATCCACCTCGATGGCGTGCCCGTCCGGCGCCCCGGCTCCGACCGCGGCATGGTGTTCCAGAAGTACAGCCTCTACCCCTGGCTCACGGCGGCCCAGAACGTCGCCTTCGGCCTGTCCCTCCAGGGACGGGGCAAGGCTGAGATCCGCGAGCGGACCGCCTATTTCCTCGACGTGGTCGGGCTGGCGGACGCCGCCCGGCTGCTGCCGCGGGAACTCTCGGGGGGCATGCAGCAGCGGGTGGCCATCGCCAGGGCGCTGGCCACCGAGCCGAAGGTGCTGCTGCTGGACGAACCGTTCGGGGCGCTGGATCTGCAGATCCGCGAATCGATGCAGGAGTTCCTCCACGACCTCTGGAAGCGCACCGGACTCACTGCCCTGCTGATCACCCACGACATCGAGGAGGCGCTGCTGCTCGCCGGCACCGTCCACATCATGGCGCCGCGGCCCGGCAGGATCGTCCACACCGTCGACGTCCAGCTGGACCGCTCCGACCTGCGCCACCTGCGCGTGTCCCAGCCCTTCCTGGAACTGCGCGAGGAACTCGCCAGCCGCCTGCGCAGCCTGGATGGCTCCCTGCTCTGAGCGTTCCCTCCGCCCTGCCCTGACCGTTCGTTCCATGGACACCGCCAGCGCGGCCACCTTTCTACCGACGGAGCTCTACGGCTCCCCGTCCGTCGCCGCCCTCGAGCGCGAGCACTACGCCACCCGCTTCTGGCACCCCGTCGCCGCCGCCGCCGATCTGCCGCCGGGCCATGTGCGGGCGCTGGAGTTGCTGGGCCTTCCCGTGCTGCTCTGCCACGGCAGCGACGGCCTGGTGCGGGCCTTCCGCAACCGCTGTCCCCACCGGGCGGTGGCCTTCCAGACCCCACAGGAGGGCAGCGTGGCCTGCCGGAAACTGGTGTGCCCCTACCACGGCTGGACCTACGACCTGGGCGGCACCCTGCTGGCCGCTGCCCGGGAAGGGGAATTCGTCGACCCCTTCGATCGCGGTGCCTGGCCACTCGAGGCCCTCGGCTGCCAGGTGCGGGCCTCCCTGATCTGGGTGGCCCTGGGGGCCGATCCGATCCCCCTGGATGAGCAGCTCGATCTGCCGCTGCAGGAAGCCCCCGAAGCCCTCACCCGAACCCTGGTGCCCCTGGCCTTCCACGAACGGGGGCTCGCCTGCAACTGGAAGATCGCCCACGACAACACCCTCGACGACTACCACGTCGCCATCGCCCATCCCACCACCCTGCATCGGCTGCAGGGCCCGGTTCGCGACTACCGCCATCGCTTCGGCACCTGGGCCAACGTGCTGGCCACCCCCTGGACGGAGGCGGACGGGGAGTTCCTCACCTTCGGCCTGCCGCCGTGGAACCACCTGCTGCTGTGGCCGGACGGACGGATGGCGATGATCCAGTTCCTGCCCGAGACGCTGGACACCTGCCGCATGCAGGTGTGGCTGCTGGGCCCCGCCTCACGCCAGGCCGAAGGGGAGGTGCTGATGGCGGAGATGGTCCACTTCCTGGCCGAGGACCGGGACCTGGTGGAGTCGGCACAGCGGGGATACGGGGATGGGTTCCGCACCGGCCCGCCGCACAGGCTGGAGGCCCGGATCCTGCACCAGCAGGCGATCTACGCGGCGCTGCTGGAGCCCTGGTACGCGTCGGGGCGAATGCCCAGATAAACGGCCTCCTTGAACAGGGCGCGCTTGGCATCGGCGTCCTGGCGCTGCTCGGCGATGGCGTAGCGGGCCCGCAGGGAAGCGACCAGGGTGGCCTGGCGGGGATCGGACCCTTCGCTGGAATGGCTGGCCGACGGTGTGGCAGTCGGGGTGTCGATCACGTTCATCATGACGTAACTCTGTTCACGATGAACACAGCTTATCGCTGTTGTCGGCTAGCGGCTGACTGCGTAACCACTGCGCCATCGCCGTGTTGATCGTCAGCAGATCGGCCACCGGCCGGTCGGTGAAGGGGAGGGTGGGCATGTAGCCGTCCGGCCCGAATTCGGGTGTGCAGCTGGGTGGCGGCGCCCCGCGCTGGAGCGCCCTCTCGGTGAACAGGCGCCAGCAGGCCCGATGGGCCGCCAGCGCCTCGGCGTGCTCGGGGGCGAAGGGATGGGACACCTGGGGACCCTGGGCATGGCCCACCCGGGCATGAATGTGGTCGACCCGGTCGGCCATCGCCTGCACCGGCTCCAGATCCGGGGTCATCAGCCGTTCGGCCACGACGCACCAGTGGCTCAGGTCGGCCGTGAGCCGCAGCCCCGGCACGGCCTCCAGCAGCGGCGCGATCGTCCAGGGCATCCCCAGGCAGCGGGACCGGTGGGTTTCGAAGCTCACCGGCAGGCCGCTGGCCGCCGCCAGGGCCTGGGCCTCGGCCAGGAAGGCCCGCTGCCGCTCCAGGGGCCAGGCATCGCTGCCGGTGAGCACGGTCACCCGGTGGGGGCGGAGGTGGGCGCAGCGGTTGAGCTGGTCGCCCAGTTCCGCCAGGTGCTGCGCCGGCGTGACGGCCAGCTCCGGCACGTAGCCGCCGCCGGTGACCACCTCCAGCACCAGGGGTCTGCCGGACTCCAGCAGGCGGGCTGGCCCGTCCGGGTCGCCGACCAGGGACGGATGGTGGATGTTCAGCTCCAGCCCGTCGAAACCGCCCTGCTCGGCCGTCTCCAGGGCCGTGGCGAGGGGACCCTCAAAGCCCCAGAGAGAGAAGAACAGCAGGGAAGGCACCGGGCCGGCACGACGCAGGTCCCACTCTTCCCTGCCGCAGAGCTCCGCCGGGTAACCATCCCCACCGGGCGCCACACCCGGTGCGAGTGTTCGTGACGAACGGTGTCCGGCGGACCCCGAGCGGGACAGTGGGGCAACGACGTCTCCCACCGCCGACCAACGGCGACCTTCGTGACCGCTTCCCCACCCTCCGCGCCGCCGGCGGCTGGCCCGGGCGCCGCTGCGCCGCTGCTGTCGGCTCCGCTGCTGCAGCGCCTCAACGAGCGACGGGACGGGCCCGGCTGGCGCCGGCTGGTCTTTCACCTCACCGTGCTGGGGCTGGGGGCCCTGCTGTGGGGATGGCCCATGCCGCCCGCCCTTCCCGCCGCAGCGTTCTTTGGCCTGCGGCTGGTGGGCCTGCTGCTGCTGGGCTGGGGGCTGGCCTTCGGCTTCTGCGCCATGCATGAGTGCGGCCACCGCACCGCCTTCGCCAGCAAGGGCCTCAACGACGCCGTGGCCTGGTGGGCCGGTCTGCTGAGCTTCTACAACGCCGATTACTACCGCCGCTACCACCAGTGGCACCACCGCTTCACCCACCAGCCGGGCCTCGATCCGGAGTTGGAGGACGCCCCCCCCAGCACCCTGGCCGGCTATCTGCTCGAGCTCAGTGGGCTTCCCTGGTGGATCGGCAAGCTCCGGGGCCATGCCGCCGGCCTGCGCGGTGACTTCGGCGTCAGGCCCTACATCCCCGCCGAGGCGGCCGCGGCCGTCACCCGTTCGATCCGGATCCAGGTCGCCGTCTACGCCGTCCTGCTGGCCGCCTCCCTCTGGCAGGGCAACGGCGCCCTCCTCTGGTTCTGGCTGCTGCCCCTGGCCGTCGGCCAGCCGCTGCTGCGCTTCGTGCTGATGGCCGAGCACGGGGGCTGCAGCACCGACACTGACGGCCTCAGCAACACCCGCACCACCCTGACGCTGCCGCCCCTGCGCTGGCTGATGTGGGACATGCCCTTCCACGTCGAGCACCACCTCTACCCCTCGGTGCCCTTCCACGCCCTGGCCGAGGCCCATGGCCATCTGGCGCCCCATCTGGTGCACACGGGTCAGGGCTACCTGGCGGTGCACCGCGACTTTCTGCGCGATCCCGCCCGACTCGCCCTCCCCTGAAACCCGCTCCCTTGCCCCCAAGCCCCGCTCCCCCGCGCCGCTTCGAGCTCGGGGACTTTCCCCTCGCTTCCGGGGGAATCCTTCCCGCCGCCTGGCTCGACTACCGGATCTACGGAACGCTCGCCGGTGACCGCTCCAACCTTGTGCTCTACCCGAGCTCCTACGGCGCCTGGCCCGAGGACATCGACTGGGTGGTGGGACCGATCCTCGATCCGCAGCGCTGGTGCGTGGTGCTGGTCAGCCAGTTCGGCAACGGCCGCTCCACCAGCCCCAGCAACGCCGGACCAGGCCTGGAGGCCGGCCGCTGGCCCGTCGATCACCGCGACAACGTGGCCGCCCAGCGCCGGTTGCTGGAGGAGGTCTTCCAGGTGGCCGCGCCGGCCCTGATCTACGGCTGGTCGATGGGAGCCCAGCAGGCCTACCACTGGGCCGTGCTGGAACCGGAGCGGACCCGGCGCATCTGCTGTGTCTGCGGCACCGCACGCACCACGGCCCACAACCGGGTCTTCCTGCTCAGCCTGCGCCAGGCCCTCACCGCCGATCCCCACTGGGATGGGCTCCGCTTCCGGGGCGTGCCGGAGCAGGGGTTACGCACCTTCGCCCTGATCTACGCCAGCTGGGCCGCCAGCCAGCCCTTCTATCGCCGCGGCGCCCATCGCCAGCTGGGCTACGCCAGCGTCGAGGCCTACGTGGAGCAGGCGTGGCTGCCGGCCTACCGCCGCCATGACCCCCATGACCTGCTGGCCATGCTCGATGTCTGGCTGGCGAACGACGTGGCGGTCGCCGCCGGGATCAGCGCCACCGAGGCCACTGGCGATGGTGCTGCCGATGGCGATCCCGATGCCACGAACCAAGGCGATCCCGATGCCGACCTGGCCGCGGCCCTGGGCCGGATCCGGGCCCGCACCGCCGTGATCGCCGGCCGCCACGACCTCTACTTCACCCCCGACGACTGCCAGGCCGAGGCCGCCCTGATCCGTGGTGCCCACTTCGAGGTTCTGGAGTCCGACCTGGGCCACCGGGCCGGCAACCCCCGCGACGCGCCGGCCGAGCAGCGCCAGCTGCGGGCCGCCGTGGATCGGCTCTGTGCCGACTGACGGCTCTGCACCGAATGACGGCCACCGACTCCAGCCCCCGTTCCCCCTCACCACCCCCGATGACCGATCTGGCCCGCTTCGCCGCAACCCATGGCATCCGCCACTTCCTCTTCTCCTTCTGCGACCTGTTCGGGGTGCAGCGAGCCAAGCTGGTGCCGGCGGCCGCGGCGGCCGAACTGGCCCGGTCCGGGGCCGGCTTCGCCGGTTTCGCGGCCTGGCTCGACATGACCCCGGCCGATCCGGACGTGCTGGCGATCCCCGATGTCACCAGCCTGATGGTGCTCCCCTGGCAGCAGGACGTGGCCTGGGTGGCCACCGATCTGCAGGTGGAGGGGCAGGTCCTGGAGCAGTCGCCCCGCCGGGTGCTGCAGCGGCAGATCGCCCGGGCGGCGGCCATGGGCCTGCAGTTCCGCAGTGGCGTGGAGGCGGAGTTCTTCCTGATGAACCCGGAACGGGACGCCATCGCCGATGGTCTCGACCGGCAGTCCAAGCCCTGCTACGACCAGCTGGCCCTGATGCGGCACTACCCGCTGATCAGCGAACTGCTCGACGGCATGGAGAGCCTCGGCTGGGGGCCGTACCAGGCCGATCACGAAGACGCCAACGGCCAGTTCGAACTCAACTGGACCTATGCCGAATCGCTCTTGACCGCCGACCGCCACGCCTTCTTCCGCGTGATGGCGGCCGCCCTGGCGGAACGTCATGGGGTGCGGGTGAGCTTCCAGCCCAAGCCGATCCCGGCCCTCACCGGCAACGGCGCCCACCTGCACGCCTCGCTCTGGGACGAGGGGGGGCGCAATGTGTTCCACGACCCGGCCGGGGAGAAGGGCCTGTCGGAGGTCGCCTACCGGTTTCTCGCCGGTCTGCTGGCCCATGCCCCGGCCCTGTGCGCCCTCACCAATCCGGTGGCCGGCAGCTACCGGCGCCTGGCGCGGTCCGTCACCAGTTCCGGCGCCACCTGGTCCCCCTCCTGGATCAGCTATGGCGGCAACAACCGCACCCACATGGTGCGCATCCCCGACGACCAGCGGATCGAGCTGCGTCTCGGCGACGGCGCCGCCAACCCCTACCTGCTCCAGGCGGCGGTGCTGGCGGCGGGTCTCGACGGCATCGAACGGCGGCTCGAACCCGGCCCCCGCAGCGACCTGAACACCTACGTGGAGGCGCCGGCGGGAGCGGCCTCCCTGCCTACCTGCCATGCCGATGCCCTCGAGGCCTTCCGCCACGACGCACCGCTGCGGGACTCCCTGGGAGAGCCGTTCTGCACCGCCTACGAAGCCCTGGTGGCCCAGCGCAACGACGAGTGAGGGCGCCGGGGGCCGGCCCACCCCACGCACGGGCGAAGACCAGCACGATTGCCTATGGCCAGGGCGCCATGGAGGGATGAGAGTGAGTTCAGAAACCAGGAGGCTCCAGCGATGGAAGACACCCCGCCCGGTCAGATGTCAGGAGTGTGCTGACGGCAGGCCCCTGCTCCAACAGTCTTTTTCCCCATCACGGTTTCCCGGTCTTTCGCAGATCACCCGATGCATCGTTCAGGTGCCCCCGGGTCCATGGAAACCGGCCCCTGGATGCCTCGGCCCCAGGCGCCTCCCCTCCGCAGCTCCGACTCCGAAACCCACCCAAGGGGACTCCCACGGATCCCCAGCCCCGCTGACCTCCCTCTGATGGCGCGTCCATGGTGAAGGAGCATCCTCGTCTCCCTCCCCATCACCCATCCACGGTCCCCAAGGACCCGATCGTCAGCCCTTCTGATCGTCAACGCTTCCGAACGTCAACCGTCTCACCGACCGTTCAACCGGAGTCACCACCGACATCAGACAACCCGAACCACGTCAGGAACGTCACCGTTCCACCCAAAGCCCGGCGATCCTGGACGCCGGGCTTTTTCATGGGCCAGTGGCGCCTGAGGCCGCGGCCATGGGCCGTCGGATCCCGGCGGCCCGGCAGAACCGCCTAGATTTGCTTAACAGTTGGCCAGGGTCGATGGCACGCCTGCCCTGGGCCGTCCTGCTGCTGACACTGCTGGGGGCCCGTTATCTGGCCTGGCGTTTCAGTGCCAGCCTCAACCTGGCCACGCCGCTGTCCGCCAGCCTCAGCCTTCTGACCCTGGTGGCGGAGCTGGTGCTGCTGGCCGGGTTCTTCCTGCAGCTCTGGTTCACGCTCCTGCCCGACCGGCCGGCGCCCCCTGCGGGTCCGATCCCCACGCCCGTGCCGTCGGTCGACGTGCTGGTGCCCAGCTGCGGCGAGCCGGCCGACCTGGTGGAGCGCTGCCTGCGGGGCTGCCTGGCGATCGACTATCCCAGCCACACGGTCTGGCTGCTCGACGACAGCGACCGGCCGGAGCTGGCGGAACTCTGCGAGCGCCTGGGCTGCCGCTATGTCGCCCGGCAGGAGCACGCCCATGCCAAGGCCGGCAACCTCAACCACGGACTGCGCCACTGCAAGGGGGAGCTGGTGGCGGTCTTCGACGCCGACGTCGTGCCCCTGCGGCCCTTCCTGCGCCGCACGGTCGGCCTGTTCGCCGACCCGTCGGTGGGCTTCGTGCAGACGCCCCAGAGCTACATGAACGCCGATCCGGTGATGCGCAACCTGAGCCTGGAGCGCTGGCTGCTCCCGGATGAGGAGAGCTTCTACCGCTGGATCCAGCCCACCCGCCAGAACCTCAATGCCGTGGTCTGCGCCGGCACCTCCTTCGTGATGCGGCGCGAAGCCCTCGATCGGGTGGGCGGTTTCGAGACGGCCACCCCATCGGAGGATCTGGCCACCGGCATCCGGATCACCGCCGCCGGCTACCGCAACCATTACGTCTCGGAGAAGCTGAGCGCCGGTCTGGCCCCCTTCACGGCGGCGGCCATGGCGCGGCAGCGCTGCCGCTGGGGCAGCGGTTCCCTGCAGACCCTGCGCACGGGCGCCGATCCACTGCGGATCCCCGGGCTCAGCCCCCTGCAGCGACTGGCCTACAGCGAAGGCATCCTGCACTGGTTCACCTTCCCCGCCCAGCTGGTGCTGCTCTGCACGCCGCTCAGCCTGGGCCTGCTCGGCATCGCCCCGATCCTCTTCAGCGGCGATGCCCTGCTCACGGTCGTCATGCCATTCGTGTTCAGCCAGCTCCTGCTCACCCGCTGGCTGAGCGGCCACGCCCGCGCCGCGATCCTGCCGGAGCTGTACCGCTGGATCTTCCTGGTGCCGATCTGTGCCGCCGTGGTCGCCACGGCCCTGGGCCGGCCGCGGCGGTTCCGGGTCACGCCGAAGGCGGTGGTCGGCCGGGACTCCGGCCCGGATGCGGGCCTGCTGCTGCCACTGCTGGCCCTGCTGGCGCTGCAGCTGGTGGCGCTCTGGAACCTGGCGCCGGGTCGGCTGCCGCTGCTGGCCGGCCAGGAGGGGCTGCTGCCGGTCTCGGCCGCCACGGTCGGGGTGGTGCTGGGCTGGAGCCTGCTCAACGCCCTGCTGCTGCTGCTGGCGATCCGGAGCTGCTGGGATCGGCCCCACCGGGATGGGGTTCCCTGGTTCGCCCTGTCCCTGCCGGTGCGGCTGCAGCACAGCGGCGGGACGGTGCACGGGCGCCTGCGGGCGGTCAGTGCCACGGGCGCCGAGCTCGGCCTGGAGAGCGGAGAGGACGGGCTGGTGCTGCAGGCGGCCGACAGCCTCAGCCTGGAGGGTCTGGTGCCGGGTCCGGCGCTGCCGTTCCTGGCGATGGCCAGGGAGGCCGGTGCCATCGGCGGGGTCTGGGGACCGCTCACCCCGCCCCAGCGGGACCAGCTGGAGACCCTGCTCTACCGACGCGAGGGGCTGTGGCCCACCCTGCGGGCCCCCTTCGAGCTCCGCACCCTCCCCCTGGTGCTGCTGCGCACGCTGCAACGGGTGGAACCGGAACGCTGGTTCCGGCGCAGCCTCATTCCCCAGCTTCCACCGCTGGTGGGGCTGCCGCTCCCCAGGCGTGCAGACCTTCCAGCACGGGCAGGAGCGCCCGACCCCGCTCGCTGAGGTCGTACTCCACCCGCGGCGGCACCTCACCGAAGACGCGCCGGCAGACGACGGCATCGGCCTCCAGCTCCCGCAGCTGGGCCGTGAGCACCTTGTGGCTCACCCCCACCAGGGACCGCTGCAGGGCCGAGAAGCGCTGGGGACCCTCGCGGAGCCGACAGAGGATCAGCAGCTTCCAGCGGCCGCGCATCACCCGCAGGGCCAGCTCCGCCGGGCAGAGCTGGGAACCGCCGGAGTCCAGGGAATCGGGGAGAGAGGCCGTCACAGGGGTCTGGGTTACCGGCAGGTGCCCCAGGCACAAGCGGGTGCGTTCTTGTCAGTCAGGGTGGGGGTCCGCCAGAGTCCCCCCATGACCTTAACAATCCCTTACGGCCCGGGGCATCCCCGCTCCAGCCGGTCGGTCACCGCCCCATGAGCGACCTGTTCACCCCCCTGGCCGTGGGCCCGCTGCTGCTGCCCAACCGGGTGCTGATGGCCCCCCTCACCCGATGCCGGGCCGAGCCGGACCACGTTCCGGGACCGCTGATGGCCACCTACTACCAGCAGCGGGCCAGCGCCGGCCTGCTGATCGCCGAGGCCACGATGGTGATGGAGGGCAACTCGGCCTTCTGGCACGAACCCGGCATCCATTCGGCGGCCCAGGTGGCGGGCTGGCGGCTCACCACCGACGCGGTCCATGCCGCCGGTGGGCGGATCGTGCTGCAGATCTGGCATGGCGGGCGGGCCTGCCACCCCCTGCTCAACGATGGCCGCCAGCCCGTGGGGCCGAGCCCGATCGCCATCACCGGCGATGAGGTGCATACCCCAGAGGGGAAACAGCCCTATGTCGTCCCCCGGGAGCTGGACGACGACGAGCTGCCGGCGATCGTTGCCGGGTTCCGGCAGGCCACCCGCAACGCCATCAAGGCCGGCTTCGACGGGGTCGAGGTGCATGGCGCCAACGGCTACCTGCTCGACGCCTTCCTTCGGGACGGCAGCAACCGGCGCAAGGGTCCCTACGGCGGGCCGGTGGCCAACCGGGCCCGGCTGCTGCTGGAGGTGCTGGAGGCCGCCCGGGCCGAATCGCCCCTGGTGGGTCTGCGGATCTCGCCGCTCAACAGCTACAACGCCATGGTCGACAGTGACCCCATCGGGCTGTCGGGCTGGCTGGCCCAGCGGCTGGAGAGCACCGGCCTTGATTACCTGCACGTGATGCGGGGGGACTTCCTCGGCCAGCAGCACGGCGATGTGCTCACCCCGATCCGGGCCGGCTTCAGCGGGGTGCTGGTGGGGAACATGGGCTACACGGCCGAGGAGGCCAACGCCGCCATCGCCTCCGGCCAGCTGGACGCGGTGGCCTTCGGCACGCCGTTCCTGGCCAACCCGGACCTGCCCGAACGCCTGCATCGCGGCGCCCCCCTGCAGTCCCCCGATCCGGCCACCTATTACTCCCCCGGCCCGGCCGGCTACACCGACTACCCCTTCCTGGAATCCGCCTGACATGACCCCCGATCTTCTGGTGCTGAGTGCCAGCAACGGCGAGAACCTGAAACTCGCCGAGCGATTCGCCGCCGCCGGCCGCGCCCGTGCCATGGCCGCCGAGGTGCTCGACCTGACCAGCCTGTCCCTGCCGCTCTACAACCCCCGCACCCATGCCGAGGCCGGCCTTCCCGCCGAGGTGGAAGGGCTGAGCCGCAGGCTCGAGGCCGCGCCCCGCTGGGTGATCTGCGCCCCCGAGTACAACGGCTCCCTGCCGCCTGTGCTGACCAGCGCCATCGCCTGGCTCTCGGTGCAGGGGGACGGCTTCCGCACCCTGTTCAACGGCCGGCCGGTGGCGATCGCCACCCATTCCGGCGGTCCCGGTGTCGAGGTGCTGGCCGTGCTGCGCATCCAGCTGGCCCACCTCGGGGCCCACGTGGTCGGTCGCCAGCTCTCCAGCAGCCGCAGCAATCCCGCCAAGGACAGCAGCATCGACGACATCGTCCACCGCCTCCAGCGCATGGAACTGATCCAACCCTGAGACACCGCCCCATGACCCTCGTCTTCCGACCCGCCGCCGAGCGCTTCCACAGCCAGCTCGACTGGCTGGACAGCTGGCACAGCTTCTCCTTCTCCCACCACCACGATCCGGCCTGGATGGGGTTCGGACCGCTGCGGGTGATCAACGACGACACGATCGCCGCCGGCCGCGGCTTCGGCATGCATCCCCACCGGGACATGGAGATCGTCACGGTGATGGTGGACGGCCAGCTCAACCACCACGACTCCATGGGCCACAGCGAGGTGCTGCGGGCCGGAGAGGTGCAGGCGATGAGTGCCGGCACCGGCGTGGTGCACAGTGAGATGAATCAGGGCGAGAGCCCCTGCCGGCTGCTGCAGATCTGGATCGAACCTGATCGGGGTGGCCACCCCCCGGCCTATCGCCAGGAGCCGTTCCGGCTCCAGCCCGGCTGGACGCCGCTGCTGGATCCGGATGGGCGCCAGGGGGCCCTGGCCATCAACCGTCCGGTGCGGCTCTGGCGGGCCAGGGCCGGCGCGGGCGAGCGGCTGGAGCTGGCCATCGCCTCCGATGCCACGGGCTGGCTGCAGGTGATCGAGGGCGAGGGCACGGCCTTCGGCCGGCCGCTGCAGCGGGGCGACGGCCTCGGCTTCCCGGCGGCCCCTCCGGACAGCCTCCAGGCCGGCCCCGACGGGGCGGACGTGCTCCTGTTCGAACTGCGCTGAGCCGACCCCGCCGTGCCGGGCCGTCAGGTCCACCCCGGCACGGCCCCAGGATGGGGGGAACAGCCCGACGTCATGGCCCGTTTCCTGCTGCTCTTCAGGCCCCGGGTTCCCCTGCCGCCGACGGAGCTCATCGGTCGGCTGGATCCCCTGGTCCTGCGGTTCCACGCCGACGTGGAGCATCGCTCCCCCGCCCATCTCAGCGCCATCGTCCGGGGTGAGCATGAGACGCTGCGGCTCCAGCTGATCGCCGACGTGCAGGCCAAGGCGGATGGGCCCGTGCTGGAACTGGTGCTGATGAGCCGGGAGGCCATGGGGGCGGGCGCGCCCCACACCAAGCAGCTGTTCGAGACCCTGGTGGCGATCGCGGCCGAGGAGATGCCCGACCTTGACCTGGTGTTTCGATCCGACAGGGACGGTGCTCTCCCTGACCGCAACTGAGAGAATCGAACGAATGCAGACGCTCTCGCCGACCCCTGCCGCCCTCGCGGAGCTGCAGCCACCCCGCGGCTACCGCGTGCTCGCCTGGCTCGGTCTGGTGGTCAACCTGCTGGCCCTGCCGCTGGGCCTGGCGGCGATCCTGCTCACCAGCGTCTGGCGCACGGCCAATGTGGTCATCTACACCAGTGCCGTGCTGCCGGCGGTGGCACTGGGCGTGGTCGCCTGTGTCGCCCTGCTGAAGTGGCGCCTCTGGGGTCAGGTGCTGGCGATCGTGGCCCTGTCGCTGGATCTGGCGATCGAGATGGCCTACGGCATCGTGCGCCTGGCCCTGGTGGGTGAGGAACGGCTCCTGCTGGCGGTGGGCGCCCCCCTGGCCTGGGGTCTGACCCTGGCGGCCCTGGTGTTCTGGTGCCGGCCCGCGATCCGCTCCTACCTGCGCTGAGGGCCGGCTTAGGCCTCTGGGCAACCTGCCGTTCTGTATCAACGGCTCCACCCATGGGGCAGGACACAAGGATTGGATACCCCCCAGCCGACCAACGCTGTTTCCATGCCCAGCCCCCAACGCTTCGCCGCCATTCAGGAGATTCACCAGCGTCCTCCGGTTGTGACCCCCCCCATCGAGTCGCTGGATGAGCTCTGGGCCAGCGACGTGTTCAGCCTGGCCAAGATGAAGGCGGCCCTGCCCAAGGACATCTTCAAGTCGGTGCAGCGCACCATCAAGGAGAACGGCAAGCTCGACGTCTCGGTCGCCAACGTGGTGGCCCAGGCGATGAAGGAATGGGCCACCGGCCGCGGCGCCCTCTACTACGCCCACGTCTTCTATCCGCTCACCAACGCCACCGCCGAGAAGCACGACGGCTTCATCTCGGTGCAGGGTGACGGCTCGGTGATCACCGAGTTCACCGGCAAGGTGCTGGTGCAGGGCGAGCCCGACGGCTCCTCGTTCCCCAGCGGCGGCATCCGTACCACCTTCGAGGCCCGCGGTTACACCGCCTGGGACATCACCAGCCCGGCCTTCCTGATGGAGACCCCCAACGGTCTCACCCTCTGCATCCCCACCGTCTTCATCTCCTGGACCGGTGAGGCCCTCGACAAGAAGACCCCCCTGCTGCGCTCCAACGCCGCCATGAACAAGCAGGCCCAGCGCCTGCTGCGGCTGCTCGGGGAAACCGAGGTGGCCCCGGTCAACTCCAGCTGCGGCGCCGAGCAGGAGTACTTCCTGGTCGACAGCGCCTACGTGCCCCTGCGTCCCGACCTGCTGCTGGCCGGCCGCACCCTGTTCGGCAAGCCCTCCGCCAAGGGCCAGCAGTTCGACGACCACTACTTCGGCGCCATCCCCCTGCGGGTGCAGGTGTTCATGCAGGACGTGGAGCGTCAGCTCTACAAGCTGGGGATCCCCGCCAAGACCCGCCACAACGAGGTGGCACCTGGCCAGTTCGAGATCGCCCCGTTCTTCGAGGCGGCCAACGTGGCCACGGATCACCAGCAGCTGATCATGACCATTCTCAAGAGCACGGCACGCCGCCACGGCATGAACTGCCTGCTCCATGAGAAGCCCTTCGAAGGCATCAACGGCTCCGGAAAGCACGTCAACTGGTCGGTGGGCAACCCCACCCAGGGGAACCTGCTGGATCCGGGCAACACCCCCCACGAGAACATGCAGTTCCTGCTGTTCTGCGGCGCCGTCATCCGCGGGGTGCACAAGTTCGGCCCCCTGATGCGGGCCGTTGTGGCCACCGCCGGCAACGATCACCGCCTCGGCGCCAACGAGGCCCCTCCGGCGATCATTTCCGTCTACCTGGGCAGCCAGCTGGAGGACGTCTTCCGCCAGATCAAGGAAGGGGACGTGACGGGCTCCACCCATGCCGGCGTCATGCAGCTGGGTGTCGACACCCTGCCCGAGTTCCCCAAGGATCCCGGCGACCGCAACCGCACCTCCCCCTTCGCCTTCACCGGCAACCGCTTCGAGTTCAGGGCCGTCGGCTCCAACCAGTCGGTGGCGGGCCCCCTGGTGGCCATGAACACGATCCTGGCCGATTCGCTCGCCTACGTGAGCGACCAGCTGGAGCAGAAGATGGCCGCCGGTGAAAGCCTGCCGGGTGCCGCCTTCTCCGTGCTCAAGCAGATCATGACCGACCACGGCAACGTGGTCTTCGGCGGCGACGGCTACTCCAGCGAATGGCACCGCATCGCCGTGGAGGAGCGGGGTCTCGAGAACCTGCCCACCACCGCCGATTCCCTGCCGGTGCTGCAGCGGCCTGAGGTCCGCGACCTCTTCGCCCAGCAGGGTGTACTCACCCCCCTGGAGCTGGAGAGCCGCTTCGAGGTCTACGCCGAGCAGTACGTGCTGGCCATCGACGTGGAGGCCAAGCTGGCGGTGCAGATCGCCCAGACCCAGATCTACCCGGCCGCCATGCGCTACCTGGGTGAGCTGGCCAGTTCCCTGCAGCTGCAGACCTCCATGGGCCTCCAGGTGTCCCCGGAAACCCAGCACAAGGTGGCGTCCCTCAGCGCCAAACTGATGGAACTGAGCGGTGCTCTCGAGAGCGCCATCAGCAACGCCCCCCACGGCACCATCGCCCACATGCGCTACTCCGCCGACACGCTGCTGCCGCTGATGCACCAGCTGCGGGAGGCGGTCGATGGTCTCGAGGCCCTGGTGGACGACAACCTCTGGCCCCTGCCCTCCTACCAGGAGATGCTGTTCATCCGCTGAACGCCTCCGTTCCGGTCCCACATGCGGCAGCGGGGAGGGCCTTTCGGGGCCCTCCTTTTTTGGGCCCCACGGGCCCTGACCTCAAGATCTGCACGCTTGGTTCCCATCGGCACAGTCGCTGGCCGAGCGGAGGTGCTGGAGTCTTTGGATGAGCGTTCCCGCCGACCTCCCGGACCTGGACGAGCACTACGGCTCCTACTGCCGGGCCATGCGGATGCTGGTGCGAGAGGGCAAGAGTCTCAAGAACGTGCAGCGCACCGTCTGCTGGCAGCAGCTGGCGCGTCTGCACGACTGCCGTCCGACCCGCTACCAGGAGCCGGATGCCCTCTATCAGAGGCTGCGCCGCGAAGGCCAGGCCGCTGGTGGGGCGGCCTCGAAGCGCTGACGTCCAGACCGCCACAACGGGGAGCCTTTCCGTGATTCGGTCGCATCGGCCACTGACAGGCACCCCTGGAGCGAACGATGACGGGTGTTCCATGCTTTCAACGTTTTGTCCATGGACGCACCTACGGCCTTCGCCGCGGTGGCTCTCGCCGCCGTCTCCTGGGACGGGGCCCTCACCATGGCGGGCACACGGGCCCTTCGCCACGCCCTCGACTACCGCGCCCCCTTCAAGGGAAGGAGCGACAAGGAGATGATCAGCCTGATGGACACGCTGCTCCAGGGCCTGCGGGCCAAGGGGGCGATCGGCCTGATGGAGGAGGCGGCCGCTGTGCTGGACGACCGGCAGCGCCACACGGCCTATGCGGTGGCGGCCGAGATCATGCGCTCCGACGGCCCCCTGGAGGAGCAGGAGCAGGCGATCCTCGCCGACCTGGCCAGCACCCTGCGCCTCGACCCGGAGGAGACCACCAAGGTCCTCGAGGTGATGGACGTCCTCCATGCCAGCATCCTGGAGCCCGCCGTGAGCGCATGAGTTCCGCCCCCGCCGGCCTCCGCATCGCCGTGGTGGGGGCCGGCAGTTCCGGGCTGCTGCTCGCCCTGTTGCTGCAGCGCCAGGGCCACCGGGTCTCCCTGTTCGAGCGCTCCGGGCGTCTGCGCACCGAGGGCTGCGGCATCCTGCTGGTGAAGAGCGGTGTGGAGGCGGTGGCGGCCGCCGCCGTCCCGGGCCTGCTCGACGATCTGCTGGCGGGAGGTCATCCCGTGCAGAGGTTCGTGTTCCGCAACCTCAGGGGCGACCTGATCGAAGCCAGCCCGGCGGAACGGGAGGCGGGGGAGCTGCCCTCCCTGCTGATCCACCGCCGCGCCATCCTCGACGCCCTCTGGCGCCATCTCGATCCCGCCGGCTTCCACGGCGACCATGCGCTCGTCAGCTGGAGCCAGAGCGAGGACGGCGTCGAGGCCAGCTTCGCCGATGGCCGCCCATGGACGGGCGATCTGCTGGTGGGGGCCGATGGGATCTTCTCCCGGGTGGCGAGCCTGCTCTGCCCCGACCGACGCCTGCAGTACCTGGGGGACCGGGTCTGGCGGGGGGTCGTGACGGACGCGACCTTCTGCACCGACGGGGATTTCTTCGTCTATGCCCGGGGCCGGGGCATCTACGCCAACTTCTTCGATCTGGGCCCCGACGCCCAGGGCCGGGGGCGCACCCACTGGGGCTTCTTCCAGGAGGAGGAGCTCCCCGATGATCGGGTGGCCCGGCAGAGGCTGCTGGAGGAGGGGGTGCCCGCCGCCGCCCTCGCCAAGCTTCCCGCCGATGCAGCTGCCGTGATCGCCGCCACGGCCCCGGAGGGGGTGGTGGCCAACTGGTCGTTCGACATCGATCCCCTGCCCGCCCTCGTCGCCGGACGGGTGGCCCTGATCGGCGATGCCGCCCACGCCATGAGCTCCTCCCAGGCCCGGGGGATGACGGCGGGGCTGGAGGATGCGGTGGCCCTGGCGGCACGGCTGGCTCCCGGCGCCGCCGCCACACCGCAGCTGGCGCTGCAGGCCTACCAGGAGGAGCGGCTTCCGGTGGTCCACCGCTACCAGGAGCGCAGCCGCCAGGTGAGCCATCGCACGGGACGGAAGCGCCCGCCGACCCGGGATACCGCCGGGACCAGGTAGCCGAGCAACACCGAAAGATGTTGTGAAGGTGACAGTTCCGATCTGGCACAGGGGCCAGAATGCCATTCCTGTATACGAGGCAAGACGTGGCGATCTCCTTACCTCAGTCCTCCCGCTCCCGCAGCAGCGCCCAAACGCGCAGCAACGTCCAGACGTGCCGCACCTACCGGCTGGTGGATCAGCAGGGTGATCCCCATCCCATCCTCGACGACCTTTACGACTCCCTCGATGCCGCCTGGAGCGAGGCACTCAGCTGGTGGCAGGAGGAATTCGGCCCCGTGCAGGGTCCCGTCGGCATCGGCGTGGAGGTGAGCACCCTGAGCGGTGAGTGGCGCACCCTCCGTTATCCGGGCAGCTGATACCCGGTCAGCTCAGGCCTCAGGCCACCGTCACCCCCTTCCAGAACGCGACCCGCCCCCGGATGTTGCTGGCCGCTTCCTTCGGCTCCGGGTAATACCAGACGGCATTGGCATTCTCCTTGCCGTCGACGATCAGGTCGTAGTAATGCGCCTCCCCCTTCCAGCCGCAGAAGGAACGGTGGCTGGAAGGGCGGATGCAGGCTGGGTCGAGGGAATCGGCCGGGAAGTAGGCATTCCCTTCCACCGTCACGATGTCGCCGCTGCTGGCGATCACCTTTCCGTTCCAGCTGGCCTGCATCGTGGGCGTCCTCAGGGAGCCCCATCCTGGCGCCTGCCGACCGGCGCCGGCCGATCCACTCACCAGTCGGCGGGCTGGTAGATCCTCAGGGTCCCCACCCCCACTGGGCTGGGGACCGGCCCGGGGCCGGCGGGGATCGCCGTCACCTGGAACAGGTAGGTGTCGGCCTGGACGGGGTTGAACCAGGGCCGCAACGACACCGTCACGGTCGCGCCGGGAGGGACGGGCTCGGGGAAGCTGAGGCTGAAGCGCCGGGCGGCAGGATCGAACGCGGCCTGCACCGGGATCTGGCGCCCCTCACGACGGGGCACGCCCAGAAAGGCGCGGGTGCGCTCGACGGCAAACGGGAACTGCCAGTCGGCACCTCGGATCTGCTGGATGGTCATGGCGCCGAGGGAGGCCCCCGCCCGGTCATCAAGGCTGAGGGTGAAGAAGTACTCCGCCGGCGACTGGCCCACGTTGGTGGTGTAGCTGGTCAGGGTCACCTTCCAGGGGGCCCGGACGAACTGGGTGCGGCCGCCCAGCTCCAGGGCCTGGCCGGCGGGAGTGGCGGCCGCCACGGCCAGGCTCAGCACCGCCAGGGGCGGCGCCACCCGGCCGACGCCCCGACGGAGGTCCTGACGGAGGCCCTGACGGAGGCCACCCAGGGGAGCGCGAGCCGAAACGCCTGCCATGGCCTCCACCAGCATCAATGCCAACGCTAGGGGGCGGCGCCAAGGGGGCGGCTCGCGGTGGCAAGGAAGGGGGACGGATCCTGGTCGCGGCGGTGCTGGACCGGGATCGGCTCCCCCGCCGCCGAGGGATCGGCCGGATCGAGGCGGGCGGTGGCTTCCAGGGAACGGCGCAGCAGGCGGGCCGCGTGCAGCGGCATGTCCCTGGGCACGCTGATGCGATCCCGCAGGTAGCGCAGGCCAGGGGCCGACCCGGGGGGAGGCGGGCAATCCCGGCCCGTGATCAGCCGGGTGAGCGCACAGCGCAACGACCGCTCGAAGCCATCGGATCCGAGGGGATTGCGAGCCAGCAGGGGCCCCCGGTGCCGCAGCACCCGGGCCAGGGCCACGGAGGCCGCATCGGCCGGCTCGGCCTGGCTGGTCTCGGGATCGGACCCGGGTGGGGCCACGATCGGCCAGGGGCCGGCGTCGATCCGGTCGGCGAGGTCCCGCTGCTCGCGGCTGCCGCTGGGGTGACAGCCGCCCATCTGGGGAGGCAGGTCATGGGCGTGGGTATGGAAATCGCTCTGGGTGCCGAGGTAGGTGGAGCGCTCCTCGAGGGCCCGGAACCAGCGATCGATGGCGGGGTGGCGCTGCCGCAGCCGGTAGCCTTTGTAGTAGGCCAGGCTGGCGTTCATCCGCTCGACGTAGGGCACGAAGATCAGATCCACCGTGCCGAGGTCCCCGAGCAGAAACGGTCCCGGCCCGTCCTCGAGGGCGGCCGCGAACCGTGCGGCCCAGCGGTCGAAGCCTTCCTGGCCCCTGGCCTCGTCGGCGGCCCCTCGAGACGGGACGCAGAGCCACTGGCACCAGGCCCGGAACAACTGACGCTCCAGCTGGCGCAGCGGCAGGGCCACGGACGACTGCATCGCCGCCCCCAGGGGGCCGAAGCTCTGCTCGAGGGCTTCGAGAATGCGGTCGCTCTCGGTGATCAGACGACCATCGAGCTCGAGGGCCGGCAGCATGCCGCTGGGCACCCGCTCGGTGTACCAGGGCTCCTTCCGCCCATAGCAGAACATCGTCACCTTGCAGGTTCGATGGGGAACCCGTTTCTCCTCCAGCCACAGCCAGACCTTCTGGCAGTAGGGGCACCAGGCGTGGTGGTCGCGGTACAGCGTCACCCGGACCTCCGCCTCCGGGCGGCCGAAGAGCCGCAGCCGGGCCTGGGGGCTGGTGGGACCTGCCGTCAGATCGCTCGGCGCCGGCCCGGCCGCCAGGGCCAGCGCAGCCCAGTCCATCGGCTCGGGAGGCATGTGTGCGGGGCCGGCCATGCAGGGGCGCAGGGGGCCAACCACCCTAGTCAAACTGCCAGGGGTGTTCCCTGCGAAGCGCTCGCACCGCCCCGGCCGGCGAATCTAAAGTTCACAGCTCCGACGCTCCCCAGCAGCCCCAATGTTCGACGCCTTCACCAAGCTCGTCGCCCAGGCCGACGCCCGCGGCGAATTCCTCAGCCCCGGCCAGATTGATGCCCTCGGAGCGATGGTGGCCGAGAGCAACAAGCGGATGGACACGGTCAACCGCATCACCTCGAACGCCTCCAGGATCGTCACCAACGCCGCCCGCGACCTGTTCGACCAGCAGCCCGCCCTGATCGCCCCCGGCGGCAACGCCTACACCCACCGCCGCATGGCCGCCTGCCTGCGCGACATGGAAATCGTTCTGCGCTACGTCACCTACGCGATCTTCACCGGCGACGCCTCCGTGCTCGAGGACCGCTGCCTCAACGGCCTCCGCGAGACCTACCTCGCCCTCGGCGTGCCCGGTGCCTCCGTGGCCGAAGGGATCCGCAAGATGAAAGAGGCGGCCATCGCGATCGCCAATGATCGCAACGGCATCACCCCCGGTGACTGCTCCGCCCTGATGTCGGAGGTGGGGACCTACTTCGATCGCGCCGCCGCCGCCGTCGCCTGAGCCCAACGCCCGCCGCAACCCTTCTGCCGGGGCCCAGCCCCGGCTTTTTTGTGACCGTTCACTGGCCGGAGGGCCTGTTTGTCCGTTTCGCTACACAACCTTCCTTCCCAGGCACTGAGGGTGAATTTTGCCTTTCCCAAGGTTCATCCCCCTTTTCCGATGCATGGATCACCGACTGGTGCATCGACGTCATCCGCGTCATCCGCGTCATCCGCATTGATGACCTTCGATCGCCTCCGCAGCCGCTTCCTGGTTGGGCTTCAGGATCAACGGCTCAGGAGAATCGCCTTCTTTCTGCTGGCGGTGGGGGCCGGCATCGGTCCACTGCTGGCGGGCTCGGCCAGGGCAGCCCTGGCCATGGCTCCCACTGACGGGGCCGACACCCTGCTGATGCTGGTGGGTTCGGCCCTTGTCCTGCTGATGACCCCTGGCCTGGCCTTCTTCTACGGAGGGTTCACCCGTTCCAAGAACGTGCTGAACTGCATGATGATGAGCTTCTTCCTGATGGGGCTCATCGGCGTCCTCTGGGTGGTGATCGGCTACAGCCTGGCCTTCGACGTCGGCTTCGGCAGCCCCTTCATCGGTGGCCTTGGATCGATGTTCCTCCATGGCGTCGGCGGAGAACTCGGCGATCAGCCCCTGGCCGCCGGCTTCCCGATCAGTGCCACGTCCTTCGCCCTGTTCCAGGGCATGTTCGCGATCATCACCCCTGCGCTGATCTCAGGCGCCCTGGTGGAGCGGGTCAGTTTCAAGGCGTGGTTCTGGTTCTGCCTGGTCTGGAGCCTGCTGATCTACTCCCCCATGGCCAAGATGGTGTGGGGCGGGGGCTTCATCGGCCCGTTCGGTTCGATCGGCGCCATCGATTTCGCCGGTGGCACCGTGGTGCACATCGCTTCCGGCGTGGCGGCCCTGGTGGCCGCGGCCATCATCGGCCCGCGCACCACCTGGCCCAACAGCAAACGTCCGCCCCACAACGTGCCCTTCATCCTGCTGGGGGCGGGTCTGCTCTGGTTCGGCTGGTTCGGCTTCAACGGGGCCAGCATGTTCGCCTCCAAGACGGCGGGTTATCCCTTCCTCACCACCACCACCTCCGCTTCGGCCGCCCTGCTCACGTGGTGTCTGATCGAATGGTTCAAGGACGGCAAACCCACGGCCGTGGGAGCCTCCACCGGTGCCGTCGCCGGCCTGGTGGGGATCACCCCGGCGGCAGGGTTCGTCTACATGGAGCAATCGCTCCTCATCGGCATCCTCACGGCGGCCGCCTGCTTCCTCGCGGTGCGCATCAAGGCGGCCATTCAGTTCGACGACTCGCTCGACACCTTCATGCTCCATGGTGTGGGCGGGACCGTGGGCGCTCTTCTGACCGGGATTCTCGCTTCCAGGACCCTTGTACCCGGGGATTACTTCCCCCTGTCGGCCAAGATCCTTGAGGAATCAGGAAACTTCGGCCTCTTCATCGCCCAGCTCAAAGCCGTTATCCTCACCTATGGATTTGTCGCGCTGGGTACGGCTATTATTCTCTGGATTCTCGGTGCCCTGATGCCCCTTCGCGTCAGCATCGAAGAGGAAGAGCGAGGTCTCGACTTCGTGGCTCACGGGGAAGAGGCGTACGATCCAATGACCAACTGACGACCAAACCTTCCATGAAAATGATCACGGCCATGGTCCGCCCCTCCAAGGTGGATGCCATCAAGACAGCCCTCGTTGCCCTCGACATCATCGGCATGACGGTCACCGACTCCCGTGGATTCGGTCGCCAGAAAGGCCAGGTCGAGCGCTACCGGGGAACGGAGTTCACCGTCGAGTTCCTTCCCAAGGCGAGGATCGAGATCGTCGTCCCCACGGCCAAGCTGGACGCGGCGATCGCCGCCATCACCGAAGCGGCCCACACCGGTGAAATCGGCGACGGCAAGCTCTTCGTCACCCCGGTCGAATCGGTGATCCGGATCCGCACCGGCGAATCCGGCGAATCCACCCTCTGAGCCGCGGCCGCCGACACCGGCGCCTCCACCGTTCACCACCCGGAGCTGGCCATGACGGTCAGCTCTTTTTTTGGGCTCCTGACGGGCTCCCGGCGCGTCCTGCTGTCCGCTGCCCTGACCATCCGCCAGGATTTCCGGACCCGCCACCGCCGTCGCCGGCCATGGAGCAGACCCGCACCCTGCTGATCAGCGGCGCCAGCCGGGGCATCGGCCGGGCGATCGCAGAACGGGCCCTGGCCGAGGGCCATCGGCTCAGCCTCGGCCTGCGCGATCCCGCCGCCCTGCCGGAGGGCCCGCTCCGGGAGGCCGCCCGCCAGGGGGAAGACCGGGTGATGGTGCATCCCTACGACGCCCGCGACCCCGGCCAGGCAACGGCCTGGGTGGAGGCGACGCTGGCCCACTTCGGCACGATCGACGGGGTGATCCACTGCGCCGGTCTCTTCTCCCGGCTGGGCCTGCTGTTTCCGCCAGGCGGCGAAGAGGAGATCGAGGACCTGTGGCGTGTGAATCTGATGGGCCCCTGGTGGCTCACCCGGGCCGCCTGGCCGGCACTGATGGCCAGCGGCGACGGACGGGTGATCACCCTGGTGTCGATGAGCGGCCAGCGGGTGAAGGGTTCCCTGGCGGCCTACCCGTGCAGCAAGTTCGCCCTGATGGCCCTGTGCCAGTCGATGCGCAATGAGGGCTGGGACGCCGGGATCCGGGTGACCGCGATCTGCCCAGGCTGGGTCAACACCTCCATGGCCGCCCAGGTGACGGCCCTGCCGGCCGATGCCATGACCCAGCCGGAGGACCTGGCCGCCCTCACCGCCCAGCTGCTGCGACTGCCCGCCAGCGCCGTGCCCTTCGAGCTGAAGATCAACTGCGTGCTGGAGGGCTGAGGCCGCTCAGATCAGCCGCGAGCCGGAGGCCGCCTGGCGCTGGGAGGGGTCGAACACGGCCGCCACGGTGCGGATCAGCCAGCGGCCCGAGGCGGTGACCTCCACCAGGCCCCGGCCATCGGCCTGGCTGAGCCGCACCAGGCCGTCGTCGGCCAGTTCCTCGAGGGCGGCCCACTCGGCGGCGTAGCGCTCCGGATCGATCGCCACCCGGAAATGGCACATCACCTCCCGAATCAGCTCCCGCCGCTCCAGCACCTCCGGATCACTCACCACCAGCCCCCGCTCCACCGGTAGCTGACCGGCGGCGATGCTGGCGGCATAGGCCTTGAGATCCCGCTGGTTCTGGCTGAAGAGTCCGGGGAACTGGCTGATGGCCGTGGGGCCCACCCCCAGCAGCTCCAGGTCCCCGCCTGTGGTGTACCCCTGGAAGTTGCGGTGCAGGCGCCCCTGGCGGGCCGCCACGGCCAGGCTGTCGCCGGAGAGGGCGTAGTGGTCCATGCCGATGGCGTCGTAGCCGCACCCGCCCAGGCGGGCGGCGGCACTGTCGAGCATCTGCAGCCGCTGGCGCTGGCTGGGCAGATCCTCCGCCGCGATCCTGCGTTGCAGGGGCAGCTGCTCGGGCAGGTAGGCGAAGGAGAACAGGGACACCCGGTCGGGGCGCAGGTCCTGCACCAGGGCCAGGGTGGCATCGAACCGCTCCGGGGTCTGGAGCGGCAGACCGCAGATCAGATCCACGTTGACGCTGGCGAACTCCGCCTCCCGCATCCAGGCCATGGCCCGGCGCAGCTGGTCCACCGGCACCACCCGGTTCACCGCCTTCTGCACCAGGGGGTCGGCATCCTGGATACCGAAGCTGATCCGTGAGAAGCCCAGGCGGCGCAGCTCCATCACATCCTCCCGGCTGAGGGCCTCCGGATTCACCTCGATGGAGGCCTCGAGATCGCTCTCCAGATCGAAGTGGCGTTCGATCAGCCCCCAGAGCCGCCGGCGCTCGGAGATCGTCAGATAGTTGGGGGTGCCCCCGCCCCAGTGCAGCTGGGCGAGGCGCCGCCGCTGGGCGGAATGGCGGCTGATCAGCTCCAGTTCCGCCTCCAGGGCCTGCAGGTAGGGATCCACCACCTTCGAACCGGCGCCGGTGGTGATGCGGTTGCAGCCGCAGAACCAGCAGGCGTTGCGACAGAAGGGCACGTGCACGTAGAGCGACAGCGGCGCATCCGTGGGGCGGGCCAGCTGGGCTTCCAGATCGGCCGAACTCACGCCCCCGTGGAACGCCGCTGCCGTGGGGTAGCTCGTGTAGCGGGGGACGGGACGGTCGTGCTTGAGCAGCAGATCGATCGGGGTGGTGGGACGCGGGGAAACGGTGGCCGCAGGGGTCATGGCGAGGGGATGGGACTGGAGGAAGGGGGAGAGGGGGACGGGCGGGGCGGCTAGGCGGTGAGGTCCCCCAGCTCCGCCAGCAACCGCTGGGTGTCGTGGAAGGCGATCACCGATTCCTCCAGCAGTTCCAGCTCCTCGTCCTCGCTGAGGTCCATCCGTTCGATGGCGTCATGCAGCTCCTGCTTCAGCTCGGGGATGGGGCGCTGGAACTGCCAGAACTGCAGGGGCGGCAGGCCATGGCTGGCGAGGATGGCATTGGCCTGCTCGGCCAGTTGCTGGCCCCCGGAGAGGTCGCCGCCGTAGCGCACGTAGACGTGGGCCATGAAGCGGTGCGGGGCCTGCTGGGCCAGGAGCTGCAGATGCTCCAACCAGATCGCGGCCGCAGCGGAGGCGGGTGTGGCCGGGACAACGGCCAGCGTGGCGATGTCCTGGTGCAGGGCCTGGCTGCGGGCCAGATCGGCCCAGGGGAACCCCTCGGCTCCCAGGGCGGCAGCCAGCAGCGGGCCCTGGGCCTCGATCAGGCCGTAGGCGGGGGCGAGGGCACGGATCAGGGCCGCCAGCTGACGGGGGTGGGCCTGCCCCGCCAGCAGCGAGCGGGAGAAGGACATGCCCTCGGCCTGATGGTGGGCGGCACCGATGCGGCCATGGAGCCGACGCACCCGGGGGCCGAACCCCTTGCGGGCGAGCACATCGGCGGGCCCGGCATGGTCGGAGATGGCGGCAGGGATGGCGGTGGTCATGGGGAACGGCGCTGGGGGAGAACGGGCCCGGAGGGGCGCTGCTACTTACGGTATAACGGTACTGTTGTTCCACACTTCTGTGGCAACAAATTCGTTGCAACCGCCGCATCCGCTCCCCACTTCCGTCCCCTCCGCACCCCGCTCCGCCATGTCCACCACCACCCAGGCCCCGCCCGCCGCACCCCTGCGCTCCCTCTCCTTTCTGGTGGCCCCACGGGGCCAGCTCAGCGAGGACGGCCAGCTGCGGGAACTGATCGAGGAACGCCGCCAGCGCAAGGGCGCGGACGTGGAGCTCTGGTACCTGGGGCCGGAGCTGGTGGAGGAGCTGCGACTGGCTCAGGCCTTTCGCCATCCACCTGCGAAAGACCAGGACCTGGGGAGTCCACAGGAGCCCATCGAAGCGATCGTGGCCGGTGACGCAGCGGTGATCACTTGGCTGCAGCTGCGCTTCGGCGGCTGCGCCGGGACGCTCGCTCTACCGACAGGCTGGCTGCAGGAGCGGGCGGCAGCACTGCCGCCCCGGGCGCCGGCCGCCGACACCGCCACCATCACCGCTCGCGCCGACAGGACCTAGAGGGGGGATCCCGGCGCCGGGGGCGTCCGGCCGTTGGCCTCGGGGAACACCCCCAGCGGTGGTCCCGGGGCCGTGACAGCAACGCTCGCCGGTGTTTCTGTTGGGCTGACGGCCTGATTCCCAGGGCGGAGGCGCAGTGAACCCAACCGCATTGAACCCGACCACAACGACCCGTTCGAGCCACCCCCAGGCCCCTGCCGCCGGTGCCTGATCTCACCCCGGCCGTCGGCGACGCCTCAGCCGCCCCTTTCTGCAACCTGCTCCTTCCCACCGGCGCCCAGGCGCGGGGCCGCACCCTCCCCGGCCGCAAGGTCGTGATCGTGGGCTGCGGCGCCGTGGGCATGGCCTGCGCCGTGGCGATCCTGCATCGGGGCTGCCAGGAGGAGCTGGTGCTGGTGGATGTGGCCCATGACCGGCTGGAGGGGGAGGTGATGGACCTCTGCCACGGCCTGCCGTTTCTGCCCCGCACCGATCTGCGGGCCGGGAGTGTGGAGGAGGAGGGACGGGATGCCGATCTGGTGGTGATCACCGCCGGTGTGGCCCAGCAGCCGGGCCAGTCGCGACGGGAGCTGATCGAGCGCAATGCGGCCCTGTTCCGCAGGCTCGTGCCGCCGATCGCGCTCCACTGCCCCCGGGCGGTGCTGCTGGTGGTGAGCAATCCGGTGGATGTGCTCACCCACATCGCCGGTCAGCTGAGCGGTTTCCCCGCCCACCGGGTGATCGGCTCGGGCACCGTGCTCGATTCCGCCCGCTTCCGCATGGCCATCAGTCGCCGGCTGGGGATCGATCCCCACGACGTCCAGGCCTGGGTGATCGGCGAACACGGCGATTCCGAGGTGCCGGTGTGGAGCCAGGTGGTGGTGGCTGGCTCGGGGCTGGTGGATGGGGGCTGGGAAGGCAGCCGCACCCTGGCGGATCCTGAGCTTCAGGAGCTGTTCCATGACGAGGTGCGCCAGGCGGCCTACGCGATCATCCGGCTCAAGGGCAGCACCTCCTGGGCGATCGGGCTGGCCACCGCCGAGATCGTCGAGGCGGTGCTGCGCAGCAAGGACCAGATGCTCACGGTGAGCAGCCGCAGCCACGGCCACTACGGCCTGCCCGATGTCTGCCTCAGCCTGCCCACGATCGTCAACGACAGTGGCGCCGCCGCCCTGGTGCAGATGGCCCTGACCGAGAAGGAGATGGGGCAGCTGCGCCACAGCGCCGGGGTGCTGCGGGGCATGCTCGATGAGGCGGGGTTCTGAGGGGATGGCTGGTGGAGCCATGGGCCAGAAGCACCCGAAAAAAGGGGCCCTTGGAGGGCCCCGGTGGCACCGTGGGACGCGTGGTCTCAGATGAGTGCGTTGATCGCGTAGTCGATGGTGTTGTTGGCGATGACGCCGGGGTCTCCGGTGATGCCGTGGTTGGCCTTGATGTGGTTCAGGGCTTCCACGTACCAGGAGGGGGAGAGCTCGAAGGCACGGTTGATTTCATCAAGACCGGCAATCAGGTACTCGTCCAGGGGGCCCGTGCCACCAGCCACCAGGGAGTAGGTGATGTGACGCAGGTCGTAGCCGATGTCACGGGAGCACTTGGCCTTGCCGCGGGCATCGAAGGCGTAGTTGTTGCCCTGGAGCTGGGTGGTGTAGGGGAACTTGTTGTAGACGGCCTGGGCGGCACCGTTGACGAGTTCGTCAGCCTTGGCGGTGAGCGCCTTGGCGGCCTCGAGGGCGTTCTTGGCGCGCTCGTAGCGACCGAAGGCGGCATTCAGTTCCGTGTTGCTGAGGTAGCGGCCCTGGGAATCGGAGGCAGCAACGGCTTCGGTGAGGGGAGTCTTCGACATGACGGGATGAATGGCAGAGGTGAATGGGTGGAAGGCCGTCAGCTGACGGCGGCGGCGGCGCGATCGAAGTAGGTGCCGATCTCAGAGGCCAGCGCGGAGCAGTCACCCTGGGTGATGCCGTTGCGGTCCAGTACCAGATCGATGGCCGGTCCCTTGATCAGGTGGACGCCTTCGGCCACCGACGCTCCGGGCACTCCCAGGGCCAGATAGGTCTCGCGCAGACCATTGAGGCAGCGGTCTTCGAGCACCGATGCGTCACCGAGATAAACCGCGTACGTGATGTAGCGGAGAATGATGTCGAGGTCACGCAGGCAGGCGGCGACGCGACGATGGGTGTAGGCGTTGCCACCGGGGGCAATCAGGGCGGGCTGCTGCGCAAATAGCTCGCGGGCCGCGTTGGTGACGAGCGCGGAGGCGCTGGAGGTGATCCGGTTCACGGCATCCAGGCGCTTGAAGCTGTCGGCGACGATGCCGGAAAGGGCCTCCAGCTGTCCGGAGTTGAGGAATTCACCGCGCACATCGGCCTGGGCGATGAGCTTGGTGAAGGCGTCGTAGGTCATGGCAGTGACTGTTTCTCCCGAGATGGGAACGGGGTGAGTGAAAAGCGGTGACCGCTCCGGCCGGAAAGTCCAGCCTCAAGGGCTCATCGCATGTGGACATTCTCAAGGGAGAAGGGCACATCGTTCATAGCCAACTTCACAAAGGGTCACTACATTCGCGATCAATGTAGTTTCAACCACGTTGGTGTCGATAAACTCCAGAGTCTTCTCCACAGATGAAGGATCTGAACCCCCATCTATCGTGATCCGGAGCACACCATCCAGCGCCGACGGTTACAACGGCAGACGCCGATCTGGAGGCCAGCTCAGGCAGCCAGGCGCCGCAGCGCGACCACCAGGGCATCCACGTCGGAGTGGGTGTTGTAGAGACCCAGCGTCGCCCGCACGGTGCTCTCCACGCCGAAGCGACGCAGGATCGGCTGGGCACAGTGGTGGCCAGCACGGACAGCGATTCCCTCCTGGTTGAGGACCGACCCCACCGCCTCAGGGGAGTGGCCATCGAGCAGGAACGAGAGCACGCCAGCCTTGTGATCCGCACGACCGAACAACCGCAGACCTGGGATGGCGAGCAGCTGAGGCGTGGCATAGGCCAGAAGATCCTGCTCGGCACGATCGATCGCGTGCATGCCGATCCTCTCCACGTACTCCAGGGCCGTGGCCAGACCCACGGCGTCAGCGATGTTGCCGGTACCGGCCTCAAAGCGCTGGGGCGGATCCTGGTAAAGGGTGCGCTCAAAGGTGACGTCGCGGATCATGTTGCCGCCCCCCTGCCAGGGGGGCATGGACTGCAGCAGATCGCGCTTTCCGTACAGGACGCCGATGCCGGTGGGCCCGTAGATCTTGTGGCCGGAGAACACGTAGAAGTCCACATCCAGGGCCTGGACGTCCACCGGCATGTGGGCAATGCCCTGGGCTCCGTCCAGCAGAACACGTGCCCCATACCGGTGAGCGATTCGGATCATCTCCTCCACGGGAGGGATCGTGCCGAGGGCATTGGACACCTGGGTGAAGGCCGCCAGCTTCGTGCGTGCGTTGAACAGACGTTCATAGGCCTCCAGGATCACCTGACCGCTGTCGTCCACTGGGGCCACCCGCAGACGGGCACCCTTCTCGTGGGCCAGCTGCTGCCAGGGCACGATGTTGGCGTGGTGCTCGAGATGGGTGAGCACGATCTCATCGCCCGGCTCGATGCTGTGCCGACCCCAGGACTGCGCCACCAGATTGATGGCCTCGGTGGTGCCCCTGAGGAACACGATCTCCTCGCTGCTGGCCGCGTGCAGGAAGCGGGCACAGGTGGCACGCGCCTGCTCATAGCCCTCGGTGGCGCGGGCCGCCAGCTCATGGGCCGCCCGGTGGATGTTGGAGTTTTCGCTGCGATAGAAACGCTCCAGGCGCTTGATCACCGCCAGAGGCTTCTGGGTGGTGGCGCCATTGTCGAGCCAGACGAGCGAACGGCCGTGGATCCGCTCCTGCAGGATGGGGAAGTCGCGCCGCAGGTAGGCCGGATCAAGGGGTTGGGCGGTGTGGGAAGCCTGCGGGGTCAGGTCCAGCGGAGAGACCCCCAGTGGTGCCCCGGCCATGGCCTCGGGTTGGGATGACTCCGAGGTGGGGAGGCGAGAGGGGGATGGGGCGCGCTCTGCCACGAAGTAGGGCAGGTCCATCGCCACGGGGAACTGGCTGATCACCCCCTGCAAGGAAGGGAAGGAATGGGGAATGTCAACGGCGAGGGGCGTCAGTGCATGGGGATCCACCGATTCAGACACCTGGGGAGAGAGATGAGTTGCGGAGACGTCATCACGCAGTTGACGATCCACAAGGAGATCGGAACCTCCCGAGCCGGCCAGGCTCCTTGGTGGGTCTGAGGAAAGACCATCCGAAGCGTCCGGGACCTGGACAAGGGACTCCACGGGTTGGGATGGATGGCCAGAGAGCTGGGCCTGGATCAGGCTGGCCAGACGGCCCAACTCCGCCTCACTGGGGAAACCGTGGGGAATGGCCGCCCCGTCACTGCCCCCGCGGTGATCAGCGGTAGTCATGCTGGTAGTGATGGAATTTGTCCACTTCAACGTTTTCGAGCACGGCGATGGCGTCTTCGGTGAGAACGGCCAGCGAGCAATAGAGAGAGATCAGGTAGGAGGCGATCGCCTTGCGTCCGATACCCATGAACTTCACCGAGAGCCCCATGCCCTGTTCGCCGGGAAGGCCAGGCTGATACAGCCCCACCACCCCCTGTCGCGCCTCACCGGTGCGCAACAACAGAATGCTGCTGCGACCCGCCTCGATCCTCAGCTTGTCGCTGGGGATGATCGGCAGGCCCCTCCAGGTGATAAAGGGTGAGCCGTAGAGGGTCACCGTCGCCGGAGGCACGCCCCGACGGGTGCATTCCCGGCCGAAGGCGGCGATGGTACGGGGGTGCGCCAGGAAGAAGGCAGGCTGCTTCCAAACCTTGGTGATCAATTGATCCAGATCGTCCGGAGTCGGAACACCGGCCAGGGGCTGGATACGCTGTGAAGGAATGACGTTATTGAGCAGCCCATACTCCTTGTTGTTGATCAGTTCGCTCTCCTGGCGCTCCTTGATCGTTTCGATCGCCAGTCGCAGCTGCTGCTGGATCTGATCATGGGGGTTGCTGTAGAGATCGGAAATCCGGGTATGGATATCCACCGTAGTCGTGACGGCGCTGAGAAAGTACTCACGGGGCTCCTCCTCATAATCAACGAAGGTTTCGGGCAGATCAATCTCATCGCGCTGTGAACATGCCGTGAGAACCCGAGATTCATCCTTGACCTTGTTGACGCGATAGATGCCGGCCTCGACACCCACCCAGGAGAGCATCGGCACCAGCCAACGCGGTGATATTCCGAGCAGCTGTGGGACCGTTTTGGTGGCATTCGCCAGCTGGCGTGCCGCGGCATCACCCAAAGCCAGGTGGGTTGTTTTGTTCGTTGCCATGGAGATGAAGAAAGTGAGAAACGAAATGGACGCCGCCCTTCAGGGCAGCGATGCATCACAGCGGTTCAGATGCCGGCACCTTCACCGAAGGTCTCAGAGAGAGCCTTGGCCTGGGTGATGGTGGTGCCAGGCGGAAGGCTGCTTGTCAACCAGACATTGCCGCCGACCGTGGAGCCCTTACCGATCGTCACCCGGCCCAGGATCGTGGCTCCGGAATAGATCACCACATCATCCTCAACGATCGGATGGCGGGGCTCACCCTTGACCAATTGCCCATGCTCGTCAACGGGGAAATGCTTCGCCCCGAGGGTGACGGCCTGATACAACCGCACATTGTTGCCGATGATGGATGTCCCTCCGATCACCACACCCGAGCCATGGTCGATGAAGAAGCTGTCACCGATCACGGCTCCGGGATGAATGTCCACACCAGTAGTGGAATGGGAGAGCTCGGCAATGATTCGCGCCACCACAGGCGCTCCCAGTTGGTGGAGTGCATGGGCGAAGCGATGATCGGTGATCGCCTTCATGCCTGGGTAGCAGACCAGCACCTCCTCGATACTGCTGGCGGCGGGATCGCCACGAAAGGCCGCATGCAGATCGGAGTCGAGCTGAGATCGTATGCGTGGAAGCTGTGTGGCAAAGGCAGCAACGATCTCGGTCGCCTGTTGATCGGGCGTGCAATCCTGGCCATTCCCATGGACAAGGGATCGGCGGGACTTGATTTCAATGCGAACCTGGTGACGCAGTTCCCTGAGGCTTTTATCGAGGGTGTGACCGACGAAGTAGTCGGTCGCTGTCGATGAGCTGGGAGAGCCGAGCAGATCGGGCTCCGGGAGGCCCAGACGATGGGGATAGAGGGCGGCGCTGAGACCAACAAGGACCTGGTTCAGGGCACGGGCTGAAGGCAGGGGAACGAGGGTGTTGGGATGTTGCCACAGCAGGGACGACTGCTCTCGGATGTCCCGCAGGGAGTCGACGACTCCTGCAAGGTTCCAGCCCATCTCGCCCATGCGCTCATCCTGATCAAGAAGGGGGAGGGACGGAAACTGACAGGGTGATGAAATCACGTCAGCGTCCGGATGCAGCCGGGCGTACAAGAGCCTCAGGCCACTCCCGCAGCCCTCCCTTCAGGGAGACCACACCGTTGTACCCGAGGTCCTGCAGTTCAAAGGCTGCGATGGCACTTCGGTTTCCACCGGCACAGATCAGAACCACCGGATCGGACGGGTCACGGAGGATCAAGGAGGCCTGTTGAGAAAGGATCGATGCGCTCACATTCCTCGCTCCCGGCAAGTGGCCCGTCTCGAACTCCTCCGCCTCGCGGACATCGATCAGGATGGCTCCGTCATCCACAAGTCTCCTCACGTCGGCGGAATCAACCTCCTGAATATGGAGGCGTGCGGCTTCCGCTCTGTGCTGGAGATCCTGACCGTGAAGGTGCGTCATGGGGCCGATGCGGGACGCTCCGATCATCACCTGATCAATTCGCTGAGCAACGTAGTTTCACCCACATCGGTGTGTACCTTCGCTGCCCTTCAGGCCACCAGACCTTGCTCATTGAAGAGGCCTTCGAAGAGCGCTGTGCTCAGATAGCGCTCACCGGAGTCGGGAAGCACCACCACGATCGTTCGACCGGCGAACTCCTCCTCATGGGCCAGCCTGACGGCCGCCGCCACTGCCGCGCCGCTGGAGATCCCGGCGAGAATCCCCTCCTCACGGGTCAGGCGCCTGGCGAAGGCCACCGCTTCCCCACTGCTGACCTGCTCCACCCGATCGACCAGATCGAGATGCAGGTTCGACGGTACGAAGCCGGCCCCGATCCCCTGGATCTTGTGCGGGCCGGGCTGAACAGGCTGGCCCGCCAGCGTCTGGCTGATCACCGGGCTCTCCTCAGGTTCCACCGCCACGGAGACGAGGGGCTCACCCAGCGTGCGCTTGATGTACTGACTGACGCCGGTGATCGTGCCGCCGGTGCCCACACCCGCCACCAGGGCATCGACACGACCACCGGTGGATGCCCAGATCTCCGGTCCCGTGGTGTCGTGGTGGATCCGGGGGTTGGCGGCATTGGCGAACTGCTGCAGCAGCACATAGCGCTGGGGATCGGAGGCGTGAATCTCCTGGGCCCTGGCGATGGCTCCGGGCATGCCCCTGGCCCCCTCGGTGAGCACGAGCCTGGCCCCGTAGGCGACGAGCAGCTTGCGCCGCTCCAGGCTCATGGTCTCCGGCATCGTGAGCGTGACCGGAATGCCGCGAGCCGCTGCCACGAAGGCGAGGGCGATGCCGGTGTTGCCGCTGGTGGGTTCGATGATCTCCTTGCCGGGTCCCAGCAGACCATCCCGTTCCGCCTGCCACACCATCGCCGCCCCGATGCGGCACTTCACCGAGTAGGCGGGGTTGCGGCCCTCGATCTTCGCGTAGACCTTCCCCTTCGCGTCACCGACAACGCGATGGAGACGGACCAGGGGAGTGTGGCCGATCGATAGGCTGTTGTCCCCGAAGGCCGGAAGGGCCGCCGTCGTCGTGGAAGGGGCGCCTGTGGTGGTCATGGCGAGACAAGGAAAAGCCAGACCTAGCCTTGGACATTGGGCCCTCGTCGTGGTGGCGATTACACCCCCTGACGGTCACTGCCACCGGCGCCGCCGTCACCCGACGGCCGCCGCCTGCGCCGAGCGGCCCGCCAGTCGCGCCACCAGAGCGCGGGCCTGGGACGGGGGGAAGCCCACCATCTCGATCGCCGCCTGGAAGCAGCCCACGAATTCGCCCACCACGTCGGCGGGATTGATGCCGATGGCCGTCAGGTCGTCGCGGACGCTCTGGAGCATGGCGAGCACGGTCGGCAGGGCGCGCTCGCAGCAGGCCGCGATCGGTGCGGCCACCTCCGGGAACCAGGCCGCCAGCCAGCGTCCGCCGTACTCGAGGTGTTCGGCCTCATCGGTGAGCACCGCCTGGATGATCGGCGCGGCGAAGGGGTCGGCTACCGGCTGGTAGCAGCGGTAGGCCGCCACGGCGAAGCTTTCCACGATCAGGCACTGGATCACCAGGGCGCTGACGCGGTCGCCGCTGCGCACGGCCTCACGGAACAGCCGGTGCAGCGGTGCGAACAGGCGGCGTGCCAGCGGCAGATCCGGGCGGATCCCCAGCTGCCTGCCGCAGCCGGAGAAGTCGCGGGCATGGTGCCCCTCCATGGCGGCGAGCCGCATCAGGTCGTCCCGGTCCTCCGGCAGGAGGCCGGCCAGCAGGCGGAAGTGGCTGTCCGCCAGGCCTTCACCCACGATCACCAGGGCGTTGATGCGGCTGTAGGCGTCGCGGTAGGCGGGGGTCAGGAGGGGCTGGGGCATGGGGAAGGACGCAAGGGAACAGAAGCTGGACAATCCGCTGGAAACACCGCAGGCAAGCCGTGCTCAGCCCGCCTCCGCCCGCACCATCGGCTGCCAGAACTGCCGCCACAGCAGCCCGCCGAAGCGCAGCCGCAGGCCGAGCTGGCGCAGGGGGCCGGCCCCCTGGCGGCGGGCGGCACCCATCTCCTGGAAGCAGGCGACGAGGCGGTCCCGCAGGGCGATGAAGCCGCCGGACTCCAGATCGAACACCCAGGGGAAGGCCCGGCGGGCCGTGCGGTTGGTCTGACGCATCACCTCGGCGTCGAAGGCCTCCGGGTCCATGCCCAGGATCCGGTAGAACTCGCCCCGCTCACAGACCGTGAGGCTGTGGGTGAGAAACACTGACCACAGGAAGAAGCGACTCAGCAGCTTGCCGCGCAGCCCCTGGCGCAGGGCCGGCCAGCAGCGGATCAGCATGTTGAAGATGTCGCCATGGCGGTTCTCGTCCTGGCACCAGGGCTCGAAGAAATCGAACAGCGGCGCGAAATTGCTGTCGGGCTGGGCCTTGAGATGGCGGTCGATGAGGATGTAACGCCAGTAGCCGATCTTCTCCGACAGGAAGACGCTGTAGAGCACCCAGCTCAGAGGGAACCAGGTGATCGGCCGCTTGGTGCTGAGGCTGGGCAGGTCGATCTCGATGCCCTCAGCCACCAGCGCCCGGTTGAGGAAGCCGGCATGGCGGGCCTCATCCCGGGCCATCAGCTGGAACAGCCGCCCCATCTCAGGACGCTGCGCCTGGAACAGCCGCCGGGAGAGCTCCTTGAACAGCAGGAAGCCGGAGAACTCCGACACGCAGGAGCGCACCAGATAACTCTCATAGGCCTCCTTCTCCTCGGGGCTCAGGTCCCGAAGGCGGTCCAGCGGTGCCTTGCGATCGAAGTGGTCACGGTTGTAGTCCGCCTCCATCTCGGCGAGCATCGCGTCGAAGGCCGGCCGCTGCTGCTCCAGATCCGTGCGGGCCGCCTTGGCGATCTGGGTCGTGTAGAACCGCGGGGTCAGCAGGTCTTCCCGCAGGTGGGGGGCCGCAGCAGGGGAAGAAAGGGTGGCGGTCATCAGGGGGCGACGTTGGTTCACGTCATAACGACATCGTGATACTACGTGTTCCATGTGAAGCAGACCTGTGATTTCACGATTCTGCATCAACAGTCTGAGACGTAAGCGTGGTAGCCTCCACTAGTCACGGGCTGCGCTGCGGTCGATGGAATCTCTGGCCGACTACTTCAAGGTGTTCTCCGAGCCCAACCGGCTCACCGTGCTCGAGACCCTGCGGCCGGGCCCCCTGAACGTCACGGCCGTCGTCGAGAAGACCGGCCTCAGCCAGGCCCTCGTGTCCAAGCATCTCAAGCTGCTCACGATCGCCGGTGTGGTGCGTCGCCGTCCCGAAGGCAGCCTGGTGTTCTATGAAGTGATCGACAAGGGCGTCTTCCAGCTCCTGGCCCAGGCCCGGAAGCTGATGCTCGCTTCCCGCCGCCAGCAACTCGATGCCCTTGCGGCCATCCTCTGACCCTCCCGCCGACCTCCCCAGCGACCTGGAGGCCCTCAAACGCGCCCTGGCCGGAGGCCGCCGCCACTTCGCCGGCCTGCGGCTGGGGGATCTCGATGGCGTGGCCCTGGATCTTGGCGACTGCGACCTGCACGGCGGCTGCTTCAAGGAAGGTCGCTTCGGCCATGCCCGGCTGGCGGGGGCGAACGTGGAGGCCGCCTGCTTCCAGCAGGCCCTGCTCTGGGGCGCCGACCTCTCCGATCTCAAGGCCAGCGGCTCCTTCTGGCACGACGCCGACCTGTCGGCGGCCCGGCTGCAGGGGGCCGATTTCGGCGGCGCCCTGATGCACCGCTGCTGCCTGCGGGGGGTGCTCGGGGCCCACAGCCGCTGGCGATCCACCCGGCTGGTGGAGGCCGACTTCCGCGGCGGCCTTGACCAGCGCACCGACCTGGGCGGGGCCGATTTCCAGGGGGCCGATCTCAGCTTCGCCCAGATGCAGGGGGCCCTGCTGCAGGGGAGTGATCTGCGCGGCGCCTGCCTCTACGGCACCAACATGGGAGGTGCCGACCTGCGTGATGCCGATCTGAGCGGCTGCGACCTGCGGGACACCGATCTCCGGGACGCCATGCTGGAAGGCACCCGGCTCCACGACGCCCTGCTGCCATGACCGACTGCTTCGATCTGATCGTCCTCGGGGCGGGCTCCGGTGGCCTGGCGGCCGCCAAACGGGCGGCCTCCTACGGGGCCTCGGTGGCGATCGTGGAGGGCGACCGGGTGGGGGGCACCTGCGTGATCCGCGGCTGCGTGCCCAAGAAACTGCTGGTCTACGGCTCGGCCTACCGGCATCAGCTGGCCGATGCGGCCAGCTACGGCTGGCAGCTGGATGGCTTCCGACCGGACGCCTCGGTGCTGCTCGCCAACGTGCGCCGCGAGGTGGACCGGCTCAACCAACTGCACATCGCCCTGCTGGAGAAGGCAGGCGTCGAGCTGGTGCGGGGCTGGGGCCGCTTCGCCGATCCCCACCACATCGAGGTGGTCCAGGGCTCCGAGGCCACCCGTCGGCTCAAGGGGGAACGGATCCTGATCGCCGCCGGAGGCCGGCCACACCGTCCCAGCTTCCCCGGGGCCGAACTGGGCTGGGTGAGCGACGACATGTTCCTGCAGGAGCGCTTCCCGGACCGGGTGGTGGTAGTGGGGGCGGGCTTCATCGCCTGCGAATTCGCCTGCATCCTGCACGGCCTGGGCGTGGCGGTGACCCTGCTGGTGCGGGGCGACCACCTGCTGCGGGGCTTCGACCGGGAGGCCTCCCATGCGGTGCAGGAGGCCATGGAAGCCGAAGGCATCGAGATCCGCTTCGCCCACAGCCCCGCCGCCATCACCGGCCAGCCCGGCGCCCTGGAGCTGGTCACCCAGAGCGGCGAGGTGCTGCCCTGCGGCGGCGTGCTGCTGGCCACGGGCCGGCGGCCCTTCCTCGAGGGGCTGCAGCTGGAGTGCGCCGGGGTGGCGGTGGAAGGCCACCGCATCCCGGTGGATGCCGACCAGACCACCAACGTGCCCCACATCCATGCGGTGGGCGACGTGACCGACCGCATCAACCTCACCCCGGTGGCGGTGGACGAAGGCCGGGCCTTCTCCGACACCGTCTATGGCAGCAAGCCCCGCCAGGTGAACCACGACCTGGTGGCCAGTGCCGTGTTCAGCCAGCCGGAACTGGCCGGGGTGGGGCTGAGCGAGGAGGCGGCGATCGAGCGCTTCGGCACCGACGGCATCCGGGTGCACCGGGCGCGGTTCCGGCCCATGGCCCAGGCCCTGCCGGCCCGGGGCCCCCGGGTGCTGCTCAAGCTGATCGTGGAGGCCGCCACCGACCGGGTGGTGGGCTGCCACATGGTGGGCGAGCACAGCGCCGAGATCATTCAGATGGCGGCCATCGCCATCGGCATGGGCGCCACCAAGGCGGACTTCGACCGCACCATGGCGCTGCACCCCTCGGTGGCCGAGGAGTTCGTCACCATGGCGGGCTGAGGGCCACCGGGGGGATCAGAGCTCCTCTTCGACCCCCGGCCGGATGGTGCAGTCGGTGAGGGGATAGCTGACGCAGAGCAGGGCGAAGCCTTCGCCGATCTGGTCATCGTCGAGGAAGCTCTGGTCGGACTGGTCGACGCTGCCGGAGAGGATCTTGCCGGCACAGGTGCTGCAGGCCCCGGCGCGGCAGGAATAGGGCAGATCGATGCCCTGCTCCTCGGCCGCATCGAGGATGTAGGTGTCGTCGGGACAGCTGAAGGACTTCCCTCCTTCCAGGCTGATCGTGAAGCTCGCCATGGTGCCGCAGGAGGACGATCAGGAAATCCTTGGGGAAGCTGAAGCGATGGTGTGTATCGCAGCGAACAGCGTCCGCGAGCGGGGACACGGGCGCTTCAGGACCCGGCGCCGCCCTGGGGGTCGCCGGGAAAGCCCCAGGCCCGACGGAGTCCCGGGTCGGACAGTTCCCAGGCATGTTCGCTGGCCACCACCGCGGCCCGCACCCCTTCTCCCTTCAGCCCCCTGGCGGCCCGGGCGCTCTCCAGCAGCTGGCGGAACCGCAGGCTCTCCTGCAGCAGCCGCTCGACCCGCTCGCCCCCCCCGGCGCTGGCGCGCATCGTCGGTTGCCGGGCGCAGAGTTCGAGGGTCTCGATGTGCTGCTCCAGCCAGGCGGCCTCGTAGTGGAGCATGGCGTCGCTGCAGCCCTCCAGCCGGGCGGCATAAAGCGTCAGATGCTCCTCCAGCACGGCAGGGTCCCCGGAGCGATCGACCGGGGCCGGAGCGGTGGAGCGGTCGTGGAGCCGCTGCATGATCTGACGCAGGTAACTCATCGGCGGTGGCCTCGCGGCGCTCGAGCGGTCGGTGGGGTCAGACGGCCGCCAGGCCCCGTTCGTTGAACACACCCTCGAACAGCACCGAACTGAGGTAGCGCTCGCCGGAGTCGGGCAGCACCACCACGATCGTGCGGCCCTCGAAGGCCTTCTCCCTGGCAAGCCGCAGCGCGGCCACCGTGGCGGCGCCGCAGGAGATGCCTGCCAGGATCCCCTCCTCCCGCATCAGGCGGCGGGCCATGGTCACCGCCTCCTCGTCGCTGACGGCCTCGACCCGGTCGACCAGGCTGAGGTCGAGGTTGGCGGGAACGAACCCGGCGCCGATGCCCTGGATCTTGTGGGGACCGGGCCGGAGATCCTCACCGGCGATGGTCTGGCGGATGACGGGGCTGTTGAACGGCTCCACCGCCACCGACACCAGCGGCTGGCCGAGGGTGGTCTTGATGTAGCGGCTGACGCCGGTGATGGTGCCGCCGGTGCCGACGCCGCAGACCAGGGCATCGACCACCCCGCCGGTGTCCGTCCAGATCTCGGGACCGGTGGTGTCGTGGTGGATGCGGGGATTGGCCGGGTTCACGAACTGCTGCAGCATCACCCAGCGGTCCGGTTCGGACTCCGCCAGCTCCCGGGCGGCGGCGATGGCCCCCCCCATGCCCAGCCGCCCTTCTGTGAGCACCAGATGGGCGCCGTAGGCCGTGAGCAGCTTGCGCCGCTCCAGGCTCATCGTCTCCGGCATGGTGAGGGTGAGGGGGATGCCCCGGGAGGCGGCCACGAAGGCCAGGGCGATGCCGGTGTTGCCGCTGGTGGGCTCGATCAGTTCCTTGCCGGGCCCCAGCAGACCATCCTTCTCGGCCTGCCAGATCATCGCCGCGCCGATGCGGCACTTCACCGAGTAGGCCGGATTGCGGCCCTCGATCTTGGCGAGCACCCGGGCGCCGCATCCCTCCGTGACGCGATGCAGCTCCACCAGCGGGGTCTGCCCGATGCTGAGGCTGTTATCGGCATGGATGGGGCTCATGGTGCTCCCTCTGGATCCGGTCCATGGGCACCTTAGTCAGCGCGCGATCCCAGGGGACTGTCAAGCAGCTGGGGCACGTCGTCCGGGCGACGTCGGCCCATACGATCGCCCCCGTCGGATGAAGCGTCACCAGGGGTGAAGACACCGGTCCCCGGGATCCATGGACCCATCGCCCTGTTGCTGCTGCTGCTCTCCATCGCCGTGGTGACCGTGGTGATCGACCGGGGCCGCTACTGGTGGAACTGGTGGCGCAGCCGCGCCTTGAGGCGCCAACAGTGGGAACGGGTGCTGGCTGACCAGGGCGGATCGGCCGCCGGGCGCCTGCTGGAGGACTGGGAGCTGGAGATGCGTTTCGGCGAACCGCTGCTGCAGGCGGCCGTCGTGCTGGCGCCGCTGCTGGGGCTGGTGGGCACCGTGCTCGGACTGATGCAGGTGCTCGCCAGCCTCGGCCCCCAGCTGCTGCTGCCGGCAGGGGCCAACCTGGCCGGGTTCGGCCAGGTGCTGCTCAGCACGGCCCTGGGCCTGATCCTGAGCCTGACCGCCAGCACCGGCCTGTTCGCCAACCAGTGGCTGCGGCGCAGCCAGTGTCTGCGGCTGCAGCGCCTCGGCCGTTCCTGGGGACCGCTGGCATGAACCACGCCCTTGCCGCCCTGGTGGGGTTGACCCTGCTGCTGTGCGGGTCGGTGGCGGCGCTGGCCGACCTGGCCCGCCAGCGTCAGCCGCGGCTGCGCCCCCCGGGCGGCGCGTCCCTGACAGGCGCCGTCTGGATCGTGCAGGCGCCGGGGGATCGCTGGTTCGTCAACGGAGAACCCGTGTCCCGCGGCCGACTTCCCGGCCTGCTGGGCTCCCAGCCGGCCGGCAGCGAGATCCACTTCCTGCCGGCCGCCCGCCTGCCCCTGGGGGAGGTGGCCCGCTCCCTGGCGCACCTGCGGGCGATCAGCCCCCAGCCTGTGGGGCTGGCCCTGCCGGAGGCGAGGCCATGAACGCCGACGCCGGCCACACACCTCCCTGGGGGGCGGCCCTGGACGCGGTGGCCCTCGGGGCGATGGCCACCGCACTGGTGCTGCTGTCCCTGGCCCTGGTCCTGGTGCCCCAGCGGCTGGCCCAGCGTCCGGCGAGCCAGGGGATCGTCAGCCTGCACCTGGGCGCCGATGGTCGGCTGCGGCTCTGGAACCAGCCGGTCCCGTCCGCTCAGCTGGCCGCCGTGCTCAAGGCTCTCGAGGACGGCCCTGGCCAGCCGACCCTGCGTCTGATCCCCGATCCGGAGGTCCCCTGGGGATCGGTGCAGCAGCTGATGGAGCGCCTGGGCCGCACCGACCTGCCTCTGGAGCTCCAGCTGCCATGAACGTCAGGCTCCCCCGCTGGCGCCATCTGCGGCTGCCCCTGCTCGGGGCCCTGGCCCTGAACGGGCTTCTTGTTGCGGCGACCCTGCGTCCGCCCGCCAGGACAGCACCCGCCCTGGCGGCCCCGCCGCCGGATGACACCCCCGAACTGCTGCGCTTCAGCCGGCAGCAGGCAAGCGAGCCTTCCCTGACGGCCCTGCCCCTGCCGCCGCTGAGCGCCCTGCCGCCGCCCCCGCCGATGGATCTGCCGGTGCAACCACGCCGCGGGGTCGCCGGCCCCCGCGGCGGCGATGGGGGCAAGGCTCGGAACCGGGAGCGGGCAGCGGCGGCCAACCCGGCGCCCCCGGGTGCCCCCCAGGAGCGCGCCGGCACCAGGCTGGGCGCGGAGCTGGCGGCGACCTCCCGGATGCTCGCCCTGGCCCTGCAGGCCAGGGCGGTCGAGGCGGCCGAGGCCACCGCCGTTGCCGCACTGTGGGAGCAGGCGACGCCCACCCGGGAGGTCCCCGCCGGCCTGGCCGCCGCTCCGGACGGGATGGAACTGCGGCGGCTGCCGCTCGCCAAGGCCCGTGGCGCCGGCCTGGTCTTCAGCGATCCCCTCGCCGTGCTGGCGGGCGGAAAGATGCTGCTGCTGTGGCCGGACGGGTCCACGTTCTGGATACTGGCGGCCGCCAGCGAGAGCCGTGCCGCGGGCGACAGCCGTACCTCCAGCGCCAGGCCCTGAGCGGGGTCAGGGGGTCAGTCGCCGGCGGCCTGCAGCACCGCCAGCGCCTCGAACAGGCGCCCCAGGGCCTCCGCCAGGGCGCTGGCTTCGAGCATGCCGTAGCTGAGCCGCAGCAGGGCCCGGCCGCCGGCCGGCGGCAGGCCGAAGCTGTCGCCCGGCAGGGCGGCCACGCCGTGCCCCAGTACCAGATGGCGCATCAGCGGCTCGCCCCCCAGGCCGCAGGGGAACCGCAACAGGCCATAGAAGGCGCCGTCGGGGGGGCCCAGCAGCTCCACCGCCTGGCCGCCGGCGCGGGCCGCCGCCACCGCGTCGAACAGCTGCCGGCGCCGCTCGCCCAGGGCCGCGATGTGGGGCCGGCACCAGGCCGGACCGGCCTCCAGGGCCGCCAGCGCCGCCTGCTGGCTCACCTGGGGCGGACAGATCAGCACCGTGTCCTGCACCTTGGCCAGGGCCCCCATCAGCTGGCGGGGAACCGCCGCGTAGCCCACACGCCAGCCGGCCATGCCGTAGGCCTTGGACAGGGAGAACAGGGACACCGTGTGCCCGCCGCTACCCGGCCGCCGACCGGGGCTTCCATGGGGCACCGTCCCATGGATGAAATCGGCATAGGCCTCGTCGCTCACGTGCAGCAGCCCATGGCGGTGGCAGAGGGCGTTGATGGCCGCCAGCACCTCCGGCGGCGTCACCAGGCCGCTGGGATTGCTGGGGGAGATCGTCACGATGGCGCGGGTACGGGGGGTGATCGCCGCCGCCAGCCGCTCGGGATCGGGCACCAGCCCCGCCGCCACCGGCACGGGTACGCCGCCGGCCAGGCGTATCGCCATGGCGTGGTTGAAATAGAAGGGCAGCGGCAGCAGCACCTCGTCGCCCGGGTCGCAAAGCACCTGGGCGATGGCGTGGAAGGCCATGTTGCTGCCGGCGGTCACCAGCAGGTCGCTGCCCTCCAGATCCAGCCCCCGCACCTCGGTGAGCTCCCGCCGGACCGCCTCGAGCAGGGCCTCCTCACCCTGCACCGGGCCGTAGCGGTCGTGCCGCCGGTCGGCCGCCGCCATCGACCGGCCCACGGCCTGGCGCACCACCTCCGGCGGCGCCCAGCTGACCATGCCCTGCGCCAGGGAGAGGGCGTCCGGGCGCTGGCGCATCAGGGCCCCCACCTGGGCGATCACCGGATCGGCCACCGCCGCCATCCGCCCTGCGGCTCCGGGAGCTGTCCTCTCCATCTCTGGCCACCCCATCTCAGGCCACCGCGGGGAGCAGCAGTTCCATCACCGCCCCGCCCCGGGGATGGTTGGACGCCTGGATGCGGCCGCCATGGGTGACGGCGATCTGCTGGACGATCGCCAGACCCAGTCCGCTGCCGCCCCGGTCACTGCGCACCCGGGAGGGATCACCGCGATAGAAGCGCTCGAACATGTGCTCGAGGTCGTCCTCGCTGAGGCCGGGGCCCTCGTCACGCACGGTCAACAGGCACCAGCCCGGCGTCGCTTCGATCTCCACCCACACGGTGCCCTCCTCCGGGCTGTAGCGCAGGGCATTGTCCAGCAGGTTGAGCACGGCCCGGTGCAGCCGCGAGCCATCCCCCAGCACCGCCAGGTCCCCCTCGGCGATGAGCTCCAGGCGGATGGAACGCCGCTCGGCCAGGGGCCGCAGCCCGAGCCAGACCTGCTGCACCAGCTGGGGCAGATCGACACGACTGCGCAGGCGCACCCCCTCGGGCAGGGTGTTCTCCAGCCGGGAGAGCTCCATCAGGTCGCCGACGAGCCGCTGCAGCCGCAGCAGCTCCCGCTGCAGCCGTTCCACCAGCACGACATTGGCGTCGTTGACGTGGGCGGCCAGGCTGTCACCCACCAGCAGCAGGGCCGTGAGGGGCGTCTTGAGCTCGTGGGCCACATCGCTCACCCAGCGCTCCTGCTGCTCCAACTGGGCTTCGAGCGAACGGCGACTCTGGAGCAGCAGCGCCACCCAGCCGTCGTCCCCAGGCAGGACGAACACGGCCAGCTGCTGCTCGCCGAGCTCCCAGTCGAGCCGCTGGGGACGCTCCCGCCGGCGGGCGTTGCGGACCACCTCCAGCAGCTCGGGCGACCGGCAGACCCGATCGAGGGGTTCCTGGCGCCGCAGTCCCGCTCCGGGGGACTCCAGCAGCCGTTCGGCCCGCTGGTTGATCAGCTGGATGCGATCGCCGCTGTCGAGGATCAGCCAGCCGTCGGGGGCCTCCCCGATCCAGCGCAGCAGCTGGCGGTGCGACAGCCCGGAACGGGACAGGCCGGGCCGGCTGGTGCGGCGCGCCAGCAGCCAACCCAGGGCCACCCCCAGCAGACCCGCCAGCAGAGCCCCCATTCAGCCGAAGCGGTAGCCGAAGCCCCGGACGGTGATCAGGTGCTCGGGCGCCGAGGGATTGACCTCCAGCTTCTCCCGCAGCCAGCGGATGTGAACGTCGACGGTCTTGCTGTCACCGAAGTAGTCGTAGCCCCAGACCCGCTCGAGCAGCTTGTCGCGGCTCCAGACCCGGCGGGGGTTCTGCATGAACAGCTCCAGCAGCCGGTATTCCTTGGGCGAGAGGTTGACCTCGAGGCCATCGCGGGTGACGCGGCATTCCTCGGGGTACAGGCTGAGGTTGGCGTGGTGGAACACCTTGGCAGGCACCTCCACCGAGCGGCTGCGGCGCAGCAGGGCCCGGCAGCGAGCCACCAGCTCCCGCAGGCCGAAGGGCTTGATGAGGTAGTCGTCGGCGCCCACCTCCAGCCCGAGCACCCGGTCGGTCTCGCTGTCGCGGGCGCTGACCACCAGGATGGGCGTCTGATTGCCGGCGGAGCGCAGCTGCCGGCAGAGGTCGAGGCCGCCCAGCCCCGGCAGCATCAGATCGAGAACCACCAGGGAGAATTCCTCGCCCGGAGGGCATTCCTGGAGGGTGCGCAGGGCCTCCCGGCCGTTGCCGCAGGCCGTGACCGAGAACCCCTCCAGAACGAGGACGTCGCGAATGGTTTCGCGGATCGTGTCATCGTCCTCGACGACCAGGAGGGGGGGGTGCATGACGGCATTATCGGCGTCCGCAGCGGGCAGACCCCAGAACTGTCTCAACGCCGTGGCAGATAGCTGACCACCAGACGCCGCTGGCCGTCGAGCTGCAACCAGCCCTCGTCGCGGAGGCTGCCGATCACCCGGGTGACGGTGACCCGTGTGGTGGCCAGGGCGCTGGCCACCTCCTGATGGGTGAGGCGCAGGTTGAGGCGCAGGCCCGATTCGCAGGGCTGGCCGTACTCGCTGGCCAGGAGTTCGAGGAAGCCCCGGACCCGTTCATCGACCCGCTTGAGCCCCATCAGGGCCAGCAGGGCCTGGCTCTGCTGGATGCGCTGGCCGAGGGCCTCCAGCATCGCCACGGCCAGGGTGCCGTCCTGGCGGATCTCGCTGCAGCTGAGGCAGAGCAGGTCGGTGTCGGCCAGGGTGGTGGCGGCGTAGGCCTCGACACCATTGAGGGGATCGCCGAAGGGTTCGTTGGGGCCGGCCAGCCCGAGCAGCATCTCGTCGCCGTGAATGGTGATGGCACTGAGCTTCACCATGCCGCGAACAACGAGCCAGACGTTGTTCTTTAGCAGGGGTACATGGCTGCCGGCGCTGACATGAACCAGACTGCGTTTCTGGTAGTTCGCTTCGAGAAGTTCGCGGAATCCATCCTTGCTGCCGGATTCACGGGAGGGCGTGAATACCATCGGGGAAAGCGCATCGGATGCAGCGAACTGTATGCAGCGACACCCGAGGGACGGGCAAAGGGCTGGTAGTGCTTTGGTTAAGAGCTCGGTAAGGCGGGCGGGGCCACCAGGCTGGGTTTCGGCAGCCCCTCGCAGCGGCGTTCGAGCAGGGCCATCGACAGGCTGCGGCGCCGCTCCGGCAGAATCAGCCCATCGGCCCGCTGCCGCCACTGCTTCCAGCAGGCCTGGGCCCTATGCCGCAGCAGGGCCTCCAGAGCGGGCACGCTGCGCGCCAGCCCCGACGGCAGCTGGTCGTCGATCGCCTTCTCCAGGACCTGGAAATCGTTGAGCTCACCGAGCAACTCCTGGAGGTCCCGCAGTTCGGCCATCCACTGCCGGCAGCGGGAGCCGGTGACGGCACCGAGATTCTCCAGGCCGTAGCGCGCCGTCTTGAGTCGCTTGCGCAGATCGTGGACGAGCTCCATGTCGCCGTGCCGGTCGGCGATAAACCAGCCGGGGTGCTGGAACAGGCCGGCCACCATCGGGGCCTGCCACTCCTGGGTCCAGGAGCGCAGGGGAAGGGCCCCCAGCGGGGTGAGATCGGGCTCCCGGAGCCAGCCCTGCAGCTGGGAGAGCAGCTTCAGATAACCGCCGCTGCGCAGGGTGGTGACCAGCTGCTCGTAGGCCATGGCCCGCTCGCGCCGCAACTGCTTCAGCACCGGCCGGAGGGCCTTGCGCTCCACCTCGGGCAGCTCATCCATCAGGTCCTGCTCCAGCCGCTGGCGCAGCACATCCAGATCCCGCGCCATGCCGAGCCGCCGCACCGTCTTGGCCAGCCGGGGATCGCCGACGGCCCGGGGCAGCCGCAGGGCGGGGGCGAACTGCTGCAGACAGGTGCGCAGACGACGCAGGGACACCCGCATCTGGTGCAGGGGTTCGGGGTCCCGGTCGGCCAGAACGGGGCCCTGGAGAGCCACCAGCTTCTGGGTGTAGCGGCCGATCAGATCAACGGCGAAGGCTCCGTTGCTGAAGGGATGGTCGTCGTGCGGGCTGGCCATGGGAGGGGCCGAAGGCCTCAACGGGGTGTTTTCGAGCGGATCTGTTCGAAGCTGCGCCGGATCGCCTCATTGATCGAAAGCCCGATGGGCAGGTCCCCCCCGAAGGAGGTGCCGATCAGATGGCGATAGAGCTTGGACTCAACCACACGATAGGTATCCGGAGGCAGGGGGATCACCCCGGCCTTCTCACTGAAACGCAACCCCCGCTGCACCGTGAAGGTGATGAAGCGACGAACCTCTGGCCTGGTCCTCAGGTCCTTGTCGTTGATATAGACGAACAGGGGACGCGACAGAGGCACATAACGCTCCTGCTGCACATTGGGGATGGTCGGTGGCCAGGTTCCCCTGGGCCCGGATACGGCGAGAGCCTTGAGCTTGGCTGCCCGGCTCTGGTAGTAGGAAAAACCGAAGTAGCCAAGGGCCAGGGGATTTTTCTCAACACAACGGACCAGGATATTATCGTCCTCACTGGCGGTGTAGTCGGTGCGGGAATTAGAGGAATCGCCATTGATGGCCTTGTTGAAGTAGTCGAAGGTTCCCGAGTCCTTGCCGGGCCCGCAGAGGCTGATCGGCCGATCCGGCCAGGCCGCATTGACCTGCTTCCATCGCTTGATCCGTCCCTGGGCCTTGCGGTTCCAGAGGCTGGACAGCTCAGCGGTGCTGATGCGGCTGGCCCAGCTGTTGCTGGGGTGGACCACCACCGAGATGGCATCGAAGGCCATCGGCAGTTCAATGAAGGTGACACCTTTGGCGGCGCAGGCCTTGAGTTCCTTGCTGTTGATCGGACGGGAGGAATTGCTGATCGGAATCTCCCCGCGACAGAAGCTGCGCATTCCCGCCGAACTGCCCGTTTCCTTCAGGGCGATGCTGACGGAGCGATCCCCCTGACGCTCCAGGAACGCGCGGGCCGCCTCTTCCATGAGGGGAAAGACCGTGCTCGACCCCTCGATGCGCACGACTGGAGCGACCCCCGTCTGAGCCTGGGCGGGAACCGCTGACAGGTGGGGCGCCAGCCAGGCACCGAGCAGGGCGGCGAGTCCGCCGCCGACCATCACGCCCCTCGACCGGACTGTCGCAGACAGCTTCAGGACCATGGTTCAGGACCGGCAAAGGAAGGGGTCTTGGCCGATCCTGCACCACAAGACCAAGCGGTTGGGTTAAGGACAGATTGTGGCTGTCGCGTGTGGCTCGCCGCCGCCGCGGTGTCGGGTCGGCGCCCGCTCAACCCTGGCCCGTCCAGTCCTGGAACCAGCCCCGGCGCCACAGCCACCAGGCCTGGAGCGAGGCGATCAGCAGCATCAGCAACATGACAAAGGCGTAACCATGGCGCCACTTCAGCTCAGGCATGAACTCGAAGTTCATGCCGTAGATGCCGACGATGAACGTGAGCGGAGCAAAGATGCTGGTGAGGATGGTGAGGGTCTTCATCACCTGGTTCATCCGGTTGCCCACGCTGGCGGCATAGGACTGGGTGATCGCATCGCACTGGCCCCGCAGCGACCCGCAGGCTTCGAACAGCTGATCCACCAGTTCGGCCATGTCCCGGAAGCCCTCCAGGGCCTCGGTGCCCAGCAGCCTCTGGCGCTGGCGCAGCAGCAGCCGAATCTGATGGCGCAGGGGCCAGATCATGGTGCGGATGATGCGCAGATTGCTGCGGAATTCGTAGGAGCGGCGCAGGATCAACGGGCGGGGATTACGCAGGGAGGATTCCTCCAGGGCATCGAGCCTCTGGGACATGGCCTCCAGCATCGGGAACAGATCATCGAGCAGGTCGTCGATCAGGAAGTGCAGGATGTCGTCCAGGTCCCGGTCCGCCAGGGATCCCGACTGGGAGAGAAGCCAGTCGGTGAGTTCCGGGAAGGGATCGCCACCGCCGCCTTCCTCCAGGGTGATCAGCAAGCCGGGCAGCAGCACCAGGGCCACCTGCTCACTGACGAGGTGGGCAGGGTCCTTGGCGAAGCTGAGCCGATGCAGCACCACCAGCACCAGGTCCTCCAGCCCGTTCACCTGGGGCCGCTGGGGCACCTCGAGCAGGGGGGCGCGCAGCACCGCCGGCACCTCGAGGCGATCGAGGAGTTCCAGGATGAAGCGACGATCACCGAGGCCCTGCAGGCGCAGCCACAGCGGCGTCCCCGCCTTCCGCAGCGCCACCAGGCGGTCGATGTCGCCGGCGGTCGTTCGCACCGGGCCGGAGGCGAGACAGACCACCGCATCGGCGCGGGTGGGCCCAAGCCCGCCATGGACGTAGAGGTGGGTGGGCAGGCCCGCCGGACGCTGGTCGAGTCGCTGGGAATCGAGCGCCCCCGGAGTGAGTCGCAGCACGGGCGTACCGGTTGTTGGCATGATTCAACCGCAACCGTCCGTCGCGGGGTATCGCGATCGGCACCGTCCATGGGCCTCCTTCGGCGCTGGCCGCACGTCTTTACGGGGTCTTAATGGAGACTCGCTAGGGTGAAGGGCTGATGTAGTCCATGCGTTGACGAACCAGCCCTCCACTGGACCTTCCGATCTCGGCCGGCAGGAAAGGGATGTCCAATCCCCCATGGAGGCCCACGGCAGCTATCGGGGCCGCGACTGGAGTCCGGAGCGGCTGGTGTTTCATCAGAATCTGGAGACATTCGCCGACCAGGTCGGTCTGATCGTGGGTCTTCAGGCCAACGGAAAGATGAGCCAGGACGAGGCCTACGCGAGCATCAAGAAGATCTGGAAAAACCTGAAATTCACCCGCGATTCCCTGTTCGACGCCTCCAAGGGCTGAGCGTTCACTCCCATCAGCTTGGAGCGGCGATCACGGCATCGGGTCGTCTGGTTCGCAGTTGCTCCGGAACGCCAGGCAGGTGAGCAGGGGCTGGCTGCGATCGCTCCTGTCGAAGGCGCTGCGGGCCACGATCGCCTCCAGCACCTTCACGGTGGCCGTGATGTTGGGTCCCTTGTTGAGCATCACCGCATCAGCCCGTGCCCCCATGGCCGCATCGGTGATCTCGGCGCGGGTGGGATGGCCGTGCTGGGCCAGCGTGTCGAGCACCTCAGTGGCCCAGATGCAGGGCACGTGTGCCGCGGCGCAGATCCGCAGGATCTCCTCCTGAATCGGGGCCAGGGCCTCCCAGCCGCACTCGATCGCCAGATCGCCCCGGGCGATCATCACCCCCACCGGGGCCCGGTGGCCCATGGCCGCGAGCAGGAGCCGGGGCAGGTTGAGAAAGGCCTGTCGGGTTTCGATCTTGAGCACCACCGCCAGATCCCCCCGGCCCCGGTCCTCCAGGCACTGGCGCAGGGTCTCGATGTCGGACACTCTGCGCACGAAGGAGTAGCTGATCATGTCGGCGTGCTGTGCCGCGAACGCCAGGTCCTCGATGTCCTTGGCGGTGAGGGCTGGCGTGCGCAGTTCGCTGTCGGGGAAATTGATTCCCTTGTCGGAGCGGAGCCGGCTGCCCCTGGCCTGCGCCGCCGTGATCTCAAGCAACACCTCCTGGGGTGACACCCCCCGGATCACACCGCCGATGCGGCCATCGTCGAAGAGCACCCGCTCGCCGAGGCGCAGATCGAAGAACACCTCCGGCAGGGTGCAGGGGAGTGTGCCGCCGCCCCGGTCCAGCTCCGGCGTCAGACGGATGGCGTCGCCGGGGCGCAACAGCCGTTCCCCGCTGACCGGCGCCAGCGGACCCACGACCAGCCGCGCATTCCCCTGCCGCTGGCGGAACACGAGGCCGGTCACGAAACGGCAGCTCTTGTCGGCCTGCAGCAGCACCCCATCGGGGCCGCGCCGAACCACGGTGAGGGTCCGCTGGCGGCCGGAGGCATCGCGCCCTCGCAGGCGATCGCCCACCTTCAGCCGCCTGGCCTTGAACAGCCGCGCCGGCAACAGCACGGCTTGCGTGTCCCGCGGCGGTGGCGAGGCTCCCGGCGGCACCGCCAGGATCTGCACCGGTTGGATGGGCCGTCCGAACCGGTCTCTGGTGGGGCGGGCGCGGATCACCGCGGGCTGGGGGGCCAGCTGGCCGGTGCGCAGCTTCGGGCCCCCCAGATCCATGGCGATCGCACAGGGGCGGCCGGTGGCCACCCTGGCCTGGGTGACCCCTTCCACCATCCGACCCCAGACCACGGGGTCGTCATGGGCGCAATTGATGCGGGCGATGGTCATCCCCGCCTCCAGCAGATCGGTGATCAGGGCAGGACGCTCGGCAGCCTCTGCCGGCAGGGTGACCATGATGCCGGCGAGCCCCCCGGCGGCCAGGGCACCGAACAGCCGGTCGCAATGGTGCTGCAGGACGGCGTGCCCTGGCAGGTCTGGAGGCCGGGTCGGCTGCGCCGCCGCCGATGGACTCAACCCCTCAAGCGCTTCCAGGGCGGTGATCACCGCTTCCAGGCTGGACATCAGGTGGGCATTGCAATCAGTCAGCGGACTCAGCCCCCGTTGCCGCAGCGCCTTCGGCAAGCCTGGATGGGCAAGGCGATGGAAGGCGATGAAATGCAACAGGTTGCGGGCGCTGGCCCGGTAGTCGGCGTGAATGCCCCCCAGGCAGGCGGCCTCTTCCACCTCTATGCGCTCCAGGGCGTCCCTGAGGGAATGCAACGTGTGGAGCAGCCAGCGGGCCGGTGCAGGCGTGGGGTCCTTCATTCCCGGTGGCCCTCCTGCGAGGTGGATTCGCGCACGGAAACAGCTTCCAGACAACTGCGTACGCCCTGCCGGCGCAACTCCTCCGCCAGCTGTTCGGCAAGCTCCAGGTCAAGGGCTGGGGTGAGATGTTCCCCGCCATCGATGAGAGGGGCCATCGCCCCCGGTGCCCCCCCCAGATGCCTGGCCAGGGACTGCAGGGCCTCGAAGCGACCTTCATCCCGGGGGGCACCCTGCAGGCGCAGGCGCCATCCAGGCGGATCCGGACTGCCCAGCTCGATCCGCCGCAGCTGACGCAGGGTGGCCAGCACGACCAGCTGGTCTCCCGCCGCCAGCACCAGATCCAGGGAGGGCAACACGAGGGGGGAACCGCGGCCCGGACGCAACAGATGGATGGTGGTGACCCCGTAGCCCTGCTCGACCCGGGAGAGGTTCAGACCCCACAGACCATCGCCCTGCTGAATCCGGTAGCGCACCAGCAGATGGTTGGCCCCATCGATCCGACAGATTTCCTCCACCCTTTCGCCGAACGCCGTGGCCACAACAGCATCGGCCACCAGATCCATGCTGGAGATCACCGCCACGCCGCCGAGCAGGTCTCCGAGCTGTTCGGCCGCCTCGACAGCGTGGGAGAGGATCGCGTACCGGGCGTCGGGCCAGGACTTCTGCAGCTGGAAGGTCTCCTGAAGGTTGGCGAGCAGGTCGACGGAGAGCAGGCCGATCCCCTCAAGCCGGCAGTGCTGCAGTGCGGCGAGGGCCGCATCCCAGCGATGGAAGATCACCATCCCCGACCGGTGCAGCGGCTGAACGGGTCGTGTGTCGATCCGCAGCACCTGCAGGCCGTCCCTGACCAGGTTGTCGGCCACCCTCGCGGCGAGTTCCTCCCCTTCGGCCAGCAGGATCCAGCGGCTGCCACGCCGGAAACGGCCGGGATGGCCCCATCCGAAGCGCTCCCGCAGCAACCGTTCCAGGATCACCGCCACCAGGGCAGAGGTGAGCAGGGTGCCCACCAGGGAATACAGCAGGGTGACACCGATCAGCCAGGGGGCCGCGGCGGCAATGCCGTCATCCGGGTGCAGCATCACGTTCACCGGATCGACGTACTCCCCCTTCAGAAGGGACAACGTGACGAACATCCCCTGGCGCCATCCACCGCCGGCGGAAAACAGGGCCAGGCCGAGGGCCATGAGCACCACGAGTGCCAGCAACCCGCCCTGCTGCAGCCGGCTGCAATGCCGCCACAGCCGCAGCGGTGCCCCCAGGCCGCGGCGCAGGGCCATCCACCGGCCGCTGGCCGTCGTGGCGGGAACGACGTCCGACGGACGGTGGTGTGACCCCATCGGAATCACCTGCAGGGGTCTGGCCGGGTCCGCAGTGACCTGACGCAGGCAACGCTGCTGACGTCGATCCAGGTCTTTCCCCTCCACCACCAGGTACGACTGACCATCGACGCGGAAGCAGGCCTCCTGGTTGCCAGGCCGCAGGGCCTCGGTGACGGCCCCGGCCGTGAGCAGCAGGGGATCCACCACAGCCACCCCTGGCAGGCGCTCCTCGAGCAGGGCCCCGAGGCTGGCCAGCTGGCCTGAGGAGCGCACCACCAGGTCCGCCGAGGGATTGAGCAACTTCACCTGCAGGGCCGCCTCCACGTTCACCGTGCTCTCGGTGCTCAGGAGCAGCACGGCCCGGGCTGTCTCGACCCCGGCCTGGGAGAGCACATGGGGCAGGCGCATGTCCCCCAGCACCAGCGAGGCTCCGAAGCGCTCCTCCAGGCGCGGATCGCGCCAGTCCGGTCGCTCTCGATCCAGGCAGCGCAGCGGTACATCAAAGGGAAGCAGGCGCAGCAGGCAGGCCTGGCCGAGGGACCCGAGGCCACAGATCAGCACCGAGCCCTCCCGGGGGCAGGATGCCCCGGGAGCTGAGGACGGAGTGCTGGACTCCCCGGGCTGGGCTTCAGGGTCGGGAATGGATCGCTGGCAGGCCCACCCATCTTCCCAAGGCGACGCGGTGGCCAAGGCGTCGGGACGGGTCCTGCCCCGGGTCTTAACCATCCCTGGTGAGGGTGAGGGTGTGCCCATGACCGTCCAGCCATGACCAGCACCCTCGCCCCGGTGATGGGTCTCCCCGAGCCCGGCACCTACGCCGATCCCCAGCGCAACGGCCTGGCGGCGAAGGATCTTCTCGACGGCCTCGTCGAGCACCTCTTCTATTCCCTGGGTAGGCGGGTGCAGGAGGCCGACCGCCACGACCTCTACATGGCGCTCAGCTACGCGGTGCGCGACAGGCTGATGACCCGCTACCTGGCGGGTCTCGACGCCATCCTGGCCAGCCCCGCCAGGGTGGTGGCCTACCTCTCGGCCGAATTCCTGATCGGCCCCCAGCTCGGCAACAACCTGCTGATGCTCGGCATCCAGAAAGAGGCCGCCGAGGCCCTGCGCCAGTTCGGCATCAACGACATCGAGGAGATCCTCGACGTGGAGGAGGAGCCCGGCCT
>CALRMW020000018.1:0-69736 GCA_943369315.1 Synechococcus sp. UW140
CGCCGCTGGAGCCGCGGAACCCGATGCTGGCGTCAGCCGAAGGTGGTCTGGATCAATCCACCGCGTCCAGAAAACGCCATTGATCCAGCTACCTTGGTCATGGCCGCCTGATCAACGGCAGGGGCGTCATCTTTCCTGGCAGTCACCGCGCACAGGATTCTTACCGATCGTGCGATTTCAAGAGCTGTGATAGCGAGCGTGGCGCTCAGCTCAGTTCGAGCAGATTCCTAATAGAGGGGCTGATCCGTCACTTCAGCGAGGATTCCAAACAATTGTTCTGCTCTTGTGACGTCAATCATTAAGCCTTCCTCAGGCACCTAACTAATCATTAGACGGTTCCGGTAACCACGCCCCAGTCGCCTGTCCTTTCCGTGAACCACAGGCGCACCCCGAACATCAGCACGGCCAAACGCAGTCAGGCCATAGGGTATCCATCCCACACATGAATAGCTCGCCCCTGGTTCTCGGACCCGTGAACCACCTGTATCCCGGGCTACACCTGTGCGGGGCACGTCTTCATCTCCCGGTCACGCTTTGCCAAGGGTTCAGTGACGGCCGAATCGAGCCTTCACCCACCCCCCATCCCAGACTGCCCTCTGTCATTGGTATCGGGCCGCCCTGATCCCTCCTCCCCCCACCACGGAGAGCGGCGACCCCACCGCCCCCCAGCCCCCCTGGCGCCAGCAGCTGGGCGACGCCCTCGCGGCCCTGCCCGCCGCCCGCAGCCGCGCCCTGCGCACCCTTGAGCCCGCCGCCGCCGCCAGCCTCCAGCCCTCACCCCCCGGCGACCCGCTCCCCCTGCTGGATCTGGCCAGCAACGACTACCTCGGCCTCAGCCGCCATCCCGCCGTGCTCGCGGCCGCCGCGGCCGAACTGGCCGCCAGTGGTCTGGGGGCCGGCGCCTCCCGCCTGGTCACCGGCACCCGGCCCATCCACCAGCAGCTGGAGGCCGCCCTGGCCGCCTGGCTCGGCCGCGAGCGGGTGCTGCTCTTCCCCAGCGGCTTCCAGGCCAACCTCGCCGCCGTGTCGGCCCTGGCGGATCGCCACACCCTGGTGCTGGCCGATCGGCTCATCCACCACTCCCTGCTGGTGGGCGTGCGCGCCAGCGGTGCCCGCCTGCAGCGCTTCGCCCACAACGATCCGGCGGATCTGGAACGCCGCCTGCTCGCCGCCCGGCGTGAACGGCCCGATGGCCGGCTGCTGGTGCTCTGCGAAAGCCTCTACAGCATGGAGGGCACCAGCGCCCCCGTCGCCGCATTGGCGGCCCTCTGTCTTCGTCACGACGCGCCCCTGCTGGTGGATGAGGCCCATGCCCTCGGCGTGCTCGGCCCCGGTGGCCGCGGCCTGGCCCATGGCCTCGGCTCCGTGGCGATCGTGAGCGGCACCTTCGGCAAGGCCTTCGGCAGCGGCGGCGCCTTCCTTGCCGGCGACGTCCTGGTGGGCGACTGGCTGCTGCAGAGCAGCGGCGCCTTCCGCTACACCACCGCCCTCGCCCCGCCGCTGGCGGCCGGTGCCCTGGCGGCCCTCCTTCACCTGCAGGCCACGCCGTCCGCAGGCCTGGCCCTGGCGGAGCGGGCCGCCCGCTGGCGCGACGCCATCGAAGCCGCGGGCTGGCCCCGGCCCCCCGGCGTGGGGCCGATCCTGCCGCTGCTCCTCGGTGCCGATGCCGAGGCCCTGGCGGCCCAGCAGCGGCTGGAGGCGGCCGGCCTGCTCACCGTGGCGATCCGGCCGCCCACCGTGCCGGAAGGCACCGCCAGGCTGCGGCTGGTGCTGCGCCAGGATCTCCCCACCGGCTCCCTCGATCGGCTGCTGGCCGCGCTCGGGCCCGGCCCCCTCGCCCCCCGCCATGCCCTCGCCCCCTGAGGCCGTCCCGGCTTCGTCCCTGCAGGTGATCGCCATGCACGGCTGGGCCGGCGACGGCCTGGGCTGGGACCTGCTGCGCCAGGCCCTCGCCGCGCCGGACTGGAACTGGCAGTGCGGCGAACGGGGCTACGGCGGCCGCACGCCCGAGCGTCCCCAGTGGGCCCCCGGCGGCCGGCGGCTGCTGATCGGCCATTCGATGGGGCCCCACCTGCTGCCCCCCTCGCTGCTGGAGCAGGCCGAGGCCGTGGTGCTGCTGGCCAGCTTCGCCCGCTTCCTGCCCCCGGGCCGCGAGGGCCGCCGGCTGCAGACCGCCCTCGCCGGCATGGCGGCCCAGCTCGCCGAAGGTCCCGACGAAACCGACACGGCCCGCCGCGCCCAGCGCATGCTGCAGGCCTTCCTGGAGAAGGCGGCGTCGCCGGACCCGCCCGAGCTCCTGCCCCACGGCCCCGCCAGCCAGCCGGTGGGGCCCGAGGGCCGGCAGCGGCTGCGCGACGACCTGGAGCGTCTGGCGGCCTGCGTCGATCTGCCGCCCGGCTTTCCCGAGGACGTGCCGGTGCTCATCGTGGAGGGCGGCGCCGATCGGATCGTGGGGCCCGAGGCGCGGGCCCTGCTGCGCCAACGCCTGCCCCACGCGGAGGTGCTCAGCTTCGAGGGGGCGGGCCACTGCCTGCTGCAGGCGCCCCTGCCGACGGAGCTGCGCCGCTGGATCACGGACACCCTCGGCCCATGAGCGCCTTCCCCCTGCAGGTGGTCGGGGCCTTCGGTCGCCACGCCGCCGACTACGAGGGCCAGGCCGGCCTGCAGCGGGGCATCGCCTGGCGGCTCGCCCGCCTCTGCCGCGACCTGCCGGCCCCACCGCCCGAGGCCCCCCGGGCCGACCTGGGCGCCGGCAGCGGCCTGCTCAGCCGCGCCCTCCTGCACCACTGCCCCGGCCTCGCCAGCCGCCCCCTGGTCCAGCTCGATCTCTGCCCCGAGCTGCTCGCCCGCAATCCCCTCGCCACCGCCGGCCCGCCGCCGCTGGTGTGGGACCTCAACGGCGGCCTGCCCGCCGCCCTGGAGCCGGCGGGGCTGCTGGTGTCGAGCTTCGCGCTGCAGTGGCTGGAGGCGCCGGCCCGGGAACTGGAGCGCTGGGGGCGGGCCCTGGCCCCGGGCGGCTGGCTGGCGCTGGCGGTGCCCGTGCGCGGCAGCTTTCCCCAGTGGCGCCTGGCCGCCGCCGCCGCCGGGGTGCCCTGCACCGCCCTGGAGCTGCCCGACGCCGACGCGCTGATCGGCGCCCTGGGCCGCGCCGGCCTGGCCACCACCCTCCAGCAACGCCTGCGCTTCAGCCGCCCGGCCGGCAGCGGCCTGGCCACCCTGCGGCGCCTGCGCGATCTGGGCGCGGGCAGCAGCCGCAGCGCGCCGCTGAGCCCCGCCCAGCTGCGCCGCCTGCTGCGCCACTGGCCCTCCGGTGCGGCAATGTCGTGGGACGTGCTGCTGCTGGTGGGCCGGAGGATCGCATGAGGCTGGTCGTCTGCGGCACCGACACCGACGTGGGCAAGACGGTGGTGAGCGCCCTGCTGGTGCAGGGGCTGGGGGCCCACTACTGGAAGCCGGTGCAGAGCGGCACCGACGGCGGCGGCGACACGGGCCGGGTCCAGCAGCTGCTGGGGCTGCCGCCCGAGCGGGTGTGGCCGGAGGCCTACCGCCTCACCGCCCCGGTCTCCCCCCACTGGTCGGCCGAGCGGGACGGGATCAGCATCGATCCGGCCCGGCTGGCCCTGCCGGCCGGGGACGGCCCCCTGGTGGTGGAGACGGCCGGTGGGCTGCTGGTGCCCCTGCGGCGCAACTGGCTGCAGATCGAGCAGATCGCCGTCTGGGGCCTGCCGGTGCTGCTGGTGGCCCGCAGCGGCCTGGGCACCCTCAACCACACCCTGCTCTCCCTCGAGGCCCTCTCCCGGCGTTCGATCCCCGTGCTCGGACTGGTGCTCAACGGCGACCCCCACCCGGACAATCCCCGCACCCTGGAAGCCCTCGGCGGCGTGCCGGTGCTGGCGGAGCTGCCGCCCCTCGATACCCTCGACCGGGAGGGTCTGGCACGGCAATGGCAGCGCAGTGGCCTGGCCCGTAGCCTGCAGCCATGAGCCGCAAGCATCTGCTCGTGACAGCTGCCGTGGCCGCGCTCTGTGCGGGCATCCTGGTGCTGTTCACCGACATCGAGACCAGCGTCACCCGCTGGGTCAACTGCGGGCCGATCGCCACCGGGGGCGAACGCCGTTCGGAGGTCTGCCGCTGAGCCCCACCGTGACCGGACCCGGCTGGCATCCCCACCTCTGGCACCCCTTCACCCAGGTGGCCACCGCCGACCCGCCCCTGCGGGTGGTGCGCGGCGAGGGCGCCCTGCTCGAACTGGATGACGGCCGCCGGCTGATCGATGGCATCAGCAGCTGGTGGGTGACCCTGCACGGCCACGGCGAGCCCGCCATCGTCGAGGCCCTGGCCCGCCAGGCCCGCACCCTGGAGCAGGTGGGCTTCTCCGATTTCCGCCACCCGGCCGCCGAGCAGCTGGCCGAGCGGCTGGCCGCCTGCAGCGGCCTGGAGCGGCTGTTCTTCTCCGACAACGGCTCCACGGCGGTGGAGGTGGCCCTCAAGATCGCCTGGCAGTGGTGGCGCAACCGGGGCGAGCCGCGCCGGCAGCTGATCGCCTTCGACGGGGCGTATCACGGCGACACCTTCGGCGCCATGGCGGTGGGGGAGCGCTCCCTGTTCTCGGAGGCGTTCGAGCCGCTGCTGTTCGCCGTGGCCCGGGCCCCCTGGCCCGCCACCTGGTGGGGCGACGACGGGGTGGAGGCGCGGGAGGCCGCGGCCCTCGAGCGGTTGGAGCAACTCCTGGAAACGCCCACCGCGGCGGTGATCCTCGAGCCGCTGCTGCAGGGGGCCGGCGGCATGGCCCTGGTGCGGGAGTCGTTCCTGCGCCGGGCGGAGACGCTGGTGCGCGCCAGCGGTGCCCTGCTGATCGCCGATGAGGTGATGACCGGCTTCGGCCGCAGCGGCCACCTGTTCGCCTGCCAGCGGGCCGGCATCCGCCCCGACCTGATGGCCCTCTCCAAGGGGCTCACGGGCGGCTTCCTGCCCATGGGCGTCACCCTGGCCCGGGAGGCCATCTTCGAGGGCTTCATCGGCACCGCCCCCGGCCTGACCCTCTTCCACGGCCACAGCTTCACCGCCAACCCGCTGGGATGCGCCGCCGCCCTGGCCAGCCTGGAGCTGCTGCAGGAGCGGCCGGAGCGCCACCAGGGGTTCGAGGCGCGCCACCGTCCCCACCTGGAGGTCCTGGAGCGCCATCCCCTGGTGCGGCGGCCGCGGCTGATGGGCTGCGTCGCCGCCTTCGAGGTGGCCACCGACACCCCCGGCTACCTCAATCCGGTGGGGCCGCGGCTGCAGCGGCTGGCCCTGGAGCGGGGCGTGTTCCTGCGGCCCCTGGGGCAGGTGGTCTACCTGCTGCCGCCGCTCTGCATCGACGACGACCAACTGGCCCACTGCTATGCAGTGATCGAGGCGGCCCTCTCCAGCCTCTGAGCAGCTGCCGGATGCTGGCTGGGTGGGCGGGTGGGTGGGTGCTCAGGGGCCCGCCAGGATCGCCGCCTCCACATCGGCCCGCGAGAGGCCATAGGGGAACTGGCGCGCCGTGGTGCGGCCCTCCTGGTGCCAGCTCACCCGCAACTCCTCCACGTCCATCTCGATCCGGGCGCTCCACTCGGGGCGGTGCAGGTCCCAGTGGGCCACATTGCTGCGCGACTGGCTGGCGCCGAGCTGCCGCAGCCAGTCCTCCAGGGCGGGCAGGGGGTGGTTGTAGAGGGGGGTGGGCGCGGGGGGCAGGGTCGCCATCGGATCAACAGGGGGAGGGATGGTCAGGCGGCAGGCGGCTCAGGGAGCGGCGGCGCCTCGGGCGCCGGAGCCAGCGGGGCCGGGGGCACTGGCTCCAGGGGGGCCGGGGGCGCCGATGCCGCCTCCAGGTCCGACCACCAGCTGGGCCAGGCCATCAGCGCGGTGCCGCGGGCCCAGGCCACCCCGAGCCCCAGCACCAGGCTGAGCACCAGGGCCAGGGCCAGCAGCAGCAGGGCGAACCACTCGCCACCGGAGAGGGCCCGGCGCACCGGCACGGGCCGGACGACGGACACCGGCGTCGGCCGCAGCGGCGCCGGGGGGGCCGGCTGGGCCAGGGCGGCGTCGTAGAGCCGTCGGGCGGCCGGGTCACTCAGCACGGCGTAGGCCTGACGCAGCTGCTGGAAGGCCGCCTCGGCCTCGCTCGCCGGCAGGGCGGTGGTGTCCGGGTGGTAGCGCTTGCTGAGGCCCCGGAACGCCTGGCGCAGCTCCTGATCGGTGGCGGTGGGCTGCAGCTGCAGCACCTGGTAGTGGGTGGGGGTGGAGGGCTTGGCTGTGGAGGACATGGTCCCTGAGGCGGCGGTGGCACCCTGCCCGGCGTGAGGGATCCTAGGGAGAAGCACCATTGCCGTAGCGGATGGCCGCCAGCCCCGACCCCAGCCCCCCCGCCGATGCCGGCCTCTGGCAGTCGCTGGGCTGGACCCCCGCCGATGACCAGCTGGCGGCGCTGGTGGCCCTGCAGGAGCAGCTGCGGCTGTGGAACGGCCGGGTCAACCTCACCCGGCTGGTGGAAGGCGATGATTTCTGGATCGCCCAGGTGTTCGACAGCCTCTGGCCCTGGGTGCCCCTGCTCACGGCCCCGGGCGGCGTTCCGGACGGCCTGGAGCTGATCGACGTGGGCACCGGCGGCGGTTTCCCCGGGCTGGCCCTGGCGATCGCCATGCCCACGGCCCGGATCACCCTGGTGGATTCGGTGGGTCGCAAGCTGGAGGCGGTGCGTGCCATGGCCCGCAGCCTGGGGCTGGAGGGTCGGCTGCGGTTGCGCTGCGAACGGGTCGAGCGCACCGGCCGTGCCCCCGACTGCCGGGGACGCTTCGATCGCGCCATGGCCCGCGCCGTGGCCAGCGCACCGGTGGTGGCGGAGTACCTCGTGCCCCTGCTGAAGCCCGACGGCCTGGCCCTGCTCTACCGAGGCCAATGGGGGACCGACGACCAGCGGGATCTGGAGGCGGCTGTGGGGGTGCTGCGGGCGTCGGTGGATCCCGTGCAGCGCTGCGACCTGCCGGCGGGCCGGGGCGTGCGCCACGGCCTCTGGCTGCGGCCGGCCGGCCCCTGTCCGGCCGCCTACCCCCGGGCCGTGGGGGTGCCCCAGAAAACACCGATCGCGCCGGGGCCTATCACGCCCGGGGCCTAGGCCGCCTGCAGCCGCTTGACGGCCTCGCCCCCCAGCCGCCCCCGCAGACGCCGCAGCAGGTCAGGGATCTGGGCGGCCCAGGGGCTGGCCTGCAGCACTTCCAGCAGCTCGGCTTCGCTGACGCTGCCATCGAGGGCCTCGGCGTTCTCCCCCGGAAACCAGTGGCTGCCCTGGCCCAGCAGGCCGTAGCGGGCGCGGCCGTAGGCCTCCAGATCCCAGGCCTCCAGAAGGTTGTGCAGCCAGAGCAGCACCGGCAGGTTGATCCGGCCGGGGGTGTCCTCCCAGGCGGGCAGGCCCCGGTCCCAGCTGGCCAGCCAGTCGTCCCCGAGGGCCCGGCGGCGGGCCTCCTGGAGGCGGGCCAGGATCGGCGGCAGCAGCTCGCCGGCCCTGGGCAGCAGCGCCACCGCCTCCAGGTGCAGCTCCAGATCCTGCGGGGAGGCAGCGCCGACGCTGATGGTGTGGATGCCGGGGGCCGACAGGCAGAACAGGTCGTTGAAGACGATCGGATGCAGCGGCGCGCAGAGGTCGCCCAGGCGCTGGGAGGGGCTGTGCAGGTGGCCCCCCTTATCGGTTGGGCTGATCACGAACACCCCCATGTCGTGGGCGGTGGCGGCCTCGATCGCCGCCAGGTTGTCCTGGCGGATGAAGTACCAGTGCAGGTTGATGTAGTCGAACTGGTCGCTGGCGATCGCCTCCAGGATCAGGGGCAGCGGCGCATGGGTGGAGAAGCCCACGTGGCCGATCCGGCCCGCCTCCTGCCAGCGGCGGGCCACCGCCAGGCAACCGCCGGGCCGCAAGGTCTGATCGAGCAGCTCCGGGGTGTTGAGGCCATGGATGGCCAGCAGATCGACCCGGCCCGCTGCGCCGTCAGCCCCCCCCTCCCCATCCAGGCCCAGCCGCTCGAAGCTGGTGAGCAGGTCGGCCTCGAAGGCGGCCGGGTCGGCGGCCGGGGGCACCTTGGTCTGGAGGATGCGCCGGGGATCCGGCAGGCGGGGCAGCAGCCATCCCAGCTGGCGCTCCGAGGTGCCGTAGTGGCGGGCGGTCTCGATGTGGTGCAGCCCCGCCGCCCTGGCGGCCCGCAGGGTGGCCTCGAGATTGGCCTGGCTGCCGGCCTCCACCGCCTCGGCCGGCAGATCGCTCCAGCTCTGCTGGAAGCGCATCCCCCCCAGGGAGAGCACCGGCATAGCCAGTCCCGTGCGGCCGAAACGCCGGGTGGGGATGGTCACGGCGATGGCGGGACGGAGCGGGGCAGGGTGCGGCGGCGGCGCCCCTGGGAGGGGAGCCCCAGGGGCTGGATCTCCTGCTCGTCGAGCTGGGCCCTCAGGGCCGGCAATTGCTCGTAGGGGACCCAGTGGATGCAGTCGACGGGGCAGGTGTCGATCGCCTCCTGGATCCGCTCGGTGCTGTCGCCGTCCTGGCGCAGGGCCCGGGAACGCCCCCAGTCGGGTTCCACTACGAAGGTGTTGCCGGCGACGTGGGCGCAGTAGCGGCAGCCGATGCAGACGGCTTCATCGACCCAGACGGCCTGCTGGCGCAGGGCACCACCCAGCACGGGCTCCCGGCCGGTCGCCGCCGACTCCGGGGCCACCGCGGTGCGGAAGGCCAGGGCGGGGTCGAGACCGGCGGAGGGACCCGTCGCGCTCACGGGATCAGGCGTCCCAGCGGGTCACCACCAGTTCGATGCTGCCGTCCTGGTGGCTGGTCTGCTCGCTCACCTGGAAGCCCTCCTCGGCGGTGCTGGCCAGGATGGTGCGCAGGGCGTAGCGCTGGGTGAGCTTGGCCAGGAAGCGCTCCACCGGGATGGGCTGCTTCCAGAGCTCAAGGTCGGTGACCAGCTCGTAGCTGCCGCTGTCGGGGTTGAAGCGGAAACCGATGTCGACGCCGTCAGCCTGGGGGATGGCCAGATCGGCCGTCACCGTCTGGCCGCGGTAGCCGCGCACCTGGCAGGAGCCCTCGGCCGGAGGGTGGCCCAGGTCGCGGAGGGCGTCCACCAGGGCCTGGCGATCGCGCAGCTCGGTCTTGACGGTGCTGAAGTGCGACATGGGACGAAAGGGAAGGGGGAGCGGGGGCTCAGGGGCCGTGGTGCTGGACGACCACCTGGGGGTCCTGGAGAACGAGGGGGGGCGCCTGGAACGCTTCCGAGGTGCTGCGTCGTTGCTGCACGCTGCCCAGCCGGGCCTCGATCCGCTCCGTGAGCCGGGAGCACCCCTCGCCCTGCACGCCCTCCACGAGTTCCTCCACGCGCCCGTCGGGGCGAATGCGGAAGCGGATGGTGCGTTGGGCCATCCCGGATGGGCTGCACAGGTGAGATCGGGATCTTAACCGCGATTTCCGGAGCTCGCGGCCGCCGGCCAGGGCTGTCCGGCGGCCGTCAGCTGATCAGTCCCTCGTCCACCAGGGTCTGGAGCCGTTCGAGCACCTCGGGCTGTTCCAGCTGCTCGAGGGCCATGCGGGCTTCGTCCCGGACGGTGGGGTCGCCGTCGTGGAGCATCGTGTGCAGCAGGGCTTCCACCACGTCCAGCTGGCGCGGCTCCACCAGGTCGGTGTAGAGGCGGCCCAGGGACCAGGCGCAGTTGCTGCGCACCGCCGGCTCGCTGTCGATGCGGAGGCTCAGCAGCAGCTGGGCGGCGGCGGGGTCGGCCTTGGCCACGCCGGTGGCGCCGGCATCGGCCAGGGAGCTGGCCGCCCACAGCCGCACCGCGGCGATGTCGAGCTCCAGTGCCCGGATCAGTGGGTTGAGCACCGGGGCCTCGGGGTAGTTGCCGAGGCTCCAGGCCACCGCCTTGCGCACGTAGCCGTTGTCGTCGGCGGCCAGCAGGCCCAGCAGGGGCTCCACCGCCAGGGGGTGGGGGTTGCGGCCGAGGGCGTAGACGGCACTCATCCGCACGATTGGGCAGCCGGCCTTCAGCAGCGGCAGCAGCAGGGGAATGGCCCGGGGATCGCGGTGCTCGCAGAAGATGCGCAGGCCCTGCAGCCGCTCCTCCCGTCCCCCCTTCAGCAGCTCGATGCCGAGGTCGCACTCGGCGGCCACGTCGGAGCTGGAGGGGGCGACGCTGTCGATCTCATCGAGGGGGTCACCCAGGAGCTCCTGCGCCAGTTCCCGGGCCAGCACCTCCGGATCGAGGGCCAGCGCATGGGTGGTTTCGGGAAAGGGCAGGCCGTCGTCCGGCATGGAGCCATCCAGGTGAGGGCATCGTAAAAGCCGGGCGGCGCCGGAACAGCCGGGGGGCGCCGGATCAGCCCAGCGGGGCGGGGGCGGCCATGTCGCCGGGCAGCCAGATGCGGGCGCTGACGGCGAACAGGGCCAGGCCGAACAGCAGCACGATGGCGACCGGCAGCAGCGTGGAGCGCAGGAAGGACATGGGGGATAGGGACGGCGGTGTTGGCTGCATTGTGGTCCGACCGGTCGCCCCTAGGGTTCGGCGATCCGCGAGCGGCCATGGCCAGCCCTGCCTGCAGCAGTGTCCGCCCCTGGCGTCGCCTCCTGGCGGTGGCCGCCGAGGGGGTGGCCAGCGGCACCCCCTACATGGTGGGCACCAAGCTGCTGCAGGGCTGGCTTACCGCCAGCCAGATCCCCCTGGGCCTGATCGGCCTGCTGGGTCTGGCGGAGCTGCCGTACACCCTGAAGATGTTCTGGGCGCCGGCCCTCGACCGCTGGCCCCTGCCCTGGCCCGACCGTCGCCGTGGCTGGCTGCTGGTGCTGCAGCTCACTCTGGTGGCGGTGATCGGCGCCATGGCCCTGCTGCGGCCCTCGAGCGATCCGGCCAGCCTCACGGCGATCGGGGTGATGGCGGTGCTGCTGGCGGTGGTCAGCGCCACCCAGGACATCGCCGTCGATGCCTACCGCACCGACCTGCTGCCCGATCTGGAGCGGGGCGCCGGGGCCGCCGCCTCCAACCTGGGCTACCGCACGGCGATGCTGGCGGTGGGGGCCGGCGGCTTCATCCTGGCCGGCCGCTTCGATTGGCCCCTGGCCTTCCTGTTCTCGGCCCTGCTGATGCTGGTGGTGGTGCCCTTCACCCTCAGGGCGCCGCGGCTGGAACCCCTGGCGGTGCCGGTGAGCAGCCTGCGCCAGGCGGTGCTGGGTCCGGCGCGGGAGTTCCTGCACCGCAGCGGCGGCCCTAGGGCCGTGGCCCTGCTCACCCTGGTACTGCTCTACCGCTGGCCGGACGGCTTGCTCGGCCTGATGGCGGTGCCGTTCCTGATCCAGAAGGGCTTCAGCCCCGAGGTGGTGGGGTCGGTGCTGGCGGGCTGGGGCATCGGCGCCACCATCGTGGGCACGGTGCTGGGGGGCGTGCTGTTCGGCCGGCTGGGCATGAACCGCTCCCTGTGGCTGTTCGCCCTGGTGGGGGCGGCGGGCAACCTGGCCTATTGGGGCCTGGCCCGCTTCGACGGGGGCATGCCGGCCCTGCTGACGGCCGTGGCCCTGGAGAACATCGGCGGCGGCATGGTGGGCGCCGCCTTCGTGGCGCTGCTGATGAGCCTCTGCAACCCCCGCTTCTCCGCCACCCAGTACGCCCTGCTCTCGGGCGTCTATGCCCTGAGCCGCTCCCTGCTGGCCGCCCCGGCGGGGCTGGTGGCCGAGCGGCTGGGCTGGCCGGGCTTCTTCCTGGCCACCACCGCCGCAGCCCTGCCGGCCTTCCTGCTGATGCTGCGGCTCACCCCCTGGAACGGCCAGGGCGCCCGCGGGGCCTACAGCGCCGAGCGGGACGGGCACTGAGCGCGCCGTTTCATGGGCGCGGTCACGCTCATTGCCGTGGCACCTGCTCCACGATCTGATGCACGACCCTGTGCCACGGCAGGCTGTTGATCAGCACACTGCCGTGCCCACGCAACTTGACCAGGAACAGACCTTCGCCGCCGAACAGCATGGTCTTGAGGTCTCCAGCCCGCTCGATCGAATAGTCCAGATCCGCGGAAAACGCAACCAGGGCACCCGGCTCGATGCGCAGGGATTCACCCTTCAACTCACGCCGCAACAGGGAACCGGTGGCATGGAGGAAGACCAGGCCATCCCCTGAGATTTTCTGCAAGATGAAACCATATCCTCCGAAGAATCCGACGGTGGGTTGTTTCACCAGGGCGGCATCCAATTTCGTGCCCATCTCGGCACACACAAAGCTGCTGGCTGCACACAGAATCTGACCGCCCCAGGACGGCAGTTCTACCGGGACTAGCTTGCCGGGATTACTCGCACCGAAGACAGCCTTACGACTGTTCTGAGTCAGATTGGTGAAGTGAGTGAGAAAGAGCCCGGCCTGGGACCCTATCCGCTTGGCGGCCCCCTTGAGGCTACCGAGAAGTCCCTGGCCGGCGGGCTCGGTCCCATCGGCCATCAGGGCCTGATACGTGATGCCCTCCTCCAGAAGGATCAGGGTGCCGGCTTCCGCGATCACTGCCTGGCCTGGGGCCAGGTCAATCTCGACGGCCTGCATGTCATCGCCAATCACCTGGAAGGACGGTTGAGAGCCCATCAGCAACTCACACAGAAGACAAAGTTTGCTGGCCCATACTGACCGAATCCCATCGCGCCAGAATCCACCACAAACAGTTTTCTCTCCGGCACAAAGAGCGGCATCAATGATTCATCCACGAGGTTATTCCGCTGAGAATCGGGCGTGAAATTTCAGGCTCAGGATGTCACCGATCGACGTCGCCGATCGATGTCACCGAGCCTCGAAGAGCTGCAGCGGCTGGCTGGTGCCCCGCCAGCCGCTGCGGGTCAGGGGTCGCCGCGCAGCAGGTCGAAATAGCGGGGTGACTCCTCCACGGCGTTGTGGCCCTCGACCGGCAGCACCACCAGGGACGCCACCCCGGGCCGGAAGCTGGAGAGCAGGGCGTCGGTGTTGGCGCGGGGGATCACCTCGTCCCGTTCGGCGGCGATCAGCAGGGTGGGCGCCCCGATCCGGGGAGCCGCCGCGGCGGAGCGGTACTTGTCCTGGAGCAGCAGCCCCACCGGCACCAGGGGATAGTGGCGGGCCGCCACCGCCTCGATGCTGTCGAACGGCGTCACCAGCACCAGCCGGTCGACGGGCCGATGGGCCGCCAGGTGCACCGCCACGGCGCTGCCCAGGCTGCGGCCGACCACGGCGATCTGCCCGTGGTCGGGCCTGACCCGGTCGAAGAGGGCGAGGGCATCGGCGAACAGGGCCCGCTCCGAGGGCTGGCCGCTGCTGCCGCCGTAGCCCCGGTAGTGCTGCAGGTAAAGCGAGTGCTCCGGAAAGGCGGCCGCCAGCAGGGGCAGCTGGCCCGCCACATCCTCGGCATTGCCGCCGAAGTACAGCAGCGCCTTCGGGCCGGGGCGGCGGCGGACCGTCACCAGCACCCGGGCCTCCGGCGGGCCGTCGGTGATCGGCAGGGCCAGCAGCTCGCCGGGCGCATCGGCGGCGCGGGGCTGGGGGAAATAGAGCAGGGAGCGCTGGCGCAGGAACAGCAGGCCGCACAGGGCCCCATAGGCCAGTCCGCCGGCCAGGACGACCGCCAGGGCGGGGAGCAGGCGCGGCGGCATCGAAATGGCCCTCACCCCACCGGGGCGTCCATCAGCCGGCGGCGCAGCTGGCCGCAGGCGGCGTCCTGATCCAGCCCGCGGCTGGCCCGCACGCTGACGGCGATGTGGCGCCGCTGCAGCTGGGTGCGGAAGGCCTCCACCGCCTCCGGGGCGGGGCGCCGGAAGTCCTCCTCGGCGATCGGGTTGTAGGCGATCAGGTTGACGTGGCTCTGGAAGCCCCGCAGCAGCCGGGCCAGGGCATCGGCCTGGCGGGGATGGTCGTTGACGCCCCCCAGCAGGATGTACTCGAAGCTGACCCGCCGGCCGGTGATGGCCACGTAGTGGCGGCAGTCGTCCAGCAGCGCCTCGAGGGGATAGGCGTGGGCGGTGGGGATCAGCTCCTCCCGCAGGCGCTGGTCGGGGGCATGGAGGCTCACGGCCAGGGTGAACTGGGCCCGCCCCAGCCGCTCCAGGGCCCGCTCGGCCAGGGTGGGCAGGGTGCGGGGCACCCCCACCGTGCTGACGGTGATCTGGCGCTGGGCCATGCCCAGGTCGGTGCAGAGGCAGGCGATGGCCTCCAGCACCGCTTCGGTGTTCAGCAGGGGTTCGCCCATGCCCATGAACACCACGTGGGAGGGGCGCCGGTCCATGGCTTCGCGGATGCTCAGCACCTGGTCGACGATCTCGTGCACCGCCAGGGAGCGCTGCAGCCCCCCCTTGCCGGTGGCGCAGAAGCGGCAGGCCATGGGGCAGCCCACCTGGCTGCTGACGCAGACCGTGAGCCGGTCGCCGCTGGGGATGCCCACGGTCTCGAGGCTGAGGCCATCGGCGGTGGCCAGGAGCAGCTTGGTGGTGCCGTCACGGGCGTCGCTGCGGTGCAGCACAGCCGAGCGGCCGATGCCGGTGCCGGCCGCCGCCAGCCCTTCGCGCCAGGCCTTGGGCAGCACCGTGATCGCGTCGAGGCTGCGGGCCCCCCTGGCGTAGATCCAGTCATGCAGCTGCCGGCCCCGGAAGGCCGGCTGGCCCTGGTCACCGGCCCAGGCCTCCAGGGCCGCCTGGCCCATCCCCAGCAGGGGGGCAGGCCCGGCCATCAGGGCCAGATCAACAGGCCGTGGCCCAGCTTCCACTCCACCGCCAGCAGGGCGATGAAGCCGAGCATGGCCACGCGGCCGTTGAGGCGCTCCGTGTGGGTGTGGAAGCCGAAGCGCGGCAGCCGCCGCACCGGCACGGGGGTGGGCCGGGAGGGGGCCGCAGGGGTGGCGACGGCGGGATCAGTCATCGCTGAGCAGCCCCTCCTCCTGCAGACCCTCGAGGGCGGCCGGATCGGCGATCAGCTCCTCCTCCAGTCCCTCCTCGGCGGTGGGACGGGCGAAGGCGGCGAAGCCGCTGGCGGCCGCCTCGATGCCGTGGCGGCTGCGGGTGGCCTCCAGATCCTCCTCGGAGGGGTCATCCAGCACGGCGGCGGTGACCGCCGGGGCCGGCATCTCGACGGTGTAGTCGGGACGCAGGTTCTGGTTGCGGCGGTAGCCGGCGGCCTCCTCCTCGAGGATGTCGGGGTGGGGTCCGGCCTCGGCGCGCAACTCCTCCTCGAAGCCCCCGAAACCGGTGCCGGCGGGGATCAGGCGACCGATGATCACGTTCTCCTTGAGGCCCCGCAGCCAGTCGCTCTTGCCCTCGATGGCCGCTTCGGTGAGGACGCGGGTGGTCTCCTGGAAGGAGGCCGCCGAGATGAACGAATCGGTGTTGAGCGAGGCCTTGGTGATGCCCAGCAGCACGGGGGTGAACTCGGCGGGGGCACCGCCGGTGATGCCCATGGCGGAGTTCACCTGCTCCACCTGGCGCAGCTCGATCAGCTCGCCGGGCAGCAGGGTGGTGTCACCGGCATCCTCGACGCGGACCTTGCTGGTCATCTGGCGCACGATCACCTCGATGTGCTTGTCGCTGATCGAGACCCCCTGCGATTTGTAGACGTTCTGCACCTCCGTCACCATGCGGAACTGCAGCTTGGAGATCGCCTCCTGGGCCGCCTCCATGGTGGGCTTGCGGCTGCGCAGGTCCTCGAAGAAGCAGTCGAGCAGTTCGTGGGGGTTGATCGGGCCGTCGGTGAGCATCTCGCCGGCGCTCACCTGCTGGCCATCGGAGACCATCACGTTGCGGCCGAGCAGGATCGGGTACTCGGTGATGACGTCGTCGGTCTCGATCACCGACACCGTGATCGAATCGTCGTCCTCGCCCTGCTTGATCTGCACGGTGCCGCTCTTGCGGCAGAGCACCGCCGATTCCCGCGGGCGGCGGGCTTCGAGCAGTTCCTCGATCCGGGGCAGACCCTGGACGATGTCGCCGGTCTTCTGGCGTTCGAACACCAGCAGCGCCAGGCCGTCGCCGCGCTGGACGAGTTCACCGTCCCGGACGTGCAGCACCGAATCGGGCGACACCATGTAGGGCCGGCCGAGACGGATGGTGAGGGTCTTGCCGTTGATGGCCTCCACCTGACCACAGCAGGGGGAGACGACCCCATCGGCGAGCACATCGCCGTCGACGATGCGATCGCCCACCGCCACCGTCGGGGCGGCCGAGCCGAGATCCAGGCTGCGGGTGTCGTCGGCCCGCTCGACGATCAGGCGGCGGATCGGTTCGCCGGCGGTGGGATCGGGCAGCTGCACCACCCCGTCCTCCTTGCAAAGGATCTGGGTGGTGGCGACCACGTCACCCCGCTTGACGGTGATGCCGTCCTCCACCTGCAGCTCAGTGTGGGTAGAGCCGTGGCTGGCGTCGGAGAGGGTGTCGCGGCGCACCAGCAGAGTTTCCAGGATCACCAGCTGCAGGCGCTCGATGGTCTTGGCCCGCTTGTCGGCGACCGCCTCCACGTCCACCGTCATCTGGGGGGTGGTGTCGAAGGTTTCCAGGATCAGCTGGGTGCGCAGCAGTTCCACCCCTTCCACCGACTTGATCAGCTCGCCGTCCTTGAAGGTGAGGCGCTGGGTGGCCTTCAGCCCAAGGGAGGGACCGCCGGTCTGCTTGACGGTGGAGAGTTCGGGCAGGTGGGCGGCATCGGGGATCGCGTACTCCTCGACCGGCCGCAGCAGCAGGGCGCCGCCCTCGGGGGTGTCGACCTTTTCGACGAATTTCATCGCCTCGGCCTTGAGGCCGGGGGCGATCTCCTCGCCGGGGTTGACCATCTTGCCGTCCTCGCCATAGCGGCCGAGCACCTTGGCGTCGGAGACCAGGTGCAGCTCACCGGAGCGCACGATGATCTCCCGCAGGATGTCGTTCTTCTGGGTGACGGTGACGATGCCGGCCGTCTGGCTGAAGATGTCCTTCACCACCTCGGTGCCGGCCTCGATCCACTGGCCGTCCTCGATCATCAGCAGGGAGATGTCCTTGTTGATCTCGTGGGTTTCCTGGGGAATCCACAGCAGGGTGCCGCCCTTGCTCACCTCGAAGCCGTGCTTGGCGGAGCGGGCCTTCTTGATCGAGAGGCCGGGGGCGAACTTCACCATGCCGCCGGTCTGGGTGCGGAAGCGGTCGTCGGTGAGTTCGGCGATCACCTCACCGGCACCGATCTTGGTGCCGGGCTGGGTCTTGACCAGATAGCGGGTGTTGTCCTTGCCCTCCAGGTGCCAGCTCTCGCCGGTGTGGCTGGATTCACCCACCAGCTTGCAGTCCTTGAGGGTGAGGCTGGCGGTGACGATCTGCACCTCGCGGGAATCGCCGGTGGACTCCCGCAGCCGCACGGCGCCGCCGTACTCGCTCTGCAGGCGGCTCTCGGCCAGCACATCGCCGGTGGTCACCGGCTTGTCGGTCTCGACGACAGGGAGCGCGTTGGGCGGCAGGTTGTAGACGTCGCCGCTGAACACCCAGAGGCGGCCAAGGCGCTGGGCCTTGTGGGTGATGTTGCCCTGGCGGTCGGTGACCTCCCGGGGCTGGATCACGTCCTCGAAGCGCACCTGGCCGGCCAGGTCGCAGATGACGTCCTTGGTGGCCTTCTCGACGCTCTTCTTGACCGCCGAGCCCGAGGAGATCTGGGCCAGGATGATGTCGTGGGCGACGGGATCGCCATCGGCCACGAACAGGATCGAGCCGTTGGTGATGTCGATCTTCTGCACCTTGCCCTTGCCCGAGGGCTTGAGGGTGAGGGTGAAATCGGTTTCGGCCAGCTTGGCCTCGACGCCATGGGGAGTGCGGTGGTCGCGCACCCGGGCCTTGGGCCCGAATTCCACCACCCCATCCACCAGGGAGCGCACCACGCCGGTCTCGGCCGTGGAGACACCACCGGTGTGGAAGGTGCGCATGGTGAGCTGGGTGCCCGGTTCACCGATCGACTGGGCGGCGATGATGCCGACGGCCTCGCCCAGGTCGACCAGTTCGTTGTGGGCCAGGGCCCAGCCGTAGCACTTGCGGCAGACCGAACGGGAGGCCTCGCAGGTGAGGGGCGAGCGCACCATCACGGTGGCGATCGCCGCCTTCTCGATGGCGGCCGAGATCGCCGGGTCGATCTCACCGTTGCGGTCGACGATGACGACGCCATCGCTGTCGACGACGGGCTGGGCCGCCAGACGGCCCACCAGCTTGGTGCCGAAGCGGCCCCGCTCGTCGGCGTTGATGGGGATGAAGCGGTGGGTGCCGCAGTCCTCCTCCCGCACGATCACGTCCTGGGCCACGTCCACCAGACGGCGGGTGAGGTAGCCGGAGTCGGCGGTGCGCAGGGCGGTGTCCACCAGGCCCTTGCGGGCGCCGTAGGAGGAGATCACGTACTCAGTGACCGTGAGGCCCTCGCGGAAGTTGGTGCGGATCGGCAGGTCGATGATCTCCCCCTGGGGGTTGGCCATCAGGCCGCGCATGCCCACCAGCTGACGCACCTGGGACATGTTCCCCCGGGCGCCGGAGTTGGCCATCATCCACACCGAGTTGAGCGGATCGTTGTCGTTGAAGTTGCGGCGCACGGCCGCCACCAGCCGCTCGTTGGTCTCGGTCCAGGTGTCGATCACCTTGGTGTGGCGCTCCACCTCGGTGATCTCACCGAGCCGGTAGCGCTCCTCGGTGGCCGTGATCTGCTCCTCGGCCTCCTCCAGCAGCACGGCCTTGTCGCCGGGGATGCGCAGGTCGTCGACAGAGATCGACACCGCCGCCTGGGTGGCGTAGTGGAACCCCAGATCCTTCAGCTCGTCGGCCATCGCCGCGGTGGCCGCGGTGCCGTGGTGCTTGTAGGCCCAGGAGACCAGATTCCGCAGCGCCTTCTTGTCGATGATCCGGTTGCGGAACGGCGGCGCCTGCTTGCTGAGGGCCGAGGCCGCAGCTGCTGCGGCCGCGTTGGCGGCCGCCAGGTCGGCGGCGGCCTTGGCGCTCTTCTTGCTGATCTTCTTGGCGGGGGTGGCGGTCATGGCGGCGCGCGATGGAGAAGGCTGGAGGGAATCGGAAGGCACGGGGCGCGGGTCTCGGCCCGGCCGGTGGAACTCAGGACGCGGCCACGGCGTCGATGATCGTGTGGTTGATGACGACCCGACCGACGGTGGTCAGCAGGTAGCGGCTGATCAGGGCGCCGTCCTCATCGAAGCGGTCGCGGCGGAACTTCCACTGCTCGACGCGGGTGCCATCGGAGAGGGTGTCGGTGGAGACGGGCTCGTTGTCCTCGTCGTCACTCTCCACCTCCCCGTTGAAGCGCACCCAGACCCAGTCGTGCAGGGTGAGGTGCTTCTCCTCGAAGGCGGCGATCACGTCCTCGAGGTCGGCGAAGGTGCGGGAACGGTCGCCGAAGGCGGGCTGCGCCTTGTCCCGGTCGACGGCGGTGAGGTAGTAGGCGCCGAGCACCATGTCCTGGGACGGGGTGATGATCGGCTCGCCGGTGGCGGGGGAGAGCACGTTGTTGCTCGCCAGCATCAGCATCCGGGCCTCGGTCTGGGCCTCGATCGCCAGGGGCACGTGCACGGCCATCTGGTCACCGTCGAAGTCGGCGTTGAAGGCCGGGCAGACGAGGGGATGGAGCTGGATGGCGCGGCCATCCACCAGCTTGGGCTCGAAGGCCTGGATGCCGAGCCGGTGCAGGGTGGGGGCCCGGTTGAGCAGGATCGGGTGCCCTTCGATCACTTCCTGCAGCACCTGCATCACCTCGTCGTCGGCCCGCTGGATGAGCTTCTTGGCCGCCTTGATGTTGTTGACGATGTTCTGGCGGATGAGGCGATGGATCACGAACGGCTGGAACAGCTCGATCGCCATCTCCTTGGGCAGGCCGCACTGGTGCATCTTCAGCTTGGGGCCCACCACGATCACGGAACGGCCGGAGTAGTCGACCCGTTTGCCCAGGAGGTTCTGGCGGAAGCGGCCCTGCTTGCCCTCGATGATGTCGCTGAGCGACTTGAGGGCCCGGTTGTTGGCCCCCACCACGGTTCGGCCGCGGCGGCCGTTGTCGATCAGGGCATCGACGGCCTCCTGAAGCATCCGCTTCTCGTTGCGGACGATGATCTCGGGGGCGAGGATCTCCTGGAGGCGCGCCAGGCGGTTGTTGCGGTTGATCACCCGCCGGTAGAGGTCGTTGAGATCGCTGGTGGCGAAACGGCCGCCGTCGAGCTGCACCATGGGGCGCAGATCGGGGGGGATCACCGGGATCACATCCAGCACCATCCACTCGGGACGGGCGTTGGTGGCGATGAAGTTGTCAATCACCCGCAGGCGCTTGATCAGCTTGGCCCGCTTCTGGCCCTTGGAGTTGTTGATGTCCTCGCGGAGCTGCTCGGCCTCCTTCTCGAGGTCGAGGTCCTCCAGCAGCTGCTTGAGGGCCTCGGCGCCGATGCCCACCATGGGCTCGTTCTCGATCTCGGAATCCTCGGCGAAGATCTGGTCCTCGATCTCCAGCCACTCGTCTTCGGTGAGCAGCTGCTTGTAGGTGAGGTCCTTGTGGTCACCCTTGTCGAGCACCACGTAGCAGTTGAAGTAGACGATCTGCTCCACGTCCCGCAGGGGCATGTCGAGCAGGATCGCCACATAGCTGGGGATGCCCTTGAGGTACCAGACGTGGGACACCGGAGCCGCCAGCTTGATGAAGCCCATGCGGTGGCGCCGCACCCGGCTCTCGGTCACTTCCACGCCGCAGCGCTCGCAGACGATGCCGCGGTGCCGCACCCGCTTGTACTTGCCGCAGTGACATTCCCAGTCCTTGGACGGGCCGAAGATCTTCTCGCAGAAGAGCCCGTCCATCTCGGGCTTCAGGGTGCGGTAGTTGATCGTTTCCGGCTTGGTGACCTCACCCACCACCTGTCCGTTGGGCAGCGTGCGCTGCCCCCACTGCATGATCCGCTCGGGGGAAGCGAGCGTGATCTTCACGTAGTCGAAGTGGTTTTCGGTGCGGAGGTTGCTGTTGGACATGGCGGGGACGCAGGGTGATCGAGAGAGACGGAGAAATCAGAGCCGGTGAATCAAGCGATCAGTCATCGTCGTAATCCGCGACACCGAGGGATTCGTAGGTGGGACGGCTGGGGGTGCTGCGGCGCGGGTTGACATCCTGCATCAGGTCGACCTCCTCGCCGGCGTCGGTGTAGACGGCGATGTCGAGGCCGAGGGACTGCAGCTCCCGCATCAGCACCTTGAAGGATTCGGGCGTGCCCGGCCGGGGGATGGGCTTGCCCTTGACGATGGCGTTGAGGGCCTCGTTGCGGCCCTGCATGTCGTCGGACTTGACGGTGAGCAGCTCCTGCAGGGTGTAGGCGGCGCCGTAGGCCTCCAGGGCCCACACCTCCATCTCCCCTAGCCGCTGGCCGCCCTGCTGGGCCTTGCCGCCCAGGGGCTGCTGGGTCACCAGGGAGTAGGGGCCGGTGGAGCGGGCGTGGATCTTGTCGTCCACCAGGTGCACCAGCTTGAGAATGTGGGCGTAGCCCACCGTCACCGGCTGGTCGAAGGGTTCGCCGCTGCGGCCGTCGATCAGCTGGATCTTGCCGGGGTTGGCGGGGTTGTAGACCCAGTCCTTGCCGGGCAGCTTGGCGGCTTCCTCGAGGTAGGCCTGCACCGTCTGCTTCGACTTCTCGGGACCGTACATCTCATCGAACGGCACCACCTTGACGCGGCAGTCGAGGTGGGAGGAGGCCCAGCCCATCAGGCACTCGAACACCTGGCCCACGTTCATGCGGCTCGGCACCCCCAGGGGGTTGAGCACGATGTCGATGGGGGTGCCGTCGGGCAGGTAGGGCATGTCCTCCCGGGGAAGGATGCGGCTGATGATGCCCTTGTTGCCGTGGCGGCCGGCCATCTTGTCGCCCACCTGGATCTTGCGGCGCTGGGCCACGTAGACCCGCACGACCATGTTCGCGCCCGGGGGCAGTTCGTCGCCCTGCTCGCGGGTGTAGATGCGCACGTCGACCACCCGGCCCCGCTCGGTGCTGGGCACCCGCAGGGAGTTGTCGCGCACGTCGCGGGCCTTCTCGCCGAAGATGGCGCGCAGCAGCTTCTCCTCCGGCGGCTGATCCGACTCGCCCTTGGGGGTCACTTTGCCCACCAGGATGTCGCCGGATTCGACATAGGCGCCGATGCGGATGATGCCCATCTCGTCGAGGTGGCCCAGGCTCTCCTCGGCCACGTTCGGGATCTCCCGGGTGATCTCCTCGGGACCGAGCTTGGTCTGGCGGGCTTCGATCTCGTACTTCTCGATGTGCACCGAGGTGTAGAGGTCGTCCTGGACGAGCCGGTCGCTCACCAGGATGGCGTCCTCGTAGTTGTAGCCCTCCCAGGGCATGTAGGCGATCAGCACGTTCTGACCGAGGGCGATCTCGCCGCCTTCGCAGGCGGAGCCGTTGGCCAGCACCTGGCCGGCGATCACCGGATCGCCCTGACGGACGATCGGCCGCTGGTTGAGGCAGGTGTCCTGGTTGGAGCGCTGGTACTTCTGCAGGAAGTGGGTGTGGTCGCGGCCCTGCTCGTCACGGATGACGATGGCGGTGGCATCGACGAAGGAGACGGTGCCGTTCACCTTGGTGATGGGCACCATGCCGGAGTCGCGCGCCACCTGGGTTTCCAGGCCCGTGCCCACCAGGGGCCGCTCGGGACGCAGCAGCGGCACCGCCTGGCGCTGCATGTTCGAGCCCATCAGGGCCCGGTTGGCGTCGTCGTGCTCGAGAAAGGGGATCAGGGAGGTGGCCACCGAGATCACCTGCACCGGCGACAGCTGGACGTAGTCCACCTGCTCGGGGGGCACCTTCTCGAAGTCCTGGCGGTAGCGCACCGGCACCAGGTCGACGGTGATGCGGCCGTCAGCGTCGGTGGGCACGTCACCGGGGGCCACCCGGCACTCGTCCTCGAGGTCGGCGGAGAGGTAGAGGGGATCGCCCTGCTTGAGGACGATGCCGTCCTCCACGCGCCAGAAGGGGGTTTCGATGAAGCCGTACTCGTTGACCCGGGCGTGGGTGGCGAGCGAACCGATCAGACCGGCGTTGGGGCCTTCGGGGGTCTCGATCGGGCAGATGCGGCCGTAGTGGGAGGGGTGGATGTCGCGCACGGCGAAGCCGGCCCGCTCCCGGGTGAGACCCCCGGGGCCGAGGGCGCTGATGCGGCGCTTGTGGGTCAGCTCCGCCAGGGGGTTGGTCTGGTCCATGAACTGGCTCAGCTGGCTGGAGCCGAAGAACTCCTTGACCGCCGCCACCAGGGGTTTGGGGTTGACCAGCTGGGCGGGGGTGAGCGATTCGGTCTCGCCGACGGTCATCCGTTCCTTGATGATCCGCTCCAGGCGGTTGAGGCCCACCCGCACCTGGTTCTGCAGCAGCTCGCCCACCGAGCGCACCCGGCGGTTGCCCAGGTGGTCGATGTCGTCGAGGCAGGCGCCGCCCACATCGAGCTCCAGGTTGATCAGGTAGTCGATCGTGGAGAGGACGTCCTCGGCGGTGAGGGTGCGCACCGCATCGGGGATGGTGAGACGCAGCTTCTTGTTGATCTTGTAGCGGCCCACCCGACCCAGGTCGTAGCGCTTGGGATCGAAGAAGCGGCTGTGCAGCAGCTGCTGGCCGCCGCTCACCGAGGGGGGCTCACCGGGACGCAGCTTCTTGTAGAGCTCCAGCAGGGCCTGGTCTTCCGAGGAGATGCCCTCTTCGTTGGAGGCCTCGATCGACTTCTGGTAGTACTCGGGGTGCCGCAGCTTGTCGAGGACGTCGTTGTCGGACAGGCCGATGGCCCGCATCAGCACGTGGGCGTTGATCTTGCGGGTCTTGTCGACGCGCACGTGCAGCAGATCGTTCTTGTCGGTCTCGAACTTGAGCCAGGCGCCCCGGTTGGGGATCAGGCTGGCGTTGAAGGTCTTGCGGCCGTTCTTGTCCTGCTCGTCCTTGAAGTAGACGCCGGGGCTCCGGACGATCTGGTTGACGATCACCCGCTCAGCGCCGTTGATGATGAAGGTGCCGCGCTCGGTCATCAGGGGAAGCTCCCCGATGAAGACCTCCTGCTCCTTGATCTCACCGGTCTCCTTGTTGACCAGGCGGCAGGTGACGTACATCTGGGAGGCGAAGGTCGCATCGCGACGCTTGGCCTCTTCCACGTCATGGCGCGGGCGTTTCAGGCGATACTGGTCGCCGATGAAATGCAGCTCCAGCTTGCCGGTGTAGTCGGTGATCGGGGAGAAGCTGTCCAGCTCCTCGATCAGGCCCTTCTCCAGGAACCATTTGAAGCTCGCCCGCTGTACCTCCACGAGATCGGGAAGGTAAGTGACGGTCTTGGCGACCTGGATCGCGCTGCTCATGCGGTGAACCTGCAGGAACGAGGTGGTGGGGCGGACCTGGACGGGGACGGATCGGCTGGACGGGCCATGCCAACAGGCGCTCAGCCGAAACGTCCGCCCCTGGAACAGGGACGAACGATCCGGCGGGGGCGCTTACAGGGCTCGCTGCTGGTTTGCCGACTCAATTGATGCCGTCGTGGACAAAAGGAGCGCTTCCGCTTCCAGGCCAATAAGACATCATACAACCTAGAGGGGCAGCCGAAAAAGACGGGCGGCATTGGCGGTGGTGGTGGTCGCCACCTCCTGGAGCGTCTCGCCCCGGAGTTCGGCCATCCGGGCCGCCACCGAGGCCACGTAGGCGGGCTCGTTGCGCTTGCCGCGGCGGGGCACCGGCGCCAGGAAGGGGCAGTCGGTCTCGACGAGGTAGCGGTCGGCCGGCACCAGCCGGGCGCATTCATGGATGGGCTCGGCGCTGGGGAAGGTGACCGTGCCGCTGAAGCTGATGAACATCCCGAGCTCGAGGAAGCCGGCCATCTCCTCGGGGGTGCCCCCCCAGCAGTGCATCACCCCACGGGGGCAGCGGCCGTCACGCTCGCGCCGGCGCAGCTCGGCGAGCATCGGTTCGGCCGCGTCGCGGCAGTGGATGATCACCGGCAGATCCAACGCCACCGCCAGGTCCAGCTGGGGCCCCAGGGCCGCCAGCTGCTCGTCGAGGTTGGTGGCCTTGAACAGGTCGAGGCCCAGTTCGCCGATCGCCACCACCCTGTCGTCGGCACGAGCCGCCGCCTCAAGGGTGGCGGCGGTGTCGCCATGCCAGTGCTGGGTGTCGAGGGGATGGACCCCGACGGCATAGCGCAGTTCGGGGAAACGATCGGCCAGGGCCCGGATCGCCGGAATCTCCGCCGGCTCCACGCAGGCATGGACCAAAGCCTTGACCCCCGCCTCACGCCAGCGGCCAGCGACATCATCGAGGTCCGCCTCGAAGTTGCGGAACACGATGTGGCAGTGGCTGTCGACCAGGGATGGGGCGGCCTGCTGGGAGCTCAAGGCCATGGGGAGGCCTCAGGCGCCGGCGCCGCCGGCGACGGTCGGCTCGAGCACCTTCTTCACCGCCACGCTCAGACGGGACTTCTGGTTGGCGCCGGTGTTGCGGTGCACCACACCCACCTTGACCGCCTTGTCGATCTTGCTGAAGGCGGCGTTCATGCTGGCCTGAACGGCGGCCTTGGCCTCCTCGCCGGGCTGCTGGCCATAGGCGCTGCAGGCGGTGAGGCAGCGCTTCATCAGGGTGCGCAGGGCTGACTTGTAGGTGCGGTTGCGCAGGCGATTGCGTTCGGCGATCTCGATGCGCTTCTTCGAAGACTTGTTATTGGCCACAGGCGTAGGGGCGCTGACTCGGCAAACGCGGATCCTACCCCGTGGGCCCTGGCCGGTTCCAAGGCCCTAGTTTCAAGGCAGCCCTCCGCCTCCGGCACCGCCCCGTGGTCGCTTCCACCCCAACCGGCAGCAGCCCTGCCGGCAGCAAGCCCGCCTCTGCCGTCGCCGGTAGCCGGCCGGCGCTGCGGATCACCTGTCTGCGGGACCGCCAGCGGGCCGGCGAACGGCTTGAAGCGATCGCCGCCCGCACCGAGGGCAGCCGGATGCGCGAGGAGGAGGAGCGTGTGGCGGCGATCCTGGCCGAGGTGCGGGAGCGCGGCGACGCGGCCCTGCTCGACTTCAGCGAGCGCTTCGACGGGCTGCGGCCCGACCCCCTGCGGGTGCCCCCCGAGCGGCTGGCCCAGGCCTGGCACGACTGCCCCGAACCCCTGCGCCGGGCCCTGGACCTGGCCCACGATCGGATCCTGGACTTCCACCGCCGCCAGATGCCGGCGGATCTGGCGGTGGTGGGCCCCCACGGCGAGCGGCTGGGGCGCCGCTGGCGCCCGGTACAGCGGGCGGGGATCTACGTCCCCGGCGGCCGGGCCTCCTACCCCAGCACGGTGCTGATGAATGCGATTCCCGCCCGGGTGGCGGGGGTGGAACGGCTGGTGATGGTCACCCCGCCCGGCCCCGGCGGCGAACCGAACGCCACCGTGCTGGCCGCCGCCCACCGGGCCGGGGTGGAGGAGGTGGTTCGGGTGGGGGGCGCCCAGGCGATCGGGGCCCTGGCCTACGGCACCGAAACGATCCCCGCCGTCGATGTGATCAGCGGCCCCGGCAACCTCTATGTGACCCTGGCCAAGAAGGCCGTCTACGGAACGGTGGGCATCGATTCCCTGGCAGGCCCCAGCGAGGTGCTGGTGATCGCCGACCACACTGCCCGGCCCGCCCAGGTGGCCGCCGACCTGATGGCCCAGGCGGAGCACGATCCCCTGGCGGCGGCGATCCTGATCACCACCAGCGAGGAGCTGGCCGCCGCTGTGCCGGCCGCCATCGAAGCCCAGCTGGAGCGGCACCCGCGGGCCGCCATCACCCTGCAGGCCCTCAACGACTGGGGCCTGGTCGTGGTCTGCGACGATCTCGCCGAGGCGGCGGCTCTCAGCGACCGGTTCGCCCCGGAGCACCTCGAGCTGCTGGTGGCCGATCCCGAATCCCTGGCGGATCGGATCATCCATGCCGGCGCCATCTTCCTTGGCCCCTGGTCGCCCGAAGCCGTGGGCGATTACCTGGCGGGCCCCAACCACACCCTGCCCACCTCGGGCACCGCCCGCTTCGCCGGCGCCCTCAGCGTCGAGACCTTCCTGCGCCACACCAGCCTGATCCACTTCAACCGTGAGGCCCTCGAGGCCACCGGCCCGGCCGTGGTCACCCTGGCCGAAAGCGAGGGGCTGCACAGCCACGCGGAATCGGTGCGTCAGCGGCTCGGGACCCAGGGCAGCTGAGCAACCTGCGCTCAGCCAGCCGCGGAGGGCGGGAGGCTCCAGGCGGGCAGGTCCTCCGCCGGCATCGGCCGAGCGATGATGAACCCCTGGGCCAGTTCACAGCCCATCGCCCGCAACGCGTGCAGGTGCGCAGCCGTCTCCACGCCTTCGGCCACGCAGGTGCGGCCGAAGGCATGGGCCAGATCCACCACGGCCTTGACGATGGCCCGATCGGCGGGATCCACCAACATCCTGGCCACGAACGAGCGGTCGATCTTGATCGTGGAGATCGGCAGCCTCCGCAGGTAGGTGAGCGAGGAGTAGCCGGTGCCGAAGTCGTCGAGGGCAAAGCTCACACCCAGCTCGCGGCAGCGCCCGATGTTCTGGGCCACCTGTTCCAGATCCTCCAGGGCGGCTGTTTCCAGCACCTCCAGCCTCAACGCCGAGGAAGGCAGATCGGGATGGAGGGCCATGGCCGCGCGGATCCGCTCCGCGAAACCTGGATCACGCAGCTCCCAGGCCGACATGTTCACGCTCACCGCCACACACAACCCTGCCCGCATCCAGGCGGAGCAGTGGCGCAGGGCCTGCTCCAGCACCCAGTCGCCGAGGCGGCTGATCTCCGGTTGATCCTCGATCCAGCCCAGCCAGGCCTCCGGCGCCAGCAGCCCCTGCTGGGGGTGCTGCCAGCGCACCAGGGCTTCGGCAAAGCACAGCTGCCCGGTGGCCAGATCGATCACCGGCTGCACGAACAGGCGCAGCTGCTGCTCTTCGATCGCCTGGCGCACCTGCTCCAGACGGGAGCGCTGCAGCAGCTGGCGCCGTTCCAGCTCCACGTCGAAGTGGTGCATCCGCCCCGGACCGTCTCGCTTGGCGGCATACATGGCCTGGTCGGCCTGGCGCAGCAGGGTATCCGGATCGGCATCGTCGGGAGGCACCAGCCGGAAGCCGATGCTGGTGCTCAAGGCCACGCAGAGCGTCTCGCCGATGAGCGTGGGCTGGGCCACCGCGCTGAGCAGCTGTTCCCCCAGCGACTCCAGCTCGGCCAGGCTGCTGAGGCCGGGAAGGATCACCACAAATTCGTCCCCCCCCAGCCTGCCCACCGTGTCGCCGGGTCGCAGGCAACGGCAGAGGCGCTCGGCGACGGCCACCAGCAGCTGGTCTCCGACGGCATGGCCGTGGCTGTCATTGATGGGCTTGAAGTTGTCCAGATCGAGGTAGCCCACCGCCAGGTGGGTGCCGTTGCGCCTGGCCAGCACCAGCTCCTCGCCCAGACGCTGACTCAGCAGGGAGCGATTGGGCAGGCGGGTGAGCGGATCCTCGTAGGCCAGCTGACACAGTTGCTGGTCAATCAGCCGACGTTCGAATCCCTGGGCGAAGCCGCTCACCACGATCGAGAGCACGGCCACCTCCTGCTCGCTCCAGCGGCGGCAGCCGCGGATGTGGTCAAAGCCCGCGAACCCCTCAAGCCGGCCCCGCCGCACCAGGGGGAGCAGCAGCAGCGACTGAATGCCCAGGGAGCTCAGCATCTCCCATTCGTGGCCGGCCTCGGCCGGAAGATCAGCCAGCGACTCCAGATTGATCGCCCGCCCGGCCAGCAGTTCTCCCAGAAACCAGGGGATCGACCGTTCCGACACGTGCTGGAGCAGGTGGATCTGCGGTTCCACTCCAGGCGCGCACCACTCGTGGGTGTTGCTGGCAGACCCCGGATACAGGGTCAGGGAGAACACATAGGCCCGATCCACATCGAACAGGCCGCCGATGGACGCCAGGGTGAGATCGATCGTGGCGTCCAGTTCACTGGTGGGCTCGACGATGAACGCCTCAGCCGTATCCGCCAGCAGCTGGAGCAGCGGCTTGCTGAGGTCGCCGTGGGGCACAGTTCGCCTAGCCCACAGAGGATCCCTCCATTCTGGAGGCCAGCCGCCAGGTGGCCCAGCGGAAGAGCGGCTCAGCGCCTCGCGAGGTCGCGCACCCCGGCCTCACCGGCCACGACCTCACCCACCAGCACCTGATCGGCGAGGTTCACGAACAGGCCGTTCTCCAGCACCCCGGGAATGTTGTTGATCGTCGCCTCCAAGGCGGCGGGATCGCCGATGCCGCCGTCGAAGGCCACATCCAGCACCAGATTGCCCTGGTCGGTGACGACCGGACCGGCCTTGCGCACGGCCATGCGCAGTTCGACGCGGCTGCCCATGGCGGTGAGTTCATCCCGCACCTGGCGCCAGGCGCCTGGCAGCACCTCCACCGGCAGCAGGAAGCCCAGGTTGAGGCGCTCCACCAGCTTGGTGGCATCCACCACCACCACGAAGCGGTCGGCCCGGCGGGCCACCAGCTTCTCCTGCACGTGGCAGGCCCCGCCCCCCTTGATCAGCTGGAAGGAGGGATCCACCTCGTCGGCGCCGTCGATGGCCAGATCGATGCGCTGCACGGCGTTCAGCGCCTGCAGGGGGATGCCCAGCTCGGCGGCCAGCACCTCCCCCTGGAAGGAGGTGGTGACCCCGACGATGCCGCTGAGTTCGCCCTGCTGCAGCTTGCGGCCGAGGGCGCGAATCATCAGGGCCGCCGTGGAGCCCGAGCCCAGGCCCACCACCATGCCGTCACGGATCTGATCCACCGCCGCCGTCGCCACGGCCTCCTTCATGCGGTCCTGAAGATCGGACATCGGGGTCTGCCGGAAATGGCGCAGACCGTAGCAAGGGGGCTTAGCCCGCCTGGGGCAGGGCCGCCGGCCGGATCGAGAGCTGCAGCTCCCGCTGGCCGCGCACCACCCGCAGCGGCAGGGGCTGGCCCACCTGAGCCTGCTCCACCTGCTGGAGCAGGGCCGAGGGGGTGTTCACCGGCTGGTCGGCGATGGCCACCACCAGATCACCGCGGTGCAGCCCGGCCGCCTCCGCCGGACTTTCCGGCAGCACCCGCTGCACCAGGGCGCCGTCCCGCTCGGGGAGCTGCAGCAGGGCATCGGGATCCCTGTTGTTGTCGCGGGCCATCCGGGCCGTGAGCGGTACCAGCTGGAGGCCGAGGTACGGATGGACCACCGTGCCGCCGTCGCCGAGCTGCTCGGCCACCCGCCTGGCCAGGTTGATGGGGATGGCGAAGCCCAGCCCGGCCCCCGGTCCGGAGCGCACCAGGGTGTTGATGCCGATCACCTCGCCGGCGGCGTTGATCAGGGGGCCACCGGAGTTGCCCGGATTGATGGCCGCGTCCGTCTGGATCAGGTCGAGGCGTTTGTCGGCGAAGCCCAGGCTGTTGATGTCCCGATGCAGGCTGCTGACGATCCCCAGGGTGACGGTGCGCTCGAGGCCATAGGGACTGCCCAGGGCGATGGCCCAGTCGCCCACCTCCAGGGCCTCGGAATCCCCCAGGGGGGCGGCGCTCAGGGTGCCCTGGCCGGTGATGCGAACCACCGCCAGATCGGTCACCGGGTCCGTGCCCACCACGGTTCCGTCCAGCTGGCGGCCATCGGCCAGGGTGACGGTGACCCTGTCCACGCTGTCGACCACGTGGGCGTTGGTGAGCACCAGGGAGCGGCGGCTGTCGATCACCACCCCCGAGCCCTGGCCGCGCTCCCGTGTGCTGCCGGAGGGATCGCCGAACAGATCCCGCAGCAGGGGATCCAGCAGGGCCGGATCGAACGGGGGCCGGGCCACGCTGCGCTCGGTGTCGATCCGCACCACCGCCGGCCCCACCCGCCGGGCGGCGTCGGCCACGAAGCTGTGGGGGGTCAGGACCGGGGGGGCCTCCTCGAGGGCCGCCGCCGGCAGGGGAAGGGCGGCGAACGCCAGCAGCAGGGCCAGCACCATCAGGCCCCGCAGCCGCCGGATCAGGGAAGACAGGGGGAAGGAGCGTTGCATCAGCGGAGGCTAGGACCGTCCACAGGCGCCCAGCGCAGCAACCGCTGCCGCAGGACGCCGTCCTCCCCCAGCGCCAGCCAGCGCCCGCCGGGGTCGGCCGGCCGCCCCAGGGGACAGGGCTGGACCGGCCCGAAGCTGCGCAGGGTGGAGGGGCAGCCCAGCAGGGGCACCGCCGGGCGCCCGGGGAACCCCGCCTGCCAGTGCTGGTGGATGTGGCCGAAGACCAGCCCCCGCAGGGCGGCCTCCGGCCGCAGCAGATCCAGCAGGGCGTCGCCGTCCCCCAAGCGGATGGCATCCATGGCGACATCGCCGATCGGCACCGGGGGATGGTGCACCGCCACCACCAGGGGCAGCTCCCCATCGGCCGATCCGGCGGCCAGCCGGCGCCGCGCCCAGTCCAGCTGGATCCGGCCCAGCTCTCCGGCGGTGTCGCCGCTGCGGTGGCTGTCGAGCAGGAGCAGCTGTCCGCTGCCGCAGCGAATCAGGGCCGGGGCGACCACGGCGCGGCGCCCCAGGGAGGCCCGCAGCAGGGCGGGGTGGTCGTGGTTGCCCGCCAGCAGGGCCACCGGCAGCGGGATCTCCTGCAGCAGGTCCCCGAGGCGGGCATACCCGCCCCAGCTCTCGTCATCGCAGAGATCGCCGCTGATCAGCAGCAGATCGGGGACCTCCCCGTCGCTCCGGAGCTGGCCGAGGGCCTGGCGGAGCCCGTGGCGGAGCAGGGCCAGCGCCGGCCGGCCATGGCAGCGACCGTCGGGATCGGCGAGCAGGTGGGGATCGCTGAGTTGAAGAATTCGCATCGGAGACGGCTCCGGCCGGCCCGGGGCGGGACCGCTCGACCTGAATCGGCTTAACTTTGCCCCCAGTCCTCCCCGAGGCCATGGTCCCGATCCCCCCCGGCACGCGTCAGCGCTGCACCCTCTGCAAGGTGGAGATCCAGGGGATGGCCGGCGGCAACGACCTGGTCCACTTCAGCCAGGGGGCTCCGGGCAGCCGCGCCAAGCTCTGGGCCCGGGTGTGTCAGTACCTGCGCACGCCCGAGCAGTGCGGCCAGTGCCTCAACCAGGACCTCAGCCTGCGGGGCGAAGTCACCGCCAACGACTACTACGCGGAGGCTCCCATCCTGGAGATTCCCAGGCCTCCGGAGGCCAATCCTCTAGGGTGAATTCGTGCCCGCCGGGCCTCACCCTTGTTCCGCACGGCCTTCCTCCTGACGGGAGGAAGCCTGGCGGTTGGGGGCAGTGAACACTGCAGCGCGCGGCGGACCATCCCGCCAGCGGGAGTCCTCTCCCTACGCCGCCCGTCCTTGCCCCACCCCCTCACTGACGACCTGGAGACACTGGCTCGGCCGGTGGTAGCGGCGGCGCATCTCCAGGTGCAGTCGGTCGAGGTGCTGGCCCACCGCATCCCCCTGACGGTCGTCGTGCGGGTGCAGCGGGCCGACGGCACCGATGTCAATCTCGATGAGTGTGCCGCCGTGAGCGGTCCCCTCGCCGAGGCCATCGAGACCTCCGGGCTGCTGACGATGGCCTACGTCCTGGAGGTGAGCAGCCCCGGCATCGGGGAGGATCTCCACTCCGACCGGGATTTCGTCAGCTTCCGGGGCTTTCCGGTGGAGGTGCTCCGCCGGGACGCCGACGGTGCCGAAGTGCGGCGAACGGGCCTCCTGCTCGGCCGCGATGCCGAGGTGGTGCAGCTCAACGAGCGCGGCCGCGTCCTGCGCATCCCCCGCGACGCCGTGCTGAGGGTGCGGCTCACCCAGGCGCCTCCCGATTCCTGAACCGCTCCGGTTCACCCCCCGTTCCCTTCCTGCCCCCACGCCCCCGAGTCCATGGCCCTGGTTCTGCTCCCCGGTCTCAACAACCTGATCGAGGACATCAGCGACGAGAAGAAGCTGGCCCCCCAGGTGGTGGAGGCGGCCCTGCGGGAGGCGCTGCTGAAGGGCTACGAGCGTTATCGCCGCACCCTGTACCTGGGCATCAGCGAGGACCCCTTCGAAGAGGACTACTTCAGCAACTTCGACGTCGCCCTTGATCTGGAGGAGGAGGGCTACCGGGTGCTGGCCAGCAAGATCATCGTCGAGGAGGTGGAGAGCGACGACCACCAGATCGCCATCGAGGAAGTGCGCCAGGTGGCGGAGGACGCCCAGATCGGCGACACGGTGGTGCTGGATGTGACCCCGGAGAAGGATGACTTCGGCCGCATGGCCGCCGCCACCACCAAGCAGGTGCTGGCCCAGAAGCTGCGCGACCAGCAGCGCCGCATGATCCAGGAGGAATTCGCCGACCTGGAGGATCCGGTGCTCACCGCCCGGGTGATCAGGTTCGAGCGCCAGAGCGTGATCATGGCCGTCAGCAGCGGCCTGGGCCGGCCCGAGGTGGAGGCGGAACTGCCCCGCCGCGACCAGCTGCCCAACGACAACTACCGCGCCAACGCCACCTTCAAGGTCTTCCTCAAGGAGGTCAGCGAGGTTCCCCGCCGCGGTCCCCAGCTGTTCGTCTCCCGGGCCAATGCGGGGCTGGTGGTCTACCTGTTCGAGAACGAGGTGCCCGAGATCCAGGAGGGTTCGGTGCGGATCGTCGCCGTGGCCCGCGAGGCCAATCCCCCCTCCCGCGCCGTCGGCCCCCGCACCAAGGTGGCCGTCGACAGCGTCGAACGGGAAGTGGATCCGGTGGGGGCCTGCATCGGTGCCCGCGGCTCCCGCATCCAGCAGGTGGTGAATGAACTGCGGGGCGAGAAGATCGATGTGATCCGCTGGTCTCCGGACCCGGCCCAGTACCTGGCCAACTCCCTCAGCCCGGCGCGGGTGGAGATGGTCCGCCTGGTGGACCCCGAAGGACACCATGCCCATGTGCTCGTGCCCCACGATCAGCTGAGCCTGGCCATCGGCCGGGAGGGCCAGAACGTGCGCCTGGCGGCCCGCCTCACCGGCTGGAAGATCGACATCAAGGATGCCCAGGAGTACGACCAGGTCAGCGAGGACGAGAAGGTGGCGACCCTGATCGCCCAGCGCCAGGAGGAGGAGGCCCTGCAGGCCGAGGCCGAGGCCCGTCTGGAGGCCGAACAGGCCACCCGCGCCGAGGAGGACGCCCGCCTGCGGGAGCTCTACCCCCTGCCGGAGGACGAGGAGTCCTACGGGGAGGGTGATGGCGAGGACGGCGGGGAAGAGGACGTCGAGGAGGTCGCCCCATCCGAAGCGCAGGCCGTCGAACAGGCTGAGCCCCCTGCCGACGAGGCCACCGAGGAGACCCCTGGCGAGGATGTCCGGTGACGCCGCCCGCCGGGCGACCGGTGCTGCGGCGCTGCGTCTCCTGCCGCCGCCTGTGCGACCGCACCCAGCTCTGGCGGGTGGTGCGTCAGGCCGACGGGACGGTGAGCCTGGATGGGGGAATGGGCCGATCGGCCTATCTGTGCCCGCAACCGAGCTGCCTGGAGGAAGCCCGCCGCCGTCGCCGCCTCCAGCGCGGCCTGCGCTGCGCCGTCAGCGAGGCCATCCTCGCCAGCCTCGAGGCACGTCTCGAGCGATCGGCCCCGCGACCTCTGAGGCAAGATGAACCATGGTCGCCACGTGCGTGCGGCCCCGGGGTCCTTTCGGCCCCACCGTACGGAGACCTTTCTGAATGACCAGCAGCGGCAAAGTGAGAATCTACGAGCTGTCGAAGGACCTGGGCCTGGACAACAAGGACGTGCTCGATGCCGCCGAGAAGCTCTCCATTGCGGCCAAGAGCCACAGCAGCTCCATCAGTGATGACGAGGCCTCCCGGATCCGTTCGCTGATTGGCGTGAACGTCGCCACCCCGTCCCCGGCACGGCCCGAACCGCCGGCGCCCACCCCCCCCGCCAAGGCGATCCTGGCGGTGAAGAAGGCCGCTCCGGCTCCGGTGAGCGCCCCCCGGGCCAGCGCTCCTCCCGCGCCGCCGGCCACCGCCGCTCCCCCCGCCAGCCGGCCCCCCGCGCCCCGTCCCGTGGCGGCGGCTCCGGCTCCGGTGAGCGCCCCGGCCCCGGCCCGACCCGAACCCCCGGCGGCACGGCCCAGGCCCGCGGGGGCACCAGCCCCCGTCCCGGCGCGCCCGCGGCCTGTCGAGGCCGGCAAACCGGCCGGCCGACCGCCCACGATCATGGGCAAGCCCGCCGCCGCACCCCCGGCCTCCGGCCCGGCTGCGACACCGCCCGCCCCCGGCGGCCCACCGGCCCGGCCTGTCCCGGCGGCACCCGCCCGTCCGGCCTCCGTGGCCCCACCGGCCAAGCCCCTGGCGGCACCGAAGCCCACCAGTCCGGCCCCGGTCAACCGCACCTCCCAGCCCCCGGTCCGGGTCGCCTCGCCCCAGCGTCCCCCGGCCCCGGCTCCGGGACGGCCCGCCCCGGCCGGCACGCCGACCCGGCCCCCCGCCACCCGGCCCCAGCTCGTCGGTCGGCCCCAGCCCGGCCAGGGCGGGCCCACCAGCAGCCGGCCCGCCCCGCCCTCGGCCCGGCCCCAGCGTCCCGGCGCCCCCGCACCGATCCGTCCCGGCAGCGCCGGCGCCAGGGCCGGCTCGGCCCCGGGGCGGCCCGGCCCCACCCCGCTCGAACTGGTCGGCAAGCCGATCCGCCGCGACTCGGCGGGTCCCGGCACCTCGGCCCCAGGTCGTCCGGCGGCCCCCGGCCGCCCGGGCATCCCCGCGGGCATGCGCAAGCCGATGGCCCCCGGCGAGCTGATGCAGCTCCAGAAGCCCACCGGTCGCCCCACCGCTCCGCCGCCGCGCCGGCCCGACCGCAGCGAAGGCGGTACCGAGGCCGGGACCGACACCGAGGGCGTGACGCGTCCCACCGCCACCCCGCCGGCCGCGCCCCGTCGCCCCGGCTTCCGGCCGCCCACCCCGGCGGGTGCCCGCGCCCCCGGCGCCCGGCGCCCGGACTGGGACGACAGCGCCAAGCTCGAGGCCCTGCGCAGCCGCACGCCCCAGAAACAGCGCCAGAAGGTGCACATCATCGGCGAAAACGATGATGCCCTCACCGCCGAAACCGGCGGCTACGCCGGCGAGCAGGAAGCCCTGGTGCTCCAGGCCAGCCTGGCCCGCCCGGCCAAGCCCCGCTCCGCTCCTGGCACCGCTGCCAAGCCCACCGTGGCGGTGCGCAAGCGCAAGAAGGAGACCACCCGCCAGCGTCAGCGGCGCCGGGCGATGGAGCTGCGGGCCTCCCGCGAAGCCAAGGCCCAGCGGCCCGAGATGCTGATCGTGCCGGAGGGCAACCTCACGGTGCAGGAGCTGGCCGACCGCCTCGGCGTGGAGAGCTCCGAGATCATCAAATCCCTGTTCTTCAAGGGGATCAGCGCCACCGTCACCCAGACCCTCGACCTGCACACGATCGAGACGGTGGCCGAGGAGTTCGGCGTGCCCGTCCTCGAGGACGACGTCGAGGCCGCGGCCAAGAAGACCGTGGAGATGATCGAGGAGAGCGACAGGGCGCACCTGATCCGGCGCCCGCCCGTGGTGACCGTGATGGGCCACGTCGACCACGGCAAGACGAGCCTGCTCGACGCCATTCGCAAGACCCGCGTGGCGGCCGGGGAAGCCGGCGGCATCACCCAGCACATCGGCGCCTACCAGGTCGATGTGCCCCACGGCGACGAGCACCGCAAGATCACCTTCCTCGACACCCCTGGCCACGAGGCGTTCACCGCCATGCGGGCCCGCGGCACCAAGGTCACCGACGTGGCGGTGCTGGTGGTGGCCGCCGATGACGGCGTCCGTCCCCAGACCCTGGAGGCGATCAGCCACGCCCGCGCCGCCGAGGTGCCGATCGTGGTGGCGATCAACAAGATCGACAAGGAAGGGGCCCAGCCCGACCGGGTCAAACAGGAGCTCTCCGGTCTCGATCTGGTGGCCGAGGACTGGGGCGGCAACACCGTCATGGTCCCCGTGAGCGCCATCAAGGGGGAGAACATCGACAAGCTGCTGGAGATGATCCTGCTGGTCACCGAAGTGGAGGACCTGCAGGCCAACCCCGACCGGATGGCCCGCGGCACGGTGATCGAGGCCCACCTCGACAAGGCCAAGGGTCCGGTGGCCACCCTGCTGATCCAGAACGGCACCCTCAAGGCCGGCGACGTGCTGGCGGCCGGTCCGATCCTCGGCAAGGTGCGGGCGATGGTCGACGACACCGGCAAGCGGGTGAAGCAGGCCGGCCCGTCGAGCGCCGTGGAGGCCCTGGGCTTCAGCGAGGTGCCCACCGCCGGCGACGAGTTCGAGGTCTACGCCGATGAGAAGAGCGCCCGGGCGGTCGTCGGCGACCGGGCCACCGAGGCCCGGGCCACCCGCCTGGCCCAGCAGATGGCCTCCCGAAGGGTGTCCCTGGCGTCGATGTCGGGCCAGGCCAGCGAAGGCGAGCTCAAGGAGCTCAACCTGATCCTCAAGGCCGATGTCCAGGGCAGCGTCGAGGCGATCCTCGGATCCCTCGAGCAGTTGCCCCAGGAGGAGGTTCAGGTGCGGGTGCTGCTGTCGGCACCAGGCGAGATCACCGAAACGGACGTCGACCTGGCGGCCGCCTCGGGCGCCGTGATCGTGGGCTTCAACACCTCGATGGCCTCCGGTGCCAAGCGCGCCGCCGATGCCACCGGGGTGGATGTGCGCGATTACGACGTCATCTACAAGCTCCTGGAGGACATCCAGATGGCCATGGAGGGCCTGCTGGAGCCCGAGATGGTGGAGGAGAGCCTGGGCGAGGCGGAGGTGCGGGCCGTGTTCACGATCGGCAAGAGCGCCGTGGCCGGCTGCTACGTCACCAGCGGCAAGCTGCAGCGCAACTGCCGCATCCGCGTCCACCGCGGCAAGGAGCTCGTCTACGAAGGCGACCTCGACTCCCTGCGGCGCAACAAGGACGACGTCAAGGAGGTGGCCACCGGCTTCGAGTGCGGCATCGGCTGCGATCGGTTCACCGGCTGGCAGGAGAAGGATCGGGTCGAGGCCTTCAAGCTGGTCACCCAGCGCCGGACCCTCAGCACCTGATCCCGTGACGCCCCGCGGCGAGCCGCTGCTCTGGCTCCAGCTGATCGCCCTCGGGGTGCTGCCGCTCGAGGCGTTGCTGCTGCTGCTGATCCTGGCCGGCAGCGACCCGGGCCCCCTGCCGGGCCTGGAACGGCTGCTCTGCTGGGCGATCGGTGCCATGGCCCCCTCCCTGCTGCTGGCCCGCCGGCCCGCCGACGTCTGGTCGCTGCTGCTGCTGCAGACGCCCCTGCGGGGCCGTCGGGAGCTGCAGCGGCGGCTCAGCCGGCTCCAGGCGGCCCCGGGGCTGGCCCTGGCCACCGCCGGCGGCGCCGCCCTCGCCCTGCCGGTGCTGTGGTGGATCGATCGCCATGCCGCCGTGGCCGCGCCCATCACCCCCTTCGCCTCCTGCCCGCGCCTGGTGGCCCTGCTGCTGGCGGCCCTGCTGCTGGTGGTGATGCTGTGGCAATGGCAGCAGCTGATCCAGTCCCTGTGGCTGCTGAGCCGGAGCCCCGAGGTCGTGGCCGCAACCCGTCCCCTCAGCCTGGAGGAACTGGAGCAGCAGCGCCTCTGCCTGGGCCTGCCCCTGCTGCTGCCCGAGCCCCTGAAGCTGGCCGAGGTGGTGATGCCGCCCGAAGCCACGCAGCCAGACGAAGCCCGCGACCCAGCTGAAGTGGTGCCGCCACCAGAAGCCCAGGCGCCCGAGGCGCCACCAGCGCCGCCCCCGACCCCGGCCGTCGAGCTCTCGGCTTTCGAGTCCTCAGACGCCGAGGTCCCATCTGCCGAGCCGTCAGCCGTCGAGGCGGTTGCGGTCGAACCAGAGCAGCCCCCCGAAGAGGCCGAAGGCTCCGACCTGGATCAGGAGATCCGCTGAGGCCACCTCCGAGCCGGCGGAAGCCCGCAGGGCCATGGTGGCCAGACCCAGCCCGGCGGAGGCCACCAGGGCGAACCACAGGGCCCGCCGGAGCCCCCGCCAGGGGGTCCTCGCTTCGCTCAGCAGACGCTGGCGCAGCGCCGGATCCAGGGATCTGTTCGGGTCGGATCCCATGGAGTGGTGCCCAGCAGGTGGTGATCCGACGAATGCTAATTTCTTGGCCGATGCCGGTGTAGCTCAGGGGTAGAGCAACTGATTCGTAATCAGTAGGTCGTCGGTTCAAATCCGATCACCGGCTTCTTCGCTCACCTCGCTCCCGTTGCCAGCCGGCCGTCCCCAGGCTTCCGCCTCCCCGGCGTTCTGCGGCCGCCCGATTGCTGCCCTCAACGGCCATGGATGATCTGAGGGCCCGCCATGAACGGCTGCTGGAGAGCCACCACGGGGCCCTCTGCCAGGCCGCCGAACGCCTGCTGGCGGAGCCGGCTTGGTCGCTGGCGACGGCGGCCCTGCTGCTGCGGACCGCAGGCCCGGTCTGCAGCCAGGTGGTGGCCGTCGGGGACCTGGGCCGCTGGATCGCGCATCTCGGGCCGGATCTGGATGCCTTCGTGCGGCTGCGGCGCCAGGGGCTCGACGTGGGCGAGGCCTATGCCCGATGCCGCGCCGTCGAGGGGGAGACCTTCCTGGGTGCCTGGGAGAACGTGCAGGGAACGCTGCCCCTGGTCAGCCACGACGACCTCAATCAGTTCGCCGTGCTGTCGCAGCAGGGCTTCTCCCGGTCACCCCGCAACCTGCTGGTGGTGGTGAACTGGGGCGAACGGGTGACGGCGTTCCTGGTGGCCTGCGATCGCCAGAGGAAAGGGTCATCACCCGCCGGGCCAGGCTGAAGGTTCAGTCCTCGTCTTCGGTGGAGCCGGCGGGAATCAGGCGAATCTGCTTGCGGCCCAGCTTGATCTCGAATTCATCGCCGGGCTGCAGATCGAGCATGGCGGTGTAGGCCTTGCCCACCAGAAGATTGCCGTTGCCCTGGACAGTGGCCACGTAGCTGAGTTTGCGGCCACCTTTGGAGGCACCCTTGCCACCGCCTTCGCCCAGGCTGACGCCCTTGGCTTCCAGCAGAGCCTCGTAAAAGGCCGTGAAATTCAGACGCTCCGCCCCGTCCTTCTTGGTGCTGACGTAGCCGCAACCACGCACCAGATCGGATTTCGAGACATCGCCCAGTTCCTTGACCTTGGCCAGGAGATCAGATCCGGTAAGCATCGGAAGCAGGAAAGACCTTTCGACTCACACTATAAAGCTTTCGTCGCTTGTCGTCATTGGAGGATCTGCCAATGACGGACTGGCGATGACGTTCTGCCCTTGTCGCCCTGCCGATGGATGCCACGAACCAACGCGAACCTGTGGCGTTTTCAGCAGAGGGCAACGGGCCACTCCACCTTGACCACGTCGAAGTCGTCGCCACCGAGGCGATTCAGTTCACCGGCGGCTCGCACGGCCGCCTCGTGGGTATGGAAGAGATAGGCCGACGTCGGTTCGCTCACGTCCCCGAGACCCTGGTCGTCGGGACGGATGGAGACGTAGGAACCATCGGAGAGACGCTGGAGCACATAGCGCTCGGCCTGGGTGCACTCCAGGGGATGGGCCGGATCGATCTCGGGTGCCCAGAAATGCATCACAACCCCCGCGAGTGGCCCTTCTGAGCTACTCCAGAGAACCCGCCGGCCGCGAGGGGATGCCACATGTCGTTGCATCCTGCCCATCCCGGCCCCTCATGTCTCATTGCCACCGAAGTCATCGTCATAGCCCTCGTAGGGCTCGAATTCACTCCAGCCGGGACTGGCGTTCTGCAGCAACCCGTAGCGGGCGTCCACGTCATTCATCAGGGTGTTGCCGGTGGGCACCGTGTCGCAGGTGATCGACCCATCGGCGGCGGTGACGCAATTCTCGAACTGCACGTTCGCCAGCGCCCTGCCCTCTCCCCCCGCCAGGACGAGCAGCAGGAGAGCGGCCAGGGAGCCCGCACGGAACCAGAAGCATGGCCGGGAAACGTCGCTGGGCTGGGGAGCGTCGGCCATCACCGGAGGGGGCATCTGCTGGGATGATGGCACCGCTTCAACACACGCACCGATGTACACCGACTGGACGGCCGTGATCCTGCTGCTGCTCACGGCGGCACCCCTGGCAGTGGTTGTGGCCACCGCCGCCTTCTTCATCTGGCGGAAGAAACGGACCTCGAAGTGACCATCCGGAAGAGGATCCCATCGCCCCCCATGGCCGGGGAGCGGCCCTGGCCGAGGCAATCGAGGCAGGTGCGGTAACGCTGATCATCGATGCGCAGCAGGCCACTGCCGCCGCACTGGGGACATCGGCTCAGACCGAGGGACTGACCCCTCGACCCGGAAGCAGGAACCTGGGCAGCCATGGCCGGTTCGCAGGGGTTTGTTTTCATCTCCTCACTGTGCCTCGCCCAGACCCCCTGGATCCCGAAATCTTCCTTAAGCCTTGGCGCCCTGCCCCCGGCGCAGGCAACCCTGCAGGCTCTCCAGGCTCAGGCCGTCTGCCAGCTCCACGGCACTGAGCCGGCTGCCCGGCGGCACCAGATCAAGGCTGGCGGCCAGGGCCCCGATCACCCCGGGGGCATCCAGGCCCCGACGGCGCAGACCGGCCAGCCCCTCGGCCCCTTCCCGCTTGCTCAGCCGCTCCCCCTGGCCATCCCGCCACAGGGGCACATGGGCATAGGACGGCGGGTCGGCGCCGAGGGCGGCCATCACGGCCACCTGGGCCCCGGTGGAGGGCCAGAGATCCTCCCCCCGCACCACCTCGGTGATGCCCATCAGCAGCTCGTCCACGGCCGTGGCCAGGTGGTAGGCCACCACCCCGTCGGCCCGGCGCAGCACCACGTCTCCCACTTCGGCGGGGCCGTCCTGGCCGCCAGCGGGCCCGCAGCGTTCCTGCCAGCGCAGACCACCGGGCTCCAGGCGCAGCCGCCAGCTGGGCAGGCGCCCGGCCTGGGGGCCCCACAGGGGCGGACCATTCCGGCAGTAGCCCGGATAAACCGCCAGCGCCCCATGGGGGGCGGAGACATCGGCCAGCAGCCGCCTGCTGCAGCGGCAGGGATAGAGGCGCCCGGCCTGACGCAGGGCCGAGAGAACGGTGGCGTAGATCCCGCGGTGGTCGCTCTGGCGGGCCACGGGACCATCCCAGTGCAGGCCAAGCCAGAGGAGGTCCTCCAGGATCAAGGCCTCGGCGCCCGGCCGGTTGCGGGGCCCGTCGAGATCATCGATGCGCAACAGCCAAGCACCGCACCTCAGCCGGGCTTCGAGCCAGCCGAGCAGGGCGGTGCGGAGGTTGCCCCGGTGCAGGGGACCGGTGGGGGAGGGGGCGAAACGGGTGCGGTAGCCCTGCCGCCTGAGCTCCAGCCCCGCGGCGAGGCGTTCCTGGAGATGGGAGGGCAGCCGCAGGGGAGGGTTGGGAGCCCCTGCGGCCGCCGCCATGGCAGGAGAGCGGCGGCGGTGGATCAGCCCTGGACCTTGTCCTTGAAGAGCTTGCCGGCGGTGAAGGCGGGCACGCGCTTGGCGGGGATCTTGATCTTCTCGCCGGTCTTGGGATTCAGGCCCTGACGGGCGGACCGCTCACGGGGCTCGAAGGAGCCGAAGCCGAGGATGGACACCTTCTTGCCCTCGACCACCGAATCGACGATGGTTTCGATGGCGGCATCGACGACGAGGGAGACGTCGGTCTTGGTGAGCTCCGTGCGGGCAGCGACGATGTTGACGAGATCAGCTTTGTTCATTGTTCGGGGGAAGCCTCCGGGTAGGTGGCGATGGCGGGGGTTCGGGTCGTCGAGTGTTGGAGGCGAATCGGAAGTCCCCGACCGCCCGGTGCGTTCAGCGCGCCAATCGTATGGGCGTTGCGGCAGGGCCGCAACAGGAGAAGTCCACTCATGACAGCGGTTTGGGGGGCATGGGGCCCGCAGTGGGGTCTTCCGTGCTAGCAGGGGCGACCTCCAGCCCACCCCCGGGGGGCTGCAGCGCCAGGGCCTCCAGATCCAGCTCCCCCAGCAGGTCGGAGCCCTGCTCCACCAGCTTCGCCCCCCTCAGGGCCCCCAGTCCGGCGCCGCTGGCGATCCAGCCGGGGGAGCCGGGCGGCAGCCACCGGCGCAGACGCTCGACACTGCGAAGCTGGCGCCCCCAGTGGAACGTGCCCCGCTGCCGCAGGGGCGCGACGCGAGCAGGCGCCACCGGAACCAGCAGCCGGCCGCAGAACAGACCGCCCCGACCGTCCGCCGCCGCCGGGGAGACATGCACGATGCAGGCGCCCGGGGAGGGACCCGGCGTCCAGAGCAGCCGCACATCGGGCTCCAGCCGGTGCTCGGCGGCGAAGGTGTGCAGGGGATCCACACCGGGCAGGAGGTAGGCCTCCTGTTCCTGGACGAGAACCGGCCATCCCAGGGCCTGCTGCAGGCGGCGGCAGCGGCCGTGGCCGCCACGGCCGGTGAGCAGGATCCAGGCCCGGGGCGGCCCGTTCCCCGCCGTCCGATGGCGGGGGCGGCCGGCCAGGAAGCGCAGGTTGGCCCGGGTGTAGCCGGGGCAGTCGATCAGCAGGTCGGCGCCGGCGGCCTCCAGCAGCCAGGCGCTGCCCCCCTGGCTCTCGCGGCTGGGGGCGAACAGCCACAGCCCCGGCCGGACCGGCAGGGGCGGGCGGCCCTCCTCGGAGGGCAGCAGGGCGGCGGGGGAAGCGTTCATCGCCCCATTGAACCCCCGGCGGCAGCTTCCGGAGGCCCGGCGTAGCCTGGGCGGAACCCAGGCCAGTGATTTGTCGGCGACCCGGATCGGACATCCCTGGCCACTGGGGGCCTCCGTCACCCGCCGGGGCGTCAATTTCTCTGTGGTTGCCCCCCTGGCCACCCGCATTGAGCTGCTGATCTTCGCGGACGGGGCCGCCCGGGAGCCCCTGGAGGTGATCGAACTCGACCCCGGCCACCGCTCCGGTGAGCACTGGCATGTGGAGGTGGAAGGCCTCGGGATCGGCTGCTGTTACGGCTACCGGGTGTTCGGCCCGATCCAGCCCGGCAGCCATGGCTTCAACCCCTCCAAGGTGCTGCTCGATCCCTGCGCCAGGTCGATCACCGGCTGGGACGTCTACCAGCGGGGCGCCGCCGTCGGCGCCGTCCCCAACGCCTCCGCCTGCCTCAAGGGGGTGGTCACCGAGCGGGACCGGTTCGACTTCGACGCCGCCCCCCGGCCGCGCCATTCCTGGCAGAAGAGTGTCATCTACGAGCTGCACGTGGGCGGTTTCACCCGTGGCGCGGGCTGCCCGGTGCCGGCGGAACGCCAGGGAACCCTGCTGGGGCTGATCGACACCCTGCCCTATCTCCAGTCGATGGGAGTGACGGCGATCGAACTGCTGCCGGTGATGGCCTTCGATCCCCAGGACGCCCCCGCCGGGCGGTTCAACCACTGGGGGTACAGCCCCGTGAGCTGGATGGCCCCCCATCCGGCCTATCTGGTCGACAGCGACCCGCTGCAGGGCCGGAGCGAGGTGCGCCAGCTGGTGACCGCCTGCCACCAGGCCGGCCTGGAGGTGCTGCTGGACGTGGTCTACAACCACACCAGCGAAGGCAACCAGGAGGGCCCCACCCTGAGCTGGCGGGGGTTCGGCGACGCCCTCTATTACCACCAGACGGCCAGGGGCGACTACCTCGACGTCAGCGGCTGCGGCAACACGATCGCCGCCAACCGCCCCCTGGTCCGGCGCCTGATCCTGGAGTCCCTGCGGTGCTGGAGCACGGAGCTGGGCATCGACGGCTTCCGCTTCGACCTCGGCATCGCCCTGACCCGGGGCGAGGCCCTGGCCCCCCTCGATGCGCCCCCCCTGTTCGAGGAGATGGAGGCGGATCCCGATCTCAGCGATCTGAAGGTGGTGAGCGAACCCTGGGACTGCGGCGGCCTCTATCGGCTCGCCGACTTCCCGGCCCGGCGGGTGGCCAGCTGGAACGGCCGCTTCCGCGACGATGTGCGCCGCTTCTGGAAGGGGGACGACCGCACCACCTGGAGCCTGAGTCAGCGCCTGTCAGGCAATCCGGATCTGTTCAACGGCCAGCCCTCTCCGGTGGGCCGCACGATCAACTTCCTCACAGCCCACGACGGCTTCACCCTGGCGGACCTGGTCAGCTTCGACCGCAAGCACAACCTGGCCAACGGCGAGAACGACCGCGACGGCGACAACCACAACAACAGCTGGAACCACGGCGTGGAGGGTCCCTGCACCGACACCGGCGTGAACGGCCTGCGGGACCGGCAGCTGCGCAACCTGCTGGCCTCCCTGCTGCTGGCCCCCGGGGTGCCGATGCTGCTGATGGGCGATGAGGTGCGGCGCAGCCAGGGGGGCAACAACAACACCTGGTGCCAGAACAACCCCCTGGGGTGGATGCACTGGCAGCCGGACGCTGGGGACATGGCCCTGCGCCGCTTCCTGCGGCGCCTGATCCAGCTGCGTCAGCGGCTCGCCCCCCTGCTCAACCAGGAGCTGCCCCTGGCACCGGCCCCTGCCGGCCCGGCCCGGGGCGCCGGCAGCCTGCCCCTCTGGCGGGAGTGGCACGGGCTCGAGCTGGGCAAGCCCGACTGGGCCAGCTGGTCCCACTGTCTGGCCTGGAGCCTGCATGACGCCAGCCTCGGCCCCCTGCTCTGGTGCGGCATGAACGCCTACTACCAGCCGATGCAGTTCCAGCTGCCGGCCCAGGCCGCGGGCTGGCGGCGGGTCATCGACACGGCCATTCCCGGCGACCACGACCTGCCGGCGAAAGCCGATCCCTGGCTGCTGCCGACGGCGCCCCTGGAGAGCCGCAGCCTGATGCTGCTGGTGGCGACCCCACTGCTCGAGGACACGGAAGCTCAGACTGGGGCTCAGGCTGGGCCTGGGGGAGCGGCTCGGATGGAGGAGCAAGCGGGCGGCGGGAATCGAACCCGCATCATCAGCTTGGAAGGCTGAGGTTTTACCACTAAACTACGCCCGCAGCAGTACAGGGGTACTGGCGACTGGTTCCCTGGAACTGGTTCCCTGGAACCGGCTGCAGCATTATGACCTGCACCGGCCGACCTGCTGCGGCCGACCTCCACCGGACGATCACAACCGGACGACCACCACCGGAGCGCCTCCAGGTTTGACCCCCCCCACACCGTCCACCCAGCCACCGGCAGCGCCGGACCTGCCGTCGGGTGTGGTGGATACGGCGGACCTTCCCGCCGGTGAGCGCCGCAGGGTGCTGCTGGCCTACGGCATGGGGGACGCCGGCACCGGCATGGCGGCCTCCCTGATCGGGTTCTACCTGTTCATCTTCTACACCTCGGCGGCGGGGCTGCCGGCCTGGATGGCCGGGCTGGTGCTGATGACGGCCCGGCTCTGGGATGCCATCAACGACCCGATCGTGGGCTGGCTGAGCGACAAGACCCGCTCCTCCTGGGGTCCCCGGCTGCCCTGGATCCTGGGCAGCGCCGTTCCGCTCGGCTTCGCCATGGCCCTGATGTGGTGGCTGCCGCCGGGGGGGCTCTGGGTCCGGTTCGCCGTGTTCGTGGCCATCTCGATGGTGGCCAACACCCTCTACACCTGCGTCAACCTTCCCTACTCCGCCCTGGCGGCGGAACTCACCACCAGCGTCAACCTGCGCACCCGCCTCAACAGCGCCCGCTTCACCGGCTCGATCATCGCCGGCCTGGTGGGCATCGTGCTGGGGGGCGTGCTGCTGAAGGATCACCAGAACCCCGACAGCTACCTGCAGGTGGGGATCTTCTCAGGGGTGCTGATCACCTGCTCCACCCTGCTCTGCGGCTGGGGCATCGCCCCGGCGGCGCGGCACTGCCAGCGGCCCACCAGCCAGCGGGGCACCACCCGGCGGCTCCTGGCCCGGGTGGGCAGCAACGGTCGCTTCCAGATGGTGCTGGGCCTGTACCTGCTGCTCTGGTGCGCCCTGCAGATCATGCAGACGGCGGCGCTGATCTTCCTGCCGGTGGTGATGCGGCTGCCGGAGGGCTGGAGCAACTGGATCCTGCTGCCCTTCCAGATCAGCACCCTGCTGGGGCTCCAGCTCTGGACCGCCATCGCCCGCCACCGCGGTCGCCTGAAGGCCCTGCACTGGGGCACCGCCCTCTGGATCGCCGCCTGTGTGATGGCGATGCTGCTGGTGCCGCTCGATGCCGCCATCGGCCCCACCGCCTCGGCCGCCAACCTGGTGCGTCTCACCGCCCTGGTGGTGACGATCCTGATCGTCGGCCTGGGGGCCTCCACCGCCTACCTGATTCCCTGGGCCCTGCTGCCGGATGCCATCGATGCCGATCCGGAGAAGCCCGCCGGGCTCTACAGCGCCTGGATGGTGTTCACCCAGAAGATCTGCATCAGTCTGGCCCTGTTCTTCTTCGGCAACCTCATGAGCCTGAGCGGCTACCAGGCGGCCCGGGGCATCGTGCAGCCGGACAGCGCCCTGCTGGCGATCCGGATGTGCATGGGCCTGATCCCGGCGCTGCTGGTGGTGCTGGGCCTGGTGGTGATGCGGCGCTGGCCGGAGAGGGGCCCCGGGCCGGAGACCCTGACGCCCTCGGCGCCATGAAGGCGCCGCGCTGGCTGCAGCGGCTGGGCGCCAGCCTGATGATCGGCGGTCAGGCCGTGAGCGCCATCGCCCGCGGCCGCATCGGCATGGCCGACCTGATCCAGGAACTGCTGGAGGCCGGACCGGGCAGCTTCCTGATCGTGCTGATCACGGCCCTGGCGGCCGGCACGGTGTTCAACATCCAGGTGGCGGCCGAACTCTCCAAGCAGGGGGCCAGCGCCGCCGTGGGGGGGCTGCTCGCCCTAGGCCTCTCGCGGGAGATCGCCCCCCTGCTCACGGCGACCCTGCTCACCGGCAAGGTGGCCACCGCCTACGCCGCCCAGCTGGGCACCATGAAGGTGACCGAGCAGATCGACGCCATCACGATGCTGCGCACCGACCCGGTGGAGTACCTGGTGGTGCCACGGGTACTGGCCATGGTGGTGATGGCGCCGGTGCAGTGCCTGCTGTTCTTCTGGATGGCGATCTGGTCGGGCCAGGTGAGCAGCACCCTCCTCTACAGCATTCCTCCGTCCGTCTTCTGGAACTCGGTGCGGGTGTGGATGAAACCCGACGACCTGCCTTCAATGCTGCTCAAGGCCGTGGTGTTCGGCCTGATGATCGCCGTCATCGCCTGCGGCTGGGGACTCACCACCCGAGGGGGGCCCAAGGAGGTGGGCGCCAGCACCACCGGCGCGGTGGTCATGATTCTCGTCAGCGTCGCCCTGGTGGACGTGCTGCTCACCCAGTTGCTCTTCGGCCAATGACCTCCGCCCCCTCCCCCCCTCCGGCCAGCGCCGCCACCGACGGCGCCACCGACGGCGCCATCGGCGCGGACGCGGTGGTCCTCCGCCCCCGGGCCTGGGTGCCGCTCGGGCTGCTGGCCCTGGCGGGCACCGTCCTGGGTCTGCGGCCGCTGTGGAGCGCCGCGCTCTGGCCGGCCCTGGCGATGGCAGTCATGGGCCTGTTCCTGCTGCTGCAGACCGCCCTGCTGCGGTTGCGCTTCGCGGCCGACGCCCTGCTGGTGTCCCGCGGCGACACCGTGATCCGCCGCTTCCCCTACGACGAATGGATCGGCTGGCGGGTCTGGTGGCCGGCCCTGCCGGTGCTGTTCTATTTCCGGGAGCAGAAGAGCATCCACCTGCTGCCGATGCTGTTCGACGCCACGGCCCTGCGGCAGGAGCTGGAGCGGCGCCTGCCGATTCCGTCCCCGCCGGGGTCCTCTCCCCCGGAAGCCGGCTCCCCTTGACCCCGCCTGAGCCCCCGCCGCCTTGCCTCCCCGCCTGCCATGAGCGACCAACCCGACCCCCCCGCTATCACCCCGCCGGATCCCACCCCGGCAACCAGCCCCGCATCGGCCGCTGCCGGGGCCGATGGGCTGCTGGAGCTGGCCCTGACGGAACTGCGGCAGCGCCGCGCCGAACTCCAGGGGGAGATCGGCGAGCTGGAGGCCCGCCGGGAGCAGATCCGCCAGGAGATCGCCGGCAGCTTCGCCGGACAGTCGGATGCGATCGCCCGGCGGCTCAAGGGTTTCCAGGACTACCTGGTGGGGGCCCTGCAGGATCTGGCCGCCGCCGCCGAGCAGATGGAGCTGGTGGTCCAGCCGCTGGTGGTGCAGCCCTCCCCCCTCGACCAGGCGACGCCCGGCGCCGAGGCCGGCGACGCGCCGGCGGCAGCCGCGGCCCCCGCCGCCGCCGGTCTGTTCAGTGACGATGCGGACCTGGTCCGGGAGCGGCTGGAGCAGTTCGGCGGCCAGCCCGACTTCTACGCCGATCCCTGGAAACTGCGCCGCACCCTGGAGCGCTCCGCCGCCACCCGGCTCGAGGACTGGTTCCTCTCCCAGGGCGGTCGGGGCGCCCAGCCCAGCGGCGGCAGCCGCAGCCGCAACGCCCTGGCGGCGGCGGCGGCGATCGCGATCCTGGGGGAGCTCTACGGCGAGCGCTTCCAGACCCTGGTGCTGGCGAGCCAGCCGGAGCGCCTCGGCGAATGGCGACGGGGGCTGCAGGACTGCCTGGGCCTCAGCCGCGACGATTTCGGCCCCGCCAGCGGCATCGTGCTGTTCGAGCGGGCCGATGCCCTGATCGAGCGGGCCGACCGGCTCGAGGAACGGGGCGAGCTGCCCTTCATCGTGATCGACGCGGCCGAGCAGGTGATCGAGATTCCGATCCTGCAGTTCCCCCTCTGGCTGGCCTTCGCCGCCGGCCCCGGGGAGATCGACGCCGAAGCCGATCTCTACTGACCCACCCGACCTCTCCTGCCATGGTTTTCCTCCCCGATCTGCTCGTGCTGCCGGCGGGCTACCTGCTGGGTTCGATTCCCTTCGGCTGGCTGGCGGGCCGCTGGCTCGCCGGCGTCGACCTGCGCCAGGAAGGCTCCGGCTCCACCGGCGCCACCAATGTGCTGCGGGTGCTGGGCAAGGGTCCGGCCCTGGTGGTGTTCCTGCTCGACGTGCTCAAGGGCACGGCCGCGGTGCTCCTGGCCAAAGCGGTGCTCCAGCCCCTCGGTTTCAGCGCCATCAGCGACTGGGGGGTGGTGGCGGCGGGCCTGGCGGCCCTGGCCGGCCACATCTGGCCGCTCTGGCTGGGCTGGAAAGGGGGCAAGGCGGTGGCCACCGGCCTGGGGATGCTGCTGGGGCTGGCCTGGCCCGTCGGGCTGGCCTGTTTCGGCATCTTCCTCACCACCCTGAGCCTCAGCCGCATCGTGTCGCTCTCCAGCGTGATCGCGGCCCTGTCGCTGCCCCTGCTGATGCTGGGTTCCTTCGGGGCCGACGGCCTGCGGCCGGCCTACCTGAGCCTGGCCCTGCTCACCACGGCGCTGGTGCTCTGGCGGCACCGCAGCAACCTGCAGCGGCTGATGGCCGGCACCGAGCCGCGCCTCGGGGCCGGGCGCAGCTGACCGGGCTGGCTCGCAGCCCCGCCCTCAGGAGGTTCAGGCCAGCTGGCGGCTGCGCTCCGCCGCGGCCAGCACGGCCTCGATCAGGGCCGAGCGCAGTCCTGCCCGCTCCAGGTGGCGCAGCCCGGCGGCCGTGGTGCCGGCGGGGCTGGTCACCATGTCCTTGAGCTGGCCGGGGTGGAGCTCCTGCCCCTGCAGCAGCGCCGCCGTGCCCGCCATGGTGCGGTGGGCCAGGTGCATGGCCAGCGGGCGGGGCAGCCCGCCCGCCACCGCCCCGTCGGCCATCGATTCGGCCACCAGGGCCAGGAAGGCGGGACCGGAGGAGGTGAGGGCCAGGAACGGATCGAGCTGGGGCTCTGGCAGGTCGAGCACCTCCCCCACCTGGGCGAACAACCCGCGCACCTGCTCGCGTCGGGCCTCGTCGACGCCCTCACCCCAGCTCAGCCCCGTGAGTCCGGCCCGCACCAGGGCCGGGGTGTTGGGCACGGCGCGCACGCAGGCCCGTCCCGGGAACAGGGCCTGCAGCCGCGACAGGGTCACCCCCGCCAGCACGGAGATCAGCAGCGGCTCGCCGCCGGAGGGGCCCGCCGCCAGGGCCTCTGCCAGGGCTTCGGCCGCCGCGGGGGCCACCACTTCGATCTGCTGAGGCTTCACCGCCAGCAGCACCACCGACGCGGCCCAGGCCGGGGCGGGATCGGTGGAGACCTGAATCCCGAGTTCGTCGCTCAGCCGCCGGGCGGAAGCCTCGCTGGCCACCGCCGCCCGGACGGCGGAGCGCTCAAGCAGGCCGGAGTCGAGAAGCGGCAGCAGCAGGGCCCGGGCCATGCGGCCGAGGCCCACCACCCCGACGGTGTCAGACCATGGCATCCGAACGGCCCCAGGCGGGGCTGGGCGCGGCCTCCTGCTGGTCATCCACGGGGCCGGTGCGTCCGGAGACCACCGTGGGGGAGGCGGCTTCCTCACCGCCGGCGGTGGTGACCGTGACGCAGCTGGGGGCGAACAGGAAGATGCTCTCGCCCACCCGCTCCTGGTGACCGTCGATGGCGAAGGTGCCGCCGGCAACGAAATCGACGGCCCGCTGCGCCTGGTCCGGCTCCATCATCGTGAGGTTGAGGATGACGGTCTTGCGCTCCCGGAGAGCCTGAATCGCACGGGGCATCTCGTCGAAGCTGCGCGGCTCCATCAGGCACACCTCGGCCACGGCGCTGGTGATCCCAGGCATGCCGATGACGTTGGTGCCGGCGAAGGGATCGTCGGTGGAGAAATCGGTGCTCAGAGCCAGAGCTCCGGTGTTTCTGCCGGCCGTCGAGGCGGTCGTGGTGGTGGTGGTGTCACCGGGGTCGTAGTCGAGTTCGTCGTCGAAGTCGCCATCGAGATAGTCGTCACCGGAGACGACGGCACGCAGGCGGGAGAACAACGACACGGAGTCGACCTCGGGAAGGATGCTTGGCCTTGAATAGCGTCCCACATCCGAGCCGGCAAGATCCCAACGCCCTTTCATGGCTGGATTGGGCGACTTCCGAACAGAACACTGCCGAGGCGTACCCAGGTGCTGCCGGCCGCCACCGCTTCGCGCCAGTCGCCGCTCATCCCCATCGAACAGTCCGGCAGCCCCAGGGCATCGGCCAGGGCGCGGCATTCCCGGAACAGCTCCAGCCGCTCCCCGGGGGTGAGTCCCAGGGGGGCAATGGTCATCAGACCGAGGCAGCGCAGGGGCGCCAGACACCCCAGGTCGGCCCCCAGGGCCCGCACCTCGTCCGGCTCGAAGCCGGTCTTGGCGGGGTCGGGGCGGAACTTCACCTGCAGCAGGATCCCCGGGGCCAGGCCCTCTTCGGCGGCGATGCGCTGCAGCCGCCCGGCCAGGGCCAGGCTGTCGACGGAATGGATGGTGCCGAAGCGGCGCAGCACGGCGCGGGCCTTGTTGGCCTGGAGCCGGCCGATGAAGTGCCAGTCGAGGTCCGGCAGGTCCCCAAGGGCGTCCTGCTTGGCGATGGCCTCCTGCAGCCGGCTCTCCCCGAAGCTCCGCTGGCCCAGGGCTGCGGCCTGGCGCACCAGTTCAGCCGGATGGCCCTTCGAGACCGCCAACAACCGGGTGGAGGGTGGCAACGCCGCCTGGAGGGCCGCCAGCCGCTCCGCCAGGGTGGAACCGAACGCCTCCGCCGCCGCGGGCGACGCCGGTGCCATCAGATGAAGGTCTGGTCGAACAGCTGGCGCCAGCGGGCCTGGGCCTCGGGCCCCTCACGGCGGCAGCGGGCCAGGTTCTGCTCGGCGAAATGGCGGGCGTCCATCAGGGGGATCACCTCGAAGTGGGCGCCCCGCTCCTGAAGGGTGACCAGGAAGAAGATCCGCTGGGCGTAGAGGGTGGCATAGAGATCGCGGCTCTCGGCCACCGGCGCTACCCGATAGAGCATCCCGAAGGTCGGGTGGTTCAGATAGCGCTCCGTGCTCACGACTCCCTGCAGGCTGGGGCCATTAAAGGGCACCGACTTTCCAGCGGAGCGCCAGCAGGGCCGCCAGGGCCAGCACCGCCGCCAGGCTGGCGCCGGAGGGGATGGCGGCCGGCTGGTGCAGGCGGTCAGGGGGAAGCCACATCCCTCCGCGCGCCATCAGGGCCTCGGCCCCCTGCTCGGAGCGCAGCAGCACGTTGGCCAGCAGCCGCTCCCCCACCGCCAGCACCAGGCCGAGACTGGCCTTCCAGCCCAGGCGCCGCAGATTCACCGCCCGGGTGGCGATCGAGCGCAGCAGGTTTTGGAGTTCCTCCTGCACCAGGGGCAGGAAGCGCAGGGACAGCAGCAGGGTGAAGCCCAGGCGCTCAACGGGCCAGCCCAGGGCCCGCAGGGGGCCCAGCCACCAGGCGATGGACCAGACCAGCTCCTCGGGGGGGGTGGAGAGCAGCAGCAGGTTGGCGCTGTGGATGACGGTGAACAGCAGGGTGGCGCCGTTGATGCCGAGTTCGGCCGAGCGGCGGGTCACCACCAGGGGGCCCAGTTCCAGGGGCCCGGCCATCACGGGGCCCCAGCGCACCAGTTCCCAGGACAGGCCGGCCCGCGACGGGGGTGGGGCACCGGGGGGGGGCGGGACCAGCCGCAGCTCCGCGGGGGGACGCTGGAGACTGGCCGGCGCCGCCCCGGCGGCCGGCAGCAGGGCGGCCAGCAGCCCCACCAGCAGCGCCAGGGCGATCAGCAGCGGCAGGCTCTGCCGCCAGAGGCGCCAGGGCAGCCCGCTGACGGCGGTGATCAGCAGCAGCAGCCCCACCAGGGCCAGCCGCCAGAGGGGCCCGGCCAGGATCGGCGTCACCAGGAACGCCACCGTCCAGACCAGCTTCACCCGGGGATCGAGCCGCCGCAGCCAGCTGCCGCGACCGCCCTCGCCGTCATCGACGTACTGACCGATCGGCAGCTGCCGCAACCAGTCCATTCAGGCCAGGCCCCCCTGGATCGCCCCCGGAATCACCGTCCCCATCGACCTCAGCCGCCCCGGCTCTGGTGGCGGGCCTGCTCCTTCTCGGCGTCCCGCTGCTGCTTGCCCCGCCAGAAGAGCCGCACCGGCGATCCCTCGAAGCCCAGGGCCTCGCGGATCTGGCGCTCGACGTAGCGGCGGTAGGTGTCACCGAACAGCTTGGGGTCGTTGACGAACAGGGTGAAGCTGGGGGGGCGTGTCGCCACCTGGGTGCCGTAGTAGAGGCGGCCCTGGCGGCCGCCGCGGGTGGTGGGGGGCGAGCGCCAGCGCAGGGCCTCCTGCAGCACCTCGTTCACCACCGAGGTGCTCACCCGGCGGCGGTGCTGCTCCACCGCCACCGCGGCGATGGCGAAGATGCTCTCCACCCGCTGGCCGGTGAGGGCGGAGGTGAACAGCATCGGCGCCCAGTCGAGGAAGTAGAGCTTGGCGCGCAGCTCCTTCTCCATGGCGCTCATGGTGTGGCTGTCCTTCTCGATCAGGTCCCACTTGTTGACGACCACGGCACAGGCGCGGCCGTCTTCCTCGATGCGGCCCGCCAGGCGCTGGTCCTGCTCGGTGACCCCGTCGAGGGCATCGATCACCAGGATGCAGACGTCGCTGCGCTCGATCGCCTTGAAGCTGCGGGTGATGCCGAAGTACTCCGGGCCGTAGTCGACACTGCGGCGCCGGCGGATGCCGGCCGTGTCGAGCAGCTTCCAGGTGTGGCCCTCCCGCTCGATCGTGGTGTCGATCGTGTCGCGGGTGGTGCCGCGGATCGGACTGACGATGGCCCGGTTCTCGCCGCAGATGGCATTCAGCAGGCTGGATTTACCCACGTTGGGACGGCCGATGATCGCCAGCTGGATCGGCTCGGCCTCATCGGTCTCGGTGGTGGCCGGCAGGAAGCTGATCACCCGGTCGAGCAGATCGCCGGTGCCGGCACCATGGATGGCGGAAATGGGGTGGGGTTCGCCCAGGCCCAGGCCCCAGAAGTCGGCCGCCATGGCCAGGCCCTGGTCGGGGGACTCGCACTTGTTCACCCCCAGCAGTACAGGGACGTTGTGGCCCCGCAGCCACTCGGCGATCGATTCATCGGCGGCGGTGACCCCCTGCTGGCCATCCACGATCACCACCGCCACCGAGGCCTCGGCCAGGGCCAGGTTGGCCTGCTCCCGGATCTCGGGCAGGAATTCGCTGTCGTCGTCGAACACCAGGCCGCCGGTGTCCACCACCCGGAAGATGCGGTCACCCCAGAAGCCCTCCTGGTAGGTGCGGTCCCGGGTCACACCGGGCTGGTCGTGGACGATGGCCTCACGGCTGCGGCACAGCCTGTTGACCAGCGTGGACTTGCCCACGTTGGGGCGTCCGATCACGGCGACGACGGGGAGCGCCAATCTGACTTATTCCTTACGACGGATGCGTTACCTAGACCCTACAGAGCCACGGACGCCTCAACCCACCGGGGGATCGCCGGGATGGCCGGCCACCGGATCCTCGGGCGGATCCAGGAGCTCCGGCAGCGGGCCCGCCTCCGGCAGCGACTCGCCCCGTGCAGCCAGATCGGCCAGCAGCCAGTTCACCGCCGTGGCCCGCCGGGTGCGGCGGGGGTAGAGGCCACCGATGCGATACCCGGCGAAGCCCAGCTGCTGCTTGAGCAGCTGCTTGTGCTCGGGGGCGATCGAGCGGGTGAGCCGCACGCTCGCGGGCCGCTCGGCGATCAGCTGCGGCGCCTCGGGAAAGGCTTCGGCCCAGGCCAGCGGGGTGTCGGGGCCGGCCTGCCAGCGCCCATCGGCGGCTGGGCGATAGCCCAGCCGCTCCCAGATCAGCCGGCAGACGAAGCGATCGCTGGTGCGGTCGTCCAGCACCGCCTCCAGCAGGGCGCGGCTGAGGGGAAACGGTCCTGGGGCGCCATCGGGCTTCAAGGGGGGAGCGGCGGCAGCGTCCAAAGCGGCGTTTGGCATCCGAGAGTGACCCCAGCATGCCCAGTCCCGCCCCCCATCCCTGCCCCACCGGCCCCCTGCAGCTGGAGGGCAACGGCACCGACCGGCAGCTCCACTGCCGGGTGCTGCAGTCGCCCCTGGCGGGGGTGAGCGACGGGATCTTCCGTGGACTGGTGCGCCGCTGGGCCCCCGACGCCCTCCTGTTCACGGAGATGGTCAATGCCACGGCCCTGGAGCTGGGCCACGGCGGCGCCAAGATGGCGGCCCTCGACCAGGATCCCGGCCCCGTCGGGGTGCAGCTGTTCGACCACCGGCCCGACGCCATGGCCGAGGCGGCCCGCCGGGCCGAGGCCGCCGGGGCCTGGCTGATCGACATCAACATGGGCTGCCCGGTGCGCAAGATCGCCCGCAAGGGGGGCGGCAGCGGCCTGCTGCGCCAGCCGGATCTGGCCCTGCAGATCGTGGCGGCGGTGGCAGGGGCGGTGCGGGTGCCGGTGACGGTCAAGACCCGGCTGGGCTGGTGCGGGGCCAGTGCCGATCCGGTGGGCTTCGCCCTGGCCCTGCAGGACGCCGGCGCCCGTGGCCTCACCCTGCACGGCCGCACCCGGGAGCAGGGGTTCTCCGGCAAAGCCGACTGGGGGGCGATCGGCCGGGTCAAGGCGGCCCTGCGGATTCCGGTCATCGCCAACGGCGACATCACCGGCCCGGAGGAGGCCCTGCGCTGTCTGGCGATCACCGGCGCCGACGGGGTGATGGTGGGGCGGGGGACCCTGGGGCGCCCCTGGCTGGTGGGGCGCATCGCCGCGGCCCTCGCCGGCCGGCCCCTGCCCCCCGAGCCCGATCCCCAGGCCCGGATCGCCCTGGCCCGGGAGCACCTGGAGGCCCTGGTGGCCGCCCGCGGCGATCAGGGCCTGCTGATCGCCCGCAAGCACCTCGGCTGGACCTGCCAGGGCTTCGCCGGCGCAGCCCGGCTGCGCCGGGAGCTGATGGTCGCCCCCAGCCTGGGCAGCGCCCTGGAGCTGCTGCAGCGGGCGGAGGCGGAGCTGGAGGTCAGTGACCCAGGGCCATGCCCAGCAGGTCCCGGCTACCGCTGATGGCCTGCACCGCCAGCAGCAGGGCGGTGAGGAAGGCGGCGCTCACGTGCAGCCGCCGCATGCGGGGGGACCGGAGGGTCTCGGGGGCCGCCGCCATGGCGAACAGCAACAGGCCGCAGAGCAGCACGCCGCTCCAGTAGTGGGAGCCCCATACGCCCCCCTCGAAGGGACTGCGGCCCAGGTGCCACAGGGCCGGCTGGCTGCCCAGGGTCAGCAGCCCCAGCCAGCAGATCAGGGCGAAGCCGGCCCGCAGCCCGGCCCCCTTCACCCGCCACAGGGCCAGGCAGCTCACCAGGCACCCCACGCCAGCCAGCAGCAGGGCCACGCCGGTGCCGCCGCCGCCGCTGGAGCCGCCCCGGGCGTAGGTGGCCGCCATGGCGATCAGCACGGCCACGACCACCCCTGAGGTGACCCAGCGGCCGTGGTCGGTGTGCTCCACCCCCACCGTCGGCGGCAGGGGGTTGATGTCGAGGCGACGCTCCCGCGCCAGGATTCCAAGCCGGATGGTGGCGCCCACCACCGGGTACACAAACAGGATGATCAGCACCGGGTGCAGCAGGGCGAACCAGTCGGTGGCGGTCATCCCGTTAGCGGTCATCCCGGTGGCAGGCATCAGCAAGGGCGGGGGAAAACGCGAACGGTCATGGAAGCACCGCCGGCCACCCCTGCCGGACCAGCAGCAGGGAGAAGTAGGGGACCTCGGCGGCGGGCACCTCGGCGGCCGGGCAGAGCCGCTCGTCAGGCCAGCCCACCCGCTGGGCAAACAACGCGTCCGCCAGCAGCCCCCGCTCGGCCAGCAGGGGGCGCACCCAGGGCCAGCGGCCACCCAGCTTGAGTAGGGCCAGCACCCAGCCGCCGGCCGCCGCCTGGGCCAGCAGGTCCTCCAGCTGGCCGGGCTCCTCCGGGGTGGGGCGGATCAGCAGCCCCTCCTGCTGCAGGGCCAGAGGCCAGGCCCCAGCGGCGGCCGCCGCCGCCACGGCGCTGATGCCCGGGATCAGCCGCACCGGCAGGGCGGGATGGCGGTCCCGCAGGGCCAGCAGCACGTAGCTGCTGCTGGCGAACAGCGACACGTCGCCCTCGCAGAGCAGCGCCACCGACCGGCCGTCGGCCACCTCGGCGGCCAGCTGGTCGGCGACGGCATGCCAGGCCTGCCGGCGGGGCTCTGCCGCCGCCACCATCGGGAACACCAGGGGCAGGCGCCGCTGGCAGGGGTCGATCCAGGGGCCGGCCACGGCGGCCGCCATGCCGTCGGCCCCTTCGCGGGCGACCGGGTAGGCAATGGTGTCGGCGGTTTCGATCACCCGCACCGCCGCCACGGTGAGCAGGTCGGGATCGCCGGGCCCCACCCCCACCAGGGTGAGGCCGGCGCTGGCAGCAGGGTCGGCGATGGGGGGAAGTCCGCTGCAGACCTTTCTAGGCTGCAGATCCCCAGACCGCCCTGGAGCGCCCCGATGACCCACCTGGTGATCCGTTCCGCCGCCGGCGACGGCCACGCCACCCCCCTGCTGCGCAGCAGCGACGCCGACGTGATCGCCCGGGAACTCAGGGCCCGGGGGGTGCGCTTCGAGCGCTGGGCCACGCCGGCCTCCCTGGCGGCGGACGCCGACCAGGCCGCGATCCTGACCGCCTACGCCGCTGAGATCGCCCGGGTGCAGGCCGAGGGGAGCTACCGCACCGTGGACGCGATCCGGCTCGGCCCCGACCATCCGGACCGGCAGGCCCTGCGGGCGAAGTTCCTCTCCGAGCACACCCATGCCGAGGACGAGGTGCGCTTCTTCGTGGAGGGCCGCGGGCTCTTCTGCCTGCACATCGCCGACGAGGTGCTCCAGGTGGTGTGCGAGCAGGGCGACTGGATCGGGGTGCCCGCCGGCACCCGCCACTGGTTCGACACCGGCGCGCGTCCGTCCTTCTGCGCCCTGCGCTTCTTCGACAACAGCGACGGCTGGGTGGCCACCTTCACCGGCGATCCGATCGCCACGCGCTTCCCCCTCCTGGAGGAGGTGCTGGCCGCGGCCTGATCGACTGGCTCAGCTGGGCATGCACAGCAGGCTTCAGCTGTGCATGCGCGGCTGGGCATGGAGGCTGGCGAGAATCTCCTCCTCGCTCGCGGCCAGGGCCGTGAGCCGATCAGTCACCACCGGCCGGGGCCAGCGCCGTTCGCACAGCACCCAGTAGAGGCCGAAGTGGCGGGCCTCGCTGGCCAGCAGGTCGGCGTAGAAATCCCGCAGCTCCGGATCGGGGCTGTGGGCGGCCAGCAGGGCCATCCGCTCGTGGCTGCGGGCTTCAATCAGGCCCGCCACCAGGAAGCTGTCGAGCATCCGCTCCGGCTCCTGCCGGCGCACCAGGGCGGCCAGGGCGGCGCCATAGGGCGGGGCGGCCAGGGCCCGCAGGCCGATGCCGCGCCGCTCCAGCAGGGCCTGCACCCGCTCGAAGTGCTCCAGCTCCTCCCGGGCCAGGGGGCTGAGCACGGCCGCCAGCTCCCCGTCGGAGGGGTAGCGGAACATCAGCTGCAGGGCGGCGCCGGCCGCCTTGCGCTCGCAGTGGGCATGGTCGATCAGCAGCAGCTCCGGGTGGGCCAGGGCCTGCTCCAGCCAGGCGGCGCTGCTGGGGGCCGCCAGCCACCTCACTCTGGCCGCCGCGGCCGGTGGGGCCTGGGCCACCATGGGGAGGGCGCGGCCGCTCATGTCCCCGCCCGCAGATGGGCCACCAGGCCCTCCAGGGCGAGGCGGTAGCTGGTGGGCCCGAAGCCGCAGATGACCCCCAGGGCCCGGTCTGAGAGCAGGGAACGATGGCGGAAGGGTTCCCGGGCGTGGGTGTTGCTGAGGTGCACCTCCACGAACGGCAGGGCCACCGCCAGCAGGGCATCACGGATCGCCACCGAGGTGTGGGTGTAGGCGGCGGCATTGATCAGGATCCCTTCGCTGGCCGGGCTCCCGGCCTGACCGCTCGCCTGGTGGATGCGGTCCACCAGGGCCCCCTCGTGGTTGCTCTGGAAGCAGGCGAGCTCCACCCCCAGGGCCGCGGCCTGCTGCTCCAGGGCGGCATCGATGGCCGCCAGGGTGCTGCTGCCGTAGAGGCCCGGCTCCCGCTGGCCGAGCAGGTTGAGGTTGGGGCCATGGAGCACGAGCAGGCGCATGGGGTGGGGAGGTCGGCTGGTAAGTTCTGAGGGTGTGGTTCGGGTCGGTGCCCGAGTGGTTAATGGGGGCGGACTGTAAATCCGCTGGCTCTGCCTACGTTGGTTCAAATCCAACCCGGCCCACCTTCCACATGCCCTTGTAGCTCAGCGGTAGAGCACTCCCTTGGTAAGGGAGAGGTCACGAGTTCAAGTCTCGTCAAGGGCTTTCCCCCCCAGCCCCTTCCCCGCCCCTGCGACCCTGCGGGGGCGATCCACTCCCGTTCGCGGTGAGCTGGGAAGATGCCCGAGAATGCGGGACCTTCGCCGCCCGGACGGTCTGCTTGCCGCCCCTTTTGTCCCCTGTCTGCCTCAGCGTTCCCGCGCTCCTGTCTCCGGCCCTGATCACCCAGTCGTCCCTGTTCGGGATCGGCATCGCCTTCAGCCCCCTGCACATCGCGGTGGTCACCCTGCTGCTGCTGGGCCGTTCGCCGCTGCAGCGGGCCATGGCCTACGTGGCGGGCTGGGCAGCCGCCAATGCCCTGGCCATCGTGCTGCTGATGGTGCTGGGGGAGGCCTTCGCCATCAGCCTCAGCCACGGCGAGCGGGAGCAGGTGCTGATCGACCTGCTCGGGGCCGGCGCCCTTGTGGGCCTGGGGCTGTATCAGCTCACGCCCCAGGCCAACATCGGTGAGGAGGGCATGGCCCTGCGGCTGATGAACCAGCTGCCCGACTTCAGCACCTTCACCCTGGTGCTGATCGGCGCCACCAGCGCCCTGCTCACCCCGGAGAACCTGGTCTTCTATCTCAAGGAGGCCGGTCTGCTGCTGCTCAACGACCCCGGCCTCACCGCCGACGCCGAGGTGACGGGCCTCTTCACCCTGATGGCCAGTTCGCTGCTGCTGCTGCCGCCCCTGGCCTGGCTGCTGAGCGGCGGGGCGATCCGGGAGCCGATCATGCGCCTGGAGGACTGGCTGCAGCACAAGGCCGAGTGGCTCGTCGGGGTCCTCGCCCTGGTGCTCGGGGCCTACCTGCTGTTCGAAGGGCTGCACGGCCTGAACCTGCTGTCCACAGCCGGGTGAGCACCCGCCGCCGTTAGCGTCCCCCCATCCCCTTGGTCGGCACCCCGTTGCTCCCCGCCGTGCGCCGGACCTGCCTGGCGATCGGTCTGGGCCTGGCCCTGGCCGTGCCGCCCGGAGCCGCCCGGCTGCAGGCCGCCGCGGTCTGCGTGCTGACCCCCAGGCTGGCGCTCAACGCCCGGGCCGAAGCGGTCGCCGCCGTCCCGATCGGGGCCCCCACGATCCTGAGCACCGAACCCCTGGAGGAGGTGCGGATCGAACGGGACGGTGAGGTGCTCTGGCAGCGGCGGGCCCTCCCCGGCGAGCCCATTGAAGGGCCGATCCCCTGGCCCCTGGCCCCGATCCGCCCGGGCCAGCGGCTGGTGCTGCTGCTGCGGCCCCTGGGCGTCCGCAAGGATGACTTCGCCATCATCGCGCTGGAGGGGGATCCGGCCGAGCGGATGGCGCGGGCCCAGCGGGAGCTCGACGGTCTGGGCAGCGATCCGGAGCTCTGGTGGGCCACCATCCAGCGGACCTTCGACCGGGGTGACCTCAGCCTGGGGCTGGCCCTGCTCTATGCCCTCGAGGGCCCCGCCTCCCCCCGACTCGACAACCTGCGGCGGGCCGTGTTCCTCGCCGGCTGCGGCAGCACCTGAGCGCCAGGGGCCGGCAGGGGCCGCGGCCGGGCAAGATTTGCCAGCCTGGGCCAAAAGGGTCCGCCCCATGTCCTCCCCGGCCATTCCCGCCGCCAGCCCCTCCCCCCTGACGGTGCCGGTGGCGACGATGCGCGCCCTGGTGGAGCAGGGCACCACCCGGCCCCTGGCCTGGCGGCTGGAGCAGCTGCAGCGGCTGGCTCGCCTGCTGGAGTCGGAGGAGCCGCGCCTGCTGGCGGCCCTGGCCAGCGACCTGGGCCGCCCCACCATGGAGGGCAGCCTGGAGCTGGCGACCCTGCGCCAGGAGCTTCACCACACCCGCCGCCACCTGGCCGGCTGGATGCGTCCCCGCCGCCGCCCGCTGCCGCTGTGGGCCTGGCCGGGCCAGGGTTCGGTGCGCACCGAGCCCCTGGGCTGCGTCCTGATCATCGGCGCCTGGAACTATCCGTTCGAGCTCTGCCTCCACCCGCTGCTGCATGCCCTGGCCGCCGGCAACACGGCCGTGGTCAAGCCCTCCGAACAGAGCCCCGCCTCAGCGGCCCTGCTGGCCGAGCTGCTGGGGCGCGACTTCGACCCCGCTGTCGTCCAGGTGGTGGGCGGCGACGGGGCCGTGGCCGCCGGGCTGCTGGAGCGGGAGCGCTTCGACCACATCCTTTACACCGGCGGCGAGCGGGTGGGACGGCTGGTGATGGCCGCCGCCGCCCGCCATCTCACCCCCGTCACCCTGGAGCTGGGGGGCCGGAACCCGGCGATCGTGCTGGCGGATGCGGAGCCGACCATCACGGCGCGGCGGCTGCTGTGGGGCCGCTGCCTCAACGCCGGCCAGACCTGTCTGGCCCCCAACCACGTGCTGGTGACGGCCGAGGTGCGGGAGGCCCTGGTGGCGGCGTTCCGCGAACAGGCCGTGGCTCTGTACGGCCAGAATCCCCTGGCCAGCCCCGACCTGGGCCGTCTCGTCGGTGCGGCCCGCTTCGAGCGGCTCCAGCAGCACCTGGCCCAGGCCGAGGCCCGGGGCCAGGTGCTGCTGGGCGGACGCTGGGACGAAGCCGGACGGAAGATCGAGCCCACCGTGGTGGCGGTCGACGATCCCGACGACGATCCGCTGCTGCAGGAGGAGCTGTTCGCCCCGATCCTGCCCCTGCTCACGGTGGGGGGCCTGGAGGAGGCCCTGACGCTGGTGCGGCGGCAGCCGGAACCCCTGGCCCTCTATCTGTTCGGCGGCGGCGCCGCGGAGCAGGAACGGGTGCTGGCGGGCAGCGGTTCGGGCAGCCTGGTGGTCAACGACGCGGTGATCCAGGGGGCCATGGCCAACCTGCCCTTCGGCGGCATCGGCCCCAGTGGCATGGGGGCGTACCACGGGGAAGCCGGCTTCCTCACCTTCTCCCACCGGCGCAGCGTGATCAGCCGGTCGCTGCGGCCCGATCCCCCGATCCGCTTCCCCCCCTACGCCGGCAAGCTCGGCCTGGTCCGCCGACTGATGGGCTGAGGGGGGCTGGGCGGGCCTGGACGTGGCCCTTAACGTGCCAGCAGCTATCCCTAGTGCCCATGCGCCGCCCCCTCATCGCCCTGGCTCTAGCCATGGTGTTGCCGCTGCCGGCTCTGGCTGCCCAGGTGACCGTCAAGCCCGGCGAGACCCTCTCCGACATCGCCGCGCGCCACCGGGTGAGCGTGTCCACCCTGATGAAGATCAACGGGATCAGCGATCCCGATCTCGTCGAGGCGGGCCGGACCCTGACGCTGCCGGGGGGAGCGGCCCGACCCCGGGCCTCCGGCGGCAGCCTCACCGTGGCCCCCGGGGAAACCCTCTCTGAAATCGCCGAACGCCACGGCATCACCGTCAGCCGGCTGATGCAACTGAACGGCCTCAGCAAGGCGGACCACATCGAAGCCGGCCAGAAGCTGGTGGTGCCCTCCTCCTCCCGTAGCGCCGCCCCGGTCGCCGCGGTCAACCGCAAGGCCACCGAGCACGTGGTCCGCAGCGGCGAGAGCCTCTCCCAGATCGCCGACGCCTACGGCGTCCCGATGAAGCAGCTGATCGCCATCAACCGCATCAGCGATCCCGACCTGGTGGAATCCGGCACCCGGCTGCGGCTGAAGCCGGCCAGCGCCCCCGCCCCCCGGCCGGCCGCCCGACCCGCGGCGGCGGCCAAGCCGGCTCCCAAGCCCGCCGCCACGGCGACCAGGCCCGCGCCGGCACCGGCCGCCCGCCCCCAGCCGGCCGCCACGGCGGCCAAGCCTGCGCCGGCACAGACCCCGGCCGCCAGCCGCCCCGCCCCCAGCGTCGCCCGGGCCACCCCGGCACCGGCGCCCCGCCCCCAGCCGGCCACGGTGGCGGCCGCCCCCCGGTCCGCCAGCACGGCCACGGCGAGCCCCAGCAAGCCCGACTGGCGCAACTACGGCCCCCTGCAGGTGGACTGGGCCAACTGGCAGCCCATGGGCGGCAGCATGGTGGCCCCCACCCTCAATTCCCAGGGGGAATCCCTGTACCTGGCCGTCAACTGCAGCGCCCGCAAGCTGAACGCCACCAGCCAGGCCGGGCAGTGGAAGAGCTGGGACGACCCCCAGGCCGATTTCGAGCAGCAGCTGGTCTCCGACCTCTGCAAGGCCCGCGGCAGCTGAGCGGCGGCCTGGGGCCTACGCTTCAGGCCGACCAGCGCAGGGGCCAGGGATCCCGCAGGTAGCTCCGGCCCACCGGGCGCAGGTAGAGGCGTTGGGCCCCATCATCGCTTTCGCTGATCAGTTCCTCCTGCACCAGCCGGCGGGCCAGCCAGGCCCAGGAGGGTTCCGCCTCCCCGTGGGCACCGGCCAGGTCCTCCGCCAGGCTGCGCAGGTCGCGGCCGCTGCGGTCCTCCAGGGCGGAGAGCAGCACGGCCGCCTGTGGCGCCCAGTCGTTGCGGGACGGTGACGAGAGGCAGTTGTCACAGCGGCCGCAGGGCGGGGAGATCTCCCCCACGGCCAGGAGCAGGGCCTGCTCCCGGCAGCCCTCCCCTTCGGCCACCGCCTCGATGCGCCGCAGCTGCTGCTGGGCCAGTTCGAGCCGCTGGCGCTCCAGCAGCCGCTGGTCGGGGGACAGCTGCTGGCCGGCGGAGCGCATGGCCCAGCCCAGGCTGGTGCGATCGGCCGGATCGAAGAGCACCAGGCAACGGGCGGGCAGCCCGTCGCGGCCGGCCCGCCCGGATTCCTGCAGGTACCCCTCGGCGCTGGCGGGCAGGTCGAGGTGCAGCACCAGCCCGACGTCGGGCCGGTCGACCCCCATGCCGAAGGCGACGGTGGCCACCAGCACCGGGGAGGGATGTTCCTGGAAGTGGCGCAGGGCCAGCTGGCGGCTCTCGGGGTCCATGCCGGCGTGGTAGGCGATCGCCTCCACCCCCGCCGCCATCAGGCGCGCGGCCCACTGCTCCACCGAGCGACGGGTGCGGGCATAGATCAGCACCGCCCCACGGGCCTCGCCGATCGCCGCGACCACCTCCGTCAGGGGATCGGCGGGGCGCCGCCGCATCGTGTAGGCGAGGTTGCCGCGGCGGGCCGATCGCACCTGCACCAGGGGGCGCCGCAGCTGCAGCAGGCGGATGATGTCGGCCCGCACCTGGGGGGCGGCGGTGGCGCTGAGGGCCACCAGCGGCACGCCCGGGCACAGCGCCCGCAGCTGGCCCAGGCGCCGGTAGTCGGGGCGGAAATCATGGCCCCAGGCGCTGATGCAGTGGGCCTCATCCACCGCCAGGGCCACCAGCCGGCCGGTCTCCAGGGCCTCATCAAACAGCTGGCGGGTGGCCTCCGCCTGGGCTCTCTCGGGGGCCAGGTAAAGCAGGCGCAGCCGGTTGGCCGTCAGGCGCTGCTGCAGCTGGCGCCGCTGCCCAGGGTCCAGCCCCCGGTGCAGGCAGGCGGCCGGGATGCCCCGAGCCTGCAGCTGGCTCACCTGGTCCTGCATCAGGGCCACCAGGGGGGAGATGACCACCACCAGGCCGTCCCTGACCAGGGCGGGAAGCTGGAAGCAGAGCGACTTGCCGGCACCGGTCGGCAGCACCGCCAGGCAGTCGCGGCCGGCCAGCAGGGCCTCCACCACCGGGCGCTGACCGGGACGGAAGCGCTCCCAGCCGAAATGGCGCCGCAGGCTCTCGGTGAGGGGATCGACCCCCAAGCTCACTCCACCGCTGGTACCGCCAGACCCTAGCTCCCACCAGATGTGGGGGGCGCCCCGTCATGGCATCCACCCGCCAGTGCGGCGAGCGCCAGTTGGGCAGGCCTCAGTGCAGCGGGGGCGGCTCCAGCTGGTCGGGGGACTCCTCCACCAGCTGCAGGCGCACCCGCTTGCCCCCGGCCAGTTCCCCCAGGGACACCCGTATCGTGGTGCCGCTGAGACTCTGCAGCACGGTGAGCAGCTCCCGCAGATGGGGCGTGCTGCTGCCGCTCTCCACCCAGAGACGCTCCTGCAGGCCCCCCAGCCGGCGCCAGCTGGTGTGGAGCTTGAGCACGGCGCTCTCCAGGGCCTGGGCCTGTCCGACGGCATCGGCCAGGAGGCCGAGGGCATCGAGGCGCTGGGCCTCCTGCAGAGCCTTCTCCAGGTCGAGGTTCCCCTGCTGGAAGGCCCTCACCGCCAGGCCCGCCTCGGCCGCCTTGCTGAGCCAGCGGGCCGTGAGGGTCACGTCCTTGACCCGCTCCAGCTCCGGTTCATCCCGCAGCACGCGACGCAGGTCGTCCTGCTGCTCCTCGGGCAGCTTGGCCAGTTCCCGCACCAGGGGCGCCACGGCCCGGGGGGGCAGCAGGTTGTCGGCGGTGCGCTGACGGATCTCCTCCGGCAGCAGGGGGCTGGTGGCGGCGGTGAACTCATCGGTGAGCCGGCGCACCTGCTTGCGGGTGATCTGCTGGCCCTCGTTGGCCGCCTCGCTGATCATCAGCTGGACCTCCGGATCCGCCTGGGCCGTCTCCAGGAAGGCCCGCTTGGAGAAGTTGTTGACGCTGGCCTCCTCCAGCAGGCCCTCGCCCACCAGGCCGTCGGCCGACTCCGCCAGCTGGATCAGGGTGTAGGCCCGGGTCTTGCTGATCTCCCGCTCCCGCAGCCACTGCAGGAAGCCGGTGCCACGGCCCTCGCCGCCCCGCCGTTCCCGGTCGCGCACCGAACGCAGGATGCGGCCCCGCCAGATTTCGGTCTGCAGATCGAAGCGGTCACAGACGGCCCAGGCCTCCTCCAGCCGGGCCAGGAACTCCATCGTGCTGAGGGTGTCGCTCTCCGGATCGGGCAGATCCAGGCGCAGCTGGGGGGCCTCGGGCAGGGCCATGGACGGAACCATCGGCGGGGCCGGCGGTGGGTGCGGGGATGCTGCCACGGGGCCGGCAACGAACCGTGACATCGCCCGGGCACGGGCCCCTGATCGCCGGTAGTGTCGCTGCGCAGACCACCCGACCTTCCAGCCCAGCGATGGCCATCTCCCGCGGCGACAAAGTACGGATCAAGCGTCCCGAGTCCTACTGGTACAACGAAGTGGGCACCGTGGCGTCCGTGGACACCTCCGGCATCCGCTACCCGGTCGTGGTTCGCTTCGAGAAGGTGAACTACAACGGCTACAGCGGTTCCGACGGCGGCATCAACACCAACAACTTCGCCGAGAGCGAGCTCGTCAAGGCCTGAGCGTCGCTCCTGGCCCTCCACGCCCAGCCCTACGATCCCGGGCATGCCCGAGCTCCCGGAGGTCGAAACCGTACGCCGGGGCCTTGAGCATCAGACGTCCGGTCTCCTCATCGACCGCGTCCAGGTGCTTCGAGCCCGCGCCATCGCCAGCCCCGAAGACCCTCCCGATTTCTGCAGGGCTCTTCGGGGCCTTCGCGTGGGCCGGTGGCATCGCCGCGGCAAGTACCTCCTGGCCGATCTCGAAGCCCCGGACGGCAGCCCCGCGGGCCGCTGGGGCGTGCACCTGCGCATGACCGGCCAGTTTCTCTGGCTGGCGGAGGAGCGTCCCCCCTGCCCCCACACCCGGGTGCGGGTCTGGAGCCGAGGCGGACAGGAACTCCGCTTCGTCGACACCCGCAGCTTCGGCCAGATGTGGTGGGTGCCCCCCGGGGTCGCCGATGAGGTCGTGATGGGTGGCCTGCGGCGCCTGGGGCCCGAACCCTTCGGGGCAGATTTCACCGGCGCCTACCTGCGCCAGCGTCTCAAGGGCTCACGCCGGCCGATCAAGAACGCCCTGCTCGATCAGTCGCTGGTGGCGGGGGTGGGCAACATCTACGCCGATGAATCCCTGTTCGCGGCCGGGATCCTGCCCCAGACGCCCAGCGGCCGTCTGCCTCTGAGCCGTCTGGAGCGGCTGCGCCTGTCCCTTGTGGAGGTGCTCGAGACCAGCATCGGCGCTGGTGGCACCACCTTCAGTGATTTCCGGGACCTGCAGGGCACCAATGGCAACTACGGAGGCCAGGCGTGGGTTTATCGCCGAGGCGGGTCAACCTGCCGCCGTTGCGGCACGGTGATCCTGCGCGAGAAGCTGGGGGGGCGAAGCAGCCACTGGTGCCCCTGCTGCCAGAGCTGACCAGGTGCTTCCCGACTCCGCTCGTTTCGCTCGCGAGTTGTTCCTTTCGTTCCCAAGCCGTTCCCATCGTTCCCAAGCCCGCGTGACCAGCGCCCTCGCCGAACAGCTCAGCCAGACCATGGCGGCCATCCATGCACGGGGCTGGTGTGACGGCACCGGTGGCAATTTCAGCTGTGTTCTCTCGCGCGACCCCCTGATCCTGCTGATGGCCCCCAGCGGCGTCGACAAGGGCACGGTCGCTCCGGAGGCGCTGATCCAGGTGGACGCCCGCTCGCAGGTGGTGGCGGGCGAGGGTCGGGCCAGTGCCGAGACCCTGCTGCATCTGGAGATCGTGGCGCGCACCGGCGCCGGCGCCGTGCTGCACACCCATTCCCACGCGGCCACCCTGCTTTCCGACTGGTGTCTGGGGGGAAGGGACGCGAGCTCCCTGCCCCTGCAGGGCCTGGAAATGCTCAAGGGACTGGCGGGCATCGACAGCCATCGCCGCCAGGTGGCGCTGCCGGTGCTGGCCAACGACCAGGACCTGGCCCGACTCAGTGCCACCGCCGGCCCGCTGCTGGTCGGCGCCCCCCACGGCCTGCTGATCGGCGGCCATGGTCTCTACGCCTGGGGGCGCGACCTCGCCGAAGCCCGGCGACACCTGGAGATCCTGGAGTGGCTGCTGGAGCAGCGCTGGCGCCGGCTGCTGCTCGAGGCCCTTGGCCAGCGGCAGCCCAAGGCCAGGGGCATCCAAGCCGTGCTGCTCGACATCGAAGGAACCACCTGCCCGGTGCCCTTCGTGAGCCAGGTGCTCTTCCCCTATGCCCGTGAGCGGCTCGATGGCTTCCTGCGGGTGGGGGCCGACGACCCGGCACTGGTCCCGCTGATCGAGGCGATCGATGCGGCCATGGCAGCCACCGTCGAGAGCACCAGCCACGGCGATGCTGGCACCCACCTTGGGCGAGTTCGGTTCCTTCAGGACCTGATCGATCAGGACCGCAAGCTGCCGGCCCTGAAGGAGCTGCAGGGGCTGATCTGGGACCAGGGTTATGCCAGCGGCGAACTGCGCTGTCCCCTGTTCGACGATGTGGCGCCGGCCCTGCGGGCCTGGCAACGCGCCGGACTGGAGCTGTCCGTCTACTCCTCAGGATCGGTGAAGGCCCAGCAGCTCCTCTACCGCCACAGCAACGCCGGCGACCTGAGCGGCCTGTTCAGCCACTGGTTCGATACCACCACCGGCGCCAAGGGCGATGCCGCCAGCTACCGGGCCATCGCCGCCGCCATGGGTCTGGAGCCCGGGGCGATCCTCTTTGTCAGTGATGCCAGGGCCGAGCTGGAAGCGGCCCGCACCGCCGGCATGGCGACACGTTTCAGCCGGCGCCAGGACAACCCCGAACAGGACCCTGGTCCCTTCGAGGCGATCACGAGCCTGGCGCAGATCGACGTCTGATCCTGTTCACCAACAGGACCCCCGACGACGGCGCCGCGACAGGTTTTAGGGCAGCAGCATGCCTGCATCCTGCCCTGTCCCTGGCCCCTGCCGCAGACCATGGCCCTGCACCCATGCCGCAAAACACGCCAACAGAAAAGCCACCCTCCTCGGGTGGCTTCTCCTCATCGTCCCCAAAAGGGGACGGA
>CALRMW020000019.1:0-54053 GCA_943369315.1 Synechococcus sp. UW140
AGGTAGGAGATCAGGGGAACCGGGCCGTTGTAATTGGCGGCAGGGGAGAAGGAATAGGAGCCGTTGGCGGCGATGGTGAGGCTGCCGACCCCGGCGATGGAGATGGGGCTGCCGAGGGGGAAGGGCCCGCTCTGGCCGGCGATGGAGAACGAGGCGATCGAGACCGGGCCATCGGGGCTGGAGGTGCCGGCGAGGAGGTTGCCGGTGGTTGTGCCGCTGTCCTCGGCGATGGAGAGGGTTTCGCTGGCGTCGCTGAAATCGTCGTTGACCGGCGTCACCGTGATCAGGAACGTCTGGATGGCGCTGGTGTCGACGCCGCCATTGGCGGTGCCGCCGCTGTCGCGAATGCGCACGGAGACGGTGGCGGTGCCGCTGGCATTGGCCGCCGGGGTGTAGGTGAGACGCCCGCTGGCGTCGATGGCGGGCTGGACGCTGAACAGGGCGCTGTTGTTGCTGGTGACCAGGAAGCTGAGGGCCTGGCCGGCTTCATCGCTGCCGCCGCCGCGGCTCAGCCCCGTCGCCCAGCCGGCCACGCTCTGGGCGCCGGCGTCCTCCAGCAGCACCTGATCCGGGCCCCTGGTGAAGGCTGGCACGTCGTTGACGGCGTTGACGGCGGTGCTGAGGGAGATGGGGTCGGAGTAGCGGCCGGTGGGGCCGAGCAGGGGGGTGAGGTTGGTGGCGGCGCTGAAGGCCAGGGGGGTGTCGGCGACGCGGAGGGTGAGGCCGCCCGGGGTGCCGTTGAAGTTGGGGCTGCTGGGGAGGAAGCGGAGCGAGGCGGAGGTGGGCAGCAGCAGGGCGGCGCTGTCGGTGGGGGAGGCGATCGTGACCCAGCCGCCGCCGGCGTTGAGGTTGTACTGCCAGACGCCCTGGGCAGCGGTGGCGGCATTGCCGGTGATGGCGATGCCGCCGAAGGCGGAAGCGGCATTGGCGCCGCCGGTGACGGCGCGCTGGTCGTCGCCCAGATCTCGGAAGCCGAATCCGAGGGCGGCGATGGTGGCGCCGGGTGGGTTGGGGTTGTCCTCGGTGGTGGCGGCGAGGCTGGCGGCGGTGGCGGTGGGCCGGTCGTTGACGTTGGTGACGGTGGTGGCGATGGAGCGGTCGACGGCGGACCAGGCGCCGGTGGCGGTGGTGCCGCCCGCAGTGGCCAGGTTGAAGGTGCTGGTGGGCGTGGTGCTGGTGGCGAGAGGAGTGCTGGCATCGGCGAGACGCACCAGGAGACTGCCGGGGGTGCCGTGGAAGTTGGCGGCGGGGAGGAAGCGGACCCGGCTGGCGGCACTGAAGACGAGGGCGGCGCCGGTGGAGAGGCCGGAGCTGGGGAGGTTGATCCAGTCGCCGGGGCTCGCGGGGTTGGGGGCGGCGGCGGTGGAGATCTGCCAGACGCCCTGGGCGGGGGAGTAGCTCGTGGAGCCGAAAACGGCGAGGAAGGAGAACGGGGTGGCGGTGTTGCCGCCGCCGTTGGCGGTCTGGTTGTCGGTGGTATCGGCGTAGCCGAAGGCGAGGGAGCTGAGGGTGGTACCGGGGATGGCGGCGGCGGCGATGTCCTCACTGACGGCAGGGAGGACGACGTTGGTGGTGGCGACGGGCTGGTCGTTGAGCGGCGTCACCGTCAGGGCCACGGTCTTCACGTCCTGCCGGGCGCCACCGCTGCCGGTGCTGCCCAAGTCGTTGACGGTCACCGTGAGCGTGGCGCTGCCGTGATAGTTGGCCGTGGGGGTGTAGGTGAGCGAAGCCAGGGCGGCGTTGAGGTTGGCCTTGGTGCCGGTCACGGTCACCGAACCGGTGCCGTAGTTGCCCGCCGTCACGGTCAGTCCCGTGCGGGTGACCAGGTTGATGGTGCCGCGATTGACGCTGAGGGTGAGCCTCTCGAGGGCGCCGAAGTCGTCGGCGTCGGTGAAGCTGATCAGATTGGCCCCGCTGAAGCCGTTGGCGCTGCTGTCTTCGACCACGCTGCGGGTTGCGGGCACCGTCAGCACCGGTGCCTCGTTGGTGGAGGACACGTTGATGGTGAAGGAGGCGGCGCTGGTGTTGTTACCGGCCACCCCCACGGTTTCGGCCCCGTTGTCGAAATCGAAGGCGGTGGCGGTGATCGTCACCACCCGATCCACGTTCGGGTTGGCCGGGGTGTAGCGGAGGGTGTTCAGGGCCGCCTGCACCCGGGCCCGGGTGCCCCGCACCTGCACGCTGGCCGTGCCGTTGGTGGTGAGGGTGGCGCCATTGGCGTTCTGGATCAGCAGGGTGCCGTAGGGGGTGGTGCCGTCGGTGGCGCTCAGGGTCACCCGGATGTCATCGGTGGCTCCCTGGCTGGTGTCCCTCGTGTCCTGGACGGCGAAGCCGCTGCTGATGTTGATGAAGGTGCCGCTGGCGATCACGGTGTTGGCGGGAACCGCCAGCACCGGCGCATCGTTGACCGGCGTGATGCGAACGCCGTTGTCGACGGACACCCGGTTGCCGGCTGGGACATTGGCATGGCCGAAATCGGTCAGGCTGGTGCGCAGGAAAAGGGTGCCCAGGCCACTGCCGGCGCCGTTGAAGTCGGGGGCCCCCTGGAAGCGCACCAGGTTGAGGGCGGTCTGGACTGCCGTCAGCGGGCCGGTGAGGGTGATCGTGTTGGTGCCGTCGCCGGCGGCGTTGCTCAGGCCGGCGATGGCCCCCAGCAGCAGCCGCCCTTCGGTGCCGGCATTGGCCAGAACCGTGCGGGCGGCATCGCGGAACAGCTGCACCTGCACGGTCACGTTGCGACCGAAGCTGTCGGCGTCGGCCAGCACGTAGCCGCCCAGGGTGACGCTGGCGTCCTCGTTCACGCTGAAGAGCGTGGGGTTGGTGATCGTGGGCAGATCGTTGAGGTTGGAGGCCGTCAGAGCGATGTCGCGGCTGATCCGGTTGTTGGCGGCGCTGATGGGCACCGGATTGCCGGCCGCATCGTTCTGGTTCACCGGGCCACCGTTGGCCCCCACCCCCAGCACGCCCGCGCCGCTGTAGAGGCGGTCATCAACGCTGACCCGCAGTCTGAGGGTGCTGGCGTCCAGGTCGGCACCGAAGGCCACCGTGAGACTGGCGAGCACCGCTTGGATTTCGCTGCGGGTGCCCTGCACCACCAGGCTGTTGCTGCCCTTGCCGCTCAGGAACGCCCGCGCTGAGCTGGGATTGGGTGAGGTGAAGGAAATCAGCCCGGAGGGCACCACCGCATTGGCCCCATCGAGCAGCTGGGCCTCGATCCGCAGCAGATCGGTTTCTCCGCTCCTGATCGCGTCCAGATCGCTGTCGTTGGCCTGCAGCAGTCCGGCGGTGGCCAAGGCCACCGGGGTGGCGCCGCTTCCGAACACCTCCAGGGAAACCGGGGCACTCAGGCTGGGCAGGTCGTTGGCCTGGGTGACGCTGATGATGTAGGTGCCCGGAACGTTGTTGGGAGCTCCGCTGATCGGGTTGTCGCCCCCCCCGTCGCTCACCGTGAAGCTGAAGGCGTCGCTGCTGGTCTCCGTGCCGTCGTGCAGGTAGGTGATCAGGTCGGCGTCCAGGTCCGCCTGGGTGAAGACGCTGCCCAGGCCGAGGGCCCGGCCGTTGAGGAACAGCCGGCCGTTGCTGGGGAGTGAGGTGATCCGGTACTGCCGCTGCAGCGGACTGTTGTCGGAATCGCTGTACACCAGACGCGGCTCGTTGCCGGCGGTGCCGTTGCTGCCCTTGATCACGCCGCGGGAGCCTTCCACCAGGGTGAGGGGCGCGTTCTGACTGGCGACCGGCGGATCGTTCAGGGGCGCGATCGTCAGGGGCACCGTCACCGGGGCACCGGGGGCGTCGAAACGGTCGAAGGGGGTGAAGCTGAAGCTGTCGGCCAGCTCCGCCGGCCCGTCGTTGCCGTTGTGGCGGTAGCGCAGCCGGCCCGCCGCCAGCTGGCTCTGGCTGATACGCAGCGTGGCGCGATTGAGGCTGCCGCCGCTGCCATCACCGATCACGGTCCAGGCGCCGGCGCCGGTGAGGTCGAACTCCAGCACGCCATCGCCCGGCAGGGTGTCGATCCGCAGCCGTCGCTGGTCGGCGGTGTCGGGCTGGGAGAATCTGCCCGGATCCCAGAGGGCATCGGCGCCGGGATTGGGGTTGCCGGGAGCGCCGGCAAACACCTGCTGCCCCGAACCATCGACGTCGGCGATGGTGATGTCGCGGCGATCCGCCGCACCCAGCAGCGGCCCCGGGCTTGCCGTGTTGAAGGTGAAGGTGCCACCTTCCACCAGCAGGGTCGGGCTGGCACTGACGCTGGCGGTGGGGGCATCGTTGACGGGGGTGACCCGCAGCGCGAAGCGGAAGTCACTGGCCCCGTTGCTGACCACGGCGCGGCCATCGCTGATGGTGAAGCGGAAGCCGGCGTCGAAGATTTCCCCTCCGTCGTGCACGAAGGTGAGCCGTCCGTTGTTGATGTCGTCCTGGGTGAAACCGTCCAGGGTGCTGAGGGCGACACCGTTGAGCCGCAGGCTCCCCCCCGCTGGGGCGGCAGTCAGCCGGTAGACCCGCTCAGCCGGGCTGCTGTCGCTGTCACTGATCGCCAGGTCCGTGGCCCTGATCGTCACCGTGGCGCCTTCGCTGCTGCGGAGCAGGTTGTTGGTGCCCAGCGTGGGAGGGGCGTTGGGCGGCAGGGAGGAGGGGGCGTTGCCCCCACCGCTGCTGGGGGTGCCCAGGGGATTGAGGTAGGTGAGGCTGAAGCTGATCGGTGTCAGCGGATCCCCCGGCAGGGGCTGGGGCGTGCTGTTGGTGTGAATGCCGCCGTCGCGGGTCTGGGTGAAGCCGGCGGGCAGCAGGCCGATGGCGCCGTCCTTCACCGTGAAGCTGAAGCCCGCCGTGGTGCCTGAAGCGGTGCCGTTGACGAAGTTGAAGCGCAGCCGCCCGGCGTCGATGTCGTCCTGGCTGAAGCTGCCGCCGCTGAACAGGCCCACCCAGGTGCCGCCCCGGAACACCTGCAGCTGCCCCCGGGCGGGATCCGCTGCCGCCGTGAGGGTGTAGGTGAGGTTGGGGGTGAGGGAATCGGCGTCGCTGACCCTCAGGGCGGCAGCGGTGATGACCGTGCTGCCGGTGGGGGTGACGATCGGGTTGTTGGCGGTGAGGGTGGGGTCGTCGTTGACCCGCTGGACCGCCAGGGTGATGACGGCGTTGCTGCTGAGCACCCCGCCGGTCCCCTGGCCGCCGCCGTCGTCGCTGACGCGGACGCCGAAGCTCTCGTTGGGGGGGAAGCCGCCGTTGAGGTCGTTGCCGTCGTGGTCGTAGGTGAGCCCCGCCAGCGAGGGAAGGGTGAACGGCGCCGTGATCGGGGTGCCGTTGTAGCGGAGCGTGCCGCGCAGGGGCAGGGAGGTGATGACGACCGTGGGGGGCACACCCGAGGCCTGGTCGGCGTCGCTGATGGTCAGGGTGATGGGCACCCTCTGCTGCCCCTCGAAGACCGGAATCGAGCCGCTGACGACCGGAGCCTGATTGACGGGGGTGAGGGTGATCGGCACCGAGGCCGAGGGAATCCGGCCGCCGGCCCCGTCATCGACGGACACCGTGAAGGAATCACTGCCACTGCCGGGGATGCCGCCGGGCAGCACCTGGGAGCCGTCGTGGGTGTACGTGAAGCTGCCGACGAAGCTGCTGGAGAAGGTGGAGCCCACCACCAGGGGATTGCCGTTGAGCTTCAGCTGGCCCTTGCCCGGCAGGGAGGTGATCCGGTAGATGACCTGCTCGGGCAGGTTGTCCCCATCGGCGAGCTGGAAGTTCGCGGCCGTGAAGGTGGAGGTGCCGCCTTCCGCCACCACCAGGGGGGTGGTGGTGAGGGTGGGGGCATCGTTGACCGGAGTGACCTGGATCGGCCCGGTGGAGAGGCTGATGGGGCCATCGCCGTTGCTGAGGTCGGTGGCCGTCAGGGTGAGGCTGGGCGCCACCGGCGTGTTGACGCTGTTGGCGTTGGCGGCCGGCGTGAACAGGATGCTGGCGATCGCCGCATTGATGGCGGCCAGGCTGCCTTCCAGGGTGAAGTCGGCGCTGCCGTTGCTGCCGCTGGTGATCAGGGCCGCGCTGGCCAGGGTGGCCGTGCCCCCCGTGGTGGCGATCCGCAGCCGCAGCGTGATCGGCGCCGGCACACCGTTGTCGCTGTCGGCCACGCTGAATCCTGTGATGGCCAGGGGCGTGTCTTCGGCGGTGATGCGGCTGCCCACGAAGTTGTCGCTCAGCACCGGGGCAGCGGCGAATTCCGCGGCCAGCCAGCGGCCATCGATGAGGAGCTGGTACTGGTCGTTCTCGGCCAGGATCGCCGTACGCTGCCTTTCACCCAGGGGTGTACCGGTGACCTGGGCGGCGAACAGGGCGCCCTCGTCCCCGCGGGCATCGAGGGGGCCGTTCAGCCACTGGTCGATGGCGTGACCCACTTCCTCCAGCAGGACCCGCTGGATGGCCTCCACGGAGGTGGCCAGGGACAGCCAGTTGGCATTGATGTAAATCCTTGGCTGCCCATCAGGATCACTGGGTGTGAAGACACCTCTGGCTCCTGAGAGTTCTCCTCCGCTGCGCCGTTCGATCGCCAGCTGGAGGCCTGGCCCGCGCAACACCTGAGCGAGGGAAATCACCCGGGACTGGAACTGATCCGGATCGCTTCCGGCGGTGGCGAAAGTGTCACTCAGCAGATCTTCATAGTCATCCCGAAGGGGTAGTTCTTCGAGGATTCTGTTGACGTTCAGCAGGGCGTTTGCCCAGAGCTGCTCAATGTCCCCTGACAGGGCCAGATCGATCGTTTGTCGAGGCACGACCTGTCGATAGAGGATCTCGCTTGTGGGCACAGAGGCAAGGCGGGCATGCCCCAGAAGTCCTGCCAGGAGGTCAAACCTGAGGAATTTCATGCCTGGATCTGGCCATCAGTTCGCGTCGCTGAGATCCTATGCCACCGACCTCTCTTGTCAGGCAAGCAAACCGGAGAAGGCCTCTCCCGATCTCATCACCCTCGCCTAAGAAACACATATTAAGAACATTAAAGCTGCCATAGAAAACCTTTATAGCGCCCCAAGAGAGTGCATTTCCGGCCACGGCGATCAGCGGTTATCGCTAGGAATTCCAGAACAACAAGAGCGCAGAAAATCTTGCTTCGGTTTCGTCCTGACCCTGAACTTCCGGTTTCGTTGCACCCTGCTCCCATCCGCCCTGCGAGGACAAACGAAGTTCCCCTCTCCCTGCTTCCGTCTTTCGTTCTCGGAGCCGTGGTCGCGATCGGCCCGGCCCGGGCGGCGATCTGCCCCGATGGAACCCAGGCGGAATTCTGCCTTCCTCCCGTCGTCACCCCGCTGACCCCGACTGTCCCGTCCCCCCCGTCACCGTCACCGTCCCCCCCGGCCCCTGCACCGTCCCCCCCGTCACCGTCCCTCCCGTCACCTGCGGCGGCGCCAGCCTCCGCCGCTCCGATCCGGCCCTTGCAGGTTGATGTCTACCGACTCGACGCCCGGTTGCTTCCCCTTGGCGCCGGGATGGGCTGGCGGAACTTCAGCCGTGATCTGCTGGAGCCCCTGCCCCAGAAGGTGCGCGAGTCCTCTCCCCTCGCCGCCGAGGAGTCGAAGGAGGCTTCCACCTCGCCGTTTCGCTTCAGTGTCCAGCCCGGGGGCTACTTCAGTGGCCGGGACGGCTGGCGGCTCCAGGTGTTCGGCAATGGCTTCGGCGGTCCCCTGCTCAGCGGTGTCGCCGGCGGCCCCTCCTCGGTGGGCGGGGCCCAGATGGGCCTGCGCCTCGACTACGCCTTCGGCGATCTGGTGATCGGCGCCTTCGGCCGCTTCGGGTCACTCCAGGCACAGGGCGGCTCCGTCATTGATTTCGCGGTCCCCTTCACGGGCCAATCCGCCAACGGCACCCTGGGTGGTGGCGGGGTGCTGGTGCAGGTCTCCAGGCCCGGTTGGTTCCTCGGGGCGGCGCTGGGAGCCGATGCTCTGACGACCGATCAACCGTTCGGCATCAGCAGCTCCAACGCCATCGGCACCCGCTACAGCACGCCCTCGGTCGGTGGCAGCGCGTTCCATGTGGCCACCAATTTCGGTGGCAGGATCCGGCTGTCCGATCGTCAGGTTCTCGAACCCAGCGCTCTGCTCACCCTGACCAGCCTCTCGCTGGGCGGTGCGACGGTCTTCGATGGATTCACCAACCGCTTCTGGAGCGTGCCCGCCTCCAGCAGCACCGTCGGCACCGCCGACATCGGCGTCACCTGGAGGGCTCCCCTGCCACAAGGCAGGAATCTGCTCACGCCCTCGTTGCGCCTGAGCTGGCTGGGGTCAGGCTTCCTCGGCCAGGCCCCGGCCAACGTGGTCACGGACGGCATCGCCCTGGCCACCACGCTGCCCGCAGGCTCCCTGACCCAGACCAGTGGACTGGGGCTGCAGGGGGGCCTGGCCTACACCCTGAGGGACAACACCACGTTCTTCATCCGTGGCGGCGCGGGGTTCTATGGCGCCGGCACCGCCTGGGATGTCGGTGGCGGGGTGCAGTTCCGCTGGGGGGGAGCGCCACGGTCGCCCGCTGTCAGAACCAGTGGCGCCGATCCTTCCACCTTGACCCCCTGAAGGCCAGTCCAGGTTCTCCTCTGCAGCGGGTCAGGAAGGTGGCTGGGGGGCTTTCAGGCACCTTCCCCCATGAGTCCATAGATGGAGGTTGTTTCCTTCCGGACGCTGCCGGCACCCCGGGATTCGATGGTGTCCTTCAGCAGCCCATCGACGATGCCGGCATCGAACGAGTAGCGGCCAGGACCGACCAGGAGCAGGGCCAGGCTGCCTCCCAGGTAGAGCACCACCAGCTCCAGGACATAGATGTTGAAGCCGCTGGTGAGGATGTGGTGGTAGGCGGCCACGGCCATGGTGCCGGTGAGGGCCAGGGCCCCCAGGGGCGAGAGCAGGCCGAGGATCAGCAGCCAGCTGCCCAGGATCTCCGAGTAGCCCGCCACGTGGGCGAAGAACAGGGGGAAGGGCAGGTGCAGGGGCACCACGTAGTTGGTGGCGAACGCCTGCGGATCGGCCAGCTTGTCCTGGCCGTGGTGGATCATCATCGCCCCGATCGCCAGCCGCAGGATCAGCAGACCGAGGTTGGCCAGGGGCCCCTCACGCAGGAGGTAGGCCCGCAGGGTCCGGCGCACCCGGCTGCCGATGGAGGTCGTGGTCGTCGGCGTCCAGGCGCCGGGGTCCACGCCCGCTGAGGCGCCGCTCGCCAGGGAGGACAGGCTGGCGGGGCGGTTGAGGGCCACCATCCACAGGGCAATGAAGGCGGTGAAGAAGCCCGCGAAGATCTCAAGCAGGACAGGGGTGGTCATGGCGGCAGGAGAATTATGAAGATTCTGGCGATTCAGGTAACGGAACGTGAAGCGCCCTCCTGGCCCATCCCCAGGTCCAGGCACAGCTGACCCTCGGCCATCTGCGGCTGCCGGCGACGGCCGCCGCCGCTCCTCCTGCCGGAGGGGGGAAGGCCCGATCGGCGGGAACCGTGCCGTTCCTGGATCGCGTCGGCTTCGGCGCCGAAGCCGCTCTGGCGGCGCAGCCCCCAGAGCCGTTCCCGGGCCTCCCGGGCGGCGGCGGCCACATCCACGATCGGGGCCGGATAGTCGAGGCCGATGCGGCAGCCGCTGGTGGCCTGGGTGGCCGGATCCATCCGCCACGGCTCGTGGCGCCAGATCGCCGGCACCCCGGCCAGCTCCGGCAGCCAGCGCCCCAGAAACAATCCCTCCGGGTCATGGTCGAGCCCCTGCTTGGTCGGGTTGTAGATCCGGATCGTGTTGATGCCGGTGGTGCCGCTCTGCATCTGGCACTGGCTCCAGTGGATGCCGGGCTCGTAGTCCACGAACTGGCGGGCCAGGTGCAGGCCGCTGTCGCGCCAGTCGATCCAGAGGTGATGGCTGGCGAATGACAGCAGCATCGCCCGCATGCGGAAGTTGATCCAGCCGCTGGCCCGCAGGGCGCGCATGCAGGCATCCACGAACGGCACCCCGGTGCGCCCCTCGCACCAGGCCGCCAGCCGTTCAGGGTCGGTGACGCGAAGGTGGCGGGTGGCGGGGTGGAGCTCGAGGACCTCGATCGAGGGCTCGCTCTCCAGCTTCTGGATGAAGTGGCAGTGCCAGTGCAGGCGTGACAGGAAGGCGTCGAGGGCCCGGGGCCAGCCCGCGGCCGCCTCGGCGGGCAGGGTCGCCAGGGCCGCCCGCCGGGCCCGGGCGGCCTGGGCCACCTCCCCCATCGACAGGGTGCCCCAGCTCAGGTGGGGGGAGAGCCGCGAGCAGCCTTCAAAAGCGGTCAGGGGACTGGAGAGCCGCTGGTGGTAGCCGCGTCCCCGCTGGCGAAGAAAGCCATCCAGCAGCTCAATCCCGGCCCGCCGGCCACCCCGCTGCCGTGCCGGACAGGGGTCCGCCGCCAGGCCCAGATCGGCGGCGGTGGGCAGGTGCCGGGGGGCGATGCCCACCAGGGGGGTCAGGGCGACGGGAGCCTCCAGCAGCGGTTCGGCCATGCGTTGCTCCCAGTCCCGGGCCCAGCCGCGGCGATCCCGGCGTCCCCGGGTCACCCCGAAGCTGGCGATTTCCCGCCACGGGATCCCCCGTTCGCGGGCCCAGGCGGCCACCCGCCGGTCCCGGGCGTAGGTCCAGAGGTTGCCGGTCTCCTGGTGGCTCCAGAGCCCGGCGATGCCTTGGCGACGGTGGGCGGCCTCCAGCAAGGCCACTACCTCGCCGACCCGCACCACCAGCGGCTGTCCCCGTTCGGCCAGCGCCTGCCGCAGCTCCTCCAGCGCCTCCCGGCAGAAGCTCCACTGGCGGCCCGAGCTGTCCGGTTGCCGCCACAGCTCCGGTTCGACCACGTAGAGGGGCAGCACCGGTCCGCGCCGGGCCGCCTCCACCAATGGGCGGTGGTCGGCGAGGCGCAGATCGCGCTTGAACCAGACCACCTGAAGCGCCATCACCGCAGCCCAGGAATCCTCTTCAGCGCTTCGGCAGGTCGCTGGGCCGCAGCACCACGACCACCACGCCCACCACCACCATCACGATCAGCACCGCCGCCCCGGCCAGGGGCAGCACCGTTTCCGTCTCCATCCGCCCGCCCGCCGACTGCCACCCCATCCTGGTGGGCCCACCGGCGCGGCGCGCGCAAAAAAAAGGACGGGTCAGCCAGACCCGCCCCCGAAGAACGTCTTAAGAATTGTAAAGGCGGCGGCGGTGCGGCCGCGTGGACCCCTCCGGGCCAGCCCCTTGAAGCGCTCCGAAGGGGGCCGCGGTCGCCGGGGTGGCGCGCCATAGTCTTCATGTTCCGTTACATCAGCCATGACGGTCGGCGAGCTCTACCTCGAATCCCTGTCCACCGGCGTCATCACCCCCGCCGAGCTCTCCTGGCTCACCCATGGCCAGGACCGCTTCTCCCGGCTGGAGGAGGCCACCGCCCTGCGGCTCGGCCGCCTGCTCGACCAGGGGGACATCCAGCTGGGTTGCCGGCTGGCCCCCACGGTCGACCCCTCGTTCGTCCCCGACCCACCGGCCCCGGCGCAGGCCGCTGGGGTGCTGGAGGAGTGGATCGAGCCCTTGGGGCGTCGACGGCATCGTTGACGACAGTCCGATCCCTTCACGATCGTTTACACTCCCTTCAAGTTTCGCAACGAACCCACCCATGTCTGACTCCACCACCCGCTTCGGCTTCGTCGCCTTCGCTGAAACCTGGAACGGCCGCCTGGCCATGCTCGGTTTCGTGATCGGCCTCGGCACCGAGATCCTGACCGGCCAGGGCATCCTTGCCCAGATCGGCCTCGGCTGATTACCGCTCCTGCCTTCGCAGCATCGGCCCGGGTGGTTCTGCCATCCGGGCTTTGATGTCTGCGGCGTTCCCCCCGCTCCCCCATGGCGCACGCTCTCGTCTTCGTACTGGCTCCCGAGGGAGGCCTTCCCGGCGACGGCGCGTCCTGGGAGGATATCCAGGCGGCCCAGCGCCTAGGCGTCCGCAGCGGCGTCGCCCTGCGCATGTTCCGGGTGCCCGCCGAGGGTTCCCCGAACCTGGACGACCTGGTCAGTTCCGGGCAGGCCAACGTCAGTGGGGCCGACCCCTTCGAGCTCCTGCGCACCACCCCCTGCCCGGAGGAGCCGTCCGCCGCTTCCCCGGCTGATCCGGGTCCGGCGCGGCGGCTGATCTGTGATGCGGTGGTGCCCCATCTCGAGCCCCGGGCCCTCTGGCTCGGCGCCTACGAGCTCAGCGGCCCGGAACGGCAGCCGGGCGCCGGCCACCCCGCCGAGCGCCTGGGGATCGAGACGGTCCGTTGCCTTGACCAGTTCTCCCTGCGGGAGGCGGACAACGAGACCTGCTGGTTCTATCCCACCGAGAACGGCGACTATCTCTGCTGGGAGAACCAGCGAAGCCTTGAGCTCTCCCCCGGCTACCCCGCCGATTCCTGCCTGCAGGAGGGGCCCGTCTCCTATCAGCGCAGCGACCTGCAGCTGCTCTGGTCGCTGATGGCCGACGACCAGGCCCTGACCTGTGTCGGGCTCACCTACCAGAAACGACGCATCGAATGGCCGGTGGCCGCCAGCGACCCGGAACCCTTCGCCACCTGGACCGCCTTCCGGGTCGATGCCATGGCCGATGACACCTACCGGGAAATGGCGAACATCACCGTTTTCCCGAGCTGAGCGGCCGCCTCAGCCGGCCTGCTCGTAAAGCTTCTCCAGCCGCTCGCGGCTGAGGTCGACGTAGAGAACTTCCTCGCCCTGGGCGGGTGCTTCAGGGTGGCGCTGCCGTGGCGAGGGGGTGGAGGCGGCGCTGCGCAGGTTCTGGGTCATCAGGGCGAAGGCACCGCCGGCGATCACCGCGAAGCTCACCATGTAAACGATGGGAAACAGGACGTCCAGCATGGGTCGCTCACTTTCCCCCACGATAATGTAACGATCTGTTAACCGTGGCTGGCGCACTCAGGGATTGAGCCACTCCTCCTGCCAGCCGTTGTCGGCCCGCCAGTGGCGGCGCCGGTGGGGGTGACCCGCCAGCTCCAGCAGCTCCACCCGATGCAGTCGCACCCGCAGCAGCTCGAAGTGCTCCGGCCGTGGGGCCTCCTCCCCCAGTTCCCGGGGGAACGGTCCCTCGCTCTGGAGGGCTTCCCCCGGTGCCGGCCAGCCCCACAGGGCGCGGCCCCGGGGGGTGAGCGCGTGCCAGTGGAACGTCAGGGCCCGTTGCTCTTCATCGCCAGCGAGCGGCAGCCGCTGGCCCCGCAGCCGGAACTGGCTGCGCGCTCTGGGCAGCAGCCAGCAGAGTTCCAGGGGGGCGGTCCCGGCGAGTTCGCCGCTCTTGGCGCTGCGGCGGTCGGTGAGCAGGTCGAGGCAGGCCGCTCCGGCCCAGCAGCGGAACACCAGGGTGCGCACCCGCGGGGTGCCGTCCGCCGCCACGCTGGCCAGCTGCAGCCAGCGGGCCTGGGGCGAGCGGCCCTGCCGTTCCATGGCGCCGCGCAGCAGCGGCCGCCACAGAGGCAGGGGCTCCCCTGGGGGCGGCGACGGGCGGGGCTCGGGCATCGGCAGGACCTACGGTGTTGGTTTTTCGGCCACCACGGCGAAGAAGGGATCCCCCTGTCCCCCCAGCCAGCCCATGGGACCCTTGGCCCGGGTCGGCTCGGTGATCAGCTGCGGCGCCGGCCAGCCCTGGGCCCGCAGCACCCGGCTGATGTACACGAGGTGATCCCGGTCGCTGCCGTCGGTCCAGACCTGGGGCGCCTTCTGGAAGAACATCCGGTTCGAGAAGGCCACGATCACCTGGCCGGCGGGGCGGACCACCCGCAGCAGTTCCGCCGCCACCGGCTCGGGCCGCTGCAGGTACTGCCAGCCCGCCACCATCAGCACCGCATCCACGCTGGCGTCGGCCAGGGGCAGGCGCTGGTCCTGGTTGAGGTTCTGCACCCAGTGCCGATCCAGGCGGGGATTGGCGGCCAGTTCGGCCCCGTTGAGGCCATGGCCGATCACCTCCTCGTAGGTGATGTCCTCGGGCAGGTGGCTGACCCAGCTGCTCATCAGATCCAGCACCACCGCGCAGGGGGGGATCCGCTCGCGGTAGAGCGCGGTCAGCCGGCGGCGGAAGGCGCCGTCGAGGTGCTGCACGAAGCGGGGTTCGGCATAGAAGAGGGTGTCATCGGAGCTGTCCAGCTTGCGCCGCTCCGCCTCGTTCAGCACCAACACCGCCATGGTCACCAGGAATCGGTTCTGCTGCCATGGTGGCGAGCCGCGGCTGCTTCCGTCATGACGTCCGCCGTCCCGTCGTCTTTTCTGGTGCTGGCCGCCGATGACCCCGAGCGGCTGGCCGCCTTCTACGGCGCCCTGCTGGGGACGGACCCGCTGCAGGGATTCAGCCCCAGCCACTGGCGCCTGCTGGGGCCAGGGGACCGCCGGCTGGAGATCTACGCCCCCTCACGCCGGCGTCCCCGCCCCCGTGGCGAGGGCCGGTTGGCCCTCTGCTTCTCGCGCCCGGCGGGTGAGGCCCCTCCCCTGCAGGTGCTCCACGACTGGCTGAACCTGGTGCTGGCCCTGGGGGCGGTGGCGGTGGAGCTGCCGCGGCAGGAACCCTTCGGGGCCGAGGCCTGGCTGGCCGATCCGGAGGGCAACCGCCTGCTGCTGCTGGTCAGCGCCGGCTGAGCCGCAGCTGGGAGGCGTAGGGCCCGCGGCCATCGAGGCAGGCCGCGCCGCAGTAGGCGCCGAGGCTGATCGCCTGCCGCAGATCCCAGCCGGCGGCCAGGGCCGTGGTGACGCCGGCGGCGAAGCTGTCGCCGGCGCCGTAGGCATCCCGCACCGGCCCGGTCCGGCGGACGGCGGCATAGCGGCCGCCGGGAACCAGCACCCCGCCCCGTTCGGCCTCGGTGCCGATGCGCAGCCGGGGCGGTGGATCGAGATCCTCAGGCCGATAGGCCTCGCCGGGATCGGCGGCGCTGCCGATCAGGGCATCGAGGGTCACGCCCGCCTCCCGCAGGGTCGGCAGCCGCACCCGCGGGGTGGCGACCAGCACCCGGGCCCGCCGCGCCAGGCGCAGGCCGCCGGCATCGGTGGCGGTGACGAACACCCCGTCGGTCTGGCTCAGGCGCTGCCACGGCAGCCCATCGGCGGCGGTGGGCATCAGCCGCTCGCCGATCACCGTGATCGTGCGCTCGCCGCCGCCATCGATGAAGGTGAGGCCCCGCCGGGTCGGGGCCGCCCGCCAGGCGATGTGCAGTTCCAGCCCCTGGCCCTCGAGCGCTTCGGCCGCCCGGCGCCCGAGGGCGTCGTCGCCCAGGGCCGTGAAGAAAGGAATCCGCTCCCCCGTCAGACGGGCCATCTGCACGGCCACCACGGCGCCGCCGCCGGCGGGGAGCTCACAGAAGTCTTCGGCGTGGAGGATCTCGCCGGCCGCCGGCAGATGGTCCACGCCGATGAAGCTCACCATCTCCACGTGGCCCACCACCGCCAGGGCCAGCGGGGGCAGGTCCGGGAGCGCCGCCAAGGGCAGGGGGACGAGGGGCTCCATTCAGCTGGAGGCGGAGGTGTAGAAGCGCAGGGCGAACTGCCAGAACCAGCGGCTCACCACCACCGAGGCGATGGCCACCGCGCCACCGGCCAGCAGCCAGGGGCCGGAGGCCCGCCCCAGGATCGCCTCGGCCGGCACCGTGGTGAGGAAGGCCACCGGCACGATGAAGGTGAAGAAGGCCCGCAGGCCGGCGGGGAAGGCGCTCACCGGAAAGCGGCCCGCCACCAGCACGCTGCGCAGCACCTCGGTGGCGTTCCAGATCTTCACGAACCAGATGCTGCTGGCCGCCAGCACAAACCAGAGGCTGTAGAGGATCATCAGGCTGGCCATCAGCATCAGGGCCGCCCCCAGCAGGGTGAGGGGCGCCGGGGTGGCGCCGGCCCGCCAGGCCGCGTAGCCGATCAGGCCGGCCCCCAGGGCGATGCCGGGCAGGCCCCAGGGAGAGAAGGTGCGGGCCGAGAGCCAGAACTGGCTGTCGATCGGCTTGAGCAGGACGAAGTCCAGGCTGCCCGTGCGCACGTGGGCCACGATCGTGCTGAGGTTGGGCTGCAGCAGGGTGCTGGTGATCCCCTCCAGCAGGGTGTAGACCCCCAGCACCACCAGGGCCCCTTCCCAGCTCCAGCCCCCCAGGGACTGGCCGCGTCCGTAGAACAGCGACAGCACGAAGATGCTGCCCACCAGATTGCCGGCCGTGGCCACCAGCTCGATCAGGAAGTTCGCCTTGTACTCCAGTTCGGCCGTCAGCGAGGCGATCCAGAACACCCGCAGGGTGGTGAGATAGCGGCCCATCACGCCCCCATGGCCGAATAGTGGCGCAGGCCCCGCCGCCAGAGCAGCAGGTTGATCGGCAGCAGCAGGGCGGCCCAGGCGGCCATGGCCGCGAAGCTCTGGAGCACCGGCACGGTCTCCCCGGCCAGGATCCTGGCGGGCACATCGACCATGTAGGGGAAGGGGGTCCAGAAGGCGAAGGTCCGCACCGACTCGGGATAGAGGGCCAGGGGCGCCACCAGGCCGGAGAGATAGAGGTAGGGCAGATAGAGGAGGCGCTCCAGGGCGCTGGCCTTCTCGCTCCAGAAGCACACCATCGTCAGGGTGAACTGCATCAGGAAGCGCAGGGCGAAGGCCGCCAGGGTGGCCAGTACCGCCAGCAGCAGCGAGGTCGGTGAGGGCCACCAGAAGGCGGCGGGATAGAGAAGGAAGAACAGCCCCACCAGCATCGCCACGAAGGGCAGCCGGGTGGCCTGCTCCGAGAGATGGGCGGCCACGTAGCGCCACACCAGGGGCAGGGGTTGGAGCAGGTAGGGCGACAGGCGACCGTTGAGGTTGTCCTCCTCGAAGGTGTACATCACCCACACGATCGTGAACTGGCGCACCACGAAGGCCGACAGGAAATAGCGGGCCAGCTGCAGGGAGCTCATCCCCAGCCCGCCGCCGGCATCGACGGCACTCCACAGGCCCAGCATGATGAAGGGCAGCACCCCCGAGAGCGCCCAGAGCACGATCTCGGCCCGGTACTCGAGCATGTAGGCGTACTGGCTGGAGAGCAGCACGGCGGCGACGCGGCGGGCATGGGCCAGCCGCTGGCGCAGGGCCCCCCTCATGCCAGGGCCCCCTGGTGGAACAGCCGGCCGATGATGTCCTCGATCGGCGGGTCGGACACCGAGAGATCGACCACGGCCAGGTCGGCCAGCAGGCGTCCCACCTGTTCGGTGAGGCGCTCCCGCGGGATCAGCAGCCGCACTTCCCGGCCCTCGATGGCCTCCACCTCGCCGTAGCTGGCAAAGGCTTCGGCCCCCAGGGGCGCATGCAGCTCCAGGCGCACCTCCCGGCATGGGGCGAGTCGCTGGGTGAGCGTCTCCAGGCTGCCGTCGTAGAAGAGGCGGCCCTCGTGGATCAGCAGCACCCGCGGGCAGAGGGCGGTGATGTCGGCCATGTAATGGCTGGTGAGCAGCACGGTGGCGCCGAAGCGGCGGTTGTAATCGGCCAGGAAGCTGCGCACCCGGGCCTGGGCGTTCACATCCAGCCCCAGGGTGGGTTCATCCAGGAACAGCACCGCCGGTCGGTGCAGCAGGGCCGCCAGCAGTTCCGCCTTCATCCGCTGGCCGAGGGAGAGCTTGCGCACCGGACGGCGCAGCTCGTCCCCCAGCTCGAGCATCTCCGCCAGCTCGGCGATGCGGCGCCGGCTCTCCTCAGGGGGGATGCCGTAGACGGCGGCGTTGACCCGCAGGGAATCGAGCGGCGGCAGATCCCAGATCAGCTGCTGCTTCTGGCCCATCACCAGGGTGATCTGGCCGAGGAAGTCCGCCTCCCGGCGCTGGGGCTGGCAGCCGGCCACCTCCACCGTGCCGCTGGTGGGGTGGATCAGCCCCGTGAGCATCTTGAGGGTGGTGGTCTTGCCGGCGCCGTTGGCCCCCAGGAAGCCGACGAACTCCCCCGGCTCGATCGAGAAACTCACGTCCTGCACGGCCGCGATCAGACGCTCGCGGCGGTTCACGAAGTGACGCAGGGTGCCGGCCAGTCCGGGTTGCTTGTCGGCCACCCGGTAGGTCTTGCCGAGGCCCTGCGCGCGGACGATGGCCATGCGGTCGGGGGCCATGCGGATGGGGGCGGGCAGGCCCACCCTATCGACGGCCCTGCCCCTTCTGGAGCAGCACCTCAGGCGGCCTCCGGGCACCAGCCGGAGCTTCGCTGAAGCGGCTCCAGCCAGCTCGGACAGCGCTGGGTGAGATGGTCGCCGTGGCAGATCAGGGCCTGATGCCACTGGCAGCTCAGCAGGGGGATGCTGTCGGCATCAGCGTGGTGACGGAACCACTGGCAGGTGAGGCAGACGTGCCGGCTGCGGCTGGGGAGCAGCTGCTCCGGCCCCAGATAGGGCCAGGCGTCGCGGTCGGGAGAAGGGTGTGCAGCGGGGCGAGGAGCGGGGTCGGGAGCGGGGGCCATGGCCGCAGAAAAGGGTACGCATGTACTAGCAGGGATCGCCCCTGGAGGCCAGTCCCGCCCTTCCGCCACGGCTCCGCGGCAGCGCTGCAGCAGTTCCACGGCGCCCCAGCCGCCGTTCCGCTGCCGTGCCGCCGCCGTCCCCTCCCCGGTGTCGTCGCAGCGGTCGCGCCGCCGATCCGGGCGACGGACTCAGGTCATGGATGCCCGCCACGGAACCCCGCCCGGGGGGCGACAATCGACCCTCGGGGCCGCTCCGTTCGCCATGCCTTCTCCATGCTGATCCGGCTCGGTTGCGAACTGACCCTCTCCTGCTGGGCGCCGACCCCGGTGCTGGCCCTGATCCATCCCCATGGCAGCCGCCTGGAGGACCGCCGCGGTCCTGAGCGGCTGCGGCTGAGCCCCGACCGGATCGCCGAGGTGCTCACCGATGCGGACGGCAACCGTGCCTGCCGCTTCGTGGCCTCCACCGGCAGCACCACCCTGGGATTCGAGGTGGTGGTGGCCGACCACGGCCTTCCTGATCCGGTGGCGCCGGAGTTGGGGGAGTGTCCGGTCGGTGCGCTGCCGATCGTCACCTACCCCTACCTCAACCCCAGCCGCTACTGCGACACCGATCGCCTGGCCCAGGTCGCCTGGGGGCGCTTCGGCGGCGTCCGACCCGGCTGGTCACGGGTGCAGGCCATCTGCGACTGGGTGCACGAGCAGCTCCGCTTCGACTACGGCGCCGCCCGCAGCGACAAGACCGCCCACGACGCCCTGCGGGAAGGGCGCGGCGTCTGCCGCGACTTCGCCCACCTGGCCATCAGCCTCTGCCGTTGCCTCAACATCCCCGCCCGCTACTGCACCGGCTACCTGGGCTACACGGGCATGACGCCCCTGCCCGAACCGATCGACTACTCGGCCTGGTTCGAGGCGTTTCTCGAGGATCGCTGGCATGTCTTCGACCCCCGCCACAATCGCCCCCGCATCGGCCGGGTGCTGATCGCCCGGGGGCGGGATGCGGCGGATGTGCCCTTCCTGCGCTCCTTCGGTGACCACCAGCTCACCGGCTTCCGCGTCATCACCGAGGAGCTGGCCACCCCCGGGTCTCCCCGCCCCTGACCGCGGCGAAGTGTGGAGAATTCATGCGCTGGGCCAGCCGGCCGGGCTTGGGCGGCAGAATCCCCCTGAGATCAGGCGCCATCGAGCCCGTCGAACGGTTCCTGACGACAGTCCCTGACAACCGTTGGCTGGGGCAGCAGCCTGACCCCCGGAGCCCATGGGGGCCCTGTCCATGGGACCGGGGCTCGGGGTCAGCGTCAACCTGATGGACGCGACCTGGTTTTTTCTCCCTGACTCACGCGGATCGACCAATGGGTTTACGGATCGATGAAGCCACGTTTCTGGAGCGAGCCCGGTCCCGATTCGGCAGCCGATACGATTATTCGCAGATCAACTACAAGAGCTACCGCAGCCCGATCAAGATCCGCTGTCTGGAGCATCCTGTCCGGGAGATCGTGATCACACCGGAACGTCACCTCCAGACCACCGGCGGCTGCAAGTACTGCCTCAGAAACTATCGCAACCAGACTCTCGAACGGGTCCTGAGGTTGGACTGCGAGCCGAGCGAGCGCTCCTCACTCCTCCAGGCCCCACCCGTGGCGGGCCCGAAAAGTAAAGCTGTGTGATGGATCCGGCCGGTTGCCCAAGGTCAGTTTTCTTGACGGTTATCTTTCCGGGTCATTCACCCTGAATCCCTCCATGGCCCTTCCTTTGCTCGCCGCCCGACCCTCGAGCCTCAATGCCAGGGTGCCGAGTTTCGCGATCGCCAGTGAGGAATCCCCCCGCCAGGCCGTCGCGACCCTGGAGACTCGCAAGGCCTCCGGAGACCGTCTCAGCCTCGATGTCCAGATCGAGCAGGCCTACCGCCAGATCTTCTTTCACGCCTTCAAGGTGGATCGTGAGGCGGTGCTGGAATCCCAGCTGCGCAGCGGACAGATCACCATGAGGGATTTCATCCGTGGTCTGCTGCTGTCCAGGCGATTCCGTGAGGGTTTCTATGATTGCAACAGCAACTATCGCCTGGCAGAACAACTGGTTGGCAGGGTTCTGGGGCGGCCGGTGTATGGGGAACAGGAGCGGATCCGCTATTCGATCCTGATCGCCCAGCACGGGCTCGTGGCCTTGGTGGACACCCTGCTCGACTCGCCCGAATACCTCGAGGCATTCGGTTACGACACCGTGCCCTACCAGCGCTCGCGGGTGCTGCCGGGCCGGGCCCAGGGAGAGCGCCCCTTCAACCAACAGGCGCCCCGCTACGACGGCCGCTGGCGCGACGTTATCGCCAGCCGGGCGCCCCGTGGTTCCAGCCCCTGGTCCCCGGGCACGCCCCGTCCCGCCTGGCTCGGGGAGCAGCCCTCGCCCCTGGCCCGCCAGATCTGGCAGGGTCTGGTCACCGCCGGTGGCTTTGCCATCACCGGTCTGGTGCTCTGGACTGCGGCGGCCATGCTCAGCACCGGAGCGCCCTGAGCGACGCCCGCCGGGGGGGATTGCCGGGAGGTCCTGGTCCGCAGCACGGTGAGTTGGATCTGCGTCCGCCTTGCTGTGATGACAGACACGAAATCGTGCTTTCCTTGGGGTGAGGTGGTCACAGCGCCGTCGCCGTCGCCGTCGCCGCCATGCATTAGGATTTGTAAAGATTTCTTGACCTTCCGGAGGTGCCTGTCATGTTCACGCTCGAAAAAGCGACCCAGATCTTTCCGGATACCCTCTCGGCCGATGTGGTGCCGGCCCTCACCGCCCGCTTCAGCCTCCTGAGCGCCGAGGACCAGTTGGCCCTGATCTGGTTCGCCTATCTCGAGATGGGCAAGACCATCACCATCGCCGCCCCCGGTGCGGCCCGCATGCAGTTCGCCGAGCCGGTGCTCAACCGGATCAAGGCGATGACCTTCGCCGAGCAGAGCCAGGTGATGGTGGATCTGGCCAACCGGTCGGACACCGACATCTGCCGCACCTATGCGATCTGGTCGGTCAACATCAAGCTCGGCTTCTGGTATCGCCTGGGTGAGTGGATGGAGGAGGGCATCGTCGCCCCGATCCCCGAGGGTTACCAGCTCTCCGCCAACGCCGCTTCGGTCCTGTCCTCGCTGAAGGGCATCGATGCGGGTCAGCAGATCACCGTGCTGCGCAACTTCGTCGTTGACATGGGCTTCGATCCCAGCAAGGTGGACGCTGGCGAGCGCATCGCCGAGCCGATCGTGCTGCCGACGGCACCCGAGCAGCGCACCAGGGTCTCGATCGCCGGCGTCGACAACGCCACGATCCTCTCCTACATGGATCTGCTCAATGCCAACGACTTCGACCAGCTGATCCAGCTGTTCCTGCCCGACGGCGCCCTGCAGCCTCCCTTCCAGCGGCCCATCGTCGGCACTGAGGCCATCCTGCGCTTCTTCCGCGAGGACTGCCAGAACCTCAAGCTGCTGCCCGAAACCGGCGTCAGCGAACCCTCCGATGGCGGTTTCACCCAGATCAAGGTGACTGGAAAGGTCCAGACCCCCTGGTTCGGAGCCGGTGTCGGCATGAACGTGGCCTGGCGTTTCCTGCTCGATCCCGACAACAAGATCTACTTCGTGGCGATCGATCTGCTGGCCTCCCCCGCCGAACTGCTCAAGTTCGCCCGCTGAGGAGTCCGTCCACCCTCCCCGCGCCGGCGGGTCCCGTGACCGGGGAGGCCTTGGCCCCTCCGGTCTTTCTGGCTGGGGGAGGCACGGGACTCCTTCTGGGGACGGGAATCTTCGGGGCCTGGCTGGGCACCCTGGTGCTGGCGCTGCTGGCGGATCCGGCTGGCTGGACACCGGCAGGCGTCGGGCTCGCCATCGCCCTGCGCACGTTCCTGCAGACCGGCCTGTTCATCCTCGGCCACGATGCAATGCATCGCACCCTGGTGCCCGGGCGTCCGCGGCTCAACGACGGCCTGGGTCGGTTGGCCCTGCTCCTTTACGCCGGCCTTCCCTACGCCCGCTGCCGCCGCCACCATCTGCGCCATCACCGTTTCCCCGGCAGCCGCCTTGATCCGGACTTCCGTCGGGCCAGCGGTGACGGGGCCCTGCGCTGGTATGCCCGGTTCATGGCCAACTACCTCTCCCTGGGCCAGCTGGTCCTGCTCCTGGCCAGCTGGCTGGCCGTGGCCGGAGGGCTGATGCTGCTGGAGCCCCGGCGGGTGCTGGCCGTGTTCACCTTCTGGGTGCTGCCGCTGGTACTCAGCTCGTTTCAGCTGTTCCTGTTCGGCACCTATCTTCCCCATCGCGGCGACGGATCCGGCCCCGCCGCCCCCCATGCCGTCCGAAGTCTGGGGTTTCCCCACCTGCTCTCCCTGCTCGCTTGTTACCACTTCGGGTACCACCGGGAGCACCATGCCCACCCGGCGGTGCCCTGGTTCCGACTGCCGCAGTTGCGGCGTCACGTTCTCCATCAGCAGGGCCATGGTTACAGCCCCGCCGACGGCTCGCGGCCGCTCAGTCCTGGGCGTTAACGTCAAAATCCAGCTGTTGAGACCCATGGTGAGTGCGGTATTGGAGTGGACGGATCAGGAGCAGCAGGTGGCACGCCGCGCCTTCGACAAGGCCCACTCCAGAGCCGCGATCGGCATCATCCGGGCCGTCCAGGCCCATGCCAGCCGCATGGACTCCGTTGAGGAATGCTGGAAACTGCATGACTTTCTCAGCATTCAGCGCCATGAAATCGAAGGACGTTTCGATTTCCGCCTCCCTGGCCTGCTGTTCGTCTTTGCCAGCCTGGTGAAGGATGGCCTGCTCCAGGTCGAGGAACTCGAAGGACTCGAACGGGACAAGCTCAACAAGATCACGGCGATGTCGCGCATGTGAGGGGGACGCTGCAGATCTGCTGCACGGCGTCGCTCGGATCGCCTCTCACGCCTGCGTCTGGCCTCCGCAGCCGCCGCCCGGGCGGTTGTCCCGACCCGCGACCTCCCGGGGTCCCTGCCCGTGGGGGCTGTAGGGTAGGGAAGATTCCAAGATTTCTCTCCAGCGAGCTCATCACTTTCTAAAAGGGCTGTCGAAGGATCGGTTCATAGTTTTTTTCAGGTTCATGACCATTTACATCGGAAATCTTTCCTTCGACGCCGAAGTGGAAGACGTGAAGAACCTTTTCGCTCAGTACGGCGAACTGCGCCAGTGCACCCTGCCCCTCGATCGCGACACGGGTCGCAAGCGCGGTTTCGCGTTCGTCGAGATGACCAACGACGCCGACGAGACCAAGGCCATCGATGATCTTCAGGACGTCGAGTGGATGGGCCGCAGCATCCGCGTGAACAAGGCCGAGCCCCGCACCGGCGGCGGCGGTGGCGGTGGTCGCTCCGGTGGCGGCGGCGGCTACGGCGGCGGCGGTGGCGGTGGTTACGGCGGCGGCGGTGGCCGCAGCCGCTACTGAGTCATTGCCGGATCACCGGGCCCTGGAGGGCACCGGTTTCCATCGCACCGCCCCTGGGTCTCCGGGGGCGGTTTTTTGTTTGGTTCGTTTCCGGCTCCGCGGCGCCGCCGCGTGTGGGGAGTCCGGCACGGATCGAAAGACACTCTGCTGCTGCGGCCTGTTGGCCTGGGCGGGGAGCAGATTGGGCCCATGAGTGATCCCAGCCCTCGCGGCCGGTACCGGGTCCGACCCGCCGACCAGAACGAGACCACCGTGCCTAACGAGGTGACCGGCCCGACCTTCGACCACCGCGACGAGGCGGAGCGGTATGCCCACAGCCTGGTGCTCGCCCACCAGGCCCCGGTCGTGGTCGAGAAGCTGGCGCCCGCCGGCTGCTGGCTTCAGCTCGGGATCATCGGCTGAGGCGACGCCTCCAGCTCGCCGAGCTCTTCGGCGGCCTGCAGACGGATCAGGTAGGCCAGGCTGGAGCCCACACCGGTGCCGCGGTAACGGCCGCTGACCGGTGCGGCCAGGTGGTGATCGGGCGCCGCGGCCAGGACGACGTGGCCGTCGGCCACCGCCAGGCCCAGGCTGGGGTCGAATCCCCTCCACCCGCCTCCGGGCAGATACACCTCCGCCCAGGCGTGCAGCTCGTGTTCGCTCACCTCGGGGGGATGGTGCATCGAATAGCCGCTCACGAACCGCGCCGCCAGTCCCTGGCTGCGGCAGGCCGCGACGTAGAGCATGGCGGTGTCCCGGCAGGCTCCGGTGAGCGTGCGGAGCGTCTCGGCCGCATCGGTGGGCTCCCCCTCCAGCCGGCCGACATGGTGAAAGCCGTGGTGGATCTCATCGGCGAGGGCACTGAGGAAGGCGGTTGCCGATCCATCGACGCGGTCGGCGATGGCCTGGGCCCAGGCCCGCACGTCGGGATCGGCCCGATCCTGCCGACAGCCCGCCAGTGAGCGGGCCTCCGCCTCCGGGTAGGTCACCGGCAGGTGCTGGGCCTCCCGGTGGGTGACGATCCAGTCGAAGGGGTTGCTGCGCAGGGTCTCGACCAGCATGTCCACCGTGATCGTGAGCTGGTCCCGCTCCTGCTGGAACCAGGCCACCATGGCGTCGGTGCCATCGGGCTCGAGCACTCGCGTCAGGCCCGCCGGAGGCTCCTCCAGCCGCAGGTGGTGCTCAAGGATCCTCTGGCTGCCGTCCTGTCGGGGGGTGAGCCGCAGGGCCATGGGCTCCAGGAAGACCGGCCGGTCGTAGGTGTAGCTGAGGCGATGGTGGATGCGGAAGAACATCGCTCAGCCCATGGCCTCGCGCAGGACGTCCTGGAGGTCGTCATCGATCACGTAGGTGTGCAGCGGCGCCGTGTCCAGGTCCTCGACGAGGGGGAAGAAGCGGACGGAGAACCAGGCCTCGAAGAGTTCGAGGCTGCGGGGATGGGGCCAGCGGCTGCGGTCACGGCACCAGAGGTCGAGCTCGGCGGCGAAGATCTGGCCATAGCTGTCCAGCAGCCGGTCCTGGGCTTCCAGCTCGCTGTCGTAGGTGGGGATCAGATAGAGGCTGTGGTCGTCCCCGAGGCCCTCCATGTCCTCACGGGTCCAGAAGGGCCGGGTCCAGTCCACCATCGGCTGCCGCGGCGCCACCGCGATCGCGCAGCGGTTGAGAACGGCCATCGATGGTTCGTCAGTGGCTCTTTCAACGCTAGCGAGGCCGGGCCTGGGGGGCATCGGCCACCGGTTGTTGCCAGGTCACACCCGCCATGGCCACGATGTGTTCATCGCTACCCACCCTTCGGCGCCCGCTGCCGCCCTGTCGTCCCATGTTTCTCTGCCGGAACCCCCTTCTCCCCAGCGGTCACCCCAGAGGCCTTCGGTCCCGGTGCCCGATCCCGGTGGAGGCCAGCCACGTGGCCGGTCTGATGGCCGGTGTGCTGCTGGCCGTTCCGCCGGCGAGCCTGGCCCAGCAGGATCCCTCCGCCAGGGTGCTCTACAGGCTGGCGACCCAGTGTGCGCTGAATGGCGCTGCCCCTGTGCCCTGCACCGTGGAGGCCGTGGACAGCGGCGGGGCCACCCTCTACCGCCACCGCATCGGCAACAGCGTCGAAACCGTTCGCATCACCTCGGAACCGGTGACCATGGCGATCTGGGCCCATGACACCAAGGCCTGGCGACCCCTGCGGGGGGCCTCGGCCCGGTTCTCCACCAACACGGTCTGCTTCAACGGCAAGGACCTCTGCGTGGTCAACCCCAACTACCTCAACAGCGTCCGGGAGGATCGCACCAACACCCGCCTCCAGGGCCGTGATCTGGTGATGGTGCACTTCGGCTCCGACGGCCGGGTGGACGCCAGCTGCTACGACGACGCCTGCGCCCTGTTGCTGAAATGAAGAACCTGACGGGATTCGCCCTGGTGATGGCGGCGGTGATCGCCTCCCCGGTCGGGGCCGGCCTGGCCCTGGAGGTCTCCTCCCCCCACGACCCTGAGCTGATCGCCCGCGGCGGCGGCGGCGCTCGGATGGGAGGCGGTGGTGCCCGGATGGGCGGTGGTGGTGGCGGTGCCCGGATGGGTGGTGGTGGCGGCGCGAGGACCGGTGGCGGTGGCCTTGGCCGCGCCGGTGGTGGTGGATCGCTGGGCCGCAGTGGCTTCCAGGGATCCGGCGGGGCCGGCGGTCTCAACCGGGGCGTCAACAGGCCCGCCGGGGGCTGGAGCAGCGGCGTCGCCGGTGGTGGCCTGGGGGGGCCCTCGTTGAATCGTCCTGCGGCGCGCCCCGGTGGGGTGGTCGGCAGCCCGGGCCTGAACAGGCCCGGCGGAGCCGGAACCCTCAACCGCAACGTCAACGCCAACCTGAACCGCAACGTGAACGTCAACCGGAACATCAATCGGAACGTCAACGTCAACCGCAACTGGAACCGCGCCGTCAACGTCAACGCCATCGGCGTGCGTCCCGGCTGGGCCCGTCCGGGCTGGGGCGTCGCCCGACCCTGGAACCACGGCTGGTACGGCGGCTGGGCCACCCCGTCCTGGGGCTGGTGGGGGGCCCGGGCCGCCACCTGGGGTGTGGCCACGCTGGCAACGGCCTCCATCATCAACAGTGCCGTCGACGCCGCCGTGGCCAGCAACCAGACCGTGATCGTGGTGCCCAACACCGAGTATCAGCTGCTGTTCGGCACGGTCCAGCCGACCGGAACCAGCACGGTGGCCTTTGATGTCAGTGCCGACGGCAGCGTCTTTCAGCTCTCCGCCGACTGCCAGCAGGGTCTGCTGAACGGCCAGGAGCCGAGCAGTGCCCAGGAAGCGGAACTCCTCAATGCCGCCTGTCAGGTGGCCTTCGGGACCGCTTCCTGAGCCGGGGGCTCACCAGGGCAGGGGAGCCCGCTGGGCGCCGATGCTGCAGCCCATCTGCTGACCCAGCAGGGCGCCGAGCGGCACGGCCCAGGTGCGGCCGTCCTGGCGGGAGGCGGCGTAGCCCAGGCCACCGCCGATGATGCCGCCCACCAGTCGACCCACGTTGCAGCGCTGGGCCGTCTGGGCCTGGACGTAGTCGGGGGCCACCGGCAGGTTGGCCCGGTAGCGGTCGACGTCATAGTCGGCCCGGTAGCCGCCGCCGTAGCCGTCGCCATAGGACGAGGGGCTGGGCAGGGTTTGCACGGGGTAGGGAACACGGCGGCTGTCGACCTGGCGGGAAGCGCCGGCCGAGCCCCAGGGACCGGCCCAGGCCTCCAGGGGGCTGGCGACCAGGGCCAGGACGCCGGTGGTGCCCAGCAGGCCCGCGAGGCGGCGGGACCCCTGACGAAGGAAGGTGTTCATGGTGTTCGCGTTGTGAGGAGCGACCCCTGAGGTGGGGCTGACATCAATCAAGCGAAGCCATGTGACCGATCCATGAACGGCTCCAGGCCGATGTCCGACAGGATGCGACTCCGGCGATGGCCGCGCCGTGCCCATCGCCTGCGTTGCGCTGTGCATCGCTTGCTGTCCGACCCCTGGTCGGATCGCCCCGCCGCTGCCAGCGTGAACGGGAGGGTGGGAGAACCCGATGAGCTGGAGCGAACTGGAGCGCCTCGTCGATGAGGCCGAGACGGATGAGGTGATCCGCCGCGGCCTGCGCCATTGCCGCTCCTGCCCGGAGCTGGTCCTGGCCGCCCGCCGGCTGGGTTACCGCGTCACGCGGGTGGATCTGCAGCGGGCCTGGCAGCTGCACCGGCTGGCGACGGAGTCCCGGCCCGTTCCGGCAGGGCTGCGGCCGGCTCCAGGAGGCTGATCTCGGCGCGCACGCACTCGGCCGTGGGCCGGAGCCGGAAGCCCAGCTTCCGGCAGACGTGCTGCATGCCCCGGTTCTCGTGCAGGATCTCGGCGCAGATCCGCTCCAGTCCCTCCTGGCGGCCGATCTCCAGCAGCAGACCCAGCAGGGCGGTGCCCAGGCCCTGCCGCTGCCAGGGATCGGCGATCAGCATGGCGAATTCGGCCGCGTTCTCGTCGTGGATCCGGCTGAGCCGCCCCACCCCCAGCACTTCGGCGGGGGAGCCGTTCTCCCCCGCCCGCTCCGCCACCAGGGCCATCTCCCGGTCGTAGTCGGTGAAGCAGATCCGGGTGAGCCGTTCGTGGGCGATCCGGTGGCCCAGGGTCATCAGATGGAAATAGCGGAAGTAGACGCTCTGCTCCGAGAGGGTGCGGTGGAACGCCACCATCAGGGGTTCGTCCTCCGGCCGGATCGGCCGCAGGGTCACCGCTGAGCCGTCGGGCAGGCGCCAGTCGCGCACGTACGCGCTGGGGTAGGGCCGGATCGCCGGCCTGGGGCTGAAGCAGGTGGCCCCGGAGGACGCCTGCAGCAGCACCCTGGCGTCGAGGGCCACCAGGGTGCCTTCCCCGTCCCCCGGCGCCACCCGAAGCGGATTGATGTCCAGTTCGAGGATGGCCGGATGCTCCAGCACCAGCCGGCTCAGGCGCACCAGCAGCCGTTCGAGCGCCTCCAGGTCCACCGGCGGACGTCCCCGCACCCCCTGCAGCGCCGCGTAGATGCGGGTGCGCTCCATCAGCCGCCGGGCCAGGGTGGTGTTCAGCGGCGGCAGGGCCACGGCACTGTCCCGGAAGACCTCCACCAGCAGGCCGCCGGTGCCGAACAGGATCACCGGTCCGAACTGGGGGTCGATGCTGCTGCCGACAATCAGTTCGTAGGTCCCGGTCAGTTCCAGCATCGGCTGGACCGTCACCCCGCCGAAGGCTCTCGCCCCGTGCCGGGCGACGATCGCGCTCTCCATGCTCCGATAGGCCTGGGCCACCGCTTCCCCGTTACGCAGGTTCAGCTGCACCCCGCCGACGTCCGTTTTGTGGGTGAGCTCAGCGGAGAGCAGCTTCACCACCACCGGGTAGCCCATGGCCTCGGCGGCGGCCGTGGCCGCCTCGGCGCTGACGGCCATGTGGGTGGGGACCGTGGGAATGCCGTAGGCCGCCAGCACCTGCTTGGCTTCCCATTCGTTGAGCAGGGTGCGCCCCTCGGCCCGGACGGCGTCCAGCAGCTCCGCCACCCGCCGGCGGTCGGCGTGGGGCTCGTCGGCACCGGCCGCCGCCGCTGCCTCCGTTTCCGGCACCAGGGCCGGCGTCTCGTAGAGGGCGCGCAGGTTGTCGCTGTAGCGCCACATGGCATCGAACAACTGCACCGCCGCGTCCGGGTACCGGTAGGTGGCGATGCCGGCGGCATTGAGCAGGCGCTCCCCCGCCTCCACGTCCCGGCCCCCCATCCAGCTGGCCAGCAGGGGCTTGGTGGTGGTGGCCGCCAGGGCCACCAGCCGTTCGGCGGTGCCGGTCGGGTCGGTCATGGCCTGGGGGGTGAGCACCACCAGCAGCCCGTCGCTGTCGGGGTTCTCCAGGGCCAGGCGGATGGCCCGCTCGTAGCGCTCCGGATCGGCGTCTCCGAGGATGTCGATCGGGTTGGCCCGGCTCCAGTGCTCCGGCAGCACGGCATCGAGGGCCGCCAGGGTCGCCTCCGGGAGCCGGGCCAGGGCGCCGCCGTGGCGCACCAGGGCGTCGGTGGCGAGCACGCCCGGGCCGCCCGCGTTGGTGAGGATCGTCAGCCGCGGCCCCAGGGGACGCCGTCGCTGCTTGGCGAGCACCTCGGCCAGGTCGAAGAGGTCGGTGATGCTGTCCACCCGCAGCACGCCGCAGCGCCGGAAGGCGGCATCGAGCACGGCGTCGCTTCCAGTGAGGGCCCCGGTGTGGGAGGCCGCCGCCTGGGCCGCCTCCGCCGTGCGCCCGGCCTTGATCACCACGATCGGCTTGGTGAGGGCCACCTCCCGCGCCGCCGAGAGGAACGAGCGGGGATCCCCGATCGACTCCATGTAGATGACGATGCTGTGCGTCTCCGGGTCGTCCCCCAGGTAGGTGATCAGATCGCCCCAGTCGACATCGAGCATCGAGCCCATCGAGACGAAGGCGCTGAAGCCCACGTTCTCCTGCAGGCTCCAGTCGAGGACGGCGGTGCAGATGGCCCCCGACTGGCTCAGGAAACCCACGTGGCCGGGTCGGGCGAAGGTGCCGGCGAAGGTGGCGTTGAGGCCGGTGCGGGGATTCATCAGCCCCAGGCAGTTGGGGCCGACCAGCCGCATGCCGGTGCGGCGCAGGCCATCGCGGATGCGGGCCTCCAGGGCGATGCCAGCGGCGCCGATCTCGCGGAAGCCCGCCGACAGCACGATCACCCCCTTCACCCCCGCCGCCGCGCAGGCCTCGATCAGCCCGGGCACCGTGGCGGCCGGTGTGGCGATCACCGCCAGATCCACCGGCTCGGGCACCTCCGCCACCGCGGCGTAGGCCCGGATCCCCAGCACGCTGGCCCGCTTCGGATTGACGGGATAGACGGTGCCGCCGAAGGGATGGCTGATCAGGTTCCAGAGCACCCCCCGGCCGACGCTGCCCGGCCGGTCGGAGGCCCCGATCACCGCCACGCTGCGGGGGGAGAAGAGCGCCGCCAGCGGCTGGTGCTGGGAGCGCAGGATGTCGTAGGCCCGATCGGAGGCGCCGTCGCCCCCACCGGAGGCGAGGGCATTCATCGGTAGACCAGGACCGGACAGGGGGACTGGACCAGCACCCGCTGGGTTTCGCTGCCGATCAGCATCCCCACCAGGCCGCGGCGGCCGTGGGAGGCCATCAGGATCAGATCGCACCCCAATCGGGTGGCGGCCTCGACGATGGCCTGGTGGGGCAGGTCGCTCATCACCTTCTCGGCATCGGCGCTGACGCCGGCCTCCCGGGCCACCGCCAGGGACTCCTCCAGGATGCGCTCCACGTCCTTGCGGCTGGCGCTCATCAGGGCCTCCATGGTGGAGGCATCGAGCATCTCGCCGAGCCCCACCACCTGCACCGGCACGCTGGCCTGGGCATGGAAGAAGGTGATGCGGGCCCCGAGGGCTGCGGCAAGGGCCACGGCATGGCGCACCGCCTCCATCGAGAGGTCGGAGCCGTCGCTGGGCACCAGAAGGTGGCTGTAGGGCATGGGAGCTGCGGGTCTCCCCTCTGTCTAGTCATGGCCCCTGATCAGTGCAGGGGATCGCTGATCACCAGGACCGAGCAGCCCAGCCGCCGCAGCAGCCCGGTGGCCTGGTCGCTGGCGGGAATCGGCAGCCCCTCCACCAGGCGCCGCAGGGAGCGCAGGATCACCAGATCGTGGCTCTCGCTGCTGTGCTCGATCGCCTCGGCCACGTTCGGAGCGGCCAGGAGCTCCACCGTCACCGGCACGGCCCCGCCGGCCCTGGTGGGGGACGGGACCCAGGCCTGGAGCTGGCGGGTCAGCCGATCGCGCTCCGCCTGGGCCAGCCAGGGTTCGTGCACGTGCAGCAGGGTGATGGCGGCCCCCTCCCCGGGCGGGCAGGCGCTCAGCAGCCGCTCCGCCAGCTGGAACTGTTCCAGGGCGCCGGCGGAGAGGTCCTTCACCGGCACGAGCAGCCGGCGGAAGCCGGCCGGATCCTCCCGCAGCCGGGCCATCAACACCGGGCAGTGGGCCTGACGGCAGATGGCGGTCACCAGATCGCCGAACAGCCAGCGCCCCAGCCGGGGGCCGGGCGCCACCCCGACCAGCACCAGGTCGGCCCCCTGCTCGAGGGCCGTGCGGGCGATGCCGCCGGGGATGTCGTTGTCGACCCGAAGCAGGGAGCGGCTGGGCACCCCCGCCGCCGCGGTGCGGACATCGGCCCGCTCCAGCAGCTGGCGCCCCTCGGCCAGGGCCCGGTGCACGACGGGATGGGGCCCGCGGCCTGCACCGGCCTGGCGGGGTGACACCACCGCCAGGGGCAGGACCGAGCCCTGGTGGCCCGCTTCGCCGTCGATCAGGCGCCCGGCCAGGGCCAGCAGGAATTCCTCGCTGCGGGCATCGCTGATCGGCACCAGCACCCGCAGGGACCGCCGCACCAGGGCCAGCTGGCCGCTCTCCTGCAGGCTCAGGTCCCGGGAGCGGCGGCTGGCCATCCGGGTCATCGCCACCGTGGTCAGGATCGGGCCCAGGGTTGCGGTCACCACCATCAGGGCCAGCACGCTGTTGAGCATCCGCTCATCCAGCAGGCCCTGGCGGAAACCCACATAGGTGGCGGCCAGGGTCGCCGCCACCTGGGGCAGCGACAGCGACCAGAGGGTGAGCATCTGGGGCCCGTCGTAGCGGTAGAGCAGACCCGACCACCAGGAGGCCAGCCCCTTGCTGGTGATCAGGCTCAGGATCAGGGCGATGGCGAAGGCGGAGCCCGTCATGGTGCTCAGGAACACCGGCACATCGAGCAGCAGGCCCAGATCGATGAAGAACAGGGGGATGAACAGGCTCGCCCCCACCACCACCACCTGCTCCTTGACACGGCCGTCCGGCAGCACGCCGTTAACGGCCAGGCCGGCGAGGAAGGCGCCGACGATCTTCTCGACGCCGGCCAGCTCCGCCCCCACCGCCGCCAGGAACAGGGCCAGCAGCACCGCCACGAACAGGCGGCTGTCGCCGTCGACGCTGCGGCGGATCAGGCCCCGGCCCAGCCAGCGGATCAGCAGCAGCACGGCGGCGGCATAGACGGCCACCTTGAGCAGCAGGCCCACCACCCCCTCGGCGCTGAGCTGGCCCCGCCCCAGGCTGACGCAGAGGGCCAGCACCACCAGGGCGGCGATGTCGGTGAAGATCGTGCCGCCGATCGCCACCGTGACGCACTCCTCCCGCATGGCGCCGAAGCTGCGCACGATCGGGTACCCCAGGGGGGTGTGGGAGGCCAGGATCGAGCCGATCAGCACGGCGCTCACCGCCGGGTAGCCGTAGGCGAACCCCAGCACCGTGCCGGCCAGCATCGGCAGGGTGAAGGTGAGCAGGCCGAAGCGGAAGGAACGGGCCCGGATCCGCCGGAACTCCCCCAGGTCGATCTCCAGCCCGGCGATGAACAGCAGGTAGATCACCCCCACGTCCGAGAGCAGCCGCACGGTCTCGTTGCCGGATGCCAGCCAGGCGAGGCCGTGGGGACCGATCACCACACCCGCCGCCAGCAGCCCCACCAGATCCGGCAGCCGCAGCGGTCGCACCAGCGGTGGCACCACCACGCTCAGCACCAGCAGCAGGGCGAAGATCGCCAGGGGATTGCCAGCCAGGAAGGTGCCCACGGGGATCGGGAGGGACGGCAAGGGGGGCCTCCAGGCCGTCCTAGGAGCGCCGACACCGGCGGTCGCCCTCCCCGCGGCGTCTCGTAACGGGCCCGCACCTGCCCGCGCCCCCCACCAGAATCGGCACCATGACGCAGTCCGCCTGGCGCCAGCACTGGTATCCGGTCGCCTACCTGCGGGACCTCGATCCCGCCACTCCCACCGCCTTCACCCTCCTTGACGAGGACCTGGTCCTCTGGTGGGACCGCGCCGGCCAGGTCTGGCGCGCCTTCGCCGATGTCTGCCCGCACCGTCTGGTGCCCCTGAGCCAGGGGCGGATCAATGCCGGGGGTGAGCTGGAGTGCCCCTACCACGGCTGGAGTTTCGCCGGAGACGGCCACTGCACCGCCATCCCCCAGGCCGAGCCGGGGGCCAGCCCAAGTGCGGTGCGGTCCCGCTGCCGGGCCTACGCCACCGCCGAGGCCCAGGGCCTGCTGTTCGTGTTCGCCGGTGAGGCGAGCGAGGCCGCCGCGGTGCCCCTGCCCCTTGTGCCGGTGCTGGAGGAGCCGGGCTGGTTCGTGCAGGACACCTTCCGGGACCTGCCGATGGATGCCCTCACCCTGCTGGAGAACGTGCTCGATGTGAGCCACGTGCCCTTCACCCACCACCGCACGGTGGGCAAGCGGGAGAACGCCGCCCCGGTGGGGGCCACGATCACCAGCTCCGGTCCGGAGGGGTTCACCGCCCTGTGGGAGGAGGGCCCCCGACGGGGGAAGCTCGGCAGCCAGCACACCACCTACGCCGCCCCTGGCCTGATGTGGCACGACCTCACGGCGCCCGGCTTCGCCCGCATCCTCACGGTGGTCTACGCGACGCCGATCCGCCGCGGTGAGTGCCGCCTCTTCGCCCGCTTCCCCTTCCAGTTCAAGTCCCGGCTGCCCCCCCTGCTGCTGGGGCTGCGGCCCCGGTGGCTGCAGCACATCGCCAACCACACCGTGCTGGAGGACGACCAGGTGTTCCTGCACTGGCAGGAGCGGGTGCTGGAGCAGCGGGGCCGCAGCGGCGGGGCCGAGCGGGCGTTCTTCCTGGCCACCGGCGCTGATGTCTATGTAAAGGCCCTGCACGACTGGGTCAACGCCCATGACGGCGACCCCTTCCCCGGCCAGCCCCTGCCGCCCCGGCTCGATCGGGCGGCGCTGATGGACCGCTGGGAGAGCCATGGGCGCCACTGCGCCGCCTGCCGCGGCGCCCTGGAGGGGCTGCGGCGCTGGCGGCCGCTGGTGCAGGCCATTCCCTGGCTGGCTCTGCTGGCCATCGCCTGGTGGCAGACACCCCCGGTGCTGGCCGCGGGCCTGCTGCTGGCGGCGGCCGCGGTGCTGCTGGGGCGGCGTTTCGATCGCTGGGAGCGGCTGCTGCTGGCCGGGGATGGCGAACCGCCCCGCAACAGACCCGACTGAGCGGGCCGGGTCTGCGGATTCAGCCCTTCCAGCCGGCCAGGTGGGAGGCGGCCCTGGAGCGCACCAGGGAACGGGCGGCGGCCAGGGCCGGTGCCAGATTGGCGGAGCTGAAGGGGGGCAGGGGGCGGCTGCGCAGCCAGGCTCCCCAGCGGAATTCGTGGAAGGGGATCAGGGGGGCCGGCTCGATCATGCCCTCCTTCTTGAGGCGCCAGACCAGGGAGCGGTAGGGATCGTCCTGCAGGTCCGGCAGACCCTTGGGCAGGGCCGCGGGGGCCAGGGGACCGTGGCCGCGGCCGTCGTAGAGGTAAAGCCAGCCCCGGGCCTGCAGTTCGGCGAGCACCGCCTGGGGCGGGTCGGACGGCCGATCGAGCACGAGGTAGCCATAGGCCATGGCGCTGGGATCAAGCTCGATCAGCCCCCGCAGGCGGTGGTGGCGGTCGACCATCCAGAGGGCGTCGCCGGCGCCGCGCACGAGGGGAACGGGTTTGCCGCGCAGGTAGCGCAGACGCTGCTCCGCTGTCTCCTGGGAGAAGTCCTGCTGGCGGCTGCGCACCTCCGCCAGACCCACGCACATCTGGGTGGGCCGCAGATCGGCGATGGCGACGCTGAGCAGGTCCGCCTTCGGACCCGGTGGGGGCAGGGGCCGGTACGGGGGCAGGTGCAGGCTCATGGGTGCCGGAGGCTGATCCCCATCCTGACCGCTCCGCGCCGGACCCCACCGCCGCGGTTCAGCCCCGGGAATAGGGTCGGGCCAGCCTCGGACGTTCATGATCACCGCCCCTGACCGAGCCATCGCTCCGGAGGGACCCCACGGCCCGATCGGGGTGCTGGTCTGTGGCCACGGCAGCCGCAACCGTCTGGCGGTGGCTGAATTCGCCTCTCTGGCCCACCAGCTCCAGCACCACCTCGCCCCGGTGCCCGTCGACCACGGCTACCTGGAGTTCGCCCGGCCGATCCTGCGCGACGGCCTCGACGCCCTGCGCCAGCGCGGGGTCCAGCACGTGCTGGCCGTGCCGGCGATGCTCTTCGCCGCCGGCCACGCCAAGAACGACATCCCCTCGGTGCTCAACACCTACGCGGCCGAGACCGGGCTGCGCATTGATTACGGCCGGGAGCTGGGGGTGGATCTCAAGATGATCCAGGCCGCGGCCGCCCGCATCCGTGCCGCCCTCGACAGCGCCGATGCCGACGCCCTCGCCGCTGGCCGCAGCCCCGTGCCGCTGCACGACACCCTGCTGGCGGTGGTGGGGCGTGGCTCCTCCGACCCGGATGCCAACTCCAACGTGGCCAAGGTCACCCGGATGCTGGTGGAGGGCTTCGGCTTCGGCTGGGGGGAGACCCTCTATTCCGGCGTCACCTTTCCCCTGGTGGAGCCGGGCCTGCGGCAGGCCGTCAAGCTGGGCTTCCAACGCATCGTCGTCTTCCCGTACTTCCTGTTCTCCGGGGTGCTGGTGAGCCGGATCCGCCAGCACAGCGAGCGGGTCGCCGCCGACCATCCCGGGCTGGAGCTGGTCCAGGCCGGCTATCTGGGCGACCATCCCCTGGTGCTCGATACCTTCCGGGAGCGGGTCGCCGAGGTGCTCGGGGGCGACGTGGCCATGAACTGTTCCCTCTGCAAGTACCGGGCCCAGGTGCTCGGTTTCGAGCGGGAGGTGGGGGCGCCCCAGCACAGCCACCACCACCATGTCGAGGGGCTGGTGGAGAGCTGCACCCTCTGCGAGCGGGAATGCACCGGGGCCTGCCAGCCCGACGGCGTGCCCGTGCCGCTGGGGGGCACGGGGACTGGCCATGGCCACGGGCAGGAGGCCCATCACCACCACCACCCCGTCTACCCCCATGCCGACCACCCGCTGGGTCCCCGCACCCTGCGGCGGCCAAGTGACTGAACGACGGATTGGCTGAGCGACGGATTGGCCGAGCGATGGAGCGCCGGCGCCGGCGGGGTGTGCGTCTGCCGGCCTCGCCGGTCTCATCTCTGTCTGCGTCCAAAGAGACTGAGTTCTGATCAATTGTTCCGATGGTTCGGGACTTTCCCCCACCGCGGCGTCGTTTTCCCCCGATTCGCGGCGCTTTTCCACAGTTCATGCTCATCCGGCCGTCCCGGGGCGTCAGGACTGGGGAAAGTCATGGATGGCTTGGAACAGCCTTGACAGGGTCCGCCGCTGTCGGTCCGCTGCTCCCGTGTTCTGCAACACTGCGCCCGCAGCCCAGCCAGGGCCGCGAGTCTCATCCCCCGATGCCGACGGGGCGTCCCAGGAGCCGGTTTTTGACGCCGGCCATCCCCTGTGGCGTACTTGGAGCGAACTCAGCCGAATCCCACCAGCATGGCCATGGATCTGGAGCGCCCGGGGTGCGGCGGCGAAGAGGCGAGTGTGAGCCTGGAAGCCGAGGTGCCGGAGGTGCTCTACGCAGGCATGCGGGAATTCATTGATGCCCATCCGCACTGGGATCAGTACAGCGTGATCACCTCCGCCCTGGCCGGCTTCCTGTTCCAGAACGGCTGCCAGGAGCCGGTTGTTTCCCAGCACTACCTCGACGGGCTGTTCCAGAAGCCCTGAGGCCTGAGCAGGCCAGGCGGATGGAACGGGCGAGGGGATGGAACGGGGGAGCCGCCCAGAGGCCAAAAAAAAGCGAGGGTGCCAACCCCCGCCGATGGTTTTCTCCCTTGCCCGACCCTTTGGAGGTCGCCCCGTCATTGTGCGCATGGGCTGCCAGCAAGATTGTGGTGATCGACACCAGCTGCGCCCTGCTGTGACGGCTCCCTGACCGGACCGTTCCGGTCAGTGGCGACGCATGCCGGCGGCGGCGGCGGCGCAGGCCCGCCAGGTGATCGCCATCTCGGTGAGGGTGGGGCTCTGCCAGCCGGCGCTGGGCCAGCAGGCCCCATCGGTGACCAGCACGTTGGCGGCCCCCCAGCAACGGTTCCAGGGGTCGACGACCCCCTCCTCGGGGCGCTCGGCCATGCGGGCCCCACCCAGTTCGTGGATGTAGTACCCCGGTGGCGGTGGCTCCGGACGCACCGCCAGGCTGTTGCGGATCAGGGGTTCCAGCACCGGCAGCACGAACAGCTCCTCGATCGGCCGGATGCGGCCGCCCGCTGCGGCCACCACGGCCGCCATGCGCGCCTGCATGTGGGCCACCATCGCCGCCTCGTTGGTTCCCCAGCGGCAGTCGATATGGGGGATGGGCAGGTCCCAGGCGTCGGTGCGGGAGCCATCCAGGCTCACCCGGTTCCCGGCCCGGGCCAGCACCTCCCCATGGCCGATCAGGAAGCCCACCGCCTCCCCGGGACGGCGCCGCAGCAGGGCGGGGGGATCGAACCGCTGCAGGGCCGCCCAGATGCCATAGCCGCGCAGAAAGTCTTCCGAACTCCCCGCGTCCAGGTTCACGGTGTTGGGGATGAAGCAACTGCCGGCCCCGGAGAGCTCCGCCGGTTCGGGGGGTGCCTCGATCGCGGGGATCGAGAAGAAGCGGCTGGTGGAGATGTGGTCCATCAGGTAGCGGCCCAGGCTGCCGGAGGGGTCGCTGAGGCCGCCGCTGCGGACGGCGTCGCTTGAGTGCAGCAGCAGCCGCACCGTTTCGATCGTGGAGGCGCAGAGCACCACCAGGGGGGCGGCGAGGCGTTCCCGCCGGCCGCTGGCCCCGTCCACCAGCACCACCGCCTCGGCCCGCCGCCGGGTCACGTCCATCTCCAGATGGCTCACCACCGCTCCGCTGCGCAGCTGCACCCGGCCCGTGGCCAGGGCCCGGGCCAGGCTGAGGCCCTGGGCGCTGGAGGGGGGCCAGGGTGCCGCCGGGGTGGGCCGGTGCAGGCGGAAGCCGCGGGAGTGGATCAGGGGCAGGCCCAGCTCGCGACCGATCGCCGCCTGCAGATGCGTCTCCCCCGGTGTGAACGGCAGGGGCGGCAGGTACCGCCCGTCCGGCAGCTGGGGCAGGCCGTCCCGCTGGCCATGCACGCCCAGCAGGGTCTCGAGTCGGTCATAGAAGGGCGCCAGCTCGCGGCTGCCGATCGGCCAGGCGGGGCCATGGCCGTCCCGCCGGGCCGCCTGGAACTCCGCCTCCGAGAGGCGCAGGGTGATGCCCCCCCAGGTGAGGCTCTTGCCGCCTACCTGGCGCCCCCGGGTCCACAGGAAGGGAGCGTCCGGCGGGGTGCTGTAGGGGTTCTGGCGCTCGTCGACGAACAGCTCGGGGTTGTGCTTCCAGAACCCCGGATGGTGCCGCTGCAGGCGCTGGCGGCCGCTGCTCAGGTGGGCGAGCCGGCGCAGGCTGTTGAGCGGTTCGCTGCCCAGGGCCCGCCGGGGGGAGAGGTCCGGCCCCGCTTCGAGCACCAGCACCCGCAGCCCCGCCTCCGCCAGAACCATGGCGGCCACCGACCCATTCGCTCCAGCCCCCACCACCACGGCGTCCCAGGGGACTTCGCTGCCGGCGGAGGCGGAAGGGGCGACGGGCATCGGCAGGCGAACCGGTCCCGGCATCATGGTGGAGCGGCCGGTGAGCATCAGCCCTCCTGGGGGCACCGGTGTCAGCCGTTCAGCAGGTGGCGGATCACCCGCGGGTTGGCTCTCAGCGATCTGGCCAGCAGAGAGAAGCCGGACTCCCTGCCCTGGCTGGTGCGGCAGCTGTGGCACACCGTGGCCGACGCCAGGATCATCAGGTCCATCAGGGTGTGCACGTTCGTCTCGTGTCGATCCAGATCATTCGTGAAGTGCAGGGGCCGGCCACCGGTATCCGGCACCCCATGGACGACGATCAGCCGGTCCTGCCAGAAGTCCCGCGCATATTGGAGGCATCGATGGTCATCGGTGCAGACGATCACCTTGCGGGATGGGGGGATCTTGATGGTCTGGAAGAAGGCAACGTAGTCGGTGGTCAGATCCGTGTTTCGAATGTGGATCGCCTCGTAGGTACCAAGTTCGCTGAGACGCTTTCGGATCGTTGCCTGCAGCTCGGGAAGAAAACGCAGCTGCCTGAGAGCCTTGATCGAGTAGAGCCCGCCGCCGCACTGCTCGTGGACAAGAATTTCTTCGGAATAGCTGGAGCTGAAATCAAAGGACAGTGGCTCCTGCGTCTGTGTGTCGACGAAATTGTTGATGGTCCGGCTGTAGGCGGCGTCGTAGGTGTCAAGGCGGCCCTGGAGGAAGCCCGGGAAGCAGGAGCGGCCGGAGAGAGCCTGGGGCGGCCAGCCGAAATCCAAATGCCCGTCGGTCTGAAAATAGTGACTCAGGCAGGCATGCCAGCCCGAACGACGCGTGTCGATCCACAGGTCTCTGTTGTGGAAGAGAGCGTAGACACGACAACGATGGATCTGGCAGAGGATGTCGTTGAGCCCGCCCTGGGGTCGGCAGAGCAGCAATTTGCGATGGCGATCTCTCCACGGACGATGCAGGATGGCCCGGGCGACCGCATCCTTTATCTTGTATCTGTAAGGTAGTCGCATGACGACGGTTTCGTGTCGTCAAGATAGCAGCAATGGCTGTGGCCAGACATCCTGATGGCGGCATGTTCTGACAGTCGAAATGCCTAACCGGAGAACGTCCTTACAGCGGAACGTTCTGACAGCTGGAATGCCTGAGTGTGGGAATGCCGCACTGCTGGACGGTGGCCGATCGAAGGCTCCGCAATCGGTGTAAGGGGTGGGTGGACGCCCCTCTGACGCAGTGCGTGCCCCTGCGTCCGCTGGTGGGGGAAGACTCCGTCCGCCCGGCACGGTCGGGACGCTGGCCGAGGCCTTCAAGGGCCCGGGCCGCTCACCTCAGGTCAGACAACAAGACGCCAACAACAACACGCCAATAAACAACCCCCCAGCCGAAGACTGGGGGGTTGTTTGGGAACCCTTGGGAGGGTGACCGGAGTTGGTGGCGGGGAGGAGATTTGAACTCCTGACCTTCGGGTTATGAGCCCGACGAGCTACCAGACTGCTCTACCCCGCGTCGCACCTCTGAAGTGTATCAGTCGATGCCCCCGCCTCAGGGGCGGGCCCCGTCGAAGCGCAGCTCGCCGATCACCTCCAGCCGCAGGTGGTCGGCCGGCGCCAGATAGCGCTGGCGCAGCTCCACCAGGGTGGTGGGGGTGAGCCACTCGAGCTGCTCCAGCAGGTGCAGGGCCACGGCCTGCTTGGCCCGCCGGGCCCCGTCGTCGACCTTGATGGCCACACCCATGCCCTCGCCCACCCGGCTGAGGCACTGGATGCCCTCCGCGCCTCCCTTGCTCAGCACCTGGCCGTGGGCCAGGCGCATCAGCTCGGTGTCGAACTGCCCGTCCCCGGCGATCAGATCGGGGTGGGCGAGCATGGCCCGGCTGAGCCGCTCCAGGTCGGCCTGCTCGCCGCCGCCGAGGTGGGCGAACAGCAGGGCCATCTGGGCCAGCTGCAGCTGCAGGGTGGGGGCGCCGCAGTCATCCCGCGCGCTGATCAGTTCGGCCCCCGGCAGCCCCAGCAGCTCCCCGACCCGCTTGACCACCGCCTGCTGCAGGGGATGGTCGGCCTGGAGATAGCTCTCCAGGGGCCAGTGCATCTGCCGGCAGGCGGCCAGGAAGGCCGCGTGCTTGCCCGAGCAGTTGTGCTCCAGCGGGCTGCTGGCTCCGGCGGGGGTGGGGCACTGGAGATCCTCGGTGTCGAGTTCCGCACCCCAGAGCAGCTTGAACGCCTCCCGGGCATGCAGGGCGGTGCCGGCATGGGAGGCGCAGGCGATCGCCAGGCCCCGCTCCCCGGCCCCCATGCGATCGGCGGCGCCGCTGCCCACGAAGACGGTGGCCTGGAAGGGCTTGAGGGCTGAGCGCACGAAACTCAGTTGCTGGGGGTCGCCGGCGCGCATCAGCACCCGGCCCCGCTGGTCGCAGACCACCGCATGCACCCGGTGCCGGGACTCGACGATGCCGTTGCGCAGCAGGCGGACCTCCAGGGGGGGAATGCCGGGGCGGCCCGGGCCGGCGAAGCTGGAGGACAGGGTCATGGGGGTGCGGGAAGGTCTGTGGAGGCCGACCTCAGAGAGCCTGGCAGAGCCCCGACCCGAGCAGCATCAGGGTGATGGCGACGGCGACCGCCTGCCGCAGGCGGGTCAGCACCGGTTGCACCTGGTGGCGGGCCACCAGCAGATCCTGCTGACGCCAGGTGATCGGCTTCTCCCACACCTGCCCGTCGTACCAGCCCGATTCCTCGTAGGCGACCCGTTCGGAGACCAGCCGCCGGTGCACGTAGGTCCAGCCGAGCCACTGCCGCAGCAGCAGGACCATCGGCAGCAGGACGGCTGCGGTGGCCGCGGCGAGCACCAGCCGGGCCGGGTCGTGGCGCAGCGGAATGCTGCCACTCGCGACCAGCAGCGCCGGTGGGAAGGAAAGCAGCCAGGCGAGGCCCAGGGGCCGCCACAGTCCGCCAGGGCCGTTGACGGGCCAGTGGAAGAACCAGGAGCGGCTGAGCTGGTCGTACTCCTGCAGGGGCCGCTGGGCCGGGGGCACCGGGCAGGGGGTGTCCTGGCTGGGCAGGCTCGGAACGCCGGCGGCCATCGCTGCGCCCCTCAGCCGCCGACCTGGCCGGCGCCGCCCACCTCGAGGGGGGCGCCAACGTAGCGCTCCTGCTCGCCATGGCCCCAGAAGGACTCGAGGTCGTAGTAGCTGCGTTCCTGGGGGGTGAGCACATGCACGATCAGCTCGCCGTAATCCAGCAGCACCCAGCGGCCTTCGCTCTGGCCCTCGCGCCGCAGGGGCAGGCGGGAGGCGTCGGTTTCGAGCCGGTCTTCCACGGAGCGGGCGATGGCCCGCACCTGCACATCGCTGAGGCCGCTGCAGATCACGAACCAGTCGGCCAGGGAGGACACCTCATCGACCCGGATCAGACGGATGTCGACCGCCTTGCGGTCGTCGCAGGCCTCGGCGGCGAGCAGGGCCAGGTCGCGGCTATCCATAGACGTTCTCGCTGGTGACCGACTGGCGGGAGCCCTGCTGCTGGGCCATCTCGGCCCGGGCCTTGCCGGCGCTCTTGCGCAGGGCCTCGAGGCGGTCTTCGTAGAAGGTGCGACGGCGCTTCTTGCGGGTCTGCTCCACCAGCTCCTTGAGGGCGCCACCCAGGCTCTTGTAGGCGTTGGGCAGGCTGTAGCCGAAGCGGCAGGCCAGATCGATGGCCCGCTCGTCGGCCAGGATCGCGTCCTGGAGACGCTTCTCGGAGTTGTTCTTGAGGTAGAGGCGGTAGCCGGCGAAGCCCGACAGCCCCAGGGCCATCACCAGCAGCAGGCCGTCCTGAACCCAAAGCTCGCCGATGGCGCCCCCCAGGCCGATGGCCAGGGCAGCCATCTCCCAGCCGTCGCGCGGGATGGCGTCGTTCTGGATGCGGCCCACCTCGTGCCAGAAGAGCAGGTTGCGGTGGTCGAGGGCGAGGGCGTCCCATTTCTCGAGATCCACCTGGATCTCCACCTCGTCGCGGCCGATCTCCTCGATGGTGATCAGGGGAGGATCGACGGAGGCCGCCGCTTCCACGAACACCCAGCTCTGCATCTCAGGGGGCAGCAACCCCTTCAGGCGCTGGAGTTCGCTCATCGGCGGCGTCTCGGGCGAAGGTATCCCGTCAGATTAGCGATTGCCTGCGGGGCCAGCGGCAACGGCGGGCCGGTCGGGACGGCGACCGTGAGAGGCTGGGCGGGTTTGACCGACCACGCCCTATGCCCCGCCGCACGGATCTGAGGCGCATCCTGCTGCTGGGGTCGGGACCGATCGTGATCGGCCAGGCCTGCGAGTTCGACTATTCCGGCACCCAGGCCTGCAAGGCCCTGCGGGCCGAGGGCTACGAGGTGGTGCTGGTGAACTCCAACCCGGCCTCGATCATGACCGATCCGGACCTGGCGGATCGCACCTACATCGAGCCCCTGACCCCCGAGGTGGTGGCCCGGGTGATCGAGCTGGAGCGCCCGGATGCCCTGCTGCCCACCATGGGCGGCCAGACCGCCCTCAACCTGGCCGTCGCCCTGGCGGAGAACGGCACCCTGGCCGCCTACGGCGTCGAGCTGATCGGTGCCGACCTGGCGGCGATCCGCAAGGCGGAGGACCGGCTGCTGTTCAAGGAGGCGATGGCCCGGATCGGGGTGGCCGTCTGTCCGTCCGGGATCGCCAACGACCTCGAGGAAGCGATCCGCGTCGGCGACGCCATCGGCACCTACCCGCGGATCATCCGGCCGGCCTTCACCCTGGGGGGATCGGGCGGCGGCATCGCCTACAACCCGGAGGAATTCCAGGCCTTCTGCAAGAGCGGCCTCGAGGCCAGCCCCGTCTCCCAGATCCTGATCGAGCAATCCCTGCTGGGCTGGAAGGAATTCGAGCTCGAGGTGATGCGCGACACCGCCGACAACGTGGTGATCGTCTGCTCGATCGAGAACCTCGACCCGATGGGGGTCCACACCGGTGATTCGATCACCGTCGCCCCCGCCCAGACCCTCACCGACCGGGAGTACCAGCGGCTGCGCGACCAGTCGATCGCCATCATCCGTGAGATCGGTGTCGACACCGGCGGCAGCAACATCCAGTTCGCCATCAACCCCGCCAACGGGGACGTGGTGGTGATCGAGATGAATCCCCGGGTCAGCCGCAGCTCGGCTCTGGCCAGCAAGGCCACCGGCTTCCCGATCGCCAAGATCGCCGCCCGGCTGGCGGTGGGCTACACCCTCGACGAGATCGTCAACGACATCACCGGGGCCACGCCGGCCTGTTTCGAACCGACGATCGACTACGTCGTCACCAAGATCCCCCGCTTCGCCTTCGAGAAGTTCCGCGGTTCCCCCGCCGTGCTCACCACCTCGATGAAGTCGGTGGGCGAGGCCATGGCCATCGGCCGCAGCTTCGAGGAATCCTTCCAGAAGGCCCTGCGTTCCCTGGAGACGGGCCATGCGGGCTGGGGCTGCGACCGCCCCGACCACCCCCAGGATCCTGCCGAACTGGAGCGCCGCCTGCGTACCCCGTCCCCGGATCGGATCCACGACGTGCGCGCCGCCATGGTGGCCGGCCGCAGCGACGACGAGATCCACCGGCTCAGCGCCATCGACCCCTGGTTCCTGGCCAAGCTGCGCCGGATCCTGACGGTCGAAACCACCCTGCTGCGGGGTCGGTCCCTCGACGCCATCGGCGCCGCCGACCTCCTGGAGCTCAAGCAGACTGGCTTTTCCGACCGCCAGATCGCCTGGGCCACCGGCAGCGATGAACTCACGGTGCGGCGCCGGCGCCAGGCCCTGGGGGTGCGGGCCGTGTTCAAGACAGTCGACACCTGCGCCGCCGAGTTCGCCTCCTCCACGCCGTATCACTACGCCACCTACGAGCGGCCCCTGGAGCGGCTCGAGGCCGACGGCTCCCTCACCCTGCTGGCCCCCGAGGACGAGGTGACCCCCGAGACCCGCCGCAAGGTAATGATCCTGGGGGGCGGCCCCAACCGCATCGGCCAGGGCATCGAGTTCGACTACTGCTGCTGCCACGCCTCCTTCGCCCTGCGGCAGGCCGGGTTCGCCACCGTGATGGTCAACAGCAATCCGGAGACGGTCTCCACCGACTACGACACCAGCGATCGCCTCTACTTCGAGCCCCTGACCCTGGAGGATGTGCTCAACGTCATCGAGGCGGAGAAACCCGAGGGGGTGATCGTCCAGTTCGGCGGCCAGACGCCCCTGAAGCTGGCGATCCCCCTGCTGCGCTGGCTGAAGAGCGAGGAGGGTCGCGCCACCGGCACCCGGCTCTGGGGCACCTCGCCCGAATCGATCGACCGGGCCGAGGACCGGGAGCAGTTCGAGGCGATCCTGCGGCGCCTGGAGATCCGCCAGCCCCGCAACGGCCTGGCTCGGACCAGTGACGAAGCGAGAGCGGTGGCGACGGCTGTTGGTTACCCCGTCGTCGTGCGCCCCAGCTACGTGCTCGGCGGCCGGGCGATGGAGGTGGTCTTCGACGAGGAGGAACTCAACCGCTACATGGTGGAGGCGGTGCAGGTGGAGCCCGACCATCCGGTGCTGATCGACCAGTACCTGGAGAACGCCATCGAGGTGGACGTGGACGCCCTCTGCGACCGGGAGGGGACGGTGGTGATCGGCGGCCTGATGGAGCACATTGAGCCGGCCGGGATCCACTCTGGCGACTCGGCCTGCGCCCTGCCCTCGGTGTCTCTGGGGCCCGAGGCCCTGGCCACGATCCGCCGCTGGAGCACGGAGCTGGCCCTGGCGCTGGAGGTGCGCGGCCTGATCAACCTGCAGTTCGCCGTGCAGCGCGATGGCGCCGGCAGCGAGACCGTGTTCATCATCGAGGCCAACCCGCGGGCCTCCCGCACGGTGCCCTTCGTGGCCAAGGCCACCGGCGTGCCCCTGGCCAAGATCGCCAGCCAGCTGATGGCCGGCCGCACCCTGACGGAGCTGGGTCTGCTGGCGGAGCCGCGGCCGCCGCGGCAGACGGTGAAGGAGGCGGTGCTGCCCTTCAAGCGCTTTCCCGGCGCCGACACCCTGCTGGGGCCGGAGATGCGCTCCACCGGCGAGGTGATGGGCATCGCCGCCAGCTTCGGCCTGGCCTACGCCAAGGCCGAACTCGCCGCCGGCGAACCCCTGCCCACCAGCGGCAGCGTGTTCCTCTCCACCCACGACCGCGACAAGCCGGCCCTGGTACCGGTGGCCCGCGACCTGCTGGCGGCGGGGTTCACCCTCACCGCCACCAACGGCACCGCCGCGATGCTGGCGGCGGCCGGCCTGGACGTCACGCCGGTGCTCAAGGTGCACGAGGGCCGGCCCAACATCGAGGATGCGATCCGCTCGGGGCTGGTCCAGCTGGTCGTCAACACCCCGGTGGGGCGCCAGGCCGCCCACGACGATCGCTACCTGCGCCTGGCCGCCCTCGACTACGCCGTTCCCACCGTCACCACCATGGCCGCGGCCCGGGCCGCCGTGGAGGCCATCGCCGCCCTGCAGCAGCAGCAGCAGGTGGAGGTGGCGGCCCTCCAGGACATCCACCCGCCCTGGGTAGGGTGAATGCTCGATCGTCCGTGACCCCGTGACCAGCACCCTGGCCGCCCATCCCGTTGCCCCCGGCTCCGACCTTCGCGAGGCCTTCCGCGCCGCCTACGAGAACCGCTACACGTGGGAGCCCGGCTTCGGCGGCTACACCGGTCGCTGCATCTGGGAGCAGGGAGACCGGTACCTCGAGGGCACCTTCCAGGTCGGCGCCGATCTGAAGGCGACGGTGGAGGGCCTCAGTGACGAGGAGGTGCACAAGGCGGTCGCCTCCCAGCTGTGGGAGGTGGCGATCCACCGGGTGCGGCGCCCCTTCGAGCAGACCCACGGCGCCAACACCTTCACCGCCGGGGACACCGATGCGGTGGGGACGGAGGTGATCATGGGCGGCAAGGCCGAAGGCGACCGCTACCGCATCAAGGACGACGTGGTGACGATGGTGCACCGCCACATCCACGGCACCGTGGTGACGATCTTCACCGAAAGCGTCACCGACACCGGCAGCGGCTACCTCAGCCACAGCTACACCAGCCGCTACAGCGATCCCGCCACCGGCGAGGCCCGTGGCGGCACCAGCCGGTTCACCGACACCTTCGTGCCCCTGGCCGGCGTGGGCCCCTGGGTGCTGAGCGAGCGGGTGGTGGAGACGGAGGCCCATGGCGACGCGCCTGCCGGCCGCCAGGTGTTCCGGTTCGAGGATCTGGCCCCCCTGGGCTGATCCCCGGCGGCCTCAGGCCGGCTCGTCCAGGGTCGGGATCCCCTGCAGCCGCTCGTTCAGCTGCATGGCCATGGCCTGGCGGCCCACCGCCAGCACCTTGAGGGTGTCCTCGTGCATGCGCAGCTGGGCATCGGCCACCTGCATGCCCCGCACCATCTCCTTGACGTCGTCGGGCAGGCCGTTGAGGTCGTAACGCTTGCCCTCGAAGGTCAGCACGGGCGGTTGCTGGCTGGGTGTTTCCAAGGGGGGAGGAGCAATTCGGAGTGAGCCTAGGTGGCGGACTCAGGCCTCCAGGCGGATGAACTGGCGTTCGCACAGCTCGCGGTAGCGCCCGCCGCTGGCCATGAGCTCGTCGTGGCTTCCCTGCTGGACGATGCGGCCGCCGTCGAGCACCACGATCAGATCGGCCTCCTGAACGGTGGCGAGGCGGTGGGCGATCACCAGCACGGTGCGGCCCGCCATGGCCTGCTGCAGGCCCTGCTGCACGGCCTCCTCGGCCTCCGCATCCAGGGCGCTGGTGGCTTCGTCGAGGAGCATCACCGCCGGGTTGCCCAGCACGGCCCGGGCGATCGCCAGCCGCTGCAGCTGGCCGCCGGAGAAGTTGCTGCCACGCTCCTCGATACGGCTGTCGTAGCCGCCGGTGAGGCTCTCGATGAAGTCGGCCGCGTTGGCCAGCCGGGCGGCCTGGCGGATCTGCTCGGCGCTGGCGGGGCGCCCGAAGGCGATCGCCTCGGCCACCGTGCCGGAGAAGACGCTGCTCTGCTGGGGCACCAGGGCCACGGCCCGGCGCAGGTCCCGGGCCCGCAGGTCGGCCAGGTTCTGGCCATCGAGCAGCACCCGGCCGCTCTGGGCGGTGTTGAAGCGCAGCAGCAGGGAGAACAGGGTGCTCTTGCCGGCGCCGGAGGGGCCCACCAGGGCCACCACCTGGCCGGGGCGGATGTGGAGGTCGAGCTGGCGCAGCACCGGGCTGCCCGGCTGGTAGCCGAAGCTGACCCCGTCCAGCACCAGCTCCCCGGAGACGGTCCCCAGTGGCCTGGCCCCGGAGTGGTCGGGCGGTTCGACCGGCTCGTTCTCGATCGCCCGCAGCCGCCGCAGCGAGGCCTGGCCCTGCTGGAACTCGTTGAAGTTCGTGGTGAGGTGGGAGATCGGATCGATGAGCATCAGCAGGGCCGCCACGTAGCTGCTGAAGCCCTGGCTGTCGAGGCCGCCGGCCTTGATGCGCGCCGCACCGATCAGCAGCACCGAGAGGATCCCGGCCGCTTCGATGAAGCCCACCACCGGATGCTGCAGCGCCAGCAGCTCCAGGGTGCGGTAGCGGGCGCGGCGGTGCAGGTCGATCTCGGTGTCGAAGCGCTCCTGCAGCCAGGGTTCGGCGGCAAAGGCCCGCACGAGGGGCAGGCCGCCGATCGCCTCGCCCAGCAGCGCCGCCAGGTCGCTCACCTGCTTCTGGCTGCGTTCGGCGGCGGTCATCACCCGGGCCCCGAAGGCGCTCACCATCAGCGCCACCAGCGGCGCCAGCAGCAGGGTGGCCAGGGCCAGGGGCCAGTCCAGCCAGATCATGTAGCCCAGCACCACCACCAGCTGCAGGGCGCTGGGGGTGGTGTCCTGGATCGTCTTGTAGATCACCTCCCCGACCCGGTCGGCGTCCTCGGTGAGCCGGTAGGTGAGATCGCCGGCGGAGAGTTTCTCGAGGGCGCCGAAGTCGAGCCGCTGCAGGCGGGCGAACAGCTGGCGCCGCAGCTCCTGGCTGACCCGCAGGGCCGGGCCCGCCAGCAGGGTGTCCTGGCCGAACTGGGCGATCTTCTGAACCAGGAACACCGCCAGGGCCGCCGCCACGCTGCGCAGCACCTTGCTGAAGTCGCCGGCGCCGATGGCCGGGATCAGCTGGCCCGCCAGCCAGGCCAGCAGGGGCCAGCAGCCCACGAACACCAGCATGCAGAACCCCCCGAGCAGCAGGGGTCGCCGGTGGGGCTTCAGCAGCGGCCAGAGCCTGCGGAAGCCGGCCGGCGAGGGTGCAAGCATCGACGAACCCTATCAGCGCTCTCCGGGCGCCCCCCGACGGTGAAGCTGGATCAGTTCCTCAAATGGCAGGGCCTCGTCGGCACCGGCGGCGAGGCCAAGCAGCGCATCCAGCGGGGGGACGTGACCGTGAACGGCGCCATCGAGACCCGGCGCGGTCGCCAGCTGGCCCCGGGGGATGCCGTGGCCATCGACGGCCGGGAGGTGCTGATGCTCTCCCCGCGGCGGGACCGCGGGGGGGACGGCAGGCTCACGCCTTAACCTGCCTCGAATGTCGCTGCCGGGAGACCACGTGCGCAAGGCCGTCATCGCAGGCAACTGGAAGATGCACATGACCTGCGCCGAGGCGCGGGCGTTTGCGGCCAGCTTCCGGCCCCTGATCGCCGATCTGCCCGAGGACAGGGAGGTGGTGCTGGCCCCGCCGTTCACGGCGATCCCCACCCTCTGCCGTCACCTGGCCGGCGCCGGTGTCGCCATCGCCGGTCAGAACGTCCACTGGGAGGAGAGTGGCGCCTACACCGGCATGATCTCGGCGCCGATGCTGCTCGAGCATGGTGTCACCCACGCGATCGTGGGCCACAGCGAGCCCCGCAAGTACTTCAGCGAAACCGACGAGCAGATCAACCTGCGGGCCCGCACGGCCCAGAAGTCGGGCCTGATCCCGATCCTCTGCGTGGGCGAGAGCGACGACCAGCGTGAGGCCCGCGAGACCGAGCGGGTGATCCACCGCCAGGTGGAGCAGGGGCTGGAGGGCATCGACCCCCTGCGCCTGATCGTCGCCTACGAGCCCATCTGGGCCATCGGCACCGGCAAGACCTGCGCCGCCGAGGAGGCCAACCGCATCTGCGGCCTGATCCGCGGCTGGGTGGGCCACCCCGAGGTGGTGGTGCAGTACGGCGGTTCGGTCAACCCCGCCACCATCGACATGCTGATGGCCCAGAGCGACATCGACGGCGTGCTGGTGGGGGGCGCCTCCCTCGATCCGGTCAGCTTCGCCCGCATCGCCAACTACCAGGTGCCGGTGGCGGCCTGAGGCCCCGGCCACCGCTGCGATCGCCGTGAGCCCCGCCGGCCCCGTCGCCGCCCCGCCCGGTTTCCGCTGGGGGGATCGCACCCTCGTGATGGGGGTTCTCAACCTCACCCCCGATTCCTTCAGCGACGGTGGCCGTTACGAGGCTCCCGATGCGGCCCTGCGCCAGGCCCGCCTGCTGCATCGCCAGGGGGCCGACCTGCTCGACCTGGGGGGGCAGAGCACCCGGCCAGGGGCGAGCGAGATCGATGCCGAGGCCGAGATCGCCCGGGTGCTGCCCGCCCTGCGGCGGATCCTGGCCTCCCTGCCGCTCCCGGCGTCCGGCGGCCCCCTGCTGTCGATCGACACCTTCCGCGCCCCGGTGGCGGAAGCGGCCCTGGCCGCCGGTGCCCACTGGATCAACGACGTCAGTGCCGGCCGTCGCGATCCCGGTCTGCTGGCGGTGGTGGCGGCCGCGGACTGCCCCTGCGTGCTGATGCACAGCCGCGGCGACAGCCGCAGCATGGACGCCCTGGCCAGCTACGGCGACGTGGTCGCCGAGGTGCGGCAGGAGCTGCTGCGGGCCACCGATCGGGCCCTGGCGGCGGGGGTGCGTCCGGAGCGGATCCTCTGGGATCCGGGGCTGGGCTTCGCCAAGACCACCGCCCACAACCTCGCCCTGCTGCGGGGCCTGGCCCTGCTGCGGGCCGAGGGTTTCCCCCTGCTGGTGGGGCCGTCCCGCAAGCGCTTCATCGGTGAGGTGCTGGCGGAGCCCCGCCCCCGGGCCCGCCTCTGGGGCACCGCGGCGGTCTGCGGCCAGGCCATCGCCGCCGGTGCCGATGTGCTGCGCGTGCACGACGTGGCGCCGATCGTGCAGACGGCCCGCATGGCCGATGCCCTCTGCCGCGCCTGACCCGTCCGGTAGATCCGACGCTCCATCAGGCCGGCGGTTCCTCCTGGCGTCCCGTCAGCAGGGTCTGCACCATCAGCCGCAGGGTCGCCCGGTTGCCGCCGGCGGCCCGCCAGCTTTCCAGCCACTGCAGCAGGGGGGAGGGGGTGCCCCCGTCGTCGCCCTGCTGGCCGATGCCCAGCCGCTCCAGGAAGGCGCTGGCATCATCCAGGCAGGAGCCCCCTTCGCCGAAGCCGTCCAGGAGCGGATCAAGGGCCGCCAGCAGGGTTTCCAGTTCGGCGGTGCTCAGCTCCGGCAGGGGCTCGATCATCGAAGCAGGTCACGGCGGCGTTGCCGCCCACCGACCCAGCATGACGCCTGGACCGCGCGTTTCGTTGCCGCCGTTCCGGCGCAGCCGGCCGCCGCCGGCGCCCCTAGGCTGCCGGCAGCACAGCGCCGCGCCTGCTCCCACCGTGCTGAAACTCTGCCTGCAGGTGCTTGTCTGCGTCACCATCGCCCTGCGCTGCATGGTGATCTTCGGCCACCTGCGCAAGCTGTGGATGGCGGACGGACTGGCCGGCGAGTTCCGCCGTGAGCTGCGCCGGCGCGGCCTGCTGATGACCCCTCCCGCCCGCCCCAGCGATTCGCGCGCCCTGCCCCACCGCGCCGACCCCTGACGCCGCGGCGTGACGCCGATCAGTGACGCCTGGAGGGGGCGCCCGCCAGGTGATGCACGGCGTGGATCACGACGCCCCACAGTTCGGCGCCGCCGCCGTCGCTCCCCTCCGCGCCGCCCCCTTCGTCGCCGCTGAGCACCAGGGGCGGACTGGTGCCGTCGCTGGCCACCAGCCACAGCGCACCGCCGCGCCGGGCCAGCCGCCGCAGCAGGAAGGCGCCGGCATGCACCGCCACCACCACCATGCCGGGCCGGGGATCGACGCTGCGGTCGATCACCAGCAGGTCGCCGTCGACGATGCCGTCGCCCCGCATGGCATCGCCGCTGACGCGCATGAAGAAGGTGGACAGCGGGCGGGGGATCAGCTCCAGGTTGAGGTCGATGCGGGCCTCCACGTAGTCGTCGGCGGGGCTGGGGAAACCGGCGCTGACGGCCTCCGTGGCCAGCAGGCAGAAGAGCGCCGCCGCCCCCTCCCGCGGGGGCAGCGGTGACTGGGGAGGCAGGGGAAGCATCGGGCCGGCAGAACAAGGGAGTTAGTACGGATGTTCTACTCCGGTTGGCCGTCGCCGCGGGATCATCGGCAGCGACCCTCTCCCGTCCGCCAGGCCATGCGTTCCAGTCCGGAGGCGCTGATCGCCCGCTTCGACCTGCAGCCCCACCCGGAGGGGGGCTGGTACCGGGAGCTGCACCGCTCACCCGGCCAGGTGTGCCGGGCCGGTGACGGTCAGCAGCGCGCCGGACTCACGGTGATCGCCTTCCTGCTGACGGAGGGCCAGCTCAGCCGCTGGCATCAGGTGGCGGGGGCGGATGAGGTCTGGCACCACGCCGGCGGCGACCCCCTCGACCTCTGGCGGCTGCCGCCCGGGGGCGGCACGGCCGAGCGGCTGCTGCTGGGCCCGCTCACCGTCCCGGGAACCGCCCCGGAAACCCTCCCGGAAACCGCCGCAGCGGCCGGGGATCCGGGGCCGGGTCCGCTGCAGATCGTGCCGGCGGGTTGGTGGCAGGCGGCCCGCAGCCGGGGGCGATGGAGCCTGCTGCACTGCTGCGTGGGGCCGGGTTTCGCGTTCGAGGATTTCCGGCTGATGGCCGATCTGCCGCCGGCCGAGCGGCCCGCCGGCGCCGACCCGACGCTGCTCTAGGTCATTCCGTCACCATGGAGAGCTGATGGATCGGGTGACGAATGGGCTGTCCGAGGTGCGGCAGTTGGGCTGTGCGAGCCGACCGCAGCCTGGCGGGTCGCATGGTCTGTGCCCGTTGCGGAGAGCCGCTGGGCATCGGCAGGGCCCGCCGGGTCGCGGACGGCACACGGCGCCGGGGGCAGGGGGGCCGTGACGCCCTGGCCCTGCCGCGTCGCTGGCGCCTCTGGCTGCTGCTGGGGGGGTTGCTGGCGGCCTCGGCCGTGCTGGCGTCGCTGCCGGAACGCCCGACCCGGCCCCCGGAGCGTCCGGCCTCCGAACTCATGCGGGGGGTGGTGCGGCTGCCACCGGCGGATCCGGCCGGTTCCGACGATGTCGCCATCCGCTGACAGGAGCGATCCCGCCCTGATCCCATCGGCGATCATGGGCTGTAACGATTCTTGAAATACCATGGCCAGGACCAACCCGCTCGCGAACCTGGCCAGCCTCAGCATGCGCCAGCTGCGCGAACTCGCCAGGACCCTGGGCATTCAGCGCTACAGCGCCCAGGACAGGGATTCCCTGGCCGGGGCCATCGCCGATCGCTCGGGCGAAAGCGCCGAAGCGCCGGCCCCCGCGGCCGTGCCCCGGCCGGTGGCCGCCATCGAGGCCGAGATGGCCCCGGCGCCGCGGCCGGCCGCCGAGACCCGCGTCGTCTTCCTGCCCCGCGATCCCCAGTGGGCCTACGTCTTCTGGGACATCTCCGAGGACGACCGCACAGGCGCCCTCCAGGCCGGCGCCTCCCAGCTCTG
>CALRMW020000020.1:0-50922 GCA_943369315.1 Synechococcus sp. UW140
TGAGGAGGTGCCCCTGTCGGCCGACGGCACCTTCCGGGTGCAGGTGCCCTTCCGCGACGGCCAGCAGCTCTACCCGATCGAGGCCCTGGCGGCCGATGGCGAGCAGAAGCGCAGCATCACCATGGAGTTCCGACGCTCCACGCCGGAAGACAACAGCAACCCCGCCAGCCAGGCCGTCGCCGAGTGGTTCTGATGGAGAACACCGCCACCGGCTCCAACCGCGGCCTGCTCAAGGCGGTCGTGGCCTTCACCCCCCTGGCCGGCTCGATCCTGTTCCCGCTGGTGGTGCCGATCCTGATGCTGCGGGTCAGCATCTCCGCCGGGGTGATCGCCGCGGTGGTGATCGGCAGCCTCTGGTTCGCCGTCATGCTGCGCACCTCGGAGATGCCCGGCCACCACTGAGGCCCCACTGCGCCTGCGGCGCGCCCCCGACGAGCCACCAGCGTGATGTCCACCGCCGGGAAGGCTGAAGGAGCGGAACCCGCCGCCCCCTCCAGCCCGTGGTCTCTCTCGCGCTCCTTTCCCGGCCCCTTCTCGCCGTGGCCATGACCGGCCTGCTCGGGGGCTGCGGCCCCGCACCGGCGGCCCTGAGCGGCGGCGCCCACCGGGCCCTCCCCCTGCCGCCGGGCATCCGGGTGGCCTTCAACCACCGCGGCGACAGCCGCTACCGCAGCCCGATCAGCGGCCACTGGCGCCAGGGGGATGACCTGGAGGCCCTGCTGCTGGAGAGCATCCGCGAGGCCCGCCTCGAGATCCTGGTGGCGGTGCAGGAGCTCTCCCTGCCAGCGGTGGCCGAGGCCCTGGCGGAACGCCACCGCCGCGGCGTGCGGGTGCGGGTGGTGCTGGAGAACCTCTACAGCACCCCCTGGAGCCAGCAGCATCCCGTGGATCTGCCGCCCCACCAGCGCCATCGCCAGCAGCAGCTGGCGGCCCTCGGCCAGGGTGACGCCGTTGCCGTGCTGCAGCGGGCCGGCGTCCCCCTGCTCGACGACACCGCCGACGGCAGCCGCGGCAGCGGCCTGATGCACCACAAGTTCCTCGTGGTCGACGGCCGGGCGGTGGTGACAGGCTCGGCCAACTTCAGCCCCTCCTGCGTCCACGGCGATGCGGGCGCACCGAGCACCCGCGGCAACGTCAACCACCTTCTGCGCTTCGACAGCCCCGCACTGGCGGGGGTGTTCGCCGCCGAATTCGCCCGGCTCTGGGGCGATGGCCCCGGAGGCCGGCCCGACAGCCGCTTCGGCATCGCCAAGGAGGGCGGCGGCCCCCAGGTGGTGGACGTGGCAGGCACACCGGTGGAGGTACTCTTCTCCCCCCACCGCCGCCGTGATCCCAACCACGGCCTGGCCTGGCTGGAAACCAAGCTGGCCACCACCCGCCGGCGCCTCGATCTGGCCCTGTTCGTCTTCTCGGGCCAGAACCTGGCCGACCGGTTGCAGGAGCTGCATGGCCGGGGCGTGAAGCTGCGTCTGCTGGCGGATCCGGGCTTCGCCAACCGGGCCTTCAGCGAAACCCTCGACCTGCTCGGCGTGACGCTGCCCGACCAGGACTGCAAGATCGAGGCGGACAACCGGGCCTGGGGCACCCCCCTGGAAGGGGTGGGCACGCCCCGGCTGGCGGCCGGCGACAAGCTGCATCACAAGTTCGCCGTGCTCGATGGCCGCGAAGTGATCTCCGGCAGCTTCAACTGGAGCCCCTCGGCCGCGTTCCAGAACGATGAAACCCTGCTGCTGATCCGCTCCCCCGTGCTGGCGCGCCACTTCGAAGCGGAAGTCGACCGCCTCTGGCGTGGGGCCGAACTGGGCGTCAGCGGACGGCTGGCCCGCCGCATGGAGCAGCGGCGGCGAACCTGTGGCAGCGGAACGATGCGAACCGCCGAAGCCGCGCCCGCGGTGACGACTACGATTCGGTAACGCTTAGCACATGATCCATGGACCCCGTGTCCACTCCCGCCGCCACCACCTCCTCCCGCCAGGTCACCCCACGCCTGGATGCCATCAACCTGATGCTGCGGGACCTGCACACCCGCCACGACGAAATCCGCCACCGTGCCGCTTTCCGGGGCTGCACCAGCGAGCTGCTGACCGTTCAGCAGGAACTGGTCGACTACCTGCTCAGGATGAAGAACTCCCTCCAGGGGGCGGAGACCGCCAACCCCGAGGAAGGCCTCAACTACAACTCCTTCACCTGAGCGGCCCGATCGGGGCCCCTGCCGGCCGGGTGGTGGTGGTGGGGGCCGGCCCCGCCGGCGCCAGCCTGGCCCTGCTGCTGGCCCGCCGCGGCCTCCCGGTCGACCTGATCGACGCCAGCGGCCGTGGCGGCCGGCCGTTTCGCGGTGAGGGGCTGATGCCCAGCGGTCTGGCGGCCCTGGCGGCCATGGGCCTCGCGCCGCTGCCGGCAGCGGTGCGGCGGCGGCCCCTGACGGCCTGGAGCTTCTTCCTCGACGGCCAGGCCCTGTTCGAGGCGGCCGAGCCCATGGGCAGCGCCGCCCCCTGCACCCTGATCGACCAGGACTCCCTGCTCACTGAACTGCTCGAGCAGGCGGGCCTCCAGCCGGGCTTCCGCTTCCACCCGGGCCAGGCGGCCAGCGATCTGCTGCTGCGGGACGGCCGCGTCGCCGGCGTGCGCCTGGCGGACGGCACCGCCCTGGAGGCGGCGCTGGTGGTGGCCTGCGACGGCCGGGATTCGCTGCTGCGCCGCAAAGGGGGCCTGGAGCTGGAGAGTGCCCCCAGCCCCCTCGACGTGCTCTGGTTCCGCCTGGAGGCCCCGGGGACCGAGGGGGTGCTCGAGTGGCTGGCCGGCCGCTTCGTGACGGTGGTGGGCGCCTCGGGCAGCTATGCCCTGTTCCCCTCCGCCCGCGGCGGTGTCCAGCTGGGCTGGGCGATCGCGCCGGAGCAACCGCCGGCGCCCACCCCGGCCGGCCCCGGCGCCTGGGCGGAGCTCTGGGCCGGCGACGCCCCCGAGGCCCTGGCCAGGCGGCTGCGGGAGCTGCCGGCGGCGGCCGTCCAGGGACCGGTGCGGCTGCCGGTGCGGGTGGGGCTCTGTCCCCGCTGGCAGCGGCCCGGCCTGCTGCTGCTCGGTGATGCCGCCCACCCGATGAGCCCCCTGCGGGCCCAGGGGATCAACATGGCCCTGCGCGATGCCCTGGTGGCCGCCAGGCACCTGGGGCCCGCCCTGCTGGACGGGGAGCCCGGGGCCATCGACGCGGCCGCGGCGGCGGTCGTCGCCGAACGGCGACCGGAGATCCGGCGGATCCAGGCGCTGCAGGAGCAGGAGGCCCGGCGGGCCGAGCTGCTGCGCCGCAGGCATCGCCTGCGGGGTCTGCTGGCCCGCACCGCCCGCTGGAGCGGCCCCCTGCTGGCCCGCCGCTGGCTGGCCTCCCAGCGGCCGCTGCGCGACGGCACCGCGGTGATCGCCAGGGACACCGGGGCGGCGGCCATGATTGGGTGACCTCCCCGCCCGCCATGGACCGGTCCCCTCGCGCCACCTCCCCGGCCCCGCGCCGCCTCGGAGCGGCCCTGCCGCACCTGGCCCTGCTGGCGAGCCTGCCCCTGGCGGGGGCCTCACCGCTGCGGGCCGCCCCGGAGCCGCCCCCCTTTCCCCCCTCCTCCGAGTTCCGCTCCCTGCAGCTGATCACCCTGGCCTGCAGCCGCGAGAACACGGCCGAACCCTGCGACAAGGCCCGCAGCCTGGCCAACCCCCTGCTCGACCATCCGCGCCTGCCCGCCAGCTGCAAGGACGTGCTCTGGACGATCCGTCAGCGGTCGGTGGTGGCGGCCAGCAACAGCTTCGAGCGACGCGAACCGATCGACCGCGCCGCCCGCAGCCTCACGGCCGTCTGCCGCCTGCAGCTGCCGGTGGCCAAGCCGGCGGAGAATGCCGCCCCAAGGCAGGGGGGCCTGAACCTGATCAATCCCAATCAAAACTGAAGCGCTGACCGGGCAGCAGCCGCTGCAGCTCCCGGGTCAGCTCCACCATCAGCTGGCGGCTCACATCGGGATGCTCGCGCAGCTCCTTGACCAGATCCGCCACATCGGTGCTGGTCAGGCCGTGGCTGCTGATCCTCGCCTCCACGCGCTGGCGGAACTGCTCCAGCAGCAGCTCCTGCTGGGGAGACAGGGGCCCGTCATCCGAGGGGTGCTGAATCTCCATCGGTGCGGGGTCAGGGCTGGGGCTGGGCCGGATCCGGGCTCGCCGAGGCAGCCGCCCGGGAAGCGTCGCCATCGATCAGCGCCAGCAGCCGGGTCGAGGTGGCCCGCATGAAGGCCAGGGTCATGGGGGTGACGACGACGGCCTTGTCCGCCAGCTGGCAGAGGGGGTTGCGCTCCCCCTTGGCCTCACAGCTGCTGGAGAGCCCCAGCAGGGCATTGGTGAGCTTGCCCCGCAGGCAGGATTCGGCCCCCGCCCCGGCCAGCACCGCCTCGGCGGCAGTGTGGGTGCGGCTCACCGCTTCGGCATAGGGAAGGGCCTTCGGGGCTCCCATGACCGCCCCCCGCACCGAGGCCGGGCTGAACACCATCGCACCGGCGGTCGCGGCGACGACCGCGCAGCCTGCAACGGCCCTGCGCATGGCGGTGGCCAGGCGCGGGGCGGTGGGAAGCGGCCGAGGCGCCATGGGGTGGGAGGCAGTTCCACCCACGCTAGCCAGAGCTGTCGAAGCCATCAGCCACGGCTGGAGCGCCAGCAACGCCAGGGCGGCCTGCAACGCCAAGGCGGCCCGAATCGGCGGAGGTAGCTTGGGGCTCCACCGAGCACCAGGACGCCGGCCATGGCGATGACGACCGAGCTGCGTCAGGTGGCGCTGGAGCGACCCTTCGACGACCAGAAGCCCGGCACCTCCGGCCTGCGCAAGAGCACCCGCCAGTTCCAGACCCCCCACTACCTGGAGAGCTTCATCGAGGCCTCCCTGCGGGTGGTGCCCGGCATCGCCGGCGGCACCCTGGTGGTCGGCGGCGACGGCCGCTACGGCAACCTCGCGGCGATCAGCGTCATCGCCCGCATGGCCGCCGCCCATGGCGTCAGCCGCCTGATCACCACCACCGGCGGCATCCTCTCCACGCCGGCCGCCTCCCACCTGATCCGCAGCCACGGCGCCGTGGCCGGGATCATCCTCTCGGCCAGCCACAACCCCGGCGGCCTCGACGGCGACTTCGGCGTCAAGATCAACGGGGCCAACGGCGGACCGGCACCGGAATCGGTCACCGATGCCATCCATGCCGCCACCCTCAGCCTGGACGGCTACCGCATCCTCGACGCCGACCCCCTGAACCTGGAGGTTCCCGGAACGGCGACCATCGGCGCCATGGCCGTGGAGGTGATCGACGGCGTCGATGACTACGTGGCGCTGATGCAGAAACTGTTCGACTTCGACCGCATCGCCGCCCTGCTGCGGGGCGACTTCCGGGTGGCCTTCGATGCCATGCATGCGGTCACCGGCCCCTACGCCAGTCGCCTGTTCGAGGGGCTGCTGGGGGCCCCGGCCGGCACGGTGCGCAACGGCGTGCCCCTGGCGGACTTCGGTGGCGGCCACCCCGACCCCAACCTCACCTATGCCCACGAGCTGGCCGACCTGCTGCTGGCCGGCGGCGCCTACGACTTCGGCGCCGCCTGCGACGGCGACGGCGACCGCAACATGATCCTGGGCCGGAACTGCTTCGTGAATCCCAGCGACAGCCTGGCCGTGCTCACCGCCAACGCCACCCTGGCCCCCGGCTACGCGGACGGCCTGGCCGGCGTGGCCCGCTCGATGCCCACCAGCGCCGCCGCCGACGTGGTCGCCGCCGAGCTGGGCATCCCCTGCTTCGAGACCCCCACGGGCTGGAAGTTCTTCGGCAACCTGCTCGATGCCGGCCGGATCACCCTCTGCGGCGAGGAGAGCTTCGGCACCGGCAGCAACCACATCCGCGAGAAGGACGGCCTCTGGGCCGTGCTGTTCTGGCTGCAGATCCTGGCGGTGCGCGGCTGCTCGGTGGCCGAGGTGATGGCGGGCCACTGGAGCCGCTTCGGCCGCCACTACTACTCCCGCCACGACTACGAGGCCGTGGCCAGCGACGCCGCCCACGGCCTCTACGACCGGGTCTCCGGGATGCTCACCGCCCTGCCGGGCCAGGGTTTCGCCGGCCGCACGATCCGCGCCGCCGACGACTTCGGCTACGCCGACCCGGTGGACGGCTCGATCAGCAAGGGCCAGGGCCTGCGGGTGCTCCTTGACGACGGCAGCCGGGTGGTGCTGCGGCTCTCGGGCACCGGCACCAAGGGCGCCACCCTGCGGGTGTACCTGGAGAGCTATGTGCCCCCCAGCGGTGCCCTCGACCTCGACCCCCAGCGGGCCCTGAGGGATCTGATCGACGCCATCGACGCCCTGGCCGAGATCCGGCAGCGCACCGGCATGGATCGCCCGACCGTGATCACCTGAACGGCCAGGCTCCATGAGGCCCCGCGGCGCCACCCTTCCCTGGCTGATGGCGGCCTGGGTCTGCGCTGCCGCCGGGCCCCTGCGGGCCGAGGAGGCCACCCGCTTCGCCCCCACCACCACGGTGGATCTGCAGATCAATGGCGTTCTCGGCGCCGTGCAGTACGGCGGCAGTGAGGTGGAGCGGGCCGGCAACAGTGCCGCCGGGGCGCCGCTGCTGAACGGGGTCAGCTTCAACCATGAGGCCCGCCTCACCATCGACACCAGCTTCACGGGCCAGGACCTGTTCCGGATCCGCCTGCGCACGGGCGACTTCGCCCCGTCGGGCTTCTTCTCCAACCCGCCCACCCCCCTGACGCGCCTGGATGTGGCCTTCCAGGAGCCGGCCTGCGGCGCCGGGGAGCAGGGGTGTTCCGGTCGGCTGGTCAGCATCAACCGCGCCTACCTGCAACTGCCGATCGGCCCCGAGCTCCGCCTCAGCGTCGGGCCCCGGATCATGCAGCTGGACATGCTGCCCGTCTGGCCGAGCGTCTACAACGCCTCCCCGATCCTGGATCTGTTCCAGTACGCCGGATCACCCGGCACCTACGGCAAACGGCTCGGCGGCGGCTTCGGGCTCTGGTGGCAGCCCAGGGGCGGCCTGAAGGGGCTGAGCCTGGGCTACGCCTACGTGGCCGGCCGGGCCGGGGGCAGCGCCCAGGGGGGCGGCCTGTTCTCCGGCTCCTCCTCCCAGACCAGCACCCTGCAGCTGGCCCTGAGCCGGCCCCAGTGGAACATCACCGGCGCCTGGAACCTCAGCGGTCCCCAGGTGCGGCTGAGGGGCACCCCCCTGGCCAGCCAGCTGGCGGCCCGGGCCGCTGAAGGGAGCCTCAGCTCCTGGTCGCTGGCGGGCTACTGGCAGCCGCGCCGCTCCGGCTGGATGCCCTCGATCAGCGCCGGCTGGGGGCAGGACACGTTCCGCTTCGGCTCCTACCCGGTGGCCGGCCTGTCGGGGGTGCGCAGTCACTCCTGGTACGCGGGCCTGATCTGGAGCGATGTGCTGGGGGTGGGCAACAGCCTGGGCTTCGCCATCGGCTCGCCCGCCCACGTCAGCGCCATCCGGACGCCGGTGCCGTTCTCCATCGACGACCGGGGCCTGGCCATGGAGCTCTACTACCGCATCCAGATCAGCGACGATCTCGCCCTGACACCGGCGGTGTTCTGGCTGAGCCGGCCCCGCGGCGCCCTCACCGGCAGCGCGGATCTGTCGCAGGCCCTGCCGTTTCCCCCGACCACCGGGGAGAGCAGCCTGGGGGTGTGGGCCGGGCTGATCCGGACGACGCTCCGCTTCTGAGCGGCCTGGGGTCAAGCGAGCCAGTGCAGGAAGCGCTGAATCACCACGGCGTTGCTGATGTCCACGAAGAAGCCTGACACCAGCGGCACGACGATGAAGGCCCGGCGGGCGGGACCGTACTTCTGGGCCACCGCTGACATGTTGGCCATCGCCGTCGGGGTAGCCCCGAGAGAAAAGCCCGCGAATCCGGAACAGATCACCGCCGCCTCGTAATCGCTCCCCATGGCCCGGAACACCACAAAGATGACGTAGAGGAAGGCGATCGTGAACTGGGCGGCAAGGATGGCGAGAATCGGGCCTGCCAACGAAGCGATCGTCCACAGTTGCAGGCTCATCAGGGACATCGTCAGGAAGATTCCCAAGGCAATGTCCGACACAATCTCCAAGGATCGGGGTGCAGCCAGAAAGCCGATCGGCAGCAGGCGGGGCACGGTGTTCGTGAGCAGGATCGCCGCAAACAGACAACAGACGAACAGCGGCAACTTGCCGCCGCTGGCCCCAACGGCTTTGAACAGTAATTCACCAAGACCCAGGCTCATGTTCAGCCAGAAGAGCGTCCGCAGCAGACTGAAATAGGTGACGGGCTCCAGCGGGCGAGGTCTGGCGGACGCACCAGGCCCCCCGGAGCCATCATCAAGGTCAGCGGGTGCTTCCGGCTTCAACCTGTTGCTGTGGATCAGAAGCCGGGCGATCGGCCCCCCCATCAACGAGGCCAGCACCAGACCAAAGGTGGCGCAGGCGATGCCGATTTCCTGGGCATTGCCAATTCCGTGGACATCGGCGAAGGTCGGCGCCCAGGCGATCGCCGTGCCATGGCCGCCCAGCATCGACACCGATCCCCCCAGTAGCCCAACCAGGGGGTTAAAACCGAGCAACGTGGCCATGCCGACCCCGGTGAGGTTCTGAAGCACGATGAACACCACCGTGGTGACCACAAGGATCAACAGTGTCCAGCCCCCCGAGAGCAGCATCCTGATGTCGGCGTTGAGGCCGATGGCCGCAAAGAAATAGAGCAGCAGAAAATCCCGCGTCTGCAGATTGAAGCCGATCTCCGTGCCGTTGATGGCATGGATCAGGGCCAGCAGCAGGCAGACCAGCAGCCCGCTGGTGACGGGCTCAGGAATGTTGAATTCCCGCAGAAAGCCCACCTTGCGGTTGAGCCAGCGACCGATCGCCAGCACCACGATGGCGATGTTGAAGGTCGCGAAGCTCTCGAACTGCATGGGTTGGGGGAATCAGTGGAAGGGCTTCAGGTACAACCCTGAACGGAGATCCGATAGCTGAATCCAAGGGCCGCCGGTGTGGTGGAGGAGCCCACCCGGAAGTTCATCAACCTGGTGCGCTTGCCGGGAACGGCCTGGAAGGGGCCGAACATCCGGCCCGTACCGGGTTCAAACGTAGGGGTTTCGTTGACCACCTGCAGGCTGCTGCCGTCGGTGAAGACCATGAAGCCCGACACCGGGAAGGTGGCGCGCTCGCTGGAGGCCGATGTGAAGAAGAAGCGATAACTGCGAAAATCGCGATCGACGATGAAGTCGGTGTTCCAGTTGGTGCGGCCCACCAGCCGGTCCGGTCCGATCCGCTTCGACACCACCGGGTTGCCGCCGCCCCCCAGCGGCATCAGAAAGCGGCAGCTGGCCTGGGCGGCAGGAACGCCGGTGGCCGCCATCGCGGCCATGGCCGTGAGGGTGGCAATGATCGCACGGTTCAGAGTCAAGGGCTTACCAAGGAGATCAGCAAAGAGCAGCATGACAGCCGGGGGGACTGGGAATAGATGGACATTGCCCCATGGTCAGCGTGCTGCGGTGGAAGGGCCGTGGTCCCCTGTCCCATCCCCGCCGGCCGGGGTGAGGAGACTGGATTCCCGCCGCTGGCGTTCGGAATGGAACCAGAGCGCCAGCATGCCCGCCAGAGGGATCGAAAGGAACACCCCCAACAGGCCAGCGACCCGCTGTCCGATGAAGAGGGCCAAAAAGAGAAGGACCGGATTGAGCTCCATCGCCTGGCCCATCACCTTGGGCCGGACGATATTGTCCTGAATCTGACCGAGCAGCACGGAAGCGATCAAGGCTCGCAAGCCAATGTCTCCCCCCTGGGAGGCGAAGACCATCAAGGAGATCAACATGATGCCGAGGGTGGCTCCGATCCCGGGGATCGCATCAAGGACGCCCACAATCACCGCCAGAATCAGACTGTATTTCACACCCAGCAGCGGGAAGATCACGGCCGTTGAGACGGTCAGAAACACCATCAGCAGCAGCTGCCCGCGGATGAATCCCAGAACACTCTGCAGAAAGATCACGGCGAAACGATCACGGTGAGGCTCCGGAATCAGCCCCAGAAATCCTTTCCATAACTTCTCGCCATCGATCAGCATGTAGAGACTGATCACGGCACCGAAAATGCCCGTGAAGACCCCGGAAAATACGGTTTTCAGCAACCCCAGTCCCGTCAGCAGACCCTCCTGAAGGAGGGTTGTGATTCTGTCGAATCCATAGGTTTTGAGGTATTGATGCAGGGGCGTGAGGTCCTGCTGTTTCAAGGTGCCTTGCAGATCCAGCAGCAGACCCTGGCCCTGGTTCAGCACCTGTAGTCCAATCCCGGTGACGAATCCGATCAACAGGATCAGGGCGCCGAAGGTCACGGCGGCAATCGACCATCCCCGCGGCAGATAGCGGCTCAGCCACTTGACCGGGACGTTCAGCAGGGCCGCCACGATGGCGGCGGCCGTGAACACCGCAATCGTGCCGGAAAAGTGATTGAAGATCACCACCGTGACCCCGATGCAGGCCAGCAGCAGGAGATAGCGCACGAGATTGGTGGTGCTGAACATTGCGGCAGAAGGCACCATGCTGAGGCTGGATCGTAGACAGGCGAGGCCCCCATCTCCCCTGCGTGGCGATGGTTCAGCGGCTCCCCTCGGGCCGGGAGGCGAACAGATTGAGGCCCAGCCGCTCTGAGAGAAAGCGTGCCGTGAGCTGGCCGCGCACACTGTTGCCCGCCTCATCCAGCGGCGGCGCATAGGTGGCCAGGCCCCCCTTCCCGGGCGCCACCGTGATCATGCCGCCGGCCACGCCGCTCTTGCCCGGCAGGCCGGTGGCGTAGAGCCAGTCACCGGAGGTCTCGTACAACCCCGCCGTCACCATCACCGCCAGCACGTGCTGGCAGTGGATGGCCTCGATCACCTGCTCCCCGGTGATGGGCTGGCGACCGCCGTTGGCCAGGGTGGCGGCCATCACCGCCAGGTCGGCGGCGGTGACGCTCAGGGAACACTGGCGGGTGTAGAGCTCGGTGGCCTCGTCGGGATCCCACCAGATGCGGTCATGGTCGCTGAGGAGCGTCGCCAGGCCGGCGTTGCGCCGATTGGTGGCCAGCTCCGACGCGCAGACGGCGGCATCGATCTCCAGCCGCCGGCCGGCGAAGCGGGAGAAGCCGTCCTGGATGAAGGCCCACTTTTCTTCACTGCTGGCGCCCGGCGCCAGGCTGGTGGCGGCGATCGCCCCGGCATTCACCATCGGATTGGAGAGGCCGTCGCCGCTGCGCTCCACCGCCAGCACGGAATTGAAGGGCAGGCCGGTGCTGTTGACGCCGAGCTTCTCGCGGGCCTCCTCCTCACCGATGGCCTGGCAGATCAGGGCGAACAGGAACGGCTTGGAGATGCTCTGGATGCTGAAGGCCACCCGGGCCTCGCCCGCCTCGAACAGCGCCCCGCCGCAGCTGGAGACGCAGAGGCCGAAGTGGTTGGGATCCGCCGCCGCCAGGGCCGGGATGTAGTCGGCCACCTGGCCCTCGCCAACCGGCGCGAAGCGGCGATGGGCCTCCGCCACCAGCTCCTGCACCACCTCGGCGGTGGGCAGGTGACCGTTGGACACCCATTCGGAGACGGACCACATGGAAGGAAGCGGGCTCAGGTTGGCGACACCCGTTCCCAGGGGAAGCTGGGCAGGCGGTGCAGCGCCTCCCGCTGGGCGTCGCTCCAGGTCTCGACCATGGCGGCCAGTTCCGGCGCGTCGGCAGCGAAGGTCAGCCGGTGGGCGACCGTCAGGGCGTCAGCGGGGACAATGGCCAGCTCGAACGGGGGACCCACCGTGAGGTTGGAGCGCTGGGTGAGCACCTCCGAGATCAGGCAGAGCCGGGCCGCATCCTCCAGGGAGAGGTTGGTATGGCCCACGTTATCGAGGGGTGGTTTGCCGTATTTCGTCTCGCCGATCTGCAGGTAGGGCGTTTCGCGGGTGGCCATGATGGCGTTCCCCTGGGGATACACCAGATACAGGCCGTGGGGCTCCCCGGCGATCTGGCCGCCCAGCAGGAATGAGGCCCCGGCGCTGGCGCCGGCCTGCTGCAGGGCCGGGCCGTTCTCCTGCTGCACCGCCACGCTCACCCGGCCGATGTAGGCGGCCGCTTCGAACAGATAATCGCAGGAACGCAGATCACCGGCCCCGCTGGTGGAGTCCTCGGCGGGCCGGTCGAGATCCCGACGGATCCAGCTGACCACGGCCTGGGTGGTGGCCAGATTGCCGGCAGCAAGCAGCACGAACAGCCGATCGGAGGCCGGCTGGAATACGTACATCTTGCTGTAGCTCGAAATATAATCAACCCCTGCATTCGTGCGGGAATCCGAAGCGAAGACCAGGCCCTTCTCAAGCCAGTAGCCGATGCAGTACGTCACCCTGGTTGGCCGCTGATGCAGGCCGCTGAGACTAGCTCACAGGCCCTAAGTGAGGGTGGGGAAGACACCGGAACCCGACAGCTCCCCGCCGGGCCCTTGGAACCGAGGTCCCTGTCTCAGGGGGCCAAGGGAGCGGAAGGGGGCGCCACCGCCGGACCGGTCGGGTCCGTGACGTTGGCGCAGAGATCCAGCACGATCTGCTGACCCAGCGACCGCCCCAGCGGCACGGTCCAGGGCTCCCAGGCGCCGTTGACCAACCAGGCCTGGCGGAGGCTGCTGCAGTGCACCGCCACCGCCGTCGCCTGGGCCCGGGTCGGCCCCACGTCCGCCTGGGTGGGCTGCACCAGGGTCACCCGCACCCCGCCGGGATGGAGCTTCCAGCCGCCCCAGTCGACGAGGGTGTTGCCGTAGAAGCGCCACCGCACCGCCTCGCCCTGCTTCGGCGGCAGGGGCGAAGGGGGCGCGGTGGGGGCCGGAGCGGTCACGGCCGGGGGAGTGGTCGGGGCCGGCGAGGCGGTGGCCGCCGGCGACGGCGTGGAGGGGGACGCCGGCTTCGCGGCGGGGGTTGGCTTGGCCGCTGACAAGGGCTTCGCGGTGGACGGGGGCTTCGCGGTTGAAGAGGGCTTCGCGGTGGGTTTGGCCGTGGACGAGGGCTTCGTGGAGGGTTTGCCCGTGGCCGCCGCAGAGGCTGGAGGCAGCTTCAGCCAGGCACCCACCTTGAGCTGGTCGGGCTTGAGGCCGGGGTTGGCCTTCTCGAAGTCCGCCACGGTGGTGCGATGCCGCGCCGCCAGCAGAGCCAGGGTGTCCCCGGCGCGCACCTGCACGAGCCCCTTCGATGGCGGCAGTTTCAGCTGCTGGCCGATCTGCAGCTCCTCGGGCTTGGTGATCCTGTTCAGACGCATCAAGTCCTGCACGCTCACCCCGTACCGGGCGGCGATGGCCTCCAGCGTGTCGCCCTGGACAACCTTCACGCTGCGGGCGGGCGGGGCCCCCTGGCTGAAGGCCACCGGACTGAAGCCAAGCCCGCTGAAGGAGAGAAAAAGGGCAGCAAGAACAGCCCCGGTCCCCGTTGCCTTTCGACCCATGATTCCCTCACTCCCTGCAGAAGAAAGCTACCAGAAGCAGCCACCATCCCAGAGTCAGCACATTCGAGACCCTGCAGATCATGGTCCCGACCGTTGAAAGCAACGTCGCAACATGTCATCAGACAGGGATAGAAAAGCCCGACGACGCCCTGCGGATCGACAGCTCCTCAGCCGCAGCCGTTCAAGGCGCCGCGGCAGCCATCAGGAAGGGCGCCGCCGCCGACGGCGACGGGTCGCCGGCTGCGCTCGCCTGCGGCCGCCGTTGCCGGCCGGCGGCGCCATCAATGAAGGAGGCCAGGGCCAGGGCGCCGTCGATCACCACCAGCACGGCCCAGACCAGCAGCAGGAGCAGCTCCGCCAGGAGTGTTCTCTCCGGGACCTGGCGGGGTGGGACGGGCACTGGCGGCGCCACGGACACCGCAGGCGCCACAGACACGGCCGGCTCCGGGGGCAGCGCTGCCGCCAGCTCCGGCAACGCCCTCTGAAGCTCCGAGGTCTCCGGCTCTGTGAGCTCCGGTTCCAAGACCTCCTGCCTGGCGATCTCCGTGACGACGACCGCGCTCACCGGGGGCAGCGGGTCGGGGTCGGCCATCGCGGCCGCGACGGGCACGGCCGTCACAGCGGAACCGACAGGCAGGGCGGGGCTGGCCAGCTCAGGGCGGGCCTGAAACAGCAGGGCCGTGGGCGGCTCGCCGGGCACCGGCCAGGGCGGGCGCGAGGGGCGCCGGCCCCTGCTCTTGGCGTGCTGCTCCCGCAGCCGTTCGGCAAGCGTGGGCAGCATGGGATCGATCCTCAATCTCCTGTAACGATCCTCACGGCCTGGCCCGGCCGCCGCAATGGAGCCAGCGGGGCACTCCATGTTTCGTCACAACGGGCCGCTGGGCTGGTCCGGGGCGGTGGCCAGTTCCGTCCCATCAGGGTCGGACTCGCCGAACCAGCGGGCCTCCAGGGCCTTCACCACCACATAGAAGGGGGGCACCACTCCCAGCGACAGCACGGTGGCCACCAGCAGGCCGCCGAAGATCACCGTCCCCAGCGACTGCTGGCTGTTGGCCCCCGCCGTGGTGGCCACCACCAGGGGCAGGAAGCCGGCCAGGGCGGCGATGGCTGTCATCAGGATCGGCCGCAGCCGGGACTCGGCCGAGGCGATGGCGGCCTCGGCGGCCGTCATGCCCTCCTTCATGTGCTGCTCGGCCACCTCGACGATCAGGATGCCGTTCTTGGCCGCCAGCCCGATCAGGGTCACCAGACCCACCTGGGCATAGATGTTGAGGTCGATCGAGCGCAGCGCCAGGAACACCAGGGCGCCGAGCATGGCCAGGGGCACGGTCATCAGGATGATCACCGGCGTCACGTAGCTCTCGTACTGGGCCGAGAGCACCAGATAGACCACCAGGATCCCCAGGCCGAACACCAGCACACTGGCGTTGCCCGCCGACAGCTGCAGGGCCGCCAGACCGGTGAAGGCATAGCCGATGTTGTTGAAGTCCTGGGCACGGAACAGGTCCTGGATCAGCGTCAGGGCCTGCCCGGAACTCTTGCCGACCGCCTCGGCCCCCTGGATCAGGATGGTGCGATAGAGGTTGAAGTGGCTGATCACCGGCGGCGCGCTGGTGAGCTCTGCCGTGGCGAACTCCGACACCTGGACAAGCTTGTCGTCCCTGCTGCGCACGTAGAAACTGAGGACATCCTCCAGGGATTTGCGGTTGGCGGCCGCCGCCTGCACGTAGATGTTCCTGACCTGGCCGCTCTCGTAGGTGAGGCCCGAGTAGTTGCTGCCCGCCAGCACGGCGATCGTCTGCATCGCCTGCTGGAAGTCGATGTTGAGGGCCCCCACGATTGAGCGGTCGATCTTCAGCCCGAACGCCGGAGCACTGGGGATGAACTGGGTGTAGAGGGTGGAGAAGCCGCCGCTGGCCGTGCCCGCCTGGATCAGCTGCTTGGCCTGGTCATCGAGCTGGTTGAAGGTGAAGGCCCCGTTGCTGAGGTCGTTGAACTGGAAGTAGAAGCCCCCCTGGGCGGAGAAGCCCGGAATCGCCGGAGGCTGGGCCGCCACCGCCATGCCGGAGCTGATCTGGCTGAGCTTGGCGTTGAGACGGTTGACGATCGCCGGGGCCTTCTGGTCGGCACGGCTGCGCTCCTCCAGGGGCTTGAAGCCGAAGAAGAACACCCCCTGATCGGGGCTGGCGCCGTTGAAGCCATAGCCGCTCACCACCGAGCCGGCGATGATCTCCTCCTCGGCATTGAGCACCTTGGCCACCTCCTGGGCGGTGCCCTGGGTCTGGCTGAGGGAGGCACCGTTCTGGAGCTGGAAGATGCCCATGCCGTAGCCCTGGTCCTCCTCGGGGATGAAGGCGGAGGGGAGGGCGGTGAAGGCGAACAGAGTCAGGGCGATGCCGGCGCCCAGTCCCACCAGAATCCAGCGGCGACGGGCGATCAGGGCCTCCACCATCGCGGCGTAGCTGCGCTCAAGGCGCGTGAAGAAGGCGTTGAAGCGGCTGAAGATCCAGACCAGATTGGCCCCTGCCAGCACACCGCCGACCACGCCGATCACGTAGGTGATGCTGCCGAAGGAGGCGGCGCTGAAGCGGCCGAAGGCCAGGCCCACCACCACCCCGCCGATGATCCCCACCAGCCGGCCCGGGGGCGCTGATTTCTGGCTCCTCAGCAGCAGGGCCGAGAGCATGGGGGAGAAGGTGAGGGCGTTGAAGGCGGAGATCGCGATCGAGAAAGCGATGGTGAGGGCGAACTGGCGGTAGATGATGCCGATGCCGCCGGGATAGAAGGCCACGGGCACGAACACCGCCATCAGCACCAGGGCGGTGGCCACCAGGGCGCCGAACAGCTCCCCCATGCATTCCATGGCGGCCTGGCGGGGACGCATCCCCTTCTCCAGGTTCTTCTCCACCGCCTCGATCACCACGATGGCGTCATCCACCACCAGGCCGGTGGCCAGCACAAGGCCGAGCAGGGTGAGCTGGTTGATCGAGAAGCCGAAGATCTTCACGAAGGCGAAGGTGCCGACCAGGGAGATCGGAATCGCCAGGCTGGGCACCACGGTGGCCCGCCAGTCCTGCAGGAACAGGAACAGGATCAGCAGCACCAGCACGATGGCCAGGCCGAGGGCATCCACCACCCCTTCCACGGCCGACTCGATGAACTGGCCGATGTTGTAGATCTCGAACACCTGGACTCCCGGTGGGACGCTCTGGGTGAACTGGTTCATCACCTGCACCACCTGGTTCGAGACGTCGAGGGCGTTGCTCTCGGGGGTCTGGAAGACGGCGACGGTGATCGAGGGGTGACCTTCGATGCTCACCGCCTGCTGGGCGAAGGTGTTGGTGCCGTAGGTGGCTTCGCCGACATCCTTGAGACGCAGCAGGTTGCCGGTGGAGGTGCGGCCGACGATCAGGTTGTTGAGCTCCTCGACGGACACGAGATTGCCGTTGTTCTCCACCAGAATCGGGTAGGCGAACTTCTGGTTGCCCGCAGCCGGCGGTCCGCCCACCAGACCACCGATCGCCACGGTGTTCTGGCTGGCCACCGCATTCACCACCTGATCGGCGGTGAGGTTGTTGGCGGAGAGCTTGTTGGCATCGACGAACAGCCAGAAGGCCGGATTGCTGCCCCCCAGCAGGTTGACGGTGGCCACGCCGGGCACCCGCTCCAGCTGGAAGTACAGGTTCTGATAGATGAGGCCGTTGAGATAGGAGGCATCGAACTGGCCTTCCGTCGACGTGACCTGATAGGCCAGCAGGATCGAGGGGGTGCTCTGCATCACCGACACCCCGGTGGCCTGCACCTGCTGGGGCAGCTGGGGCATCGCCAGAGAAACGCGGTTCTGCACGTTCACCTGGTCGATATTGATATCCGTACCTTCGTTGAAGAAGACCTGAATCGTGCTCGTACCAGACATATTGCTGGTGGAGGAAATATAATTCGCGCCCGGAACGCCGTTGATCTGCTGCTCGATCGGATTGGTCACCGCCTGTTCGGTGACCAGGGAATTGGCCCCTCCATAGTTGGAGGTCACCTGGATCAGGGGTGGGGCAATGTTCGGGAGGTTCTCGATCGAAAGGGTGGGGATGGCGATCAGGCCCACCAGCACGATCAGGATGCTGCAGACGGTGGTCAGAACCGGCCGCTTGATGAAGTTATCGGAGAACGACATCGGGGTTCAGCTCGCCGCCGGGGCCGGGGCCGAGGCCCGCCGCACCGGCATGCCGGAGCGCAGCAGGGCCGTGTTGCTCACCACCACCTCATCCCCCTTGGTCAGGCCGGAGAGCACCGGATAGGCGTTGTTCTGCAGCTTGCCCAGCTTCACCGCCGTCTGGACCACCACCGGCGTGGTGCCGGGAAGCTTCTCCAGCTTCTGCTTCTGGGCGGGGAGCAGCTGATCGGAGGCCTTGATCTGGGGCAGGACCGTGGAGAGGGGCAGCACTCGGTACACGAACGGCTGCTGGGCCTGCATCATCACCGCCTCCACCGGCACCGCCAGCTGGTCGCTGACACCGGTGATGATGCGGTTGCGAACATACTGACCCGTCTTCAGCACCCCCGTGAGATTGGGGAACTCCGCCTTCACCAGCACCGTGTTGGGCTGGCCCGAGGACTGGGTGGCATTGGCGAAGTAGGGGGAGACGAACACCACCCGCCCCACACCCCTCACCGGAGGATTGCCCTGGCTCTCCACCTGCACCGGCTGACCGATCTTCACCTGGCTGGACTGGGTGGCCGGCACATCCATCAGGGTCCAGAGGGAGGAGTTGTTGACGATTCCCGTGATCGCCTGGCCCTGGCGCACGTAATCCCCCAGCTTGACCGTATCGAGGTTGCCGATCTGACCGTCGATGGGCGCGGTGACGAACTTGTACCCCAGGGTGGCGGCACTGGAGCGGGCCTGGTCGCGGCTCTGGATCGCCTGGGTGATGTAGTAGTCCCGGTCCTTGGTCGAGACGGCCCCCTGCTCGTTGAGGAAGACGTAGCGCTCGGCGTTGACGCGATCCTTGATCGCCTCGGCCCGGTCGGAATCGAGGGTGGCCGATTCCTGCACGTTGTCGAGCACCAGGATCGGCTGGCCCGCCTTCACCTGCTGGCCCTCCCTGGCCAGGATCCGCACCACCCGGCCATCCGACTGGGGCCGCATCACCACGTTGGAGGTGGACTCGATGGTGCTGATCGTCTCGATGCCCGGCGTGAAGCGGAACTCCCCCACCGTCACCGTCTGGACCACCAGGGGTGGCCGGGCCTCAGGGGCAGCGGAGCCGCAGGCGGCCAGCACCCACGTCAGGGGAAGGAGAGAGGGAAGAGCCTGCCAGCGCACCGAACCGGGTTCATACCATCGCAAGGTACCGGAAATGGGTCGCCCGCCCCACTGGTCCGGAGCGCCTTGCGGCCCCTCAGCGGCGCGGCCCTGGCCCGCCGCCCCGGCCATGGTGCCGGTGGTAGTCCGGCTCCGGGTTGGATTCCTGCAGCTGGCGCACCGCCTCCACCGCCATGCCGGCCACCACCCCGAAGCCGCCCAGCACCACCGTGCTCCAGAACAGGGCCTGGGGGGTGACCCGCAGGGGGGTGTGGTCGACGATGGAGCGCAGGAACTGGGCGATGGCCAACCCCACCACGCCGGTGAGCATGCCGGCGCAGAGCACCCGGCGGCCGCTCAGCGGTGGGCAGGGGGCCGCCATCAGGCCCCCATGCCGGGGGAGGCTTCGGCCTCGGCGGGCTCAGGTCCGGCGGTGAGCTGCTTCATGACGACGTAGAACACGGGCACCACGAACAGGGACAGCACCGTGGCCACGGCCAGGCCTCCGAAAACCACCGTACCCAGGGAAGCCTGGCTGCGGGCACCGGCACCGCTGGCAAACACCAGGGGAAGAAAGCCGAAGAGGGAGGAGATGGCGGTCATCAGGATCGGCCGGAAGCGGGACTGGGCCGAGGCCCGCGCGGCTTCCAGGGCGGATTCACCTTCCTGCATGCGCTGGTTGGCGAGATCGACGATGAGGATGCCGTTCTTGGCCGCCAGACCGATCAGCATCACCAGGCCCACCTGGGCATAGATGTTGAGCACCTCACCCCTGAGGTAAAGGAACGCCAGGGCCCCGAGCATGGCCGTCGGCACGGTCATCAGGATGATCAAAGGATCGCTGTAGCTCTCGTACTGGGCCGAGAGCACCAGGTACACGGTGAGGATGCCAAGGGCGAAGATCACGATCGCCAGGGCCCCTGCCGCCACCTCCTCCCGGGAGATGCCGGTCCAGTCGTAGCCGACGCCCGTGGTGGAGAGGTTGTTGAAGAGGTCCTGGATGTCCTTGATCGCCTGTCCTGAGCTGCGGCCCGGCAGGGCCGACCCCTCCACCTTGATGGAGCGGAACAGGTTGAAGCGGGGAATCACCGACGGCCCCGTGGTCGATTCGACCGTGATGAACTCCGACAGGGGGATCTGCTCACCGCTGGCATTGGGCACGTACAGGGATTTCAGCTGATCCGGATTGGCGCGGTAGCGCTCATCGGCCTGGACGAAGATGCGGCGAACCCTGCCGGCATCGAAGGTGTCGTTGACATAGAAGGAGCCGATGTTGAAGCTGAACGTCTGCATCGCCGTGCCGTAGTCGACCCCGAGGGCCGCCATGCGGTCCCGGTCGACGAGGATCTGCAGCTGGGGGGCCTCAGGGGAGAACTGGGTGAACACCCGATCGAACAGACCGCTCTGGTTGGCCTTGCTGACCAGCTGGGTGGCCGCCGCGAAGAAATCGGCCGAGGAGAGCGCACCCCCACTGCGGTTGAGCATCTGCATCTCGAAGCCCGCCCCGGTTCCGTAGCCGGGGATGGCGGGGGGTTCGACGACGATGATGCGGGCCTCCTGGATCACCGAGAGCTTGCGGTTCAGCCGCTGGGTGATCGCCGCCACCGACTGGTCATTGGAGGTCCGATCGTTCCAGTTGCGGGTGCCGAAGAAGAACAGGCCCCGGTTGGGGGCGTTGCCATCGAGGCTGGCGCCGCTGAACACCGCCGCCGTGGTGATGTCCTTCTCGCTGCGCAGGATTTCGGCCACCCGCTGGTTGATGCGGCGCGTCGTTTCCAGTGAGGCGCCGTCAGGGCCCTGGACAATGCCGATGGCGTAGCCCTGGTCCTCGACGGGAACGAAGCCTGTCGGGATCGAAGTGAAGGCAAAACCGGTGAGCACGATACCGCCGGCCAGAAGGGCCATGATCAGCCGGCGCTTACCCAGCACCCAGGCCAGCCCGGCGTGGTAGCGCCGCTCAACGCCGCCATAGATGACGTTGAAGCGGCGGAAGATGAACGGAGCACCCCAGCCGAGCAACCCGCCGATCAGGGTGTAGATCAGCACCTCCAGAGGGCTGTTCAGCCGCCCCAGCATCACGGCCGCGACGGCACCGCCGATGGCGAAGGGCAGCCGCAGCGGCAGTCCGGTGAGCAGGTGCAGGCCGTAGCCGATCGCCGCGGCCAGGGCCAGAACGCCGAGGGCCACCAGGATGCCGCCGCCGCTGGCCAGCAGCCCGTAGACGAAACCGATGAACACACCGGAAATCGCGTAGGTGCGGCGGCTGGGCGGCTCACTCTCCCGGGCCAGCAACAGGGCCGAGAGCATCGGCGAGAAGGTGAGGGCGTTGAAGGTGGAGATCAGGATCGAGAAGATGATCGTGGCAGCGAACTGCTTGTAGATCGTTCCGGTGGCCCCGGGGAAGAACAGCACCGGCACGAACACGGCAAACAGCACCAGGGAGGTGGCGATCACCGCGCCGAACAGCTCGTCCATGGTGGACTTGGCGCTCTCCAGAGCGCTGAGGCCGGAGGCCTTCTTGGTGGAGGTGTCCTCGATCACGGTGATGGCGTCATCCACCACCAGGCCCGTGGCCAGCACCAGGCCGAACAGGGTGAGCTGGTTGAGGGTGAAGCCGAAGGCCTGCACGAACAGGAAGGTGCCCACCAGGGCCACCGGGATGGCGATGGCCGGCACCAGGGTGGCCTTCCAGTTCTGCAGAAACAGGAACAGGATCAGCACCACCAGCACCACCGCTTCCCGCAGGGCGGTGGTGACCCCTTCGATCGAGGCCTCGACGAATTCGGTGTTGTCGTAGATCTTCTGGATCGTCATCCCGACCGGCAAGGTCTCGGCGAACTCCTTGATCACCTCCTCCACACCGTTGGAGACATCGAGGGCGTTGCTGCCGGTGAGCTGGTAGACCGCCATGCCCACCGAAGGGACACCGCGCAGGTCGGTGGCCTCGATGTCAAAGGATTCACCCCCGAGCGTCACCCGACCCACGTCCCGCAGGCGCACCAGGCCACCGTCGGCGGTGGAGCGCAGGATCATCGACCCGAATTCCTCGGTGGTTCGCAGCCGGCCCTGCAGCTGGACGGTGAGGGTGAACTGCTGGCCCTCGGGGGAGGGGGCACCGCCGATGCGGCCCACGGGCACCAGGCGGTTCTGGCTGCGCAGGGCCGCCACCACGTCGGCGGCGGAGAGCTTGTTGGCGGCCAGACGATCCGGATCCAGCCAGAGACGGAAGGCCAGCTGGCGGTTGCCGAAGTAGGTGAGCTCGCCGACACCGGGCACCCGCCGCACGGCATCGGTGAGGTTCTGATCCAGCAGACCGCTGATGGTCTCGAGGCTGTACTGGTTCTTCGGATCTTCGCTGGTGAAGTTGTAGACGAGCAGGATCGAGTTCGAAGCCTTGTTCACCGTGATGCCCGATTGGCGCACCTCCTCCGGCAGGCTCGGCTGGGCCAGGGACACCCGGTTCTGGACGTTCACCTGGTTGATGTCACCGTCACTGCCGCTGGCGAAGGTGACGGAGATGGAGCTGGAGCCATCAGCCGCACTGGTGGAGGTGATGAACTCCATGTTCTGCACCCCGTTGATCTGCTGCTCGAGCACGCTGGTGACGCCCTGCTCGACGCTGACCGCGTCAGCCCCCACGTAGCGGGAGGTGACCCGCACCGTGGGCGGGGCGATGTCCGGCAGACTCTCGATCGGCAGCAGTGGAATCGCGATCAGGCCGGCGATCACGATCAACAGGCTGCACACCGTGGTGAGCACCGGCCTGAGGATGAACGTGTTCGAAGGAGACATCAGGCTGGGCTCAGTTGACCTTGACGGGCGCGCCGTTGCGGAGGTTGATCAGGTTGGTGGTGATCACGCGGGCGCCGGGCTGGAGTCCCTTGAGCACCGGATAGCGGTTGTTCTGCAGGGGGCCCAGCTGCACCGGGGTCTGCAGGGCGAAGCTGGTGCCGGCGGGGAGCTTGCGGGCCACCGAAAGGTCGGTGCGGCCGGGGCGCCGCTCCAGATCGGCCAGGCTGCCCACCTCGTAGACGAAGCTCTGGCCGGAGATCTGGGTGACGGCTGCGAAGGGGACCGACAGCTCCTGACGGCTGTCGAGCACCAGCCGGGTGCGGGTGCGCAACCCGGTGCGCAGGACCCCGCCCGGATTGGCGAACTCCGCCTTGGCCAGCAGGGACTGGGTGCCCGCCACCACGCCCGGATCAAGGGAGCCCACCACCCCCTGGGCCATCGGCTTGTTGGTGGCCGGATCCATGAGGATCACCGTCTGCCCCACCCGCAGCCGATTGGAGAACACCGCCGGCACATCCACCCGGGCCCTCAGCCGGTCGTTGCGGATGATCGTGGTGAAGGGAGAACCGGCGGCGATCACGTCCCCCTGCTTCACCTGCACGTCGCCGACGGTTCCGGCGATGGGCGCCTTGAGATCGCGGAAGGCCAAATCGGCCCGGCGCGCCACCAGATCCTGCCGCGAGGAGAGGTAGCGCTGGCGGAACTCGTCCCGCTGGAAGGCGCTGGCGGCTCCCTGCCGCACCAGGTATTCGTAGCGCTCGTAGTTGAGCTTGTTGGTCTGGACCTCTGCCTCCAGGCGAGCCACATCGGCGCGGGCCTGGGCCTGATCGAGCACCAGCAGGATCTGGCCGGTGGCCACCTTGTCGCCCTGGCCCACCAGCAGCCGCTCGACCCGTCCGCCGGCCTGGGCCGCCAGCCGCACCTCCTCGATGGCTTCGAGGGTGCTGACGGTGTCGACGTTGTCGGTGAAGGGGGCCAGGGTGGCGGGCTCGGCACGCACCGACAGCGGTGGCCGGCCCGGGGGAGCCTCCGCCTGGCAGGACCCCAGCAGGACCGCGCCGAGAAGGGCGGCGGCGGTGGCCGGGAGTGCGGCGGCGGCCCGAAGGGAACTGCCGGAGCGTCGCAGGCGCCATGCGGGTGCCCCCGGAAGAGGCGGCCTGCTCGGATGGCCGATCACGGGTTCAGCGACGGACAAGGCTTCCGCCAGACCGTACCGCTCCGGAGGCTCTGTCGGCGAGATGATGGGGCGGTGAGTGATCTGTTCTGGCATCAGGGCGAGCAGGCCAGGCGCAGGATCGCCCCGCTGGCGGATCGGCTGCGGCCGCGCAGCCTCGACGACTTCGTGGGTCAGGCGGCCATCCTGGGTCCGGGGCGCCTGCTGCGCCGTGCCATCGCCGCCGACCGCGTCGGCAACCTGATCCTGCACGGCCCCCCCGGCACCGGCAAGACCACCCTGGCGCGGATCATCGCCGGCAGCACCCGGGCCCACTTCAGCAGCCTCAACGCCGTCCTGGCCGGCGTGAAGGACCTGCGCGCCGAGGTGGACGCCGCCAAACAAAGGCTGGAGCACCACGGCCTGCGCACGATCCTGTTCATCGATGAGGTGCACCGCTTCAACAGCGCCCAGCAGGACGCCCTGCTGCCCTGGGTGGAGAACGGCACCGTCACCCTGATCGGCGCCACCACCGAAAACCCCTACTTCGAAGTCAACAAGGCCCTGGTCAGCCGCTCCCGCCTGTTCCGCCTCCAGCCCCTGGAACCGGAAGACCTGCGGCTCCTGCTGGAGCGGGCCCTGGCCGATCCCGAACACGGCTACGGCCAGCGCCGCGTCGAACTCTCCGAGGAGGCGGGCGCCCACCTGCTGGATGTGGCGGGGGGCGATGCCCGCAGCCTGCTCAACGCCCTCGAACTGGCGGTGGAGACCACCGAGGCCGATGCCGACGGCGTGATCCGCATCGACCTGGCCATCGCCGAGGAGTCGATCCAGCAGCGGGCGGTGCTCTACGACAAGCAGGGGGATGCCCACTTCGACACGATCAGCGCCTTCATCAAGTCGATCCGGGGCTCCGACCCCGATGCGGCCCTGTTCTGGCTGGCGCGGATGGTGGAGGCCGGCGAGAACCCGCGCTTCATCCTGCGGCGCCTGCTGATCTCCGCCGGTGAGGACATCGGCCTGGCCGATCCCCAGGCGATGGTGGTGGTGGAGGCCTGCGCCGCGGCCTTCGACCGGGTGGGGCTGCCGGAGGGGCTCTACCCCCTGGCCCACGCCACCCTCTATCTGGCCGGCACCGAGAAGAGCAACAGCAGCCTCGGCTTCTTCGATGCCGTGAAGGCGGTGCGCGAAGCCCGGCGCAAGCAGGTGCCCGCCCATCTGCGTGATGCCAACCGGGACGGCCAGGCCTTCGGAGATGGGGTGGGCTACCGCTACCCCCACGCCTATGCCGACCACTGGGTGGCCCAGCAGTACCTGCCCCAGGCCCTGCAGGGGGAGGTGTTCTGGCAGCCGGGGGCCCTGGGCTGGGAAGGGGGGCTGCGCAAACGGCTGCAGCAGCGCCGGGCCGCCCAGCTGGCCGCCGCGGCCGAAACGGCCGCCGACGACCGGGGCGACCTGCTCAGCAGCAGCCCGGACGACCCCCTGCTCAACCGCTGGCTGCAGCGCCAGGCCGGGGCGGAGGGCGAGCGGCTCGATCGCCTGCGCCGGCGGTTCTGGGAGGAGGCCGCCATCGGCCGCCTCGACCGGGTACTGGTGTTGGAAGCCCACTCCCTGCTCTGGGCCCTCGATCCGCTCGAGGCGGCCAGCGAGGGGGAGGTGGTGCTCGCCACGCCTTCGGCGGCGGTGCTCGATCGCCTGCAGGCCCAGCTGCAGCTGCTGGATCAGTTGCGACGCCCCCGCCTGCTGGCCGCGGCGCCGGAGGCGCCCGAACCGCTCCAGGCCCAGCTGGAGCCGTGGCCCAAAGAGGAGGGGCGCTTCGAATGGATCGCGGCGCGCCAGCCTTGGCGGGGCTGCACGGCGGAGCAGCGGCGGGCCTGGCTGGAGCTGCTCACGGCCCTGGCGACCCCCGGTGCCTGGGCCCGGTTGCTGTTCACCCATCCCCTGTTGGGGCCGGCGGGGAGCCTGCGCGCCCACCTCGGCGACAGTGGTGCCGGCGAGGCCGGGGACGCGCTCGACACCGCCGCCTCCAGGGAACAGGAGTGGCGGACCGGTGAGGTGGAGCTGGCCGACCGGGTGCAGGAGGGCCTCGAAGCCCTGGGCTGGAGCGTGCAGCGACGCTTCTGGGAGGAGGCGCTCGAACTGCCCCTCAGCGACGCCGTGCTGGAGCGCTGGTTCGGTGGCCAGGCCTCCTACCGCGGGCATCTGGCCTCCGTGCTGCCGGCCGCCGGCCTGCGGCGGCTCGAGGCCCTGTTCCGGGAACGGCGAGGGGCGGCGCTGCCCCAGCCCCTGGGGCACACCTTGCTGCTGGCCCGGCACGGCACGGGGCCATGAACATGGGGACGTGAATCGGGGCCATGAAAAAAGCCCCGGCGAGGCCGGGGCGACGGGCATGGGGGGAGAAGCTCTCCCCCGGTGGCTCACCAGAGGCCGCGGACCGGCTGATCCATCATGGGAGCAGGCGCGGGGCCGGGGGTGTCGCGGACCATGGCGACGGGGTCGGCCATCTGGTTGGCCTGGATGCAGGCGGGCAGGAAGACGTACCAGGAGAGCAGCGAGGTGCACTGGGCGGTGCCGGGCTGGCAACGACCTTCGGCACAGATGTTCTGCGCACCGGTGTAGGTGTTGCAGAAATCAGCAAGTCGGAAGTCGGTGGGCAGGGCCTTCATGATGCCGGCCGAGGAGATCGAGCCGTCCTTGGCATCGGAGATGATCGCCGAACGCAGAGCCTGAACCGCATAGGTGTTCATGCTGTAGTACGGGAAGTAGCTGTTGGTGGCGTTCTTCAGGAACTTCACACCGGCATCGGAGTAGAGGAAGCGGGACACCCCCACCAGATTGACCGAGTAGGTCTTGGTCATGCCCGACTTGACTTCGTCGGAGGTCCAGCCGGAGCGGGCCAGACCCCCTTCCAGGCCGCGATCGGTGATGTCACCGGAGTCAAGGAAGGTGTCGAAGGCGGACTGGTGGGTGGACCACACGGCACCGCCGGTGTTCCAGCGGACAGGCAGATCATTGTCCACGGCCGCGGAGGCGGGAAGCACGGAGGCCGTGACGGCCGTTCCCACAAAGAGACCGGCGAGAATTCTCTTGAACACGGGAGGCGTTGTTGACTTCGCTATCAACCTAAGCATTCAAGGTGATTCTGCCTACATCTCGTGTGCAGTTTCTTTGCCTCCCCACACACAACGGAAAGGTGCTCCCACCGCCGGGGTCCTGGGGTGTGGGACTCGCAGCCTGCGGTGGGACCCGGGGAAGGGGCCCAGGGGAGGCCCGATCCAGGAGCTTGCCCCTAGGGTGAAGTGGTTGTCATTCGCTCCAAGGTTCGACCCATGGCCCTGCAGGTGGGAGATCCAGCCCCCGACTTCACGCTCCCCGATCAGAGCGGTGAGGCGGTGTCCCTCGCGGCGCTGAAGGGCCAGCGGGTGGTGATCTACTTCTATCCAAAGGACGACACGCCGGGCTGCACGAAGGAGGCCTGCAACTTCCGGGACCGCTGGAGTGCCTTCGAAACCCACGGCATCCGGGTGCTGGGGATCAGCAAGGACGGCGCGACCAGCCACGGCAAGTTCGTCGCCAAGTACGACCTGCCCTTCACCCTGCTGACCGACGCCGAGCCCTGTCCCGTGGCCGAGGCCTACGGCAGCTACGGGCTCAAGAAGTTCATGGGCAAGGAGTACATGGGCATGATGCGGCACACCTTCGTCGTCGACGCCGACGGCAAGCTGGAGCGCATCTATCTCAAGGTGAAGGCCGAGGAGATGGCCGATCAGATCCTCGAGGACCTGGGCCTGGCCTGAGCCGCACCCTCCGGCGCAGCGGGACGCAGGGCCACCAGCGCCTCCAGACAGAGCTCGGGGTGGTGCGTCAGGGCGTCCTCCCCCAGCTCCGGCCACCGCCGCAGCAGCGGCAGCAGGGCCGGCCCGTCACCGCCGGTGAGCACGATCCGGCACCCCGGCACCTGCGCCCGGGCCTGGCGCCCGGCCTCCCGCACCGCGGCGGCCAGACCCTCCACCACCCCCCGTCGCATCGCCGCCGCCGTGGCCAGCGGCCACTCCTCAGCCCCCGCCGCCAGGTCCCCCACCAGGCTGGGCAGCCCCGCGGTGCCCGACCCCATGGCCGCAAGCTGCAGCGCGGCCCCCGCCATCAGCCGGCCGCCGGCGAAGCGACCCCGGCCGTCCACCCGGGTGAGACTCAGCACCGTGCCCGCATCGGCCACCAGCACCGGGCCGCCACTCAGCCGGGCCGCCCACCAGCCCCCCAGGGCCCGGTCGATGCCGAGCCAGAGGGGTGATCCGGCCAGGGGCACGTCATCGAGCTGCAACCGCGTCGCATCGGGCAGGGCGGCCTCCGGGGGCACCGGACCCACCGCCGCCCAGGCCAGGGGCGGCTCCACGGCCGAGGTCGGCGGCGGCAGGTGCACGAACCGCAGACCCGCCTCAGAAGACCCGCTCGACCCGCTCGACCCGCTGCTCCCGCTGTCCCCGTCGGCGAGGGCCCAGTGCCAGCGGCTGTTGCCGATCAGCAGCCAGCGGGGCCGACGCCCCGGCACCTCAGATGCCCTCGCCCATCAGGCCCGGGAGGTGAATGCCGCACTCCTGCTGCAGCCCGCCGAAGCGGGTGGCCCGACCGTTCGTGCTGCCGTCGTCGGGGGCGCTGGTGTGCCAGTCGCCGACGGTGGAATAGCCCTGCTCGAACAGCGGGTGCTGGGGCAGGTCGTGCTCCTGCATGTAGTAATAGACGTCGCGACGGCTCCAGGTGAGCAGGGGCCGCAGCGACCAGCGCTGGCGCACCGGATCGAGGCAGTGCATGGCCCCGCGGTGGTCGGTCTGGCCGGCCCGCACCCCGCTGGCCCAGCAGTGCACCTGCAGCGTCTCCAGCCCCCGGTCGAGGGGTTCGACCTTGCGGATGCGGTTGTAGGTGCGCATGTCTTCGGGCGCCCCCGTCTCCCAGAGCCGGCCGTGCAGGGCCTCCATCCGGGCCGGGCTCAGGTCGGCCTGAAGCACGTGCAGATCCAGCTTGAGGCGGTCGCAGAGCTGGTCGGCGTAGCGGTAGGTCTCGGGGGGCAGGTAGCCGGTGTCGACCCAGAGCACCGGGATCGCGGGCCAGGCCCCGGAGCCGTCGAGCGCGCTGACCATGTGCAGCATCACGGCCGACTGGATGCCGAAGCTGGTGGTGACGGCGAAGCGGCCGGCGAACGCCTCCTGGGCCCAGCGCATCCTCCCGATCGCATCGAGGGGGTCGAGCCGGGCCCGGGCGGCGTCGAGATCGACGGCGACGCCATGGCGATCGCGGGGCAGTGCCTGGAGAGCCGCATTCAGGTCCGCCGCACCGCTCGCGGGGCTGGTGGACGCCGTGGTGGACGACGTGACAGGGAAGGACACCATGGATCCATCATCGCCCTTCGGCCGTCCGGTCGATGTGGTTAGGGTGACGCCATGCAAGGGCACCCGAATCCGGCCCGGAATCCGGCCCACAACCCGGCCCAGAACGTTGTCATCGTCGGGGGTGGCTTCGGCGGCCTGTACACCGCCCTGGCCCTGGCCCAGCGGAAGAACCACCCCCCCGTCCTGCTCATCGAGCCGAACGACCGCTTCCTGTTTCTGCCCCTCCTCTACGAGCTGCTGAGCGGCGAGCTGCGGGGCTGGGAGATCGCCCCCCGCTACGACGGCCTGCTGGCCGGCCGCGGCCTGGCCTGGCTGCAGGACCGGGTGGAGCGGATCGACGCCGATGGCCACCGGCTCCACACCGCCGGGGGCCGCACCATCCCCTACGGCCGCCTCGTCATCGCCACGGGGGCCGAGAGCAACACCTTCGCGGTGCCGGGGGCCGATCGCCACAGCCTGGGCTTCCGCAGCCTGGCCGATGTGGAGCGGCTCCAGCGCCTGCTGGCCGACCTCAGGCAGCAGCGCAGACCCCTGCAGCGCATCGCCGTGGTGGGGGCTGGTCCGACCGGAGTGGAGCTGGCCTGCAAGCTTGCCGACATGGCCGAGGGCAGTGCCGTGATCGAACTGATCGAGCAGGGGCCCCAGCTGCTGCCCCAGGCCAGGTCCTTCAACCGGGAACAGGCCGCCCTGGCCCTGCGGCGCCGTGATGTGCGTCTGCGCACCCGCACCCAGGTGGAGGCGGTCGAGGCCGAGGCGATCACGCTCCGGTGCCATCCGGACGGAGACAGCCCTGACCACGCCGAAAGTCTCGCCGTGCGGGCGGTCGTCTGGACCGCCGGGCTGAGCTTCCGTGCCCCCCGGATCGACCCCGCTCCCGCCTGCGACAGCCGCGGCCGCCTGCTCTGCGGGCCCGATCTGCGCCTGCGGGACCACGCGGATCTCTTCGTGGCCGGCGATCTGGCTGCCCCGGTGGACCCGGAGGAAGCGGCCGGTGAGGGCCCCGGTCCCGCCACCCCGGCCACCGCCCAGGTGGCCTTCCAGCAGGCCCCGGTGCTGGCCGCCAACCTGATGCGCTCCCTAGCGGGCGAGCCGCTGGAACCCTTCCACTGGAAGGATCTGGGTGAGATGATGAGCCTCGGCATCGGCGAAGCCAGCCTCACCGCCTCCGGCGTCACCCTGGCCGGTCCGGCCGCCTACCAGCTGCGTCGCCTGGCCTATCTGACCCGCCTGCCGGGCCGGCCCCATCAGCTGCGGGTGGCCGCCGGCTGGCTGGCCGACTGGAAACCATGACGGTGGCGACCACCTGGCCCCGGCCGCGGGGTCTGCTGCTCGATGCCATGGGCACCCTGATCGGACTGCGCGCCCCGGTCGGGGCCACCTACGCCGCCGTGGCCGCCGAGCACGGCATCGACGTGGCCCCGACAGCCATCGATCGGGCCTTTCCGGACGTGCTGCGGCAGGCCCCTCCCCTGGCCTTCCCCGGTCTCGAGGGCGACCGCCTGCTGGAGGCCGAGCGCCGCTGGTGGGGCGAGCGCATCGACGCCGTGCTGGCGGCGGCAGGGGCAGGGGGCGCCGAGGCGCCGGCCCCCACGGCCCTGCACCACGCCCTGTTCGATCGCTTCGCCGATCCCTCCCTGTGGCGCGTCTATCCCGATGTGCCGGCGGTGCTGCGCCGCTGGCACGCGGCGGGGCTGCGCCTGGCCGTGGTCAGCAACTTCGACCGTCGGCTGCAGCCGCTGCTGGAGGGCCTGGGCCTGGCCGAACTGTTCGAGACGGTGGTGGTCTCCAGCAGCGCCGGGGCCGCCAAGCCGTCGCCCCAGCCCTTCCGGATCGCGCTGGAGTCCCTCGGGCTGAGCGCCGCCCAGGTCTGGCATGTGGGCGACAGCCCCGAGGATGGGGCCGGGGCCCGGGCCGCCGGGGTGCGCTGCCTGTTGGTGCGGCGTCCTTGAGGCAGGGGGTGCTGGCCGGCAGGACGGCGGGCCTGCGGCCCGCCGAGCGGCGGCGGCTGGAGCAGATCTGTCACCGGCGCCACCCCGCCGATGCCATCGCCGACCTGCTCACGCTGCAGCGCCTGGCGGCCGAGGGCCGGGGCCTGGAGCTGCCCCTGACCCTGGTGGTGGATGGACGCGGGCTCTGCCGGCTGCTGTGGGTGGGGGAACTGGATCACGCGGCTCGCCTGCTGGAGAAGCTGCCCGGCCCCTCCAGGCGCCAGGGCCACAACCTGCGCCTGCTCACCTGCGCCGGGGCGGGACGCCAGGCCCAGCTGCAGCCCTCCCCCCAGGAGGCCGTGGTGGGGATGGACCTGGCCCCGGACCTGTGGCTGCGCTTCGGCCAGCAGCCGGAGGCCGGCGGGCGCTGGCCGGCGGCCATCCACACCCCCGCCGCCAGCGGCGACCGCGCCTGGCAGGGCGTCCTCGAGGGGGATCTGGCCGACCTCTGCGACCACGATCCCGCCGCCCTCGTCAGCGACGACGCACCGGCCGCCGCGGCCCCGGCCCCGGACGGACCCGAGCGGGTGCTGCTGCTGGTGCAGACCAGCGGCGACCGGGCCCTCAGTGACCGGCGCATCGCCGAACTGGAGGGTCTGGTGCGCAGCGCCGGCGCCGTGCCAGTGGGGCGGGTGGAGCAGCGCCGCCAGGGACCGGCCACCCGGTCCCCCTGGGGGGAGGGCAAGCTGCGGGAGGCGGCCCTGGAGGCACGCCGCGTCGGCGCCAGCCTGGTGGTGGCCGACCGGGAACTCACACCGGCCCAGGCCCGGGACATGGAGAACCTGCTGGATCTGCCGATCAGCGACCGCAGCGAACTGATTCTCGACATTTTCGCCCAGCGGGCCGCCAGCGGTGCCGGACGGCTGCAGGTGGAGCTGGCCCAGCTGCGCTACCGCCTGCCGCGGCTCACCGGCCGGGGCCTGAGCCTGTCGCGGCAGGGCGGCGGCATCGGCACCCGGGGCCCGGGCGAGACCCAGCTGGAGAAGGACCGCCGCGCCATCGCCCGCCGCATCGAACGGCTGCAGCGGGAGGTGCAGCGGCTGGGGGACCACCGGGCCCGGCTGCGCCAGGGCCGGCGCGACCTGCCGAAGGTGGCCCTGGTGGGCTACACCAACGCGGGCAAGAGCTCCCTGCTCAACGCCCTCACCGGCGCCAGCGGCCACCAGGCGGTGCTGGCCGAGGACAAGCTCTTCGCCACCCTCGATCCCACCACCCGCCGGATCGGGCGGGGGGCTGGCGATGGCGACGGTCGCCCCCTGCTGGTCACCGACACGGTGGGATTCATCCGGGAGCTGCCGCCTCAGCTGATGGAGGCCTTCCGTTCCACCTTCGAGGAGGCGCTCGACGCCGACGGCCTGCTGATCGTGGTGGACCTGGCGGATCCGGCCTGGCCCGAGCAGCTCGCCACCGTCCAGACCATCCTCGATTCCCTCAACGCCACCATCCCCCGGCGGGTGATCGGCAACCAGATCGACCGCTGCGCCAGCGGCGAACTGGAGCGGGCCAGGGCCCTGGAGCCGGGCATGCTGTTCGTCTCGGCCACGGCCGACCTGGGGCTGCAGCATCTGCTCCAGGAGCTCCAGTCCTGGACCGCCGCGACCACGACCGACGGCCCCGCTGCTGTGCCAGCATCAGCCGGCGCCAATTTCTCTCCCATGACCCTGCAACTGGGCGACACCGTTCCCGATTTCACTCAGGAGTCGCAGCTCGGCCCGATCAACCTCTACGACTTCGCCGGCGACAGCTGGGTGGTGCTCTTCTCCCATCCCGCCGACTACACCCCCGTCTGCACGACCGAACTGGGCGAGGTCTCACGGCTGCGGGCCGAATGGGAGAAGCGGAATGTCAAAACCATCGCCCTGAGCGTGGATTCCGCCGAGAGCCACAAGGGCTGGATCGGCGACATCAACGAAACCCAGAACACCACGGTCGACTATCCGATCCTTGCGGACAGCGACAAGAAGGTGAGCAGCCTTTACGGCATGATTCACCCCAATTCCCTCAGCAACCTCACGGTGCGCTCGGTGTTCATCATCGACCCCAAGAAGAAGCTGCGCCTGCAGATCACCTACCCCGCCAGCACGGGCCGGAACTTCGATGAGATCCTGCGGGTGATCGATTCCCTGCAGCTCACCGACCACCACCAGGTGGCCACGCCGGTGAACTGGAAGGAGGGCGACGACTGCGTCGTGGTGCCGTCGATCCCCACCGACGAGGCCCGGGCGAAGTTTCCCAAGGGCGTCACCGAGATCCGCCCCTACCTGCGGATGACCCCCCAGCCCAACAAATGAATCGACGGCAGAGTTGGCGGCACCGGCTGACGGTGCCGCAGTTCACGGTGGTCACCGGCCTGCTGGTGATCACCTTCGGCACTCTGCTGCTCGCCAGTCCGCTCTGCTCCAGCGATGAGGTGGGCCTCTGGGAGGCCCTCTTCACCGTCACCTCGGCCATCACCGTCACCGGCCTGTCGATCATCGACGTGGGGGCCGAGCTCACCTTTCCGGGCCAGGTGGCCCTGGCCGGGCTGATCCTCACCGGTGGTCTGGGTCTGATGGCGATCACCACCTTCCTCCAGGGCTTCGTCCAGGGGCGTTCCGGCCTGCGCCAGCGCCTCGACAAGGGCCGGGCCCTGGATGACTTCGGCGTGGGCGGCATCGGGCCCACCCTCAACCAGATCCTGCTGATCGCCGGCATCGTCATCGGCATCGGCACGCTGACGCTCTACAACTTCGGCTTCACCGACATCCCGGACCGGGGCCAGCGACTCTGGGCCTCCCTGTTCCACTGCATCAGCGCCTACAACAACGCCGGTTTCGGACTGTGGCGCGACAATCTGGTCGGTTACCGCAGCCAGCCCGTCGTCAATGCGGTGATCGGCCTGCTGATCGTGATGGGCGGCATCGGCTGGCGGGTCACCAACGACATCTGGGTGAACCGCTTCCGGCTGGCCCGCATCCGCCGCCTCAGCCTGCACACCCGCCTCGTCATCCGCACCACGATCCTGCTGATCGTGCTGGGGGCGGTGGGCCTGCTGTTCACCGAGCACTTCGCCACCGAAGGGATGGTGGAGCAGCTGAGTCTCTGGGACAAACTCCAGGTGACGATCTTCCAGTCGATCACCACCCGCACCGCCGGTTTCAACACCGTGCCGCTGACCCTGGAGACGATCTCCGACTCGGGCCTCCTGCTGATGATCATGCTGATGTTCATCGGCGCCAGCCCCGGCGGCACCGGCGGCGGCATCAAGACCACCACCTTCGCCGCCCTGATCGCCGCCACCCGCTCCACCCTGCGGGGCCACGACGAGGTGGTGGTGCGCAACCGGGAGATCCCTGCCAAGGTGATTCTCAAGGCGGTCGGCGTCACCCTCGGCTCGGGCCTGTTCATCCTGCTGATGGCCCTGCTGCTGGGGCTCGGCAACACCACCGCCGGCACCCCCGGCAGCGAGGCCTTCACCTTCCTCGAGAAGCTGTTCACCTGTGTCTCCGCCTTCGGCACCGTGGGCCTGGACGTCGGGGTGACCAGTCAGCTCAACCGCTGGGGGCAACTGGTGCTGATGGTGGGGATGTTCGTGGGCCGGATCGGTATTCTCCTTCTGCTCTCTGCCGTCTACGGCAGCCGGCCCCAGAATCGGGTGGGTTTTCCCCGCGAGGAGCTCTACATCTGAACCCGGTTCCCTTCGATCAGCGCCCCATGCCCGTTGCGACGTCGTCCTCATGAACCAGTGGTGGCAGTGGCAGGGCGGCGACTCCGACACCTCCAACAGCTACGCCGTGATCGGCGTCGGCCGCTTCGGCAGTGCCGTGTGCAAGGAGCTCCTGCGCCACGGGGCCGAGGTGCTGGCGATCGACAACAACCAGCGGGCCATCGATGAGCTGCGCCAGATGGATCCCGCCATCGAGGCCCGCGTGGTGGACTGCACCGACGAGGAGGCCCTGAGGGCCGCCGGCGCCCTCGACGTGGGCACGGTGGTGGTGGCGATCAGCGAACCGATCGGGGCCAGCATCACGGCCACCCTGATCGTCAAGGACGGCGAGGGCAGCCGGGTCCGCCAGGTGATCGCCAGGGCCACCAGCGATCTGCACGAGAAGATGCTGCGGCGCGTCGGCGCCGACAAGGTGGTCTTCCCCTCGAAGATGCAGGGGACCCGCCTGGGCATGGAGCTGGTCCGACCCAACCTGCTGGAGCGGCTCCGCCTCGACGACCGCAACAGCATCGAGGAGATCAAGGTTCCCGGCTCCTTCGTCGGCCAGTCGCTGCGGGATCTGAACCTGCGCAAGAACTACAACGTCAGCGTGCTGGCGGCGGGCCCCGCCAACCAGCTCACGGTCAACCCGCCCGCCTCCCATGTGCTCAACGCCTCCGAGCTGTTGGTGGTGATGGGCAGCAGCGAAGCCCTCGAGGCCCTGCCTTCCCACTGATTGCCTTGCGAAGGACAGCCATGCGGGTGCTGGGGCTGATGAGCGGCACCAGCGCCGACGGCGTCGATGCGGTGCTGGTGAGCCTGAAGGGTCGCCCGGCCCGGCCGCGCTGGTGCATCCTCGCCAGTGCCCACACCCCCTACCCGCCGGACCTGCGCCAGCGCCTGGTGGCCGTTGGCCAGGGGGCAACCCTTGACGCCGAGGCGCTGCTGCACCTGGCCGAGGAGCTCACCGAGCACCAGGCCCTGGCCGCCCGCGCCTGCGATCCGGACGGCCGGGCCGAGCTGGTGGGTTGCCACGGCCAGACCCTCTGGCACCGGCCGCCGGAGGGGGAGCGCCGCGGGGCCAGCTGGCAGCTGCTGCAGGGGCCGCTGCTGGCGGAGCTGCTGGGGACGCCGGTGGTGTTCGACTTCCGCAGCATCGATCTGGCCCTCGGCGGCCATGGCGCCCCCCTGGTGCCGGCCACCGACGCCGCCCTGCTGGGGAGGATCGGCGGCTGGCGGGCCCTGCTCAACCTGGGGGGCATCGCCAACCTCACCCTGCTGCCTCCCCCCGCCGGGCCCGACCGCAAGGCGCCGGTGCTGGGCTGGGATTGTGGCCCCGCCAACACGCTCCTCGATCTGGCGGTGGCCCGCTTCAGCGGCGGTCGGCTGAGCTTCGATGCCGACGGGGCCTGGGCGCGGCAGGGCCGCATCGATGAGGGGCGGCTGCAGCAGTGGCTGCGAGAGCCCTATCTCCAGGCCGCGCCGCCCAAGTCCACGGGCCGGGAGCTGTTTGGGGCCGCCGATCTCGATCGGCGCCTGGCGGAGCTCGGCGACGGGGTGGAACCGGCCGATGCCCTGGCCACCCTGACGGCCTTCAGCGCGGCGGTGGTGGGCCAGGACCTGGCCCGCCCCCAACGGCCCCGGCCGCTGGAGCTGCTGGTGGCCGGCGGGGGCAGCCGCAACGGCTTCCTGATGGAGCAGCTGCGGCGGCGCTGCCACGGCACGGCGGTGCTGCCGCTGGCCAGCCAGGGCATCGCCGATGACCAGCGCGAAGCCCTGGCCTTCGCCCTGCTGGCCTGGTGGCGGCACCACGGCCATCCGGGCTCGCTGCCCTCGGTCACCGGAGCCCGACGGGCCGCCGTGCTGGGCGTGATGGCCCTGCCGCCCCCGTCAGGGGGCTGAGGGGGGCTGGCGCAGGCGCAGCCGGCGGGGCACCCCCCGGAGCCGGCGGGTGCCGGCCTGCTCCTGCTGCTCGAGCTCGCGGCGGAAGCGATCGGCGGCGACGGCGGGCCCGATCGGGTAGGGCGCCGCGGCCGGCTCGGGGGGACGCTGCCGCTCCAGCCGTTCCACCCCCTGCTGGATGAGCACCTTGGCCATGTTGCTGACCGTGCGCGACTCGCTCTCCGCCAGGGCGGCCAACCGGGCGCAGAGCTCCTCCGGCAGGACGACCTGGATCCGCGGCGACTTGGGCTTGCCGCTGGAGGAGGTCTGACGGGTGGGCACGGTGCCTCTGGGTGGGGGCCGAAGAGAGGGTGCCGCTGGGATCCGGCGGGATAGGAAAAAGTGTACAGTGACCGTCATGGGTAGTATCCAAAAGTAGGGTTGTGGACCTTTCCGCCCCCTCGGGATCCCCTTCTCCAGGTTCAAAACCAGCCCACAACCAGGCCCTCCTCCAGACCCAGCCCAGAACCAGGCCCAAGCCCAACGGCTCCACGCCCCCGTCCCCACCCCCGTCCTCTCCGACGGCCCACCGGCCGCTTCCGCCATGGCCCGCACCACCCAGTCCCGTCCCACCGGTTCCGAGACCCCCCTGCAGCCCAAGACCCGCCAGAGCCGGCGGCGCAGCACGGCGGAACGCAGTGATGTGCTGGTTTCGGCCGTGATCAGCACCTACCTGCTCACCCATCTGCACCATGTGCTGCAGCGGGCTGAGTTCGGCGCCCAGCAGGAGGGGCGCCAGTCCCTGGCCGCCAACTACGCCCAGCTGCGCAAGGTGCTCTGCCTCGATGCCCGCAGCATGGAGGACGCCTCCGCCAGCGGGGCCGAGGAGGACACCAGCCCGCGCGCCGCCTGAGGCCTCCCTCACGAACCACCCAAAGGGGCTGCGCCGACGGCCCCGGTGCCCATAAGGTCAGGAAAGAATCCCGGCCAGGATGACCACCAGCAACGCCACCGAGAACGCCACTGGCAACGCCACTGGCAACGCCGCAGAGCTCTACGGACGCATCAGCAACGATGCCGAGCTCACCCAGTCACTGTTCCGCCAGGCCCTTCAGGACCCCAGCGGCGCCCTGCGCAGGATCGTCGCCCTCGGCGAGCAGGAGGGCCTGCCGGTCAGCCCGGAGGAGGTGAAGGCCCATCTGGCCGGCCTCGATGACGGCGCCACCAAGCAATGGCTGATCAAGGCCCGGGGCGGACTCTGAAGCCGGTGACCGGAGGCCCTCCTGCTGGGGCCGACGGGGTTGTTCCCGACGCTGGGATCCACCGCCCTGGGCCCAGCTGAAGAACAGCCAGTAGCTCGTCAGCGCCAGGCCCGCCGCCACCACCAGGGCGGCGATCTGCTCGAGGCGCTTGATCATCCTGACGACGCGACCGGACCCGTTTGACAGTCTGCAGGACGCCCCGGCAGGGGATGATGCGCACACCGCGACCGCCTTCCGCTCCGTGCTGCGCCTCGAACGCATCGGCAAGATCTATCCCACCGGTGAGGTGCTCAAGGACATCACCTGGGAGGTGAAGGCGGGGGACCGGATCGGCCTGGTGGGGGTCAACGGGGCCGGTAAATCCACCCAGATGCGCATCATCGCCGGGCTGGAGGAGCCGACCAGCGGCCAGGTGGTCCGCCAGGGGGATCCCCGCATCGCCTACCTGCAGCAGGAGTTCGATGTCGACCCGGCCCGCAGCGTGCGCCAGGAGCTGTTCCAGGCCTTCGGGGAGGCGGCCCAGGTGCTCAACCGCCAGCGGCAGGTGGAGGAGGCGATGGCCAGCGAGGAGGCCGCCGCCGACCCGGCCCTGCTCGACCGGCTGATCGACGAGCTCGGCCAGCTGCAGAGCCGCTTCGAGGCCCTGCACGGCTACGAACTCGATGCCCGCATCGACAAGCTGCTGCCCAGCATCGGTTTCACCCCGGAGTCGGCCGAGCGGGCGGTGGGCGACTATTCGGGCGGCTGGCAGATGCGCATCGCCCTGGGCAAGATCCTGCTGCAGGAGCCGGATCTGCTGCTCCTCGACGAACCCACCAACCACCTGGATGTCGAAACGATCCAGTGGCTGGAGAGCTACCTGGTGGATCAGACGGTTCCCCTGGTGGTGATCAGCCACGATCGGGCCTTCCTCGACCGGGTCTGCAACCAGATCGTCGAGACCGAACGCGGGGTCTCGCGGACCTACCTGGGCAACTACAGCCAGCACCTCGAGCAGAAGGCCCTGGAGCGGGAGGCCGGCCAGGCGGCCTTCGAGCGCCAGCAGAAGGAACTGAGCAGCCAGCAGGCCTACATCGACCGCTTCCGGGCCAGCGCCACCCGCAGCACCCAGGCCAAGAGCCGCGAGAAGTTGCTCGAGAAGGTGGAGCGGATCGAGGCGCCGCTGGAGTCGGTGAGCGGGCCGCGCTTCTCCTTTCCCCCCGCCCCGCGCTCCGGCCGGGTGGTGGCCTCGATCGAGAACCTCACCCACGGCTACGACGACCAGATCCTGTTCCTGGGGGCGAACCTGGAGGTGGAACGGGGCGATCGGATCGCCTTCGTCGGCCCGAACGGCGCGGGTAAGTCCACCCTGCTGCGGCTGGTGATGGGCTACGAGGTCCCCCTCGAGGGCCAGGCCGGCCTGGGGGAGCACCATGTGGTGGCCGGTTACTTCGAGCAGAACCAGGCCGAAGCCCTGGATCTGGCCAAGACGGTGATCGACACCCTGTTCGAGGCCGTTCCCGATTGGACCCAGACCCAGGTGCGCTCCCTGCTGGGCAGCTTCGGCTTCAGCAACGACACGGTGTTCAAGCCGGTGGCCAAGCTCAGCGGTGGCGAGAAGGCCCGGCTGGCCCTCGCCCTGATGCTGCTCACCCCCTGCAATCTGCTGGTGCTCGACGAGCCCACCAACCACCTCGACATTCCCGCCAAGCAGATGCTTGAGGAGGCCCTGATGGCCTACGAGGGCGCCGCCCTGCTGGTCTCCCACGACCGTTTCTTCATCGGCCGGGTGGCCAACCGAATCGTCGAGGTGCGTGACGGGGAGCTGGTGCTCTACCGCGGCGACTACGCCTACTACCAGGAGAAGAAACGGGAGGAGGCCGAAGAGAGCGGGCGGCTGGAGCAGGAGCGTCGCCTCGCCGCCAGACGCGAGGAACAGCGGCAGAAGCAGAAGGCCAAAGCCGCCCAGAAGGCGAGCGGGACGTCCAAGGCGAAAGCCGCGGGGACGGCCGACAGCTGACGCGGCGTCACCAGGGGCGCGGCGTCACCAGGGGCGCGGCGCAAAATACAACTTCATCGTTCCCTAGGCAGGAAGACTCATTTCTCTGGTGTGGGCGTTTCTGTGTGCATAGGCTGACAGGGTCACCCATCCAGGAGCAGCGATGACCATCCAGAACGTCGTCACCGACGGTTGGACTGCGGACCGCGAGGAGACCGCCGGCACCAGCGATGCGATGGAGGTGTACTTCGAATGCATCACCACCTGTTCCCTGGAGGACGGTGAGTGCGTCACCCGCTGCGTGGAAGAGCTGCGCGAGCGCCACTGAACCAGTCGGGACCGGAGACGGGGCCAGGGCCTGGACGGGACGGGACAGGCCCTTCCTTACTTCTGCGCCGGCCCTACCGCGGCGCAGGGACGGCGGCAAGGGGGAACCGACCAGAGGCAGGGGTTGAGCGGATTTCCTGACCAGGGCATAGGCCCTGTAACAGCCGCTACGTGACATCTTGAAACAGTTTGTAGCTTTGGGCCGGTCAGAAACGCCCCATCGCACAGCCCACCATGTCCGAACCCCTCGCCCTCAGCCTCGGTCAGAAATTCGAGCTGGAGCGCATGACCCGGGCCATCGACGCCACGGGCGATCCGCAGGTCCTGCGGGGTCTGGCCAAGCAACTGCTGCAGGCCTGGCAAAGCCAGAAGGCCGCCACACAGTGGGTCATGCGCCAGCAGCTGGGCGCCCCCGCCCGTTTCGGCGCCGAGCTCACCATGGACGCCGGCCTGCTTGACGCCCTTCGCCCCGACAGCAGCAAGGGGGGCATGGACGTCCTCTGAGGGCCGAGCTCGGGCCTCTTCTGAGGGCGAGCCCGGGCAACCTCCTCATCCCTGACGCAGCAGGGCCATGTCGCCAGGGATGAGCCGCAGGTTCACCATCGCCCCCTGACGGTTCACCGTCAGGTTGAGGGTTCCCCCCACCCCCGCCCGCTCGACGGCGTTGATCACCTGGGAGGGATCCTTCACCACGGCCCCCTGGGCCGCGACGATCACATCACCGGTCCTGAGCCCACCCCGAGCCGCCGGTCCGTTGGGCTGAACCGAAACCACGACCGCACCATGGGAAACGCCGGAGCCGCTTCCTGCCCGGACCTCATCCAGCCCCACGCCGATCATGGGGTGGGTGGCCCGGCCGGTCGCCACCAGTTGATTGACGATGCCGCGGGCGCGGTTGATCGGAATGGCGAAGCCCAGTCCGGCCCCCGGCCCCGAGCGGACCAGGGTGTTGATTCCCACCACCTCGCCATCGGCGTTCAGCAGCGGTCCCCCGGAGTTGCCCGGGTTGATGGCGGCGTCGGTCTGGATCAGATCCAGCCGCTTGTCGGTGATGCCGAGCTTGCTGGCGTTGCGGTTGAGGCTGCTGATGATCCCCAGGGTGACGGTGTTGTCGAGGCCGAAGGGGTTCCCCACCGCGATCGCCCAGTCACCCACCTGGAGGGCATCGGAATTGCCCAGGGGCGCCACGGGCCAGGGGCCCGCCCCCACCAGCCGCACCACCGCCAGATCGGTGAGCTTGTCGAGACCCACGACCCGCCCCTCGTAGCGCTGGCCGTTCTCGAGACCCACGGTCACCCGGTCGATCTGGTCCACCACGTGGGCGTTGGTGAGCACCAGCCCATCGGCCTGGAGGATCACCCCGCTTCCCTGGCCCCGTTCGGTGCGCCGCGAGGGGGCCCCCTGCTGGGGAATGCCAAAGAACTGTCGGAACAGGGGGTCGTTCAGCAGACCCCGGGGCAGGCCGCCGGTGGCGGCCGACTGCACGGTGCGTTCGGTGTCGATGGTGACCACGGCCGGGCCCGCCCGGCGGATGGCCGCCGCCACGAAGGATTGCCGCCCGAGGACGGCCGCAGCCGGCTGGGCCAGGCCGGGGGAGGTGAGGGTCGGGCTGACGAGGGCCGTGGTGGCCGTGACCGTGGCGGTGGCCGCCGCCGTGACCGTGGCCAAACCGGCGGCGGCCGCGGCAAGAACGCGCGAAGAACGCATCGTGAAGAAGCTCAGATGGAAAAACCGTAGGCAAGTCCCCGGGAACGAGAAAGGGGAGGCAAACCGGCCTGACCGGCTATGATTTGTAAAGTTTTTTATCGGGTCATGGACACAAGCCGCCTGCTGCTGGCCTTTCTCGCCTTCGGAGCCGCCTGCACCTCCCTCTGGGCCTGGATGCTGGCCACCACCACCGCTCCGTCGGACGGGTGATGATGGGTGAGAGTCCGCGGACTGCGGGGTTCCCATCGCGCCATGACCTCCCTCCTCTCGCAGATCTTCCCGATCGTCTACGGGGCCTGTTTCATCGTTCTGCTGTGGCAGGCGTTCCGGGTCATGGGGCAGGGCTTCGGCGCCATTCCCCGTCCCGGCGATGCCGGAGCCGCCGCCACCGACCGGGGAGGCCCCGCCGGTGATCGCACCGGCCGTCTCACCATCCACCCGGAGCTGCTGGACGCGGACGGCCAGCTGACCCAGGAGGACCTGCTGACGGTCCGTTTCAGCGGCGACAACGAGCAGCCCGCCTTCCCCGCCGATCCGAACTGAGCGCGGCCGGCCGGCCGCTGAATAGGCTCCCTGAGGTGAATGCGCCAACCGGCGGAGATCGATGGTGGATCAGAGAACGCGAATCGTGGCGGCCGTGCTCGGAGCACTGAAGCTGCCGCCACGGTTTCGACTCAAGATGGTGAAGGACGACCCGATCCGGCTCGAGCTCAGCCTGACGCCGTCCTATGGAAAGGATCCGATCCTGGTCGGCATCGTCGAATCCCAGGATCTGGTGGCCCGGCGCGACCGGGAGGGGCGCATCCCCCGTGACCTCCAGGGCACCTGGGACTGGACCGTGCGCCACGGCAAGGTGACCACCGGCGGCTGGAACCCCTACCTGAAGGAGGCCCTCCAGACCATGTTCGAGACCGGCCTTCCCGCCATCGTCTACGAGGAAACCACCGGTGAGGCCTATCACCCGGTGGATGGCATCCGCCACGTGCGCTGAACCCGCCCCTTCCCATCGACGGCCGCCTCGCGGCCATCACCGCCGCCCTCGGGCCCGGGGCCACCCTCCTGCTCCAGGCCGAACCCGGCGCCGGCAAGACCACCCGGGTTCCCCTCGCCCTGCTGGAGAGCCTCGGCGCCGAGGGCCGCCTGCTGATGCTGGAGCCGAGGCGGCTGGCGGCCCGCCATGCGGCCGAGCGCCTCGCCGCCGGCCTCGGTGAACCCGTCGGCGGGCGTGTGGGCTACAGCGTGCGCCTGGAGTCGCGCACATCGGCGGCCACCCGACTGGAGGTGGTCACCGCGGGGCTGTTCCTGCGCCGGCTCCAGGCCGATCCCGCGCTGGACGGGGTGGCCTGCGTGATCTTCGACGAGTTCCATGAGCGCCAGGCCGAGGCGGATCTGGCCCTGGCCCTGGTGCGCCAGGCCCGCAGCCTGCTGCGTCCCGAGCTGCGCCTGCTGGTGATGTCCGCCACCCTCGATCTGGCGCCCCTGGCCACCGAGCTGGATGGGGCCGCCGTGATCAGCTGCGAAGGCCGCAGCCATCCGGTGGCGGTGACCTATCAGCCGCCGCGGCCGGACGAGCGGCTGGAGCGCCAGGTGCTGCGGGCCCTTGAAGGCCACTGGCTGGCCGAACCCGAGCCGCAGGGCACCGCCCTGGTGTTCCTGCCCGGCCTGGGGGAGCTGGAGACGGCGCGGCGGGCCATCGAGGCCACCCCGTGGGGCCAGGAGCTGGAGGTGGACCTCCTGCACGGCCAGCTGCCGCTGGCGGCCCAGGGCCAGGCCATCGCGGCTCCCCAGGGAGCGGCGGGCAAGGTGGTGCTGGCCACGTCGGTGGCGGAGAGCTCGCTCACGATCGCGGGAGTGACCCTGGTGATCGACAGCGGCCTGAGCCGACGCAGCCGCTTCGACCCGGCTACCGGCATGGACGGGCTGGTCACCCAGCCCGCCAGCCAGGCCAGCGCCGAGCAGCGAAGCGGCCGGGCCGGGCGGCTGGGGCCGGGGCGGTGCCTGCGGCTCTGGTCCCCGGCGGAGCAGCAGCGGCGAGCCGCCTTCGATCCCCCGGAACTGCTCGAGGTCGATCCCCTGCCGATCGCCCTCCAGCTGGCGGAATGGGGCGCCGCGGAGGACGAGAGCCTGCCCTGGCTCACCGCGCCCCCCCGCCGGCCTCTTGCGGAGGCCCGCGGCCTGCTGCTGCAGCTCGGGGCCGTCGATGGCCATGGGCGCATCACCAGCCACGGGCGGGCCATGGCCCGGCTGGGCCTGCATCCGCGCCTGGCCCACATGCTGCTGCAGGCCCGCCAGCGGGGCTGGGAGTCCCTCGCCACCGCCGTGGCCGTGCTGCTCAGCGAGCGCGATCCCCTCGATCGCCGCGAGGCCGGCAGCGATCTGATGCGACGTCTCGACTGGCTGCGGCGCAGCCCGGAACCGGAGGGGAGCGGGCGTGCCGCAGGCCGGGCCCCCTGGACCAAGCTCCAGACCCAGCTGCTGCGCCAGCTCCGGGAGGGGCGGACCGGGGGGGACCCCGTGGCGATCGCCCCCGGCGGTGGCTCAGGCGGCGACGCCGGCGGTGGCTCCGACGACATCCGTGCCGCCCAGCTGCTGGCCTGGGCCTACCCGGAGCGGCTGGCCCTGGGCCGGGGCCGGGGCGATGGGCGCTTCCTGATGCGCAGCGGTCGCGGCGCCGTGCTGCCCCCGGGGGATCCCCTCGCCGCCGCCGAAGCCCTGGCGATCGCCAGCGTCGACGGCCAGGGCCAGGAGGCGCGGGTACGGCTGGCGGTGGCCCTCTCCCGCAGCGGCCTGGAGGAGCTGGTGGCGGAGGAGGTCGAGGAGGAGACCGAAGCCCGCTGGGACGGCACCGACCAGCGGGTGCGGTGCGAGCGGCTGCGGCGGAGCGGGGCCCTGGTGCTGGAGCGCCGCCCCTGGCCGGACGCCAGCGGGGAGCTGGTGGAGCGGGCCCTGCTGGAGGGCCTCGAACGGCTCGGCCTGGAGGTGCTCCCCTGGTGCCGCGCCAGTCGCCAGCTGCAGCAGCGCCTGATGCTGGCCCACCGGCACCTGGGGGCGCCCTGGCCCGACCGTTCGCCGGAGCGGCTGCGGCAGGACCCGGGGGCCTGGCTGGGCCCCCATCTCGACGGCCTGCGCCGCCTCCAGGACCTGCAGCAGCTCGACCTGGCGGAGATCCTCTGGGGGGATCTGGACTGGTCCCGGCGCCGGGAGCTGGACCGGCTGCTGCCCCTCAGCCAGCCGGTGCCGTCCGGCCGCCGGGTGCCGCTGGACTACGGCAGCGGCACCCCGGTGCTGGCCGTGAAGCTGCAGGAGATGTTCGGCTGCCTGGAAGGACCGACGGTGCTGGACGGCCGGCTGGCGGTGCGGGTGGAACTGCTGTCTCCGGCGGGACGCCCGGCGGCGGTCACCAGCGACCTGGCCTGCTTCTGGAGCCAGGGCTACGCCGAGGTGCGCCGGGAGCTGCGCGGCCGCTACCCCCGCCACCCCTGGCCCGAGGATCCCCGCCAGGGCGTCGCCAGCGCCCGCACCAAGGCGGCCCTGGCCCGGGAGGCGCGCGGGGAGCGTCGCTGAGCGGGCGTTACCTAGGGCAGACCGTCGAGCAGATGGCCGAAGCCGAAGTGCCGCAGCCCCTCCAGGATGCCCAGGCAGCCATGGGCACGGGCGCGGTAGGTGCGAGCCAGCCCCGGCAGGGCCCGCACCAGGGCGGGCTCGGCATTGCCCACCATGACGCTCTGCAGGCCGGTCTCGAACATGGCCAGGTCGTTGAGGGAATCCCCCGCAGTGACCACCCGGGCGGGCTCCAGCTCCAGCCACTCCAGCAGGCCCAGCAGGGTGCTGCCCTTGTTGACGCCGGGCGGCAGCACGTCGAGATACTTGTCGCCGGAGACCAGGCAATCCACCCCATGGGCCTCGATGGCCGCCAGCCGGCTGGTGTCGAGCCGGAGGGGGTCGATGCCGTAGGCCAGGCGCCGGTCGGTGCTGAGGGGCTGGGGGGACAGGCCCGGCACCAGGGCCAGCAGGGGCAGCACCTTCTCCGCCCGTCCCCGCCAGAGGGCCTCGATCGGCTCCAGGGCCAGGGCCAGGGGGATGAGGCTGGCGCCGCAGGCCACGGTGCAGCCCACATCACCGATCACCAGGTGGGGAGGATGGAGTCCCAGGGCGGCCTCCGCAGCCAGCAGCCGGGCGATGGAGCGCAGATCCCGGCCGGTGCTGAACACCTGCAGCACCCGGTGACGCTGGGAGGCCAGCCAGCGATAGACCCGGCGGCGCGTCAAGACGGACCCCTCCAGCAGGGTGCCGTCGAGGTCGGTGACCAGCACCAGATCGGTCTCGCTGGGCAGGGGCGCCGCCAGGTGGCGCTGGAGGTGGGCCCGGGGCGCCCGCCGTCGGTCGTCCACGCCGGGCCCCCAGACGGAGCCGGCGCCGGGTCCCGGCGCCAGAGGAGGCCTCACTGCCATGGCCAGGCGCGGCTGTCAACCGTGCAACCCACACCCGCCTTTGTAGTCCCTGCCACTGTCAAGACCACTCCATGTTTCGTTACAGTCAGGTCTCCACCGAGGGTTCCTTCCATGTCTGACGCTTCCCAGCCCCGCTTCGGTTTCGTCAACTTCGCCGAAACCTGGAACGGCCGCCTGGCCATGATGGGCTTCGTGATCGGCCTGGCGACCGAAATTCTCACCGGCCAGGGCATTCTGGCCCAGGTCGGCCTCGGCTGAAGCCCGGCTGTCTCCCCCAGCACCAGCGTCCTTGAAGCCCGTTCAAGGCGTCGGCCGCCGGCCCAGCCGGCGGCTTTTTCGTGGGCCCGGAGGCTGTCCCGAGCGGTCCTAGGTTGAGGCCCTCCCCAGGCAGCGCCTCCCGATGGCCCCTTCCGCCGCCGCTCCCCGCTTCTATGTCGGCAACCGGCGCGACGGCGCCCGGCTGCTGAGCAGCGCGCTGGTGATCGCCGGAGCGGGCCTGGTGCGCATCGACCATCCGGTGGGCCGGGCCGTGGCCCTGGTGGCGGGTCTGCTCAGTCTCTACTGGTGGCTCTGCTACCGCCAGCTCAAGCACTGATTCCATGCTCACGGCCCCTGGCAGCAGCGCGTCCCCCCGCCAGCACGACGGCATCCCCCGGTACACGGTCGCCGAGCTCAACCAGGCCATCGGTTCCCTGCTGGAGCGCGGCTTCGCCCCCCGCTTCCTGCTGGAGGCCACCGTGGGGCGCCCCCAGCAGAAGAAGGGCCATCTCTGGCTGACCCTCGTCGACGGCCAGGCCAGTATCCAGGGGGTGGTCTGGTCGTCCCAGCTGCAGAAACTCAGCTTCGTGCCCCAGGAGGGGGATGGGGTGGTGGTGGTCGGCAAGCTCAACTTCTGGGCGGCGCGGGCCAGCCTCACGGTGCAGGTGCTGGATGTGCGCCCCAGCCTGACCACCGTCCTGCGCCAGTTCGAGCAAGTGCGCAGCCGGCTGGAGCCGGAGGGGCTGTTCGAGCCGGAGCGGAAGCGACCGCTGCCCCGCTGGCCCCGTCGCATCGCCCTGCTCACCAGCGTGCCCAGCGCTGCCCTCGCCGACATGCTGCGCACCGCCCGGGAACGCTGGCCCGCCACCGACCTGCTGGTGGTGCCGATCCCCGTTCAGGGAAGCGTGGAAGCCCAGATCGTGGCCGCCGTCGAGAGCCTCGGCGAACAGGCCGACCGCCTCGGCATCGAGGCCCTGGTGCTGGCCCGTGGCGGAGGCAGCCGGGAGGATCTGGCCGTGTTCGACGGGGAGTCCCTGGCCCGCTGCCTGGCGGCCTGTCGCTGGCCCGTCATCTGCGGCATCGGCCATGAGGATGACGTGACCATTGCCGATCTGGTGGCCGACTACCGGGCGGCCACGCCCACGGCGGCCCTGGTGGCCCTGCTGCCGGACCGCAGCCAGGTGATCCGGGCCCTGGAGCAGGAACGCGGCCATCTGCAACGCACGCTGACGCTGCGGATCGCCTCGGCCCGGCAACGGCTGGGCGCACACCAGGACCAGCTGCGCCTGCTGCACCCCGCCCGGCTGCTGCGCCAGCGGCGCCAGTGGCTGGATCAGCGGCGGCAACTGCTGCAGGCGCTTTCGCCGCGACACCTGCTCGCCCGGGGATTCAGCCTGCTCCGGGATGGTGACGGACGCCTGCTGCGTTCGGTGGCCCAGCTGCGGCCAGGGGCAGGGATCACCGCCGAACTGGCGGATGGTCGGGTGGCCCTGCAGGTGCAGGCGGTCGAGCCGGACGGCCCGGGTCCCTGAGACGCATCACCGCGGACCGGCCTGGGCCAGCGTCCAGCCCCCAGCCCCCAGCCCCCCAAGTTCTTTGCATCGGATCCGCCAGGCCCGCCGCGGACTCCACGCCATTCCTGTCCCCCGTTGCTCCCATGCCGAAGTCCTCCCCCCGATCCAGCGCCTCTGCCAAACCCGCCGATGACGTCCCAGGCCAGACCACCGCTGCCGATCGGGCCAAGCCAGACGAGGCGGCCGAGGGGAACGACGTGAACGATGTGGCCCAGGACCTGAGCTTCCGGGAGGCCCAGACAGCCCTTGAGCTCTGTCTGGCCCAGCTGCAGGACCAGGACCTGGATGTGGAAGCGATGGCCGATCTCTATCGCCGGGCGCTGGCCTACGCCGAACGGTGCGAGGCGGTGCTGGCCCGGGTGGAGCAACAGGTGATGCAATGGGATCCCAGCCAGCCGGAGCTGGCCCCCACGCCCTACGCCCCATGAGTGACGACACCCTGTCGACCCGAAGCGGTCCCGGCGGTATCAGCTGGATCGCCTGGATCTATCTGCTGCTGGCCGTGGCGGGTGGGGTGCTCCCCTGGATGGCCAATCTGGACTTCCTCCGCAGCGAAGGCTCGGCCTTCGATCTGGGTCTGTTCATCCGCCAGGCCAATGCCAATCCAGCCGCCCGCTCCCTCTCCAGCGATCTGGCGATCGGGGCGACGGCCGTCACGATCTGGATGGTGCGTGAGAGCCGCCGGCTGGGCATGCGGGGTATCGGCTGGGTCCTGCTCAGCTGCGTGACAATCGCCTTCGCCTTCGGGGCCCCCCTGTTCCTGCATCTGCGCGAACGCCGGCTGCTGGAGCTGGCCCGCCTCAGCCCGGCGGAGCCGGATCCGGCCGGCTAGGGCTCAGAGCTGGAACTGGAAGAGTTCCGGTCTTGGTGGCTCAGGGCTGATCAGACTCAGGGCTTGCCGGGCTCAGGCCCCATCGCCCCCGCGGGCGCCCGGTTCCCCGCTGGCCGTGGCCTCCACATCGACGGCGTCGACGTTGATCGTCACGTCGCGGGCGTCGATCTCCCTGTCAGGCCCGGATCCCCAGAAGAACGAGCCGGCGGGTTCCGGCGCCGCCGCTCCTGGGCCATCGCCGGGCGTGAAGGGACTGCCGCAGGCCGGGCAGACGTCGGTGCCCAGGCTGGCGAAGCCACAGCTGGGGCAGGTGCGCAGGCGACGCCTGACCAGCTGCCAGCCGATCAGGGCCAGCCCGCCCGCCAGCAGGGGCAGGAGCAGAAGGGTCAGGGTGAGTCCGCCGATGACATCGAGCAGCAGACGGCCGGCCGAGGTGGGCACCAGCAGCAGAGCCGCCGCCACACCGATCCACAACCAGGGAATGCGCCGTTCCATCAGCGCTGGAAGCGTGGATCGTTCTCGATCCAGCGCTCCAGTGCCGCCAGGCCCTCGAGGCCGGCCCAGCCCAGCAGCAGGGCCGCCACCAGCCAGGCCGCCAGCAGGCCGAGGCCGACCAGCAACGGAATCAGCGCCAGGGTGGTGAGACCGATCAGCACGACCGCGCCCACGGCCATGGACACCAGCGCCAGGCTGGCCGGCAGAGGCGGGATCCTGAGGACAGGCTTGGCCAAGGGTCGATCCAATGAGATCAGTCCATCCTGACCCGGAACGGGTCGATCATCAGCGCGGCAGAGGTGTCGATGGCCCCCCAGCAGCACCGCCGGAAAGCACCACACTGAAGCACTGGCCGAAATAGAGCACGGCACCCACCAGCCACACCCAGAGCGTCAACAGCAGCACGCCGCCCACCACCCCGTAGGCCTGAAACCGCTCCCCGAGGGCGAGCAGGCTCCTGCCCAGCAGCAGGTTGGAGAGGGTGAGGCTGCCGCTCACCAGCAGGGCACCGGGGATCAGCGGTCGGAAGGGAATCCGGCGCGACGGCAGCATCCAGAGGAACAGAAGGGTGGCGCCGAAACCGATCAGCAGGGAGACGAGCAGATCCAGTCCGAAGGACAGGGAGCTGACCCACAGCAGGGGTTTGGGCAGGAAGGCCTGCAGCTGGTCATGGAAGCCCCTGGAGCCGAACAGCCGCACCGTGCTGAAGAGCTGGTCGACGACGATCAACAAACCAACGAACAGCAGCAACACCAGGGCCTTCAGGCGCAGAGCCAGGAAGCGACGCACGTGTTCCTGCCAGCGCAGGTGGTCGAACCCGAAGGGCCGGTTCCACCAGAGCCGATCGGCCCCGCGCTGAAGCGTTAGATAGATATTGCTGGCGCTGAGCGCCAGAAGCACCAGGCCGAGGATGCCGGCACCGAATCCCTGGTTCGTGAAGCGCCGCAGGGTGGCTTCGAAGCCCGGCAGGGCGGAAGCGGGCAGCACCTGGCCGACCAGCACGATCAGCCGATCGAAGCGCTCCATATCGCGACCGAGAAGCCGTGAGGCCACTGACAGCGCAATCAGCAGGGCCGGGAAGAACGACTGCAGCGTGTGATAGGCGAAAGCGGCACTCAGGTCAACGCAGTCCGCCCGGAGCCACAGCAGATAGGCCTTCCAGAAAGGACGAAAGCGACGACGCCATTTCACGACAGAACCATCGTCAGGTTTTAGGGCAGCAGCATGCCTGCATCCTGCCCTGTCCCTGGCCCCTGCCGCAGACCATGGCCCTGCACCCATGCCGCAAAACACGCCAACAGAAAAGCCACCCTCCTCGGGTGGCTTCTCCTCATCGTCCCCAAAAGGGGACGGA
>CALRMW020000021.1:0-40982 GCA_943369315.1 Synechococcus sp. UW140
CCCGTCTCTACGAGCAGGCCCGCCAGCGACACCCCCGCCGCTGGAGCCGCGGAACCCGATGCTGGCGTCAGCCGAAGGTGGTCTGGATCAATCCACCGCGTCCAGAAAACGCCATTGATCCAGCTACCTTGGTCATGGCCGCCTGATCAACGGCAGGGGCGTCATCTTTCCTGGCAGTCACCGGCGTCGCCTTCGATCCCCTGTCCCAGGCCCTCTCGGGGGTGCTGATCGACATCTCCCTGCCGGGGCTGTTCGTGATCGCCGGGGGGAGCCTGCTGCTCACGGTGCCGTTTGATCTGAGTAGTGGGCGGGGGTGAACGGGGTGGGTCTCTTTGTGGGACTTTCACTGCTCAGGGTGGGCAGCGTGGCAAGACTTGCGTAGCGGTTGCTACAGGTGGTTATCGGACCCGTGACCCACTGCTAGAAAGCGGAAAGTTCTCTCGATAGGCATTGAAGCATCGGGGGTTCAGGCTGTCTTTCCTGTCGCCTGTCATGAGGTTCTCCGAAAGGGGAGCTCATGGGAGGAGTGGTCCTCGGAAGCGCCCCATTACTGGTTAGGTGTACTAATTCCCAGCTACGGGAACTGAGAATACAGGCAAAAACACTTGAATAATGAGTCTATCGACTCTCACGTAATGCTTTCTGCGGCAAGTTAGACTATGTTATTGCTACGATCGAACAAGCCCACCAATGAGCCAAGGATCAATTGAGCCAGTTGAACCTGCGCAACTCGCCGCAGATTCACGCATCTTTACAGCGTACTTGGCGCAGTTTGGATTGCCAACTGACAATATAATTGCCACGACTGAAGAAAGAGGTGTCATCGCTGCCAATCTCCCCAGCTTTCTTTCGACTCTGCCATTTGAGGTGAAGAAGGATGCTCGCTATCTGTCGAAATTTGTAGGTGCCACAGCAATTGGCCTTTTCGATGCTGCGTTGAACTATGTTTGGAACGAAGTTGTTCTCTGCCTAAGGAAGAAGGCAAGTATTTACGGAATAGACCTGTTTTTTGATGCTGCAGTTGGCGGCAAAAATCGAGAGGCTTATAAGGACGAAGATGACCTGTCCGGGCTTAAAGACATTGTGCTTCTCGACACCTGTAGAAAACTTGAGCTGATCTCAGATATTGTTTATATCAAGTTGGACAATATTCTTACCATGCGTAATGAGCTGGCTGCGTCTCATCCAAACGTTGAGTCTATCGGGGGATTCGAGTTGCTCGGATGGCTGCAGACATGTGTAAAAGAGGTGCTACAAGATCAACCCTCAGAGTCCGCGATTAAAATCAGGGCTTTGGTAGACAATCTAAGAACAAACAGTGATGTTATTGATAATGCGACAATTTCGCGTCTCCAAGTAGAACTCAGGCATCTTTCGCCAGCCCATGTAAATAATCTGCTAATGACGACGTTTGGGATGTTTGTAGACCCTAGCTCTGGCCAAGTCTTGCGCAAAAATATTTCTGAGATATCGCCTACTGTCTGGCAGTGCGCAAGCGACAAGACAAAGTATAAGATTGGAGTCATAATTGATAGCTATCGCACCAATCTCCACCAAAACAAGCTTGAAAAGGGAGTTGAATTTCTGACGCTTGTGGGAGGGTTAATGTATGAATCTCTTCCTGCCCGAATCATTGCTCTTGAAAAGCTCGCCGAAGATTTGGAAGATGCACATGAAGGCAGGGATAACTACTACCACGAGCCAAGCATAATGATGGACATTCTGCAATACTTTAGATCATCAGCTGATATACCCAAAGAAGCTCTTTCAAGCTTGGTCCAAATAGTTCTGCGTTGCCGCCTTGGCCGGGGCCTCTCGTACCGCCGAGGGGTAAGCCCAAGCGGCCTTCCTCTTTATGATAGGTTCTTTGGCTTGCTAGATGATGCTGGCATTACTGAATGCATAGCAACTCTATTCAAGCCAGAGGTAAACTCAAAGCTCAGAAATCCAATTTGCCAGGAACATTTGCATGCCGTATTGCAGATTTTAGAGCAAATCGCAATCTCGGAAAGATTAAAATCAGCATTGCAATATCTAGCTTCAGATCTTAAAAACTCTTACAAGGCAAATGTTCGCCGCGAGTTCAGGGAGCTAATGGATCCCATTCTCCAATGGCCTGTAGATGATTGATAGTTGTTTTTCATGGCCGAGACCACCTAACAGCAGTTCTAAAGACAGGAGCAGGATAGTGCCTTGCCCTCTTTACAATTCTGCCCGCTTCTAGTCCGGATCGGTTGAAGGGTGTCGACATCGATCGGAGCCAAAGAGCCAGCGGTCGGAAGCTGTAGTCAGACGGCTACAGATGACGTACGAGTGAAGTTTGCCAGAATGAGCTGTTAGCCCAATATCTCGCGAATCACCGTGAGTTGAAGGCCCGGGTTTACGACTCGGAGAGAAGACATCTTTTCTAAGCACGGGAGTTCAAGCAAGCTCGTTCGCATATTCAGCGGCAATCCTGCCTTGGCGGCTCAGGGTATGGGCCACTACCCAGAGTTGTGAAACGACTGGAACTGGATGTCAGTCAACATCCCCACAGACGCCACCGGCAGTCTGCCGAGTTTAGATATGGCCATTTTCTAGCCGAATTGACGGAATGGTCTGAAGGCTCCCAAGGATCGGAGGCTCTGCCAGCACGATGGCAGAGGTCCCAGCCCAGCCATGGCAATCCGCAGCCACCTCCATTGCCTTAGAGGCTAAAAGCACCGCGTTCAGTCGACTCCCATAATGGGTTGGATACGGCGATCACATGGTCCTCCGATGACTAGATCGATAGTTCTCGAAGCTCCCTGACAATTCTCGTCAGTCGCAGTTGATCGGCATTGAATCTTTATTGGCTGCCCATCGGTAGCCCAGCTCGGCAGCCTCCGAAAGCAGCCGACTTTTCCCCATGTACACCCTGGTGGAGCTCCATAGGGCTTACAGCGTTCTAGTTCTGGCTTAGGAGCGATGGCAGGATCGAGACGGAAGCCCGGATAGCTGTCTTTCGTCTCGATCCTGTCGAATCCATCCGGCGTTGTTGTTACATTCAGCACCTTGAAGGTTCTGCCCAGTGGGTTTGCGTCATCCAGATTCACGTACTGACCAACGATGAGCGCATGGTCACCACCGTTTCTGATCAGGGCCATTGAAATCAAGCGGGCATTGGGCCGATCCGGGAAGCATTTCCCCATGCCGAGAGGGTGATAGTAATGCTGAACACGTTTAAGCTCAGACAGAGAAGTGCCAGGAAAAACAGCCATCAGCCCCTCGTCTCCAGCGAAAAGAATTTGATCAATATCAGAAATGCTACGAAGATAAACTTGCCGTATGCGAGTATTGCCAGCCGCTCCAGCCCTAAGGAAGCAAGACGTCAACTCCCCGCTCTGTGTATAGCTTTCGTTCCAGATGTGATATTGAGAGGGTAGTGACGAAACCCCGTGAAAGTCCCCATGATAACGGCATCCCTTTCGTTGGTCGCACTTTTCTACAGCACGGTTCCGAATCGTTAACGCAATGATGTTGCGCTCACAGAGTCCAAAGTGCGAGCATGCCTGCTTGAGATTACTTTCAAATATAGCAGTTCTTATTGTGGTATCAAGATGATGGCTTTCCATCAGATCACTCTTGCTCCAGCGGCCCGTCATCTTCGCAATAAATCTGTACCAAGCCTCTTCCAGATTCTCTCTCCGATTGCGGGTGTCCTTGTTCGCGTTCAGGCATTCGTCAGACTGGTGAAATTCCCTGATCAAAAGGTCATGCTTGCTCAGGCTGCCAACCTTCTCAGAGGGTGGTCTCTCGCGGCCAGGGGGCTGAATGTTTGGTATGGCCTTCGTCACTGGCTGCAACCAAGGTGCGACGGCACGTCCAATCAGATTCTTTGCTTGGACGACGTCAAGCTGGCTGGCAGCACAGTGATGATTGAGCACTTTCTGAGCCATTATGTGATGCAACTCTTCGTTGATCAATGAACTTGACTTCGCACTTGCCTGTCTGGGATCGAAGAGAATCCGATAGCCTAGAAATGGCAGACCATCTTTATCTAGGATCGGCTGTCCCTTCCTCAGCGGTATACAGGTCGCAAGGATAGATCCCACTTCCAAAGACTCTTTCGTTTCCTTTGGGGATTCATCAGAGTCTGCAACACCAATCCGAAATATAGGTATACCTTGCTGGGCATTATCACTTCTTGTTGTTGTCATCAGCGGAGCCGATGGAATCCGGGCAGTCTCCGCCTTCGCCGGAAGGAGTAATGCGAACAGGATGTGGACAAAAAGTAGCATGAATTGGTTCAACATAGGTCTACCGAGTGATTGATTCATTGCTTGCGGTGCATGTTGCGCACTGAGAGGCTCTCCGAATCACCATGCCTTGCTTGCTTGGTGAGCCATGGCTGCTTCCACTGCTATTCAGTTAAAGTAGCTTTCTGAAATGTTTTGCATGTCACGCCATTAGACTCTTGCATTCTCTTTGTGTGAGGATCGAACTTATCAGGAAACACTGTGCCACTGCTTATCTCTACTTTCTCTCCCATTAATCTGTCAACCTGAAAGAGCCTGTCAAGAAGCCCAAGCCGTTTCTGCCATTCATGCTGAGTTTTGATCTGCGAGCTATTGTTAATTGCTTTTGTATTGAAGCAGGCTCCTATCAGCTTGGTCGTGGGACCAATCTTCGCTGCTTTCATGTTGGCACCCCGTAGATCCGCCCCACTCAAATCAGTTCCCCTAAGATCTGCCCTGCTCAGGTTTGCCCGCTGAAGATTTGTTCCAACCAGCGAGGCTCCTCTTAGGTCCGTATTGCTAAGTTGGCTGGCTACTAAGACTGCTCCATCAAGTTTCGCATCTCTGATGTCAGATCGTTCCAGAACTGACTCTTCCATAGACGCATTTGAGAAGTTTGTAGCGACGAGATTGGAACCGCCCAGCTTGGCTTTTCGTAGTCTGGCGTTTAGAAAGGCGGCTCGAACAAGATTGCTGTTCTCCATATTTGTTTTCACCAGGTTGGATGAAGAAAAATCGACCGAGTCAAAACATGAGTTGCCCAGGTAAATGTTAGACAGGTCGGCTTCGGTTAGCTGCGCCTGCTGAAGGCTGATCACATGTCCTTTCCTGTTGATTAGTCCAGAATAATAAAGCATGTGGAGAATGCCTCTTTTGATTGGCGTATGAGTCTCTTCTGTCGTCGTCAGTTCCGTGAGTGAGCGAAGGACCGTAATAGTACGGGTATAGCCAATGCTAGTGAGAGGATTATTTCGGTCTGGATCGCAGTATTCGGCTATTTCTTCCTTGCTCTGGATGGCGCTTCTGCCACCTGCCTCCCGAGCCTCCTCTCTGTGCCTCGCTGTCATCCGCATGAAGTCAGTAGAGAGAATAAGATTAGACATTTCGTTAAAATAGTCATTAGAAATCTTCAGCCTGTCGCTGATAACAGAGAAGTTGCGCTGTTGTTTATTGATCCCGTTGGAGATCCATAGGCCGATGGTCGAGAGAATGATGGGGGCGCAGAGTAACGTCATCCAGTCCCAGAACTTCCGCTCTCCAAACAGTCCTACCCATAGCCATCGTATCGGGGGGATACGATGAGCAAACCGGAGAATAAGTATACACAGGATGGCAGCAAGGAGCCACCTCGTGATCGGCCTACTAATGAGGAGCAGAACTCCACAGAATATGAAGACTGCGACCCAGAAGAAATCGATGAACACGATCCTCTCCCAGTAGAGGAGTGCCCTTCTTTGCTTTTCGTTAATCCGGGACCATATCTTCTTCATGATTCTTCTTCTTGTTGATATCGTGATTCTGATGCCTCTTCTATAAGCCGAATGGCATTTCCTCCTTTGTCGCTGACATAAATCTTTTTTTTCCTTCTGAGGCGGCAGGAGCGGCTGACTTAGGGTCTCAGCCTTCCTTTGCGTACCGGCTGATCGTGCTTTTGAATTAATCGGCCCTCCTGAACTATTGCAGCAGGGAAATTATGAGCTGAGCGAATAGACATAGGAATGGGACGAGCTTTGATTCCTTATACCGTTATGCTTTTGGTGACAGGCATTTCTAGTTGGAATATCAACTAAGGCTTTGCTGCAGGATCTGCTACATAGAGTGAGTCTCTGCCTTCATCATTCTGTTGGTTGCCCTTGGCAAGAGCCCATGGGGCAAGGATTGTGGGAATGCTCATCTGCTGACATGAATTCTGAGCTCAGAGTCCCAATTGAAATCACGACCAGTCATTTTGACATCGCCGAGAATTGCCATGCGTTATTGGATAAGGTGGACTGCCTTGAGGCTTGCACTGATAAGGCAGATGGGGATGTGGTCTTCATCTACAACGCCTCGGGTGATATTGACAGATGCAGGGGATGACGATGGTGATCGGGGATTCATCCCTTTCTTGAGAGTGTCTCTACGAGTCAATGTCTGGAGTGCTTGGTCTGAGACTTTTCATGATCCCAATTGTCGTTCCGGCCTTAAGGCTGAAGTTGAGTGCCCGTGTGGGCAGTTCAGCAGATGTGGCTTGAGCTCTTCTGACGAGGTAGATGCCCTGAAATCCTTTCTGTTGTGTGGAGAAACGATTGAACAAGCCGCCAGAGTAATTATGCCGTTGTCAAGTCTGCTTCGCTAGCGCTTGCTTCCTGCGTTCCACTCCTGCAAGCTGATCGAGACAATGAAGTCTCCTGCCCTTGACGGACAGATGGAGGAACTTGTCATTGAAGGACTGTTCGGCAAGGCTTTGCGTAAATCTTGCAAGCAAGGCTGCCTTTTTTGGCAATTCAGGTGACCTTCTGCTGCTATGCAGACTGGGGCAGGTGGCTGCGGATGGAGTACAATAACATCCTGATGGTTCTTTGTATCTATGGCGATCCAGGCGCAAATTCCGATCTAGAGCGATACGCCCTAATACCGTCCGTCCATATGCCAAGACAATGGCCCAATTCTAGGCTCTGCAGGATCGACCAGTCGCAGGGGTGACGGCGATCATCCCGTGCTTGAGAAGATCTTTACCAGCGATACCGAAATCCATACCATGACCCCCCACGCCCACCGCCACGCCTGAACGCCCCCGGCCCCACCCCATCCCCCATGGCCACCAGCGACTTCTTCCGCCCCGATTACCGCTCGGCCCGTGAGGTGTTCCTGGCCGCCGCCCGTGGCGCCGGCGCCCGGCTCAGCAGCCATGTCCTGCCCGATCACCGCGGCCCGGCCGGCGAGCCGCTCGCCATCGATGCGGCGGCCCTGGGCCCCGCCGAGCCCGAGTCCCTGCTGCTGCTGATCTCCGGCACCCACGGCGTGGAGGGCCTGGCCGGATCCGGTTGCCAGGTGGGCGTTCTGCTGGATGAACTCCACGGCGCCCTGCCGGCCGGCGGCGGGGCGCTGCTGATCCATGCCCTCAACCCCCATGGCTTCGCCTGGCTGCGCCGCGGCAACGAACACAACATTGATCTCAACCGCAACGGCCTCGACTTCCGCGGCCCCCTGCCCGAGAACCCGGCCTACGACGCCCTCCACGACGCCCTGCTGCCCGGCGACTGGGACGGCCCCGAGCGGCAACGGGCCGACACCCTGCTGGAGGCCTTCATCACTGGGCACGGGATGGCCGCCTACCAGGCGGCGCTGCAGCGCGGCCAGTACACCCATCCCACCGGCCTCTTCTACGGCGGCAGCCGCCCCAGCTGGTCGCTGTCCACCCTGGAGAAGATCCTCACCGAGCACCTGGGCCCGGCCTGCCGCCGCCTGGCGGTGATCGACCTGCACACCGGCCTGGGCCCCTGGGGCTACGGGGAGCTGATCGGCAGCGGCAGCAGCGACGACGACTGGGAGCGGCTGCAACGCTGGTATGGCCCGGAGGTCACCCGGCCCGGCCAGGGCCCCTCCAGCTCATCGGTGGTGTCGGGCTCGGTGCCGGTGTTTCTGCGCCGAATGCTCCCTGCGGTGGAGCTCACCTACCTGGCCCTAGAGTTCGGCACCCGGCCGATCGATCAGGTGCTGGCGGCCCTGCGCGCCGATGCCTGGCTGCACGCCGTGCCCGATCGCCCCACCCCTCACCGCGAGGCGATCCGCCGCCAGGTGCGCGAGGCCTTCCTGATCGACAGCCCCGCCTGGCGGGCCGCTGTGTACGGGCGCTGCGCCGATGTGGTGCTGCGGGCTTGTAGGGGGTTGGGGGGTTGAGCCAGGCCCTTGATGCCCAGCTCACCGAGCAGGCTCAACGGCGCCGTCTCAGCAAGTCCGAATTGGTGCGACGCGCGTTGACGGCGTTTCTGCAATCCCCCTTCTCTGGCGGATGCCGCATTGATTCGCCTGGCGGAGATCAACGACTCACCGCTGCTTCCCACGACGGATAGTGATTTCCATATCTATCGCAGTTGTTGGATGTGCTGCCGCCGCGGTGAGGCCGTTGCCGGCGTGCCGGCCCGTCAGAGGCGCTCCAGCACCTCGTGGCTGGCGGAGATCCAGGCGCCGGTGGCGTCGTAGCGGCGGATCAGGCGCTCCATCCGGCCCGGGGCCGGCAGCCAGCCACCCACCAGCTCGAAGGCCGCCCGGTGGCTGACCTGCTCCGGCAGGTGCACGAGGCCGCCATCGGGCAGCAGTCGCAGCTCCGCCAGCTCCGCGGGCCCCAGTTCCAGTCGCACATCGGTGGTGTCGGACTCGCTCCAGTCGGCGCTGATCGTGGCTGACTGGCCCTCCCAGTGGCCCAGCAGTTGCTCGGCACTGGCGGGCGCGGCCTCGGCGGCGTCGCTGCCGGCGCGGAACTCGCGGATCAGCACCAGCTGATCGAAGTGGCCGTCGGGGCTGTACAGCTGCACGATCCGGTGGCGCCGGTTCGCCGCGATGAAGCCGAACTCACCGCCGAAGACCGTGTTCGGCGCCACCTGCAGCGACCCCTTGTTGAACGCCCCGGAATCGAAGAACACCACCTGGCGCCCGAGGGTCCGGTAGTCCTGCTCCCTGGCGCGGCTGGGCTCGCCCGCCCCCGGCGCCGGTCCGCCACCCGGGGCGATCGCCGTGCCGGCGGGCCAGCGCTGCAGGCTGAAGCGCACGTGGCGGTCGTCGTCGTCGCCCGCCGCCAGCGTCAGCACCGACGGATGGCTCTCCAGCACCTCGCCGCCGGCGTTGATCGTGGTGAAGCTGCCCCGCCACTCCCCCAGGTTGCGCAGAAAGTTCTGCCATTGGCTGGCCATGGGGAAGGGCGGCAAAGGGGCGATGGTAGGCAGCCCGCCATGGCGGGGGAGCCTGGGCGCCCAGCCGCCGCCCGGCGGGCCGCCGTCTACGGCCGCTGCGCCGATGTGGTGCTGCGGGCTTGTCGGGGGTTGGGGGGCTGAGTGGCCTCCAACTCCGCGTTGGTGTGGAATTCAGAATTTCACTCTTACGCCACCGCCATAGCCAAATTGTGAAGCGTTGGAATAGGCCCTGTAGGAAGCATTCACGTAGAAGGAGGTGGATGGACTGACCTGTACATCAACGCTCCCCGCCACGTTCAATGCGCTCATGCCAAGGTTCTGCCCTTGGGTAGAGCATGTTGTGCAAACGCTTGAGGCCTCGGAAAAGGTGGAGTTGAGTGACTTTGAGGCCGCATTTTTGGCCAAGGCATCAACCTGGTAGGCAAGGAGCAAGTTGGGCCGAATGCTGACCGTTTTGTCCTTGTTCAGGGGGATCGGGCTGGTGGATAGTTCAAGGCCAGCCGTGGTGACGAAGCTGTTGGCGGTGTTGGAGTTAACGCTGAGGCTGAGTGGCCCGCCAGATTCGCTGAATCCAGATTGCTGGTAGCCACCCCAGGCAAAGCTCAGAAGGGGTTTGATGACGGCTTGAATCTGGGCTGATGGCTCCGTGATGGGGATGGCGTAGTCCGTTTCGATGGCGGCTGTGAAGCCGTTGGCATTGGTATTGGCTGAGAGCGACGAGCCGTTGCCGATGAAGGCAATCGACCTGGAGCCATTGATGTTGAAATTGCTGTAGCTCAGCAGGCCGCGTACGCGCCATTGATCTGAAGCAGCGAAAGTGCCGAACAGGTTGATGCTGTTCACCCCCGCCGTAACCGTGGCACCGGAGGAGGAGAAGTTATTGGCATAGGAGGTGCCATAGCTGTAGCTGCCACCGAAGCTCCATTGCTTGCTGGGATAGTACTCAAGCCCAATGCCACCGGAGAAGACACCAGAGTTGTAGGAGGAAAGATCTGACGTGCCTCGAATGGTGCTGGTGTTGTTTTGGGCCAGTCCGAACGCACAGAGCGGCTTTTTGGCCCTGGTGCCATTGATGACCCAGCCATTGCTCAGGCACTGACCCGTTTGGGCGAGGACGGCTTCGCGCTGCTGCTTCAGCGTGTCCAAGCCAACGCTCTGGAAGGCCGCATAGGACTGTGGCGAGAGGGAATTCACCGCAGCCACCAACTGACTGGTGGAGGGGAGCTGCACCAGATTGTTGAGAGCATCGATGAAGCCCGTGCTCATACCAGCAGCGGCTACCTGCCCGGTGGTGAAGCCTGTGGATCCGACAAACGAGCCCGTGTTGTTGGCATTTCCACCCGCTTTGGTCGCCAACGCATGGAAGGCGCGATCCAGGGAGCCCGCGATACAGGAGGCGTTGGCACCCCCGTTACCGAGGGCCTGCATGGCTGAGCTAACAGCACCGGTTGCGTTGTTGGGCTTCCACTGAACGGCGAAGGATCTGGGATCACCCAGGGGATTTTGAATCAACGTGGTACCCGTCTTGAGCAGCGCACTGGTGATCTGAGGTTGAACAAGCGTGAGACTGCTGCCCGTAGCAAAGTCAATGCTGTTGGGGGCCGAGAGGATGGTGTAAACGAATCCTGGGAATGGGGATCCACCTCCGTAGGGAACGAGATTTGCTATTCCTGTGAAGTTGGTGATGTTGCCGGTCACATTGATCCGGTCGTTCTGGGGGCCCTGGATTTCTGCGACAATGGTTGCACCCTGGTGGACGTAGTTGCCGTTGATAGTCTGGGTGCCGATGGAGTTGCCCGGCGCGATGATGCCAGAATTGAACAAGTTGCCCTGGATTGTTCCGGTACCGCTCAGCGTGCCGAAGTTTTCTAAGTTGCCGTTCAACTGGCCGTTGTTCATGAACATGCCGAGATTCCGATTGACCCCGGTGCTGCTGATGGTGCTGCCCGCGCTGTTGCTCAGCGCGCCCTGCGCGCTAACAGCGAAGCTTCCGGCGGACAGGCCGGCGCCAATCGCTGCGGTTCCTTGCTGAAGGCTGAATGCACCGCTACCCAGGTTGACTGGGGCGGTGAAGGAGAAGTCACCCCCGCCGCTCAGGGTCAGACTGTTGCCGAAACCCCAAAAAGGTGCATGGAACGCCACGGTGTTGCCCGCCTGTGTCGTTATGGTGGTGGGCTCGGGCCCGAAGAGGGCAACCGGCAACAAAATGCCGAGCCCGTTCGAAAAGGCGACCGTGCCTGTAAGCGCTAGCAGTGGCGTGATTGTTGCTGTCGTTGGCAGGTCAGAACTCGCAGAACTCGGGATCGCGAAGCCGACATAGCCGTTAACCGGGTCGAACAGATAGTTCAAGCCCGAGTAGAACTGGCGTCCGGTATTGAGGAAACCGGTTGTCGAAGTCCCCGCCTCCACATAGCAAGGCTGCATGGCGTTTGAGGCATCAGCCGTGCAGTTGCTTCTCGTGCCGTTCGGATCTTTATGGAAACTGTAGAAGGCGCCCTGCTGCGGGGACATGCCGGGCAAATAGACATTGACTGTGAAAGTGCCGGGGGAATCTGGATTGAGGAAGGCATAACCAATGCCCGTGTCCGGCAAGAGACTGCCGATTGCAGGGGCTTTGCCTGTGGCACCAATCGTCACCGGGATTCCTTGCCACATCTGTGTGCCACTGGCGGGATCCGGTAAGAGCTTGATGAAGGAATAGCCATTGTTTTGCGTCGTTAGGCCAACAACAACCTGATTATTCATCACCACGTAGCCCTGGTTTGGCAGTGCTGTACCGGCGATGGCAACGTCGATCAGCGGATTCATGCCGACGGCCGAAGTCGGAATGAGGTTGCCCGCCGCAACATTCTCCTTAAAGCTCTTGGTGGCATCAAAAGTGCCGCTGTAGACGTTGTTGCGGTTGTTGCCGATGCCGAAGTATGCCGTGTTGTTGTCATTTGTCACCACGAGAACTTTGACCGACGTCGTTCCCACAGCCGGCGCGCCGTTCGCGCTGTTCAAGCGGCCGCCGAGGATGCTCACTGGCAGCTGGTAAAAAGTACCGGTCGGTGTGGCGCCGCTGCTGTCGTAATTGATGGCACCCGCCCCCATCGGCGTAAGGTTATTCAGCGCATCGCTGGGCAAGTACCTACGGGAGATGGCGATGCCGGTCGAGCCTGTGTCCATCGTTAGCGGTACGGGCTGGCTGCCGGCGACCGATATGGAGAGCTTGGCTGCTTGATTGCTAAATGTGCCGTTATTGCTGCGGGAGTTTAGGTTCCCATTGATGTAGGGAACCACAAGACTATTCTGCGACTGGTAGATCCAGCTGGGCACGGCTTGCGCATAGACCTTGGAAGCGTCTAGGAACCAGGCTGCAGGGCTCGCGATGATAGCGGCAACACCAACAGAGACCTTGAGGGGCGTCATGACTGCTTTCATTCTTGGAAGTAGGTCGATGGAGTCGCTTGGGCCAGGACCATCGGCGGACTGTAGATCGACATCCCAAGGATGATCTTTAGAGGTTGATCTTATCTGGGCTTCGGTTTCAGGCAAGGGATGGCTATTCCCGTTGCCCTGGCCGATCCAGACCATTGGCTGTGTAGTGCCACCAGGTTGTTCCGGCTGACAACGGGGAGCTGATCGGCAGCGGCAGCACAGACGACGACTGGGAGCGGCTGCAGCGCTGGTATGGCCCGGAGGTCACCCGGCCCGGCCTTGGCCCCTCCAGCTCATCGGTGGTGTCGGGCTCGGTGCCGGTGTTTCTGCGCCGAATGCTCCCTGCGCTGGAGCTCACCTATCTGGCCCTGGAGTTCGGCACCCAGCCGATCGATCAGGTGCTGGCGGCCCTGCGCGCCGACGCCTGGCTGCACGCCGTGCCCGATCGCCCCACCCCCCACCGCGAAGCGATCCGCCGCCAGGTGCGCGACGCCTTCCTGATCGACAGCCCCGCCTGGCGGGCCGCCGTCTACGGGCGCTGCGCCGATGTGGTGCTGCGGGCTTGTAGGGGGTTGGGGGGGTGAGGGGGGCGGCTCCAGCTCCTTCACGCTCACCTTCCGCTCCGACAGCAAGCAGATCGAGATGGAGAAGGTGGGCGAGCCCTGCCCAGACACCGGCAGGCGTCCTCCGCCTTCCTGGTGGGCAGCGCCCAGGGCGACACTTACACGATTCCCCATCAAATCCGGTAGACAATCAGGCTACCTTCGATAGCTCCTCCATAGCCTTGGTGCTGCCACCCATGGTGGCCTCCCTGGGTTCCTGCTTACAATGTGCTGTGGAGGTGTGTCATGTCAGTCCTCATTGACGAGAAGCTTGAAGAGATCGCCGCAGCTTGCCAGCGGTATGGAATTGAGAGGCTGTTTGTCTTTGGCTCGGCTTTGAGAGACGACTTTAAGCCTGGAGAGAGCGACATCGATCTTCTTGTTGAATTTGGCCCATTAGAGATTACCAAGCGCTTCCACGTCTTTCTTGACGCTCGCGAGGCCTTTAGAGACATCTTTCAAGCCGACGTTGATTTGGTAATGCAGGGAGCGGTGAAAAACAAGATTATTGCCAACGAGATTGATCGAACCAAGAAACTAGTCTATGGCGCGTGATGGTTCTGCCCATTTGCGAGATGTCCTTGAAGCATGCACTGCGATTGAAGACGTCATGAGCGGCATCTCGCTGGAAGAATACCGAAACAAGCGTGCCGTGAGATCTGCTGTTGAGCGAGAGTTCATCATTATTGGGGAAGCGCTTAGAAGGGTCAGTGCTCTCGATGAGGGGCTATTTCGTTCCATTTCCAATTCTCGTGCGATCGTTGACTTCAGGAACTTGCTTGCTCATGACTACGGAGCCGTTGACGACGATGCCGTTTTCGGGCTTGTCTACTCAGACTTGATCGTATTGAAGGCCGAGGTAGGCGTGCTCTTGCTTGACTCCCATGACACACGCTGACCATTCGCAATGAATAACACACAAGCCCTGCTTGTCCTTGTCGGTAGTCCCCGCCGCTCTGGCAACTCCGCCACGCTCGGAGCTGCGGTTCAACGCGGCGCTGAGCGGGCTGGCGGCTGCGAACGAAGCGCATCGGATTCCGGATGGGGCTTTGCATTCCATCCAGGCGCCAAGACAATGGTCCTGGTCAAGGTTCCGCTGGATCCGCCAGATCTTCATCAACGACGCCGACATCCACGCCCTGACGCGCCACGACGCCCTCCACGCGGGGGCGAGAGTGGACCTCCCCGGCCCCCAGCTCAATGCGTTCCCCCCTGGCGGCCCTCTGCGCCGTGCCCGCCGCCTGTGCCGCTCTGGTGATCCCAGCCATCCCGGCAGGCCACGCCCAGGCCGCCTGGCAGACCTGCAGCTTCAACGGCCGCGCCGAAGCCTGCCTGGTCGCGGGAGGCTCAAGCTCGTTCACGGTCACCTTCCGCTCCGACGGCAAGCAGATCGAGATGGAGAAGGTGGGCGAGCCCTGGACCTGCGGCCAGCACGATCAGGAGGAATGCGGCAAGTTACTGATCACCGAGCCCAGCAACGGCCGCACCACCCTGGCCGCCTACCGGCAGACCTCCTCGTCCCTACTGGTGCGCAGTGAGCGGGGGAACACCTACACGATTCCTTTCTGAATTAGCCTGTCCACGCTCGAATCACCGCTCCAGTGACCGCTCCGGAATCCCCCAGGCCCCCCTTTCCCCCCTTCGATGCCGAATCGGCGGCGAAGAAAGTGCGCCTGGCCGAGGATGCCTGGAACAGCCGTGATCCGGAACGGGTGGCGCTGGCCTACAGCCCGGACAGCGTCTGGCGCAACCGGGCCGAGTTCGTCAGCGGCCGGGAGGCCATCCAGCAGTTTCTGGCCCGCAAGTGGGCCAAGGAGCTGGACTACCGCCTGATCAAGGAACTCTGGGCGTTCCTTGGCAACCGCATCGCCGTGCGTTTCGCCTACGAATGGCACGACGATTCCGGCCAGTGGTTCCGTGCCTACGGCAACGAAAACTGGGAGTTTGATGCCCAGGGGTTCATGCACACCCGCATCGCCAGCATCAACGACCTGCCGATCAAGGAGAGCGAGAGGAAGTATCACTGGCCGCTGGGTCGCCGCCCCGACGATCACCCGGGCCTGTCCGATCTGGGCCTCTGATCAGTTCCCGGCAGCGCCGGCCGAACCGATCCGCAGCACCTTGGCCCCCCGCCCCTGGCCGCTGCGGAGCTCCTGCAGGGCCCGGTTCGCCTCGGCCAGGGGGAACTCCTTCACCTCAGCGCGGATCCCGGCGGCGCTGGCCAGGGCCAGGAACTCCCGCACGTCGGCGCGGGTCACGTTGGCCACCGTGCGGATCTCCTTCTCGCGCCAGAGATCGCGGGGGTAGTCGAGGTTCAGCAGGGCCGCCTTGTCGGCCTCCTGCTTGCCGATGGCGTTGATCACCAGCCGGCTGCCCGGGTGCAGGTTCCTCAGGGCGGCCACCACCGGTGTCCAGGCCGGGGTGGTGTCGATCACGGCGTGGAGCTTCACGGGGGATACGGCTTCGGTGGCCCCGGCCCAGGTGGCCCCCAGTTCCAGGGCGAAGGCCCGCTGGACGGCGCTGCGGGCGAACACGAACACCCGCGAGGCCGGAAAGCGGTGGCGCACCATCGGCAGCACCAGGTGGGCCGACGCCCCGAAGCCGGTGAGCCCCAGGTCCTGCCCATCGGCCAGGCCGGAGAGTTCGAGCGAGCGGTACCCGATCGCCCCGGCGCAGAGCATGGGTGCCACCGCCGCGGCCTCCAGCCCCGCCGGCAGGGGATGGGCGAACGCCGCCGGCACGGTCACGTACTCCGCGTAGCCGCCGTTGACGTCCCGGCCGGTGGCCACGAAGGCCGGGCAGAGGTTCTCCCGGCCGCTGCGGCAGAACGCGCAGCTGCCGCAGGCGTGGAAGATCCAGGCGATGCCCACCGCGTCGCCCGGAGCGAAGCCTTCGCTGCCGGGGCCGCTGGCGGCCACGGTGCCGACGATCTGATGGCCCGGGATCACCGGAAAGCGGGGTGGCGGGGTGCGTCCCTCGATCTCATCGAGTTCGGTGTGGCACACCCCGCAGACCGCCACCTCCACCAGCAACTCGCCGGGCCCCGGCACGGGCGTCGGCAGGTCCATCGGCACCAGCGGGGCCGGTGTGCGCGCCATGTCGCAGCAGGCCTCGATCACCATCGCCTTCATGTCGGCCTCCCCGGCGGCCCGGCGCAGTGTCCCGGCGCGCGTTCGCAGGATCCACTCTGGCGCCCACACTGGGAACGGGGCCCAGGCCTCCGCACCTTCGCGAGACCTCCGATGCCCGCACCGACGGTGGCCGCCAGGACGCCCATCAGCGTGACGCTGGAGCAGGGAAAGGAGTACGCCTATTGCGCCTGCGGCCGCTCAGCGGACCAGCCTTTCTGCGATGGATCCCACGAAGGCAGCGGCTTCACACCGCTCTCTTTCGTGGCCGAGAAGAGCGGCAAGGCCCTGCTGTGTCGCTGCAAGCAGACCGCCACGCCCCCCTGGTGCGACGGGACCCATGCACGCGTTCCCGCCGATCGGGTGGGCACCACCTTTTCCGTGGACGGCGGCGGGATGCCCGCGCCCCACGCCACCGCGGAGGAACCGAATCTGGAGCTGATCCATGAACTGGCCGAGCATGGCCTCGACGCGGTGGGGGCCGAAGGGCCGGTGGCGGCCATGGGGGTGCCCCGCGCCCGGCTGCCCCTCTGGGATGACATCCAGATCCTGACGGCCCAGCTGGCGCGCCGGCCCCTGGCCGTCGATGCGCCGGTGGGCACGGAGCTGGTGATCGGCCCTGCGGCCCGGCGACCCCTGCGGCTGGAGATTCCGCTGCTGGTGTCGGACATGAGCTTCGGCGCCCTCTCCGAGGAGGCCAAGCTGGCCCTGGCCACGGGAGCCGAGCGGGCCGGCACGGGGATCTGCTCCGGGGAGGGAGGGATGCTGCCGGAGGAGCAGGCCGCCAACCACCGCTATCTCTACGAGCTCGCCCCGGCGATGTTCGGCTACCGGGACGACCTGATGCCCCTGGTGCAGGCCTTCCACTTCAAGGCTGGCCAGGCCGCCAAGACCGGCACCGGCGGCCACCTCCCCGGCGCCAAGGTCACGGCGCGCATCGCCGCGATCCGCGGCATCCCCGAAGGCGAGCCGGCCTGCTCCCCCGCCACCTTCGCGGATCTCCACACCCCGGCCGATTTCCGCGCCTTCGGCGATCGGGTGCGGGAGCTCAGCGGCGGCATCCCGGTGGGCTTCAAGCTCAGCGCCCAGCACATCGAGGCCGATCTCGATTTCGCCCTCGAGGCCGGGGCCGATTACCTGATCCTCGATGGCCGCGGCGGCGGCACCGGCGGTGCCCCCCTGCTGTTCCGTGATCACACGGCCGTACCCACCATCCCTGCCCTCGCCCGGGCCCGGGCCCATCTCGACCGCCACGGGGCCAGCGGCCAGGTCACGCTGATCGTCACCGGCGGCCTGCGCTCCCCGGCCGACTGCGTCAAGGCCCTGGCCCTGGGGGCCGACGGGATCGCCCTGGCCAATGCCGCCATCCAGGCGATCGGCTGCGTCGGCTCCCGGATCTGCCACACCAACCGCTGCCCGGTGGGAGTGGCCACCCAGGATCCCCAGCTGCGCCGTCGGCTGGAGGTGGAGCACGCCGCCCAGCGGCTGGAGCGCTTCTTCCGCTCGACGGTGGCGCTGATGCAGGTGCTGGCGAGGGCCTGCGGCCACGACCACCTGCACCACCTGGAGAGGAACGATCTGGCCAGCTGGCACCGGGACCTGGCGGACCTGGCCGGCATCGCCTGGAGCGGCGGCGCCCCCTGAGCGGGGGACTCAGCAGGCCTCCAGGCTCCAGCCCCCGCAGCACCACGTCGGCGGCGAGGGAGCGGAAGGCGCCCGGCAGGTGGGCAAAGCCCGCGTTCAGGGAGGCGGCCATCAGCGCCCCAGATGCCGGTAGAACCAGCCCTTGGCCGTTTCGGCGCTGGCGACGTAGGCCGCCAGGATCACCGCCAGCAGAGCCAGGAACACCGGCGGCAGGGGCACCAGGCCGAACAGCGCGCCCAGGGGGGTCCAGGGCAGCAGCAGGGTGAGGCCCACCACGGCCACCGTGGCGGCCACCAGCCAGCGGGAGGGCCGGCTGCGGAACAGGGGCCCGCGGGTGCGGATCACCAGCACGATCGAGGCGGCCGAGATCACCGACTCCAGGAACCAGCCGGTGCGGAACTGGGCCGCATCCGCCTTCAGCACCCAGAGCAGCACCGCGAAGGTGAGGTAGTCGAACACTGAGCTGACCAGCCCGAAGGTGACCATGAAGCGCCGGATGAAAGACAGGCTCCAGCGGTGCGGCCGCTCGATCCAGTCGGGATCCACCCGGTCGGTGGCGATGGTCATCTCCGGCAGATCGGTCAGCAGGTTGGTGAGCAGGATCTGCTTCGGCAACAGCGGCAGGAACGGCAGCAGCAGGGAGGCGCCGGCCATGGAGAACATGTTGCCGAAGTTGGCGCTGGTGGCCATGAAGACGTACTTGAGCGTGTTGGCGAAGGTGCGCCGGCCCTCGCGGATGCCCGCCAGCAGCACCGCCAGGTCCGGCTCCAGCAGCACGATGTCGGCCGCCTCCCGGGCCACGTCCACCGCCCCCTGCACCGAGAGGCCCACATCGGCGGCATGGAGGGCCGGAGCGTCGTTGATGCCGTCCCCCAGGTAGCCCACCACATGGCCGGCGTTGCGCAGGGCATGGATCAGCCGCTCCTTCTGGTTCGGCTCGATCTCGGCGAACACATCCACTGCTTCGGCCCGCACCGGCAGGGCGATGTCGCTGAGCTGCTGCAGCTGGGCGCCGGTGAGCACCTCGGGGTTGCGCAGGCCCGCCTCCCGGCCCACCCGGGCCGCCACCAGGGCGTTGTCGCCGGTGATGATCTTGAGCCGCACCCCCAGCCGCTCCAGTTCGGCCACGGTGTCCCGGACTCCGGGGCGCAGGGGATCGCTGAGGCCGAGCAGACCCAGGAACGCCATCCCCGCCTCGTCCTCTGGACGCACCCGGCGGGGCACCAGGGAGCCTGCGGCGGGCCAGCGCCGCACGGCCACCGCCAGCACCCGGTACCCCTCGGCGCTCCAGGCGCCATAGAGACGGCGCAGCTCCGGCTCCACCGCCGCCAGCGGCAGCGTGGAGCCATCGGCGGCCTCGGCCCGGTCGCACACCTCCAGCACCTTGAGGAAGGCCCCCTTGGTGATCAGCACCGGCGTGTCCCCCTGGCGGGCCAGCACACTCAGGCGCTTGCGGACGAAGTCGAAGGGGAGCTCGTCGAGCTTGCTCCAGTCGCCGAGATCGCCGCCGCCGGCCTCCCGGATCGCCGCATCAATGGGGTTGCTGAAGCCCGTCTCGAAGCTGGCGTTCACGGCCGCGTGGTGCAGCACCGCCGGGTTGGGGCCACCGTCGATGCCGCAGCTGCGCTGCACCCGGGCCGTGCCCTCGGTGAGCGTGCCGGTCTTGTCGGAGCAGAGGATCGCCATGCTGCCGAAGTTCTCGATCGACGAGAGCCGCTTGACGATCACCTGGCGGGCGGCCATCCGGCGGGCGCCCTGGGCCAGGTTGACGCTGATGATCGCCGGCAGCAGCTGGGGTGTGAGCCCGACGCCGAGGGCCAGGGCGAACAGGAACGAATCCACCACCGGCCGGCGCAGGAACACGTTGACCGCGAAGATCGCGATCACCAGAGCCAGCGTCACCTCCAGCAGCAGGGCCCCGAAGCGGCGCACGCCCCGCTCGAAGTCCGTCTCGGGGCTGCGCTGCCGCAGCCGCTCGGCGATGGCCGCGAACTGGGTGGCGGCGCCGGTGCGCACCACCACCGCGGTGCCGCTGCCGCTGACCACGTGGGTGCCGAAGTAAAGCACCCCGGTGCGCGCCGCCAGGGGGGCGTCGGCGGCCACGGCCACCGCGTGCTTGCTCACCGGAAAGCTCTCCCCGGTGAGGGCCGCCTCGTTGAGGCTGAGGTCCCGTTCCTCCAGCAGGCGGCAGTCGGCGGGGATCCCGGCGCCGGCCGAGAGCACCAGCAGATCGCCCGGCACCACCTGGGCCACCGGGATAGGCTGCTCGCTGCCGTCGCGGCGCACCCGGGCGGTGGTCTCCACCGTGCGCAGCAGCTGGTCCATGGCGCCGGCGGCCCCGTGCTCCTGCCAGAAGCCCAGCAGGCCGCTGATCAGCACGATCACCAGGATGATCAGCCCGTCGGTGGGCGAATCCAGCAGGAAGGAGAGCAGGGCCGCGCCGGCCAGGATCAGGATGATCGGGCTGGTGAACTGGCGCAGCAGCAGCCACAGCGCCCCGCCCCGCGCCGGAGCGGCGAGGCTGTTGGGGCCCTCGCGGAGCAGGCGCCGGCCCGCTTCCTGGGAGCTCAGCCCGTTCGCCCCCGTACCGAGCCTGGCCAGCAGCTCGGCGATCGGCTCGCTCCAGAAGGGGTCGCCGCTGGCGGTGGCCGGCGGCTGGCCGGGGGCTGGACGGGACATCGGCGCAGGCCCGGATCTCCCCAGGCTGATCGATTCATGGGCAGGCCGCCGCATCGGCGCGGGCGCGCCGGAGGGGGGATCGTTAGGCTCCGATCAGAGAGTTGTGGCGCGAGATGGAGGAGAAACTCGTCTTCGTGAGTGTCGGTGCCACAGCCACGCCGGAGCAGGAATCCTTCGTGCGATCGATCGAGGATCGCCTGCGCAGTGAATCCCTGATCCCCAAAACCGTCGGCCGCAACACCTTCAGCGCCGATGCACCGCTGAAGGCCATCACCGAACTGATGGAGAAGTGTTCCGGGATCGTCGTCATCGCCCTGGAGCGCAGCTACTTCCCCTCCGGCCTCGAAAGGCGCGGCGGTCCGCGTCAGGTGAATCTCGCGGACACAAGGCTGCCGACACCGTGGAACCACATCGAAGCGGCGATGGCCTACACCAAGCACTTGCCGCTGCTTGTCATCGTCGAGGACGGACTGAAGGCGGAGGGATTGCTGGAGCCGGGTTACGACTGGTACGTGCAGACCGTGCCGCTGGAGGCGATGGCGCTGAGCTCCAACGAATTCAACGGCGTGCTCGCCGACTGGAAGGAGAAGGTGCTGGCGCTGGAGCCGGGGGCCGGGTCAGCGCCACAGCCAGTTCTGCGGGGGCTGAACCCGGCGGAACTCTCCGTGCTCGAGCTGGTCGGTGCCCTCCGGCCGGTCCAGCTGTGGAGTGTGGCGATCGCCCTGGCCGGCCTGCTGGCGGGGGCCTTCAGCCTCGGAGCCCGGCTGTTCCCCCCCTTGAAGCCGAGTCCGCCGCCAGCGCAGGGCGCTGTCCTGCCGGCCCCAGGCTGGGGGGCTGTCGGCCCGGGTCTGCCCCTCCGTTCCGGGCCATCGTCCTGATTCAGCCGGCCGTCCCCGCCCCCTGGCGCTCGAGCACCCCCACGCAGCGCCCGCACAGGGTGGGATGGCTGGGGTGCTGGCCGATGTCGCTCTCGTGGTGCCAGCAGCGTTCGCACTTGTGCCCCGCCGCCCGCGCGATCCGCACCCGCACCCCCTCCTCCTCGGTCTCCGCAAGAAGGGGCTCCGCCGGCGGCGGCCCGCCGACCCGCAGGGCCGACACCAGCAGCCAGTCGGCCAGGTTGTCCACCTCGGGATGGGGGCTGGCCTCCACCAGGGCCAGGGCCTCCCGCAGGGGGTCCGCCTCCGTCGCCGCGTCAGCCGCTGCCTCCACCAGCTCCAGCTGCACCTGGGCCTCGAGGGAGGCGCCCAGTTCGCCCCGGCCGCGGCAGCCTTCCAGCACCCGGTTCACCTGGGCGCGCAGCTCCAGGATCCGCTGCATCGGCGCCGCCAGGTCCGGGGCGGCCCAGCTGCCTGGCACCGTGGGCCAGCCCCGCTCGAACACCGAGGCCTCGGCCACCGGGTAGGGCAGGTTCTGCCAGATGTCCTCGGCCATGTGGCAGAGCACCGGCGCGATCAGCCCCGCCAGCCGCTCCACCACCAGGTGCAGCACGGTCTGGCAGCTGCGGCGCCGGAAATCGCCGGCTGCACTCACATAGAGGCGATCCTTGGCGATGTCGAGATAGACGTTGGAGAGATCGACCACGCAGAAGTTCTGCAGCGCCTGGAAGAAGCGGTAGAACTCGAAGCGCTCGAAATCGGCGCTCACCTCCTCGATCAGGCTGGCGGTGCGCTGCAGCATCCAGCGATCCAGCAGGGGGAGATCACAGGTCGCCACGGCATGCTCCGCCGGCACGAAATCGTGCAGGTTGCCCAGCAGGTAGCGGGCCGTGTTGCGCACCTTGCGGTACACGTCCGCCAGCTGCCTGAGGATGCCCGGCCCCAGGGGCACGTCGGCGGAGTAGTCCACCGAGCTCACCCACAGCCGCAGCACGTCGGCGCCGTAGGGCGGCTCCTGCTTCTCGTTCTTGCCCCCCTCCACCAACACAACGGGGTCCACCACGTTGCCGAGGGACTTGCTCATCTTGCGGCCCTTCTCATCGAGGGTGAAGCCGTGGGTGAGCACCCGGCGGTAGGGGGCCGTGCCGTTCACCGCCACCGAGGTGAGCAGGCTGCTCTGGAACCAGCCGCGGTGCTGGTCGGAGCCCTCCAGATAGAGGTCGGCGGGGCAGCCCAGACCGCGGCCCTCCAGCACGGCGGCCCAGGAGGAGCCCGAGTCGAACCAGACATCCATGGTGTCGGTGCCCTTGCGCCATTGGTCGGCCTGGTCGGCCCAGGCCGGCGGCAGCAGGCCCGCCTCGTCCCGCTCCCACCAGACATCGGCGCCGTGCTCGGCGATCAGCGCCTCGGCGTGGGCCAGGGTGTCGGCGTTGAGCAGCACCTCGCCCGTCTCGCGGTGATAGAAGACCGGGATCGGCACCCCCCAGGAGCGCTGGCGGGAGATGCACCAGTCGCCCCGGTCCCGCACCATCGCCTCGATGCGGTTGCGGCCGCTGGCCGGCAGCCACTCCACCGCCGCGATCGCCTCCAGGGCCTGGGCCCGGAAGCCGTCGACGGAGGCGAACCACTGTTCGGTGGCCCGGAAGATCGTCGGTTTCTTGGTGCGCCAGTCGTAGGGGTAGCGGTGCTCGTAGCGCTGCTCGGCCAGCAGCAGCCCGGCATCGCGCAGGGCGGTGATGATCGCCGGGTTGGCGTCCTTGAGCACGTTGAGCCCGGCGAAGGGGCCCGCCTCGGCGGTGAGGGTGCCGGCCTCGTCCACCGGGCAGAGCACCGGCAGGCCGTACTTGTTGCCGGTGTGGAAGTCGTCGACCCCGTGGCCCGGCGCCGTGTGCACCAGGCCGGTGCCGGTTTCGGTGGTGATGTAGTCGCCGCCGATCACCACCGGGCTGGTGCGATCAAGCAGCGGATGGCGGTACTGGATCCCCTCCAGCTGGGCCCCCTTGAGGGTCAGCAGCGGTTCGAGCGGGCGCGCCAGGCTGGTGCGCAGCTGCTCCACCAGCTGGGCTGCCACCACCAGATAGCGGGGGGTGCCGCCGTTGGTGGTGCCGTCGCGGCAGATGGCGTAGTCGAGCTGGCCGTTCACGGACACCGCCAGGTTGGCCGGCAGGGTCCAGGGGGTGGTGGTCCAGATCGCCACGAACAGCTGCTCGCGGTGGGCCGCATCGGTGGGTCCGGCGATGCCGGCGGCCGCCAGCAGCCCGGCCACCGGTTCCGGCAGTTCCACCACCGGGAAGGCCACGTAGACGCTGGGGGAGGTGTGGCCGTCGGGGTACTCCAGCTCGGCCTCGGCCAGGGCGGTGCGGGAGCTGGGGCTCCAGTGCACCGGCTTGAGGCCCCGGTAGATGTGGCCCGCCAGCACCATCTTTCCGAAGACGCCGATCTGGGCGGCCTCGTAGGACTTCTGAAGCGTCAGGTAGGGCTCGTCCCAGTCGGCCCAGATGCCCCAGCGCCGGAAGCCGCTCATCTGGGCCTCCACCTGCTCAAGGGCGTAGGCGTGGGCCCGGCGCCGCAGGTCGATGGGGGTGAGCTGCCGCCGCTCCTCGCTGCCCAGGCCCTGCAGCACCTTCAGCTCGATCGGCAGGCCGTGGCAGTCCCAGCCCGGCACGAAGCGGGCCCGCCTCCCCTGCAGCAGGGCGTGCTTGTTGATGATGTCCTTGAGGATCTTGTTGAGGGCATGGCCCACGTGCAGGGCGCCGTTGGCGTACGGCGGGCCGTCGTGGAGGGTGAAGGGGGCGCCCGGGTTGCCGCGGCTCAGCCGTCCGTAGAGATCGTGCTCCTTCCAGAAGGCCTGCAGTTCCGGCTCCCGCACCCGGGCGTTGGCCCGCATCGCGAAGGGCGTCTGCAGCAGGTTGAGCGTGTCCTTGTAGGACGCCGGGCTTGCCGTCACGTCGCCGGGGAGCGAGAAGGCTGGATTATCCCGCCTCGCCGAGACCCTCCCCGGCGGCAGCGGTCTCCGGCGGGCTGACGGTCTCCGGCGTCTCCGGGACGGCCTGCTCCAGCAGGGCATCGATCGCCTCGAAGCCGTCCACCACCAGCGCCTCCTCGTCCGGCTGAGGCTCCCCGTCCGGTTCCGGCTCCAGCTCGGCGGCTTCGGCCAGCTCGGCCACCTCCGCCACGGCGGTAACCGCGGCCACCTCCGCTGTTGCCGTGGTGGGGTCGCCGGCTGGGGCGGCGCCGCTGTCCGTCTCGGGCCGCACCCAGCGCTTGGTGGCGGCGGGGCGGGTGGCGCGTCGCTCCGCCAGCCAGGCCCCCAGACCGCTGACCACGCCGCCGGCCAGCTGCAGCAGCCGCGCCAGGGAGGCTCCGAGCTGGCTGAGGCTGGTCTGCCAGCGTTCCCACGACCACAGCCGCTGGCGCTCCTCCTCTGTCAGCAGGCGCCAGCGGGCCTGGCCCACCTCCACACCGAGGCGGCCGATCAGCAGGCCGCCGCAGAGCACCGCCAGCATCGGGGCTCCCGTGAGCCGCTCGGCGCTGGTGACCAGCACCAGGCCCAGCAGCAGCACCACCGCCCCCCAGACCGAATCCCTCGCCCGGCTCAGTTCGGAGGCCAGCAGGGGCAGCAGCAGCAGCAGCAGCCCCAGCAGCAGGGCCAGGAGGCCTCCGAGGGTGGCAAGCATGGCCGGGGCGGCGTCTGGGCCCATTCTGGGCGGTGACGACGGGGCGGCTGCGTCCGGGTGGCCGTGGGGAATCTGCTTAGAGTCGGTGGGCGCCCACCTGGCGGAATTGGTAGACGCGCTGGGTTTAGGTTCCAGTGGCTCAGGTCGTGGGGGTTCAAGTCCCCCGGTGGGCATCCCTCCCAGTGATCCAGGCCAGCCCAGGGGTGTCGTTTGGACGGCACACCTACGCTGACCACCATCTGGAACCAAAGCATGAAGAGCCCTCTCCGCCAGCTCACGGCGCTGCTCGTGGGAGCTGGGTCGCTGCTGGCGGGGGCTCCCGCCCAGGCGCTGGAACAGATCCAGCTGATGCTTCCCCTGATCGATACCCCGTTCACGATCCAGCTCAGCGAGCTCCGGGATCAGCGCAAACTGCTCTCCGGCGACAGCGATCTCGCCGAGCTCGACCGGGCCACCGATGGGGCGATCGGCCGCCGGCTGGTCGAGGCTTTCCAGACCCCCCTCCCCCTGCCGGTGAAGGCCTTCGCTGAGCAGTCGGTGGGCTCTCCCCTGGTCAACCAGGTGCTGCTGCTGCTCTCGTCGGTGGTGATCGTGGAGGGGGTGCGCCAGCCGCTCGACACCAAGGAGCTGGCCGCCTCGCTGGCCACCAGCCAGGCGAAGGGCAGTCTCAACCTGCTGGAGGTGCTGGAGGCCCTGCCCGGCAAGAGCGCCTCGGTGGATCTGCAGCGGGTGGTCCTCGCCATCGATCGGGTCACCAACCAGCAACGCCTGGGCCAGTCCCTGGTGACGACCCTGCCCCCCGCCGCGATCAATCCGTCCCTCAGCCAGACGGGCCCGCAGGCGGTGAAGCGCCAGGAGCTGGCGATCCCCGTCAAGCACCGCCCCAAGCCCCTGCAGCTGGTCACGATCCAGCCGGAAACGGGCGCCAACGGCCGGCTGGTGCTGATCTCCCACGGCCTCTGGGACGACCCGGAGAGCTTCGAGGGCTGGGGCCGGCACCTCGCCAGCCACGGCTACACCGTGATCCTGCCCCGCCACCCCGGCAGCGACAAGTCGCAGCAGCAGGCCATGCTCTCCGGCCAGATGCCGCCCCCCAAACCGGATGACCTGAAGCTGCGGCCCATGGACATGAGCGCGGTGATCGATGCGGCCGCGGCGGGCAGCCTGGCGTTGCCGGGGGGCCTGCGCACCGACAACGTCGTGGCGATGGGCCAGTCCTATGGCGCCACCACGGTGCTGCAGCTGGCCGGGGCCCGACCCAGTGCGGGCCTGCTCAACCGCTTCTGCAAGGACGTCACCAACCCCGCCCGCAACATCAGCTGGGTGCTGCAGTGCAGTTTCCTCACCTCCGCCGACCAGGCCGGCCTGGCCGACCCCCGGATCAAGGCGGTGGTGGCGGTCAGCCCGCCGATGTCGCTGCTGTTCGACCAGGGCTCGGCCCGGGCCATGGGCGCCCGGGTGCTGCTGGTGAGCGGCAGCCGCGACTGGGTGGTGCCCTCGGGGCCCGAAGCCCTCACGCCCATGGCCCTGGAGGCGCGCAACGCCGGCGGCGGCCACCGGCTGGTGCTGGCCAAAGATGGCGACCACTTCAACCTGCGCTCCTCCTACGAGCAGGGGGGCGGCGCCCTGCGGGGCCTGCTGCTGGCCTGGACCGACGGTGCCTTTGCCGCCGGGACCGCCGCGGCCCCCGGGCCGAGCGCCCCGTCGCTGCTGCCCCCCGATGGCTGGGGCGACCTGGAGTTCCCCCTGGTGGATGTCACCGCCAACCTGCCCACCCTGCCGATCGGTTTCGCCCTGCCGATCGGCCCCAACCAGCCGTGACGGCTCCGGCCCGGCTCCTGTCGCGCCGACGGGGCGTCTTCCGTAATCTGGGTCCTCCCTCGGGGATCCGGACCTGGCCCAGGCCATGACAGACACGCTGGCACCCACGTCCGCTCCCGTGGCCGCGACCACGCCCGTGCCGCGACTCAGTGTCCCCAGGGAGTACCTGGATCCCCCCGCCGCCTGGAACCCCACGGTGGGCCTGTTCCTGGCGGGTTACGGCCTGGCGGCTCTGACGATCTGGGGCTGGTTCGTGGGCGGCTGGCCCCTGCCGGTCCTGCTGGCCCTGGGCTTCCTGGCCCTGCACCTGGAGGGCACCGTCATCCATGACGCCTGCCACAACGCCGCCCATCCCAACCGCATCTGGAACGCGGTGATGGGCCATGGGGCCGCCCTGCTGCTGGGCTTCAGCTTCCCGGTGTTCACCCGGGTGCATCTGCAGCACCACGCCCACGTCAATGATCCCAAGCACGATCCCGACCACATCGTCAGCACCTTCGGGCCCCTTTGGCTGATCGCGCCGCGATTCTTCTATCACGAAGTCTTCTTCTTCCGCCATCGCCTCTGGCGCCACAACGAGCTGTTCGAGTGGGTGCTGGCCCGCACCATCTTCGTGCTGATCGTCGTGGCAGCCGCCCAGCACAACTTCCTGCCCTTCGTCTTCAACTGCTGGTTCGCCCCGGCCCTGATGGTGGGCGTCACCCTCGGTCTGTTCTTCGACTACCTTCCCCACCGGCCCTTCCAGTCCCGCAACCGCTGGCACAACGCCCGCGTCTATCCCAGCAGGCTGATGAACTGGCTGATCATGGGACAGAACTATCACCTGATTCACCATCTCTGGCCGTCGATTCCCTGGTTCGAATACCAGCCGGCGTATCACGCCACCAAGCCGATTCTGGATGCAAAGGGTTCACCCCAGCGGCTGGGATTGTTTGAAAGTCGCACCGACAGCCTCAACTTCCTCTACGACATCTTTCTGGGGGTGCGCTCCCACAAGAAGCGCCGCAGCCGTCTGCGGCCCCTGGCCCGGCTGATGCCCACCCGCCATGCCCGTCGGCAGGTGCTCGAACTGCTGCACCGCACCGCCGTCTCGCCCGTTCGCTAGTCGCCGAGGATCTTGGGCACGCGGAAGAAATCCCCCTCCCGCTGGGGGGCCAGGGAGAGCAGCTCCTCGCGCACCGGGGTGGGATCGACGGCGTCGGGTCGGGTCACGTTGACCACCTCCACCGCCCGGGTGGTCGGCGGCACCCCTTCGGTGTCCACCTGCTCAAGGTGGGCGACGTAGTCGAGGATCCGCTCCAGCTGAACGGTGTAGGTGGCGATCCGCTCCTCGGGCAGCGCCAGGCGGGCCAGCTGGGCCACCTTGCGCACATCGTCGGCCGTGATCCGCTCCATCGTCGCTCGCTGCTGCAGGCCCCGAACCTAGCCGGCCTCCCCTTCCGGCCCGAGGAAGTCGGCCAGGTCGTCGGCCAGGGCCGCCGCCGCCAGTTCCAGGAACCGGGCGCCATGCTCGGCGCTGGCCAGGAACGGGTCGGAGCCCATGCGGCCGTCGGGATGGCGGCGGCGGAAGTCCTCGGGGCCGTGGATCGGTCCGGCGGGGGCCGCCTCCGGCAGGGGCCGCTGCTTGGCGTTGAGGCTGGGCTCCAGGTGCAGGGTCAGGGCGATCTCGCTGGGGGTGGCATGGTGCCCCTCCCGGTCGCCGTAGCGATCGCGGGCCTCGCGCATCACCGGCCCGGCGGTGAACCAGTTGGCCAGACGGCAGCGCAGCCGCTCGGCGCCCGGCAGCCCCCGGGCCGCGGCCGTGCCGTAGGCCTGGGCGAAGGCGGCCCGGGCGGTGGCGATGTTGCCGCCGTGGCCGTTGATCACGTAGATGCGCTCGAAGCCGTGACGGGCCAGCGAGAGCACCACGTCATGGAGCACGGCCAGCAGGGTGGAGGGCTGGAGGCTGATGGTGCCGGCGAAGCCCAGATGATGCTCGGCCATGCCGAAGGACTGGGCGGGCGTCACCAGCACCCCGGTGCGGCGACCCACCTCCAGGGCCACGGCCTCGGCGGTGAGGGCGTCGGTGCCGATGGCGCCGGTGGGCCCGTGCTGCTCGGTGGACCCCAGCGGCACGATCACCCCCCGGCAGCGGCTCAGGTAGTCCTCCACCTCGGGCCAGCTGCGCAGCTGCAGCCGGATCGCCTCGCTGGTGGCGACGGGGCCTGGAACCGTGCTGGGGCCTGGGGCGGTGCTGGGCATCGATCGGGTCATGGTGAACATGGCGACAGGCGCCGTGCTGCCTAGGATCGACCCTATCCGCGGCGTCACGATGCTGCATCGCAAGCTCGACCGATTTCGCCTGGAGCAGCGACCGGTCTGGGTCTATCTGGTCGACCAGCAGCGCCTGATCGAGAGGGCCCTGGTGGTGGAGATCGAGGGCGATCTGGTCACCCTCCGCTACGACGACGAGGACGGTGACGAGCGCCACAGCTGGGAGGAAAGCGTCCGGCTGGCCTCGATCGGGGCCGTCAGCACCCGGCTGGCCTCGGTGAGCCGCTCCGCCGATGCCGACGACCTGCCCACCACCGGCGACTGCCCCGAGGCCGAACGGCTGGGGAGTTCCTGATCGGCGGCTCGACGGCCGCCGGCTTGCCGGCCTCAGTGGGCGGTGCCGTTGCCGTCGTAGTCGTCTGTGTCGTAGTAGCCGCCCTTGGTGCCGAAGAACAGGGTGGTCAACACGAACAGGCCGCTGACGGCCAGCAGGACGGTGCCGAGGTTGAAGCTGGCGGTTTCCATGGTTGATCCCTTGATCGGCGAGCCCCTGGCGACGCAGGGCTGCCACCACTGTGGCCCCGCTCTGCCCCCCCGGCGCGCCCGGGGTGACCACGGTTCGCTTCCCCGCACCATTGTGCTTCCCCGCACCATTCCCCGGCGGTGCCGCCCGTGAACGCCGGAGAAGCTGCCGCCCTCGGGCCGTCCTTCTTCGCCCGCCCCGCCGAGGTGGTGGCCCCGGAGCTCATCGGCTGCCTGCTGCTGCGGCGCCAGCCGTCGGGCGCCCTGCTGTGGGGGGTGATCGTCGAAACCGAGGCCTACTGCCAGAGCGAGCCGGCCTGCCACGGCCACCGCCGCCGCTCGGCCAGCAACGACACCCTCTTCGGGGAGCCCGGCCGGTTCTACGTGTACCTGACCTACGGCGTGCACCACTGCGTCAACGTGGTCACCGGCCGGCGGGACTGGGCCAACGGGGTGCTGCTGCGGGCGGCCGCCCTGCCGGGGGCACCGGAGCGGGCGGCGGCCGGGCCCGGTCTGCTGGCCCGCTGCTTCGCCATCGACCGCCGTCAGGACGGCCGGATCGCCGCGCCGGCCTCGGGCCTGTGGCTGGCCGCGCGGCCGCCGGCGCTGGCGGCGCTGCTGGAGGGGCCGGGGCCCCAGGGGGAGGCGCCGCTGCTGCAGACCCAGCGCATCGGCGTCTCCCAGGGGCAGGAGCTGCCCTGGCGCTGGTACCTGCGCGCCAGCCGCAGCGTCAGCCGGCGGGCCCGCGGCGATCGCACGCCCCGCCACGATGGGCTCGCCGCCCTGCTGGCCTCTACGGTTGGGGCGTTCGACGGGAGCAGAACGCCTTGAGCGGCTGGAGTCACCGCCACGTGCTCGACCTGGCGTCCTTCTCGGTCGACGACTTCGCCACCGTTCTCGAACTGGCCCAGCGCTTCCGGGCCCTGCCGGTGGCCGGCGCGCGCCGCCTGCCCGCCCTCCAGGGCCGGCTGATGACCAGCCTGTTCTTCGAGCCCAGCACCCGCACGCGCAGCAGTTTCGAGCTGGCCGCCAAACGGCTCTCGGCGGAGGTGCAGAGCTTCTCGCCGTCGTCGAGCTCCCTGAGCAAGGGGGAGAGCCTGCTGGACACCGCCCGCACCTACGTGGCGATGGGCGCCAACATCCTGGTGGTGCGCCACCGCTGCGCCGGGGTGCCCCACAGCCTGGCCCGCGACCTTGACCGCTGCGGCGAGCGGGTGTCGGTGCTCAGCGCCGGTGATGGCCTGCACAGCCACCCCAGCCAGGGTCTGCTCGACCTGTTCACCCTGGCGCGCCACTTCGAACCCGAGGCCCCCTCCCCCGCCAGCCTGCGGGGCCGCCGCATCGTCATCGTCGGCGACGTGCTCCATTCCCGGGTGGCCCGCTCCAACCTCTGGGCCCTCACCGCCTGCGGCGCCGACGTGGTGCTCTGCGGGCCGGCCACCCTGCTGCCCGATTGCTTCGCCGACTTCGTGCTGGCCCCACCGCCGGGCCAGGGGGCCGATCCGGTGGCCGCCCGGGGCCGGGTGCGGGTCGAGCGGCGCCTGGAGGAGGCCCTGCCCGGGGCCGACGCTGTGATGACCCTGCGCCTGCAGAAGGAGCGGATGCAGCAGCACCTGCTCACCAGCCTGGACACCTATCACCGCCAGTACGGCCTCAGCCACCGGCGCCTGGCCCTCTGTGGCGACGCCGTGCCGGTGCTGCACCCCGGCCCCGTGAACCGGGGGGTGGAGATCGCCGGCGAGCTGCTCGACGATCCCGGCCGCAGCCTGGTGGAGGAGCAGGTCCGCAACGGCATTCCGATCCGGATGGCCCTGCTCTACCTGCTCGCCGCCGTCTGAGCGCTCAGACGGCCTGCGGGATGCGCCGGCCTAGGGATGCGCCGGCCCCTCAGAGCAGCTTGAAGCCATCCAGCAGCAGGCCGTAGAGCAGGCCCATGCGGGCCATGTCCAGCACCTGCAGCCGCAGCTTCAGCGGCTGGGCCAGCAGCCTGCGCCGCAGCCGGGCCGCCACTTCGATGGCCAGCACGCATACCAGGGCGCCGAGGGGATCGAACAGGGACAGGGCGCCGGTGATCGAGCCGACGCTGCCGCCGATCACGAATCCGCCCAGCAGCACGATCAGCAGCAGGGAAAGGCGGCGCCAGGGGTTCTGCGCCCAGGCCTCAAGCAGGTTGCCGGACTGGGTGATCCGTTGCTGGAATCGGGTCTGCTGGAAGCGGGGAGGCAACGGTGCGAACCTGCCGCTGGGTGGAAAGGGGAGCAGGGGGCTCACCACCCAAGGGTGGAAAGCCGCTGGCGGTGATCCCCATCACCCGGCCCAATCCCTGCGATCTCTTGTCTACACCATCTCTGGCGTCTTGACAGCATTTTCCCCCCACCGATAGGGGATGCCAATAAAAAAGCCCGAGGCCGAGGCCCGGGCGGGGTGATGGGGACGACACCAGCAAACCAATCTCCAGCGGGTCGGGCAAGGGGGGGCAGCCGCTGACCGGAGCGTCCCTGCGGGGGCTTGACGGGTGGCGTGGTCGTTCTCAGACGTCCCGATTCAGCCGTCCCCGTCCTTCTTGCGCGAGCCCTTGCCTTCCAGCAGTTCCAGCAGGGCCTCCATCTGGGCCATCACACCCCGCACCTCACCGGCCTCCGGCAGCAGGCCGTCCTCCATGACCCCCTGATGCATCTCCCGCAGCTCCTGGCGGATGTAGCGCAGATGACTGACAACCTGTTCGCGCTTGGACTGCGACATTGAGCGGGCCCCTGATCAACCCCCTCTTTTACCCCATCGCCGATTCACTTCCTCCCGAACCGCTCCTTGGCCTGCTCGTAGAAGGCGAGATCCACACCCTCCAGGCCGGCCTCGCGGGCCAGGGACTCGATCCGCCGCCGGATGATCGGCCGCACCACGAACGGGATCTCCTTCAGGCTGGTTTCCGCATCGCTGCTCCAGTTCATCGGCGGGTGATCGGGGGCAGGTGATCAGGCCCGGCCGGGCTGCCGGGAGCCCGGCCGGGGAGAATGGTGGATGGAGAATAGGGGACTCGAACCCCTGACCTCTGCGGTGCGATCGCAGCGCTCTACCAGCTGAGCTAATTCCCCTTCGATCGCCATTATCACCATCCCGTCCCCCTTCCCGGCCGCCCCCTTGGTTGATTCCAGCCTGTCCATCACCCCCGAGCGGCTCGCGGCCTTTGACGACGCGTCCATCGCCGAGCTCGCCCGGCGCCTCGAGGAGGACGACTACCCCACGCCGTTCGCGGGCCTGGCCGACTGGCACCTGCTGCGGGCCCTGGCCATCCACCGCCCCGACCTGATCCGGCCCTACGTCCATCTGGTGGATCAGGAACCCTTCGATGAGGAGTGAGGAGGGCGCCCTTGCGGGACGACGCGTGCTGGTGCTGATCAGCGGCAGCATTGCCGCGGTCAAGCTGCCCCAGCTCGTCAGCGCCCTGGTGCAGCGCGGGGCCCTGGTGCGCTGTGTGCTGAGCCCCGGCGCCGAGCGGCTGGTGAGCGCGGTGGCCCTGGCCAGCCTCAGTCGCGCCCCCTGCCACATCGAGGCCGACCAGTGGAGCCATCAGGAATCCAGGCCCCTGCACATCGCCCTGGCCGAGTGGGCCGAGGTGGTGCTGCTGGCCCCCCTCAGCGCCACCAGCCTGGCCCGCTGGGTGCACGGGATGGCCGACACCCTGCTGGCCAGCACCCTGATCGCCTGCGAGGCCCCCGTGCTGGCTGCCCCGGCCATGAACAGCGCCATGTGGGCCGCCCCGGCGGTGCGCCGCAACTGGCAGGAGCTGCAGGGCTGGGAGCGGGTGCTGCCCCTGGAGCCCGGCAGCGGCCTGCTGGCCTGCGACCGGGTGGGCGATGGGCGCATGGCGGACCCGGAGCTGCTGCTGCTGGCCCTGGAGTCGCTGCTGGTGGCCGGCTGCCGTCGCGACTGGCGGGGGCGCCGCCTGCTGGTGAGTGCCGGCCCCACCAGGGAGGCCCTCGATCCGGCCCGCTGCCTCACCAACCCCAGCACCGGACGCATGGGGGTGCTGCTGGCCCAGGCCGCCCGCCTGCGCGGCGCCACCGTCGACCTCGTCCATGGCCCGCTGGCGGTCGATCCGGCCTGGCTGGAGGGTCTCCAATGCCACCCCGTCGTCACCGCGGCTGAGATGGAAGCGGCGCTGCTGCGGCTTCAGGACGGCGCCGATGCCATCGCCATGGCCGCCGCCGTCGCCGACCACCGCCGCCGCAGTCCGGAAGGCCGCAAGCTCCCCAAGGAGGCGCTGGAGGCCTCCCTCACTGCTGGCTGGGAGCCGGTGCCCGACCTGCTGGCGGCCCTGGTGCGGCGCCGGCCTCCGGCCCAGGTGATCCTGGGGTTCGCCGCCCAGAGCGGCGAGGTGCTCCAGGAGGCCCGGGCCAAGTTCGCCCGCAAGGGCTGCGATCTCCTGTTCGCCAACCCCATCGACCGGGACCGAGCGGGGTTCGGGTCGGCCGGCAACGAAGGCTGGCTGCTCGGTCCCGGCGAGCGGGAAAGCCAGGTGGGCCCCACCGGCAAGCTGGCCCTGGCCCACCGTCTGCTCTCGGCGCTCGCGGATGCGGCGGCGCTCAGGGCTCCGGCTCGGGCGCCAGCAGATCCATGAACGTGCGCAGCTGCAGCCGGGGGATGTAGGGCCAGCCGCCGCTGCCCTCCATCTCGGAGAGCAGCGTGAACAGGCCGTTGCGGTCGCTGGGGAGGCTGCTGCGGAAGGGGCCGTCCTGGATGCTGCGGTGCAGGTGCTCGATGCGGCGAAGCAGATCGAGCAGCGCCTCGGGCTGCTCGGCGCGCTGCTCGGCGATCCTCAGCAGGGTGTCGAGGGCCCCCTGGAGCTCGGGGTCGGCGGCTTGGTCGGGCGCGGGTGCGGCTGGAGCTGTCGCGGAGGGTCCTGGAGACGGCGGCGCGACGGGCGTGGATTCGTCGATCGGGTGGGTGCGGCTCAGGGACATCTCCCTCTCATACAGGTTGTTGAGAGCCCACGCAAGCCACCTGGAATGGGCGTTTTGCACCGGTAGGATCCCGGCCAGCCCAGTTCCCGTTCCGTCTCTGCGGCTTCTCCCCATGCGTTTCCGTCCCCTGCTGGCCCTCGTGCTGGCTCTGTGCCTGACCCTGGTGTCCGCATGCAGCGGCGGGGCCAAGGCCGTTGATCGGGCCAACCTCACCTACGAAGACATCCACAACACCGGTCTGGCGAATGACTGCCCGACCCTGCCCGACTCCGCGCGCGGCACGATCTCCCTGGATCCCTCGGCGACCTACCAGCTCAAGGAGATCTGCATGCACCCCTCCGAGGTCTTCGTGAAGGGGGAGCCCGCCAACAAGCGCCAGGAAGCCCAGTTCGTCGCCGGCAAGATCCTCACCCGCTACACCTCCAGCCTCGATCAGGTCTACGGCGACCTCAAGGTCAGCGGTGACAAGCTCACCTTCAAGGAGCTGGGTGGCATCGACTTCCAGCCGATCACCGTGCTGATGCCCGGCGGTGAGGAAGTGCCCTTCATGTTCTCCAGCAAGGAGCTCAAGGCCTCTTCCGCCGGCACCTCCTTCTCCACCAGCACCGACCTCAAGGGCGAGTACCGCGCCCCCAGCTACCGCACCAGCAACTTCCTGGATCCCAAGGGCCGGGGCCTGACCACCGGCTACAGCAGCGCCGTGGGTCTGGTGCCCGCCGGTGACGAGTTCGCCGGGGAGACCGTCAAGCGCTATGTGGATGGCTCCGGCACCATGGACCTCTCGATCACCAAGGTCGATCCCAGCACCGGTGAGTTCGCCGGGGTGTTCACCGCCATCCAGCCCTCTGACACCGACATGGGCACCAAGGCCGTCGTCGACGTCAAGATCACCGGCGAGCTCTACGGCCGTCTCGAGGAGGTCTGAGGCCCGGGCCGGGTTTCGCCCCAGGCCCCCCTCACCACAACCGGTTGATACCAGGGGCCCTCGGGCCCCTTTTTCATGGCCGCCCTTTTTCATGGCCGAAGGTTGGTCTGGGAGGATGGGCCTATTCCCTGTAAAGCCCCGGCCCGTCGCCATGACGCTCGCCAACACCGCCGCCCGTTCCGATCTGATCGCCCCCCACGGCGGCAGCCTCGTCGATCTGATGGTGCCGCCCGACCAGCAGGAGGGTGTGCGCGCCTCGGTGGACAAGGTGCTGGAGTGCAGTCACCGCAACGCCTGCGACGTGGAGCTGCTGATCGTGGGCGGCTTCTCGCCCCTGCGCGGCTTCATGCACCAGGAGGACTACGAGGCTGTGGTGGCGGGCCACCGCACCACCAGCGGTCTGCTGTTCGGCCTGCCGATCATCTTCGACACCGACGACGCCTCCGTCGCCGTGGGCCAGCGGCTGCTGCTCACCTACCAGGGCCAGGACCTGGCCGTGCTCACCGTGGAGAGCCGCTGGGAGCCCGACAAGGTGCTCGAGGCCAAGGGGTGCTACGGCACCACCTCCCTGGAACATCCGGCGGTGCGCATGATCGCCACCGAACGGGGCCGCTTCTACCTCGGCGGACGCCTCCAGGGTCTGGCCCTGCCGCAGCGCGTCTTTCCCTGCAGCACCCCGGCCGACGTGCGCGCCACCCTGCCGGCGGGCCAGGACGTGGTGGCCTTCCAGTGCCGCAACCCCATCCACCGGGCCCACTACGAACTGTTCACCCGCGCCCTCGAGGCCCCCAACGTGAGCAAGGGCGGGGTGGTGCTGGTGCACCCCACCTGCGGTCCCACCCAGGAGGACGACATCGCCGGAGAGGTGCGCTTCGCCACCTATGAGCGCCTGGCCGCCGAGGTGGACAACCCCCGCATCCGCTGGGCCTACCTGCCCTACGCCATGCACATGGCCGGCCCCCGGGAGGCCCTGCAGCACATGATCATCCGCAAGAACTACGGCTGCACCCACTTCATCATTGGCCGCGACATGGCGGGCTGCAAATCGTCCCTCACCGGCGAGGACTTCTACGGCCCCTACGAGGCCCAGGACTTCGCCCGTGACCAGGCCACCGAGCTCGGCATGGAGACGGTGCCGTCCCTCAACCTCGTCTACACCGAGGAGGAGGGCTACGTCACCGCCGAGCACGCCCAGGCCCGGGGGCTGCACATCCGCAAGCTGAGCGGCACCCAGTTCCGCCAGATGCTGCGCGGCGGTGAGGAGATCCCGGAATGGTTCGCCTTCCGTAGCGTGGTGGAGGTGCTCAGGGCCGCTGCCTGAGCCCCGTCCGACCCCGGACGCCGATTAACATTCTGTTACTTTCACTCTCACACAGGAGACAGGGTCGTGAAGAAACGCTGGCGCAACGCGGGGCTCTACGTGCTCCTGGTGATCGTGATGATCGCCGTGGGCACCGCCTTCCTGGAGCGTCCTGATCCGGCCCGGGCCCCCCGCACCCTGCGCTACAGCGACTTCGTCGAGGCCGTCCAGGCCAACGAGATCTCCCGGGTGCTGATCTCCCCCGACCGCGGCACTGCCCAGGTGGTGGAGAACGACGGCCAGCGCGCCGTGGTGAACCTCGCCCCCGACAAGGACCTGCTCAAGCTGCTCACCGACCACAACGTCGACATCGCCGTGCAGCCCAACCGGGAGCCGGCGGCCTGGCAGCAGGCGATCGGCAGCCTGATCTTCCCGCTGCTGTTGCTCGGCGGCCTGTTCTTCCTGTTGCGGCGCGCCCAGGGCGGCGGCGGCAACCCGGCCATGAACTTCGGCAAGAGCAAGGCCCGGGTCCAGATGGAACCCCAGACCCAGGTCACTTTCGGTGATGTGGCCGGCATCGAGGGCGCCAAGCTCGAGCTCACCGAGGTGGTCGACTTCCTCAAGAACCCCGATCGCTTCACCGCCGTCGGCGCCAAGATCCCCAAGGGTGTGCTGCTGGTGGGCCCTCCGGGCACCGGCAAGACGCTGCTGGCCAAGGCCGTGGCCGGTGAGGCGGGCGTGCCGTTCTTCTCGATCTCCGGTTCGGAGTTCGTCGAGATGTTCGTGGGCGTCGGCGCCAGCCGGGTGCGCGACCTGTTCGAGCAGGCCAAGAAGAACGCCCCCTGCATCGTCTTCATCGATGAGATCGACGCCGTGGGCCGCCAGCGCGGCGCCGGTCTCGGCGGCGGCAACGATGAGCGGGAGCAGACCCTCAACCAGCTGCTCACCGAGATGGACGGCTTCGAGGGCAACACCGGCATCATCATCGTGGCGGCCACCAACCGCCCCGACGTGCTCGATTCGGCCCTGATGCGGCCGGGTCGCTTCGACCGTCAGGTGGTGGTCGACCGCCCCGACTACGCCGGCCGGCTCCAGATTCTCGGCGTCCACGCCCGCGGCAAGACCCTCGCCAAGGACGTCGACCTCGACAAGGTGGCCCGCCGCACCCCCGGCTTCACCGGTGCCGACCTGGCCAACCTGCTCAACGAGGCGGCCATCCTCGCCGCCCGGCGCCAGCTGACCGAAGTGTCGATGGATGAAGTCAACGACGCCATCGAGCGCGTCATGGCCGGCCCGGAGAAGAAGGACCGGGTGATGAGCGAGCGCCGCAAGCGCCTGGTGGCCTACCACGAGTCCGGCCACGCCCTGGTGGGCGCCCTGATGCCCGACTATGACCCCGTCCAGAAGATCAGCATCATTCCCCGCGGCCAGGCCGGCGGCCTCACCTTCTTCACCCCCAGTGAGGAGCGGATGGAGTCGGGCCTCTACTCCCGCTCCTACCTGCAGAACCAGATGGCCGTCGCCCTCGGCGGCCGGGTCGCCGAGGAGATCGTCTACGGCGAGGACGAAGTCACCACCGGGGCCTCCAACGACCTGCAGCAGGTGGCCCGTGTCGCCCGCCAGATGGTGACCCGCTTCGGCATGAGCGACCGCCTCGGCCCCGTCGCCCTGGGCCGGGCCCAGGGGGGCATGTTCCTCGGTCGCGACATCGCCGCCGAGCGCGACTTCTCCGAGGACACCGCCGCCGCCATCGACGAGGAGGTCTCCCAGCTGGTGGCCGACGCCTACCGCCGCGCCACCGACGTGCTGCTCGCCAACCGGGCCGTGCTCGATGAGCTGGCCGAGCTCCTGGTCGAGAAGGAGACCGTGGATGCCGAGGAGCTCCAGGAGCTGCTCATCTCCCGCGATGTGACGGTGGCCGCCTACGTCTAGGCCTCCCTGCGAGTCCCTGATCCAGTCCCTGCACCACCAGCCCCTGCTGGTGGTGCTTCGTGCTGAGCAGCCAGCGCTCCTGGCCCCCCAGCTGGGCCAGCTGGCCGACCTGGGGGTGCGCCATGTGGAGATCGCCTGGGGGCCCTCGGCGGGCTGGATCCCCGAATGCCGGCGCCTGATCGAGGCGTTCCCCGAACTGTGTCTGGGGTCGGCCTCGATCTGCACCCCCGCGGCCCTGGCGGCGTCCCTGGAGGCGGGTTTCTCCTACGGCGTCTCCCCCGTCCTGGACGTGGAGCTGCTGGAGACGGCGGCGATGGCCCGCTTTGCCCTGGTCCCCGGGGTAATGACACCCACGGAGGTGAACCGGGCCCGCTCCCTGGGCTGTCCGATCGTCAAGCTGTTCCCCGCCGCCAGCGTCGGCATCGGCCACTGGCGGCGCCTGCGGGATCCCCTCGGTCCACCGCTCCCCTTCTGCATCGCCGCCGGCGGTCTCCAGCCCGGCGATGTGCGTCCCTGGCTCGAGGCCGGGGTCAATGCCGTCGCCCTGGGCTCGTCCCTGGTCGCCCAGGGGCCGGAGCCCCTTATGCAGGTGCTGGAGGCACTGCAGCAGCGGCCCTGAGCGGGCGGATCACCAGAGGCTGCACTGGCCCTGCTGACGCAGCAGGTGATCGGCCAGCACCAGGGCCACCATCGCCTCCACCATCGGCACGGCCCGGGGCAGCACGCAGGGGTCGTGGCGTCCCTTCGCCGCCAGGGTGGTGGCGGCGCCGGTGGCATCGATGGTCTGCTGCTCCTTGCGGATCGTGGCCGTGGGTTTGAAGGCCACCCGCAGCTGGATCTCCTCCCCGTTGCTGATGCCCCCCTGGATGCCCCCCGAGTTGTTGGTGGCGGTCCGCAGGCGGCCGTCGTCGCTGGGCAGGAAGGCGTCGTTGTGCTCGCTGCCGCGCAGCAGGGTGCCGCCGAAGCCGGAGCCGATCTCGAACCCCTTGGTGGCCGGCAGCGACATCACCGCCTTGGCCAGATCCGCCTCCAGCTTGTCGAACACCGGCATGCCCAGACCCACCGGCGGCCGCCGCACCAGGCATTCGATCACCCCGCCGCAGGAATCCCCTTCCCGCCCGATCGCCTCGATCCGCTCGATCATCCGCTCAGCGGTGGCGGCGTCGGGGCAACGCACGATGTTGGCCTCCACCGCCTCCAGGCTCACGCTGGCGGGATCGATCGTGGCCTCGATGGTGTGTATCCGGCGCACCCAGGCGATCACCTCGGTGCCGTGGGTGCGGGCCAGCAGCTGTTTGGCCACCGCTCCGGCGGCCACCCGGCCGATCGTTTCCCGGGCCGAGGCGCGGCCGCCGCCGCTGCGGGCCTGGATGCCGTACTTGGCCTGGTAGGTGGCGTCGGCATGGGAGGGCCGGAAGGCCACCTGCATCTCCTGGTAGTCCCCGGGGCGCTGGTCCTTGTTGCGGACCACCATGGCGATCGGCGTCCCGAGCGTGACCCCGTCGAGCAGGCCGCTGAGGATCTCGACCCGGTCCTCCTCCTTGCGGGGGGTGGTGATGCGGCTCTGGCCGGGCCGGCGTCGGTCGAGATCGGCCTGGATCTGCTCCAGGTCCAGCGGCAGCCGGGGGGGACAGCCATCGATGATCACCCCGACGCCACCGCCGTGGGATTCGCCGAACGTGCTGATCCGGAAGAGATCGCCGAAACTGCTGCCCATCGCACCGCCCTGCCCATCGGGCTTGCCGAAGCAGGGAGCCTACCCAGCCGGAACCCGTCACCATGAAAAAACCCCCTGCTCGCGCAGGGGGTTCCAAAACTCCAGGAAAAACCTGGAGGGGCTTGATCAGCCGATCGCCGGAGCGGTAAGGGCCACAGGGGTGGCGCTGGCAGCAGCCAGGTCGAGGGGGAAGTTGTGCGCATTGCGCTCGTGCATCACTTCCATGCCGAGGCCGGCACGGTTGAGCACGTCGGCCCAGGTGTTGATCACCCGGCCCTGGCCATCCAGGATGGACTGGTTGAAGTTGAAGCCGTTCAGGTTGAAGGCCATCGTGCTCACGCCCAGGGCGGTGAACCAGATGCCGATCACGGGCCAGGC
>CALRMW020000022.1:0-38681 GCA_943369315.1 Synechococcus sp. UW140
GTGGATGACGCCACCCGTCTGTCCTACGTCGAAGTGTTGGCCGACGAGAAGGGGCCGACCACGGTGGGCTTCCTGAGCCGAGCGGTGGCCTGGTTCAACGGCCAGGGCATCGAATGCCGACGGGTGCTCAGCGACAACGGCTCTGCCTAAAAGTCCCATGGGTGGCGAAAAGCCTGCCAAACCATGGGATTGAAAGCCAAGAAGACCAGGCCCTACACCCCTCGGACCAACGGCAAGGCCGAGCGATTCATCAAGACCCTGCTGGAGGAGTGGGCCTACGTGATGCCCTACAGCAACTCAGCGGCTCGCAATGAGCTGCTGCCGGCCTACTTGCGGATCTATACCGGCCGCAGGTGCCACATGGCCCTGGGTGGCCTCACCCCCCAGCAGCGGCTCGCTCAGCTGCAGGCATGAACAACCTGGTGGGAAAGCACACTTAGGCGGTGGCACCTAACATCAAGATTCAGCGGGCTGGGGCATGGTCCTCCCGTCGCCACAAGGGCTGCTGCCCGCCGCTGATCTTGAGCGTTGGGCGCCACGACCGTCCGCTCCCCTTGTGGTCTCTCCTGCCGTTGCTCCCTATGACCTCCCCGCCAGCCACGATCTTCGTCATGGCGCTGAATAGGCGACCCCGATGACGGCGGCACGGCGATGAAGCTGTTCAACTTTCCGCCCTCCGGCATCGGCTACAAGGTCCGGCTGCTGCTCTCGCACCTGACGCGGCCCTATCGGTACATCCCCGTCGACGTTCTCAAGGGGGAGACCAGAACTCCGCGCTTCCTGGAGATGAATCCCAACGGCCGCATCCCCGTGCTCGAACTGGACGACGGCACGTTCCTCGCCGAATCGAACGCGATTCTCCACTGGCTGGCCCAGGACACCGCGTACTGGCCCCGCGGCCCGCTTGCCCAGGCCCAGGTGCTGCAGTGGATGTTCTTTGAGCAGTACAGCCACGAACCGGCCATCGCGACGGCGCGGTTCTGGTTGTCGATCCGCGGAACCCCTTTGACGCCATTCGAGACGGACCTCCTGCGGCAGAAGCACGCGCTCGGACATGCCGCGCTGCAGGTGATGGAGGGGCACCTCAGCCGACGCGGCTTCTTCGTGGAGGAGCGCTACGGCATCGCCGACATCGCGCTTTACGCCTACACCCACGTGGCCGGGGAGGGAGGGTTCGATCTGGGCGCCTATCCCGCCATCCGGGAATGGCTGGCCCGGGTGCGTTCCCAGCCAGGACACATCACCATCCACAACGAGACACCCCGTTGATGACGATGTGGTGCCCCCCATTCGGCGGGCCTTGACATGGCTGTCGCCCCGCCGATGGCCCGTCACCTAGCTTCGACCCGCTCGCCGGGATTCCCCATGCTGCGACGCCTCGCCGAGGATCTCTGGGTGGCCGAACAACCGCAGACCTACGTCGGCCTGAGCATCGGCACCCGGATGAGCGTGATCCGCCTGGAGAACAGCAACCGGCTGGTGATCCTTTCGCCGATTCAGCCGGCCCCTGAGCTCGAAAAGGAACTGGCCACCATCGGTGTCGTCACCGATATCGTGGCTCCCAACGCCTTCCACCATCTCCATCTCCAGGCCTTCCAGCAGCGCTTTCCCCAGGCCATCAGCTGGGGTCCGGCCTTCCTGAGGCAGAAGTGTCCCCATCTGGAGCTGGACCGTCTGCTCAACGCGCAAGAGCCATCCCCATGGCCGGGATTGCTGCTGTGCAGCCTCAGCGGGCTCCACACCCTGGGGCCCACCGGCCCATCGCCGCTGCACGAGGTGGCCTTCTGCCACACCCCCAGCAGAACCCTCGTCCTGACGGATAGCGCCTTCCACTTCGATGCCTCCGCCCCCTGGCTCACCCGCTGCCTCACGCGGATCGGCGGCGGTTACGCTCGCCTGGAGCCCACCATTCTCGAACGCCTGGCCACCACCGACAGGTCTTCGCTGGCCAGGGCCATGAAGGCCCTCCTGCAGTGGGACTTCGACAGGGTGATCGTGGCCCACGGCGCCGTGGTGGAAACGGGCGGCAAACAAGCCCTCTCCAGGGCCTATTCCTCCTTTCTCGGATCCCCCCTGCCATGAAGGCCGTTCTCGCCGAACGCTACGGGCCGCCGGAGGTGCTGCAGATCCGCGAGATCGCCACCCCCACCCCGAAGGCCGATGAGATCCTGATCCGGATCCATGCCACCACGGTCACCTCGGCCGACTGGCGGATTCGAAGCCAGACGGTGCCGACGGGCTTCGGGCTGATCATGCGGCTGGTGTTCGGCCTGCGGAAGCCCAGGCAGCCCATCCTCGGCTCGGAGCTGGCCGGGGTTGTCGCTGCGATCGGCAGGGACGTCACCCGATTCCAGGAGGGGGAACGGGTCTTCGCCTTCAGCGACATGGGCATGGGCTGCCATGCGGAATACCTCTGCCTGCCCCAGGACGGCATGGTGGTGGCCACACCGCCCGGCCTCACGGACGACACGGCCGCCGCGCTGTGCTTCGGCGGCACGACGGCCCTGGACTTCCTGCGTCGGGCCAGGGTGCGCCCCGGGGAGAGGATCCTGGTGAACGGGGCCTCCGGGGCGGTGGGCAGCGCCGTTATCCAGCTGGCCCGGAACGCCGGCGCCGAGGTCACCGGGGTGTGCAGCACCGCGAACCTCGATCTGGTGCGCTCCCTGGGGGCGGCCCATGGCATCGACTACACCCGGGACGACTTCACCCGCAACGGCGAAACCTATGACGTGATTGTCGACACGGTCGGCACGGCGCCCTTTTCTCGCTGCCGGCGCTCACTGAAGACGGGGGGGCGTCTGCTGCTGGTGCTCGCCGGATTGCCCGAGATGCTGAAGGGGCTGTGGGTGTCGCTGACATCCGACCGGAGCGTGATCGCCGGCCCCACGACCGTGAAACTCGAGGATCTGCGCGATCTTGCCGCCTTAGCGGAGATGGGGGAGTTCCTACCGGTGATCGACCGGATCTATCCGTTTGCGCAGATCGTGGAAGCCCACCGTTATGTCGACACGGGCCGAAAGAAGGGTAATGTCGTCATCTCAGTGCGCGAGCAGAGCTAGTCACCCATGGCGAAGTCCGAGGCTTTCGCCCGCATCAAGGCTCAGGTGCTCCGGATCGTCGCGTCGATTCCCGAATCGAAGATCACCACCTACCACTCCATCGGAGAGCATCTGGCGGTGATGCCCAGGCATGTCGCCTACATCCTCAGCCAGCTGGAGGACAGCACGAAGATGGACGTTCCCTGGTATCGCGTCGTGTCAGGAGATGGAAGCCTGGGCGTACCCAAACGGGATCCCAACGGCGACACCCAGGCCCAGCTGCTGCAACGGGAAGGCATCAACGTGGTCGGCCATGCGGTCGCTCCCCCGCTGGAGGCCGTTGTTCTCCCGGCCGCCGTGTTGCCCCACGGGATCCCCAGACAGGTGCGAGGTCGCTGATACAGGTGTACCGTGAAGACAACGGAAAAGCACCGACCGCCGTTGCAGGTACTTGGTGCTTGTCTGCTCCTCTGGGAGTGAAGGCGAGATGGACGCTGGGATAGGAAAGCGCGGCCCCCATGGCAGGAGGACAACGACGGTGGCGCCCCGCTCCAGCGAGGGTCTGACGCTGCCGTTGGAGCAGGCCCTCATGGAGCGGATGAAGGAGCTCCACTGCCTCCACCAGATCGAGCGCATCATCAGCACCAGCCAGGGCACGATCGACGACATGCTGGTGGAGATCGTCACCACCGTCCCCGCGGCCTGGCTGCATCCCACCAGCACCATCGCCCGAATCCGCTGGGGCGACCGCCACTACCAGACGGGTGAGCTGGAGCGGTGCCAGTCGGTTCAGTCGGCGGAGATCAGGGTCAACGACAGGGTCTACGGCTCGGTGGACGTGGGTTACACCGACCGTTTCGAGGAGGCCAGCGAAGGGCCCTTCCTGGCGGAAGAGCGCCTGCTGCTGGACACGATCGCCGCCCGACTCGGCAGCCTCGTCGCCAGGGAGCTGGCGGAGGCTGGATGGATCAACACCCTCAGGGAACAGGAACTGCTCTACCGGAAGCTGGTCACGGTGCTGGTGGGGCTCGCGGAAATGCGGGACCCCTACACCGCCGGACACCAGAGGCGGGTGGCGAACCTGGCGGTCGCCATCGGGGCGGAGCTGGGACTCTCGCCCAAGGAGCTGGAGGGCCTGCGCCTGGCCGCGTCCGTGCACGACATCGGCAAGATCACGGTGCCGGCGGAGATTCTCTGCAAGCCCACCAAGCTGACCCGCCTTGAGGACGACCTGATCAAGGAACATGTCGAGGCCGGCTTCCAGATCCTCAAGGATGTGGCCTTCCCCTGGCCGATCGCCCGCATCGTCCATGAACACCACGAGCGGATGGACGGCAGTGGCTACCCCAACGGCCTGACGGGCGAGCAATTGCTGCCGGAATCTCGCATCGTGGCCGTCGCCGACGTGGTGGAATCCATGGGCGCCCACCGGCCTTACCGGGCGGGCCTGGGCACCGAGGCCGCCCTCAGGGAGATCGAGAAAAACCGCGGCCTGCTCTACGACCCCACCGTGGTGGACGCCTGTCTGAGGGTCTTCCGCGAGAAAGGCTACCGCTGTGCGGGTCCTGAGGCCTGAAGACCGCCCCCACACCATGCCGTACCGCCCCCTCCGCCTGCCGCCGGGCGTCGATCTGCGTGGCGAACTCGAACAGCGGGCTCAGGCGGATCCGCAGTTCTGCGGTTTCGTCGTCTGCGGGATCGGCAGCCTGGAGAGTCCGGTACTGCGCTTCGCCGATCAGGCCCAGGGGGTCGTGCTGGCCGGTCCGCAGGAAGTGATCTCGCTCGCGGGCAGCGTGAGCAGCGACGGGGCGCACCTGCACCTGGTGGTGGCTGACGCCGAGGGACACACCCTGGGGGGCCACCTCTGCCACGGAAGTCGCGTGCGAACAACCATGGAAATCCTGCTGCTCTGCCCGGAAGGCTGGCAGCTGGGCCGGCAGCGGGATCCCGCCACCGGCCATCTGGAGCTGAGTGTCAGCCCATCGCTGCCGCGCCACCCACCACTTCCAGGATCTCCTGGGTGATGGCCGCCTGGCGGGCCTTGTTGTAGTCGAGGGTGAGGGTCTTGGCGAGCGCCTTGGCGTTGTCGCTGGCGTTGTTCATGGCCGTCATCCGGCTGGCCAGTTCGCTGGCGGCCGCTTCCTGGAGGGAGCGCAGCAGCTGGTTGGCGAGATAGAGGGGCAGCAGGGCATTGAGCAGCTGCTCCGGGCTCTGCTCGAACACGAAGTCCGGCTGCAGCGCCGGCTCGGCGTTCTCCACCTTGCCGATCTCCACCCCGAGGCGGCCGTCACGGGTGATGAGACGGAAGATCTCATCGTCGGAGCTGGCGATGCCCTGGGGATCGAGGGGCAGCAGGGTCTGGACCACCGGCTGGGAGCTCACCAGGTTGATGAAGCGGGTGAAGACGATCTCGACGCGGTCGGTGCTGGCGGAGAGGAACTCGGCGAGCACTTCGTTGGCGATCTCGCCCGCCTCCTGGGAGGTGGGCACCTGCTCCAGGCCGGTGAAGGTGGCCCGGATCGGGTAGGAGCGGTTGGTGAAGTAGGTGATGGCCTTGCGGCCCATCAGCACCATGTCCACCGTGAAACCCTGGCCCTTGAGCTCGGCGAAGCGCTGCTCGGCCCGGCGGATCACGTTGGCGTTGTAGCCGCCGCAGAGGCCCCGGTCGCCGGTCACCACCAGCAGGGTGATGGTGCTCACCGGCCGGCGCTCGGCCAGCAGCGGTGAATCGGCCCCCTCGAAGCCCATGCGGGACTCGAGATTCTGGAGCACCCGGGCCAGGCGGTCGGCGAAGGGGCGGGTGCGCAGCACCTGCTCCTGGGCCCGACGCACCTTGGCAGCGGCCACCAGCCGCATGGCTTCGGTGATCTTGCGGGTGTTCTTGACCGAACTGATCCGGTCACGGATTGCCTTGAGATTGGCCATGGGTGGAGACTCCTCAGGCGGCGGCCAGCATCGAGGAGGTGACCTCGACGATGGCTTCCTTGAGCATGGCTTCGGACTCGTCGCTCAGCACCTTCTCGGTCTGAACCTTGTTGATGTACTCGGGCTTGTTGCTCTTGAGGTACTCACGCAGTTCGCGGGCGAACTGGGGCACCAGCTCCACGGGCACGTCGTCGATCAGACCCTTGACGCCCGCATACACCACCGCCACCTGCTCGGCCAGGATCAGGGGGCTGAACTGGGGCTGCTTGAGCAGTTCACGCAGGCGCTTGCCCCGGGCCAGCTGCGCCTGGGTGGCGGCATCGAGGTCGGAGGCGAACTGGGAGAAGGCGGCCAGTTCGTCGAACTGGGCCAGCTCCAGCTTCAGGGTGCCCGCGATCTTCTTGATGGCCTTGGTCTGGGCGGCGCCACCCACCCGGCTCACGGAGATGCCCACGTTGATGGCGGGCCGCAGGCCGGAGTTGAACAGGTCGGAGCTGAGGAACACCTGGCCGTCGGTGATCGAGATCACGTTGGTGGGGATGTAGGCGGAGACGTCGCCGGCCTGGGTCTCGATGATCGGCAGGGCGGTCATGCTGCCCTTGCCCATGGCGTCGGAGAGCTTGGCGGCCCGCTCGAGCAGGCGGCTGTGGCAGTAGAAGACGTCGCCGGGGTAGGCCTCACGACCGGGGGGACGGCGCAGCAGCAGGGACATCTGGCGGTAGGCCTGGGCCTGCTTGGTGAGGTCGTCGTACACCACCAGGGTGGCCTTGCCCTTGTACATGAAGGACTCGGCGATGGCCGCGCCGGTGTAGGGGGCCAAGTACTGCAGGGCCGCCGCTTCCGAGGCGCTGGCCGCCACCACCACGGTGTAGTCGAGGGCGCCGCGCTCGCGGAGCACTTCCACCACGTTGGCCACCGAGGCGTTCTTCTGGCCGATGGCCACGTAGACGCAGACGACGTCCTCACCCTTCTGGTTGAGGATGGTGTCGATGCAGATGGCGGTCTTGCCGGTCTGGCGGTCGCCGATGATCAGCTCGCGCTGGCCCCGGCCGATGGGAATCATGGCGTCGATAGCCGTGATGCCGGTCTGCATGGGCTCATGCACCGACTTGCGCTGGATGATGCCGGGCGCCATCGACTCGATCAGGCGGGTCTCGGTGGTGGGGATCTCACCCTTGCCGTCGATCGGCTGACCCAGGGCGTTCACCACCCGGCCCAGCATGGCGTCGCCCACCGGCACGGCGGCGATGCGGCCGGTGGCCTTGACGGTGCTGCCCTCCTGGATGCCCAGGCCCTCGCCCATCAGCACGACGCCGACGTTGTCGTCCTCCAGGTTCAGCGCCAGGCCCTCGGTGCCGTCTTCGAACAGCACCAGCTCGCCGGCCATCACCTGCTCCAGGCCGTAGACCCGGGCGATGCCATCACCGATCTGCAGGACGGTGCCGACGTTGCTGACAGAGACCGACTTGTCGTAGTCGGCGATCTGCTTCTTGAGGATGGCGCTGATCTCGTCGGGGCGGATGGAAACCATGGGTGGGAGTCCCCGGAGGGGAGGCGATGAAGTGGGGAGGAGTGGGGGGGGAGGGAAGGAAGCGTCAGCTCACGTTGGCGAGCGTCAGGCCGAGGCGCCGCACCTGACCGGCGAGGCTGGCGTCGATCACCCGGGATCCGACGCTGAGGACGAAACCGCCGATCAGGGCAGGATCCACCGCGAGGCTGATCTCCACCTTGTCGGTGCCGGCGACGGCCTTGGCCTTCTCGGCGAGCAGCGCCTGCTGCTCCTCGCTCAGGGGGCTCGCCGAGGTCACGGTGGCCAGGGCGATCTGGTTCTGCTCGCGGTAGAGATCCAGGAGCCGTTCCAGAACGGCATCGAGGAAGCCGATGCGCTGGCGATCGGCCAGCAGCTTGAGCAGGTTGAGGAAGGAGGGGGAGATGCTGCCGCCGAAGAGTTGCTCGAGCGCCGCCTTCTTGCCTTCGACCTCGAGGACCGGGGAGGCCATCGCCTCACGCAGGTCGCTGGAGTCGTGCCAGAGGGCGAGGATCGCCCGGGCCTGATCGATCACCGCCTCGGTGTCGCCGTTGGCGTCGCACACCTGCAGAAAGGCGTCGGCGTAGGGGGTGGTGATGGTGTTGAGCAGAGGCATCAGGCGTTCCCCATCGATTGAATGGACTGATCGATCAGCTGGGCCTGGGTGCTGGCGTCGAGGCGGCCGGGCAGGCTGACCAGGGCCTTGGCGATGGCCATCTCGGCGGCCTCGCGCTGCAGCAGCCGGCTGACCCGGGAGACCTCCGAATCCAGGTCGGACTGGGAGTCCTGCTTCAGGCGCGCCATCTCCTCGACGGTGCGCTTCTCGCTCTCGAAACGGATGGCCTCAGCGCGGGCCTTGCCGTCGGCGCGGATCTTCTCGGCGCGGGTGCGGGCTTCACCCAGGCTCTTCTGGGCCTCGGCGAGGGAAGCGGTGGCCGCATTCAGGCGCTCCTCGGCGTCCTTCAGTTCCCCCAGGATCCGCTCGCGGCGGCGCTCCAGGATGCCCCCGAGGAATCCCTTCAGGAACCACACCAGCCCGGCGATGACAATCGCCAGGTTGATGATGTTGGTCTCGAAGATGTCGAAGTTGAGGCCGAAGCTGCCGTGGCTCGCGAGGAGCGACGGGATGGTGGAGGTCATCATGAGGCGGTCAGGAGACGGTCGACGATGAGGTCGGCGAGCCTGTCGGCATCGGCCTCGAGAGCGCTCAGGGCTTCGGCGCGCTGAGCATCGATCTTGCTGCGGGCACTTTCGCGGCTCGCGATGGCGTCCGCCTGGGCCACCGCCAGGGCCTCACGGTAGAGACGGTCGGAATCCTGCTCGGCCTCCAGAATCACCTTCTGGGCCTCGAGCCGGGCCCCCTTCAGCTGATCCTTGAGGTCGGCTTCGAGGCGCTCGGCCTGGGCGAGCTTCTCCTTGGCCTGGGTCCGGCTGGTGGTGATGTAGCCCTCACGGTCCTCGACGGCCTTGCCGACCGGTCGGAAGAACAGGCTGTTGAGAATGAAGGTGAGGATCACCACCTGCAGCGCCATGAGCGGCAGGGTGGCGTCGAGGTCGAACAGACCTCCCTCGGGCGACCCTGCGGTCGCACCTGCCTCGGCAAGCAGAAGCCAGCTGGTCATGGGGCAATAAGGCGGGCGGTGGTGGAGGCGTGGATGGAGCCGGGGGTGGAGAAGGGCCGCAACGGACGGGCGGCCCTGTCATCCCCGCGATGGCCTCCGATCAGGAGAAGGGGTTGGCGAACAGCAGCACCAGGGCGACCACCAGGCCGTAGATGGTCAGCGATTCCATGAAGGCCAGGGAGAGCAGCAGGGTGCCGCGGATCTTGCCTTCAGCTTCGGGCTGACGGGCGATGCCTTCGACGGCGCCGCCGGAAGCGGTGCCCTGGCCGATGCCAGGACCGATGGAGCCGAGACCGACGGCAAGACCAGCAGCCACGACGGACGCAGCGGAAGTAAGGGAATCCATGGTGGGGTTAGAAATGTGGGGCGCCGGGGAAGCGCGGAAGGAACCTTGTCGAGAACCCTGCGCCGGGGACACCTGGGAAGGCGGGCCCGGATCGAGCCGGACCTGCGCGCAGAGAGTTTGCCAGACCGGGGGGACGGACAGGCGAGGGGCAGACCTAGTGGTGCTCCTCGTGGACGGCCTCACCGATGTAGTAGGCCGCCAGGGTGGCGAAGATCAGGGCCTGGATGGCGCTGGTGAACAGGCCCAGGAACATCACCGGCAGGGGCACCACCAGGGGCACCAGGAACGCCAGCACCGCCACCACCAGTTCGTCGGCAAGGATGTTGCCGAACAGACGGAAGGAGAGCGAGAGCGGCTTGGTGAAGTCCTCGACGATCTTGAACGGAAGCATGATCGGCGTGGGTTCCACGTAGTACTCGAAGTACCGGAAACCCTTGCGGCTCAGGCCCGCATAGAAGTAGGCCAGCGACACCAGCAGCGCCAGGGCGATGGTGGTGTTGATGTCGGCGGTGGGGGCGCCCAGTTCACCGCTGGGCAGGTGGACCAGCTTCCAGGGGATCAGGGCCCCGCCCCAGTTGCTCACGAAGATGAACAGGAACAGGGTGCCGATGAAGGGAAGCCAGTCGCGGTAGGCCTTCTCACCGATGTATTCGCGGGCGATGTCGCGCAGATAATCCCAGAGGAACTCCAGCAGGTTCTGCACGCCCCTGGGGTCACGCTCCAGGCGGCGCGTGCCGACCACCACCACGGCGAGCAGGGCGCCGATCACGACCCAGGAACTCAGGAAGACCTGGCCGTGGATCTTGTAATTGCCGAGCTGCCAGTACAGGTGCTGGCCGACCTCGAGGGCGGCGAAGGGAAGGGCGAGGGGCAACGGAGCCATCGGGGGTAGGGCCTGGCGGAACGTCGAGGCCGCCGGAGCGGCTTGAAGAGGGCCGCCGGAGCGGCTGGACAGGTATCAGGTGTCGAGGACGGCCTGAACGATCAGAGCGGGCTTGTAGAGGAGAAAGCCCACCACGGCGGGCAGGATCTCAAGGACGGGGAGCCGGGCGGCCGCGACCACCAGCACCACGGGCACCAGCAGCTGGGCCTTGCCCACCCCCTTGGTTTCGACGCCGAAGCGGGTGACGCTGCGGGCCAGGAGGCGGAGGTACAGGAGTCCCGCCAGGGCTCCCACCAGCAGACTGAAAGCGGTGGGGAGGTCGAACCACAGGGCCGTGAGGGGCACCGCCAGGGCGGTGGCACAGACCGTGGAAAGAAGCATCCGGCGCTGCAGCCGCAGGTAACCGTCCATGCCGTTGTTCACCGTCGACGGAGCGGCGGCGAGTTCAGGCTGGGGGGGAGACTCGATGGTCGGATGGACTGCGACCTCTTCGGTCGACGTCTCCGCGGGGGGGACGGCATCCGGGGAGGGGGTCAGGGCAGCCTGCAACCGACGAGGCTCCGTCTTGGCGTGCGGACTTTATCACTCGGCCCGTTCAGGCTCTAAGCAACAGAAGCACCCGCTCCCCCAGCAGCCGCCGAGCCGCCGCCACCCGCTCGGCGGGGCCCTGGGCCAGGGGAAGCGCCCCGATCGGCGTGCCGGCGGGGGCCGCCTCCAGGGCCTCCATCAGGGCCAGCTCCTCTGCCGTGATGGTCAGCGGACGCAGGTCGGGACCCAGCAGCGCCGTCGAGGGCCAGCCCCACAGGCAGCGGTTGCACTCGCCGCCGGCCGCCAGCAGGGCCTCGTCGCTCCACTCCTGCGTCGCCGTGCTGCTCAGGGTCTCCGGAGCCCCGTCGCCGTCCTGGCGCCGCAGGAAGAACTCGAAGTGACTGATGTCGGGATCGAGGCTCTCCACCAGGGCCCACTGCTGCCGCGGCGACAGCGCCCGGGCCCGCTCCAGCAGTTCCCCCTCCAGCAGCCGGGCCGGATCCCAGACCTCGGGATTGGAGAAGCCGGCGAAGTGGATCCCGGGCTGGTCGACGAAGCGGAACAGGCGCTCCAGGTCGTAGCTGGTCTCCTGGGGATGGAGGTACATGTCGGCGAAGTTGGCGTCGGCGGCGGTGTCGAGGGCCCAGCGCTGCTCGTGGTGCCGCCGCAGCCGGTTGGACTCGGGCAGGGTGGCGAACAGCTCCCGGCCCAGCCGCAGACCCGCCGGTCCGGTGCCCACCCCCATCAGGGCCAGGGCCCGCTGGGTGCGGTGGATCTCCCAGCGGCCGCCATCGGCATACAGAAAGAGGTGCAGCAGGCCCCCCGGCCGCAGCAGCGGCACCAGGGCCCGCAGGCCCTCCTGGGGCCGGTCGAGGTGGTGCAGCACCCCCACCGAGTTGATGTAGTCGAAGGGGCCCTCCCCCGCCAGGTCGAGCAGGCTGCGCTGCTCGATGCGCAGCTCCGCCACCTGGGCGGCGGCGCCGGAGCGGGCGGTGCGCTCCCGGGCCACCGCCAGGGCGCCGGCGCTGATGTCGACGGCCAAGACCGCGGCGCCGGGGTTGAGATGGCAGAGGTAGTCGGTGCTCACCCCCGTGCCGCAGCCGGCGTCGAGGATCCGCCAGGGCCGCGGCGGCGGCGGCAGGGCCCCGTCCACGGCCGCCACCACGCTGTCCACGCACCAGCGCCAGTTGTATCCCGGTGGCGGGCCGTCCTGGAGGGGGTCCCCCGGGTAGGGGAAACGGTCGTAGAAGGCGCTCACCACCGGCGTGGCGGCATCCAGCGGGGCCTCCAGGGGGGCCTCCAGGGGGTGATCCATCCGTGCGGCGATGCAGGTCCGGGCAGCATTCCACGGCGCGAACCGCCGTTCAGCAGGAACCTGCCGGATGGCTGCAAACATTTGTTCATCCCGCCCCGGGGGGTCAGGGGGGCAGCCGTAACGTGACCCAGCCCGGCTCGCTCTCGTTCATGACCGTGACCGCCAGCAGCGGCAGCACCAGGGTCGCCCCCCAGCGCTACGACACCCTGCCGCTCTCCAGCGTCCGGAAGGCGGAGCAGCAGGACCGTTTCCCCGACGGCGGCGAACTGGACGCCCTGACCACCTTCTTCCGCAGCGGCCAGATCCGCGTCGAAGCCGCCCGACGGATCTCGGCCAACGCCGACGCGATCGTGGCCAAGGCCGCCAACCGGATCTTCTCCGGCGGCACGCCCCTCTCCTATCTCGACGCCCCCCTCAGCACCCCGGCCGTCGGCGCCGCTGACGATGTCGCCCTCGCCGCCGACCAGGCCGCGTTCCAGCGCTCGGTGCGCACCTTCGCCCAGGGATCCGGCGGCAGTGGCCTGCTCGGCCGCATCCTCGAGGGCGTCCAGGCCGACGCCGACGTGCGGGTCGTGCTGCCCAGCGGCTTCAACCCCATCTCGGTGGCGATCTACGGCAATGCCCGCATGCGCAAGTCGCTGCGGGACCTGGCCTGGTTCCTTCGCTACGTGGGCTACGCCGTGATCGCCGGCGATCCCAGCATCCTGGCGGTGAACACCCGCGGCCTCCGCGACGTGCTCGAAAAGGCCTGTTCCCTGGCCGCCACCAACGTGGCCCTGCAGGAGATGCGTGCCGCCGCCGCCGGCCTGTTCCGGGGCGAGCCCGACTCCCGCCAGCTGGTGATCGACTGCTTCAACGTGCTCCTCAAGGAGCTCGAGATCCCCACCCCCTCCACCCGCGCCCGCCTCGGCAGCCCCGTCAACCAGGGTCTGCAGCTGCCGGCGATCTACGCCCTGGCCGCCGAAGGCTCCCAGCGCTTCGTGATGAAGCCGGGCCTCTCGGGAGCCGAGAAGGCCGAGATCATCCGTGCCGCCTACCGCCAGGTGTTCGAGCGGGACATCGTCAAGGGCTACTCCCAGGTGGTCTGCCCGGTGGAGGCCACCCAGGTGCGCCAGGGCCAGCTATCGATGCGGGAGTTCATCCGCGCCCTCGGCCGCAGCAAGGTCTACCGCCGCCAGTTCTACGGCCGCTTCTCCAACAGCCGGGTGGTGGAGCTGGCCTTCCGCCACTTCCTGGGCCGCGGTGTGAGCTCGATCGAGGAGTTCCGCCAGTACTTCGCCATCGTCAGCGCCAAGGGCCTCAACGGCCTCGTCGATGCCCTGGTCAACGGCATGGAGTACGCCCGCGTCTTTGGGGAGGAAACGGTGCCGTACCTCCGCGACATCGGCGAGGAGGCCCAGGAGAGCGCCGGCTGGGGATCCAACCGCAACCTCTTCCGCTTCAGTGCGCCGTTCGAGGGGGCGCCCCAATACATCACCCTCTACGCCTCCTACCGCCAGCCCCTCGCCGACCAGCACCCCTACGGCGGCGGCAACGATCCCCTGGCCCTCACCTACGGGGCGATCTTCCCGTCCAGCACGGCGTCGGTGGCCACCCGCCCGGCCCCCTTCAGCTACGACACCCGCCGGATCCTGATCGGCAACGGCATGGCCCAGCCCGGGCCCATGGACAGCGCCCAGTTCCGCAAGGCCACCCCGCGCCGGGTGGGGCCGAAGGTGGTGCGCCTGCGCCAGATCGCCACCGGCGGCAGCTCCACCCCCCGCCGGGGCGGCCAGCCCAGCATCCGCGGTACCGAATCCAGCACCCAGGCCGTCATCAACGCGGTCTACGTGCAGGTGCTGGGCACCGCCGGCTACGCCGGTGAGCGCAACAAGGTCGAGGAGATCAAGCTCGAGAACGGCGACATCAGCCTGCGGGAGTTCGTGCGCCAGGTGGCCCGCTCCAACGCCTTCCGCCGTCGCTACTGGAGCGGCCTGTACATCACCAAGGCCATCGAGGTGATGCACCGCCGCATCCTCGGCCGGCCCACCTTCGGTCGCTGGGAGATCAACGCCTACTTCGACACCGCCGCCCGCAAGGGCTTCTACGGCGTCGTCGACGCCATGATCGAAGGCCGCGAGTACAACGACTGCTTCGGCGAGGACACCGTCCCCTACGAGCGCTTCATCACCCCGGCCGATCGCAACGCCCGCCGTGTGCCGGGCCTGGTGCGCACCCTGGAGACGGTCGCCGACATCACGCCCCTGCAGCGGCCCACCGTGCCGGTGGCCCAGGAGATCCGCACCGTCGGCGATCTGGTCCCCCGCAACCTGCCGGCCAGGCCCAAGGTGCGCGGCCAGTGGAAGGCGGAGGTGGCCGGTGGCCAGAGTGCTTCGGCCTCCACGGGCGTCGCCAGCGGTCCCGGAACCCTCCGGCAGCCCCCGGCCCCCACCCGCAGCTGGAGCCAGTCCCCCTGGCAGCCCGGAGGGGGCGCCGCCCCCGTCTGGCGCAGCGGCGTCTCCTCCGCCGGAGGCGGCAATGGCTACGTGGCCCCCGCCAGCATCGGCATCGCCAGTGGCTGGAAGGCCCTGGTGGGCACCAACCTCCTGAGCGGTGTCGCCACAGCCCCCGACGGCGCCATGGCCAAGGCCCTGCGACCGGGCGCCCCCCAGGGCTTCCGTCGCCGTCAGAGCCTGTCCAGGCCGGTGCAGCTGCTCCGCGATCCCAGCGAGACCCAGGTGCAGGAAGTGGTGCAGGCGGTCTATCGCCAGCTCCTCAACCGCGTGCCCTTCGCGGCCGAGCGCCAGATGGATCCCGAGTCCCAGCTCCGGGACGGCCAGCTCTCGGTCGCCGAGTTCGTGGCCCAGATCGCCGGCAGTGATCTCTTCCAGCAGCGGCTCCAGCGGATGGCACCCCTGCGGGCGGCCTCCGCCGCCTACCTGGCCCTGCTCGGCCGGGCCGCCATGCCGGGCGAGGTCAGCCGGTTCCTCGCCACCCGCGCCACCGCCGGCCAGCAGGCCGCCGTCGCCGAACTGCTCAACGCCCGGGAGTACGCCACCGCCTTCGGCCAGGACACCGTGCCCTACCTGCGCGGCCTCGGCACCGAGGACGGCGTTCCCCTGACGACCGTGAACCGCACCGCCTCCCTCTACGGCGGCAACGCCGGGCTCACCCCCTCGCTGCGGGGCGCGATCTGATCCGTCCCCGAACCATCCCGGGTCGCCCATGAAGGCGTCCCTGCGGCGCATCCGATGATCCCCCGGGTCAGTCCCGGGGGGTTTCTTTTGGTCCGTCTCTACAACGAGACGGAGAGATTGGGCTGTCGATGCACTTGCGACGTCGTGGACGGCGAACTCAAAAGATGAACAATTGCTGCGCTTGGACGGTGATAACAACTCCGGCCAAAGCCGTTGCAAGCCAAGGGATCTCGCGGACCGATCCGCCGTGAAGAACTGTTACCGGCTGCCATGGGAGCGACGGGCCTTGCCACAGAATGATGCGACGGTCGGCCAAGCCGATCACCCTTACCCACCGGATACCGGTCTCCTTCACGGTGACCGCTTGTTTCGAGGCAGAACTGCATGAGCATCGTCTCCAACTCGATCATCAACGCGGACGCCGAAGCCCGCTACCTCAGCCCTGGCGAACTTGACCAGATCAAGTCGTTCGTGGCAGGGGGTCAGCGTCGTCTGCGCGTCGCCCAGGTCCTGGCTGAAAGCCGGGAGCGCATCGTGAAGCAGGCCGGAGGCCAGCTTTTCCAGAAGCGCCCCGATCTCGTCTCCCCCGGCGGCAACGCCTACGGGGAGGAGATGACGGCTTCCTGCCTGCGCGACATGGACTACTACCTCCGCCTGGTCACCTACGGCGTGGTCGCCGGGGATGTGACCCCGATCGAAGAGATCGGCGTCATCGGGGCCCGCGAGATGTATCGCGCCCTCGGCACCCCCCTCGAAGCCATGGCGGAAGCCGTGCGCGAGATGAAGACCGCAGCCACGGGCCTCCTCACCGGCGCCGATGCCGAAGAGGCCGGCTTCTACTTCGACTACGTGGTCGGCGCCCTCTCCTGAGGTTTCCCCTCCCTATCGTCCAAAGCCATCAAACCCAGGATCCATGCAAGACGCCATCACCAACGTCATCAACCAGGCCGACGTCCAGGGGCTCTATCTCGACGGCAGCTCCATGGGCCGCCTCGAGCAGTACTTCGCCAGCGGTGAGCTGCGGGTGCGTGCCGCCGCCACGATCAGCGCCAACGCTTCGGCCATCATCAAGGAAGCCGTCGCCAAGGCCCTGCTCTACTCGGACATCACCCGTCCGGGCGGCAACATGTATACCACCCGTCGTTACGCGGCCTGCATCCGCGACCTCGACTACTACCTGCGCTATGCCACCTACGCCATGCTGGCCGGTGACACGTCGATCCTCGACGAGCGCGTGCTGAACGGCCTCAAGGAGACCTACAACTCCCTGGGTGTGCCCATCGGCGCCACGGTGCAGTCGATCCAGGCCATGAAGGAAGCCACCGCCTCCCTCGTCGGCCCCGATGCCGGTCGTGAGATGGGCGTCTACTTCGACTACATCAGCTCCGGCCTGGGCAACTGATCCCCAGCAACGCCCTCCCCACGGCACGTTTTCCGAGGATCATTCCATGCGCCTGTTCAAGATCACGGCCTGCATCCCCTGCCCCGAAAAGGTGCGCAGCCAGAGGGAACTGCAGAACACCTACTTCACCAAGTGGGTGCCCTATCACAGCTGGTTCGCCGAGCAGCAGCGGATCATGAAGCAGGGCGGCAGGATCCTGAAGGTGGAACTGGCCACCGGCCGTCGTCAGCAGAACTGCGGCAACTGAGGACGCCCACGGCGTTCCCACCCATCCGCCCGGCCCATGGCCGGGCTTTTTTGTTGCCTTCGAGCGACGCCAGCGGCGCAAGCGGCGAAATGTTCACCGCGACTCGACAAACCCACCCCGGTCACGGCTGAATGGGCCATTCCCGGAACCCTCCCGCGGCCTTGTCCACCCCAGCACCCCGCCTGCTCCACGGCCGTTCCGGCGCCGGCTTCCTGCCGCTGCCCTGGCAGCAGTGGCCCGCGGAAGCCCGCCTGCTGCTGGGCCTGGTGGCCCTCTGGAGCCTGGTGGGCCTGCTGGTGCTCACCTCCGCCAGCTGGTGGGTGGCCGAGCGGGAGATGGGCGACGGGGCCTACTACCTCAAGCGCCAGGCCATCTGGCTGGTGGCCAGCTGGGGCCTGCTCTGGCTGGCCATGCGCACGACGATGCGGCGCTGGCTGCACCTGGCGGCGCCGGCCCTGCTGGTAGGGGCCCTGATGGTGGCCGCCACCCTGGTGGTGGGCACCACCGTCAACGGGGCCAGCCGCTGGCTGGTGCTGGGCCCGGTGCAGCTGCAGCCCTCGGAGCTGATCAAGCCCTTCATCGTGCTGCAGGGGGCCGTGATCTTCTCCCACTGGCGACGCATCGCCCTCGACCAGAAACTCCTCTGGATCGGCATCTTCGGGGTGGTGATCCTGCTGATCCTCAAGCAGCCCAACCTCAGCACCGCCGCCCTGCTGGGCCTGCTGCTGTGGCTGATGGCCCTGGCCGGCGGCCTGCCCCTGACGCTGCTGCTGGGGGCCGCCGGCGGCGGGATCGTGCTGGGCAGCATCAGCATCATGATCAACCCCTACCAGCTCGACCGGGTCACCTCCTTCCTCAACCCCTGGCGCGTCGCCCAGGGGGACGGCTACCAGCTGGTGCAGAGCCTGCTGGCCATCGGTTCGGGGGGCGTGCTCGGCTCGGGCTTCGGGCTCTCCACCCAGAAGCTCCAGTACCTGCCGATCCAGACCACCGACTTCATCTTCGCGGTCTTCGCCGAGGAGTTCGGCTACGTCGGCTCGGTGATGCTGCTGCTGTTCCTGATGATCTTCGGCTTCGTGGGCCTGCGGGTGGCCATGGCCTGCCGCAGCAACCAGCACCGCCTGGTGGCCATCGGCTGCACCACCCTCCTGGTGGGCCAGTCGATCCTCAACATCGCCGTCGCCAGCGGCTCGATGCCCACCACCGGCCTGCCCCTGCCGATGATCAGCTACGGGGGCAACTCCCTGCTCAGCAGCCTGTTCCTGGCGGGCCTGCTGCTGCGCTGCTCCCTGGAGTCCTCCGGACTCGAGCCGGTCCGGCCCCGGCGTCGGGCCCCACGGCCTGCCCCGATAGGCTGAGCCCTGCTGCCAACCTCGATCGGCCATGCTCAGCCCCGGGCTGCCCTTCGCCGACTGGGCCCGCAGCAGCGAACTGCTGCTCCAGGGCTCCCTGGCCCACCCCGGCCCCCTGACGCTGGCGGTGGTGTTCGGCGGCGGCCTGCTCACCAGCCTCGGTCCCTGCTCCCTGTCGCTGCTGCCCGTGACCCTGGCCTACCTGGCCGGCTTCGGCGCTGAGGACCAGGGGCGTCCCCCCTGGCAGCGCAGCGCCAGCTTCGCTGCCGGCATCGTGGCGGCCCTGGTGCTGCTCGGCCTGGCCAGCGGCCTGATGGGCCGCCTCTACGGCCGCATCCCCGGCCAGCTGCCGCTGCTGGTGGCCGTCGTGGCCGTGGTCATGGGCCTCAACCTGCTGGGCGTGCTGCGGCTGCCGTTGCCTGCCGGGCCCGACCCTGAGCGCTGGCGTCGGCGGGTGCCGGCTCCGCTGGCCCCACTGGCGGCCGGCCTGGCCTTCGGCCTGGCCGCCACCCCCTGCACCACCCCGGTGCTGGCCGTGCTGCTGGCCTGGATGGCCCAGACCGGCCAGCCCCTGGTGGGCATGGTGCTGCTCACCAGCTTCGGTGCCGGCCAGGTGATGCCCCTGCTGCTGGCCGGCACGGTGGCCGCCTCCCTGCCCGGACTGCTGCAGCTGCGCCGCCTGGGCCAATGGGTGCCGCCGATCAGCGGCGTGGTGCTGCTTGCCAGCGGCGGCCTCACCCTGCTGTCGGTGCTGCCATGAGCGGCACGGCAGCCTCACCCTGGCGCCCCCTGCAGCGTCTGGCCGCCTGGATCTCCGACCTGCGCCTGGCGATCGGCCTGCTGCTGGTCATCGCCATCGCCAGCGGCATCGGCACGGCCGTTCCCCAGAAGGAGGAGGCCGCCTTCTACCACCAGCTCTACGACCACACCCCCTGGCTGGGGCTGCTGCACGGGGATGGGGTGCTGCAGCTGCAGCTGGATCACGTCTATTCCAGTGGCTGGTTCCTGGCCCTGCTGGCCTGGCTGGGCCTGTCGTTGATCCTGTGCAGCTGGCGCCGCCAGTGGCCCGCCCTGCAGGCCTCATTGCGCTGGATCGACTACCGCAGCCCCCGCCAGCTCAGCAAGCTGAGCGTGGCCGAAACCCTCGTCACCGCCGAGCCCGTCGCCGGCCTCGGGCGGCTGGAGGCCGAACTGCGCGGTTCGGGCTGGCAGATCCATCGCCAGGACGACCGCCTGGCGGCCCGCCGGGGGGTGCTCGGCCGGGTGGGCCCCTTGCTGGTGCATGCCGGCATGGTGGTGCTGATGGTGGGGGCGGCCTGGGGAGCCCTGGGGGGCCAGCGGCTGGAGCGCTTCCTGGCCCCGGGCCGGGAGCTGGAACTGCTCGACAGCCGCGGCAGCACCCAGGTGACCCTGGCCCTCGACGACTTCCGCATCCAGCGGGATCCCGCCGGCCGGCCGGAGCAGTTCTCCTCCAACCTGCGGCTGATCACCCCCGGCGATGCGGCCACCACCACCGAAGCCGCCATCAGCGTCAACCACCCCCTGCGCTACCGGGGCATGACGCTCTACCAGGCCGACTGGTCCCTGGCGACGATCAGCCTGCAGCTGGGCCGCAGCCCGGTGCTGGAGCTGCCCCTGCAGACCTTCCCCCAGCTGGGCGACCAGCTCTGGGGGCTGGTGCTGCCCACCCGCCCCGATGGCACCGAGCCAGTGCTGCTGAGCCTCACCAGCGAACAGGGGCCGGTGCAGGTGTTCGGCCCCGATGGCGTGGCCCTGGCCCAGCTGGTGCCCGGCGGCGAAGCCCAGGAGGTCAAGGGTCTGCCGATCCGGGTGGCGAGCGTGCTGCCCGCCAGCGGCATCCTGTTCAAACGGGACCCCGGCGTGCCCCTCGTCTACACGGGCTTCGCCATCGCCCTGGTGGGCGGTGGCCTGAGCCTGGTGGCCACCCGCCAGCTCTGGGCCATCGCCGATGCCCCCGGCGGCCGGCTGCATGTGGCGGGGCTCTGCAACCGCAATCTCACCGCGTTCGCCGCCGAGCTGCCGGTGCTGCTGCAGCGGCTGGAACCCCAGCCCTGACTCAGCAGGCCCGGCGTTCGCCGTGGCTGACCCGCACCACGGTGTGGACGTTGCCGCGGGGGTTGAAATCGGCCTCCAGCTGCATCCAGAGGGGGTCGCATGCGTTCACGAGGTCATCGACGATGCGATTGGCGGCCTCCTCGTGGGAGATGGAGCGGTTGCGGTAGCTGTTGACGTAGAGCTTGAGGGCCTTGAGTTCCAGCACCCGGGGGCCGGGCTGGTACAGCAGCCGCAGCACGGCGAAATCGGGGTAGCCGGAGAACGGGCAGGTGCAGGTGAACTCCGGCAGTTCGATCGCCACCTCGTAGGGCCGGCCCACCCGGGGGTTGGGAAAACAGATCAGCTGGGCCTCGGCGATGGCCCGTTCGCCGTAGAGGGGCGTCACGGTCTGGGGCTCGTCGGCGACACCGGAGGCCATGGTCAGGGGGACAGGGAAACGGATTTTGACCGTACAGGAACTGGCGGAGGGCGCGGAGCTCCCGTCAGCGGCCCGGGCCGCCCGTCAGCGCCCCGGAGTTCGCGTAGCAACCGTTACGACGACCCCGGCAAGGCTCGGCGGTAATGGACCCGTCCCCCCTCAGGCGGGGACTCTGAGAGACTCCAACCGTCGCCTTCCTGACCGCAGCACAGCCATGAAGAAAATCGAGGCCATCATCCGCCCCTTCAAGCTCGAGGACGTGAAGATCGCCCTTGTCAATGCGGGCATCGTCGGCATGACCGTGAGCGAGGTGCGCGGATTCGGCCGTCAGAAGGGGCAGGTGGAGCGCTATCGCGGTTCCGAATTCACGGTTGAGTTCCTGCAGAAACTCAAGCTCGAGATCGTCGTCGACGATGACCGGGTGGCCACGGTGGTCCAGGCGGTGCAGGACGCGGCCCGCACCGGCGAGATCGGTGACGGCAAGATCTTCATCAGCACCGTGGACTCGGTGATCCGGATCCGCACCGGCGACCTCGACAGCGGCGCCATCTGAGCCCCACCGTCCTGCCTGCCTGACCCTGGCCGTGGGCCCCTCAGGACCCGGCCAGGGTCTCTTTCACCAGGGCAGCGATTCTCCCGGACCAGTCCGTGCCCTCGGAGGGTGGCTCGGCGCCCGCTTCGGGCGGCACCAGCCAGAGCAGGTATTCGTGGTTGCCGGCGGGCCCGGTCAGGGGCGAGGCCACCAGTCCGGCCGGATGCCAGTCCAGCTCCTTCGCGGCGGCGATCACGGTGGCGATGGCATCGGCATGGGCCGCCGGATCCCGCACCACGCCCCCCTTGCCCACCCGCTGGCGGCCCACCTCGAACTGGGGCTTGACCAGCAGCACCGCCTCGCCCGCCCCCAGCAGCAGGGCCCGCAGGGCCGGCAGCACCCGGGTGAGGGAAATGAACGACACATCGGCCACGGCCAGGTCGGGCCAGGCATCCCCTTCGCCGTAGAGGGCCTCCGGCGTGAGGTGGCGCAGGTTGGTGCGCTCCCGCAGCACCACCCGTGCATCGGTGCGCAGGCTCCAGGCCGTCTGGCCGTAGCCCACATCGATCCCATACACCCGCAGGGCCCCGTGCTGCAGCAGGCAGTCGGTGAAGCCGCCGGTGGAGATGCCGCCGTCGAGGCACACCCGCCCTTCCACCCGGATCGGCAGGGCTGAAAGGGCTCCCTCCAGCTTCTCTCCCCCCCGGGAGACGAACCGGGGCGGCTGCTCCACCTCCAGCGCCAGGGAATCGGCCACCTCGGTGCCGGGCTTGTCGAGCACCTCTCCGCCACCGCGCACCCGGCCGGCCCGGATCAGCTGCTGGGCCTGCTGGCGGCTGGCCACCAGGCCCAGATCCACCAGCCGGCGATCGAGCCGCTGCTTATGGGCCATCCTGCTTTTCGGCCATGGGTCCTGCCGCTCCACCGGCATGTTGTCACCGAACAGCGATCCAAACCGAACAAAAACCGATGGGCAGACGGTTCGGCGCGGAACAGTCGCAGGATGGCTCCAGTCTTTTCCCGGTTCCCTCCCATGGCTGGCCCTGGATCGACCGCTGCGCCCGGGTCCAACGTGGTCGAGCTGCTCCACCCCGGCAGCTTCGTGAGGCTGCGGGACCATCCGGAGGATCTGCCCCCCTTCCAGCTCATCCGCCGCCGCGGCACCCGCTGCTGGGTGCGGCAGCAGGCCTGGGGTTCGATGGTGCACCTGGAGCTGCCCTACCGCCGCCTCACCGCCGCCGCCTGAGCCGGTGGGGGCGGCTCGATAGGTTGGGGGATCGTTCACCACCGCCCGGCCCTTGATCGAGCGTTACACCCTGCCCGAAATGGGCCGCCTCTGGAGCGAGGAAGCGAAGTTCCAGAGCTGGCTCGAGGTGGAGATCGCCGCCTGCCAGGCCAATGCCGAGCTGGGCCGGGTGCCGGCCGAGGCGATGGCCGCCATCCGCGAGAAGGCGGCCTTCGAGGTGCCCCGCATCCTGGAGATCGAGGCGGAGGTGCGCCACGACGTCATCGCCTTCCTCACCAACGTCAACGAGCACGTCGGTGATGCGGGCCGCTACATCCACGTCGGCATGACCAGCTCCGACGTGCTCGACACGGGCCTGGCCCTGCAGCTGAAGGCCTCGGTGGCGGCGCTGCGCAGCGAGCTCGATGCCCTCGCCGACGCCCTGCGGGAACTGGCCCGGGCCCACAAGGACACGGTGATGATCGGCCGCTCCCACGCCATCCACGGCGAGCCGATCACCTTCGGCTTCAAGGTGGCCGGCTGGCTGGCCGAAACCGAGCGCAACCGGGAACGGCTGGAGCGGCTCGCCACGGTGGTGGCCGTGGGCCAGATCAGCGGCGCCATGGGCACCTACGCCAACACCGATCCGCAGGTGGAGGCCATCACCTGCCGGCTGCTGGGCCTGGAGCCCGACACCGCCAGCACCCAGGTGATCGGCCGCGACCGCCATGCCGAATACGTCCAGACCCTGGCCCTGGTGGGCACCTCCCTGGAGCGCTTCTCCACCGAGATCCGCAACCTGCAGCGCTCCGACGTGCTGGAGGTGGAGGAGAACTTCGCCAAGGGCCAGAAGGGCAGCTCGGCCATGCCCCACAAGCGCAACCCGATCCGCAGCGAACGCATCAGCGGCCTGGCCCGGGTGCTGCGCAGCTACACCGTGGCGGCCCTGGAGAACGTGGCCCTCTGGCACGAGCGGGACATCAGCCACAGCTCGGTGGAGCGGATGATGCTGCCCGACTGCTCGGTCACCCTGCACTTCATGCTGCGGGAGATGACCGCCGTGGTCGAAGGGCTGGGGGTGTATCCCGAGAACATGGCCCGCAACATGAACGTCTACGGCGGCGTCGTGTTCAGCCAGCGGGTGCTGCTGGCCCTGGTGGAGGCGGGGCTGAGCCGGGAGGAGGCCTACCGGATCGTGCAGCGCCACGCCCACGCCGCCTGGAACACCGAGGGCGGCGACTTCCGCGCCAACCTGGCGGGCGATCCCACCGTCACCAGTCACCTGGGCCCCGAACAGCTCGATGCCTGCTTCGCCACCGACCTGCACCGGGCGAACCTGGATGTGATCTGGGAGCGGCTGGGGATCTGAGGCGCGCGGGCGGCGGGGCAGTCACCGGTTGCGGGATCGGCTGGGCAGCCTGCTGCCGTCAAGGCCCCACGGGTGAGGAGATCGAGGCAAAGGCCAGGCATGGTCCTGCCGTAAGGGCCGTGGCCTGCGGTTGGGGTATTGGCTGGTGGCTACCAACGGCCAATACTGGCTACGTATTGGCCGATCAGCCAATACGTAGCCATTCAGCTGAGGGCCAGCCGCGTCGCGCCTGTCAGCAAGTACTGAAGCGGTTCCCCTCCCCGGCGTGGCAGCACGTCCGCGGCACCCGAATGCACCAGTTGCTGCAACGTCTGGGACACCGAGGGCTGCTTGATCCCCCAGAGCCTCACCAGGTCGGCCTGGGTCAGCACCGCCTGCGTGTCCCGCTCGCCCCAGGCTTCCAACCGTTGCCAGAGGGTGGTGCCGAGCTGGTCCAGCAACTCCAGTTTGTAGCGACGGCTCAGCACGAGGGTGAGGTCGGCCAGGTCAATCGGCTGGGGACCCGCACCGTCGCCTGTCAGACCCAGCAGGGCAGAGATGCCGTCCTCCAAGGCCTTGAGCAGTCCGCGGAGATCGCCTCGGAACAGCTCATGTAACGCATCGATCACCGCACCCTGCACGGGCGCCTGCACCGGCAAGCCCGGTTCCAGTCGCAGGGATCGGTAGCGCGCCTCCAGCAACTGGTGAACCTCCTGCGGCTCAAGGGGTTCGAGCACCACCGGATCGCTGAACACCGAGCGCACCTGGGTGTGGCTCTGCACCACGATGCGGACGGCATCGGTGGTGCCCACCACGATCAAGTGCAGGCCATCGAGCAACAGGACCTGGTCGCGGATGCTGCGCAGCAGATCGGCAGCACGGGTGGCATCGGCCTCACTGAGGTTCTCGAGATTGTTGAGGTGCAGCACCACGCCGGAGGCGCCCTGCTCCAGCGCAAAGGCCAGCAGATCGCGCAAAACCCTGGGTCCATCCAGCAGCAGGGCCCCGGGGGGCGAGGAGACCGCCTGGGTGCTGGTGCCGCCCGCCCCAAAGCCGGCGGCCGAAACCGTGAAGCCACCACCGCGCAGACGGATGGTGCGCACCAACTGCTGCGCAGCCTCCACGGCGGGGCCGCTCGCCTGCGTGCAGGAGGCGAGCACGGCATCAAAGGCGCCGGCGAGCAGTTGGCCGATCAGATCCTCACTGGCCAGATCGGCCGTGATCGGGATGATCTCGGCTGAGGTCCAGTAGCCGGCGGCCAGGGCGTCGGCCTTGGCGGCCTGCACCAAGGTGGTCTTGCCGATGCCAGGCCTCCCCGCCACCGCCTGACGGGAACTGCGCGAGCCACCGATTGCGTTCAGCAGCCGTTGCCGCTCGTTCCGGCGCCCCACGAACAGGCTGAGCGGTGTGGCCTCCGAGTCCTGGCGCAAGGTGGCCTGGAAAAAGGGCGAGGAGCGGAGGTTGTAGAGCCTCCAGAGGTTCGGAAGTGCCATGGAGCGGGTATTGACAGCGTCCGGACGCAAGCCAATACTGGCACCGTATTGGCCATACTGCCAATAAAGGCCCCGATGGCCACCCCCTAGCCGGCCGGCGGCCGCTCCGTCGCCGGATCCAGCTTGCCGTTGCCGCTTGCCAGCAGATCCTCGATCTCACAGACCGGGAAGCGGTTGATGCTCTTGAGGGCCAGGCGCGAGTTGCGGCGCAGCTGCTCGCTGATAGCTTCGCAGTACGGGATCTGGGCCAGCAGGTCGACGGTGCGGCGCAGGATCCGCACCACGTCGCCCTCGTCGAGGGAGGTGTTGGCGATCACGTCGTTCCAGCTGGCGCCCCGGGCCCAGGCGTGGACCAGGCCGGTGAGTTCCGGCTCCCACCACACCGGCACCACCACCGAGGCCCGCTCCTGCTGGCGCTGCAGCTCGCGCCGCAGGCTGCGCAGGTCGTGGAGGGCCTCCTCGGAGGCCGGTGGCGGCGGGTAGCCGCACCAGAGATCGGGCCGGTTCACTTCGGTGGAGATGGCCTCCAGCACCGCCGCCAGCTCGGCCGGGTCCAGGGCATCGAGGTGGCCGCTCATCAGGGCCAGCCCCAGCCAGAGCTCGTTGTCGCCCCGCAGGGCCGCCACGGTGCGGCCCACCTCGGTGGGCTCCAGCCCCTCCTCGCCATCAAGGGCGCCGAAGAAGCGCAGGATGTCGATCAGGGAGAGGAAGGTGTCCCAGTGGCGGTTGGCGCGGTGGTGCAGCAGCCGCTGCCGCTCGCCGATCTCCTCCTGGAGTTCCTCCATGCGGCGGCGGTGCTTCTTGAGGTGCTTGCGGTCGCCCCAGCGGTGGGCGGGGTGGGCCTCCAGCTCCTGCTCCAGCCGCTGCACCAGCTCACCCTGCTGCTGCACCTCCCCGGCCAGGTCGTAGCGGGGGGTGTGCATGTCGTGGCGGCGGGCCATCGAGGACACCGCCAGGGCCAGGCCGCCGCTGGCGTTGTCGCCATGGCGCAGCTCGTTGGCGTGGTGCAGCTCGGGCGGCTCCAGCTGGTCCACCTGCAGGCAGCTGAGCTCGGCGTGCAGGGTCACCACCGCGTGGCAGGGCAGCAGGATCCAGACGTTCTCGTCGGTGAGGCAGAGCAGCAGCGGGAACTGGCCGGATCCCGGCACCTTGGCCACGATCACCGCCGGTGTGACCCGGCTGCGCAGGGCCGGCGCCTTGACGCTCACCAGGGTGCCCTCGCTGGCGAACTGCAGCGCCAGGGTGAGCTCATGGGCCAGGGTCTCCTCGGCCTGCTGCTGCAGGATCCGGTGCAGGCGCCGCTCCTCCCGCAGGCGGCCGCGGACCTTCTCGTAGTCCTCGAAATCGTCCCAGGGCACCTCGCCGCCGCTGGATTCCAGGCTGGCCAGCTGGGCCATCAGCTCGGCGATGCGGGATTCGTCCTCGGCCAGATCCAACCCCGCCAGGTACCGGCCGAAGCTGCGCTCCACCAGCTCCCTGGCCTTGGCCAGGTCGTAGCGCTGCAGCAGGTTGAGCACCATGCCGTAGCTGGGGGTGAACTGGCTCACCAGGGGATCGGCCGGGCTGGTGGCCAGCGCCCCGGCCTCCCGCACCCCTTCGAAACGGCTCTGGACCGTCACCACGTAGCCCTGGGTGTCGAGGCCGCGGCGACCGGCGCGCCCCGCCATCTGCAGGAACTCGCTGCCCATCAGGGGCCGGTGGCCCCGCTCGGTGCGCTTGGAGAGGGCCGAGATCACGGTGGTGCGGGCCGGCATGTTGATGCCCGCGGCCAGGGTCTCGGTGGCGAACACCACCTTGATCAGCCCCTGCTGGAACAGCTCCTCGATCAGTTCCTTCCAGGCCGGCAGCACGCCGGCGTGGTGGGCGGCGATGCCCCGCAGCAGGGCGTCGGCATGGCCGCCCTCCCGCACCGCCTCCGGGGTCACCGCCATGAAGGCGTCGAGCCGCTGGCGGATCCGCGCCTGCTCCTGGGGATCCACCAGGCACACCTTGGCCAGGTCACGCACGGAGCGGTCGCAGTTGCGGCGGCTGAAGATGAAGTAGATGGCCGGCAGCATCTCCCGCTCCGCCATCTGGGCCACCACGAAGCCGATCGGCGGCGCCTCCGGCTGGGGCGGCCGCGGTTCCTTCGGTCCCTTGCGGCGGGTGGACTTTGGAGGGCGCCAGACCTTGCAGTTGGGGTGCAGGCCGGTGCCCTCGTCGTTGAGCAGGGGGTGCAGACCTTTGGCGCTGCAGAAACTGAAGGCCAACGGGACGGGGCGGAAGTCGCTGTGGATCAGCCGGGTGGGGCCATGCACCCGCTCGATCCAGTCCGTCAGTTGCCCGACATTGGCCACCGTGGCCGAGAGGGCCACCAGCTGCACCCTCGAGGGGCAGTGGATGATCGATTCCTCCCAGACCGTGCCCCGCTGGGTGTCGTTCATGTAGTGGCACTCGTCGAGCACCACGGCCTCCACATCGGCCAGGGGGTCGTCGTCGAGGTGGTCGATCTCCGCATAGAGCATGTTGCGGAAGATCTCGGTGGTCATCACCACCACCTGGGCCTCCCGGTTCAGGCTCAGGTCGCCGGTGAGCAGGCCCACCTTCTCGTCGCCGAACTGGTGGCGGAAATCGCGCAGCTTCTGGTTGGAGAGCGCCTTGAGGGGCGTCGTGTAGAAGACCTTCTGGCCGTGGGCCAGGGCCCGGTGGATGGCGTACTCGCCCACCAGGGTCTTGCCGGAGCCGGTGGGGGCGCTCACCACCACCGAATGGCCCTGGTTGAGGGCGTCGATCGCCTCCAGCTGGAAGCCATCCAGGGGGAAGGGGAACAGCTCCTCCACCGGGGGGACGGCCTTGTTCAGGGCCGTACCGCCGATCACGCCGTCGCTGGGCCCGTCGACGCGGGTGGAGCTGCCAACGTCGGGGCTCTCGAGCATCGTGGAATCCTATGGGCTGGCCGCCCCGGGGGAGCGTGGCTCAGGCCGATGCCGAATCCCGACCACACGGCGCCAGGACCAGCCAATGGTTCAGGAACGCCTCTGGCCGAACCTGCACCGAACGGGATCCTGGGTGGCGCTTTGGGGATGGAATCCCCAGGGGAGATGGGGCACCGCACCGAACAGCGTGGGGCTCACCACGCCGATGGGCTGATCGCGGATCAACGCCACTCGGGCCATCCCCTCACCTCGATGCAGCTTCAGGGTGACCAGCGCCGCTGCATGGCCTCCACAGGATGGAAACCCACGGGTCATCCTGTCATGCAGACGTATAGCTCATTCCAGAAAGATTTCAGCCAGCACCTCCGATTCCTTCCACAGAAATACGGATCAGTGGGCCGATGTCTCCCGCACACACTGCTGCCCAGGAAACGGGCCAGGAGTCCTGCAATCGCTGGCCACGTCATGAGGTGTTCGGGGCCTCATCTGGGCTCCGACCGACACACCAGCGGATCGATCCCAGTCCAGAAGATAGAGGGCCGGATGGAGCCGATCGCGTGCCTGGGCCGACAGCCGCTCCTCGCCGTCCAGCCATTCTCCCGCAGCGGGAGCTGGCTGGGCCGTAGAGCTGGCTTCAAAAAGAAAAAAGAACTTCCGACGCCTCACGCGCCACGGCTCGGCACGGAGCATAGGTTTGACACGACCGGGCTATCCGTCGATCCAGCATGGGACATCGCTTCGACCAGCTGGTGCAACGGGTTTTTGCGGATCGGGTATCACGGCCCTCCGCACCTGTGTCGGATTCGGTGAACAATCCGTTCCTGGTCGGACCCCTGATCGAGCGGCTGGCGCCCCGGGAGCGCGATGCGCTCCGGGTGCCGGTGCGGCGGCCCGACGATCATCTGGTCTTCGACCTGATGGTCGAGAACCTGCGCATCCGCCCCAATGGCGATGGCGCGGCGCGGCTCGTCCGCGACACCCCGGGGCAGCGCTCGTTCCTGATCATCGAGTTTCCGCCCCAGAGCTTCGGCGAGGAGGCCTTCCTTGCCGTGAAATCCGATCTGGACGCCACCGGTGTCGGCAACGAGTTGCCGCCGTCCAGGAACGGCCAGCCGGTGATCAGCGGCGTTACCGCGACAAAGCAGGCCAACAACGATCTCAAGCCAACGCCCGAACCGCTGCTGGGGCGGCTGCCGGCGCGGGTGCGCATGGCAGGGCCCAGCCGCGTCGCTCTGCGGATGCCCGATGGGCTGGAGGAGCTGCCCTTCACCCTGGCCGCCGTTCTGGCCGCCTTGCGCGATTGGCCGATGAACCTCGCCATCGGCGCCCGGCCCGACCAGGTGGATTTCGATCCGCTCTGGTTGCGCGCCGATGTGGCCGAACGGCTTTCCACGGCAATTCTGGCGAACCTGCCGGACAACGAGGCCGCCGATGCGAAGCGCCGGCTGGACGAAGGCACCCAGCGGATCGCCGATCTGGCGGCCGGTGGGCTGAACAACGGCCAGCCAGCCCCGGTCGCCTTCGAAGCGCTGCGCCGTGAGGCCGACCGCCTGTTCACACGCCACCCCCAACTGCGCCGGGGTGATCTCCACACCGCCACGCTGGCGGCCCTGGCGGCCGGATCTGCCGGACGGCTGGCCGCCACCGCCGCTGCGGCGGGGATCGGTGATCGGGCCGCGGGGATCGAGGCGATGCCCTACCTGCCGCTGCTGGCCGACACACCGCACCGGCCGGCGAGCTCGGTCACCGCTCTGGAGCTGCCCTATCGGCTGCACATGACGCCGATCGGCACCCCTGCCGGGACGCCGCAATGGCAGCATCGCGACGAGCCTGCCACGGCCCGCGGCAGGACCGAGCTCTGGCATACCCGGCTGTCAGGGGCGGAGGGGGCGGCGTCGCGGCTGCGCTTTCTGTGGTCCCCCGACCTGGACGCCACGGGCGATGTGGCGGGGCCGTTCCGGATGAGCCTCGACCGGCAGGACCGGGATTTTCTCGTGAAGCTCACCGCCGACTGGCGTCAGAAGCGGGCCGGTTCGGGCCGGAGGTACCTGCCGCCATCGGCCGAGGCGAAGCGACTGCACCTCTCCGCGCTCGGCGCCTTGCTGGAGGCCGGCGGCGACTGGGAGCCCCGACCGGAAGGGGTCGACCTGGAGCAATGGCGTCACCTCGCCACGCTGGGGCGGGACCACGTCGTCCGCGTGGTCTATGCCGGCTTCCTGATGCCCTTCGGCCATGCCGCCTCACTGGTGAAGGTGACCGAACGCCGATTCGAATCCGCCGACCCGGCCCGCCCGGGCGACAGGCTGGCGGTGCTGCGCCAGCGCTTCTTCCTGATCGTGCGGGAAAGGATCCGCCGGTATGACGGCAGCACCCATGAACACGGTGGGCGCAACCTGCCCTTCACCGAGGTCGAGATCCTGACCGGGACCACCCCGGACCTGACCGACCCCGCCGCCGGGCCGTCGCGGATCGACGAGACCGGCGGCGCCGTTTATGGGCCGGTTCAGCTGGGCGGCAAACCCATCACCATCTCGCCCCGGATGGCGTTCTGGCCACGGCTGCAGGGCAGCGGGGATCTGCGCTTTGAGGTCGCCGGCACCGATCGCAACGGCGAGCGGCGGGTGTTCACGCTGCCGATGCTGTTCGTCAGCGAGGTCGCCAACCGCGCGCGCGGCGCCGAGATCCGCGCCGGCTATGACGCCGCCAAACCGGGGCGGCGCCAGACCGACCTGGGCGGCGGCAGCGTGCGCTTCGATGCCGGCGGTGGTGTGTCGAGCCTGCCGACGGAGTGGATGCGCTTCACCGTGGGCGGTGTGGTGGGGGCCGACGACCTTGCGCCGCGGTTCCATCCCGAGATGGAGCAGGCGAGGGTGCGGGTGCCGGCGCTCCAGGCCCTGCTCGGCCGGGCGGACGGGATCGACATGCGCTACCCCGCTGTTGTGGTTCGCAACGAGCCGAACCCCGGCGAGATTTTCCTGGAGGTTGCGGGGCCGGCCCATCCCCTGACGTTCGGCGGCGGCGGCCAGGCCCAGACCGACGCCCTTGGCGGGATCGGCGCCCCGCAGATGGCGATCTATGGCCTGTCGAAGCGCTCCGGCCCGGTGTCCGGCAGGCCCGGCCAGAGCACGGCGACGGCGCTGGCGAACGGCATCGCCAACCGCTTCAGCGTGGCCGACTTCTTCCCGCTGGACGCCACCTTGATCGGCGGCATCGCGCTGGGGGAGATCATCAACCCGGTGGTGGCCGCGCTGGATGCCGCCGATGCGCCGCGTCTGCTGGCGACACCCTTTCCGGACCGGATCGAGGCCGCGTTCGAGTGGAAGACGGTCGTCACCCGCCCCGGTGCCCTGAAGCTGATGGTGCCGGAGGCGGACGGCGTGAACCCGACGCCCCTGCGCCTGTCAGGCCGCACGGTGGTGCCGTTCGACCCGGCCCGGGCCCCCACGCGCGAGGCCCATGCCGCACTGGAGAACTTCAAGCTCAACCTCTTCGGCTGCATCATCCTGTGGTTCCGGCGGCTGAGCTTCGATGCCCTGCCGGGGCAGAAGCCCTCGGTCGCGGTCGCACTGGCCGAGGGGGACGACGCCGTGCGCTTCGGCGGGCCGCTGGAATTCGTCAACGACCTGCGCGCGTTCATCCCCAGCGGCGGGTTCGGCGACGGCGCCGGGCTCAGCGTCACCCCCAGCGGCATCGCAGCCGGCTATTCCCTGGGCCTGCCGGCCATCGAAGTGGGCATCTTCTCGCTCTCGAACGTCAGCCTCGGCGCCGGGTTCAGCCTGCCGTTCGACAACCGCCCCGTGACGGTGCGGTTCAACTTCGCCGAACGCCAGAGCCCGTTCAGCCTGACCGTGTCGCTGCTGGGCGGCGGCGGCTTCTTTGCCATCGGCGTGGGAGCCAAGGGGGTGCAGGAGATCGAGGCGGCGCTGGAATTCGGTGCGGCCATCGCGCTGAATCTCGTTGTCGCCTCCGGCACGGTCGAGATCAAGGCGGGGGTCTATTTCCACTGGCAGAGCGAAGGCCGCGTGAAGTTGGCGGGCTATGTGCGCATCCATGGCGAGCTCACCGTGGTGGCGATCTTCTCGGCCTCCCTCACCTTCAACCTGCAACTGGCCTATGAGAAGGACGGCGGCGGATCGGTGGTCTATGGCGAGGCCGAGCTGATCGTCGAGGTGGAGGTGCTGCTGCTCAGCTTCGATGTCACGGTGCGCTGCCGGCGCGAATTCGGCGGCGGCAAGGCCGATCCGCGCTTCCTCGATCTGATGCCCGACCAGACGGTCTGGGACGACTACTGCTCCGCCTTCGCGCTGGAGGCAGCCTGATGACCCGGCAGCGTTTCGTCTGGACCTGTCTTCCCGATGGCCTCAGCACCGAGGATGGCCAACTGCACCTATCGGTGCTGCTCTCACCCCGGCTCGACCCCGAGGCCGAAGAACCGGTGCTGGCCAGTTTTCCCGAGTGGCTCGACTGGCCGTCGGCCCTGGCCACCGCCGACTTCACCATCCTGGCCAATGGCCAGCCGGTCGCCAGACGATCGGTCGGTGGGGAGGGCCATGACACGACGCTGGGCGCCCCCGACAGCGCCGTCTGGACGGCATTGTTCGGGCCGACCTTGCCGGTCACGCCCTACCGGCTGAAGGCGGAGATCCTCGACAGCCAGCTCAATTCCTACAGCAGCACCGATGTCCATGATCTGGTGCGCGACCTTTACGTCGATCTGGCGCAGCGGTCGGCCGGGGTGCTGCCGCGCATCGGCGCCGACCTGCTGGAGGATCCACTCTGGAGTGGACTTGTGGAGGCGGTGGCCGACGTCGACCGCTGGGGTACGCCTCAGGGCGGGCGCAATCTGCCGCGGGCCGGCGGTGCCAGCAAGGCCGAACGGCGGTTCGCCACCCTGCGGATGCTGGCCGACCTGGCCCCGGTCGGCTCGGGCCGGCAAGGGCCGGCAGCCGCCGCAGCGCACCTGGCCCGGTTCGAGCTGTTCCACACGCCGCCCCTGCGCCCGAAGCCGGTTCAGACGGTGGCCCGCAAGGATGATCCTCGGATCAGCGTCGACACCGAAGGTTTCGAACGCCCGCCCGCCCCGGCCAGCGAGGCGGAACTGGCGGCGAGTTTCGATTTCCACCGCGCCGTTGCGGCCCTGAACGCCTATCCGACGCTGCTGCGCCGGCTGGGGCTGGTGCTGGATTTCCGGCTGGATCCGGGCCTGTTCCAGGCCGGCGATGTGGATCTGAGCGTCCTGGTGCGCTTCCCCGACCTGCCGACGCGCCAGGACGTGGCTGATCTGGCACCGGTCACGAAGGCCAGGATCGGCGACCGCAGCTTCAGCGCCCGCTCACGGGTGGCGCCGGGCCCCGGGATCGAGCTGCGGGTGGAGGCTGGCCTTCTCGACCTGTACAGCCAGCCCGACGGCTTCGATGTGCTGCAGGCGGATGTGGACGGTGCCGTGTTCAAGCTGATGAACTTCGCCCGCTCGCTGCGGCAGGCGGATTCCATCGCCGCCAGCGACCCTGCGCACCTGTTCGACGACGTGACGCGCAAGGACAAGCGGGCCGGTGCCCCGGCCCTGCGCACCGCCGGGCTGATGCTGGTGCGCAAGGACCGCGCCGGGGCGCTTGAAGCGCGGTTGTCGCAGACCAAGGCCCAGCTGGCAGGTGCGGCGGCGGCGGTGCCGGCGGTGGCGTTGTGGGCCGAGGACCTGGTGCGCGGCTATCGCATCGACGTCTGGGACAGCAGCACCGGTGTGTGGCGATCCCTGTGCCGACGGCTGGCGACCTACACCCTGGGGCAGGGCGCGGGCGCGGTGGTGGTCAGCCCGGCCGCCGGCGAGGAGGAGGCGACCGTGCAGCTGGCGGCGACCCGCTCGCCCGACCCGACCTACAACGCCGACATCCTGAACCTGCACGAGGCGATGGTGGCCTGGACGGGGTGGAGCCTCGCCGCGCCACCGCCGGGACGGGGCGTGGGCGACGACATCGACAAGGGTCCTGACGGCAAGCCGCGCTTCAGCGACGGCGCCGGGGCGGTGGCGGGGCTGGACTTCGCCTCGCGCTTCGGCGCCGTGAAGGGGTCGCTGCCGCGGCTGCGCTACGGACGCGCCTATGCCCTGCGCGCCCGGGCGGTGGACCTGGCCGGCAACTCGCTGCCCCCGGCCCCGACCGATTTCGGCCCCGAGGCACCCGCCGCTGCCCCGCGGACCTTCCTGCGCTTCGAACCGCTGGCGGCGCCGGTGATCGCCCTTGTCCGCCCCGCCGGCGGAGCCAGCCCGGTGCTGGCCGAAGGCGAGGCGATGGCGCGCATGGTGATCCGCAGCTTCAACGAGGTCTTCGACGACCCGGCCGCCAGCCCTGAAGTGGCGATCCGCGCCGTGCTGCCGCCGCAGGTGACGGTGCGCGACGCGGAGCTGCACGGGGCGCTGGATCAGGCCGGCCAGCTGAACCCGGCCAGCTTCGCCCTGCTCGCGCTCGAAAAGGACCGCCCGGCGAGCGACCCCCTGGCCGCGCTCGTCGAGGAATCGGTGCCCGTCGGGGCCCAGCCGCTGGCCGACGCCGCGCGCTATGGGGTGTGGCCCCAGGGCCGGGCGCTCACGTGGCTGCCCGACCCGATGGCGAAGCGCGTGGCCGCCCGCTTCCTCGGCCATCCGGCCATGCCCGAAGCCGAGACGATCGCGATCGATCTCTACCCCGAGGGGGCGGTCTGGCCCGAGGCGCAGCCCTTCATCATCGCTCTTGCGGAGGCCACGACCCCGGACGAGAAGCCGGCATTCGACGCGGCGACGAGGGTGCTGCGGGTGCCGCTGGCCAAGGGCGAGCGGGCGACCCTGCGTCTGTCGATGCAGATCCGCAAGCGCGACCTGTTCGAACGGATGGGGCTGTGGGAGTGGCTGGACCAGCCGACCAGGGACGCCCTGGCCGAGCCGACCCTGGACGGCCGGACCTGGCTGTTCACCCCATGGCAGGACGTTGAACTGGTCCATGCCGTCCAGCGACCGCTGCTCGTGCCCCGCCTCGAGGACCTGGAGCTGCGCCGCGGCAGCGGCGACACCGCGGTTTTCCCGGTGTTTCCGGCCCGGGTCAGCCTGAAGAGCACCAACCGGATCGATCTGCTGGCGCGCTGGCACGAGCCGCTCGAGCCTCCGGGCAGTGCGGGGCCGGAGGACCAGCCGCGGGCAGACCTGGCCTTCCACATCAAGATCACCGATGTCGACGACTACCAGAGCGGCCCCGGTGCCCATGCCGACCACACCCTGCCCGCCGATGAAGGCCGTGGCCCCGACATGATCGGCGTGAACAGCCCGCGCCGCGACCGCCTGGCGATCCGCCCCCACGAATTCAACGACACCCGCTATCGCCGCATCGCCTATCGCCTGATGGCCACCACGCGCTACCGCGAGCACCTGCCGGCGGCCCTGATGGAGGCGATCACGCTGGAAGGCCCCGAGACGGTGGGCTGGGTGCCCAACTCGGCACCGCCACCGGCGCCGCAGATCCTCTATGTGGTGCCCACGTTCGGCTGGGTGCGGAGCCGCGACGCCGATGGCAACCAGCGCAGCTGGCGCCAGGGCGGCGGACTGCGGGTCTGGCTGGAGCGGCCCTGGAATGTCAGCGGCTATGGGGAGATGCTGGCGGTGGTGCTGCCGCCCGCGGGCCTGGCCGGCGACCCCGAGAGCGCCGCGGACGGCGTCTATCGCCGGACGGTGACCCAGTGGGGCAACGACCCGATCTGGCAGTCGGCCTTCGTGCCGGGCGTCGCCCCCGGCCCTGGCGATTTCCCCCTGGCGCGCCGGCAAGCCGACCCCAGCGGGAGCTGGCTTCCCCCCGGCGCTCCGGCGACGGAGGCCGACCAGCCACCGGGGGCCTTCCGCGTGGGCCTGGGCCTGCCGGGCAGCAACGCCCCGGTGGTGGTCGCCCCCCATGACGTGACCTATGACCCCGACCGCAGACTCTGGTTCTGCGACATCGAGGTCAACACCGGTGCGGCCTACTGGCCGTTCGTGCGGCTGGCACTGGCGCGGTATCAGCCCTGTTCCACCGAAGGGGCGCACCTGTCCGAGGTGGTGCTGGCCGACGTGATGCAACTGGCCGCCGACCGCTCGCTGGTCGTGCGAGCGGCCGCAGGCGGACGCTCGCGCGTCGTGACGCTGTTCGGCACCAGCTATGTGGCTTCAGGCGGCTCGCGGGAGGTGCGGCCGCGCTCCGAAATCGACGTTCTGAGCGGGCAGGTGAATCAGGTGACGCCGGTGTCGCCGAAACCGGTGGTGGAGGTGTGGCTCGAACGGCTGGAACCCACGCTCGGATCCGATTTCGGCTGGGTCCGGATCGGCGACGGCGTGGCCACCGACGGGGAGCGAGCCGGCGGACCATTCGCGCCGGCACCGGAACGGCTGGCTCTGGGCCGCGAGCTGATCGCCGAACGCCGCTTCGCCGAAGCCCTGGCCCTTGGGGTCGGGGCGGAACAGCTCTGGCTGCGCCCGCCGCTCTGGGACGGGCGGATCGACCTGCCCGAGCCGGACGGCGCAGAGCTACGGCTGGTGATCGCGGAGTATGAGGAATACGCCATCGATGGTCCAGCCCCGCGCCACAGCATGACCAGCACCAAGACCGGCCGCCGGCTTGTGTTTGTGGAGCATGTGCCTATCGCCTGATGGCACACCTGACCTGTATTGATCAGGCGGTGGCCTGCTGAAGATACCGGGCTTGTTGACAAGTTGAACGGTGCAAATCAGCCGCCGCCACAGGCGGACGGCTGCATTTGCCTTGTTAGACAGATGTTCTATTGGCAGTTCCCTACGGACAGAATGTTCTGAAAAGTCCTTGATGCTACCTTTACCGTAGAACTGGCATTGCCTTCAATTGTCTGAATGGCTGTACCGTCAGTTGGAGTCGTGGCATCACCGATGTAATTAATAAAGATGCCACTATGTTGCCCACCATTTGACCATTCAAAACGAATGTAGTCTCCAGCAACGAGTTGGTAGTCTCCATCAGTTAATTGATCATGTGTGTACATTCGATCCAGGCTGGAAAAATAGTCTTCCATCGCTTGCGAGCCTACGTTCCCTTCAGGGGTGTCCCACAAGGCTTTGCGAAGGCACCATGAGGCGAATTCGCTACACCAAGCTCCAGTGCTGCCATATTTTTTACCATCTGTTTTGCCAATTTCTCTTGCCGCCCAGTGAATCTGGGGAACCCACAAATCTCCAATCTGAGAGAGTTTTGTGTCTAGCATCTTACCGGTCAGAACAAGCTTGCCATATTCTTCAAGTTTTGACCCATCTAACCATAGATCACACTCCCAGTCCAGAATCGTCTCCCCACTGTGCCTGATACGTATCCGATGAATCTTGATACCATCCGTGGAGTCGGTTGCCAGAGCGATCTCGTCCCACAGATCGGTTTTTACGTTGTTCTCAAGCCAGTCGTCCGGATCAATATTGTTAAGATCCCAAGTCAGAGTAGAACCTGCAGGGAATGTCTCGTGATCCACCCCCCACAGCTTGACACGCTTCTCTCGCCCGAAGTATAACCAGATGTAGTTAGCTCTGCTTCCAGAATTGCGGTCGTCTTCGGGGATCCAAATCGTGATGGAATTTTCCCCCACGGTCGGTCCACCTGCACTTTCTGCCGCGAGCGTCCTAGTCAGTTCTACATGTTGAAAAACCTTTGAGCCGCCAAAAAATGAACGCGAGATTGCGTCTCGCTTCATGCCCGTTCTCTGCATCAACCTCTTGGAAAAAGCGAACCCGGACACTTGCGTCTGCTCAGAGATGTTAAGAGGGGTATATACCCTCGTTACTTTCTCGGAACAGGAAATGGCTGCTTCTGTTGCTTGTGCCATTATAAGTTCTCCTTTAAGTCGTTTGATGCTAACAGCCAAATTCTAGGCATGGTTTCACGTGTGCGAAACCAACATGTTCGCAAAGATGCACAAGTTGTAAGGACTGCCCACCCAAAGTTGCCCCCCCCAGACCAGGAAGTAGCCCTCGGTGGGTGCACATGCTGTATAACGCTGCCCCTGAGTGGCAGGCAAGAACCATACGGTGGCGGCAGCAGAGAGCGGATCGTGGGCTGTCCACTCGAGGGTTGTGTTCGAAGAGTCGCCTCTCAATAGGCAATGTCCGCGTTCCTCCGCATCATGAGCAGCACTCACACAATCTCAGCTTCCTGCTAGGTGTGTAGTGCCACCAGGTTGTTCCGGCTGACAAAGGGGTGTGAGGTCGACAGGGTTGTGGTGCGACCCAACAGCCCCAGACCTCACAACCCATGCATACACACCCCAATGCCCGCCTGACACCCATCGGTCGGGAACGGCTGAT
>CALRMW020000023.1:0-36011 GCA_943369315.1 Synechococcus sp. UW140
GAGTTCGAGAAGGAACTCGCCGTGCTGCGCGGCCGTGTGGATGGCCTGGAGGCCAAGGTGGGTGAGCTCGAGGCCACCCAGTTCTCCACCACCACCAAGCTGACCGGTAAGGCGACCTTCATCATGGGCGCCAACAGCTACGGCGGTAACGCCCAGATCGTTCCGGTGCCTGGGGTCTTCCTGCCGGCCGTTGCCAACGATCCGGCCGCCGTGCTGCTGCCCGCCAGCCTGGTCGGGGCCGGCGCGGTGATTCCTTCCTTCGTTCCCGGTGCCTTCGGGGCGAACGCCGCCGGCATCGGCTACGTCCCCAACACGTGGGCGAACCAGGCCCGCCAGACCCAGGGCGCCACGGCCTTCAACTACGACATCCAGCTCAACTTCGACACCAGCTTCACCGGCAAGGACCTGCTCCGCACCCGTCTGCGGGCCGGTAACTTCGCCCAGTCGCCCTTCGGCCAGCCGGTCGTCGGCCTGAACGCCACCGAAGCCGGTTTTGAGGAGAACTGCGGCCTGGGCGTCGACTGCGGTGACGTGGTCGCCATCAACCGCCTCTTCTACCAGTTCCCCCTGGGCAGCAACTTCACCGCCACCATCGGTGGTCGCGTCCGTCAGGACGACATGCTGGCCGTCTGGCCGTCCGCTTACCCGGCTGACACCGTCCTCGACATCTTCACCTACGCCGGTGCTCCCGGCACCTACAGCCTGAACCTGGGCGCTGGTGGTGGTCTGTGGTGGAAGAGCGGCGGCTTCAGCATCAGCGCCAACTACGTCTCCGCCAACGGTGACGTGGGCAATCCGATCGCTGGCACCCCCAACTGCGGCGGCATCGGCAACGCCTGCTCCGCCCAGACGGGGACCGGCCAGATCGCCTACACCGGCTCCAACTGGGGCATCGCGGCGGCCTACACCTACTCCTCGGGTGGCGCCGGCCTCTACACCGGCAACGGCACGCCTCTGGCCACCATCTTCCAGACCAACGCCGCCGCCACCAACTCGGTGGGCATCAGCGCCTACTGGCAGCCCACCAACTCCGGCTGGGTCCCCTCGATCAGCGCCGGCTGGGGCATCAACCGCAGCAACTACAACGGCACCACCACCCTCAACGGCGCCGCGAACCTCGTCTCCACCACCGGCATCACCAACGCCACCAGCCAGTCCTGGTACGTGGGTCTGCAGTGGGATGACGTGTTCATCAAGGGCAACGCCTTCGGCATGGCCGTGGGTCAGCCCACCTTCCTGACGTCCGTCAGCGCCGGTCCCGCCGTCTTCGGTGGCCCCGCCGCCGCGACCGCCATCGTCGATGGCAACTACGCCTGGGAGTGGTGGTACAAGTTCCAGGTCACCGACAACATCAGCGTGACCCCGGCGCTCTACTACCTGAGTGCTCCCCTGGGTCAGGTCTCCAAGAACGTCGGTGCGATCGGTCCTGTGGGCTCCGATTTCAACAACTTCGGCGGCTTCATCAAGACCACCTTCAAGTTCTGATCCTTCGGGATCTGCACTCCTCACCAACCTCCACATCGGCCTGGCTGCTTTGCAGCCGGGCTTTTTTTTGTGCATCAACACGCCAATCTACGGCGCATCATGGGACCAACGGGAGCCAGCCTGTCTTCCACGAGCGAAAGACAGCGCCCGCCCGGCCCCAGCGGCCCCAGCTGCGCCCGAATGTCATCCGCAATACCTGTCGGTGTGATCAGGCCCTGCTTTGGCGTCCCTGGATTCCTATACCTTTGCGCCGTCCCCCTAGGGGGATTCCTCTTTTTGGTGTGAGGACCAATGAAACCCTTCCAGCAACTTCTGCTGGCGCCGGTGGCCCTTGGGCTGTTGTCGCCGCTCGCCGCTTCCGCCGGTGAGATCTCCCCGTCGCAGAGGGCGGAGATCTCCACCTACATGGAGCAGCAGGACATCGATCGCTTCAAGGCCTGGGAAGCCCAGAACCAGGTCACCAGCATCAACCAGTTCTCCGACGTCAAGCCCACCGACTGGGCGTTCCAGGCCCTCTCCAACCTGGTCGAGCGCTACGGCTGCGTCGCCGGCTACCCGGATGGCACCTTCAAGGGCCGCCAGGCCATGACCCGCTACGAAGCGGCGGCCCTGCTCAACGCCTGCCTCGACCGGATCACCGAAGTGACCGACGAGCTGAAGCGCCTGATGGACGAGTTCGAGAAGGAACTCGCTGTGCTGCGCGGCCGGGTGGATGGCCTGGAGGCCAAGGTGGGTGAGCTGGAAGCCACCCAGTTCTCCACCACCACCAAGCTCCAGGGCGAAGCCACCTTCGTGATCGGTGCCAACAGCTTCGGTGGCAACCAGGGCCTGCCCAACCCCGCCGTCGGTGTGCCCGCCGGTCCGGCCAACGCCTTCCCCGCCAACAACCGGCGCAACTGGGGCGCCACGGTCTTCAACTACGACCTCCGCCTCAACCTGCTCACCAGCTTCACCGGCAAGGACCTGCTGTACACCCGTCTGCGCAGCGGCAACTTCAACAACAGCCCCTTCGGCGGCCAGCCGTACAACCTGATGGCGCTGGATCGCGCCTTCTCCCCCGCAGGTGGTGCCGACGTCGTCAACATCGACCGTCTCTACTACCGCTTCCCGATCGGCCGCGACTTCACCGCCCTGATCGGCGCCCGGGCCCGGAACACCGAGTTCCTGGCGATCACGCCCTGGTTCTACCGCTCCGAGATCCTCGACGTCTTCACGCTGCACGGCGCCCCCGGCACCTACAACAAGGCCACCGGTTCCACCTTCGGCCTGATGTGGAAGCAGAACGTCAAGAAGGGCAAGCCCTTCTTCGCGATCTCCACCGCCTACGTCGCCCCCAACGGTGACAACGGCAACCCGAACCAGGGCGGCCTGCTCAACGAGCGCAGCCGCGGCACCTGGACCACCCAGGCCGGTTTCGCCGGCAAGAACTGGCGCTTCGCCTTCGCCTGGAGCTACGTCCAGTGCGGCCAGAACTTCCGCCGCGGCACCTCCTTCGCCCAGGCGGCGGTCGACTGCCCCAACATCAACAACAACTTCCTGGGTTCGGAGAACTTCGGCACCAGTGCCGCCTACTCCAACAACTTCGCCACCACCTTCGCGTGGCAGCCCAAGAAGAGCGGCTGGATCCCCTCCATCAACCTGGGCTGGGGCTACAACGCCATGACCCAGCCCCAGCTGAACCCCCAGACCGCCCTGATTGGCAGAGGCGCCACCGCGATCCGGGTGCCGACGTTCGACACGGTTCCGACCTTCAACCAGTCGGCCAACCGGGCTGCCAGCCAGTCCTGGAGCGTGGGCCTGCAGTGGAACGACGTGTTCGCCAAGGGCAACCAGGCCGGCATGGCGGTGGGCCAGCCGGTGTTCGCCACCTCGCTGCGCAACGGCCAGACGCCCCAGGACGGCAACTTCGCCTGGGAGTGGTGGTACAAGTTCCAGGTCACCGACAACATCAGCGTGACCCCGGCGCTGTTCTACCTGAGCCGCCCCAACGGCCAGTTCACCACCATCGGCCAGTCGAGCAGCGTGCTCGGCGGCCTGATCCAGACCCAGTTCAGGTTCTGAGTCTCCGGGGTCCCTTGCGGGACCCTTGGATCGGCGCTCCTTCCTCCTCACCCTTCCTCACAACCCTTCAGCCCCCCTTCCCAGGGGGGCTTTTTCATGGGCGGGTGCGGCCGGGCCGTCCGGGCGGGCCCATCGGCGATGCTGGAGCCAGATGGCGCCGCCAGCGCATGGCCAGGACCTCCGCCGACCACTACGCCATCCTTGGGGTTTCGCCTGGGGCCAGCACCGCCGAGATCAAGGCCGCCTACCGCGCCCTCGTCAAGTGCTATCACCCGGATGCCGGCGGCGATCCGCGCACGATCCTGGCCCTGAATGCGGCCTGGGAAGTGCTGGGCGACGGGGACCGCAGGCGCCATTACGACCACGGGGCCGGCGTTGGCATACCGGCACGTACCGCCGCGGGCGGTTCCGGGACGGCCAAGGGGGCAGCGGCGGGCCGCCATCGGGGCGCCGGAGCCGCCAGTGACGAGGAGCTCCTCGGCTGGCTCCAGCAGGTGTACGTGCCGATCGACCGACTGATCGGCCAGGTGATCAATCCCTTCCCGGCCCAGCTGCGCTCCCTGGCCGCCGACCCCTACGACGACGAGCTGATGGGGGCCTTCTGCGCCTTCCTTGACCAGAGCAGGCTGCGCATGGAGAAGGTGGAGGCCCTCTACCGGTCCCGGGCCTGCCCATCGGCGGCCAAGGGGTTCGGCCTCAGTCTCTACCACTGCCTCAGCCAGGTGCAGGATGCCCTGGTGGAGCTGGAGCGCTACACGATGGGCTATGTCGACAGCTACCTCCATGACGGCAAGGAGATGCTGCGGGAGGCCCGGCTGCGCCGCAGCCGCCTGAAGGAGGAACGGCGCCGGGTGGAGATCTAGGCGCCGCGGACGGTCCGGGCGCGGACGGTCTAGGCGGCGGGCATGGCTTCGAGCTGGTCGAGCCGCAGCCACACGTCGGGAACGGGCAGGCGCCACCGGAGCTGGGCGTGTTCCCCCTGGATGGCCAGGATCTCCCCGGGCCCCTCGAACAGGTAGCCGGGGGGCACCGGATCGCTGGCCCCGGCCTCGAGGCTGTTGGTGTAGGCGATTCTGTTCACCCTGACCAGGGCACCCTTTTTCAGGCTCGGGGGAGCGGCAGGCGCGGACTCAGCCATCGTGGAGAGGAGGGTTCGGCCCAGGTTAGGGCCGCCGGAACCTAACCTCGGCACTGGATTCCGATGGGACGGTGGGCATGCGGCTGCTTCTGCTCGGATGCACGGGTTTCGTCGGCCGGGAGCTGGTGCCATTCCTGCTCAACCTCGGCCACCAGCTCACCCTGGTGAGCCGTCGCGCCCGGCCCGACAGTGAGGCGGCCGACCCCCGTCTCACCACCCTCTGCTGCGATCCCGCCGATCCAGCCAGCTGGGCCCAGCCGGCATTGCTGGAGGCCCTGGCGGCGGCTGATGGGGTCGTCAACCTGGCCGGGGAGCCGATCGCCGACCAGCGCTGGACGCCGGTCCACCGCCAGCGGCTGCTCGACAGCCGCATCGGCACCACCACCCAGCTGGTGCGGGCGATGGCGGCCCTGGCCACACCGCCCCGGGTGCTGGTGAACGGCTCGGCGGTGGGGTACTACGGCACCAGCCTGGAGGCCGGCTTCACGGAGGCCAGCCCCCCCGGCGACGATTTCCTGGCCCGTCTCTGCGCCCGCTGGGAAGCCGCCACCCAGGTCGCCCCCGAGGCCTGCCGCATCGTGGTGCTGCGGGTGGGCATCGTGCTCGGGCCCGACGGCGGCGCCCTCGGCAAGATGCTGCCCGTGTTCCGGGCCGGCTTCGGCGGGCCGGTGGGCAGCGGCCAGCAGTGGATGAGCTGGATCCATCGCCACGACCTCTGCCGCCTGATCGTCACCGCCCTGGAGGACGACGCCTACGCTGGCCCCTACAACGCCGTGGCCCCGGAGCCCACCCGCATGGGGATCTTCGCCTCCAGCCTCGGCCGTGCCCTCGGCCGGCCCAGCCTGCTGCCGGTGCCCGGCCCCCTGCTGCAGCTGCTGCTCGGTGACGGTGCCGCGGTGGTGCTCGAAGGACAACAGGTCCGCCCGGAGAGGCTGCTGGCCCAGGGTTTCCACTTCCAGTACCCGGAGCTCAGCGCTGCCCTCGCCGCTGCCACCAGCCCAGCCCGCCGCTGAGCAGGGCCGCCGCCATCAGCAGGCCGATGGCCGGCGTGAACAGGGGCTGCCACAGCCGCTGGAAGAGCTCCAGGGGAGCGTCCAGCCGCTGGCCGTGCAGCACCACCGCCACGGCGAAGAACAGGGCCCCGGCCAGCACCAGGAAGACGTCGGCCACCAGCACGACATCGAGAACGCGGCGCACGTGCGCGACGGGGCCGGTGGCGGGAGTGCTCATGCCTGAGGTGTGAGCCGGGAGGGGGAAATACCCCGGTGAGCCCAAACCTAAACTCGACCGTGCTTGGTGTCCCGTGTGCCCCTTTCCCCTGCTCCCAGGATCCTGCTGATCAGCAACGGCCATGGGGAGGATCTCAATGGGGGGCTGATCGCCGACGGCCTGCGTCAGTGTGATCCGGGGCTGGAACTGGCAGCGCTGCCCATCGTCGGGGCCGGATCCGCCTATGGACGCCGCGGCATTCCCCTCCTCTACGCGGGCCGCAGCCTGCCATCCGGGGGCATGGTGTACCAGGGCCTCAACCTCTGGAAGGACCTGGCGGCGGGCTGGCTGCAGCAGAGCCTGGCCCAGCTCTGGACGGCCTGGCGCCATGGTCGCCGCTTCGACCTGGTGGTCAGCATCGGCGACCACGTCCCCCTGATCTTCGCCCTGCTCACGGGACGGCCGACGGTGGTGTTCCTGGTCTCCACCTCGAGCTACTACGAGGGCCGGCTGCGGCTGTCCGCCCTCACCCGCTGGTGCTGCCGGCGGCGGCGGGTCCGCGTGGTGCTCACCCGGGATGCCTTCACCGCCACCGACCTCCAGGCCCAGGGCCAGGCCAAGGCCCTGTTCCGCGGCTACCCGATCATGGATCTGCCGCCACCGGACCCGGGCCAGGTGGCCCGCCTGCCGGGCAGCCGCACCCTGGCGCTGGTGCCCGGCAGCCGCTTCCCGGAGGCCCTCCACAACCTGGTGCTGATGCTGCGGCTCTGCAGCCAGCTGGGCGAGCGGGCCGGGGGAGGTCCCTGGCGCTTCCTGGTGGCCGTGGTGGAGAGCCCCCACTGGCGGGAGCTGGAACCGCTGGCGGCGGCGGTCGGCTGGCAGCTGGACGGTGGCGTGCTGCGCTCCGCCGGCGGCGACCCCGAGGTGCGGCTGCTCCCGGGGGCCCTGCCCTCGATCCTGGCCGCCAGTGACCTGGTGGTGGGCATGGCCGGCACCGCCGTGGAGCAGGCGGTGGGCTTCGGCCTGCCGGTGGTGCAGCTGGTGGGCCGCGGTCCCCAGTTCAGCTATGCCTTCGCCGAATCCCAGATGCGGCTGCTGGGTCCCACGGTCCACACCGTGGGCCGGCGTCCCGCCGACACGGCCGATCTGCAGGAGGCCGCCGGCCTGATCCAGCGCCTGCTGGCCGACCCCGACCTGCCGCAGCGCTGCGCCCAGGCCGCCCTGGAGCGGGTCGGCCCCCCCGGGGGCTCGCGGCGCATCGCCGAAACCGTGCTCGAGGCCCTCGCCCGGGGCCCCGGCGGCTTCAGCTGAGCCAGGCCTTCACCTTCTCCAGGGCCTGCCATCCCGGCCGCCGCTGCAGGCCATCGGCGATGGAGCCTTGCAGTTCCTCCGCCAGTTCCGGGGCCATCAGCATCACCCGCTTGACCATCTCGATGTGCTCCCGCACCCCCTTGGCGCCGGTCTCCAGCATCGCCACGCTCAGGTTGATGCGGGCCTGGGGATCCTGGGGATTGAGCTTGACCGCGTTGCGGGCCGAGGGCAGGGCCGCCTGGGGCTGGTCCAGCAGCAGCTGCAGCCAGGCCAGACAGGTCCATCCCGCCGACTGCCGCGGCTCCTGGGCCGTGATCTGCAGGAACTCGTCGATCAGCTCCTCGGGAGCGGCCCCCTGCTGGTAACGGGCGATGGCCTGGTCGAAGCGGGACTCCTGCTGGGCCGTCATGGCGGCTGGGGGTGGTGGGGTGGGGATCGTCAGACTCCCATGCCACGGGACCGGGACGCCATGGACCGGTCCGCTCTCAGACGGCGAAGGAGCTGCCGCAGCCGCAGGTCTGCGAGGCGTTGGGATTGGTGAAGTTGAAGCCGCCGCCGATCAGGGCCGAGGAGAAATCCAGCTGCATGCCGTATATGTACAGCAGGCTCTTGGGATCGCTCACCACCCGGAAGCTGGGGGCGCCGGCGGGTTCGTAGGTGTAGGTCTCGTCGTCGGGAAGGATCTCCGAACCGTCGATGAAATCCATCGTGTAGCTCATGCCGCTGCAGCCGCCGGAGCGCACGCCCACCCGCAGCACCTTCTCGCCCCCCTGGGAGGCCATCAGGGTGCCCAGCTGGCGCATGGCCGGCTCGGTGATCAGGATGCCCTTGCCATCCACGCCGGTGTGGGTGACGGCCGCTTCGGCCGGCATGGTCGCTGCCGGGCTGGAGGCGGGGGTCTGGGTGGAGCTGCTCATCGTGCGCTGGGGGGTCGGATGGGGGGAATCGGGCCGCCGGACGACGCGGTGAACGACCACTCTATGGAGATCCCTCCCCGGTGGGTAGGCTCCGGTCCATAGAGTCAGGACCTTCACGGGAATCCAAGGGTGCGGGTCGCCATCGTGGGTGCGGGTCTGGCCGGTCTGAGCGCGGCCGTCGATCTGGTGGACGCCGGTCACACGGTCGATCTGTATGAATCCCGCCCCTTCATGGGGGGCAAGGTGGGCAGCTGGGAGGACCCGGACGGCAACCACATCGAGATGGGGCTGCACGTCTTCTTCTTCAACTACGCCAACCTCTTCGCCCTGATGCGCAAGGTGGGCGCCATCGACAATCTCCTGCCCAAGGAGCACTGGCACCTGTTCGTCAACCGCGGCGGCGACCTGCGGGCCCTGGATTTCCGCTTTCCCGTCGGGGCCCCCTTCAACGGCCTCAAGGCCTTCTTCACCACCTCCCAGCTCGACTGGGTCGACAAGCTGGGCAATGCCCTCGCCCTGGGGACGAGCCCGATCGTCCGGGGGCTGGTCGATTACGAGGGGGCGATGAAGGTGATCCGTTCCCTCGACACCATCAGCTTCCAGCAGTGGTTCCTCAGCCATGGGGGCAGCCCCCGCAGCATTCAGAGGATGTGGAACCCGATCGCCTACGCCCTTGGCTTCATCGACTGCGAGGCCATCTCGGCCCGCTGCATGCTCACCATCTTCATGATGTTCGCCTCCCGGACGGAGGCCTCCAAGCTCAACCTGCTCAAGGGATCTCCCCACCGCTGGCTGACCGGCCCGATCCTTGACTACATCCAGGCCCGTGGCGGCCGCCTGCACCTGCGCCACCGGGTCAGCGAGGTGCGGTACGAGGAGCGCAACGGCCAGACCGTCGTCACGTCCCTGGTGCTGGGTACCCCGGACGGGGAGAAGCGGGTGGAGGCCGACGCCTACCTGGCCGCCTGCGATGTGCCGGGAGCCCAGCGGCTGCTGCCCCAGGCCTGGCGCCGTTTCCCCGAGTTCGCCGCCATCGACCGGCTTGAGACGGTGCCGGTGGCCACCGTGCAGCTGCGTTACGACGGCTGGGTGACCGAACTGGGGGACGGAGCCGGCCCCGCCGCCCGCCGGGCCGACCTTGGACGCCCGGCGGGCCTCGACAACCTCCTCTACACGGCCGATGCCGACTTCAGCTGCTTCGCCGACCTGGCCCTGACCAGCCCGGCCGACTACCGGCGGGAGGGCCTGGGTTCCCTGCTGCAGTGCGTGCTCACCCCCGGTGATCCCTGGATCCCCAGAAAGACGGAGGAGATCGTCGCCCACACCGACCGGCAGGTGCGCGAGCTGTTCCCCTCCGCCGCTGGCCTGCAGCTCGTCTGGAGCAACGTGGTGAAACTGGCCCAGTCCCTGTACCGGGAAGCCCCAGGGATGGAGCCGTTCCGCCCCGACCAGCGCACCCCCGTGGCCAACTTCTTCCTGGCCGGCAGCTACACCCGCCAGGACTACATCGACTCGATGGAGGGGGCCACCATGAGCGGACGGCTGGCCGCCGCCGCCATCCTGGATCAGCCGGTGGAGCTGGCCACCTGCGCCGCGGTGGCCTAGGAGCACAACCATGGGCAAATGGCTCGAGCACAGCGTCACCACCGAGATCCAGGCCCCGGTGGCCCGGGTCTGGGAGGTGTGGAGCGATCTGGAGGCCATGCCCCGCTGGATGCGCTGGATCGAATCGGTCGTCACCCTCGACGATCCGGACCTGACCGACTGGACCCTGGCGGCCCAGGGGTTCCGCTTCCACTGGAAGGCCCGGATCACCGAACGGGTCGACTGCCAGCGGCTGCACTGGGAATCCGTGGGTGGCCTGCCCACCAAGGGGGCCGTCCGCTTCTATCCCCTCGGGCCCGACCTCACGGCGGTGAAGCTCACGGTGAGCTATGAACTCCCCGGCGCGCTTGCACCCCTGATGGAACCCACCATCATGGGTGGCATCGTCACCAAAGAACTGCAGGCCAACCTTGATCGATTTCGAGACCTGGTGGAGAAGGGCTGACGGGCGCCTCAACGGGCGCCTCGGCCTCGGGGCCGTCGCAGGGCTGATGCTGACCGGATGCGCGGCGTCCCCCACCGTGGAAGCTCCCCCGCAGCCGGCGCCTCCGCCCCCGGCCGCTCCCGCGGCCTCATCCGGGGCCGTCCCCGAGGGTCTCACCCCCCTGCCCACCTCCCAGCAGGTGGTGAGCGCCTTCCGCATGGGACGCCAGGATCCCTTCGGATCGCTGGTGCCGGAGATGGTTCCCGGAGCGGTGACCGCTGCCGCCACGGCCCGGGCTGCCGCCACCCCACCGGCCTTCCTGCAGGACTTCCGCGTCACCGGTGTGATCGCCAGCGGCGGCCAGAGCGAGGCGGTGGTGGCCTATCGGCAGCTCAGCGGCAGCCTGCGCCCCGGCGACCGGGGTGGCCGCACCACCGATCTGCTGCCCTCCGGCTGGAGTGTGGCTTCCGTCGATGTCGCGAACGGGAGCCTGATCCTGCAGAGCGGCAGCCGCCGGGTCAAGGTCGAGCTCTGAGGGCCCGGCTGCAGGCGTCCACCAGCCCCTCCAGGTCGTGGGGGTCCGCCTCTTCGTCCACCCGCCCGAGCCGCTCCAGGCAGCGGCGGCTGGTCTGGGGGCCGATCGAGACCACCTGCACCCCCTCCAGCCGCTCGAGCCATTTTTCTCCGAAGCTGCCGGCAAGCAGTTGGGCGGTGTGGTCCACCGTCTTGCCGCTGCTGAAGGTGATGGCATCCAGCCCGCGCCGCTCCAGGGCCTGCAGCGCCCCGCTGGGAAGGTCCGCCGGACAGCGGGTCTCGTAGGCGGCCACCTCCACCACCCGGGCGCCGGCCTCGGCGAAGGCCTCGGCGAGCAGCGTGCGCCCGCCGCTCTGCACCCGCGGCAGCAGCAGCCGCTGCCCCCAGCCCGACACCGGGAAGTGCTCGATCAGGCTGTCGGCGACGAAGGCCGGGGGCACGAAATCGGCGGGAGCCCCCAGGGCCTCCAGCGTCTCGGCGGTCTTCCGCCCCACCGCCGCCAGCCGCACCCCCCGGGGCCGTCCCGCCAGGCTGCTCCCCCGGCGAGCCAGCCGCTGCTCCACGGCGTCCACCCCGTTGGCGCTCGAGAAGATGATCCAGTGGAACTGATCCAGTTCCGCCAGGGCATCGTCGAGGGGTCCCCAGAGATCGGGGGGGCCGATCACCAGGGCCGGCAGGTCGATGACGCTGGCCCCGGCCTGCTCGAACAGCTGGCGGGCCGCGCCCAGCTGGGTTTCGGCCCGGGTCACGGCGACCGTCCGGCCCGCCAGTGGCGGCGTCGCGGCCATCAGGCGTCCAGCCGGACGAGGGTGCCGGCCCGGTGGGCCAGCTCCCGGGCCTGCTGCGGTTCCCCCTGGGCCTCCAGCAGGGCGATCGCCCGCCGGAACCCGTCACGGGCGCCGGGAATGTCACCGGCCAGCAGCAGGGCGGCCGCCAGGTTGCGCTGGGCGTCGGCGTGCTCCGGGGACAGGCTCAGGGCCCGCCGGTAGGCGCTGATGGCCTCCAGCAGGCGGCCCCGCTGGCGTTCGATCAGGCCCAGGTTGAACCAGGCCAGAGGCAGCTCCGGGCAGAGGTCGGTGACCGTTGCCGTCAGGGCCGCCGCCTCCTCCAGGTCGCCCTGGCGCAGCAGCAGGGCCCCGAGGTTGAGCCGCGCCCCCAGGCTGAGCCGTCCGTCGAGGGGCAGGGCCAGGGCCTGGCGGTAGAGGGCGGCGGCGGCGGCGGGCTCGTCGGGGGTGCGGGCGATGGCGAGGTGGAGCAGCAGTTCATAGCGCTCGGCGAGAGCGTCCGCCCCGGCACGGGCCAGGCCCTCCTCCAGCAGGGCGAGGCCCCGGCGACGCTGGCCCTGGCTCACCTCCAGGGCCCCCAGCTTGGCGCAGGCGTAGGGATCCCCCGGCCGGGCGGCCAGCTCCGCCTCCATGGCCGCGCGCAGGCGGGCGGCCTTGTCGCGCTGGGCCACCAGCTCCGGCCGGTACCCCTCGTGCACCAGGGCCGGCTCCGGGCAGGTCACCACCTGCCAGTCGGGCTCCTGCCCCAGCAGGGTGGCCACGCTGTCGTCGACCATGGCGTGGTAGCGGCGGCTCCAGCGGATCGCCGGATGGCGGCGGAACAGGCGGCTGACGCTGGAATAGGGCGACTGGGCGGCCCCCAGCTCCTGGCGCAGCAGGTTGACCAGCAGCACCCGGGGCAGCTCCATCAGGGCGCGCAGCGGCGCGCGGGCTTCGGGCCGCAGCCATTCGTCCCCATCCAGCACCAGCACCCAGTCGCCCGTCACCAGATCCAGGGCGTGGTTGCGGGCGGGGGCGAAGTCCCCCGGCCAGTCCAGGTGGTGCACGCTGGCGCCGCAGGCGGCGGCGATCTCGGGGGTGCCGTCATCGGAGCCGGTGTCCACCACCACCATTTCGTCGACGAAGCCGGCCACCGAAGCCAGGCAGCGCTCCAGGCGCTCGGCCTCGTTGCGCACGATCATCGACAGGCTCAGCATCGGACGCCGCGGGGCAGGACGGTCGTGCCAGGAGGCTAGGTGCCGGTGGGCGCTCAGTCGGTGAAGTCCACCGCGGCGGCGGTGCCGGCAGCGGCGTCGGGGGTGGCGCTGTCCTGGGGCCCGAAGCCGAGGCGGCCAAGCAGTTCACCCTGGGCCAGGGCCATCTGGCCCGGCGACCAGGCGGCGGGCACCTGGGGATCCAGAAGGGCGGCCAGGGCCTCCCAGGCATAGGGGCTGCCGTAGACGGCCAGGCCCGCCAGCCGGCCGGCGGCCTGGAGCTGGCGGATCACCGCCGGCCAGGGATCCGGGCCGTCGGCCCGGCCGCGGAACGGGTTGCCGCGCACGAACAGCTGCAGCAGAACCGGCCCCTCGCCCAGCCGTTCCAGGGCCAGGGGGGCCTCCCCGTCGCCGCTCCAGGGGGATGGGCCCTGGCCGTCGATCAGGCAGGTCCGCAGTCCGGCGGCCGCCGGCAGGGCCAGGGCCGGGGCGCCCGCCGGCAGGAAGGGGCAGGCCAGGCTGTTGTCGAGGCGGATCAGGTTCACCCCGGGGCCGCAGGGCACCGGGCCCCGCCCCCGCGACACCAGGCTGCGCCGCACCAGCTCCAGGGCCAGTGCCTGGTCGGCGGGCGCGGGGCCATTGCTGAGGTCGCCCAGGGGGGCAAGGGCGGTGCCGCCGCCGTCGGCGGGGCAGCCCTCCAGGGCCCGGCGGCGCCGCTGCTGGCTGGCCTGCAGTTGCTCCAGGCTCAACCTGCCGCTGGCCACGGCCGCCACGATGGCGTCGATCGCCCCGTCGGCGTCCCCGGGCATCAGCACCAGGTCCGCCCCCGCCTCCAGGGCCAGGACCGCGGCCTCCGAGGCGCCGTAGCGGCCGGCGATCGCCTCCATCACCAGGGCGTCGGTGACGACAAGCCCCTCGAAACCGAGCTCCTGGCGCAGCAGCCCCGTGAGCACCACCCGCGACAGGGTGGCCGGATGGTCGGCGTCGATGGCCGGCAGCAGCAGGTGGGCGGTCATCACCGCGGCCACCCCCGCCGCGATGGCGTCCCGGAAGGGCGGCAGCTCCACCGCCTCCAGCCGCTCGCGGCCGTGGGGGATGAGGGGCAGCTCCAGGTGGGAGTCGCTGGCGGTGTCGCCATGGCCGGGGAAGTGCTTGGCGCAGGCCAGCACGCCTTCGGCCTGGACGCCCCGACAGAAGGCGGCCGCCAGGGCGCCGGCGGTGGCCGGGTCCTCACCCCAGGCCCGCACGTTGATCACCGGGTTGGCCGGGTTGTTGTTGACATCGCAGACCGGGGCGAGCACCCAGTTGAGCCCCAGCTGGCGGGCCTCCCGGCCCGTGCAGGCCCCGTAGCGTCGGGCCAGATCCACGGCCAGGGCGGGATCCTCGGCATGGATCCGGGCCAGGGCCAGGGGCGGCACCAGCCAGCTGGCCCCCTCGAAGCGCTGGCCCACGCCCTCCTCCACATCGGCGCAGAGCAGCAGCGGGGCGCCGGCCCAGGCCTCCAGCTGGCGGGTGCGCAGCCGCAGTTCGGCGGCACTGCCCCCCAGCAGGATCACCCCGCCCACCCCGCGCTGCAGCAGGCGCCGCAGGCTGCCGTTGTCCAGCTCCCAGCGGGGGTAGCGCCGCTGGCCATCGGCCGGATGGCCGCTGCAGCGCACCACCAGCAGTTCGGCGGCGAGACGATCCAGGGCCTTGGGGGAGAGGGGGGCCTGGGGCGGATCGGGGAGCGCTGCCATGGGCGGGATCAGCTGTCGCTGTCGCTCTCGGTGTCAGCCGCCGGATCCGCTTCGCCGGCCCCAGCCATCGGCTCCTCCCGCCCACGCCGCTCGGTCTCCAGGCGCTGCAGCAGTCCCAGCACCGTGTTGCCCTTCTCCAGACCCCGGTCGAGGACGAACACCACCTCCGGGGTGCGGCGCATCTTGAGGCGCCGGCCCAGCTCCCCTTTCACATAGGCGGACGCCGCCTGCAGACCGGCCATCGCCACCTCGCGATCCTCGGCGCTGCCGAAGATGCTCACGAAGATCCGGCAGTGCTGCAGGTCGCCGGCCACCTCCACGTTGGTGACACTGACCATGCCGTGGTGGACCCGTTCGTCCTTGATGCCGCTCATCAGCAGCTCGCTCACCTCGCGGCGGATCAGGGCCGCCACCCGTTCCACCCGTCGGCTCTGGGCCATGACTACGACAGCGGTGTGGACTGCACCATGGCACGCAGCACCAGGGTGAGGCTGACCAGTCCGCTGATCAGGGCGCCCACCAGGGCCACCGCCGTGACCGGGTTGCTGCGGCGCCGGGCCAGCGGCTCGAACACCGAGTTGAACACCCCCAGGCTGAAGGCGATCAGGTAGCGCGGGTAGCGCGTCACATTGACGAAGAAGTCCTTCATGGCCTCGGCGACGGTCCTGGACGGATGCTGGCTACTCTGCCGCCCGGGGCCACGCCCAGCCGGCCCGGAGGGTCCATGGAGCTGCATCAGTTCAGACATTCCGCCTTCTGCGAGAAGGTGCGGCTGCTCCTGGCCCGTAAGGGACTGGAGGCCACCATCGTCGAGGTGACGCCCGGTCTGGGGCAGCTGGAGCTGTTCCGTCTCTCCGGGCAGCGTCAGGTGCCGGTGCTGGTGGACGGGGGCGAGGTGATCGCCGATTCCACGGCCATCGCCCTGCATCTGGAGGCCACCCACCCGGAGCCGCCCCTGCTGCCGGCCGATCCGGTCGCCCGCGCCCGGGTGCTGCTGCTGGAGGACTGGGCCGACACCGCCCTGGCCCGGGGCGCCCGCCTGGCCCTGCTCCAGGCCGCGGCCACCGATCCGGTGCTGCGCGCCGCCCTGCTGCCCGAGGCCACCCCTGCCCCTCTACGGGATCTGGTGGGGGCCCTGCCCGGCGGCCTGATCGGCCCCGCCACCGAAGCGATGCGTGACCTGCTCGGGCCCTGTGAGGTGCGGCAGCTGCACCGCAGCCTCGAACAGCTTGCCCTGCTGGTCAGCGAGCGCCCCTACCTGGAGGGCGATGGCCTCACCCTGGCCGACATCGCCGTGGCGGCCCAGCTCTACCTGCTCAGGTTCCCCGCCTGTGCCGGTGCCCCCCTGGCCGGCCGCGGCGTGGAGGGCATCGCCGACAACCCCGTGCTGGAGCCCCTGTTCGCCTGGCGCGACCGGGTCCACGCCGCGGTGGGTCGGGGCTGAGGCTCCCCTTTTCCCCCGCACTCCCGCCACCACCCCCACCGGCACCTCCACCGGTCAGGATGGGGGCCGCCGTTGTTCTGGCCGTGTCCGATCCGCTGCTGCGGGAGCTCGACCATTACGTGGTGCTGGAGCCCGGCAAGGATGAAAGCATCCTCAGCGCCGCCGAGACCCTGGACTGGCTGGCAGGCCACCTGGCGGCCCTGGCCAAGCCCCCGGCCGACCTCGCTGACCTGGCTGATCCCGAGGCCCGGGCCGGCCGGCTGATCGACACCGCCTGCGAACTGGAGCTGGCGCCGGGCTGCGCGATCCAGTGGTTTGCCGTGCGGCTGGAACCTCCGGCCTGAGCGCCCGCCTGCCGCTCAGTTGAGCGATCGGCGGGCCTGCCCGTCGGCGTCCTGCAGCCGGACGGGGTCGGCCGGAGCCCCGGCGGGGTCGCGCAGCACCGAGGGCAGGGCCTCCAGCACCTGCAGGGCCACGGCGGCGGCGGTCCCCCCCCGCTGGGCCACCGTCAGGTCGGCCTGGGCGTAGAGGGGCCGGCGATCGTGCAGCAGGGCCTCCAGCCTGGCGGCGGGATCGGGAGCGTCCAGCAGGGGCCTGGGCGTGGGGTCGGCGGCCAGACGGCGCAGCAGCTCTTCCGCGGGGGCGTCGAGCCACACCACCACCCCCTGGCGCATGTGACCCCAGTTCTCCGGCCGGGTCACCGCCCCGCCACCGGTGGCCACCACCAGGGAATGCCAGCTGGCGATGCCGTTGAGCACGGCGGTCTCCAGGGCGCGGAAGCCATCCTCCCCGTCGCTGGCGAAGATCTCGGCGATCGGCCGGCCGGCCACCTCCTCCAGGGCGGTGTCGGCATCGATGAAGCGGTAGCCGAGGGCCTCGGCCAAGGGCCGCCCCACGGCGCTCTTGCCGGCGCCCATCATCCCCACCAGGTAGATGTTCAGGCCATCGAGACGGCGGGCCAGGTCCCGGTGCGAGGGGCGGGGCGGGGCGTCATCGGCTGGGGCCATGGGTTCGCGGTCGGCGGCGGTCCGGACCCCGTTTCTAGGATGGGCGTCCCCTGGGCCTCGGCGATGACCGCAACCCGGTTGACCGCCCCTCCTGCGGCACCCTCCCCCACCAGCGCCGCCCACGGGCGTGGCCGCCTCTGCGTGATCACCCGCCGGGCGACCTTCAGTGCCAGCCACCTCTACCGGCTGCCGGAACTCGACGACGCCGAGAACGCCCGGCGCTTCGGCCGCTGCAGCCTGGCCCCGGGCCACGGCCACAACTACGAACTCACCGTGGCGATGGGCGGCCCCCTCGACGCCGACGGGATGGTGCTCAACCTCTCCGACGTCAAGCACGCCATCCGGCGGGAGGTGACCGAGCCGCTCGACTTCCATTTCCTCAACGAGGTCTGGCCCGAGTTCGACCTCTCCCGCCCCGAGGGTCGGCTGCCCACCACCGAGGCCCTGCTGCTGGCCATCCGCCAGCGCCTGGCCCCCCATCTGCCGCTGGTGGCCCTGCGGCTCCACGAACAAACCAACCTCTGGGCCGACGTGCTCTGCGGTCCCTCCATCGATCCCATGGAAGCCTTCCTCTCCATCCGCACCCACTTCGCCGCGGCCCATCGCCTGGCCCGCCCCGAGCTCAGCCAGGGCGAGAACGAGGCGATCTACGGCAAGTGCGCCCGCCCCCACGGCCACGGCCACAACTACCTGCTCGACATCACCGTGCGGGGCCCCATCGATGGGCGCACCGGCATGGTCTGCGACCTGGCCGCGCTGCAGCAGCTGGTGGCCGACCTCGTGGTGGAGCCCTTCGACCACACCTTCCTCAACAAGGATGTGGCCCACTTCGCTGAGTGCGTTCCCACCGCGGAGAACATCGCCCTCCACATCGCCGACCTGCTCAGCGCCCCCATCGCCGCCGCCGGGGCCCGGCTGCACAAGGTGCGCCTGCAGGAGAGCCCCAACAACGCCGCCGAGGTGTTCGCCGAGACCCCCCAGCTGGAAATGGTGCCGGCGGCCCTCGAAGCCCTCGCGGCCGTTTGAGTCCGGCGGCAACGCCGGAGCTGCGGCTTGTCCTGGCGGTGAGCCTCGACGGCCGCCTCGCGCCGGCCGAAGGGGGGGCGGCCCAGCTGGGGGGCGCCGCTGACCGGCTGGTGCTGGAGGAGGCCCTGGCCTGGGCCGATGCCGTCCTGGTGGGCGCCGAGACCCTGCGGCGCCACGGCAGCACCTGCCTGATCCACAGCCCCGGGCTGCTCGAGGCCCGCTGCTCCCAGGGCCGCACAGCCCAGCCGATCGCCATCGCGGTGAGCCGCAGCGGCCGGTTGCCCGCCGCTTTGCCCTTCTTCCTGCAGCCCCTGGAGCGCTGGCTGCTGCAGGCCGCCCCGCTGCCCCCCGCCGCACCCTCCGAGGGCTTCGCGCGTCACCTGCCACTGGACGGCTGGCCCCTGGCCCTGGCGGCCCTGGCGGCCCTGGGTCAGCGGCGCATCGCCGTACTGGGGGGGGCGCAGCTGGCGGCGGCCCTGGCGGCCGAGGACCTGCTCGATGAGCTCCAGCTGACCGTCTGCCCCCGCCTGCTGGGGGGCCCCCACGGCTGGCTGCCGGCCGACGCCTGGGTGGCCCCGGAGGCCCGGGCGGGCTGGCGGCTGGTGGAGCACCGGGCGCTGCCGGGGGATGAGCTGCTGCTGCGCTGGCGGCGGCCCGGGGCTCAGGGTGTGACCTCCTGAAGGCCGTAGCTGCCGAAACGCCTGCCCAGCTCCCGCAGCGGCATGTCCCGCAGGCTGTCGGTGGGCAGGCCGAACATCCTGGCCAGGCAGCGCTTGACCACCTCCTCGCTGTCATCGCCGAAGCGGCCGCTCACCATCTCGGTGAGCACCCCCAGGCTGCGGCCGCTGTTGTCGGTCTCCTCGATCAGACACTTGCTGGTGGGCACCGCCAGCTTGCGACAGGGATCCTGCAGGCTCTTCTCCAGGTCGGTCCGGCCGGCGGAGACCGTCTCCACGCAGACCCGTGTCAGCTGGTTCTCCAGCTGGGGACGCAGCAGCATCAGCACCGGCCGCAGCAGCCCGGCCCTGGCGGGTGCCGCAGGCACGACCAGCGCCGTTGCGGCCGTCAGGAGCACCAGAAACCGCAGGGGCTTGGCCATGGCGGGGGAAGGACGCTCGGTCGCAGGGAATCAACCGTTAGTTTTGCGCCTGCCCCGTCCCCCCTGCGTTGCCAGCGGCCATGGCCGAGCTGCAAGTCCGCTGGCATCAGGCAACGCGGGAGATCCCGGAAGACCAGTGGCAGGCCCTGGTGGGGGGCACTGGAGAGGCCCCGGCCGAGGTGGTGGATCGCCCCTTCTACGGCTGGCGCTGGCTGCACCACCTGGAGGCCAGCGGCAGCATCGTGCCCCGCCAGGGCTGGCAGGCCTGCCACCTGGGGCTCTGGCGCGCCGAGCGGCTGGTGGCCCTGGCCCCCCTGTATCTGAAGGGCCACAGCTACGGGGAATTCGTCTTCGACCAGTCCTTCGCCCAGCTCGTCAGCCAGCTCGGCCTGCGCTACTACCCCAAGCTCGTCGGCATGAGCCCGGTGAGCCCGGTGCAGGGCTACCGCTTCCATGTGGCCTCCGGCGAGGACGCGGCGGCCCTCACGCAGCGGCTGCTGGCCGAGATCGACGGCTTCTGCCGGCGGCAGGGGATTCTCAGCTGCAACTTCCTCTATGTGGATCCGGCCTGGCAGCCCCTGGCGGAAGCCGCCGGCTGCGCGCTCTGGATCAACCAGCAGAGCGAATGGCGCAACCCGGGCCATGGCGATTTCGAGGCCTATCTGGCCAGCTTCAATGCCAACCAGCGCCGCAACATCCGCCGCGAACGGCGCTCCGTGGCGGCGGCGGGGCTGACGGTCACGCCCCTGGCGGGGGAGGAGATCCCGCCGCGCCTGCTGGAGCGGATGCACCGGTTCTACGAGCAGCACTGCAGCCGCTGGGGGCCCTGGGGCAGCAAGTACCTCACCGAGTCCTTCTTCCAGGCGGCCGCCACCGATCTGCGCCAGCACCTGGTGCTGTTCAGCGCCCATCGGGGCGAGCCGATGGAGCCCCTGGCGATGTCGCTCTGCGTGCACGATGCCACCGGCCTGTGGGGCCGCTACTGGGGCAGCGACATGGAGCTCGACAACCTCCATTTCGAGGTCTGCTACTACGCCCCGATCGCCTGGGCGATCGAGCGGGGCCTTGAGAGCTTCGATCCCGGGGCCGGCGGCAGCCACAAGCGGCGCCGGGGCTTCGTAGCCCAGCCCCGGGCCAGCCTGCACCGCTGGTACGACCTCCGCTTCGACGCCATCCTGCGGGACTGGCTGCCGGGCGCCAACCGGGAGATGCACGGGGCGATCGCGGCGATGAATGCGGAGCTTCCCTTCACCGCTTCCTACGATCCCCCCCATGCACCGCGACCCGAACCCCCGTCAGAGCCTGGATGAGGCTCTCTCCCAGCGCTTCATCAGCCTCGATGCAGCGGGCTACTTCCTGATCAGGGTGGATGCCGCCGCCGGCGAGCTGATCGCCGAGCACTACGCCAACGGCATCGATGAAAGGGGACTGGCCACCGACCCCGACACCGGTGAGGTGCTCAGCTGCCGGGGCGGCGACCCGCGGGCACCCCGGGCCGTGTACCGGGGCCGCAGCGCCAAGGAACTCGGCATCGCTCTGACCGAGGGAGACGGCCCCCATCCCCTCACGCGGCTCGACCATGCCCTCTACCTGGGGCGGGAGCTCCAGAAGGCGGAGCACTGTCTTGCGGCGGGCCTGCCCTACGTGCAGGACTAACCCACCCAGCCCGCCCAGGGCCCGATTCAGCCGGCGGCGACGGCCCGGCAGCGGCCGTCCATCATCAGGTCCCCGAGCCGGCCCCCTTTCTCCAGCGCATGTTCCTGGAAGGTGAGGGCCCGGGGGTCTTCTGCATCACTGCATCCATGACGCATTGATTTGACCGTACTCCCGTCGCCTGTCGGGGCTCAGACCGCTGGGTCCAGTCCTGGCAGCTCCCTGGCGGGCTGGCGTTCTAGGCGGGCTGGAGCTCCCGGGTGGTTTCGCGCGATCCCTCGGGCGGTTCCGGGGGCAGGGCGGCCAGCTGGTCCTGGATCTCGCGGGTCACCACGCCCCGGTATTCCTGGAAGTGCTCGTTGTGGGCGAGGGTCACCAGGAACTGTTCCAGGTTGTTGGGGTTGCGGCGGGCGATGGTGAACAGGGAACGCCAGAAGCGGCCGCGGGTGTCGCGCTTCAGGCCCTGACGCCAGATCACGATCAGCAGGGCGCGGACATCGGTCCAGCTGGGCAGGCTGGCCTTGCCGAAGGCCGCCGCCGGCACGTACTGCTGCCAGCGGGGCTGGCCCATCTTCAGGTAGTAGTGCGTGACCCGGTCGATGTAGGCGTTCGGCTCGTAGAGGCGGCAGAAGGCATCGACGTACTCGTTGGCGATCTGGCGGATCGGCCGGGTGGGCACGAAGTTGAGCAGGTTGGTCTGGTTGACGCCCTTGGCGTCGGTCTTCTCCTGGACCAGCCGGCCTTCCTTCTCGAGGCGATGCCAGAGGCCGGTGTTGGGCAGGGCCTGCAGCATGCCCATCATCGCGGCGGGGATGCCGGTGCGGCTGACGAATTCGACGATGCGATCGCCGGCTCCCTCCTTCTCGCCGTCGAAGCCGATGATGAAGCCGGCCATGACCCGGATGCCGTAGGAGGTGATCCGGTCCACCGATTCCTCCAGGGAGCTGCGGGTGTTCTGCAGCTTGCGGGCCGTTTCGAGGCTGGCCTCGTCGGGGGTTTCGATGCCGAGGAAGACGCTGTCGAAGCGGGCCTCGGCCATCATCAGCATCATCTCCTCGTCGGAGGCGAGGTCCACCGAGGCCTCGGTGGCGAAGCTGAAGGGGTAGCCGTGGGCGATCTGCCAGCGCTTGATCTCCGGCAGCAGCAGCTTGGCGTTGCGCTTGTTGCCGATGAAGTTGTCGTCGACCAGGAAGATCGAGCGGCGCCAGCCCAGGTCGTAGAGGTACTGGAGCTCCGCCACCAGCTGCTCGGGGGTCTTGGTGCGGGGTTTGCGCCCGTACAGCACGATGATGTCGCAGAACTCGCACTGGAACGGGCAGCCGCGCGAGAACTGCACCGACATCGAGTCGTAGGCGTCCAGTTCGAGCAGATCGAAGCGGGGGATGGGGGTGCCGGTGACATCGGGCTTCTCCCCTTCGGCGCTGAAACGACCCTGGCGTTCGCCGCGCTCGATCGCCTCGATGAACATCGGCAGGGTGATCTCCCCTTCGTCGAGCACCTTGAAATCGGCCAGCTGCAGCTCAGGGGCATCCGGGGTGGAGCTGGCGAAGGGGCCACCCACCGCCACCGGCAGACCCCGCTGCTTGGCCTTGGCGATCTGGGCGGCCATGTCGGCCTTCTGGACGATCATCCCGGAGATCACCACCAGCTCGGCCCAGTTCCACTCGTCCTCCGTCACCTCGCGCACGTTGCGGTCGACCAGCTTCATCTCCCAGGTCTGGGGCAGCAGGGCCGCCACGGTGACCATCCCGAGGGGGGGAAGGAGAACCTTGCGGTTCACCAGCTCGAGAATCTTTTCGTAGCTCCAGAACGTCTTCGGGAACTCGGGGTAGATGAAGAGGGTGCGCATGCTGCAGGTGCTTGGTGGATGGTCCGGGGCGGATGGTCCGTGGGCGTTAGCGCGGCTGCGGCAGGGGCTCGGGCTGGTTCCGCTGCGCCGCAACCCTAGGCGGTTTCGGTAAATGTCCGATGGTTCTACCCCCTCCTCCCCTGGCCTGGGGCAGGAAGGGGGCGGATCCTCTGCTGTAATGATGGCGTTCTTCGCAGCAGCGTCCGTGGGCGTGGTGATCTATCTGGCGCTCGTCGGTGGCGGGCTGACCGCCGCCTTCCTGGCCACCGTCGTGCTGAAGGGCATCAGGCTGATCTGAGCCGCAGCGCTCCTTTCCGCCCCAGCTCCAGCACACCCACCACCAGCCCCACGCCGCCGAGCAGGGCGAAGGTGACAGGCAGGCCCACGGTCATCGCCAGGGCGGCGGCCACCAGGCCACTCACGCCACCGCCCCCCAGAAAGGCGATCTGCCCCAGACCGGCCATGCGGCCGCGCAGGGCCATCGGAGCGCCCACCTGCAGGATCAGGCTCGATCCGGCCAGCAGCCCGGCGGTGCCGGCCCCCAGCAGCAGCGCCATCGCCAGGGCGGCCGGGCCCCCGGACACCGCCGCCATCCCCAGCTGGGCCAGGGCGACGGCCACGGCACAGCCCCCAAGCAGCAGCGCCGGCCGCTCACTGAGGGCGCGGCTGTTGCGTTGCAGCACCACCCCGCCGACGATGCTGCCGGCCGCCAGCACGCTGGTGAACAGGCCGAGGGCCTGCGGGGACGGCCCGATCACCTCGGCGGCGATCAGGGGCGCCAGGCCCGGATGGAAGAAGCCCACCAGGCAGGCCACGGTGGTGAAGCGCAGCACGTGGCGCAGGGTGGGGCCGCAGCCCCGCCAGGCGGCCCCGAGGCTGGCGCCGGCGCCCCCGGCGCTGCGCTGCTCCAGCTCCCGGTGGGGCCTCAGCAGCCAGATCACGGTGGCGATCGGCAGCAGGTAGGAGGCCGCATCGATCGCCAGGGCCATGGCGGGCCCGGAGAGGGCCACGAGCCAGCCCCCGAGGGGAGGGCCCACCAGCTTGCCGACGTTGAACACGACCGAGAAGCTGGCCAGATAGGGGGCCACCTGCTCCGGCCGTTCCACCAGCAGCGAGCAGTACTTGCTGCGGGCCGTCAGCTCGAAGGAACTGGAGACGCCCACCACCAGGGTGCTCAGCAACAGCAGCACCACCTGAGCCACCCCCTGGAGCAGGGGAATGGCCAGGGCCCCCAGGGCCGCCCCGGCGAACAGGCCCCACTGGGAGCGGATCAGCACCCGCTCGCAGCCCAGCCGATCCGTGAGCACCCCCGCCCGGCCGCTGACCACCAGGCTCGGCAGGGCCAGGGCGGCGAAGTGCAGGGCGAGCAGCAGCGGATTGCCGGTGCCGGCCATCAGGATCCAGCCCTTGGCCGTCAGCCCGGCGAAGGAACCGGTGGTGCTCAGGCCGGAGGCGAGCAGGAACAGGGGGCGCTGGTGCCGCTGCAGCCAGCCGCCTCCGTCGCCGGGAATCAAGCCCGGCTCCGCGTCGCCGCCAGGGCTTCGCTCACCATGGCGCCGGCCCCCACCACTTCGCCGCGCAGGTCATAGGTGTCGGCGGCCGTGATCCGCACCGGCACCATCGTGCCCGGGGCGGCGCACAGGCCGCCCTCGCCGGGGCTCACGTGCACCTCCCCGTCCACGTCGGGGGCGAAGCGGGCGCAGCGACCCAGCATCGCGCCGCTGGTGGGGTTGTCCTGCTCGATCAGCACGTCCACGATCCGGCCCACCCAGGCGGCGTTGCGCTCGGCGGCGATCGGCTGCTGCAGGGCCATCAGCCGGTCCCGCCGCGCGCTGGCGACCTCGGCGGGCACCGGATCCGGCAGATCGGCGGCGGCGGTGCCGTCCTCCGGGGAGAAGGTGAACACGCCCACATGGTCGAAGCGCTGCTGGGCCACGAACGCCAGCAGATGCTCGAAGTGCTCCTCGGTTTCCCCGGGGAAGCCGACGATGAAGGTGGTGCGCAGCACGGCGTCGGGCAGCTGGTCGCGGATGCGCTGCAGCAGGGCGCCGTTGACCCCGGTCTGCCAGGGACGGTTCATGGCCCGCAGCACCTCCGGGTGGCTGTGCTGCAGGGGGAGATCCAGGTAGGGCAGCACGTTGGGGACGTCCCGGTAGGCCGCCAGGACGGGCTCGGTGAGGCCGGTGGGGTAGGCGTAATGGACCCGGACCCAGGGGATCTCCACCTCCCCCAGGGCCCGCAGCAGGTCGTCCAGCCGCGGTTTTCCGTAGAGATCCAGCCCGTAGTTGGTGGTGATCTGGCTGATCAGGATCAGCTCCTTCACCCCCTGCTCGGCCAGCTGGCGGGCCTCCGCGACGATCGACTCGATCGGGCGGGAGCGCTGGTCGCCCCGCAGCCGGGGGATGATGCAGAAGGCGCAGCGGTAGTCGCAGCCTTCGGCCACCTTCAGGTAGGCCACCGCTTCGGAGGTGGTGCGGTAGCGGGGCAGGTGCTCGTCGCCCACGAAGGTGGGCACCGGGCTCACCCGGTTGACCCGCTCCCCGGCCTCCACCCGCTCCAGCACCTCGACGATGTGCTGGTAGTCGCCGGTGCCGACGATGGCCTTGGCTTCGGGGAGGGAGTCCAGCAGTTCCTGCTGGAAGTGCTGGGCCAGGCAGCCGGCGATGATCAGTTCCTTGCCCTGTTCCGCCAGTTCCACCAGCGTCCGGACCGATTCGGCGCGGGCGTCCTGGATGAAGCTGCAGGTGTTGACCACCACCACCCGTGCGTCGCTCTCATCGGCGCTGACCCCGTAGCCCGCCTCGGCCAGCAGGCCGAGCATGTGCTCGGTATCCACCCGGTTCTTCTCGCAACCCAGATGGGTGAAGGCCACGGTGGGCCGTTCTCGGCCGGGCTGGGGGGGCATGGTGCTGCGGGAGGAAGGGGGGACGGGCCTGCGGCCCGCTGGGGGCCGGGCGGCAAACGCCGATCTCCACCCTATGCAAGCCCCTGCGGCTGCGAGAATCGCACCGTGATCCGTTGGTCCCCGTGACTTCCACTCGCCTCGCCAGTCGCCTCACGAGTCGCCGCCGCCCCGAGCCGGGTCGTCGCTGGGCGCGGGTGGTGATGGCCGTGCTGGCCACCATCGGCGTGATCGACACCGCCACGATCACCCTGAACCGCTGGGGGTTGATCGGCAACCTCAGCTGCCCCGGCGGCGCCGAGGGCTGTGACAAGGTCCTCAACAGCCCCTGGGGGAGCGTCTTCGGCCAGCCCCTGTCCCTGTTCGGCTTCCTGGCCTACGGCGCGGTGCTGGTGATGGCGGTGCTGCCGCTGCTGCTGAAGGGCGAGGCCCGCACCACCATCAATGGGCTCAGCTGGTGGGGCCTGTTCCTGCTCAGCGCCGGCATGGCGATCTTCAGCCTGGTGCTGGTGGGGGTGATGGCCTTCCAGATCAAGGCCTTCTGCACTTTCTGCCTGATGTCGGCGGCGATCAGCCTGGCGCTGTTCGTGCTCAGCCTGATCGGCGGGGAATGGGAGGACACCGGTGCCCTGCTCTTCCGGGGCGTGCTCACGGTGCTGGCCGTCGGCCTGATCGGCCTCGGCTGGGCCACCTCCCTCAACCGGCCCGAGTCGGCCACGGGCCCGGGGATGCCGATCCCGGTCACCTCCGCCAGCACGCCGGCCACGATCGCCCTCGCCGACCACCTCACCGCCACCGGCGCGGTCATGTATTCCGCCTACTGGTGCCCCCACTGCCACGACCAGAAGCAGCTCTTCGGCAAGGAAGCCGCCGCCAAGCTCAAGATCATCGAATGCGCCCCCGACGGCCGCAACAGCCAGGCCGCCCTCTGCGCCACCAAGAACATCCAGGGCTTCCCCACCTGGGAGATCAAGGGCCAGCTTGATTCCGGCCAGAAGACCCTCGCCCAGCTCGCCGCCCTGAGCGGCTACAAGGGCTCAATCGCCAACTGAGCCCCCCTCACGCCTGAGCCTGCCCCTTCACTCCTGCCCCACCGGGCTGGTGAAGGGTGAGCGCCCCCGCAGCTGCACCGTGTGGCGCCGCCAGAACGGCTGGGGCGCCGGGGCATCGGTGCGGTGATGGCCGCCGCGGCTCTCGACCCGGAAGGCGGCGGCCTCCATCAGCAGCTCCGCCAGCACCAGCCGCTGGCGCAGGTCCTGCAGCAGCAGCAGACGGTGGCCCTGCTCCGGCGTCAGCGTCAGTTCCTGGTCGTGGGGCAGATCGTGGGCCCGCCGCAGCAGGGGAGAGCGTTCATGGCCCGAGCGCTCGCTGCGCACCCGCCGCAGGGCGCCGATGAGATCGACGCCGCGGCGCTCCACGCCGGCCACCTGCCAGCAGAGGCGGCGCAGGTCGTCGATCGCTGCGATCAGGGTGGCCTCATCGGGGCCCGAGCGCGCTTCGGCCGCGCTCAGGGCCGGGGCCTCGCAGGGGGCGCCACGGGACGCGGGGGGAAGGGACTGGGGCTGCAGATGGCGCAGCCTGCGGGCGAAGACCAGGCATTCCATCAGCGAGTTGCTGGCCAGCCGGTTGGCCCCGTGCACCCCGGTGCTGGCCACCTCCCCCACCGCGTAGAGGCCCCCCAGGCTGGTGGCGGCCTCCAGGTCGGTGCCGATGCCCCCCATCCAGTAGTGGGCGGCCGGGGCCACGGGAATCGGGGCGTCGCCGGGGGCCAGCCCCAGCTCCCGGCAGCGGCGAAGGATGGTCGGGAACTGGCGTTCCAGCCGTTCGCGACCCACCGGCCGCAGGTCGAGCCACAGGTGGGTGACCCCCTGCTCGGCCATGCAGCGGGCCAGGGCGCGGCTGACCTGGTCCCGCGGCGCCAGATCGCCCCCCTCCAGTCGGGCCACCGGGGAGCGACCGGCGTCGTCGAAGAGTCGGGCCCCTTCGCCGCGCACCGCCTCGCTGATCAGGAAGTGGGGGGCGTCCGGCAGCATCAGCGCCGTGGGGTGGAACTGGACGAACTCCAGATCCCGTACCCGGGCGCCGGCGCTCCAGGCCATGGCGACGCCGTCGCCGCTGGCCTGGGCCGGGTTTGTGGTGTGGGCGAACAGATGGCCGCCGCCGCCGCTAGCCAGCACCACCGCACCGGCCCGCAGCCAGCGCAGGCGGTCGCCTTCGAGCACCTGCAGCCCGAGGCAGTGGCCGTTCTCCACCCAGAGCTGCAGGGCAGGGATGCCCTTGCGCTGCTCCAGGCCAGGCCGGCGCTGCACCTCCCGCTCCAGGGCATCCACCAGCGCGCCCCCGGTGCGGTCCTGGGCATGGAGCACGCGGCGGTGGCTGTGGGCCGCTTCCAGGGTGGTGCTCAGGCCCTGGGGGGTGCGATCGAAGTCCATGCCCAGCTGCACGAGGCGCTCGACACAGGCCGGCGCCTCCCGCACCAGCGCCTCGACGGCGGCCGGATCGCAGAGTCCGGCGCCCGCCTTGAGGGTGTCGGCGATGTGGCTGGCGAAGCTGTCGTCGGCCCCGGTCACCGCGGCGATGCCCCCCTGGGCCCAGCGGCTGGCCGACGGGGGGGAGCTGGATTTGCTCAGCAGCAGCACGCGCAGCTGGGGGGGCAATTCCAGGCAGGTCATCAGGCCCGCGGCACCACTGCCGACCACCACCACGTCCCAGTGGGGTGCCATGCGCGGATCCGGCTCATCCAAGCGGCTGGTTCACCCCTTCGCACCGTGCCTTGTGCAGCCGAGCCTATGGGACGGACGGTGGCGGACCTGCGGCCACAAAAAAACCGCCGTGGTGACGGCGGTTCCGGAGGGGTCGGGGGAGGCCCGCCAGGGGGCTCAGCGGTAGACGCCGTCGTTGATGCGATCGAAGCCTTCGTTCAGGGCGATCGCCGGCGGGGTCACGGTGAAGTTGGCCTTGTACTTGTTGAACAGCTCCTTCTGGCGGTCGGTCAGGTCCAGCTCCAGCACGTCATCAACGCTGTCGTAGGGGCCACCCAGGACGATCTTGCCGGCCAGGGTCGGGTACATGCCGGGGTACTGCTGGAACCGGCGCACCGAAGCGTTGTTGAGATCAACCTTGCCGACGCTCTCGGCCAGCTTGTCGTCGATCTCATTGCGACGCTCCGCGGCGAGGGCGGCACCGGGCAGAACCAGGGTCATGAGCAGACCGGCCAGGACCACACCACTCATCAACCAGGCAAGCAGCCGCTTCATCACGACACTCCTTAGGGGGATAGAACCAGGGGACCCTGGCAGGGACAGGGCGGTGATCTGCAGATCACCCCAGCAACGTTACAGAAGGCCCCCGGGTCTCCCTGCGCCGGCGGGCGCGCTTTTGCAGTTCTTCAGATCAGGCCGCTCAGCTGGGGGGCCAGCAGGGCCGCCCCGAGGAACAGGCCATCGACGGCCAGGGTGGTGCCCACGGCGGCGGCGGCCACCCGCCAGGGCCCACCCAGTGACCAGAGACGGCGGCAGAGGAGCAGCAGCAGGCACGCCGCCAGAGCGATCAGGGCCAGGGGCCAGGGCTGCAGCACCTGCAGGGCTGCGCCCTGGAGCAGGAGCGGAGCTTCGGTCAGGGGGGCGTTGAGCACCCGGGGCCAGAGGTCCATGAGGCCGGCGGCCGCCATCACCCCATCGGTGCTGGCGGTGCCGAGCAGGGAGCCCAGGTAGAAGGCGCCCGCCAGGCGCCAGCGGCCGCCGAGGCCCGCCACCGCCAGGGGCAGGGCAAAGGCCTCGATCGGCAGATGCATCACCGGATGGAGCCGGAACCAGCCCCAGAAGAGGCAGCCGCCCAGCCAGCTGCCGCAGAAGCCCACGAGCAGGACGCCCAGCGGCTGCCACGGGCCCTGGCCCCGGCGCTCCAGCAGCAGGGCGAAGGCCATCAGGGGGATGGTGAACAGGGTCGCCGCCATCGGCGCGGCGCGCACCCAGGGGGCCTGCAGGAACACCGGCACGGTGACCAGCAGGGCCGCCGCCAGCGGCAGCACGGCAGCGGCCGGGACAGCTCCGAGCCGCAGGCCCGGAAGGGCCTCGGCACGGGCGGAAAGGGTGGGTGGGACCCCGAGCACCTGGTTGTGAAGAAAGTTGTGCAACCTTAAGGGGGTGGAGGGGTGCTTCCGTGACCCGTCCGGCCATAGGGTCAGCCGCAGTATCGGCTCCCCCCATGCCGCTGGTCGCCACGGCCGCCGCCCTGCCCCTGGTCGAGGCCTGCTGGCACGCCCTCGTTCTGGGGATCGTGCAGGGGCTGACGGAGTTCCTGCCGATCAGCAGCACGGCCCACCTCAAGGTGGTTCCGGTGATGCTGGGATGGGGTGACCCCGGGGTGGCCTTCACCGCCGTGATCCAGCTGGGCAGCATCGCCGCGGTGCTCGGCTATTTCCGCCGGGATCTGGCCGAGGTGGGTGCCGGGGTGGCCCGGGCCTTCCGCCATGGCCAGTGGAACGACCCGCCGGCCCGGCTGGGGGTGGCCATCGTGCTGGGAACGGTGCCCATCCTGCTGGCCGGCCTCGCGATCAAGGTGCTGCTGCCCGGCTACGAGACCTCCCCCCTGCGCAGTCTGACCTCGATCGCCATCGTCTCGATCGTGATGGCCCTACTGCTGGCCGTGGCCGAGCTGGTGGGCCGCCGCCGCCGCCTGCTGGAGGCTGTGACGCCCCGTGACGGCCTGCTGGTGGGGCTGGCCCAGGCGCTGGCCCTGATCCCCGGTGTGTCCCGCTCAGGCAGCACCCTGACGGCGTCGCTCTTCGATGGCTGGCAGCGCTCCGACGCGGCCCGCTTCTCCTTCCTGCTGGGCATTCCCGCCATCACCCTGGCCGGACTCGTCGAACTCCGGGCGGCCTTCGGCTCGGTCGAGACCGGCGGCGTCATTCCGATGCTGGTGGGCATCGCCGCGGCGGCGGTGGTCTCCTGGCTGGCGATCGCCTGGCTGCTGCGCTTCCTGCAGCAGAACAGCACCTGGATCTTCGTCGGCTACCGGCTGCTGTTCGGCGTGGTGATCCTGCTGGGCTTCCGGGGCCTGGAGGGGACCAGCCCCTGAAGGGGCGGGACCGCCACACTGGAGCCAACGTCCCCTCGTCCCGCCGTCACCTCCCGTGTGGAAGGAGCCCTCCTCTGCCCTCGCCGGGCCCACCGCCCTCGCTGGGCCCGTCACCCAGCCCCGGCCCGCCCTTGTGACCACGGTGGAGCCGGGCTCGATCGCCGAGGAACTGGGGTTCCAGCCCGGTGACCGCCTGCGCAGCATCAACGGCATCCGCCCGCGGGATCTGATCGACGTCCAGGTGCTGCAGGGGGAGGAGGAGCTGGTGCTCGAGGTGGAGGACCCCGACGGCACCCTCCACGTGGTGGAGCTGGAGAAGGACCTGGACGATGGGCTGGGGCTGGGCTTCAGCGAGGCCCTGTTCGACGGCCTGCGCCAGTGCAACAACCACTGCCCCTTCTGCTTCATCGACCAGCAGCCGCCGGGGCGCCGTGACAGCCTCTACCTCAAGGACGACGACTACCGGCTGAGTTTCCTCTACGGCTCCTATCTCACCCTCACCAACCTCACGCCGGCCGACTGGAGCCGGATCGAGGAGCAGCGCCTCTCGCCCCTGTTCGTGTCGGTCCATGCCACCGATCCGGAACTGCGCAGCCGCCTGCTGGTCAACCCACGGGCCGCCCTGCTGTTGGACCAGCTGGCCTGGTTCGCCGAGCGGCGTCTCCAGATCCATGCCCAGGTGGTGGTGTGTCCGGGGCTGAACGACGGCGAGGCCCTGGATCGCACCCTCACCGACCTGGCGCGGTTCGCCACCGGACCCTGGCCCGCCGTGCTCTCCACCGCCGTGGTGCCGGTGGGTCTGACGCGCTTCCGCCCGGCCGGCGATGCCCTCCGGCCGGTCGACCGGGAGGTGGCCCTGGAGGTGATCGCCCGGGTCGAGCGCCTGCAGCCCGCCTTCCAGGCCAGCACCGGCAGTCGTTTCGCCTGGCTGTCCGATGAGTGGTTCCTGATCGCCGGCCGGCCCCTGCCGCCGCGGGCCAGCTACGAGGACCTGCCCCAGCAGGAGAACGGGGTCGGCAGTATCCGCGCCTTCCTGGAGGACCTGGAGGGGGCCACCCGGGAGCTTCCCGCCCGCATCGCCACCCCGCGCCGCTGCAGCTGGGTGGTGGGCCGCCTCGTGGCCGGAGCCCTGCAGCCGGTGGTGGAGCGGCTCAACCGCGTCGAGGGTCTGGAGCTGATCCTCCATGGTCTGCCCAGCCCCTACTGGGGCCAGGACCAGGTGGTCACCGGGCTGCTCACGGGCTCCGACCTGATCGAGGGCCTCCGCGGCCGTGACCTGGGGGAGGAGCTTCTGCTGCCGCGGGTGATGCTGCGGGAGGGGGAGGAGGTGTTTCTCGACGACACCACCCTCGCCGACCTGCGCGCTCGTCTGCCTGTGCCGGTTCGATTGCTGGGGGGTGCGGACGATCTGGTGGCCGCCTGCCTCGGCACCCCACGGGGAGATGCTTAAGCTCTGGCTGAAGCGAACGGTCCAACGTGAGGCGCCAACCACTCCTGCTTGCGGCACTGGTGGTGCTCCCGTCGTTCGGCCTCCAGGCGTTGCCGGTGCGGGCCCAGTCCGCCCCAGCCCCCGCGAGCCCGAGCCTTCCGGCCCCCCCGGCCCTGCCGCTGGCCCCTGAGGTCAAGGGTCCCAGGCCCAAGTCCAACCCCACCGTGCTGGCCCCGGCCGCCAAGGAACTGCCTCCGGGCCTCCAGGATCTGGTGGCCCCCAATCCCCTGGCCCTGCCGGTCAAGCCGTCGCAGGTGCGCATCCGGGAGCTCCGTCCCCTCGGCCTGGCCGATGTGGAAACCCTGGTCGAGGTCAACAACCCCGAGCTCAAGGCGATCGCCAGCCAGGTGGAGCAGGCCCAGTCGGCCCTGCGGGCCCAGATCGCCCTCTGGTATCCCACGATCCAGCTGAACGCCAACAGCCTGCCCACCTACACCGGAGGGAATCAGTTCAGCTCCGGTTTCACCGGCACGGGGCAGCCCGTGGGAGGCACCTTCACCAGTATCTGGCGGATGCAGGCGGTGCTCCAGGCCAGCTGGGGTCTGATCAACCCCACCCGCACGCCACAGATCGCCGCCGCTCGCGACCGGTTCGAGCAGGCCAAGAACCAGTATCTGATCGGGCTGCGGGCGCGAAGGCTGGAGGCGGCCGAGGCCTTCTTCGATCTGCAGGTCTCCGACGAGACGGTGCGCATCGGCCAGGAGTCTGTCCGCTCCTCCCTGGTGAGCCTGCGCGATGCCAAGGCCCGCTTCCAGGCCGGCGTGGCCACCAAGCTGGAGGTGCTGGAAGCCGAAACCCAGCTGGCCCGCGACCAGCAGGTGCTCACCCAGGGCCTGGCCGACCAGGCCATCGCCCGCCGCGCCCTCGCCGCCCTGCTCGACCTGCCCCAGGACGTCACCCCCACATCGAAGGAGCCCTCGCGGGTGGTGGGCTCCTGGCTGCCGTCGCTGCAGGAGAGCATCATCGCCGCCTACGCTTTCCGCGAGGAGCTCGACAACGTCCTCCTCAACATCTCGATCGCCAACAGCGAGGCGAACGCGGCCCTGGGCCAGGCCCAGCCGTTCCTGAACATCGCCTACAGCCTTGGGGCTGGACGCACCAGGGGCTTCCTCAACTCCGTTCCCAACGTGAACGGCACGCAGCCAAGCATCGACTTCAATGAGCTGGGCTGGTCCGTGGACAACACCGTGGGCCTCAACCTCAGCTGGACGATCTTCGACGGCGGTGCCGCCCGGGCCAACTACCGCCGCCAGAAGCAGGTGGCCCAGGAGAACTCCTTCCAGTTCGCCCAGCAGCGCGACGCGATCCGCCAGCAGGTGGAAACCAACTTCTACGAGCTGGAGAAGAACAACCGCAACATCACCACCACCTCCCGCGAGGTGATCTCCACCCGGGAATCCCTGCGGCTGGCCCGGCTGCGCTTCCAGGCCGGCGTCACCACCCAGCGGGAGGTGGTCGACACCCAGCGCGACCTCACCCAGGCCGAAGTCCGCTGGTCGACGGCCATCTCCGACTACAACAAGGCCCTGGCCCGGCTGCGGCGCTTCACCGGTCTCGACCAGGTCGGGCTGTGCCAGCGCCAGGCCCTGCCGGCCACAAGCCCGAGGCCGGCCGGCACCTCCGAGATCCCCGTGGAGCCCCAGCCCCTGATCCCGGCCTGCCGGGCGGGCAGCCCCACCGGGCCCGAGGCGATGCCGCCGGGGTCCTGACGCCCGTTGTCGTCACCCCTCCGCCCCGGCCTGACCCTCCCCGCCACGGTGCGACTGGGCCTCTTCCAGGGTTGCCTGGGCTGCCTGGCCGTGATCTTCTCGGGTCTGCTCAACCGGATCATGCTCAGTGAGCTGGGCTTCCCCGGACTGCTGGTGGGCGGTGCCCTGGCCTTCGAGCAGTTCGTGGCCCCCTCGAGGGTGCTGTTCGGCCAGATCTCCGATGCCCACCCCCTGGCCTCCCGCCACCGGGTCCCCTACGTGCTGCTCGGTACGGCGGCCTTCTGCCTGCTGGCCGTGCTGTCGGTGCCGCTGATCTTCCGGGTGGGGCGCCTGCTGGAGGACGGCAGCCAGCCCGGTCTCGCCTTCGGGATCGCCGCCCTCTGCGGCCTGTTCGCCCTCTACGGCCTGGCGATTTCCCTCGCCACCACCCCCTACCTGGCCCTGGTGATCGACCGGACCAGCGAACAGGAGCGGCCCCGGGCGGTGAGCATCATCTGGTGCATGCTCACGGTCGGCATCGTCATCGGCGCGGTGTCCATCGGTGTGAGCCTGCGCTCCCTCGACGGGGTCAACGATCCGGTGGTGCTCGAGGCGACCCTCTCCCGTTTCATGACGACCGTGGCCGGGGTGGTGATGCTGCTCACGGTGGTCGCCACCTGGGGCATGGAGTCACCCCTGCGGGAGCGCAGCGACGGGACGGTGGTGTCACGGGAGGACGCCATCGGCCTGCGCCAGTCCTGGACCCTGATCACCTCCAGCCGTCAGGTGCTGATCTTCTTCTCCTTCCTCATCCTGTTCACCCTGGCCCTGTTCCTGCAGGATCCGGTGCTGGAGAGCTACGGCGCCCAGGTGTTCGCCATGCCGATCGCCGCCACCGCCCAGCTCAACGCCTTCTGGGGCGTCGGCACCCTGGTCGGCCTGCTGCTCGCGGGACTCTGGGTGGTGCCCCGGCTCGGGAAGATGGCCACCGCCCGCCTGGGCTGCCAGTTGATCGCCCTGTCCCTGCTGCTGCTGCTCGTGGCGGGCCTGACGGCCCGGATCCCCTTCCTGCAGGCCGTGATGGTGCTGTTCGGGCTGGCGGCCGGCATCGGCACCAACAGCGCCCTCTGCCTGATGCTCGACCTCACCCTTCCCCAGGCCGCCGGCACCTTCGTCGGCGTCTGGGGCCTGGCCCAGGCCCTGTCCCGGGCGATCGGCAAGCTCCTCGGCGGTGGCCTGTACGACATCGGCCGTTCCCTGCCATTGGGGGACGGGCCCTACGGACCCTTCGCCCTGGTGCTGGGTGTCGAGCTGCTGGTGGCCCTGGCGGCCCTCCTGCTGCTCGGGTATGTCAACGTGCGCCAGTTCCGGGAGGACACCTCCCGCAGCCTCAGCCAGGTTCTGGAGATGGAAATGGGATGAAGGTCCTCACCCCGCACCCCCTCGATTCCCGCCTGGAGTCCCTGCTCGACCGGGTCGCCGAGCGTCAGCGGGCCGACTTCGGCCACAGCCAGCCGGATCTGAAGGCGGATGGGTCCTTCATCACGGCCTGTGATCGCTGGAGCGACGCCACCCTGGTGGAGGGACTGGCCGAGCTGTTCCCCGGCGAGGGGGTCCTGAGCGAGGAGGGCCGCCAGCAGGTGCCCGCCACGCCGGCTTACTGGGTGGTGGATCCCCTTGATGGCACCACCAACTTCGCCGCCGGCATCCCCTACTGGGCGATCTCGATGGCCCGGTTCGAGGCCGGTGTGCCGGTCCTGGCGATCCTTGATGTGCCGCCGCTGCGGCAGCGGATCGTGGCCATCCGGGGCGAAGGGGCCTGGCGCAACGGCAAGCCCATCCCGCCGCCCGCCCAGCAGCTCCACAACGCCGGCTGTGCCTCGCTCTGCAGCCGTTCGATCCGGGTGCTGCAGAAGCTGCCCCACCGTCCGTTCCCCGGCAAGATCCGGCTGCTGGGGGTCGCCAGCCTCAATCTGGTGTCCGTGGCCATGGGGCAGACCATGGCGGCCCTGGAGGCCACACCGAAGATCTGGGACCTGGCCGCGGCCTGGCTGGTGCTCGAAGAGCTGGGCTGTCCGCTGCGCTGGCTGGGGGCTAGCCCCCAGGGGCTGGAGCCCGGCCAGGACCTGGCCCAGACGGACTTCCCGGTGCTCGTGGCCAACCGCCAGGAGACGCTGGAGCGGTTCATGCCGTGGGCGGAAGCCCTGGAGACCCAGGGACCCCCTACACACGTGATATGATTTTGGACTGCGCCCCAGAGAGTGAGAGCTCGAGCGGGGGGCAGGCTTACGGGATCGAGAGGCGCGAGCCGACGATGTTGTAAGTTTTCTGGGTCGCCGGGAGGCGACGCGCCGCGAGAGCCCCGGAAGGGGTGGAG
>CALRMW020000024.1:0-26770 GCA_943369315.1 Synechococcus sp. UW140
TCCATGCGCTTGAAGCTGTCAGCGACGACGCCGGAAAGGGCATCGATCTGACCAGCGTTGAGGAATTCGCCGCGGGCATCAGCCTGAGCAACGACCTTGGTGAAGGCGTCGAACATTGAGTTAGCTCCTGTTCTCGACGTCGAACGTCGGGATTGGGTGGGTAAGGGGGTCGAGTCTGGAGCGTCAGTCCGGGGGGTGGCCTGGCTGACGTCGACTGCGTCGTTGCTTTCGATGATCGCCTGGCCAGGGCCGGGCATCGCTCCGAAAGACCTACCTATTGTTGGGGAAGGCGTGCGGCGGATGGGGGCGCCTTAATAAATGGTCACCACCGCCAGGATCTACACGGCCGCAGCGGTTCTGGCGATCCCCCCGGCCACTTGGGTTCAGCCTGGACGGTTCATCCGGCGGATGGGTGTAAGGCCCGGTGGCCCGACCCACGAATCTGCCCAATGAAAAAGGGCCCCCTCGGAGGGGACCCCATCGCACGGCCGGACCGAGGGCTGGCCTCAGCCTTCGGCTTTCGCCTTGCCCTTGCGGGGGGCCGGTGCCTCGGAGCCCGTACCGCCGCCGGTCACGGAGACGCTGACGATCTTGCCGCCCATGGCGTGGACAAGACGCATGGTCTCGTTCATGCGGGTGAACGGGACGTTCATGACCATGTCCGCGGTGCGGGAGTAGTCGTTGTTGTTGACGCCGGTGACGGTGAACGCCACCTGGCGGGAACTGTTGAGGCCGGTGCCTCGGGTACCTGCGGAAACCTTCATGGATTCGGAGGGGTAGGGGGGAAAGGCTGAACGGGAGCCCGGCTCAGTTGACCGGGGTGATGCTGGCGATGCGGCCGCCTTCGCGGTGGATCTGCTGCTGGGTCTCAAGCAGCTTGTTGAAGGGGATGAAGCGCACCCGGTTGCTGCGCTTGTGCAGGCGGTAGTTGTTGAAGCCGGAGATCTCGACCCGGAAGGTGCGACCCTCCTCGCTGGCTCCCACCCCCTGGCGGGTGACACCATCGGACATCACCTTGCGGAAGACGCTGCCCTTGGCGTTGGGGCTCACCACCGGGAGGGGGGCTTCCGCATGCACCGAGGGATTGAGTCGGGACTGGGTCTTGAAGGTGCAACCGCGAACGGAGGCACCCACACCGCGGGCCAGTTGCATCATGTAGGAGAACTGCAGGCCGTGCTGTCCTGCGGAGTAGTCCCAGCCATGCAGGAACGGAACCACCTCTTCACCGAAGCGGTTCTGATACTCGGCGCTGTCGATGAGAGAATCAATCTCGGCGTCGTAACCCTGCTCCTGCAGAATCGTGAAGTGATGCAGCATCTCGGCTTTGTTCTGCGGAGCGCGGCCAAGGAGATGCTTGAAGTTCAGTTCGATGAAGCGGTAGGGATTGCAGGGTTCGAAGAACTTCGCTCTGTACAAACCACTTTTGGCCACCTGGCGCACGAACTCCCGCACGCTGAGGTAACCGCGCTTGAAGAGGGACTCAGGCCCTTCGAGCCGCTCGCTGGCCATGATGTACTGATTGCCCAGCACCTGCTTATAGACGGCGCGGATCAGGGCGGCCTTGTCGTTTTCGGTGGCGTTCGTCCAGTTTTCCTTGTTGCGGTCGCTGGAGAAACGCTCGATGCCCAGATAGGCAGCGTTGGCAAGTGTCATGAGCGTGGGTGCCGGGGGGAGAGGCGTTGGAGAGAAGGTCAGTGGGCAGGGCGCATGGGCAGGGCACATGGCCACTGCGGATCTGCAGACGCCTTCGAGGACGGCTGCAGGGAAACGTCCCGATCATGGGCTGCAAGGCGGATCCTATGGGCCTGTCCGCTCGCCACGACAGGGTTTTCAGAATCGTTACAAACCCCCCGGCCAGGCCCACCCCTGGCGGGCCGGCCCCACGCCGATACCATCCGGCCATCATCCCGGTGCCGTCATGGCTTCTGTTGTGTCCCCATCCGAGGACTCCTCCCTCCGGTTGGCCGATCAGCTGCAGGTGTTGTCCCAGGTGGCCGAAGCGCTCACCTATCGCCTGCTGGAGCTCGAGGAACGGCTCGGGGGCCACGAGGATCGCATTGGTGCGCGGCTGGAGGAGGTCGCCGACCTCGAGGCCGCCCATGGGGCCGCCATGGACGAGCGCCTCGGGGACACCGAAGAGCGCCTGGCCAGGATCGAGGCGGCCCTGCGGGGTCTGGATCGCACCGGCCCATCCCGCCATCTGCAGGCGGTGCAGCCACCGGCGCTGCAGCAGGAGCCGCCGGCCCCCCTGCCGCTGGCGGACTCCTTCGATCTGGGCCCGGAGGAGGTCGATCCCTTCCTGGAGGAGGGGGAGCAGCCGTTCATGGACGAGCTGATCGCCGGCTGAAGGGGCCCCTGGCCGTTCAGGTCTCCAGCCAGGAGCCGGGGAGTTCGGCGCGGTAGTCGTCGGTGCGCTCGAACTCGAAGGGGCCGGCCAGGGATCCCCAGAGCTGCTCATGGGTGGCCGGATCGTGGCCCCGGTCGATGGTGCGCATGCCCCGGGAATCGATCTCGAAGCTGCTGACCAGGTAGGCGAGGCTTCCCTTGCGCTCCACGAGGCAGCGGCAACCGGGTTCCACCTCGCCGGCGAACCCCTCGCCCACCTCCCGCACCACGTAGGTGCAGCCCTCGAGGGGCAGGAGGTCGCTCTCCGCGATGCTGCGGCGTCGCTCTTCATCCTCGATGGCGCCCCAGAAACGCTGCTCGTCCTGCAGGGCCTGGTTGTGGATGATCAGGTCGCCGTCACGGCGCTCAGCCCGCAGCACCCGGATCCTGTAGGGCGTGCCGGGTGAGATGGCGTAGGACTGCTCCAGCAGCAGCGAGCCCGGCGCCAGGTGGGGCAATGGCCGGAACTTGACCAGGATGTGGGCGTAGATGGGCGGATTGTCGAAGGCCTGGCTCTGGTTGCTGAAGCCACCGCTCAGGAGCTGGAGAAGGCGGGCGAGGGAGCTGCTCATGGGCGCCACCTAAAGGTCGAGGAGGCGGATCCGGAAGGCCCCCACCTGGCGGGCCATGGCCGGATCGGCTTCGGCGAAGGGGTGGCCGGCCACCCGACCGAGGATCGCCTCGAGCTTGTCGGCGGTCGAGAGCCCGTGGGAGGGATCCTGTCGACTGTGCTCCTGCCAGGCCTCATCGAACGCCTGGGCGAAGCTGTCGGCGTTGTTGAAGATCTGGCTGGAGGTCGAGGGCTGATGGGACATGGTGATGGGCTGCAGAGCAGTCCGCACGCAATGCCAGGACCCAGATTTGAACTGGGGACACGGCGATTTTCAGTCGCCTGCTCTACCAACTGAGCTATCCCGGCTCGTCGCCGAAGCGACGAAGCGATCTTAGATCACGGCCCGCTGGGGGACCGGCCCCTCCGGTTGCGGCCCCGGGGCGTGCGGGCCAGGCAGAGGAGTCCCACCACCTGCCAGCCCAGGGTCTCCAGGGCCGTGGCGGCGCTGCAGCCGGTGGCCCCGCTGGTGAGGATGTCGTCAACGATCAGGACCGGCCGGCCCAGGGCCTCACCCAGGCGGGGGCCCCGGCGACAGCGGAAGGCCCCCGCCTGGTTGGCCAGGCGAAGGTTCCTGCCGAGGTGGTGCTGGCCGAGCACGGGCCGTGACCGCTCCAGAAGATCGGCGCGGCGGTACCCCAGCTGGCGGGCGAGCTGGCGGCACACCAGCGACGGCAGGGGATTCCCTTGCCGTTTCCAGCTCGGCACCGGCACCACCAGCGGCCGCTGCCGCCACCGGGGCAGACCCTCCGCCAGCACCTGCACCAGGGCCCCCACCCTGGCGGGTTCAGGCCGCTGTCGCAGCCCGAGCAGCAACCGCCGCAGCTCGCCGTTGTAGGACCCGGCCGCCCACCAGAGCAGGGGCTCGTTGCCCTGCAGGGCCCCGGCCGGCAGCGGCAGGCTGCGGCGGCACTCGGGGCAGGCTGCTCCGGACGCGTGCTGCGGCGGCTGCAGGGTGCGACACAGGGGGCAGGGGGTGGCGGCGATCCAGTCGAGCGGAAGCCGGCTCAGGCGTGCGAGAAGGGTCAGGGGTGGGGCGCCGCCGGCGGCGGCGCAGGCGCTGCTTCAAGCCTTCCCGGGGAGCGACCGCAGCATGGCCACCAGGGTGCGGTGGGCGTCCTCGCTGTCGGTGAGGGCATGGTCGAAGGGCACCTCCACCCGGGTGCCGTCCACTTCCAGGCGCATCGCCTCGGGCTCCACGGCCACCATCCGGGCCTCTGTGGCCTCGGTGCAGCCGCCGTAGTGGCGGGCGTAGGCCAGAACGGCTTCGGCGTGGTCGTCGTTCATGTGCTTGCAGATGCGGTCGCTCACCGCGGCGGTGAGGGGATCGGCGGCCATGGGTTCAGGTCGGTTGGGGGAATTCTGGGCTCAGGCGCCGGCGAACCGCTGCCAGAGCAACAGGCCCAGCCGCAGACCGCTGAAGCCCACATAGCCGGCCAGCACGACGAACAGGGCCATGGCGAGGATCGATCGGAGACGTTCGTTCATGGCCGAGGCGAGGGGGATTCGGCCCCCATCCTGGAGCTGGCCCGCGCCAGCAGGGCCATGCCCAGGGCCGCCGTGCGTTTCGGTCGGTTCAGCACCGGGATCCCCAGGGCGCGCGTCCGCAGGGCCCGCCACTGGCTGTTGCGGGCGCCGCCGCCGACACTGATCACCCGCCGCAGGGCCGGGGCCCCCAGCTCCCGCAGCCGCCGCCAGCCCGCCACCTCGATCGCGGTGAGCCCCTCCAGCAGGGCCTGGAGATAGCGGGCATCACTGGCCGGCCTCGGCTCCAGGATCGGCTCCAGATCCGGGTCGTCCACCGGGAAGCGCTCGCCCCGGCGGCTCAGGGGCCGCAGGGCCAGCCCTGTGGGACGATCCGGCGTGATCTGGCGGCTCAGTTCGGCGATCTGGGCGTCGTCGAAGAAGCGGCGCAGGATGCCGGCGCCGGCGTTCGAGGCTCCCCCCGCCAGCCAGCGGCCGCCCACCCGGTGGTTGCTCAGGCCCGCCCCGGCCAGGGGAGCGGCCACGAACTGCTTCAGCACCAGGGTGGTGCCCAGCACGGCGATGCCATCGCCCTCCTCCGGATCGGCGGCCAGCACCGCGGCATTGGCATCGGTGCTGCCGGCCACCACCTGGCAGTCAGCCGGCAGGCCCAGGCAGGCGGCCGCCGCCGGGGCCAGCCGGCCGAGGTGGCTGCCGCTGCTGCGGATCCCAGGCAGGGCCCCGACACCCAGTCCTTCGGCCACCCCCGCGAGCCAGCGGCCCTGCTGCAGGTCCCAGCCGAGCCGCACGTTGTTGCCCTCTTCGCCCCAGCGCCAGTCGTCCAGGAGCCAGCCCATCAGCCAGTCGGCCTGGTGGCGCAGTAGCAAACCCGGAGCAAAGCCAGCCTCCCGGGCCAGGGCCAGCAGGCGCAGGGCCCGGGCCAGGCTGCCGCTGCTGCTGGCGGCAGGATGGTCGGCCCACGCCCCGGCCTCCGCGGCCCACGCACTGGCCTCCGCGGCCAGCAGGGTGGTGATGGCCCCGGCCTGCTCCGGACAGGCCTGGTGGTACGGAAGGGCGTCCGCCAGAGGCGGTGGCAGCAGGCGGCCTCCTGGGCCGCAGGCCACGAGGGTGCCTGAGGTGCCATCGATGGCGATGGCACCCACCTGCCGGCGGATCTCCCCGGGCACGGCGGCCAGCAGATCGATCAGGCCCTGCCGCCAGGCTTTGGGATCCTCGAAGCGGCCCGGGTACGGGGACTGCCGTTCCAGAACGGGGCTGGCGGGGTCCCCGCCGGGAGCGCCTGCGTTGGCCAGAACGGCCAGGCGCAGGCCGCTGCTGCCGAGGTCAACCCCCAGATACAGCGCTGACACGGCTCGCCGTGGCCTGCTTCAGGGTGGCGGCGATGGCGGTCACGTCCTCCCAGGGGAGGTCGAGATCCTTGCGGCCGAAGTGGCCGTAGGCGGCGACGTCCTGGTAGAAGCGTCCGCCCCGCTGCTGGGGCAGTTCCCGCAGTCCGAAGGCTTCGATGATGGCGCCGGGGCGCAGGTCGAAGTGCTCCTGCACCAGGGCGGTGAGGTCGGCGTTGCTGAGGGCGCCGGTGCCGAAGCTCTCCACCAGGATGCTCACGGGCCGGGCCACGCCGATGGCGTAGCTGAGCTGCACCTCGGCCTTGTGGGCCAGACCGGAGGCCACCAGGGCCTTGGCCACGTAGCGGGCCGCGTAGGCGGCGGAGCGGTCCACCTTGGTGGGGTCCTTGCCCGAGAAGGCGCCGCCACCGTGGCGGGCATAGCCGCCGTAGGTGTCGACGATGATCTTGCGGCCCGTCAGCCCCGCGTCGCCCTGGGGGCCGCCCACCACGAACTTGCCGGTGGGGTTGACGTAGAAGCGGGTGCCCTCCGTGGAGGGCTTGAGGGGCAGATCGGCCGTGGCGGGCAGCACCACGTGGGACCAGAGGTCCTCCCTGATGCGCTGCTGCACCGCCTTCTCATCGCTGATGCCCTCCACTTCGGCGGTGTGCTGGGTGGAGATAAGGATCGTGTCGATCGCCACGGGGCGGTCGTTCTCGTACACCACGCTCACCTGGGTCTTGCCGTCGGGGAGCAGGTAGCCGAGGCTGCCGTCATGGCGCACCTGGGCCAGCCGCAGCGCCAGCCGGTGGGCCAGGCTGATCGGCAGCGGCATCAGCTCCGGCGTCTCGTCACAGGCGTAGCCGAACATGATGCCTTGGTCGCCGGCGCCCACCTTGTCGAGGGGATCGCCGTCGTGGTCGTCGGCCTCATCCACACCCTGGGCGATGTCCGGCGACTGCTGATCAAGGGCGATGAGCACGGCGCAGCTGCGGGCATCGAAGCCGCCGGCACGGGCGCCGCTGTAGCCGATCTGCTCGATCACGCCCCGCACCAGGGTGTTGAAGTCGACGCGGGCGTTGGTGGTGACTTCCCCCGTGATCAGGCAGAGGCCGGTGTTCACCACGGTCTCGCAGGCCACCCGGCTGGAAGGGTCCTGGGCCAGCAGCGCGTCGAGCACGGCGTCGCTCACCTGGTCGCAGATCTTGTCGGGGTGGCCTTCCGTCACCGATTCCGAGGTGAAGACGAAACGGCTCATAGGGGAATGGGGTCAGTCGATGGCTGAGCTTATTCCCACCGGTTCGCCGGTCCCGGCACCACGGCGAGCTCCCGCCAGTGGTCCAGCTGCAGGAAGGAGCCATCCAGCGCCACCGGCCGCCGCCAGCCCGCCCGGTAGCCCATCACCACCGGCACCCCGGCGGCCCGCGCCATGCGCAGGTCGCTGTTGGCGTCGCCGACCAGGGCGCAGCTCTCCGCCGCCACCCCCAGTTCCTCGCAAAGGCCGTGGATGGCGGCGGGGTCGGGTTTGCGGGGCTGATGCTCGGCGCTCCAGATGGCCTGCACGTAGGCGGCCAGGTCGTGGGCGGCCAGGAAGGCCTCGATGCCCTCCACGTGGTCGTTGCTGATCACGGCGCAGCGCACCCCCGCCTGGCGCAGGGCCTCCAGCAGGGACCGCAGGCCGGGGGTGGGGGCCGGACGCTGCTCACTCCCCTGGCCGTGGATGGCATCGGTGCGGGCGAACACCGCCTCGGCCATGGCCAGGGCTTCGGGCCAGCCGAAGCCCACCTGGGCCAGGGCGGTGGCGGTGGCCACCAGGTTCTGGTCGCGGCTCCCCACCGCCATCGTGCCGGCCGGGTGGATCCCCTCGGCGGAAAGGCCGTAGGCGCGATGGAGAAGGCTGCCCAGGTCGCGGTGGCGCTCCGGGTCGGCCTCGGCCAGGCCGGCCAGGGCCAGACAATGAAAGACCCTGGCCTGGGCCAGGGCCACGAGCATCGGTTCGCTGTGGCTCATGGTGCCGTCCTTGTCGAACAGCACCGCCTCCAAGGGGCGGTCCCCGCAGGGCAGCGGGGTGCCCCGCAGGGAAAGGTGAACCATCGTCAGCGGATCCGAGCCGTGCTCATTCGAGGGAGACACCCATCGGCTCGCTGTCCTCGGCCTGCTCGAGCAGCATCTGCTTGTAGCGGGCGGCCATCTCCTCGGCCTTGTCGAACACCTTCTGGGGATCGCTGAGCATGTCGCCCGGTTCCGGCTCGAGGGCCTTGGTGGACAGGGAGATCCGGCCCCTCTCGGCGTCGAGATCGATGATCATCACCTTCATCTGATCGTTGACGTTGAGCACGGTGTGGGGGGTCTCGATGTGCTCGTGGCTGATCTCGGAGATGTGCAGCAGGCCGCTGACACCGCCGATGTCGATGAAGGCGCCATAGGGCTTGATGCCCCGGACGGTACCCAGCACCACTTCGCCCACCTCGAGACGATTCATCTTGCGCTCCACCAGGGCGCGGCGATGGCTGAGCACCAGACGGTTGCGCTCCTCGTCCACCTCGAGGAACTTGAGGGGGAGGAAGTCGGCCACGAGCTCCTCCTTGGCCTTGCGGGTGCTGATGTGACTGCCGGGGATGAAGCCCCGCAGGCCCTCCACCCGCACCAGGGCGCCGCCGCGGTTGGTGGCGAACACCTCGCTGTAGATCGTGGCGTCCTCCTTCTGCAGCTGGCGCACCCGCTCCCAGGCCCGCTGATACTCGATGCGACGCACCGACAGGGTGAGCTGGCCGTCCTCGTTCTCCTCGCTGAGGATGAAGAACTCGCGCACCTCGCCGGGTTCGAGCACGTCGGAGAGGTGCTCGACGCGGTTGATCGAGACCTCCTGAAGGGGCATGAAGGCGGCGGTCTTGGCGCCGATGTCGATCATGGCGCCCTTGGATTCCAGGGCGAAGACGGTGCCGTTGACGACGTCGCCGGGCTTGAAGTTGTAGTCGTACTTGCTGAGCAGGGCCGCGAACTCGTCCAGCGTGAAGCCCACACCGTCGCCGTCCCGTGCGCTGACCCGGCTGCTGGAGTCGTCGGCGCTGGGCACCTCTTCCGGGATCGCCAGATCGAGATCGGCTGTGGTCTCGATGTCGGCGGCCTCCTCGCTGCTGATCGGCGTGAGGGCCTCGAGGGTGTCGGCTTCGGAAGAAGGAGTGAGGGTCATGGAGCTGGGGCGGTCTGCCGGTGGCAGTGCGAAGGAACGGGATGGCTGCCCGCCTGCAGCGCACACCCGATCGATCACTCTATCAATGGACCGGCTGGCCGATCTAGCCTCGGGGTCAGCCCACCACCGCCAGCCGGTTCTTGGCCTTGCCGCGGCTGCCCAGCCCTTCCAGGGTGGCCACGAAATCGCTGACGCTCTGGAACTGGCGATACACGGAGGCGAAGCGCACGTAGGCCACCTCGCTCATCTCCCGCAGGCGCTGGAGCACCAGCTCACCGATCTCGTTGCTGCTCACCTCGCGGCCGACCCGCTGCTGCAGGGCCAGTTCGATGTCGTCGACGACGGCCTCGAGCCGGGCCGGTTCCAGGCCCGTCTTCTCGCAGGCCCGCAGCAGACCGTGCAGCAGCTTGCTGCGGTTGAAGGTTTCGCGGCTGCCGTTGCGCTTGACCACGGTGATCGGAACGGTCTCGACCCGCTCGTAGGTGGTGAAGCGGAAATCACAGTTCAGGCACTCCCGCCGCCGCCGCACGCTGCGCCCGGAATCGGCGGCCCTTGATTCCAGAACGCGGCTATCGGTGTGTTGGCAGGAGGGACATTGCATCCCCGGGCACGCATCCAAGTGTTCGGAGTGTAAACAGCTAGGCGCACAAAGAGAAGGGGTTGCCTCCCGGTTGGGGCCCGAAGCATGAAAAACCCCCGGTTTCCCGGGGGCTTGCATCAATCAGGAAGACTGGTCACTTGCCGATTTTCGGGGGGTCGCGGAAGGCGATCGCGAAAAACAGCGTGGAAATGGCCAGGGCCAGGATCAGGATGTAGGCGAAGCTCTCCATGGGAATCCTCGGGGGGACTGGCGGTCAGCTGAGGGTGGAACCGGCCGGGGGCACGTAGCCCTCGGGCAGGCGCCGGGTGGAACGGTCGCCCAGTTTGGCGAACAGACCGAACTCCACCTGCTCACCGAGATCGGGGTCGATACCGGCGAAGACATCACGGTAGAGGGTGCGGGCACCGTGCCAGATGTGGCCGAAGAAGAAGAGCAGGGCGAAGCAGGCGTGGCCGAAGGTGAACCAGCCGCGGGGGGAACTGCGGAAGGTGCCGTCGGAGTGATAGGTCTCACGGTCGAACTCGAAGGCCTCGCCGAGCTGGGCCTTGCGGGCCAGCCGCTTGACATCCGCCGGGTCGGTGAAGGTCTGGCCGTTGAGGGCACCGCCGTAGACGGTGGCCGTCACACCCTGCTGCTCGAAGGAGTACTTCGCCTCGGCCCGCCGGAACGGGATGTCGGCGCGGACGATGCCCTGCTCGTCCTGGAGCACCACAGGGAAGTTCTCGAAGAAGTTGGGCAGACGACGGACCTCGAGGTCGTGGCCTTCCTTGTCGGTGAAGGCGATGTGGCCGATCCAGGAGGTGGGCAGTCCGTCACCGTTGATCATCGGGCCCACACGGAACAGACCGCCCTTGGCGGGACTGTTGCCGACGTAGTCGTAGAAGGCGAGCTTCTCGGGAATGGCCGCGTAGGCCTCTTCCTTGGTGGCGCCGTTGTCGAGGGCCGTCTGGACGCGACGGTTGATCTCCGTCTTGAAGTAGCCCTGATCCCACTGGTAGCGGGTGGGGCCGAACAGCTCAACCGGCGTGGCAGCCGAGCCGTACCACATGGTTCCGGCCACGATGAAGGCCGCGAAGAACACAGCGGCGATGGCGCTGGCCAGCACCGTCTCGATGTTGCCCATGCGGAGGGCCTTGTAGAGACGCTCCGGGGGACGGGTGGTGATGTGGAAGATGCCGGCGATGATCCCGACGATGCCGGCGGCGATGTGGTGCGCCACGATCCCGCCCGGGTTGAAGGGGTTGAAGCCCTCGGGTCCCCAGGCGGGCTGCACCGGTTCGAGGTGGCCCGTAAGGCTGTAGGGATCGGAGATCCACATCCCCGGACCGAACACACCGGTGAGGTGGAAGGCGCCGAAGCCGAAGCAGCCGAGGCCTGCCAGGAGCAGGTGGATGCCGAAGATCTTGGGCAGGTCGAGCGCCGGCTCCCCGGAGCGGGGGTCCTGCCAGATCTCGAGATCCCAGTAGGTCCAGTGCCAGATGGCGGCCAGGAAGAGCAGGCCGCTGAAGATGATGTGGGCGGCGGCCACGCCCTCGAAGCTCCAGAAGCCGGGGTCGACGCCGGTTTCACCGGTGACGCTCCAGCCGCCCCAGCTGCCCGTAACGCCCAGGCGGGCCATGAAGGGCATGACGAACATGCCCTGGCGCCACATGGGGTTGAGGACCGGGTCGGAGGGGTCGAAGATCGCGAGCTCGTAGAGCGCCATGGAGCCGGCCCAGCCGGCTACCAGGGCGGTGTGCATGAGGTGCACGGCCAGCAGTCGGCCCGGGTCGTTGATGACGACCGTGTGCACCCGGTACCAGGGCAATCCCATTGGGGGGTCAGGTCTGGGTTGACAGTTGCCGAAGCCGGTCGCCGGGGCGATGGCGGCTAAGGAGACGCTCGGTGATTACCGATCCGTGCTGGCGATGGTAAGGGTTGCGGGCAACGGCACGGGGCCCAGGTAACGGACCGCAACGGCGCGCCTCACAATGGGATCCGTCCTGTTCCCCCAGAGGCTTCCGCCATGCCCGTGATCCGGTTCGTGCGTGAGCAGCGTGACGTGGAGTGCTATCCGGGGGAGAACCTCCGCGAGGTCGCCCTGCGCGAAGGCATCGAGCTGTACGGCCTCAAGGGCCGGCTGGGCAACTGCGGGGGCTGCGGCCAGTGCATCACCTGCTTCGTGGAGGTGGTGGAGGGCGGGGCGGCCAACGCCCTCACGGAACAGACCGCGGTGGAGCAGCTCAAGCTCAGACGGCGCCCCCAGAGCTGGCGGCTGGCCTGTCAGGCCCTGGTGCAGAAATCGGTGATGGTGCTCACCAGGCCCCAGGTGGGACTCGCGGACCGGGAGGGGGATCTGGCCCGGGCCCGGACCCAGCCCCTGCCGGAGGGTCCCACTGCCTGGCCCGTCCCCCCCGAAGCCGAGGAGCCGGAGGCGGAGGCCGACACGACTCCCGATACGTCCTCGGGGACCGCCGCCGCCCCATCCGCAACGAGCGATGAAGGGGGCGTCCTTCCCGCCGATGGGCGGTGATACCTTCTCAGAACCTCTCCAGCAGTCATGGAAACCAACGACCTCGGCTTCGTTGCCAGCCTCCTGTTCGTTCTGGTTCCCGCCGTTTTTCTGATCATTCTCTACATCCAGACCAACAGCCGCCAGGGCGGCTGAGTCGGCCTCAGCGCGCCCGCCCCTCCGGCTCCCGCACCAGCAGCACCGGAGCCGGGGCGTGCACCCGGATGTAGTCACTGACCGAGCTGCCCAGCAGCTTGTCGAGATCCACCAGGGCCCGGGCCACGAGCGGTCTGCGGTCCTGGGAGGCGATCACCACCAGGTCCGCCTTCGCCTCCTCGGCGGCGGCGCACACACCGCGGGCGATGTCGCCCGTGCGATGCAGACCCTTCATCTCCACCCCGAAGCTGCGGGCCCGCTGGATGGCCTTCTGCAGCACGTCGTCCCCGGGGGTGCGTCCCCCGCGGGAGGGGGTGATGTCCTGGCGGGACACGTGCACGCCGGTGAGGCTGCCGCCGGGGATGCCCTGCACCAGCTCGCAGGCCAGCCGCAGGGCGTCATCCCCCACCCCGGTGCCGTCGATGGCCACCAGGACCCGGTTGATGGCCTTCACGTAGAGGTCGTCCCGCACCAGCAGCATGGGCCGGGTGGAGAGCTGGAAGACGTACTGGCTGGCGCTGTTGCCCAGGATCGACTGCAGCCGGCCCAGGCCCCGCGAGCCCATCACGATCAGGTCGGCCTCCAGCTCATCGGCCACGTTCAGCACGGTCAGCTTGGCGTCGCCCTCCCGCACCAGGGTGTTGACCTCGCCGGGGCTGAGACCGAGACGCCCGATGGCCTCCCTGATCAGCACCTCGGCCTGCTGGCGGTGGCTCTCCAGATCCAGGCCCCCCTGCTCGGGAATCACGTGCAGCAGGTTGATCCGGGCCTGACGGCAGGGAGGGATGTCGCGCAGGATGCGGACCATCTCCTCCACATGACCTTTGCCGGAATCGGCGATCAGCAGGTTGCGGAACACGGACGTCAAAGAGGCTCTGGATCAGCCTATGGCTGATCCCCTTTCCGCAGTCCCCCGTGGTGAAGACCGTGATGCAGCGCTCCGAAGCGGGCTGGTGGTGCCTGAACCGGCGGGTGCTGCCGCAGCACACCGATCACGCCGGCGTGATGTGGCATGGGGCCTATCTGGCCTGGCTGGAGGAGGCCCGCGTCGAGGCCCTGGCCCGGGCCGGCCTCCACTACAGCGACCTGTCGGCCCGTGGGCTGGAGCTGCCGGTGGTGGGCCTGCGCATCGATTACCGCCAGGCCCTGCTCCACGGTGACGCGGTCGCGATCCACAGCCGGGTGCTGCCGCGGGAGGGCGTGAAGCTTCCCTGGCAGAGCCGCTTTCTGCGCCCGGATGGGGCGCTGGCGGCCGAGGCCTGCGTCGACCTCGTTCTGGTGGATCTCTCCGGGGGCGCGGCGCGGCGCCGGCTGCAGCGGCGGCTGCCGCAGGACCTGGAGCAGGTCCTGGCCATCCTGCGGGCGGGGCCACCCGACAACGAGATCCAGCCATAGTACACTCGTACTGCTGATCGGACGCCGGCGCGGGCCATGGGAGATCTGGTGCAGGGGGCGTTCCCCCGCAGGGCGGCTCCGGTCTGGGACCGGCAGCAGCGTCTGTGGTGGCTGCTCTGGAGCCGCTGCCCCGGCCTCGGTTGGCAGCGCCTGCGGGCCCTCGAGGCCGGCTGTGGTGGGCTCGCCGCCGCCTGGGGAGCCTCCGCCGACGAGCTGGCGGCGGTGCCGGGTCTGGGAGAGGGTCTGGTGGCGGTGGTGGAGCGCTTCCGCCGCCGCTGGGGGCCCCGGCCACTCGAGGCCTTCGCGCCCCGGTGCCGCTTCGGCCGCGGCGTGCTCGTCCCCGGCGACCGGGGCTGGCCCGCGGGCCTGGGGGAGCTGCAGCGGCCGCCCCTGCAGCTGTGCTGGCAGGGACGGGGCAGCCTCTGGCCCCACCTGGGCCATCGCCGCTCGGTGGCGGTCGTGGGCACCCGGCGCCCGTCCCTGCACGGCCTCTCGATGGCCCAGGCCATCGGTGCGGCCCTGGCCGAGGCTGGCTGGCCCGTTGTGAGCGGGCTGGCGGAGGGCATCGATGGGGCCGCCCATCAGGGGTGTCTGGCGGCCGGAGGGGCCCCGGTGGGGGTGCTGGGCACACCGCTGGGTCGCGCCTATCCCCTCCATCACGCACTGCTGCAGAGCCAGGTGGCCCGTCAGGGTCTGCTGGTGAGCGAGCTGGCCGAGGGCGCCGCCGTGCGCCCCGGCAGCTTCGCCGCCCGCAACCGCCTGCTGGTGGCCATGGCGGCTGCGGTGGTGGTGGTGGAGTGCCCGGTCGTCAGCGGGGCGCTCCACTCGGCCGAGCTGGCCTGGCAGCTGGAGCTGCCCCTGTGGGTGGTGCCCGCCGATGCCGGCCGGGCCTCGGCCATGGGCAGCAACCGGTTGCTGGCCAGGGGGGCCACGCCCCTGCTCCTCCCCGCCGACCTGATCGGCCAGCTGGGTCCCGGCCCCCTGGCCCGCCGCGGGCCCGGGTCGGGCCTGTCGGGGGATGGGGCGGCCGCCCACGCCCAGGCCGCACCCCCCCGGCCGGCGGACGCCGAGGCGATGGCGGCCGAGGGGCTGCTGGCGGCGGTGGGTGGTGGCGCCAGCCTCGAGCAGCTGAGCCTGGCGCTCGATCGCCCCATGGCCGAGCTGATGCCCCGCCTTCTGGAGCTGGAGCTGGCCGGACGGCTGCGGGCCGAGGCGGGCCTCTGCTGGCGTCCCTGCTGAGGCCGTCGCCCTTGATTAGGCTCCCCCCATGGTTTCCCAGGCCGGCACCGCCCCGATCCCAGCCCCCCCTGCGCCCGGGCCCGAGGCCCTGACGGTCACGGGGGCTGAAGTGCTGGAGTGGCGCCGCCGCCTGCTGGCCCAGGGCGGCGCCGCCGCCGACCTCGACTGGCTGCTGGATCTGGGCGGCGGGCTGCGCTGGAGCCAGCTGCAGTCGCTCTGGTGTCACCCGCAGGCCACCATCCGGCTCGATCGTCCGTTGGAGGCGCTCGAAGCCCTCTGGCGCCGCCACCTGCGCACCCACGAGCCCCTGCAGTACCTGGTGGGCCGTTGCCCCTGGCGCGACCTGGAGCTGCCGGTGACCCCCGGGGTGCTGATTCCCCGCCAGGAAACGGAGTTGCTGGTGGATCTGGCCCTGGAGCTGCGGCGGCCGGGCCGCCCCATCGCCTGCTGGGCCGACCTGGGCACCGGCTCGGCTTGTCTGGCCATCGCCCTGGCCCGCGGCCTGCCCTCCAGCCGGGGCTTCGCCGTCGAGGCCAGCGCCGAGGCCCTGGCCCAGGCCGGCGCCAACCTCGCCCGCTGGGACCTGCAGCGCCAGGTCACCCTGCTGGCGGGCGACTGGTGGCAGCCGTTGCAGCCCTGGTGGGGCGGGCTGGATCTGGTGGTGAGCAATCCCCCCTACATCCCCAGCGCCACTCTGGCCGGGCTGGCGCCGGTGGTGCGCGATCACGAACCCCGGCAGGCCCTCGATGGGGGCCCCGATGGGCTGACGGCCCTCCGCGCGATCGTGGCCGGGGCCCTGCAGGCGCTGGCCCCAGGGGGCCTGCTGCTGCTGGAGCACCACCACGACCAGAGCGAGGCGGTCGGCGAGCTGCTGCGCGCCGCCGGTCTGGAGCGCCCCGGGGTCCACCCCGACCTGGAGGGCCGGGCTCGCTTCGCCAGTGCCTGGAGGCCCTGCGGCCGATGAACGGACCCGCCGATCTCGCCAGGTGCCTGGCGTCCGGGGAGGCCGTCCTGTTCCCCACCGACACCCTGCCGGCCCTGGCCTGCCGGCCCGCGGCGGCGGCCCTGCTCTGGCGCCTCAAGCAACGGCCCGCCGACAAGCCCCTGATCCTGATGGGGGCCGACCTGCCCCAGCTGATCGAGGTCCTCGCCGTTCCCTGGCAGGAGGCCTGGCTGGAGCAGGCTCGCCGCAGCTGGCCAGGGGCCGTCACCCTGGTGCTGCCGATCACCGGAGCCCTCACCGACCATCTCCACCCCGGTGGCACCAGCCTCGGCCTGCGGGTGCCGGCCTGCGAGCGGGCCCGGGAGCTGCTGCGCCTCAGCGGCCCCCTGGCCACCACCAGCGCCAACCGCTCCGGCCAGCCTGCGGCCACCACGGCGGCGGAGGCCGCCTGCCAGTTCCCCGGGCTGGCCCTGCTGGAGCCCCTGCCCTGGCCCCCGGGGTCGGGGCAGGCCAGCACCGTCCTGGCCTGGCGGGGGGAGGAGCGCAGCGACGACCCCTGGGCGGTGCTGCGCCCCGGGGCCACCCCGGCGCCGGGCGAGGGAGGGGCCTGATGCTGCCGCTCCTGCTGGTGGTGCTGCTGGGGGTGTCCCTCAGCCACTGGCTGCTGGTGCCCCTGGTGCATCTGGCCACCCCTATCTTCAACCTTGGTTGGCTGGGCTGGCTGCTGCTGGCCCTCGGCCTCTGGCTGTTCGCCGGCGCCTGATGGCCCCCCGCTGACGTACGGGCCGCCCAGCGGCCGCCCGCGGGCGGCCGGCACCTAGCCTCCCCAGCGATTCCCCCGGCATCGCCCTTTCCCGCGGCCGGTCCCGTTGTCCAGCGCCGATGGAGGCGTGCCCGACGCCCCCATGACCTTTCCCCCCGCCGGTGATCCCGGCCTGGCCGCCTTCGGCTCCAGCCTCACGGCCATCACCCTGGCCGAGCTGGGCGACAAGACCTTCTTCATGGCCCTGATCCTGGCGGCCCGCCATCGCCCCCGCTGGGTGTTCCTGGGGGCCTTCGCCGCCCTCACCCTGGTCACCCTGCTCTCCCTGGGCATGGGGTACGGCCTCAGGGAATGGCTGCCCCCGACCGTCGTCCCCTGGTTGGCGGCTTTGCTGTTCCTGGGCTTCGGTGTGAAGCTCCTGGTTGATGCCTCCCGCCTGCCGGCCGACGCGGCGACGGAGGAGGCCCACGAGGCCGAAGCGGCCATCGACGCGGCCGAGAGCGACGGCAGTGTCCGGGGTCCCGGCGCCGTGATCTGGGAGGCCTTCGTGCTGGTGTTCCTGGCCGAACTCGGGGACCGCACCCAGTTCGCCACCATCTTCCTGGCGGCGGCCCCGGCCTTCACCTTCGCCGGCCTGCTGGCCGGCACGCTCCTGGGCCATGCCCTGGTCACCTGGCTGGCGGTGGGCGCGGGCCAGTGGATCGGCGGCAGGATCAGCGAGAGGGTCCTGTATCGCCTCAGCGGCGGCCTCTTCCTGGCCTTCGGCCTCCTGTCGATCCGGCAGGCGATCGGCTAGAGCCCCTCAGCGGCTGGCGGGCTGCTGCAGATCCCAGCGGAACAGGCCCCGCAGAGTGGGCCGCTGGAATGGTCCCTCCTCCATCGTCGGGGTGAAATCCACCCGTTCGTTGACGGGGACCGTCAGGGGGCGCTCCGGTGGACCGACCGCCGGCAGCGTTTTGGACCCGGCCGTTGGCGCCGGGCCGCTGGGATCCACGTAGCGGGTACGGATGCCGGGACGGCCCAGGATCTCGGCGCCCGAGCGGGTCGGCGCAACCGGCGGCAGCCCCGGTGGGGCCTGGGCCAGGGCCCCCGGCAGGGCGATCAGCCCTGCCGCCAGCCAGGTGTGGCTCGCCATGGCCTCCCGTGCGCTGTGCTGGGCCGATGGTAAGGGCGATGGCGGCGCCCATCCCCTGGCAAGCCGGCTAACGGATTTGAACCGATGGCCTTCGCTTTACAAAAGCGCTGCTCTACCACTGAGCTAAGCCGGCAACGGCCGATGGCCCGGCTCAGCCTATCCCTGGGCCAGGGCCCAGAGCAGCAGCTGGGTGCGGCTGCGGCAGCCGGTCTTGGCCAGCAGATGGGAGACATGGCTCTCCACCGTGCGCGGACTCAGCACCAGCTGGGCGGCGATGTGGCGGTTGCTGTCGCCCCGACGCAGCAGGTCGAGGACCCGTTGTTCCGCCGGGGTGATCGCCACCGCGAACGCTTCCTCCAAGGCCCGCCATCGCTGCACTGCCTCCAGCGTTCCCGCCGGCCGTCGCCCGGGCTGTGCCGCCTCAGTACGGATCGGTGGGGGAGGGCTCCTCGGTCGGTTCGCTGGCCAGCGGAACGGCCAGCTCCTGCGGGGCTTCGGGGTCGGGGGCCTGCGCCATGCCCACGGCGGAGGCCGCCGCCACCAGGGCCGGCAGGGGCCGGGCCCGCTTGATCGGCAGGTTGGCCACCAGGGCGGTGACCCGGTCCTCGGTCTCCAGGCTCACGTCCCCTTCCTCCAGGTCGATCTCCACGTAGCGCTGCACCACCTCAAGGATCTCGCGGCGCATCTGCTCGAGCAGCTCGGGATTGAGATCGCTGCGGTCGTGGGCCAGCACCAGCTGCAGCCGCTCCTTGGCCATGGTCCCACTGGGTTTCTGGCGCCCCAGCAACCGTTGGAGGAAATCGAACAGGCTCATGGTGCTCAGAAGAGACCGGTGGTTTTGCGGATCTTGTTCATCAGCCGGGCGCGCAGGCCCCTGCGGGCCTTGGAGGGATCCTCCAGGGGAACGTCCTCGCCCCGCAGGCGCCGGGCGATGTTCTGGTAGGCCTTCGCGGCGGGCGATCCGTTGCCGTTGAGGGTGAGCGGTTCCCCCCGGTTGGTGGACACGATCACCTGCTCGTCCTCCACCACCAGGCCCACCAGGGGCAGGGCCAGGATGTCGGTCACGTCATCGACGCCCAGCATCTCCTGGCTGGCCATCATCTTGGGCCTCACCCGGTTCAGCACCAGCTGTACCGGTGCCACGCCCCGGGTGTTGAGCAGGCCGATCACCCGGTCGGCATCCCGCACGGCCGACACTTCCGGCGTCGTGATCACGATCGCCTCGCGGGCCGCGGCGGCGGCGTTCTTGAAGCCGTCCTCGATCCCGGCCGGGCAGTCGATCAGAACGTAGTCGGCCCGCTCCGCCACCATGGCGACGATGCGCTGCATGTCCTCGGGGGTGAGCCACTCGAGCATCCGGGGATTGCCGGCGGGCAGCAGGGAGAGATTCGGTTCCTGCTTGTGCTTCACCAGGGCCTGCTCCAGCCGGCAGGTTTCCGCCAGCACCTCCTGGGCCGTATAGACGATGCGGTTCTCCAGGCCGAGCAGCAGATCGAGGTTGCGCAGGCCGAAATCGGCATCGAGCACCACGGTGCGCTCCCCCAGCCGGGCCAGGGCGATCCCCAGGTTGGCGGTGAGGGTCGTCTTGCCGACGCCCCCCTTGCCGGAGCAGATGAGGATGATGCGAGGGGAGGCTGACGTCACGGCGTCCACGGGCGTCGGGGCAGGCTAATCCCACCGGGCGGAACGGCTGTGCCAAGGCCCCGAACTGCCGCTAGAAAGGCCCATCCCTTCCACGCTGCGATGACCACTGCCCCCCACCGGCCCCAGAGGCTGCTGGTGATGCCCGACGACGGTGTGGATGCGGTGGTCGCGCTGATCGAGGCCGCCAGCGAGCAGTTGCTGCTGAAGCAGTTCAAGCTGCAGTCGGTGGCGGTGGAGGAGGCCCTGCGGCGGGCCCGGGAGCGGGGGGTGGAGGTGCGGGTCATGCTCAACCCCCACACCTCCGGCGGCGACCGCTGGAACGATGAGGCCTTCGCCCGCCTCCAGGGCTGGGGCATCGAGACCGCCTGGACCAGCGAGGCCTTCCCGGTGACCCACGAGAAATCGATGGTGGTCGACCGGCACACCGCCCTGGTGGCCACCTTCAACCTGGCCGACAAGTACTTCACCGAGACCCGCGACTACGGGGTGCTCACCTACAACCCCGCCGTGGTGGCCCAGGTGACCGCCGGTTTCGAGGCCGACTGGCAGCGCGTCTTCTTCCAGCCCGATCTGGGGGTGGGGCTGGTGTGGAGCAGCGCCCACAGCCGCGGTCAGATGGCCCGCATCGTCGATGCCGCCACCCGCACGCTCTGGATCCAGCACCCCAAGTTCGTCGATGCGGTGATCCTGGAGCGGATCATCAGCGCCCGGGAGCGGGGGGTGAAGGTGCGGGTGCTGTGCGGCGGCAAGCACGGCATCAGCGACTGGGATATCTACGACACCTTCTCCTCCCTGCGGGTGATGCAGCGCTTCGGCGTCAAGGTGAGGCGACAGCAGCGGCCCAAGCTGCACGCCAAGCTGATCCTGGTGGATGGGGCCTTCGCCCAGACCGGCTCGATGAACATCGACCGCAGTGCCTTCGATCTGCGCCGCGAACTGGGCATCGAGAGCGACGCCCCCGAGGTGGTGGAGCGGCTGCGCGAGATGTTCCAAACCGACTGGGAGAACGCCGAGAAGTACAACGCCCCCGATCCCCTCGACCCCAAGTATCACGAGGAAGGGGAACTGCCTCCGGATCCCCATTTCGTCCATGACTGAGCCCCCCGCCCCCGCCCAGACGCCCGCTCCGCCCGGGCTGGGGCAGCTGTTCACGGGGATGCTGATGGTGGCCCTGTCCGCCTTCGGTGGCGGCCTCTCGGCCTGGAGCCAGCGGATCATCGTCGAGCAGCGCCGCTGGATGAGCAACGAGGAGTTCCTCACCGGACTCACCGTGGCCCGGCTTTTCCCCGGCCCCAACCAGATCAACATGGCCGTCTACGTCGGCACCTTCTTCCGCGGCCTGCCCGGGGCCCTGGCGGCCCTGGCCGGGATGCTGCTGGTGCCCTTCACCATGCTGATGGCGATCGGGCTGCTGTACTTCCAGTTCCACAGCCTGCCCGCCCTGGATCGGGTACTGGCGGGGGTGGTGGCGGCGGCGGCGGGGATGGCCCTGTCGATGGGCTTCAAGATCCTCGATGAGTACGGGAAGGATCCGGTGGCCCTGCTGCTGGCGGCGGTCACCTTCGTGCTGATGACGTTCTTCCATGTGCGGCTGGTGCCGCTGGTGCTGGTGGCCGGACCCCTGGCGATGGCCTGGTACTGGCCGCGGCGGTCCCAGTCCGGGCCCCCGGCCGGAGAGCCGCGCTGATGGCGCCCCTGCTGCTGGCGGCCGCCGCCGATGCGGCCAGCTGCGCCCCGATGCGGCTCAACGATCTCGGTCACCTGCTGCAGGTGATCGGCACCTTTCTCGGTTTGTCGCTGTTCTCCCTGGGGGGCGGCAACACCCTGCTGGCCGAGTACCACCACCTCAGCGTCGTCGAGTACTGCTGGCTGCGGCCCTCCCAGTTCGCCGACCTCTACGCTCTGGCCGAGGCGGCCCCCGGCCCCAGCTCCATGATCGTGGGGCTGCTCGGCATGGGGGCCGGCTGGCCCGAGGGGCCGGGCTGGGCCCTGCTGAGCGCCTACGGCGCCGAGGTCGCCATCCTGCTGCCCTCCACCCTGCTGATGGTGGTGGCCTGCCTGAGCTGGAACCGGCTGCGGGAGTCCCCCTGGCGGGTGGCCTTCGAGCGGGGCCTGGGCCCCATCACCCTCGGCATCCTGTTCGCCGTGGGGGTCAAGATCCTCCAGACCGCCGACACCAACGCCCCCGGGGTGGTGGTGTCCCTCCTGGTGTGCGTGCTGATGCTGCGCACCCGGATCTCGCCGCTGTGGTTCATGGCGGTGGCCGGCGGGCTCGGGGCCTTCGGCCTGATCAACCGCTGATCTCCTCTCAAGCGCTGAAGTCCGGCGCCGCCGGATCGATCCGGATCTCCCCCTCCACCAGCAGGGCCTGCTCGGCCAGCCCCGGCGGCGGCAGACCATCGGGGCCCCGGGCCACCACATCGGCGATGCGCAGCTGCAGGGGCCGCAGCTGCAGGGCCACGATGCGGGCCTCCCGGTTTCCGGTGACACCGGCATGGGCCACGCCCCGCAGCCGCCCCCACACCAGGACATTGCCGGCGGCGCTGATCCGGGCGCCGGGGTTCATATCCCCCAGCAGCAGCACCGAACCCTCCCCCTGCAGATGGTCGCCGGCCCGCAGGGTGCCGCGATGGACGAGCAGATCGGGCGCCGGTGCCCCCGGGGCCGCGGCAGGCGGCGACGGCCGCGACGGTCCCGGATCGGTGTCGAGGCCGAGGGCGGCGGCGGCCACCAGGGTTTCCGGCCGGCGGCTGGCGATGCGCACCAGTTCCAGCTGCACCGAACCCAGCAGCTCCTGCAGCTGGCGCAGGTCCGGCAGCCGCAGCAGCCAGCGGCCCGCCTCCAGCACCACGGGGCCCGGCGGCGGCTGGCGACTGCCGAGGACATAGCGCACCTCCTCGAGGGCACTGGCGGATCCCTCCTGGGCCGGCAGCCGCAGCAGGTGGGGCTGCTGGCCATCGATCGCCTGGATCAGTGCGGCTGCCACGACGATGCCCTGCGGTGCAGCGAACCTAGAGGTCCCGCCGGCCGGCGTCGTCCTGCCGCCGCACCGCCAGGGTCTCCCGCAGGGCGTCGCTGACCCGGGCCGGATGGATCAGCCAGGCCATGTCGACCGTCTGGCAGAGGCTGGCCACCAAGGGCGAGCGCTGCTCGAGGGCCTGCAGCCGCTGGCCGTCCCAGAGCCTCAGGCCCCCGGAATAGGGGTGATAGCCCCGGCTCTGTCGCTGCTCCAGGGCGCAGCAGCCTTCCGCCACCAGGCCGGCGCGTTCGCACAGGCCCCGTGCCACCGCCAGCAGCTCGATACGGCCGGCCGGGGAGAGATCGCTGACGTCGGTGGCCTTGGGCAGGCGGCGCTCCAGCAGCCGCCCGCAGGGATCGGCCAGCTCCTGGGGCCCCTCCTCCCGCCAGCGCACCAGGTGGTAGCCCGTGCGGATGTCGTCGTTGGCCAGGTAGCTGTCCAGATCGAGATGATCCCGGTCCCAGAGCCAGCGGGCCATGGTGGCGTCCGCCCAGACCAGATCCGGGCCGAGCCTTCGGGCCACGCTGATCACCCGGTTGAGCAGCCAGTTGCAGACGATGTTGAGCCGGTGGTTGTAGACGCTCCGATACATCAGATGACGCACCACCAGGTAGTGCTCCACCGCCATCAGGCCGCGGGGGTGGAGGGCCAGATCCCCGTCGGGCGCCAGGGTGAGGCTGGCGAGGATCCGCTCCAGATCCAGCTGGCCGTAGCGGGTGCCGGTGCTGTAGCTGTCGCGGAGCAGGTAGTCGAGCCGGTCGCAGTCCAGCTGGCTGCTCACCAGAGCCTTGATGGCCCGGCTCGGGTGGTGGCCGTGCTCCAGCAGATCGGCCACGAGGGCGGCCCGGCCCGGGGCGCCGTCATCGAGCCGGTCCCGGAGGGCGGGATGGTCGCGGATCAGCCGCCCCGACCAGGCCTCATGCCGCAGTCCGAACATCTCCTCGCCGGAGTGGCTGAGGGGCCCGTGGCCCACGTCGTGCAGCAGGGCGGCGGCATAGAGCACGTCCCGGTGCCGGGACAGGGAGGGATCGAGCCGCTCCAGCTGCTGCAGGGCCAGCCGTGCCACCGCCAGCACCCCGAGGGAATGGGTGAAGCGGCTGGATTCCGCCCCGTGGAAGGTGAGGAAGGCGGGCCCCAGCTGGCGGATGCGCCGCAGCCGCTGGAAGGGTGCGGTGTCGATCAGATCGATCGCCAGGGCCTCGGCCGGATCCTGGCGATCCAGGCGGATCGCCCCGTGGAGCGGATCGTGGTACGTGCGCTGGCTCATGGGGCCGGGGCCGACAGACCGGCGACCAGCAGCCCGGCCGCGTCCTGCAGCCATGTGTCCCGATCCCCATCGGGCTCCAGCGGTTCCGGCTGGGGCAGCTGCACGTCCGGCTCGATGCCCTGGTTCTGGATGTCGCGACCGCTGGGGGTGAGGTACCGGGCCACGGTCACTGCCAGGCCACTGCCGTCACTCAGGTTGATCAGGGTCTGGATCAGCCCCTTGCCGAAGGTGCGGCTGCCGGCCAGGCGCGAGCGGCCGCTGTCCTGCAGAGCCCCGGCCAGGATCTCGCTGGCGCTGGCCGTGCCGGCGTTCACCAGGGTGAGCATGGGGCCGCCATAGAGCTGGCCGGGACCCGCCTGCTGCCGGTCGGCGATGCCGCCCCGGTCCTGGGTCTCCACGATCGGGTCCCCGTCGAGCAGCCCGTCGGCCACCGCCAGACCGGCGGCCACCAGCCCCCCCGAGTTGTTGCGCAGATCCAGGATCAGCCCCTCGATCGGCCCGCTGCCGCCGGGGGCGGTCAGGGCGGCCAGGGCGGCCCGCACCTGCTGGGGCACCGGCTCGCTGAACTGGGTGATCCGCAGGTAACCGAGGCTGTGGCCATCGCTGAGCAGGCGGTGGCTGCGCACCGGTTGCAGGTCCACCTCGCGGCGATCCAGCAGCACCTCGCTCTCCTGTCCCGAGGGGGCGCGCAGGGCCACGAGCACGTCACTGCCGGCGGGTCCCCGCAGGCGGGCGGCGGTGCCCTCCAGCCCCAGCTCTTCGGCCGGCGTGCCGTTCACCCGCAGGATCTCGGTGCCGGAGACGATGCCGGCGTCGGCGGCGGGGGAGGCGTCGAGGGGGGCGATCACCACGATCCGCTGGTCCCCCGCCCGCCGGCCCAGTTGCAGTCCCACACCGGTCACCCGCCCCTGGGTGCTGGAGCGCAGGGTGGCGAACTCCTCCGGGCGCAGCATCCGGGTGTAGGGATCGTCGATGGGGGCCAGCATCGCTTCGATCGCCGCGTAGGCCTCCAGGGAGCTGCTGATCGGCTGCTCCAGGGTTTTCTGGCGCTGGCGCCGCCACTGCACCGCCTCCAGCTGCCCCGGATCGACGTAGCTCTGGTTCACGAGCCGCCAGGCCTCCACCACCAGCTGCTGGGCATCGTTGAGCGCCAGCGCCGCAGTGGGCATGCCGAGCGGCAGGCACAGGAGCAGGCAGAGCCCTGTCCCCACCAGGAGCCGCAGGGGCGCCAGCCGGCGCCGCGGCCCTGTTGCAAACCATTGAGCCGGCAGGGAGCGGCGGGCCGGGTCTCTCACGGGGGGGTCAGAACGATCGGTAGACTCTCGCAACCCAAGCCCCACGCTGCATGGCGAACTCGTCCACCGGCGCCAAGTCGTCCCCGATCTATGACTGGTTCGAGGAGCGCCTGGAGATCCAGGCCATTGCCGACGATATCTCCGCCAAGTACGTCCCCCCCCACGTCAATATCTTCTATTGCCTGGGCGGCATCACCCTGGTGTGCTTTCTGATCCAGTTCGCCACCGGGTTCGCGATGACCTTCTACTACAAGCCCACGGTGGTGGAGGCCTACAGCTCGGTCCAGTACCTGATGACCGACGTGAGCTTCGGCTGGCTGATCCGCTCGGTCCATCGCTGGAGCGCCAGCATGATGGTGCTGATGCTGATCCTGCACGTCTTCCGGGTGTACCTCACCGGCGGCTTCAAGCGTCCCCGCGAGCTCACCTGGGTCACCGGCGTCACCATGGCCGTGATCACCGTGTCGTTCGGCGTCACCGGCTACTCCCTCCCCTGGGACCAGGTCGGCTACTGGGCCGTGAAGATCGTCAGCGGTGTCCCAGCCGCCGTGCCGGTGGTCGGCGACTTCATGGTCGAGCTGCTCCGCGGTGGTGAGAGCGTCGGCCAGTCCACCCTGACCCGCTTCTACAGCCTCCACACCTTCGTCCTGCCCTGGCTGCTGGCGGTGTTCATGCTGATCCACTTCCTGATGATCCGTAAGCAGGGCATCTCCGGCCCGCTCTGAACCCCGTTCCTCCCCTTAGCCTTTCCCCACCGGTCACCAGCGCTCCGAGCTCCCACCATGCACATCCTCAAGAAGCCTGACCTCACCGATCCCAAGCTGCGCGCCAAGCTGGCCAAGGGCATGGGGCACAACTACTACGGTGAGCCGGCCTGGCCCAACGATCTCCTCTACATCTTCCCGGTGGTGATCCTCGGGACCATCGCCTGCCTCGTCGGCCTGGCCGTCATGGATCCGGCGATGCTGGGTGATCGGGCCGATCCCTTCGCCACCCCGCTGGAGATCCTCCCCGAGTGGTACCTCTACCCGGTGTTCCAGATCCTCAGGGTCGTCCCCAACAAGCTCCTGGGCATCACCCTGCAGACGATGGTCCCCCTGGGCCTGATGCTGATCCCCTTCATCGAGAGCTTCAACAAGTTCCAGAACCCGTTCCGCCGGCCCGTGGCCATGGGTGCCTTCCTGTTCGGCACCGTGTTCACCATCTACCTGGGCATCGGCGCCTGCCTCCCCATCGACAAGTCCCTCACCCTGGGCCTGTTCTGAGTCGTCGGTCGGCTTCCGCCACCCTCCATACCCTGTAAGCCGCGAGCCATCGCGGCTTTTTTTGTGCCCATTGGCCTGAGCCCCGTGCGGCCGAGCTCCGCGAGCAAGGCACCCGTTCTCCACGCGACAGATCCGACAGGGGCGATCTGGAGAGGGGCCTGGCGGTTGTGCGCCCCTCCTTTGCACGTCTCCGGGGGACAACAGGCGGCGTCTCCGCCCCTGCTTGGTCAGGCAGGGGAGCCCCCCATCGCAGCAGCGCTCGCATGGAGCCCTCCCACGCCCCTGATGCCGTGCCTGTGATGGCCAGGCAGCCAGCGGTTCCAGTCCGTCCTGCTGCCCAGGCCAGCTCTGCTTGGGCCACCGGGTTCCTCGGGACTGTTCCCATCAGGTGATGGTCTTCGCCCCCATGCCACGTGATATGATTTTGGACTGCGCCCCAGAGAGTGAGAGCTCGAGCGGGGGGCAGGCTTACGGGATCGAGAGGCGCGAGCCGACGATGTTGTAAGTTTTCTGGGTCGCCGGGAGGCGACGCGCCGCGAGAGCCCCGGAAGGGGTGGAG
>CALRMW020000025.1:0-9678 GCA_943369315.1 Synechococcus sp. UW140
TAGCCGGCGACGCAGCCGTAGCGCTCGATCAGGTTCGAGAGGGCCTGGAAGGCCCAGTCGGTGGGCTTGACGTCGGAGAACTGGTTGATGCTGGTGACTTGCTCTTCGGCGGCGTACTTGTTGACGCTGTCGATGTTGAGCTCAGCCGCCTGGACCGCCACGGGGGCGAGCAGGCCGAGAGCTGCAGGAGCAACCAGCAGTTGCTGGAAGAGTTTCATGGGTTCCTCACACGGAAGCGGCGCAATGCGCCAAAGGAAGGATCACCCACTGGGACAGGACCAGCCCGTCACCATGTGCCAGAAAGCACAACGTCCGGTACCCGGGGGTGCTGCCAGAGTGCCGCCCATGAAGGCCCTGTGGGCGTCGCTGCCCTTCCTGCCCCTGTTGCTGACGGCAGCGCCGCGCAGCTTCCTGGCCCACGACGAGGGCTACTACGCCCTGCAGGCCCGCTGGATCGCCCAGAGCGGCCAGTGGCTGGGTCCCCCCTGGTGGGACCAGGTGGTCTTCGATCGCAGCATCGGCCTGCCATGGCTGATCGCCGCGGCCGGCCGGCTGCCGGGGGTGGGGCCCGGGTCGGCCCATCTGCCGTCCCTGGTCGCCGCCGTGGCCTGCCTGCTGCTCACGGCCGACCTGGCCCGACGCCTGCTGGGCGGGGGCGGAGCCGGCTGGCTCGCCGCCGCCGTGCTGGCCCTCACCCCCCTATGGCTCGACTACGCCCATCTGGCCAGCCAGGACATGCCGCTGCTGGCGCTGGAACTGCTGGGGATCCTGGCCCTGCTGCGGGCCGGCGAGGCTCCGCAGCGGCCCTGGCCGTTCCTGGCCGGCGCCTGGATCGGCCCGGCCTTCCTGATCAAGGGCTTCATGGTGGCGCTGCCGGTGGTGGCACTGCTGCCCTTCGTGCTGCTGGAGCGCCGCGCCGTGCTGCGACGGCCCGCCTTCTGGCTCGGCCTCGCCCTGGGCTGGCTGCCGGTGGCGCTCTGGCTGGGCCTGAGCCTTCAGGTGCTGGGCCTGCCGGTGGTGGAGGGCCTGTGGCAGAAGCTGCTCTACCTCTCCGAGAGTGACGTCTACAGCGCCGGCCCGCTCTATTACCTGTGGAACCTGCCGGCCAACACCTTCCCCTGGAGCCTGTTCGCCCTGGCGGGCTGGTGGGGCTGGCTGGCCGGACCGCTGGAGCGGCCCCGGCGCCTGCTCCTGCTCCTCTATCCGCTGTTGATGCTGCTGCTGTTGAGCGCCTTCCGCACCAAGACCCCCTACTACGGCCTGCAGCTCACCCCCTTCGTCGCCCTGGCGGCCGCGGCCGGCCTGCGGTCCTGGAGCGCCGGCGCCGGCCGCTGGGCCCGGGGGGCGACCCTCGGCGCCGGGGGCCTGGGACTGATCCTGTTGGTGGCGGCCGGGGCGGTGCTCTGGCCCGGGGCGCCGGCCGGCCGCCTGGTGGCCGCTGGGGTGGCGGACCTGGCTCCGGCTCCGCAGCTGTTCGCGGTGGCGGCGGGCTGTCTGGGGCTGGCCTGGGGCCTGGTGCCCTGGTGCCGCCCCGGCTCCCGCCGGCTGGGGGCCCTGCTGATCGGTCCCTGGCTGGCCCTGGCCCTGCTGGTGCAGGCCGGCCTGTTCACCGATCGAAGCCCCCGGCAACGGCAGGCCCTGGAGCGGCCTGAGGCCACGGAAGCCCTGGCGGCCGGGCCGATCGCGGCCGTGGCCGGCGCCCCCCTCAGCGGCGAGGAGCATGCCGGGCTGATCCTGGTGGCCCTGGCCAGCCCCAGGCTCACGCCCCGCATCGGGCCAGCGGACCGGGTGCCCCCCGGGGAGCGGGTGTGGATCCGGCGCCGGGAGCTGCCGGCCGGATGGCCCGTGCGGTTGCAGGCCCCGGAACTGGAGCCCTGGGTGCTGGCCCAGGCACCGGGAGCGCCCCGATGAGGCGGACACGGGGCCGGGACGGGTGGATCCTGCTGGGGCTGTGGCTGGCCGGGGTGCTCCTGGATGTCCTGTGGCTGCAGCGCCACGCCCAGCCGCCGGCCTGGGACCAGGGGGAACACCTGAGCCGGGCCCTGGGGGTCTGGCAGGTGCTCGGTGAGGCGGCGCCCCTCGATCCGCTCTGGTGGCAACGGCTCTGGGCCGAGACGCCCACCTACCGGGGGCCGTTCACCTACCTGGTGACGGCACCGGTGTTCAGCCTGCTGGGGCCCGGCTATGGCAGCGCGATCCTGTCCAACAGCCTCTTCCAGGCCCTGCTCCTGGGCAGCCTCTACGGCCTGGGGCGCCTGGCCAACGGCCGGGCGGCCGGCCTCTGGGCCGCCTTCCTCTGCGCCGTCTCGCCGGCCCTGCTGAACCAGCGCAGCGACTACCTGATCGATTTCAGCCTGACGGCCGTGCTCACGGCCACCTGGTGGCTGCTGACGGTGCGGGTGCTGGGCCGGCCCCGGCGCCCCTGGCTCTGGAGCCTGGGCGGCGGCCTGGGCCTCGGGGCGGTCGTTCTGACCCGCCCCACCGGCCTGGTGATGCTCTGGCTGCCCCTGCTGGGCCTGGCCTGGCGGGCCCTCGCGCCCCTGCTCCGGCGGGGCCGGCCGGGCCCCCGGGCCCGCTTCGGCCGGTTGGCCGAGGCGCTGCTGGCGACGGCGGCGGCGACGGCCGTGGCCTGGCCCTGGTGGAGCCAGAACTGGCTGACGATCCTCTCCACGGTCAACAAGGCCCGTCAGTGGGGCGTCCTTTACCAGGACGGCCTGGAGGCGAACACCCTGGCGGGCTGGCTGTTCTACCCCCGCCTGCTGCCCACCATGGTCGGGGCCGCCCTGGTGGCGGTGGTGGCGGCGGGGGGGGCGCTGAGCTGGTGGCGAAACCGCGGCGCGCCTGCCGGAGCCCTGCCCTGGCGGCGGCTCGCCTGGTGGCTGAGCTTTCCCATCGGTGCCCTGCTGCTCGCCACCGTGATGAGCACCAAGGACTTCCGCTTCGTACTGCCCCTGGTTCCCCAGCTCTGCCTCGGCCTGGGGATCGTGCTGGCCTCGGCCACCGGCCGCTGGACCCCCGTCTGGAGGCTGGCGGTGGTGACGATCGGGCTCTGGGGGGCCCTGGCCAGCCAGTTCGCCCTGGCGGCCAATCCGACCGCCTTTCCGCCGCGGCCGCCCGTCGCCGGCCCCCCCTGGCCCCTGGAGGCGATCGTGGCCACGATCCGCCAGCGCAGTCCCCAGCAGCTCTCCACCCTGGCGGTGCTGCCCGACAGCCAGGGGCTGAACGCCTTCAACCTGGACGCCGAAGGGCGCCGCCAGGACTTCCGCGTCGCCGCCCGCCAGACCGTGGCCCCCGTCGACCAGCTCGACGGGGACCTGGCAGGCTTCGACTGGTTCCTGCTCAAGGGGGGCGACCAGGGGGTGATGAGCGACGAGCGCCAGGCCGCCCTGGACGACCTGGTGCGGCGATCAGCCGCGTTCCAGGCCGCCGGCCGCTGGCCCCTGCCGGATGGCAGCAGCGCCGAGCTCTTCGGGCGGCGCACCCTGGGCCTGGAGGTGCTCCCGGTGGCCTGCGGGCCGGGGCGGGACCTTTCACTGAACCTGACCGTCGAACCACCGCCCCCCCTGCGGCCGGGAAGCGGGGCGGTGCTGGTGAGCCGGCTGCGGGGGCCGGCGGCAGAGCTGCGGGACGGCCTGCTGCTGCTCGACTGGCTGCCGCAACCGTCCGCCCCCTCCGGCCAGGTCGCCGCCGGGGCGAGGCCCCACTGGCGCCATGACCGCGGCATCGGCCAGGGCATGGTGCGCGCTGGGCCTGGCGGATGTCTGGAGGTGCGTGAACGGCTGGCCCTTGTGGTGCCGGCCGGGCTGCCCGACGGGTCCTACCGGCTCCGGGCCCGGGCCCTCGACCGCCGGGGGCGGCCGCTGGCCCTGCGCAGCGCCCCGCTGACGCTGACGGTGGCCGCCGGCGGCGCCCAGGGCGGGGAGGCCCAGGGCACGGAGACCCAGAACATGGACGTCGGGGCGCCCCCCAACCGCATCGACCAGCTGGTCGAACTCGGGAGACTGCTGCGGGCCGGCGATCTCGACCGGCTGTTCCGGCAGGTGGGGCAGATCAACCAGAGGGACCCCCAGCAGATCTACCTCTCCCAGGGGGAGCGGCTGCTGCGGGTCAGGCTGCAGGAGACTGGCGCCGACCCCGGGGAAGCCGATCTGGAGGACCTCTATGGTCTGGCCCTGGCCCAGGCGCTGCAGCGGCACGCCGATGGGGCCGTCGACACCCTGCAGCGCATCGTGTCCCTCGAACCCACCAATCCCCATGCCCTGATGGCCCTCGGCTTCGTGCAGCTCTACCGCTTCCACCCTGGCCAGGCCCAGGTGGCGCTGGATGCCGCCGCCCGGCTCGACCCCGGCAACCGCACCCTGCGGACCCTGCGGATCGTGGCCCGTGGCCTGCGGCTCGATGTGGCGGGCACCCTGGCCCTGCTGCGATGAACGGCACGCTCCAGCCGGAGGGACTGCAGCGGTTCCACCGCCGCAACCGCGCCTACTACGAGGACCTGAACCGCCTGCACCAGCTGCTGGTCGCCCCGGGTCTGCGGGTGCTCGAGATCGGCTGCGGCCTGGGCGATCTGCTGGCGGCCACCCACCCGGGCCACGGGGTGGGCATTGAGCGCGACCCCACCATCGCCGCCGCGGCCCGGGCGGCCCACCCCAACCTGCGGATCGTCTGCGCCGAGGCGGCGACCATCGACCCGGAGGCGATCGGGGAGAGCGCCCCCTTCGACGTGATCCTGCTGGCCAACACCCTCAACACCCTTGAGGACGTTCAGGGGGTGCTGGAGCGGCTGTCGGCGTTCTGCCATGACCGCACCCGGCTGGTGGTGAGCTTCCACAACTGGCTGTGGCAGCCCCTGCTCAAGGCGGCGGAAGGCGTGGGCCTGCGTCAGCCCCAGCCCCCCGAGAGCTGGCTCACCCCCAGGGACGTGCAGAACCTGCTCGATCTGGCCGGCTGGGAGGTGCTCAAACAGGGCCATCGCTGCCTGCTGCCCCGCCGGATCCCCCTGCTCGCCCCCCTGGCCAACCGCTGGCTGAGCCAGCTGCCGCTGCTCGAACAGTTCGGGCTCACCCACTGGCTGGTGGCACGGCCCGCCACCCCGACCCAGCGCCAACCCAGCGTCAGCGTGGTGATCCCGGCCCGCAACGAAGCCGGCAACATCGCCGCCGCCATCGCGCGCATGCCCCTGCTGGGGTCGGCCACCGAGGTGCTGTTCGTGGAGGGCCACTCCTCCGATGCCACCTGGGCGGAGATCGAGCGGGTCTGCGGGTCCTACAGCGGCCCGCTGCGGCTGCGGGCCCTGCGCCAGAGCGGCCGCGGCAAGGCCGACGCCGTCTGGCTGGGCTTCGATCAGGCCGAGGGGGAGGTGCTGATGATCCTCGATGCCGACCTCACCGTGCGCCCCGAGGATCTGCCCCGGTTCTACAAGGCCCTGGCGGAGGGCCGGGGGGAGTTCGTCAACGGCTGCCGTCTGGTGTACCCCCGCACCAGCGCCGCCATGCCGCCGCTGAACACAGCCGCCAACCGCTTCTTCGCCGCGGCCTTCTCCTGGCTCCTGCGCCAGCGGCTCAAGGACACCCTCTGCGGCACCAAGGTGATCTGGAAGGCCGACTACGAGCGCCTCAAGGCCGGGAGGGCCTACTTCGGCGACTTCGACCCCTTCGGCGACTTCGACCTGCTCTTCGGCGCGGCCAAGCTGAACCTCAAGATCGTCGAGGTGCCGGTGCGATATCAGGAGCGCAGTTACGGCAGCTCGAACATCGCCCATGTGAAGGAGGGGCTGATCCTGGCGAGGATGTGTCTGTATGCGGCCCAGAAGCTGCGCTTCACCCCATGACCGCGTGGCTGTCCGTCCCACCGCCGCCCCGCCAGCGACAAGGCCGCCGATGAGGAAGCGCTGGTTCCTGGGGTTGGTGGCGACCCTGGCGCTCTACCTGGGGCTCAGCATCTGGTTCGGTTTCGCCAACGTGATGCGCTCCCTGGGGGCGCTGCCCTGGTGGTGCTGGGTGCTGGTGCCGGCCCTGGTGGCCGCGGGTTATCTGCTGCTGTTCCAGCGCTGGCAGTTCTATCTGCGGCAGCTGGGGCACCCCCTGGCCTGGCGGCCCAGCAGCCGGATCTACGTCGCCGGCCTGGCGCTGGTCGCCGCCCCCGGCCGCAGCGGCGAGGCCCTGCGGGGCCTTTGGCTGCAACGCCGCCACGGCATCCCGATGCAGGTCGGCGTGGGGGTGACCCTGGCGGAGCGGGTGACCGACCTGGCCGGAGCCCTGCTGGTGCTCGCCTGGGGCCTCGGGGGTCGGATCCTGCCGGCCCTGGTGGCGGGCGGCGGGACGCTGGCCATCGGCGCCTGGCTGCTGACCCACCCGGCCGCCCTGCGGCGCCTGGAGGCGTTCCTCGACCGGCTGCCGGCCCACCGGCGCTGGCACGGACTGACCCGGCTGCTGCGGGAGGCCCTGGGGGCGGTGGGCCGGCTGCGGCGGCTGCTGCGGCCCTGGCCCCTCCTGGTGGGCACCGCCCTGGCGGCCCTGGTCTGGCTGATCGAGGCGTCGGCGCTGATGGGCCTGCTGCAGCTGCAGGGGGATCCCCTGGCCCTGACCCAGGCCGCCGTGATCCGCACCGCCATGGCCCTGGGCGGTGTCCTCTCCTTCCTGCCGGCCGGGGTCGGCACCGCGGAGGCCACGGCCATCGGCCTGGCGGTGGCCTTCGGTGTCGACCGGCCGGCGGCGCTGGCGGTCACCCTGGTGCTGCGGGTTTGCACCGTGCTGCTGCCCACCGCGGTGGGGCTGGTGGTGCTGGGCCGCCATCGGGACGGTGGCGAGGCGATGCCGGCGTGAGCGACACCCCCCTCTCCTCCGGGGCCGGCTACCGGGCCGAGATCGACGGCCTGCGGGCCCTGGCCGTGGTGGCCGTGATCCTCAACCACATCGACGACCGGCTGCTGCCCAGCGGCTACCTGGGGGTGGACATCTTCTTCGTGATCTCCGGCTTCGTGATCACCGCGTCCCTGACGCGCCGTCCGGCCCGCTCCCTGGGCGATCTGCTGCTCGGCTTCTACAGCCGGCGCCTGAAACGGCTCGTGCCGGCCCTGCTGGTCTTCGTGGTGGTGGTGGGAATCCTGGCCTGCCTGGTGATCCCCCGGCCCCATACGGCCCTGCGCACGGGAATCAGCGCCCTGTTCGGCTTCTCCAACGTCTACCTGCATGGGCAGGCCACCGACTACTTCGGCACCGCCACCAAGCTCAACCCCTTCACCCACACCTGGTCGCTGGGGGTGGAGGAGCAGGTCTATCTGCTGCTGCCCCTGGTGGCCTGGCTGACGGGCTTCGCCCGCCCGGGAGCCGGGGGCCAAAGGGCCCTGTTCGGGGTGATGGGCGTGGCCTCGCTGGCGTCCCTGATCGCCTTCGTGCAGCTCTATCCCACCCAGCAGGCCGCCGCCTACTTCCTGATGCCGCCGCGGCTCTGGGAGATGGGGGCGGGCTGCCTGCTGTTCTGCCTCGGCGGCGTCTGGCCGGCCGCCGCCAGGGGCCTGGGCCGCCTGCCGCCCATGGCGGCGGTCCTGGGCCTGGTGGCGGTGATGCTGCTGCCGCTGGCCTGGGCGGTTCCGGCCACGGTGGCCGCCGTGGTCCTGACCACGCTGCTGATCGCCAGCCTGCGGCAGGGGACCGCCGCCCATCGCCTGTTCAGCCGGCCGGCCTTGGTGGGGGTGGGGCTGATCTCCTATTCCCTCTACCTCTGGCACTGGGGGGTGCTGTCCCTGAGCCGCTGGACGATCGGCCTGCACTGGTGGTCGCTGCCGTTCCAGATCGGCCTGATGGTGCTCCTGTCGGTGGCCTCCTACCGCTGGGTCGAGAAGCCCCTGAGGCAGGCCAGCTGGGCCCCACGGCGGGATCAGACGATCGCCATCGGGGTGGGCGGCCTGGCCGCCGGGGCGGGGCTGCTGATCGGCGTCGACAACCTGCCTCCGTTCAGCCTCTACGCCGGCCGCAACCCGATTCCCGCCGGCATGGGGGTGGAATCGCTCGTCGATCCCTATCGGGTGGCGGGTGCCGCCGGAACCTGGCAGGGGTCCCCCTGCGTGCTGGCCAACGACGGTGAAGCGGCGAAAACCATCGCCATCGAAGCCTGCACCCTCGGGGACTTCGCCACGGCCCGCCACCGGGTGCTGGTGGTGGGCAATTCCTTCTCGGCCTCCTTCGCCGGCGCCTTCGACGAGCTGGTGGCCACCGACGACTACGCGGTGACGATCACCTCGGCCTGGGCCGCCTCCCCGGTGGGCAACTTCGCCGCCCTCGGCGGCGGCGGCCCCTTCGCCGCCACCAACCGCGCCTACTGGAACCGGGTGGTGCCGGGGCTGGTGGCGCAGCTGCGCCCGGGCGACTGGGTGTTCCTCGTCAATGACATGGTGATGTTCTCCCCGCCCAGCCAGGGGCCGGGCAGCCGCCTGATCCTGCAGACCCTGCGGGTGGGCCTCACCGACTTCTCCGCCAGCCTGGCGCAGCGCGGCGTGCGCCTGGCCGTACTCAACGGCCTGCCCTTCGCCCGGGAGGCGAACTGCCACCCCGCCAGTGCCGTGCCCCAGTGGTTCTCCCCCTTCGGCGGCCCCTGCCTGATGCCGGGCCGGGCGGAATCCCTGCGGCGACGCCAGCCCCTCGACGACCTGCTGGGCGAACTGCAGAGCCAGGGGAAGCTGCACGTGGTCGACCTGTTCGACCTGTTCTGCCCCGAGGGGTCCTGCACCTATCGGGCCCGGGGTGGCGAGATCCTCTACCGGGACGAGCATTCCCATCCCTCGAAGCAGGCGGTGCGGCTCGCCGCGCCCCTGATCCGGGACGTGCTCAGGCCCAGGCCGGAATGAACGATGCCCCCGAGACCGGGGGTACCAGGGGAACCTGGAACCACGGTCTCGGGGGCTCTCGCCGGGTCCGCTCTGGCGCGGAACCGATGGATCAGGATTCAGCGGCCGTGATCAGCCGGCGTTCTCCGCGATCTGCAGACCCTGGATGGGACAACTTGGGGTCATGGACACCTCCTCCTGTGGGTTGGATGCCAGCCGGCGACGCCTGCGGCAAGGACGGAAGACGACCGAGGGAGACAGGCACCACACCAGCCGAACCAAGCAAGATTCCCAGCGATGCCGTGGCAGCAGGGGAGGCTCACCGGGCCCGACGATGGGGCGCACTCCGCTCAGGCGTTTCCGTCGATCACCACGTCACTGCTGACGGAACCAGGCCATAGTAACCAGCTTTTCGGGCCTTCGACGGGACCATGAAAAAAGCCCCCATGGGAGGGGGCTGGAGAACCCTGGGGAAGGGATCAGAGCGCGTTGCCGCGGGGCAGAACCTCTTCAGGGAAGATGAAGTTTTCGTGCGGTTGGTCGGCAGGCGCCATCCAGGCACGCAGACCTTCGTTGAGCAGGATGTTCTTGGTATAGAACGTCTCGAATTCAGGATCCTCCGCCGCGCGGATCTCCTGGCTCACGAAGTCGTAGGCCCGCAGGTTGAGGGCCAGGCCGATGATGCCGATGCTGCTGGTCCACAGGCCCATCACCGGCACGAACAGCATGAAGAAGTGCAGCCAGCGCTTGTTGGAGAAGGCGATCCCGAAGATCTGACTCCAGAAGCGGTTGGCGGTGACCATCGAATAGGTCTCCTCTTCCTGGGTGGGCTCGAACGCCTTGAAGGTGTTGGC
>CALRMW020000026.1:0-6091 GCA_943369315.1 Synechococcus sp. UW140
AACGGTCTGGCCGACGGCATGGCCCCCCGCACCGTGATCTTCGGCGGCAAGGCGGCTCCCGGCTATGCCATGGCCAAGCTGATCATCCGCTTCATCAACGGCATCGCCGACGTCGTCAACGCCGACCCCGACATGGACGGCCGCCTGCGGGTCCTCTTCCTGGCCGACTACAACGTCAAGCTCGGTGAGCGCGTCTACCCCGCCGCCGACCTCTCCGAGCAGATCTCCACCGCCGGCCTTGAGGCCTCCGGCACCGGCAACATGAAATTCATGATGAACGGCGCCCTCACCATCGGCACCCTCGATGGCGCCAATGTCGAGATCCGCGAGCAGGTGGGGGCCGACAACTTCTTCCTGTTCGGGCGCACCACCGAGGAGATCGGCCAGCTGCGGGGCCACTATCGGCCCTGGGAGTGGCTGGGTGGCGAGCCGCTGCTGGCGGAGGTGTTCGAGCTGATCGACCGGGGACACTTCAGCCAGGGGGACACCGACCGGTTCCGCCCCCTGACGGACCAGCTGCGGGGGGCCGATCCCTTCTTCGTGCTGGCCGATTTCAGCGATTACCTCCGGGCCCAGGACGCCATCAACGCCACCTGGGCCGACCGCAACCGCTGGAATCTGATGGCCCTGCTGAACACCGCCCGCAGCGGCTTCTTCTCCTCCGATCGGGCCATCGGGGACTACGCCGAGAGGATCTGGGACGTGACGTCCTCGCCGGTGGCCATGGCCGGCGACCCCGTTCCCACCTGATCCTTAACCGACCGTCTGCAAGGTGGTGGGATCCAGGAGTCCCCCATGACCTCCCCCTCCCCAGGCGCCCTGACCACCATGCGGCTCCTGGCCCAGAACAGGACCCTCAGGACCGTGGCGGCAGGGGAGGTGATCTTCCGGGCCGGCGATGCGGGCGAATCGGTCTTCGGCATCGTGGATGGCGAGGTCCGGATCGACTGGGCCAAAGGACGGGACAGTGAGATCCTCGGGCCCGGCAACAGCTTCGGGGTGGGGGCCTTGGTGGGTTCCCAGCATCAACGCTTCGGAACCGCCACCGCCCTGCAGGACACACAACTGCTGGAGATGAACCGGGAGGAGTTCCTCTTCGCCCTTCAGGAGTTGCCGATGTTCGCCTTGGAGATGCTCCAGGGTCTGGAGGAACGTCTGGGCCATCTGAAGCCTTCCAGCAGCTGAAGCGTCAGCCCGCCGCCCCCGGCATGAAGCGCCGCTCGTGCGGGGCTCCCTTGAGCATGCGGTTCCAGTAGATCCAGGGCAGCACGTCCTTCTTGACGACCCACATGCTCCAGCGCTCCTGGGTGGGATCGAGGGGGAAGGAGGGAACGGGCTGGGCGTCGTAGTTGAACTCGGCCATGATCACGCGCCCGTAGCCGGTGATCAGCGGGCAGCAGGCGTAGCCGTCGTAGCGGGCTGCCAGGGGCTGGCCATCGAGGTGGGCCAGCAGGTTGGCCACCAGCACCGGCGCCTGGCCCCGCACCGCCGCGGCGGTCTTGGAGTTGGGGAGCGAGGAGACGTCGCCGAGGGAGAAGACGTTGGGATGGCGCACGTGCTGGGTGGTGAACTTGTCCACATCCACCCAGCCGCCCGGTCCGGCCACCGCCAGGGGGCTGGTGGCCACCACATCCGGGGCCGCCATCGGCGGGGTGACGTGCAGCATCCCGAAGGGGAGCACCTCCTCGCGGACCGTGTCCCCGTCCTTGACGGCGAAGACCGCCTCCTTGCTGGCGGCGCGCACCTCCTTGAGGGTATGCAGGTAGTGGGGCTCGATGCCGCGGCGGGCCACCACCTGGCGCAGGGGTTCGGCAAAGGTGGGAATGGCGAAGATCCCCGGTGTGGCGGTGGCGTAGATCACCCGGGTGGCCGCCGCCACCTCAGGCGAGCGCTTGAAGACGTCGTCGGCCAGGTACATGATCTTCTGGGGCGCCCCGGCGCACTTGATCGGCGTGTCGGGGAAGGTGAAGATCGCGTTGCCGCCGCGGAAGGCCTGGATCGTCTGCCAGGTGTAATCGACCAGATCCTTGGAGTAGTTGCTGGTGATGCCGTTGGTGCCCAGGGCCTCCGGCAGACCCTTGATCCGGTCCCAGCAGAGCTTGATGCCGGTGGCCACCACCAGGGCGTCGTAGTGAAGTGTTTCGCCGTCGGTGCTGGTCACGGTGCCGGCCACCGGATCGAAGCCGGCGGCGGCGGCGCGGATCCAGCGCACCCCCTCGGGGATCAGATCGGCCTCGGCGCGGCGGGTCTGCTCGAGGGTGAAGACGCCGGCGCCCACCAGGGTCCAGCCGGGTTGGTAGTAGTGGTCGGGGGAGGGCTCCAGGATGGCGATCTCCAGACCGGGCCGGGCCCGCTTGAGCTGGCTGGCCACGGTGAGGCCCGCAGCCCCTCCGCCGACGATCAGGATCTGGTGATGGGCCATGGAACGGAGATCAGACGCGGAGGACCCGGCAACGGCGAGGGAGAAATGTCACGCTCGCTACCTTTACCGGCACCGTGGCACCAGACTGAAGGTATCGAGAACCGGAGCAGGGCAATGTTCCTGAAAGTACGCCACAACGATGACGCCAGCCTCGTGGAGGTGTTGAACGTCAAGCAGTTGTTCAACCCCTTCGACACCCGGGTCCAGGGCCGTCTCCATGGCGGCGAGGAGATGCAGGATCCCCAGGAGTACGCCAAGGCCGACCTGTTCTTTCCCTCCGGGGAGGCCCTGCCCCGGTGCTGGCTCGATTCCCATTACCAGAGCTGAAAGCCGGCCGTGGCCAGCGCTGCTAGGACGCCTCCATGGCGTCCCACTCCCACCAGCACCAACACGAGCACGGGCATACGCACCGGCAGGGTTCGCCGAGGGCCTTCTTCTGGGGTGTGTTGCTGAACAGCGGCCTCTCGGGGCTGCAGCTGGCGATCGGCATCGGCTTCGGCTCCCTGGCCCTGATCGGCGATGCCATCCACAACCTCGGCGACGTGGCTGGCCTGCTGTTCGGCTGGGGGGCCGAACGGCTCAGCGCCCGGCCGGCCACGGCCCGCTTCACCTACGGCTTCGGCCGCAGCACCCAGCTGGCCTCGCTGATGAACGCGGCCCTGATCCTGATGGCGGCCGGGGTGGTGATCGTCGAAGGGGTGCAGCGTCTGCTGGATCCGGTGCCGGTGGTGAGCGGCCCGGTGGCCTGGGCAGCGGCGGCCGGCATCGTGGTCAACCTGCTCTCGGCCCGGCTGTTCGGCGCCGGCCACCACCACGATCTGAACCGGCGGGCGGCGGTGGTGCACCTGCTCACCGATGCCGCCGTCTCGGCCGCGGTGCTGGTCAGCGCCGTGCTGGTGGGGCTGGTGGGCTGGATGTGGCTGGATGCGGCCACCGCCATCGGCGTGGGGCTGGCGGTGGCCTGGAGCGGCTGGGAACTGCTGGGGGAAGCCCTCAGCGCCAGCCTCGACGCCGTGCCGCGGGGCATTGACCTGGCCGAGGTGGAGGCGGCCCTGCGCGCCCTGCCCGGCGTGGAGAACGTCCACCATCTGCACGTCTGGGGCATGAGCACCTCCCGCACCGCCCTCACGGCCCACCTCGTCGGCCGCGGTGATGGCCCGCTTGATGGGGAGCTGCTGTCCCTCGCCCAGCAGCGCCTCGCCCAGCTGGGCATCACCCACAGCACGCTCCAGATCGAAGCGCCCGGGAGCTGTTCCCAGGACCCGATCAGCCGTCCTGGGGGGTCCGGCTTGCCTTCTTGTCCTGCTCCAGAAGCTGCTCCACCAGGAGCTTGAGCAGCAGCGACACGATCGCCACGCCCCCCAGCACCATCGCCGCCCCGAAGGCCAGTTCGGTCTGGTAGTTCTTGTAGGCGTCCTCCACGAACAGAGGCAGGGTCTGGGTGAGGCCCTCGATGTTGCCGCTGACCACGGCGACGGCACCGAATTCGCCCAGGGCGCGGGCCGTGGTGAGGATCAGTCCGTAGAGGGCGGCCCAGCGCACCGAGGGGAGCGTCACCTTCCAGAACACCTGCCAGTTGGTGGCCCCGAGGGTGCGGGCGGCCTCCTCCTGCTCCCAGCCCTCCTCCTCCAGCAGGGGGATCACCTCCCGGGCCATGAAGGGGAAGGTGACGATGATCGTGGCCAGCACGATCCCCGGCCAGGAGAAGATGATTTTCCAGCCCAGGCTCTCGATGACGCCCCCCAGCAGGCCATGGGTGGGGCTGTAGAGCAGCACCAGCATCAGGCCCACCACCACCGGCGAGATCGAGAAGGGCAGGTCGATGACGCTGAGCAGCAGGGCCTTGCCCCGGAACTGGCGGCGGGCGATGGCGGTGGCCGCGGCCAGGCCGAAGATGACGTTGCAGGGCACCGCCACGGCGGTGGCGAACAGGGTGAGGCGCAGGGCTGAGATCAGTTCGTGGGACTGGAAGTTCTCCAGGAAGGGTCCCAGGCCCCGGGCGAAGGCCGAAGCCACGACGCTCAGGGCCGGCAGCAGGATCACCACCCCCACGTAGAGGCAGGCGATCAGGGGGATCAGGATCGCCGCCAGGTCAGGGCCCGGGCGGCGGGACCTGGGGCGGGGCGCCCGAGCGGCTCCGGGGCTCTCCAGGGTGGGGACGACGATGGTCATGGCGGACAGCCGGTGGCGGGAACGGAAGGCGGACAGGAATGGCGGTGAAGGCGGAGGCCCGCGGCAGGGCGGCAGGAGGCTGGATCAGGCCGCATCGCCCTGGTAGCGCTGGCCCCACACCTGCAGCAGGTTGATGACCATCAGGCTCAGCAGGGAGAAGATCAGCATCACCGTGCCGATCACGGTGGCGGCATCGAAGTCGTACTCCTCCAGCTTCTGGATGATCAACGTGGGGGTGATCAGGTCCTTGAAGGGGACGTTGCTGGAGATCATCACCACCGAGCCGTACTCCCCCACGGCCCGGCTGTAGCCCTGGGCCACCCCGCCGAGGATCGCCGGCAGGAGCTGGGGCAGCACCACTCGCAGGGTGGTCTGGAGCGGCGTGGCCCCCAGGCACCAGGAAGCCTCCTCCTGCTCCTTCTCGAGGGAACGCAGCACGGGCTCCACGGTGCGCACCACGAAGGGCAGGGAGATGAACACCATCGCCACGGTCACCCCCGGGGCGGCAAAGGCCACCTTGAGGCCGAAGGCCTCGTGGAGCGGCTGGCCCAGCCAGCCGTTGGTGCTGTAAACGGCCGTGAGGGCAAGACCGGCGACGGCGGTGGGAAGGGCGAAGGGCAGATCGATCAGGGCATCGAGCAGGCGCTGGCCCGGAAAGCGGCAGCGCACCAGCGCCCAGGCCACCACCAGCCCGAAGACGCCGTTGATCACGCTGGCCACCAGGGCCAGGCCGAAGCTGACCTTGTAGGTGGCGATGGCCTCCGGCGTGGTGGCCATCTCCCAGAAACCGGCGGGTCCCACCTCGGCGGCCCTGAGCAGCATGGCCCCCAGGGGCAGGAACAGGATCAGACCCAGGTAGGTCCAGGTGATGCGCCAGGGCCAGCTGGGCAGCACCAGGGCCGGCGGGCGCCAGCGACGCAGGAGGGCGGGAGTCATCGGGGCAGGGGGACGGATGGGCGGGAGGGTGGAGCGGGGCGGGTGAGGGGACGGCGCTGGGCGCGACGACGGCGTCAGGCTAAAGGACGGTTCAGCGGTGTGCTTACCGGTATAGTCAGAACCTCCCTGCCACCCAGGCCGTTTCGATGGGCATCCGCGTCGCCAACGTCAGCAAGAGCTTCGGCGATTTCCGCGCCGTCGACGACGTCAGCGTCGACGTGGACAGCGGCTCCCTGGTGGCCCTGCTCGGACCCTCCGGGTCGGGCAAGAGCACCCTGCTGCGATTGATCGCCGGGCTCGAAGAGGCCGATGCCGGCCGCATCTGGATCACCGGCGAGGAGGCGACCGAGCGGTCGGTGCAGGAGCGCCAGGTGGGCTTCGTCTTCCAGCATTTCGCCCTTTTCAAGCACCGCAACGTGCGTCGCAACGTGGCCTTCGGCCTCGAACTGCGCCGCTGGAAGCCCGAGGCGATCCGCCGGCGGGTCGACGAACTGCTCGACCTCGTGCACCTGCAGGGCTACGGCAACCGCTACCCCTCCCAGCTGTCCGGCGGGCAGCGCC
>CALRMW020000027.1:0-3470 GCA_943369315.1 Synechococcus sp. UW140
AGGCCGGGCTCCTCCTCCACGTCGAGGATCTCCTCGATGTCGTTGATGCCGAACTGGCGCAGGGCCTCGGCGGCCTCTTTCTGGATGCCGAGCATCAGCAGGTTGTTGCCGAGCTGGGGGCCGATCAGGAATTCGGCCGAGAGGTAGGCGACGATCCGCTTGGGGTTGGCGCCGATGGCCTCGATACCCGCCAGGTAGCGGGTCATCAGCCGGTCACGCACGGCGTAGCTGAGCGCCATGTAGAGGTCGTGGCGGCTGGCGCTGGGGGCCAGCTTGCCGAGCGTGTAGAAGAGGTGCTCGGTCATCCCCTCGAACACGTCCGTCGCCGTCAGGCCGCTGCGATCGGGGTCCGCGAAGCACCCGGGCGTGGGGAGGCTCAGGTTGCGGGGTTGCTGGTCGGTCATGGCGGTCGGCGCGCGGTGGTCCCTCGGGCACAGGTCTTGCCGTGCGTTCCCAGACCGTAGCGGTGGTTGCCATTCCGCCCGCCCGGCCTGTCGGGAGATCAGCAACGGCACACGTGACCGACGCCGACGCCCTTAGCGTCCGTTGGCCACTGATTTCCTTCATGGTCGCGCCCAGCCTGCTGCTCGAGGTCGGCAGCACCCAGATCGAGACGGTGGAAACCCTGCTGCAGGTGGGGCGCTACCTGGTCATCTTCCTGGCGGCCCGGGCCCTTGCAGAGCTGATGGTGCGCCTCGGGTTGCCCACGATCCTCGGGGAACTGCTGGCGGGTGTTCTGATCGGGGTCACCGGTCTGCACCTGATCCTGCCGCCGGACGTCCACGCCCAGCTCAATCAGGCCATGCTCGACCTGATCGGTGCCTGCGCCGGGGTCAGCCCGGAGGCCGTGTCCACGATCTACGCCGAGAGCTTCCCCTCCCTGGAGGCCACGTCCAAGCTCGGTCTCTACGCCCTGCTGTTCCTCACGGGCCTGGAGAGCGAACTCGACGAGCTGATGGCGGTGGGCCGGCAGGCCACCACCGTGGCCCTCACAGGCGTGGTGCTGCCCTTCGCCCTGGGCACGGCGGGGCTCTACCTCCTCTTCCATGTGCCCCTGTTTCCGGCGGTGTTCGCCGGCGCCTCGATGACCGCCACGAGCATCGGCATCACCGCCAGTGTCTTCGGGGAACTCGGGTTCCTCCGCACCCGGGAAGGCCAGACCGTCATCGGCGCCGCCGTGCTCGATGACATCTTCGGCATCGTGATCCTGGCGGTGGTGGTGGCCCTCTCCGGTGACGGCGTGCTCTCCGCCGGTCCGATCCTGCAACTGGTGCTGGCGGCCGCGGTGTTCGTGGCGGTGGCCCTGTTCCTGAGCCGCACGGCCGCCCCCGCCTTCGACTGGGTGCTCGATCGCCTCAAGGCGCCGGGGGAGGTGGCGGTGGCCGGCTTCGTGGTGCTGGGCCTGTGCTGCTTCGTCGCCGAGGCGATCGGCCTGGAGGCGGCCCTGGGGGCCTTCGCCGCCGGCCTGATCCTCAGCGCCTCGAAGCACACCAAGGCGATCCAGGAGTCGGTGAAGCCCCTGGTGGCCCTGTTCGCCACCGTGTTCTTCGTGCTGATCGGCAGCTCCCTGGACCTGTCGGTGATGAATCCCCTCAATCCCGACAACCGCGAGGGGCTGGTCGTCGCCCTGTTCCTGCTGGCGGTGGCCATCGCCGGCAAGGTGGCCGCCGGCTGGAGCTACCTCAGCAAGGAGAAGACCAACCGCCTGGTGGTGGGCCTGGGGATGATGCCCCGCGGCGAGGTGGGCCTGATCTTCCTGGGCCTGGGCAGCCAGGCCGGCATCCTTTCGGCGCCCCTGGAGGCGGCCATCCTGCTGATGGTGATCGGCACCACCTTCCTGGCGCCTCTGCTGCTGCGGCTGGCGCTCAGCGGTGTCGAGGTCCCCGCCGACGGCACCGCCGAGCCGGCTGCCTGATCCCGGCCCCCCCGGCGTGCCCGTCCCCGGCCCGGGCTCAGCGCCGGCGGTCATCGTCCCGTCCGGCCGCCAGGCCGATCGACAGGCCGCCGAGCACGGCGATCAACCCCAGGCTGCCGGCCCAGCCCGGACCGAGGGCCCAGCTCAGCAGCAACTCCACCCCCAGGCCCACCGCCAGGGCCAGCAGCAGGCTGCCGCCCACCAGCAGCAGCTGCTGCAGCCCCTCCTCCAGGGAACCCTCGGCCAGGACCTTCTCCAGCCGGGCCAGGGGAACGCTCAGGGGCAGATAGAGGGCCAGGGCCCAGAGGGCGATCCCCGGCAGCAGCGGGCTCAGGTCGGAGAGGCTGAAGGCGTCGGACATGGCGGCAGGCGCAGGGGGCAGGGCCGCGCACTGGTCGCGCTTCCTAGCATCGTCTCTCATCACGCCACCGCTGCGTCCATGGCTTCGTCACCCGAGACCCCCTGGTCGTTCCTGGGCCACCGGGTGCATGCCCTGCGCGCGGCTCCGGAGCAGCCCACCGGGCCGGCCATCCTGCTGGTGCATGGCTTCGGCGCCTCCACCGACCACTGGCGGTTCAACATTCCCGTGCTGGCCCTCACCCATGAGGTCCATGCCATCGATCTGCTCGGCTTCGGCCGCAGCGCCAAGCCGGCCGGCCTCTCCTACGGCGGTGCCCTCTGGCGCGACCAGCTGTGCGCCTACGTGGCGGAGCGGATCGGCCGGCCCACCGTGCTGGTGGGCAACTCCCTCGGCGGCTTCGCCGCCCTTGCCGCCGGTGCCGCCCTGGGGGATCGGGCCGCCGGCGTGGCCCTGCTCAATGCCGCCGGCCCCTTCAGCGACGAGCAGGAGCCACCCAAGGGGTGGGGCGCCATCGCCCGCCGCACCATCGGCGCGGCCCTGCTGCGCAGCCCCGTGCTGCAGCGCCTGCTGTTCGAGAACATGCGCCGCCCCGCCACCGTGCGCCGCACCCTCAATCAGGTGTACATCGACCGCACCAACGTCGATGACGCCCTGGTGGAGGCGATCCTGCGGCCCTCCCGGGATCCCGGCGCCTTCGGCGTCTTCCGCACCGTCTTCGACATCCCCCGCGGCCAGCCCCTCGACGAACTGTTCGCCGACCTCAGCGCCCCGCTGCTGCTGCTCTGGGGCATCCGCGACCCCTGGATCAACGCCGCCGGCCGCCGCGCCAGTTTCCAGCGGCATGCCCCCGCGCGCACCACCGAAGTGGTGCTGGAGGCTGGCCACTGCCCCCACGATGAGGTGCCCGACCAGGTCAACCGGGCCCTGCTGGAGTGGCTGGCGGGTCTGGTGGCAAGCCCGGTTCCCGCGCTGACCGCCGGCTGAACCCGGCGGCGGCCCCCGGTCGGTACATTTCCCTCCACACAGGGGGGCCGAGTTGATCGCCGCCGTCACGAGCACCGGAGCCGCCGCGTCGGCGAGCGGCCCGGCGACCGGAGCAGGCGGGAAGGGGGGAGGATTTGCCTACCGGCCGGACATCGATGCGCTGCGGGGGGCGGCGATGCTGGCGGTGCTGGTGTTCCACCTGAACAAGGG